>NZ_RPDJ01000141.1 GCF_004023625.1 Streptomyces cavernae | reverse complement strand
TCCACCGTTTTCGTTTTGTGGGCGGCGAGCGCCGGGTGCGAGCGCAGTTTGGCCAGCCCTCGTGCCGCCTGGCTCTTCACCGTGCCGACCGAGCACCGCAGCACCGCGGCGACCTCGCTTTCGCCGAGGTCGTCCCAGTAGCGCAGGATCACCACGGCCCGCTGCCGCTCCGGGAGCGTGGCCAGCGCCTCCACCAGTGCGTCGCGGTGCTCGAGTCCGTCCGTCCGGTCGGTGACGGGGGTGTCGGGCAGCAGTGCCGTCAGCAGGTGTGCCACGCGCCGCTTGCGGTGGTGGCTGCGGTTGTTGTTCACCAGGGACCTGCGCACGTAGGTCCCGGTCCCGGGGCGCCGGCCGACCTGGCTCCACCGTCCGTGCAGCTTGACCAGGGTGCTCTGGACCAGGTCTTCGGCCTCGTGGAAGTCGCCGGTGAGCAGGTAGGCGCATCTGACCAGCCGGGGCCAGTGCGCGGTGACGAAGTCCGCGAAGTCGGCATCGGGGTCCGTG
>NZ_RPDJ01000140.1 GCF_004023625.1 Streptomyces cavernae | reverse complement strand
ACGGGCTGTCGAACACCCAGGTCGGCGCCGACCTCGGCATCCATCCGACCACGGTGGCCACGTGGCGGAAGCGGTTCGCGGCCGGTCGGCTTGAGGGCCTGGCCGACGAGAAACGGCCAGGGCCTGCCCGCACGGTGACCGACGAGCACGTCGAGGACGTGATCGTGCGGACCCTGGAGACGACTCCGAAGGGTGCCACGCACTGGTCCACCCGCGAGATGGCGAAGCAGAGCGGGCTGAGCCAGTCGACGGTCTCGCGGATCTGGCGCACCTTCGGCCTCAAGCCGCACCAGGTCGACACCTTCAAGCTGAGCAAGGACCCGCAGTTCATTGAGAAGGTCCGCGACGTGGTGGGCCTGTACCTGGATCCGCCCGAGCGCGCCATCGTGCTCTGCGTCGACGAGAAGTCCCAGATACAGGCGCTGGACCGCTCGGCCCCGGTGCTGCCGATGATGCCCGGCATGCCCGAGCGCCGCACCCACGACTACCTGCGCGGCGGCGTCACCACCTTGTTCGCGGCGCTCAACGCCGCCACGGGCGAGGTCATCGGCTCCCTGCACCGCCGCCACCGTGCCGTCGA
>NZ_RPDJ01000139.1 GCF_004023625.1 Streptomyces cavernae | reverse complement strand
GTCCGGCCCCGGCGGGCGGAGTACGGGCGTGGGTGCCGCGCCAGCCGGTGTCGAAGACGCGCGGCAGAACCTCCTCGGGGATGCCGCCGCAGCCGTCCGTCACGGACAGCAGCACGCCGTCGGGCAGGCGTTCCGCGGCCACCATGACGGTGCCGTCCGTGGGCGTTCGCCGGATCGCGTTGACCAGGAGGTTGCCCAGCACGCGGCTCATCTCCCTGCCGTCCACCTCCACCGGAACCGGCTCCACACGATCCCCGACCAGTCGCACCCCGTGTTCGCGGGCCAGCGGATCCGCCCCGGCGAGGGCATCACCGACCAGGTCGTAGACGGACATCCGAGAGAGCGACAGAGCCAGGGTTCCGGCATGGATGCGGGAGAGTTCGAAGAGGTCGCCCACCATGTCGTTGAGGTGTTCGACCTCGGTGCGGATCTGTTTCAGATAGCGGCCGGGGTCGGCGGCGACGCCGTCCTCCAGCGCCTCGGCCATCGCACGCAGGCCCGCGAGCGGCGTGCGCAGATCGTGCGAGATCCAGGCGACGAGTTCACGGCGGGAGGACTCAAGGGCGCGCTCGCGCTCCCGGGACTCGGCCAGCTTCGCGCTGGTCGCCTCCAACTCGCGGCTGAGT
>NZ_RPDJ01000138.1 GCF_004023625.1 Streptomyces cavernae | reverse complement strand
GGCCCTGGGGGCCGTTCGGCTCCGGTGCCTCCGTTCGCTGTATTCCGGCTTTCTGAATTCGGGGGTTCTGTTCTGTGGTCGGGGTATTCGACTCCTGTAATTCGGAATTCTTCCGGTGGGTTTTTCTCCGGGTTAGATGGTGGTGCGCGCTGCGCCCAATCACTACACAGTGCCTACGGGTGATGCATTTCGGGTGTGTCCGCTTGCCGTGTCGGGTTGATGCTTCGTCATGCCGCATCGGTTGCGGTGGGTTGGGTTGTAGGCTGGTGGGGTATTGGTGAGGGTGACGGTAGGGGGTGGGGGAGTTGGGGAATCGGTTCGGGTGGAGCGTAGCGGAGCCCGTCACGGTGTCGGGGTGTGCGGGGTTCGGGTCGGATGGTTCGTCAACTGTCTGGGGGTGGTGGCCTGGAATCCCAATCGCTACACAGTGCCGCACGTGATGCACTCGCCCCTTGCTGCCAGCATCGGCAACCGCGCTTGCGCGGGTGCCTCCAATTCCCGCTTGCGGGAATTGCATTGCGGTTGGAATTCCGTTTACGGAATTCAATTCCCGCGCTTGCGCGGGAATTTGACGGAGCGTTAGCGGAGTCATTCACTTTGCAGCGGCTTGCCGCTGCAATACCCGCTCCGCGGG
>NZ_RPDJ01000137.1 GCF_004023625.1 Streptomyces cavernae | reverse complement strand
ACCACCACGGCCGCGGCGCTGGGCGGAGTCGACGCCCCGGCACAGCTGAACTACGTTGCGAAGGTCAACGTCGGTGAACAGACCGCCTGCACCGGCACCCTCGTCGACCCGCAGTGGGTGCTGACCGCGGCCACCTGCTTCGCCGCGGACGGCAAGCTCCCCGCAGGCAAACCCGCCGTCACCACCACCGTCACCGTCGGCCGCACCGACCTGACACAGACCAACGGGAGCGTCCAGCAGGCCGTCTGGCTCGTCCCGCACGCCGACCGCGACCTGGTCCTGGTCAGGCTCGCCACCCGGATCACCGATCCCACCGTCAAACCCGTGCGGCTGGCGACCACGCCCGCCGCCGCGGGCGAGAAACTGACGAAGGCCGGATTCGGACGCACCCAGACCGAATGGGTGCCCGACAAGCTGCACACCGGCACGTTCACCGTCGCCTCCACCACGAGCACGACAGTGGACCTCGACGGCTCCGACGGCGCGACCGTCTGCAAGGGAGACGCCGGCGGCCCCGCCCTGCGCACCGTCAACGGCACCACCGAACTCGTCGCCATCAACTCCCGCTCCTGGCAGGGGGGATGCCTCGGCAACGATCCCGCCGAAACCCGCACCGGCGCCATCGACACCCGTGTCGACGACCTGGGCAGCTGGGT
>NZ_RPDJ01000136.1 GCF_004023625.1 Streptomyces cavernae | reverse complement strand
GGCAGGTCGAAGGCCACCGACAGACCCATCGTGCCGTTGGCGATCAACTGCTGGTACCGCGCGTTGGACTCCGTCGCCGTACCGAAACCGGCGTACTGACGCATCGTCCACGGCCGACCCGTGTACATCGACGGGTAGACACCACGCGTGAAGGGATACGCCCCCGGCTCCCCCAGCTTCTGCGCCGGATCCCAGCCCTGAAGGGACTCAGGCCCGTACACCGGCTCGATGGGCAGTCCGGACTCGCCTGTTCTGCTCTGTGCCATCAGTTCGTCTCCCCATGAGCGCTGCTGTACTGAGTCGTCAGCCGACGACGGTCCAGGTGTCGGCGCCGGCGAGGAGTGCGGCCAGGTCGCCCTTGCCGTTCTGCTCGACCGCCGTGTCCAGCTGGTCGGCCATCTGGGTGTCGTAGACGGGCCGGTCGACGGAGCGGAAGACGCCGATCGGGGTGTGGTGCAGGGTGTCCGGGTCGGCCAGCCGGGACAGGGCGAAGGCCGTGGTCGGGGACGCGGAGTGCGCGTCGTGGACGATGATCTGCGCCTCGTTGTCCGGCGTGACCGTGACGACCTTGAGGTCACCGGTGGCCGCGTCCCGGACGACGCCCTTGGCGAGATCGGTGCCGAAGCGGATCGGCTGCCCGTGCTCGAGGCGGATCACAGCCTCCTCGGCCTGCTGCTTGTCCTTGAGG
>NZ_RPDJ01000135.1 GCF_004023625.1 Streptomyces cavernae | reverse complement strand
GCGGGGGAGTGTCGACCGCCCCCGGCGAGGGGATCGAGCCCGAGCAGGCCCGTCTGTGGGGTCTCGGCCAGGTGGCCGGCCTGGAGTGGCCCGCCGGATGGGGTGGTCTCGTCGACATCGGCCCCGGCTGGGACGTCCCGGCCCTGCTCGGCGCCCTGGCGTCCGGGGAGGACCAACTGGCTGTCCGGGACGGGGGTGTGCTCGCGCGCAGGCTGCTGCGCGCGCCCGCCGCCTCCGGGCGGACGTGGTCGCCTCGGGGGACGGTGCTGGTGACGGGTGGTACCGGTGGTATCGGTCGTCATCTGGCGCGGTGGCTGGCGGAGAGTGGTGCGGAGCGTTTGGTGCTGGTGAGCCGGAGTGGGAGTGCGGAGGGTCTGTCGGATCTGCCGGTGCCGGTGTCGGTGGTGGCGTGTGATGTCGCGGACCGTGAGGCTCTGGCGGCTGTGGTTGCCGGGGTGGCGGGCGATTTGCGGGCGGTGGTGCACGCGGCGGGTGTGGCGGCCTACCGGCCGATCGCGGAGCTGTCGGTGGAGGAGCTTGAGGATGTGGTCCGGGCGAAGGAGTTGGGTGCCCGGTGGCTGGACGAGCTGACGGCGGATCTTGATCTGGACGCGTTCGTGTTGTTCTCGTCCGGTGCGGCGACCTGGGGCGGTGCCTCGCAGGGCGCGTACGCGGTGGGCAACGCGTACCTGGACGCGCTGGCCGTGGACCGCCGCGGGCGCGGCCTGCCCGCCACGTCCCTCGCCTGGGGCG
>NZ_RPDJ01000134.1 GCF_004023625.1 Streptomyces cavernae | reverse complement strand
CGCAACCCCGAGCTACCAAGAGGCCCTGCCGTCATGCCCGCAGCCGGCGGCAACCACCCGATCGAGCACCCCGTTCGACGTGCAGCCCTCAAGATCGGAACGACAACAGCTACTGAGACGTCCCCGGCAGCATGACGATCGACATCAGGGCCAGGAGTAGGGCGCTCAGGGTCAGCGACACGTACCGCCACAGCCCGTCGAGTGACGGCTGTGCGGGGGGCCTGCGGGTTGCGGACTGTTTCAACATTCGCGCTCTGTTTCCTGTGGATTGAGCCTCGATGGGACAGGGAGAACACCGCGTGCGGTGCAGCCTCGGCGAGGCGGGCGGGCGTCGGGGGTAAGGGGTCCTTGCACTATGCCCGCCCGGGTCACGCGGCCTGGCACCGCTCCCCCAAGCTCTCGGCTGCGCTCGAGCAGGGGGCACCCCCATCGCCGCGTTGCCGAAAAGCCCAGGTAGCTCCTCCCCCAAGCTCTCGGCTCCGCTCGAGCAGGGGGCACCCCCATCGCCGCGTTGCCGAAAAGCCCAGGTAGCTCCTCCCCCAAGCTCTCGGCTCCGCTCGAGCAGGGGGCACCCCCATCCAGGGCTCTCCGGCGCCTTGCAATGCACGGCACCAGACCACGCGACCTCATCGGACGCTCATAGTGCAAGGACCCCTAAGGGCAATGCCGTTGTTTTAGCTCGCGGGCGTACGCTGCTGTGCAGTGGTCCCGGGGGTGGTTCGGGTGTCTGCAAGTGTCGGTGAGCTATCGGGGTTAGGGCTGCTGACCTGGGTGTAT
>NZ_RPDJ01000133.1 GCF_004023625.1 Streptomyces cavernae | reverse complement strand
CCGGGTGGTGGGTAGTTGCACATGCCGTAGCGGCATGTGGTGTCGTCGAGGGCACCACAGTACGAAAGGCCCTGTCTGAGATGTACCCCTTCGTCATGCCTCCCCGCGACGTCAAGATCGGCGATGCCGCCGCCTTCGCCGGAACCACCCCGCGCGCCATTCGTCACTACCACCAGATCGGTCTGCTGCCGGAGCCCGAGCGAGGCGGAGACGGACGCCGCCGCTACGGCTACGACGACATGATCCGCCTGCTGTGGATCCGCAAGATGTCCGAGGCCGGCATCAGCCTGGACGACATGCGGGCCGCCTTCGACGAAGCCCGGGACGTTGAGGACGTCCTGGGCCGACTGGAGGAGACCCTGGCCGCCCAGGAGGCCGACATCAAGCGTCAGCGCGCGGCAGTCCAGCGCCTGCGAGCCGTGGGCAGCCCACTGGGCTTGCTCTCCCCGTTGGTCACGGACCGGCTCAGCCACCTGCCCTCTGGCGCACTGCGCCCCTCCGACCTGGACGACCTGCTGGTCACGGAACGGATCTTCGGGCCGCTGGGCGCCGCAATCCGGGCCAGCGTGTTCATCACCCTGGCGACCCATCCCGGCCTACGGGCCGAGGCAGACCGCCTCGACGCGGCCGACGCCGCCCTCGATGACACCGTCGACCCCCACGACCCGCAGGTCGAGGAACTCGCCGCGCAGCACTGCGCCCACCACAAGGCCCTGGAACAGGCCATGGAAGCGGCCGGAATGGACGAGGCCGAGGAGAAGCTCTTCGAGATCTACGACGCCGACCTGACGGGCGACGAGGAGGACACCCA
>NZ_RPDJ01000132.1 GCF_004023625.1 Streptomyces cavernae | reverse complement strand
GGTTGCGTCCTGAGAAGTGGTGTATGGGCTCCCACCTGATCCGGGTGTTTGTCCCGGCGTCGGAGTGAGTGTCCGGATAGAAGAACGGCCACCGGCTGATCTTCGAGTTGTCGAAAGCTCGAAGGAGATCAGCACGATGACCGCACCAGACAGTGTGCCCTTGCACGTCCTCGCGGAGGAGAACCTCGCCGCGGCGAGTCCCGATCTGCTGCGCGCGATGGTCAAGACGTTCGCCGACGCGCTCATGTCCGCCGAGGCAGACGCCCTCTGCAACGCCGAATACGGCCAGGTCAGCGACGAGAGAGTCAATCACCGCAACGGCTACCGCCCACGCGAGTGGGACACCCGGGCCGGGACCGTCGAACTGGCCATTCCCAAGCTCAGGTCCGGCAGTTACTTCCCGCACTGGCTCCTGGAACGCCGGCGCCGGGCCGAGCAGGCCCTGATCTCGGTGGTGGCCACCGCCTACCTGCTCGGTGTCTCCACCCGCCGGGTCGAGAAGCTGGCCGAGTCCCTCGGCGTCACCCAGCTGTCGAAGTCCCAGGTCTCGGCGATGGCCCGGCACCTGGACGAGCAGGTCGCAGCCTTCCGTAACCGGCCCCTGGACGCCGGTCCGTATGCGTTCGTCTGGGTGGACGCGCTCACGCAGAAGGTCCGCGAGGGCGGACGCATCATCAACGTCCACGCCCTGATCGCGGTCGGCGTCAACGCCGACGGCCACCGCGAGATCCTCGGACTGGACGTCGCCACCGCCGAGGACGGCGCCGGCTGGCTGGCGTTTCTGCGCTCGCTGATCGCCCGCGGCCTGTCCGGTGTCCAGCTGGTCGTCTCCGACGCCCAC
>NZ_RPDJ01000131.1 GCF_004023625.1 Streptomyces cavernae | reverse complement strand
CGGCGGTGGGCGGATCACCCCGGAGGAAGCGCTCGTCCTCTACCGCGACGCCCCGCTGCACGCGCTGGGCGCCGCCGCCGACGCCGTACGGCGCCGCAGGTACGCCGGCACCGAGCACATCGCCACGTACATCATCGAGCGCAACATCAACTACACCAACGTGTGCGTCACGGCGTGCAAGTTCTGCGCCTTCTACGCCGCGCCCAAGGACACCGCCAAGGGCTGGACCCGCGACCTCGACGACATCCTGCGCCGCTGCGCGGAGACCGTCGAACTCGGCGGCACCCAGATCATGTTCCAGGGCGGACACCACCCCGACTACGGCGTCGAGTACTACGAGAAGCACTTCTCCGCCATCAAGAAGGAGTTCCCGCAGCTCGTCATCCACAGCCTGGGCGCGTCCGAGGTCGAGCACATGGCCCGGATCTCGAAGGTGAGCGTCGAGGAGGCCATCACCCGCATCCACGAGGCGGGGCTGGACTCCTTCGCGGGCGCCGGGGCGGAGTTGCTGCCGGAGCGGCCGCGCAAGGCGATCGCCCCGCTGAAGGAGAGCGGTGAGCGCTGGCTGGAGATCATGGAGACCGCGCACCGGCTGGGTGTGGAGTCGACGTCGACGATGCTGATGGGCACGGGTGAGACCAACGCCGAGCGCATCGAGCACCTGCGGATGATCCGTGACGTGCAGGATCGCACCGGGGGTTTCCGGGCCTTCATCCCGTACACCTACCAGCCCGAGAACAACCATCTGAAGGGCCGCACACAGGCGACGATCTTCGAGTACCTGCGGATGATCGCGATCGCCCGGCTGTTCATGGACAACGTCGCCCACATCCAGGGCTCCTGGCTGACCACCGGCAAGGAG
>NZ_RPDJ01000130.1 GCF_004023625.1 Streptomyces cavernae | reverse complement strand
CGCCGGCGAGGAGTGCGGCCAGGTCGCCCTTGCCGTTCTGCTCGACCGCCGTGTCCAGCTGGTCGGCCATCTGGGTGTCGTAGACGGGCCGGTCGACGGAGCGGAAGACGCCGATCGGGGTGTGGTGCAGGGTGTCCGGGTCGGCCAGCCGGGACAGGGCGAAGGCCGTGGTCGGGGACGCGGAGTGCGCGTCGTGGACGATGATCTGCGCCTCGTTGTCCGGCGTGACCGTGACGACCTTGAGGTCACCGGTGGCCGCGTCCCGGACGACGCCCTTGGCGAGATCGGTGCCGAAGCGGATCGGCTGCCCGTGCTCGAGGCGGATCACAGCCTCCTCGGCCTGCTGCTTGTCCTTGAGGACCTCGAAGGCGCCGTCGTTGAAGATGTTGCAGTTCTGGTAGATCTCCACCAGGGCCGTGCCCGGGTGGGCGGCGGCCTGGCGCAGCACCTGGGTGAGGTGCTTGCGGTCGGAGTCGACCGTGCGGGCCACGAAGGAGGCCTCCGCGCCGATGGCCAGCGACACCGGGTTGAAGGGCGCGTCCAGCGATCCCATCGGCGTCGACTTGGTGATCTTGCCGACCTCGGAGGTGGGGGAGTACTGGCCCTTGGTCAGGCCGTAGATCCGGTTGTTGAACAGCAGGATCTTGAGGTTGACGTTGCGGCGCAGCGCGTGGATCAGATGGTTGCCGCCGATGGACAGTGCGTCACCGTCACCGGTGACGACCCACACGGACAGGTCGCGGCGCGAGGAGGCGAGGCCCGTCGCGATGGCCGGGGCGCGGCCGTGGATGGAGTGCATCCCGTAGGTGTTCATGTAGTACGGGAAACGGGACGAGCAGCCGATGCCCGAGACGAAGACGATGTTCTCCTTGGCCAGGCCCAGCTCCGGCATGAAGCCCTGGACGGCCGCCAGGATCGCGTAGTCACCGCAGCCGGGGCACCAGCGCAC
>NZ_RPDJ01000129.1 GCF_004023625.1 Streptomyces cavernae | reverse complement strand
GATGTCGACGAGACCACCCCATCCGGCGGGCCACTCCAGGCCGGCCACCTGGCCGAGACCCCACAGACGGGCCTGCTCGGGCTCGATCCCCTCGCCGGGGGCGGTCGACACTCCCCCGCCGGTCACCGACCACATGGGGGGTGGGTTCTCGGTGGACATCAACGCCTGTACCGCCGTGAGCGTTTCCGGCGCGTCGTTGAGCAGCGAGAGCACGCCGGTGGTGCCCGGGCGGGGGCTCAGGGCGGAGGGGTCGGCGGGCCAGGGGACCACGTCGACGGTGCCCTGTGCAGCGAGGGATTCGACCAGGCCAGGCACCGACGGGTCACCGTCGGCCGGCACCAGGCACATCCAGGTGCCGTCGAGGTGCGCCTCGCGGTCGACCTCGACGGGCTTCCAGGACACGCGGTAGCGCCAGGAATCCAGACGCCGGCGTTCGCCACGCCCGTTCCACCAGCGGTTGAGGGCAGGCACGACCTCGGTGAGGTCTTCGGCGTCGAGGGCCAACTCCCCGGCGATGCCCTCCACATCGGACTGCTCGACGAGCGACCAGAACGCCTCGCCGCCCTCCGTGGCCTCCTTGGGGGTGAGCCAGTAGTCCCGGTGCTGGAAGGCGTAGGTGGGCAGGTCGACGCGTCGGCGGCCCGGGAGTACGGCCGTCCAGTCGACGTCGTGGCCGCGCAGCCACACCCGCGCGACGGCGTTCAGTATGTCGCCGGTCTCGGACTGCGGGCCGCGGACTGCGGGGACGCCGGTGTCGTCGGCGAGTGCGGTCAGAACGGGAGCGGGGCCGATCTCCAGCCAGGAGCCGATCTCGTGGGTGAGGGCGTCGGCGAACCGGACGGTGCCGGTCACCTGCGCCACCCAGTACTCGGGGTTGGTCACATCGGTGCGGCCACCACCCGTCGCGAGCACCGGGATCCGGGGCTCGTGATACTCCACGGACTCCACGACCTCGCGGAAGTGGTCCAGCACCGGGGCCATCAGCGG
>NZ_RPDJ01000128.1 GCF_004023625.1 Streptomyces cavernae | reverse complement strand
CTGGCCGGCCTTCTCCAGCGCGGTGCAGCAGGTGTCGACGAGCAGCCGGGTCACCACGTACGGGTCGACGTTGGCGTTGGGACGGCGGTCCTCGATGTAGCCCTTGCCGTCCTTCTCGACCTGCCACGGGATACGGACCGAGGCGCCGCGGTTGGAGACGCCGTAGCTGTACTGGTCCCACGGGGCGGTCTCGTGCAGACCGGTCAGACGGTCGTCGATGCCGGCACCGTAGTTCTTGACGTGGTCGAGCGGCTTGGAGCCCTCACCGAGCGACTCGCAGGCGGTGATGATCGCGTCGTAACCCTCGCGCATCGCCTTGGTGGAGAAGTTGGTGTGCGCACCGGCGCCGTTCCAGTCGCCCTTGACCGGCTTGGGGTCCAGGGTCGCGGAGACACCGAAGTCCTCGGCGGTGCGGTACAGCAGCCAGCGGGCCACCCACAGCTGGTCGGAGACCTGAAGCGGGGCGAGCGGGCCGACCTGGAACTCCCACTGACCGGGCATGACCTCGGCGTTGATGCCGGAGATCCCCAGGCCCGCCTTGAGGCAGTTCTCCAGGTGCGCCTCGACGACATCACGGCCGAAGATCTCGTCGGCGCCGACGCCGCAGTAGTAGCCGCCCTGCGGGGCCGGGAAGCCGCCCTGGGGGAAGCCCAGCGGGCGCGCGCCGTCGAAGAAGGTGTACTCCTGCTCGATGCCGAAGATCGGCTCCTGCGCGGCGAACTTCTCCGCCACCTCGACCAGCGCGGCACGGGTGTTGGACGGGTGCGGGGTGAAGTCGATGTTCAGGACCTCGCACAGCACCAGGACGTCGTCGCCGCCGCGGATCGGGTCCGGGCAGGAGAAGACCGGCTTGAGCACGCAGTCCGAGGCGTGGCCCTCGGCCTGGTTGGTGGAGGACCCGTCGAAGCCCCAGATCGGGAGCTCGGCACCCTTCGCGTCGTCGGCCAGGATCTTCGTCTTCGAACGGAGCTTGGCCGTCGGCTCGGTGCCGTCGATCCAGATGTACTCAGCCTTGAAGGTCA
>NZ_RPDJ01000127.1 GCF_004023625.1 Streptomyces cavernae | reverse complement strand
TACTGAGTTTTTCGTTAGTTCTGTGGGGGCTGATGGTGGATGGTGAGGCCGGTGTTGGTGAGGAAGGACCACGGGAGTTGCTCGCTGGAGCAGACGCGTTGGATGCCTCGTTCGGCTGCGTCAGCGACATCGGCGAGGTGGTCGCCGGCGAGGTTGGCCAGCTCGCAGGTCTTGATGGCCGACCACAGCATTTCGACGGGGTTGAGTTCGGGCGCGTAGGCCGGCAGCCGCTCGAGCGTCAGCCAGTCCTGCTCGGCCGCCCAGGCCCGCATGCCCCGACTCCAGTGAGCGGACAGTCCATCCCACACCAGCACCACCGACTCCCCGGCGTAGAAGGCCTTGAGGCGTTCCAGCACGTCGATCAGGGAGGTGGTGTCGTAGGTGCCCGGCTTGAGGTGGAAGCACAGCCGCGGGCCGCGCTCAAAGTCGGCGGCGTGGTAGCCCAGTGCGGCGGCCATCCCGGCTCGTTTCCAGTTCAGCCGGTGCCGCAAGAGCGGAGTGCGGCCGCGGGGCGCGTAGGTGCGGCGCACCTGAGGCAGCAGCGATATGCCTGATTCGTCGAAGAACACGATCCAGGCACGTTTCTTCACCGCCCCCTTTTGATGCGTGGCCATTCCTTGGCGACCCACCGGGCGATCTCGGACTCGTCCCGCTCGAGGGCCTGGCGCCGGGGCCGCTGCAGACTCCACCCCAGCCGCACGGTCAGCAGGCGCCATACCGAAGCCCGGGCCAACCGCACCCCGGTCACCCGCTCCACCACCACGCCGACCCGTTCCAACGTCCACAGGTCCGCCTCGAACCCGTGCGCCTGAGCGCCTTGCTCCAACGCGACCCGAACAGCTTCGACTTGGGCATCATCCAGCTTGGGCGGCCGCCCGGTGGCCGGACGCCGCCGCAGTGCCTGAGCACCGCCCTGCTCCCATAACCGTTTCCACCGGCGCACGCTCTCGGCATGCATCCCCACCATCCGTGCCACCTCGGACGTGGCACGCCCCTGCTCGAACAACTCCACCGCCCGCATGCGACGAGCCTCGGCCAACTGGGGCCGGGTCAGGGGCGGAACGGACACATCGAAAACCACGGCCTGCGACTCGGAAGACACACCAACAGCCTCACACCACTGACGCTCCTGCACCCACAGAACTAACGAAAAACTCAGTA
>NZ_RPDJ01000126.1 GCF_004023625.1 Streptomyces cavernae | reverse complement strand
CGGCCACCGCGAGATCCTCGGACTGGACGTCGCCACCGCCGAGGACGGCGCCGGCTGGCTGGCGTTTCTGCGCTCGCTGATCGCCCGCGGCCTGTCCGGTGTCCAGCTGGTCGTCTCCGACGCCCACAGGACCCGCCGGAAGCGCGTCGGCTCCAATGGCGTGGTGGACCCGCGCGTCCTGGTGAACGCCGTAGAGGCCCGGCAGTTGCTCACGTCCGTCTCCTACGTCGGTTCGTGGGACCGCTGCCATGGGCGGCGCTTGGTGGCCTTCTATGCGGTCCTGTACTACGCGGGGCTCCGGCCCGCTGAGGCGGTCGGGCTACGGCTGTCGGACTGCCACCTGCGAGAGAAGGGCTGGGGCACGCTGACGCTGCCGGAAACACGCCCCGTCTCCCGCAAGCAGTGGACGGACTCCGGGGAGCGGCACGACCGCCGGGGGCTGAAGGCGTGGGAGGCGTCCACCGACCGGCCGGTCCCTATCCCGCCGGTCCTGGTCGCGATCCTCCGGGGCCCACCTGAAGGACTTCGGGACCGCCAAGGAAGGGCGGGTGTTCGGCAATGAGCGCGGGGGAGTGGTCGGCTCTTCAACCTACTGGCGGGTCTGGGAGGAAGCGCGGGAGTACGCCCTACCGCCCGAGCGCATCGACTTGCCGTTGGCCGGGCGCCCGTACGACCTGCGGCACGCGTGCATCACGCGGTGGCTGAACGCTGGGCTGCCCATCACTGAGGTGGCCCGGCGGGTCGGCAACTCGCCGGAGGTGATCCACGGCTGCATCGACGGACGGGAAGCGGCCAACGCGAAGATCACAAAGGCGCTGGAGGAGGAAGGCGACACGGCCTAGCGGCTCCCTCTCTGTGACCACAAGGGCCCCGAGCGTCGGGGCCCTTCAGCGCTCGATATCGGGCATTGTCCCGTCATCGTCCAGTGCTTCACGAGCGGCGCTGATGAACTGTGCAAGCAGGGGCCTCAGCATTCCAGGCTCGTAAATAGTGATGTGGAAGCGGCCATGGTTCAGTGCTCGTTCGGCTAGCCCCTGAGTAGCTGTTGTCGTTCCGATCTTGAGGGCTGCACGTCGAACGGGGTGCTCGATCGGGTGGTTGCCGCCGGCTGCGGGCATGACGGCAGGGCCTCTTGGTAGCTCGGGGTTGCGAAGCCAACCGAGA
>NZ_RPDJ01000125.1 GCF_004023625.1 Streptomyces cavernae | reverse complement strand
CACCCGCACGCAACGCCTGAGCAGCCAGATGCAACGCCACCAGCGACGACGAACACGCCGTGTCCACCGTCACCGCCGGACCCTCCAGACCCAGCACATACGCCACCCGACCCGACAGCACACTGCCGGACGCGCCGGTGAGGCCGTAACCGCTCCCGCTCTCCTCGGAGTTGGCGAGCAGCGTCGCGTACTCCTGCACGGAGCCGCCGACGAACACACCCGTCCGGCTGCCGCGCAGTGAGGTGGGGTCCATGCCGGCCCGTTCGAGGGCTTCCCACGACGACTCCAGCAGTACCCGCTGCTGCGGGTCCATCGACATGGCCTCACGCGGCGACACCCCGAAGAAGGCGGCGTCGAACGATCCGGCGCCGGTGAGGAATCCGCCCTTGCCGTCGAAGGGGGTGCCGTCGTGGGTCCAGCCGCGGTCGGCGGGGACGGGGGCGATCGCGTCGCGGTGTTCGGTAAGCAGGCGCCACAGGTCGTCGGGCTGCTCGACGCCGCCGGGGAGGCGGCAGGCCATGCCGACGATGACGACGGGATCGTCGGCGATGCCGACCACGGGTACCGGTTCGGCGGCGTCGGTCGCGCCGCCCAGGCGGGCGTCCAGTTCGGCGGCCACGTCGCGCACGCTCGGGTGGTCGAAGAGCAGGGAGGCCGGCAGCGGCATGCCGGTGAGCGCGGCGAGCCGGTCGCGCAGTTCGACCGAGGTGAGTGAGTCGAAGCCCTGTTCCTGGAACGACTTGTCGACGGCGATCCGGTCCGCGCCGCTGTGCCGCTGCACGGTGGCCGCCTCGGTCCGGACGAGCCCGGTCAGGTGGGTGAGCCGCTGGGCCGCGGTCATCGCCGCCAGGCGGGCGCGCAGCACCGCGTCACCGTCGCCGTCCGGGCGCACCGCCGCTGTCGCCTCGGGGATGTCCTCGATGAGGGGGCGGCGGCGCGCGATGGTGTAGTTGGCGCCGAAGCGGGGCCAGTCGATGTCGGCGACGGTGAGGGTCGGTTCACCGGCGCCGACGGCCTCGGCCAGCGCCTGGACAGCGGGGGCCGGGTCCATCAGCCGGAGTCCGACGCGGGTGATCAGGCGGGCGGACTCCTCGTCGGCCATGCCGCTGTCCCGCCAGGCGCCCCAGGCGAGGGACGTGGCGGGCAGGCCGCGCCCGCGGCGGTCCACGGCCAGCGCGTCCAGGTACGCGTTGCCCACCGCGTACGCGCCCTGCGAGGCACCGCCCCAGGTCGCCGCACCGGACGA
>NZ_ML137717.1:903-1312 GCF_004023625.1 Streptomyces cavernae | reverse complement strand
TCAACGGCACCACCGAACTCGTCGCCATCAACTCCCGCTCCTGGCAGGGGGGATGCCTCGGCAACGATCCCGCCGAAACCCGCACCGGCGCCATCGACACCCGTGTCGACGACCTGGGCAGCTGGGTCAAGGAAGTCTTCAGCCGCGAGAAGATCACACCGGCGGACATCGACGGTGACGGCAAGGACGACCTGGTCCTGCAGCGCATCGACGGTTCCGTCATCGTCCATCGCAACCTCGGAAACAGCTTCGGTGCCGGCACCGTGATGTCCGCCGGATGGAGCCGTTTCGTCACCGGTACCGACATGGGCCGTCTCTACTTCGCCGACATCACCGGCGACGGCAAGGCCGACCTCATCGTTCACGGCACCGACGGCAAAGTCGCCGTCCGCAAGAACATGGGCACCTA
>NZ_ML137717.1:0-893 GCF_004023625.1 Streptomyces cavernae | reverse complement strand
GCAGGCTGGGGCCGTTTCGTCACCGGTACCGACATGGGCCGTCTCTACTTCGCCGACATCACCGGCGACGGCAAGGCCGACCTCATCGTTCACGGCACCGACGGCAAAGTCGCCGTCCGCAAGAACATGGGCACCTATTTCGACGGCGGCACTCACTGGAGCGCAGGCTGGGGCCGTTTCGTCACCGGTACCGACATGGGCCGTCTCTACTTCGCCGACATCACCGGCGACGGCAAGGCCGACCTCATCGTTCACGGCACCGACGGCAAAGTCGCCGTCCGCAAGAACATGGGCACCTATTTCGACGGCGGCACTCACTGGAGCGCCGGCTGGGGCCGTTTCGTCACCGGTACCGACATGGGCCGCCTCCGCTTCGGCGATTCCACCGGTGACGGCAAGGCCGACTTGTTCGTCCACACGATCGCCGACGGTAAAGTCGCCGTCCGCAAGAACATGGGCACCTATTTCGATGGCGGCACCGTGATGATCACCCTCTGAAGAGAGCGATCCCTCTGGCGCCGCGCTGGAGAAATCGGCCACGGCCACTGCTGACACCTGCTCCGCCCCACCGCCCTCCGCACCGGAACCGAGCTCGACGCCGGTCTGCCCCACATCGGCGTTCCGGTTCGGCGGGCGGTCTCGCTCATCGCAGTGGCGACTGGCCGCTGTCAAACGACACTTCACCCCAGGGACACCCATGACCGCAAGACGTTCCCGATTGATGTGGGCGACCAGCACCGCAGTCGTCCTCGCCACCTTGGCGACCACCACCACGGCCGCGGCGCTGGGCGGAGTCGACGCCCCGGCACAGCTGAACTACGTTGCGAAGGTCAACGTCGGTGAACAGACCGCCTGCACCGGCACCCTCGTCGACCCGCAGTGGGTGCTGACCG
>NZ_RPDJ01000122.1 GCF_004023625.1 Streptomyces cavernae | reverse complement strand
TTCACAGGTGCGGCGGGGCACCGTACTTCCGGTCGTTGCGGCGCGGTGGGCGCTGTGGTCGTTTGTGTTCGTCAACGTGGTGATCGTCGAGGTGTTGTTCTTCACCGTGGGTGAGGGCAAGAACGGGGTGCTCACGGTCGCCAAGTTCTTCGGGCTGCACGCAGCGGTGCTGATGCTGTTCCAGCTGCTGCTGGTGGCCCGGCTGCCGTGGCTGGACCGCCGGATCGGCATGGACCGGTTGACGGCCTGGCACCGGTGGGTCGGTTTCACCCTGCTGTGGACCGTCCTGACCCACGCCTTCCTGGTGGTGCTGGGCTATGCCAGGCTCGATGACGCCTCGATGGGCAAGACGTTCTTCGCGCTGGCCGGGGTGCCGGCCTCCCTGCTGGGCATGTGGGCGGCGGGCATCATCGTCGTGGTCGCCGCGGTCTCCGCCCGCTCGGTGCGGCGGCGGCTGCGCTACGAGGTCTGGCACGGCCTGCACCTGCTGCTGTACCTGGCGTTGGGGCTGGCCTTCGTCCACCAGTTGCTGGAGACCACGACCTTCACCTCCTCCACGCCCGCGACCATCTACTGGTGGGCCATGTGGCTGTTCGCCTTCGGTGCCCTGGTCACGGGCCGGATCGTCACGCCCGTGTGGCGCAACGCCTACCACCGCTTCAAGGTCGCGGCGGTGGTGCCGGAGTCGGACAACGTGGTCTCGGTACACGTCACCGGCCGCCACCTCGACAAGCTGCCCGCCCGGGCCGGCCAGTTCTGCATCTGGCGTTTCCCCGGCCACAACCACTGGTGGCTGGCCAATCCGTTCTCGCTGTCGGCAGCCCCCGACGGCCAGACGCTGCGCCTGACGGCCAAGGCGGTCGGCAGCACCAGCGCCGGCCTGCGCAACCTCCCCATCGGCACCCGTGCCTTCGTCGAGGGACCGTATGGGGCGTTCACCTCGCTGCACCGGACCCGGCCCGGCGCACTGCTGATCGCCGGCGGCGTGGGCATCACACCGGTCCGAGCCCTGCTGGAGGAACAAACGGCCGGCGACGTCGTCGTGCTCTACCGGGTACGCAGCCAGGACGACGCCGTACTGGCCGGCGAGGTACAAGCCCTGATCGCGGACCGCGGCGGACGGCTGCACCTGCTCACCGGCCGCACGGGAGAGGGAACCCCGCCGTTCGAGCCCGACAGCCTGCGCGCCCTGGTTCCCGACATCACCGAACGCGACGTGTACGTCTGCGGCCCGCCCGCCATGACCTCCGCCGTCCTCAGCGGCCTGCGCAGCCTGAACGTCCCCCGCCTGCAAGTACACGCCGAGAGATTCGGCCTGGGCTGA
>NZ_RPDJ01000121.1 GCF_004023625.1 Streptomyces cavernae | reverse complement strand
GTTCGGTTTGAGCGGGACGAACGCGCATGTGGTGTTGGAGCAGGCGCCGGAGCCGGCCGTCGAGGAAGCCGCCACGGAGGTCTTACGGCCGCTGCCCGTGATCCCGTGGGTGGTATCGGGACAGGGCGCAGAAGCCCTCCGCGACCAGGCCACCCGCTTGCTCGCGCACATCGAGGCGCAGCCCGGTCTCGACTCCGCCGACGTGGCGCTGTCCTTGGCCGTAAGCCGTTCCGCGTTCGAGCAGCGGGCGGTGGTACTCGGCCACGATCGCCAAGAACTCATCGCACACCTAAGGGACTTGGCAGATGGCCGAACAAAGCTTTTCGCGCTGACGGGTTCAGCAGTCGACGACGGGAAGCTTGCCTTCCTGTTCTCGGGCCAGGGTGCGCAGCGGCTGGGGATGGGGCGCGAACTCTACGACATCTTCCCGGTGTTCGCCGAGGCCTTCGACATGGTGTGCGCGTATCTGGACGGGGAGCTGGAACGTCCGGTGAGGGAGGTGGTCTTCGGCGGCGCGGATGCGGATGCGGAGGTGTTGAACCGGACGGAGTGGGCGCAGCCGGCGTTGTTCGCGTTCGAGGTGGCGTTGTTCCGGTTGGTGGAGTCGTGGGGTGTGCGTCCGGACTTCGTGGTGGGTCACTCGATCGGCGAGTTGGCGGCTGCTCATGTGGCGGGTGTGTTGTCGTTGGAGGATGCGTGCCGTCTGGTGTCGGCGCGTGGTCGTCTGATGCAGCAACTGCCTGCTGGTGGTGCGATGTTCGCGGTGGAGGCGACCGAGGACGAGGTCACTCCGCTGCTTGTGGGCAGGGAGGCGGAGGTGTCGGTCGCGGCGGTGAACGGGCCGCGGTCGGTGGTGATCTCGGGGGTGGAGGAGGTTGTCGCTGCGGTGGCGGGGGAGTTGTCCGCGTCGGGCCGTCGCACTTCCCGCCTTCGTGTCAGTCACGCGTTCCACTCACCGCTGATGGAGCCCATGCTGGACGAGTTCCGCGCGGTGGCGGAGAGCGTGAGCTATGCGCCGCCTCGTATGCCGGTCGTGTCGAACGTGACCGGGCAGCTCGCCGCGGCAGGGGAGTTGGAGTCACCGGAGTACTGGGTGCGGCACGTCCGGGAGGCGGTGCGGTTCGCCGACGGAATCGAGTGGCTGGCCGGGAACGGGGTCACCCGATTCATGGAGATCGGCCCGGACGCGACGCTGACCGCCTTGGCTCAGTCCGTGGTCTCCGATGACGAGGACGCGCTGTTCGTCTCGATGCTCCGCAAGGACAGGTCCGAGACGGACACCGTGGTGGCGGCTCTGTCGAGGGTGTTCGTGCACGGGGTGGAGGTCGACTGGTTGGCCTTCTTCGCCGGTTCCGGTGCCCGGCCTGTCACGTTGCCGACGT
>NZ_RPDJ01000120.1 GCF_004023625.1 Streptomyces cavernae | reverse complement strand
CTGAGACCTGATGCCGAGCCGATTGTGGCGAAGTGGATGATCCTATGCTGTCGAGAAAAGCCTCTAGCGAGTTTTATGGCGGCCCGTACCCTAAACCGACTCAGGTGGTCAGGTAGAGAATACCGAGGCGTTCGGGTGAACTATGGTTAAGGAACTCGGCAAAATGCCCCCGTAACTTCGGGAGAAGGGGGGCCACATCCGGTGATCACTTTTTCGGTGTGAGCTGGGGGTGGCCGCAGAGACCAGCGAGAAGCGACTGTTTACTAAAAACACAGGTCCGTGCGAAGCCGTAAGGCGATGTATACGGACTGACGCCTGCCCGGTGCTGGAACGTTAAGGGGACCGGTTAGTGACCTTTCGGGGTTGCGAAGCTGAGAACTTAAGCGCCAGTAAACGGCGGTGGTAACTATAACCATCCTAAGGTAGCGAAATTCCTTGTCGGGTAAGTTCCGACCTGCACGAATGGCGTAACGACTTCTCGACTGTCTCAACCATAGGCCCGGTGAAATTGCACTACGAGTAAAGATGCTCGTTTCGCGCAGCAGGACGGAAAGACCCCGGGACCTTTACTACAGTTTGATATTGGTGTTCGGTTCGGCTTGTGTAGGATAGCTGGGAGACTTTGAAGCAGGGACGCCAGTTCTTGTGGAGTCGTCGTTGAAATACCAGTCTGGTCGTGCTGGATGTCTAACCTGGGTCCGTGATCCGGATCAGGGACAGTGTCTGATGGGTAGTTTAACTGGGGCGGTTGCCTCCTAAAGGGTAACGGAGGCGCCCAAAGGTTCCCTCAGCCTGGTTGGCAATCAGGTGTTGAGTGTAAGTGCACAAGGGAGCTTGACTGTGAGACCGACGGGTCGAGCAGGGACGAAAGTCGGGACTAGTGATCCGGCGGTGGCTTGTGGAAGCGCCGTCGCTCAACGGATAAAAGGTACCCCGGGGATAACAGGCTGATCTTCCCCAAGAGTCCATATCGACGGGATGGTTTGGCACCTCGATGTCGGCTCGTCGCATCCTGGGGCTGGAGTCGGTCCCAAGGGTTGGGCTGTTCGCCCATTAAAGCGGTACGCGAGCTGGGTTTAGAACGTCGTGAGACAGTTCGGTCCCTATCCGCTGTGCGCGTAGGAGTCTTGAGAAGGGCTGTCCCTAGTACGAGAGGACCGGGACGGACGAACCTCTGGTGTGCCAGTTGTTCTGCCAAGGGCATGGCTGGTTGGCTACGTTCGGGAGGGATAACCGCTGAAAGCATCTAAGCGGGAAGCCTGCTTCGAGATGAGGACTCCCACCCACTTGATGGGGTAAGGCTCCCAGTAGACGACTGGGTTGATAGGCCGGATATGGAAGCACGGTAACGTGTGGAGTTGACCGGTACTAATAGGCCGAGGGCTTGTCCTCAGTTGCTCGCGTCCACTGTGT
>NZ_RPDJ01000119.1 GCF_004023625.1 Streptomyces cavernae | reverse complement strand
CAATGCCGTTGTTTGAGGAGTCAAGCGGTGCCGTGACCGGTCGGTGTTCTGCTCGTTGGATGGGTCATGCATCCGTGGGTGGGGTTGTCTGATGATGTGCGGCTGGGGGTGCTCACCGAGTGGGTGACGCCGGAGTTGGTGGATGAGGTGCTGGGCGTGTGTGGCCGGGGCGGGGTGAAGCCGGGTGCCTTGTCGCCGAGGTTCATGGTCTACTTCACGCTCGCGCTGGCGCTGTTCGCGCAGGACTCGTACGACGATGTCGCGGAGAACCTGGTCGGGACACTGGAGGGGATGCATGAGACGGTCCCTAACCGGGCCTCGTTCACCCGGGCCCGGCAGAGGCTGGGGCCGGAGGTCCTGGAGTCGCTGTTCGCCCGCGTCCGCGGGGCTGTGGGGCCGGAGGGTCTGAGCGGGTCGTTCTGGCGCGGGATGCGGCTGGCCGCGGTGGACGGGTTCGTACTGGATGCGCCGGACAGCCTGGCCAACCGGGCGTTCTTCGGTGGGCCGACCGACGCCCGTGGAGCCGCGGCGGGGTTTCCGCAGGTCCGGGTGGTGACACTGACGGAGACCGGCACGCACGCCTCGATCGACGCCCGCATCGGCGGTTTCAACGGCGGCGAGCGGGAGCTGGCGATACAGATGGCCGGTTCGGCGGCAGGCATGCTGGTCATCATGGACCGGGGCTTCCCGGGAGTGGAGTTGTGGAAGGCGTTCACATCCGCGGGGGCGCATCTGCTACTGCGGGCCCGGTCGACGGTCGCGTCCCGGCCGGTCGAGGTACTGCCGGACGGGAGCTATCTGGGGCGGATGAGCCTGGCCGGTCAACGGGCCTCGCACCCGGGCGGGGTGACGGTGCGGGTGATCGAGTACCAGGTCGACGGCGGCGAGGTGATCAGACTTCTCACCGATCTGATCGATGTCGAGGCCTACCCCGCCGCAGAGTTGGCGGCCCTGTACCACGAGCGCTGGGAGGCCGAGTCTGCATACCGCCAGCTCAAGACGTTCCAGCGCGGCCCCGCACAGGTGCTGCGCTCGACGGCCCCGGCCCTGGTGCGCCAGGAAGTCTGGGCGCATCTCGTGGTCCACCACTGCCTGAACCGGATCATCATGAGGGTCGCCGGCGGCGAGCGGATCGATCCGGACCGGATCTCCTTCGTGAAGATCCTCAAGCACGTCCGGCGCAGTGTGGTCAAGCAGACCAAGGACGCGGTGTTGGCCATCGGCTCGTTCCTGGCGATGCTGGAGACCAAGGTCCGCCGCAAACTCGACAGCGGTCCCCGCCGCAGCCGTTGTGCACCGCGGGTCCTCAAGCGCCCGGACTCAAAGTACTCGCCGTCGGTCAAGAAACGGCAGCACGGACCCACCCGCCGGGTCCCGGCCAAGGTCATCACCTTGAAACCGGTGATGCTTCACTAACTCAAACAACGGCATTG
>NZ_RPDJ01000118.1 GCF_004023625.1 Streptomyces cavernae | reverse complement strand
TTGCCGCGCGGCACCCGGGGCCGACCTCGCGGCCACCCCCCGGCACCCCAGGGGCGAAGTGTCCGTTTTGCCCCTGGGGTGTCATCCACTACCACCCCTAGTACCGGGAAAATCGCCTGTGCGGCATGTCACCGGAGGGCCCGTTGGAATGTGACGCGGGCTACCCGGAAGGGGGCCCGGCAAGAGACCCAGGTCACCCCGTTCCGGGCCGTAGAAGGGCCCGACAAGAGACCCAGGTCACCCCGTTCCGGGCCGTAGAAGGGCCCAATACGAGACCCACATCACCCCGTTCAGGGCTGCGGTAGGGCTCAACAAGAGACCCGGGTCACCCCGTTCCGGACCGCGGAAGGGCTCAACAAGAGACCCAGGTCACCCCGTTCCGGACCGCGGAAGGGCCCGACATGAGACCCAGGTCATGCCCCTCCGGGTCCCACCGCACCGAACCGATACCCCTCCCACACCTCGCGCGACGCCTCCTCCGGATAGCTTGCGAGCGCCGGCACCGTGTCCAGGAGTTGTACGAGGCGCCTCTCCGGGTCGTACGCGGGCCAGCCCGGGTCACCATGCGCCGCGAAACCGGTCCACGCCGTTCGCATGTGCGCGGACAGTGCCTCGGCCTCCGCCAAGCGCTCCTTGGCGATCATCGTCGCGGTGTAGCCGGCGTCCAGGTTCCCGAAGACCAGCGGTACGTCCAGGCCGTGACAGGCCCCCAACGGGCCCCCGCCCTCCCACGTCAGCTCATAGACGTACGCCCTGCCCCCACCGCGCACCTGAGCCTGAGCCAGGTGCAGCGAGGGCATGCGGAACAGCCAGTCCGACCAGACGAGTTCGTATATCTCGTACGGGCTCAGTTCCGGGAAGGCCGCACGGTACGCGCGTGCTCCGTCGGGCCCGGGAGCCAGGACGCGCAGGGCGTCCGCCGCGCCGTCCTCGGTGACCGTGCCGAGCCTGCCGTCGAGCGCGGTGAACAGCCGGTACTCGTGCCGGGTGTGACCCACGACGAGTTCGATGTCCCGCGCGGCCCCCTCGGCCAGTGCCTGCCAGGGCGGGGCGGACAGGACCTCGCCGTCCACCACGGGCGCGAACGGGATCTCGGTGAAACCGATCCGCCCCCACTGCTCCTCGGTCATCGCCCGGCCGACCGCGTCACCGGCGGCGGGCAGCCGGCCCGGGGCGACCGTGGCGAGTTCGGCCGCCGTGGGCCGCAGTCCCAGCTCCGCCGCGCAGGCCGCGCCGAGCCCGGCGGCGAGTTCGGCGGAGAAGTACGTACTGGGCACGCTCTGGACGACGGCCCGGCCGAAGAGCCCGGCCGCGCGCTCCATCACGAGGAGCGCGGCGATGGAACCGGCGCCCGCCGACTCCCCGAAGACGGTGACCCGGTCCGGATCGCCGCCGAAGGCGCTGATGTTGTCCCGCACCCACTCGAGCGCGGCGACCT
>NZ_RPDJ01000117.1 GCF_004023625.1 Streptomyces cavernae | reverse complement strand
GAGTCCGGACTGCCCATCGAGCCGGTGTACGGGCCTGAGTCCCTTCAGGGCTGGGATCCGGCGCAGAAGCTGGGGGAGCCGGGGGCGTATCCCTTCACGCGTGGTGTCTACCCGTCGATGTACACGGGTCGGCCGTGGACGATGCGTCAGTACGCCGGTTTCGGTACGGCGACGGAGTCCAACGCGCGGTACCAGCAGTTGATCGCCAACGGCACGATGGGTCTGTCGGTGGCCTTCGACCTGCCGACCCAGATGGGGCATGACTCCGATGCGCCGATCGCGCACGGCGAGGTCGGCAAGGTGGGTGTGGCGATCGACTCGATCGACGACATGCGGGTGCTGTTCGGCGGGATCCCGCTGGACAAGGTGTCGACGTCGATGACGATCAACGCGCCGGCGGCGCTGCTGCTTCTGCTGTACCAACTGGTGGCGGAGGAGCAGGGGGTGAGCGCGGACCAGCTGACCGGCACGATCCAGAACGATGTGCTCAAGGAGTACATCGCGCGCGGGACGTACATCTTCCCGCCCAAGCCGTCCCTGCGGCTGATCGCGGACATCTTCAAGTACTGCAGGGCCGAGATCCCGAAGTGGAACACCATCTCGATCTCGGGCTACCACATGGCGGAGGCGGGTGCCTCGCCCGCGCAGGAGATCGCCTTCACCCTCGCCGACGGCATCGAGTACGTGCGCACGGCCGTGGCGGCCGGGATGGACGTCGACGACTTCGCGCCCCGGCTGTCGTTCTTCTTCGTGGCGCGCACGACGATTCTCGAGGAGGTCGCCAAGTTCCGTGCGGCCCGCAGGATCTGGGCGCGGGTGATGCGCGAGGAGTTCGGGGCGAAGAACCCCAAGTCGCTGATGCTGCGCTTCCACACGCAGACGGCCGGTGTGCAGCTGACGGCGCAGCAGCCGGAGGTGAACCTGGTCCGGGTGGCGGTGCAGGGTCTGGCGGCGGTCCTGGGCGGTACGCAGTCGCTGCACACCAACTCCTTCGACGAGGCCATCGCGCTGCCCACCGACAAAAGCGCGCGGCTGGCCCTGCGCACCCAGCAGGTCCTGGCCTACGAGACGGACGTGACCGCGACCGTGGACCCGTTCGCGGGCTCCTATGTCATCGAGAAGATGACCGATGACGTGGAGGCGGCGGCGCTTGAGCTGATGGCGAAGGTCGAGGACCTGGGCGGCGCGGTCAACGCCATCGAGCACGGCTTCCAGAAGAGCGAGATCGAGCGCAGCGCCTACCGCATCGCGCAGGAGACCGACTCCGGCGAGCGGGTCGTCGTCGGCGTCAACCGCTTCCAGCTCGACGCGGAGGAGCCCTACGAGCCGCTGCGCGTGGATCCCGCGATCGAGGCCCAGCAGGCCGAACGCCTCGCCAAGCTGCGAGCCGAACGAGACCAGCAGGCGGTGGACGCGGCGCTGGCGGACCTGAAGAAGGCGGCGGAGGGCACCGACAACGTCCTCTACCCGATGAAGGACGCCCTGCGGGCGCGGGCGACCGTGGGCGAGGTGTGCAACGCGCTACGGGAGGT
>NZ_RPDJ01000116.1 GCF_004023625.1 Streptomyces cavernae | reverse complement strand
CGTCAGGGTGGTCTGTCGGCTGATGGGCGGTGCCGGTCGTATGCGGAGGGTGCGGACGGTACGGGGTGGGGTGAGGGTGTTGGTGTGCTGGTGGTGGAGCGGTTGTCGGACGCCCGTCGGCTGGGTCATCGGGTGCTGGCGGTGGTGCGGGGTTCGGCGGTCAACCAGGACGGTGCGTCGAATGGTCTGACGGCGCCGAACGGTCCGTCGCAGCAGCGGGTGATCCGTGCGGCGCTGGCGGGCGCGGGGCTGTCCGCGTCGGATGTGGACGTGGTCGAGGGCCACGGCACGGGGACGGCGCTGGGTGATCCGATCGAGGCGCAGGCCGTGCTGGCCGCCTACGGTCAGGAGCGGGATGTGCCGCTGTTGCTGGGGTCGGTGAAGTCGAACATCGGGCATACGCAGGCCGCGGCGGGTGTGGCGGGTGTGATCAAGATGGTCCTCGCGCTGCGGGAGGGTGTGGTGCCCGCGTCGCTGCACGCGGAGCGGCCGAGCTCTCAGGTGGACTGGTCCACGGGTGCGGTCGAAGTCGTTGCGGAGCGGCGGCCGTGGCCGGAGACCGGACGGGTTCGGCGGGCCGGGGTCTCCTCCTTCGGGATCAGTGGCACGAACGCGCACGTGATCCTGGAAGCCCCTGAGGAGCTCGAACAGACGGAGACGGCTGAGGACTTGGTGGGCCCCGTGCCGCTTGTGGTGTCCGGACGCGGTCCGGCCGCGGTGCGGGCTCAGGTGGAGCGTCTGCGGGACTTCCTCTCCGCGCGCCCCGAGGTGCCGGTGGCCGATGTGGCGTGGTCGCTGGTGTCGTCGCGGGCGCGGCTGGAGCAGGGTGCTGCGCTGCTGTCTGCGGATCCGTCGGCGGAGCCGGTGCTGGACGGGGCCGTTGAGGGTGGTCTGGGGTGGATGTTCACCGGGCAGGGTGCGCAGCGCCTGGGGATGGGCGTGGAACTGTACGCGGCGTTCCCGGTGTTCGCGGCCGCGTGGGACGAGATCGTGTCGCACTGGCCGGAGACGGAGGCCGGTGTCGGCAGTCCGGCCTCTGTGTCGGGTGACATCGACGAAACCGGGCGCGCGCAACTCCTGCTGTTCGCCTTCGAGGTGTCCCTGGCGCGGTTGCTGGAGTCGTGGGGGGTGCGGCCCGAGGTCGTGGTGGGGCATTCGATCGGTGAGCTGTCCGCCGCCTGCGTGGCCGGGCTGTGGTCACTGGAGGACGCCTGCCGGATCGTTGCCGCACGTGCGGAGCTGATGCAGGAGCTGCCGGCCGGCGGTGTCATGTGGAGCGCCGCCACCAGCGAGGCCGATGTGGCCGGCCTGCTGGGGGAGGGTGTGGCGCTGGCCGCGGTCAACGGACCCGCCGCCGTCGTCCTGTCCGGCGAGGAAGGGCCGGTCACCCGTGCCGTGGACGTGCTGCGCGAACGGGGCGTGCCAGTACGGCAGTTGCGGGTCTCGCACGCGTTCCACTCCCCGCTGATGGCCCCGGTGCTGGACCACTTCCGCGAGGTCGTGGAGTCCGTGGAGTATCACGAGCCCCGGATCCCGGTGCTCGCGACGGGTGGTGGCCGCACCGATGTGACCAACCCCG
>NZ_RPDJ01000115.1 GCF_004023625.1 Streptomyces cavernae | reverse complement strand
TCATCCGGTTCGCGGGTGACTCGGGCGACGGTATGCAGCTCACGGGCGACCGCTTCACCTCGGAGACGGCCTCGTTCGGCAACGACCTGTCGACCCTGCCGAACTTCCCCGCGGAGATCCGGGCCCCCGCCGGCACCCTGCCGGGCGTGTCGTCGTTCCAGCTGCACTTCGCCGACCACGACATCCTCACCCCCGGTGACGCGCCGAACGTGCTGGTGGCGATGAACCCGGCGGCACTGAAGGCGAACGTCGGCGATCTGCCGCGGGGCGCGGAGATCATCGTCAACACGGACGAGTTCACCAAGCGGGCGATGCAGAAGGTCGGCTACGCGACCAACCCGCTCGAGGACGGCTCGCTGGACGGCTACAACCTCCACCCGGTGCCGCTGACCACGCTGACCGTGGAGGCGCTCAAGGAGTTCGACCTGTCCCGCAAGGAGGCCGAGCGCAGCAAGAACATGTTCGCGTTGGGGCTGCTCAGCTGGATGTACCACCGGCCGACGGAGGGTACGGAGCGGTTTCTGAAGTCGAAGTTCGCCAAGAAGCCGGACATCGCGGCGGCGAACATCGCCGCGTTCCGCGCGGGCTGGAACTTCGGCGAGACCACCGAGGACTTCGCGGTCTCCTACGAGGTGGCGCCGGCGGCGAAGGCGTTCCCGGTCGGCACCTACCGCAACATTTCCGGCAACCTGGCCCTGTCCTACGGTCTGATCGCCGCGTCCCAGCAGGCGGACCTGCCGCTGTACCTGGGCTCGTACCCGATCACCCCGGCCTCGGACATCCTGCACGAGCTGTCCCGGCACAAGAACTTCGGTGTCCGCACCTTCCAGGCCGAGGACGAGATCGCGGGCATCGGTGCCGCGCTGGGTGCGGCCTTCGGCGGCTCCCTGGCCGTGACGACCACCTCCGGTCCGGGTGTGGCGCTCAAGAGCGAGACCATCGGTCTGGCCGTGTCGCTGGAGCTGCCGCTGCTGATCGTCGACATCCAGCGCGGCGGGCCCTCGACCGGTCTGCCGACCAAGACCGAGCAGGCCGACCTGCTGCAGGCGATGTACGGCCGCAACGGCGAGGCCCCCGTCCCCGTGGTCGCGCCGCGCACGCCCGCCGACTGCTTCGACGCGGCCATCGAGGCCGCCCGGATCGCGCTGACCTACCGCACCCCGGTGTTCCTGCTCTCCGACGGCTACCTAGCCAACGGCTCCGAGCCGTGGCGCATCCCCGAGCTCGACGAACTCCCGGACCTCCGGGTGCAGTTCGCGAGCGGCCCGAACCACACCCTGGACGACGGCACCGAGGTGTTCTGGCCCTACAAGCGCGACCCGCAGACCCTGGCCCGGCCCTGGGCGATCCCGGGCACGCCGGGCCTGGAGCACCGTATCGGCGGCATCGAGAAGCAGGACGGCACGGGCAACATCTCCTACGACCCGGCCAACCACGACTTCATGGTCCGCACCCGCCAGGCCAAGATCGACGGCATCGACGTCCCCGACCTCGAGGTCGACGACCCTTCCCCAAACTCTCAGCTTCGTTCGAGCAGGGGAGGCCCCAACCAGGCGACGACGCTGGTCCTGGGCTGGGGCTCCACCTACGGGCCGATCACCGCCGCGGTACGGCGGCTGCGCAACGCCGGGCACGCGATCGCGCAGGCGCATCTGCGCCACCTCAACCCCTTCCCGCGGAATCTCGGCGAGGTCCTGCGGCGTTACGACAAGGTGGTGGTGCCCGAGATGAACCTCGGTCAGCTCGCCACCCTCATCCGGGCGAAGTACCTGGTCGACGCCCACTCCTACAACCAGGTGAACGGTATGCCGTTCAAGGCCGAGCAGCT
>NZ_RPDJ01000114.1 GCF_004023625.1 Streptomyces cavernae | reverse complement strand
CCGACGGCATCCGCAACCTCCCGGGGAGCGACGACACAACACGCCACCACTCCCACCGATTCACCGGCCCTATGCCTGACCAGCGAAAACACCGCCCTCAGATTCGGAACGACAACAGCTACTTAGCGACCGCGGCGAAGGAGGCGGTGACCTGCCCGCTGGAGGGATAGCAGACCGTCGCCATCCGGTCGAAGCACCACCGTCTCGCCGTCCCGCCCAGTTTGCGGACCACCTGGTCGAGGGCCTGGACCAGGTGCGGGAAGTCCTCGGACTCTGCCAGCACCGCCCGCCACCGGCCCGAATGCGCGAGCGCTCCGACCAGCAGGTGAGCGTGCTCGCCCACTCCCCAGGTCTCCGGCGGGTCCGGCAACTCCAGCCAGTCGAACTGGATTTCCTCGCCTGGCGGATGCGCGATCACCGCAACGTTCCGGCCGGTCGCGGCATGACACGGTTCGCAGTGAGGACGGACCTGATAGCGGCGAAGCGCGCGGGTGAACGTCGAGTACCCGCCCTCATAGCCCAGGCTCTTGACCTCGTCGAACAGGGTCGAGGCCCACAGATGCGGATCGTCCGCCAGCCGCTGCCGGCAGTACTCCAGGAACGGCACGAAGGCATCCGGGCTCTGACGGCGCTGCCCTGGGACTTGCTCGCCGTTCAGATAGGCGCGGATGGTCTTGCGATCACGGCCCAGATGCCGTGCGATCGCCGAGATCGTCCAACCCTGACGACGCAGTGCGTGCGCGTCCACGTCTTCCTCCAGCGTGAGCATCCAGGCCCCCGACCAGGCCGAACTCGTAGCTCACGCAGGCTCTCCACGACACACCAAGACCAATTCGACAAGCCGATCAACATCACGCGAAGAGACCCGACAAGGTCACACGAAGGGTGGGGAGATCGAAAGAGCAGGTTTGGACCACCTCAGAGGTCGTTTTGTCCCGGTGTTTTATCCCTGAGTTGGTGTTTGATCCCGGGGTGTCGGGTCGCGCCAGGAGATGGTGGCTTCGCCGGTGAGGCGGCGGGCCATCAGGTCGGTCATGGCGAGGTGGATCATGGCTTCGGAGCGGGCGGGGAGGGTTTCGTAGTCGCGGGCCAGGCGGCGGTGGAACATCAGCCACCCGTAGGTCCGCTCCACCGTCCAGCGTTTGGGCAGCGGGGTGAATCCCTTGGCGCCGGGGGTGCGTTGGACGATTTCCATGTCGATGCCGAGGCGGGCGGCGTGTTCGACGAGGTGCTGGCGGTAGCCGCCGTCGACCCAGACCTTGCCGATGGTGGGGTGGGCGGCGGCGACTTGGTCGACCAGGTGGGTGCCGGCGATGGAGTCCTGCACGCTCGCGGCCGTGACCAGCACCGCGAGCAACAGCCCGAGGGTGTCGGTGACGATGCTCCGCTTGCGGCCCACGATTTTCTTGCCCGCGTCCGTGCCCTGGCTGGTGATGGGGACGCTGGTGGAGGTCTTCACGCTCTGCGCGTCGATCACGCAGGCGGACGGCTCGGCGTCCTTGCCCTCATGCTGGCGTAACAGCCTGCGCAGTACGCCGGTGAGCTGGGCGAACACGCCGTCCTTCTGCCACTTGGCGAAGTAGCCGTACACCGTTTCCCAGGGCGGGAAGTCATGCGGCAGGTAGCGCCACTGCACCCCGGTGCGGTCCACGTACAGGATCGCGTTCATGATCTCGCGCAGATCGTGCTCGGGCGGGCGTCCGATGTGCAGGGCACGCCGCCGCCGTTCGGCCCGCCAGGCACTGAGCACTGGCTCCATCAACTCCCAACGGGCATCGGACAGGTCACTGGGATACGGACGACGTTCGGCCATGACTTGGACGTACCGCCGACCAGGGGCGGGTTGCGTCCTGAGAAGTGGTGTATGGGCTCCCACCTGATCCGGGTGTTTGTCCCGGCGTCGGAGTGAGTGTCCGGATAGAAGAACGGCCACCGGCTGATCTTCGAGTTGTCGAAAGCTCGAAGGA
>NZ_RPDJ01000113.1 GCF_004023625.1 Streptomyces cavernae | reverse complement strand
TCTCGGTTGGCTTCGCAACCCCGAGCTACCAAGAGGCCCTGCCGTCATGCCCGCAGCCGGCGGCAACCACCCGATCGGGCACCCCGTTCGACGCGCAGCCCTCAAGATCGGAACGACAACAGCTACTTAAACTTCCGCATCTACACAATATGGGCCCAACACCGAAACCACTCCAAAAACCCAGACCTCAACCAGATCACAAAAGAACTCGCCCAGCACAACATCAGCGGCCAATACAACAAGCCAATAAAAGAAACCGACCTCAAAAGAAACCAAGACACCTACGAACGACGCTGGCACACACTCAAACACAGACAGGCACCAAACCGTTACTGAGCCTCAACGCGTAATGGACTGTAAATCGTTCGATGTAACTCCCAATCATGGAAGATGCATCGATGAGCAGTAAGACCGTGGGCCTTGACCCCTGATCTTGGACACACGAGACACTGGATCCTGAGGATCTGAGAACGGACATCTCGTGGTCATGAAGAACTATCCGCCGCAGTTCAAGGCGGACGCGGTCGCGCCGTACCAGTCGCGGCCCGAGGCGACGATCCGGCAGGTTGCCGCCGATCTGGGGATCAATCCCGAGACCCTGCGCAACTGGGTCCGGGCGGCTGGCGCGAGCCGGCCGCGGGGACGCCGGGCAGAGGTACCCACCGAGCCGCCCACGCCGTTGGAGGCGGAGAACGCCGCTCTGCGCAAGAAGGTCCGTGAGCTGGAGGAAGAACGCGAGATCCTGCGCAAGGCGGCCAAGTATTTCGCCGGGGAGACACGCTGGTGAACCGCTTCCAGTTCGTCGCCGACCACCAGCGCCGCTACGGCGTGAAGCGGCTGTGCACCATCCTGGGCATCGCCCGCTCCAGCTTCTACTACTGGCGCCGGACCGCAGCCGCGAGGGCGGCCCGGCAGACGGCCGACGCCAAGCTCGCCACCCGGATACGGGCCGTGCACCACGAATCGGGCGGCACCTACGGCGTCCCGAGAATCACCGCCGAACTCCGCGAGACGGGCGAGCGCATCAACCACAAGCGGATTGCCCGGGTGATGCGGAGCATCGGCCTGGCCGGAGTGCGGCTGCGGCGCAGGCACCGCACCACGACCGCGGACCGCGCCGCGGCGAAGGCCCCGGACCTGATCGGCCGCGACTTCACCGCGAGTGAGCCGAACATGAAGTACGTCGGCGACATCACCTATCTCCCGCTGGAGGGCGGGAAGTTCCTCTACCTGGCCACCGTTATCGACCTCGCCTCGCGTCGTCTGGCCGGCTGGGCGATCGCGGATCACATGCGCACCGATCTCGTCACCGACGCCCTGGCCGCCGCCGAACGCACCCGCGGCAGTCTCGCCGGGGCGGTCATGCACACCGACCACGGGACCCAGTACACCAGCCGGGCCTTCGCCGACGCCTGCCGCCAGGCCGACGTCCGCCAGTCGATGAGCGCGATCGGCTCCAGCGCGGACAACGCACTCGCCGAGTCCTTCAACGCGAACTTCAAACGCGAAACGCTCCAGGGCCGCAAGCACTGGTCCAGTGAGCGCGAGGCCCGCCTCGAAGCGTTCGGCTGGCTGCACCGCTACAACACCCGACGGCGCCACTCCCGCCTCGGACAACGCAGTCCCATCGCCTACGAAACTGCGTCCTGGACAACACCAACTACGCTGACCCCAGCCGCATAACCGTGTCCAAGACTCGGGGGCAAGGCCCCGTGGCCGAGCACCAGGCGGTCGAGTCGGCAGCGGATCTGTCGGCGAAGGCCATGAATGACCAGCCGATCGACGAACTAAGCCTCGATCCACCGGGCTATAGCCGGTCCAGGGCTTGGACATGAAGACGCGGATGCCCTCTGAGCTGGGATGATGGGACTTCCTAGGGTTCCATGTCCAGGTTTGGCGCTACCACCCGTTCTTCACCGACAACCCCGCCGCGACGCTCCAGGCGGAACGGGAACACCGCCACCACGCCGTCGTCGAGCAGGTCATCGCCGACAGCAAAGCCGGAGCCTTCGCCCAC
>NZ_RPDJ01000112.1 GCF_004023625.1 Streptomyces cavernae | reverse complement strand
GGAGTGCGCCACGAAGTGCCGCGTAATCGAGTGGAGGTGAAAGGCCGACACCGCCGGGCCGTCGCAGCGGCCTGGTGAAGCTGGGGGCAGCCTGACCCGGGGAACGCCGGGGAGGGTGGCAAGCGGCCCCGACAACGGCGGGACGTGCCGGGACTACCGGACGGTGCGGGTCCGTCTAGCGAGGTCAGAAGGTGTAGCGAGAGCGAACCAGTGGTTGAAGCTCCGTAAGCAGTGAGCCGGCTCAAACCTGGTGGATACGGGCCGGTGGGCAGCGCGTGACGTGCTCGTCCTCGGATGGGCGGGTCAACTCCGAAGCCGGATTTCCTGTTCCGGTGGGGAGGCCACGTTGAAAGCCTGCGGCGTAGGCGTGGCGATGTTGCCGGAGTAGAGCTGGGCGCCTCCCTGACCGATCGATTGCGTGGTGAACGTGGGAACCATCCGCGGTCGCCCGAGCGGCCGGGCAGCCAGTCCGGCGGTGGGCAGGTCCGTTGCCGACTGATGGCCATGGGTGGGGCGGAGGCCCCGTAGTAGTCGCGGGAGTAACGACCCGTCGTGGAGACCGGGAAAGCCGGTCGCAGGGCCAAGGGGGCCAGCAAGTCAGTGGCTGAAGTACTGGAATGTCGGGAGGGTCGCCGGTGAATACCGACGAGCTGGAGCGCGCCTTGTATGAGGCGGAGCGCCGGGTACTGAAGATCCAGACCAAGCTGCACCGTTGGGCTCGTGATTATCCTCATCGCAGGTTCGACGACCTGTTCAATCTCGTTGCCGATCCCGGCTTCCTTCTGGTGGCCTGGGATCGGGTGTGGGGCAACAAGGGTGCACACACGGCCGGGGTGGACGGACGCACGGCGTCGTCCATCGCGCTGTGGGTAGGTGTCGAGGAGTTCCTCGACGCACTGGGGTCGCAGATCAAGGACCGCAGTTTCCAGCCCATGCCGGTAAGGGAACGGATGATCCCCAAGTCGGGCGGCAAGCTGCGCCGACTGGGGATCGCGACGATCACCGACCGGGTGGTGCAGGCATCCTTGAAGCTGGTGCTGGAGCCGATCTTCGAGGCGGACTTCCTCCCGTGCTCCTACGGGTTCCGCCCGAACCGCCGGGCTCATGACGCGGTGGCCGAGGTGCGCCTGCTCACATCCAAGAAGTACGAGTGGATCGTGGAAGGCGATATCAAAGCCTGCTTCGACGAGATCTCGCACACCGCCCTGATGGAGCGGGTGCGGGCACGCGTCGGGGACAAGCGCGTCCTGGCCCTGGTGAAGGCGTTCCTCAAGGCGGGCGTCCTCAGCGAGGACGGCTTGCTGCGGAACAACGACACCGGCACCCCGCAGGGTTCGATCCTGTCGCCGTTGCTCAGCAACGTCGCTCTCTCGGTCCTGGACGAGCACATCGCCCGGGCTCCGGGAGGCGCCGGAACTGATCTCAACGAGCGCCGCAGGCGTCGACGCCGAGGTCTGCCCAACTACCGCCTGGTGCGGTACGCGGACGACTGGTGCCTGATGGTTCACGGCACCAAGGCAGACGCCGAGGCGCTGCGCGACGAGATCGCGGAAGTCCTCTCCACGATGGGCTTGCGGCTGTCGCAGGAGAAGACTCTGATCACCCACATCGAGCAGGGCCTGGACTTCCTCGGCTGGCGCATCCAGCGTCACCGGAAACCGGGCACCACCCGGTACTACGTCTACACCTACCCGGCCAAGAAGGCCCTTCGGGCCATCATGGCCAAGGTCAAGACGCTGGGCCGACAGGTCGGTACGAACCAGCCGCTCGATGCCCTGCTCGCCCGGATCAATCCGGCGGTGCGGGGCTGGTGCGCCTACTTCCGGCCCGGGGTGTCCTTCGCGACCTTTTCCTACCTGCGCCACTACTTGTGGCACACGGTCTGGAGATGGGTGCAGCGCAAGCACCCCAAGACGGGCTGGAAGAAGATCCGCCGTCATTACGGCGGTCGCGGATCTTGGTGGGCCAGCGAGAACAGGGAGTTGTTCAACCCGATCTCGGTAGGCACCACACGCTACCGATACCGGGGCCTGGCGATTCCCACTCCCTGGGATGCCACGGGATGAGGGCTACCACCACGGGTCCCCTCGGGGCTTGTGGAGAGCCGGGTGCGGTGCCAAGTCGCATGCCCGGTTCGGGAAGCGGCTCCGGGGAAACGGGCCGGTCGAAAGACCGGAACCGCGCCCCGGGCCGACTTCACCAGC
>NZ_RPDJ01000111.1 GCF_004023625.1 Streptomyces cavernae | reverse complement strand
CACTGCGCATCTGTTAACGGCACACCCGAACAACGACGGACTGATCCAAACGAAACTGCCTAGTCACACGGCAAAGCGGCGTTGGAGTGGGTGTGGCCGGAGGTCCGCGCACTTTTGGACGTAGACGGAAGTCATGCGCTCGTGGACGAAAGGCGGATGCCCGGCGGTCGGCGGTCTCCCTAGTTTCGACCGGACCGATGACGACCCGGACCGATGAACCACCAACGCAGAGGATTCTCATGCCCGCACTGTCCGCCCCTGCCGCACTGCCGCGGTTTCGGCACCGCTGGACGGCCGTAGCGGGCCTGCTGGTGCTGTCCCCGATCAGTGCGGAGTACCTCATCGGCTACGGCGAAAGCACTGGTCGGCCGCTGGAGCTGCTGGCGGGCCTGCTCATCCTCGCGCCGCTCTATGGAACCGTCGCGGTGCTCATCCGCGAGATCACTCGGCGCACCGGCCGCGGCTGGCCGACGATCCTGCTGTTGAGCGCGGCCTTCGGGGTGCTCCAGGCCGGCTTGGTCGACCAGACCCTGTTCGACAATGAGGTCGACGCCGATGACCCCGACTGGGCGACCCAGCCGCTGGTCACCCTCATCCCGGGCACAGGGGTCGATGCGGCGAGCTTGCTGAACTATGTCGGGGGCCATGTGATCTGGAGTTTCGCAGCCCCGATCGCGGTGGTCGAATCCTGTGCCCCGCGCATCGCGAACCGGCCATGGCTGGGCCCGGTCGGCGTTGGTGCCATGGTGTCGCTGTGGGCGCTGAGCGCCGCGCTGATCTTCAGCGACAGCGCAGCGGACTCCACGGCCGGCCCGGCGCAGCTGATCGGCGCCGCAGTGGTCGCCATCGCCCTGATCGCCGCCGCGTTCACCGTCCGGCCTGCGAGGACCCAGTCGTCCGCGAAGGCGCCGTCGTGGTGGCTGGTCGGCGGTGTCACAGGGGTCGCATGGTGTGCCAGTCAGCTGCTGCCGGCGACCTGGGCCGGGGTGACGGTGAACGTCGTCGCCATGGTCGTACTCGGCTGGCTGCTGCTGCGCTGGTCGCGCCGCCGGGACTGGGGCCGTCGGCACGTACTGGCCGCCGCGGGCAGTGCTCTCCTCGTCCGTGCCGGGTTGTCCTTCCTGGTCGAACCGCTCGGCGACAACGTGGATTTCACGGTGAAGTACGCGGTCAACGCCGCGATGCTCGGTGGAGTCGCCGCCCTAATCCTCATGGCCGCCCACCGTCTGCGTCGACAGGAGCCGAGCGCATGCTGACCGTCCGCGGCATCTCCTACCTGGTCGGCGAGGCAAGCACCGACGACGTGCGGCGGGACATGGAGGTCATCGCCCGGGACCTGCACTGCACCACGGTGATGCTCATCGGGGACGGGAAGCGGTTGATCGATGCCGCCCGCACCGCCCTCCAGTCCGGTCTCGGCGTGTACATCCGGCCCAACGTTCCCGAACTGCCTCAGCCGAAGCTGCTGGAACACCTGGACGCCGTCGCCGAGGCGGCCGAGGAACTTCGCCGGGAACACCCGGACCGGGTGACGCTCCTGGTCGGCAGCGAGTTCTCCCACACCGCGCCGGGCATCGTCCCCGGACCTCGGTCGTTCTTGCGCCTGAAGCTCATCCTGCGTTTCCGCCGCCTGCTGCGGCGCAGGATCGACCGGCGGCTCCACAGGCTGCTCACCATCGCCGTGACCACCGCGCGGCGCCGCTTTGGCGGGCCCGTCACCTACTCCGCGGGCGGGTGGGAACACGTCGACTGGTCGCTGTTCGACCTGGTCGGCGTCAGTCTCTACCGCTCCCGCCGTAACCACACCACCTACACAGACCGCCTGCGCAGCCTGGTTCGCGACCACGACAAGCCCGTGGTCATCACCGAGTTCGGGTGCGGTGCCTTCACCGGAGCCGACCAGCGGGGAGCCGGCGCCTTCTGGATCGTCAACTGGTTCGCCGTACCCCCGCACATCCGCGGCGACCACCCCCGCGACGAGGCCGTCCAGGCCCGCTACCTCGGTGAACTCATCGACCAGTACGACGCGGAGGGCGTGCACGGCTGTTTCGTGTTCACCTTCGCCACGCCCGACTTCCCGCGTCACGACGATCCTCGTCTCGATCTGGACAAGGCCGGCTTCGGGGTCGTGGCGGTGACCGGCGAGGGTGTATGCAGCCCCAAGGAGGCGTTCCACGAGGTCGCGCGGCGCTACGGCGACATGGCCGCGGAGGAATGACCGAATGAGATGAGCGGCCAGGCAGCCAACACGCCAACTCGGCCTTCCACACCACAACTTGCCCGGAGTGGCTAGGCAGTTTCGTTTGGATCAGTCCGTCGTTGTTCGGGTGTGCCGTTAACAGATGCGCAGTG
>NZ_RPDJ01000110.1 GCF_004023625.1 Streptomyces cavernae | reverse complement strand
TGTCCGCGTACTCTCCGATGCGGCCGGGCCGGTACGTTTGAACGCGGCCAATGGTCAGGCCACGTTGGTGTCCCGTTCGATGGCTTTGAGGCGGTTCTTGAGCCGGTAGCTGGGGCCGTTGATCGCGACGACGTCGCAGTGGTGCAGGAGCCGGTCGAGGATCGCGGTGGCGAGGACCTCGTCACCGAACACCTGTCCCCATTCGCTGAAGGTCTTGTTCGAGGTCAGGATGATCGAGCCCTTCTCGTAACGCTTGGAGATGACCTGGAAGACCAGGTTCGCCTCGGCGCGTTCGAGGGGCTGGTAGCCGACTTCATCGACCACGAGAACGCCGGGCCGCAGGTAGGATCCGAGTTTGCTGGTCAGCCGCCCCGCAGCCTCGGCGGCCTTGAGATGGCGGACCATGTCGTCGAGGGTGGTGAAGTAGACCGAGAACCCGGCCCGGCAGGCCGCGACCGCCAGGGCGACCGCGATATGGGTCTTGCCCACCCCGGGCGGACCCAGCAGGGCCGCATTGGCCTTGGCCTCGACGAACGAGAGGGTGGCCAGGTCCTTGACCTTGCGCGGGTCGAGGTCGGGCTGGAACGAGAAGTCGTAGTCGTCCAGCGTCTTGTGGTGCGGCAGCTTGGAGAACAGCAAAGACCGGCGGAAGCGGCGGTCGTCGCGGACCGCGAGCTCCTCGGACAGCACCAGGTCGAGGAAGTCGAGATAGCCGAGCTTGCCCTCCTCGGCCCGGCGGGCCAACTGGTCCAGCCCGTCGGCGAGATGGGGCAGGCCGAGCTTGGTGGCCGTGGTGCGGATACGGTTGCCGGTCAGCTCGCTCAAGACGATTCCTTGCTCTGGGGGCGGGAGTTGAAGGGCCGGGTGCCGGTGAGTTCGTCATAGACCGACAGCGGCCGGCGGCCGACCTCGATCCGGGTGGCCGCGGCCCGGTTGAGCAGGGCCTGAAGCGGTCCGCTGTCCTGCCCGGCAGTGCTGTTCCGCTGCGGCGGCAAGAAGGACACCTCGGTCGTGGTCCGCCGGTTGTTCCCCTCGGGCAGCCCGCTCCAGTGACTCTCGTCAACGACGCGGACACCACGGCCGACAGCCCTTGCATGGACGGCCAGCAGGCTGTCGCTGTCAGCAGTCGGAGTGGCCGAGTGCAGGCTGATCTGCGACTTGGTAGCCCGGACCTCCACCAGCTGGCGGGGGCGGACCTTGCGCGCCGGGACCGAGTAGAGATTGCCGTCGAAGACGACAAGGCAGTCCTTGCCGACATGCCGCAGCTGCCGTTCGGCCACCAGATAGGGGCTGGGCGGCAGCGGCTTGAGGGCCGCGTGGTCGCGGGCCGCCCGGTGTCCAATGACCTCGTGGTGGGTTGCATGGGTGCGGGCCCGTCGCTGCGGCACCCAGGCCATGAACGCGGCGTCCATCTCCTCGATCGAGGAGAAGGCCCGTCCGGCGAGCACGTGGTCGCGGACGATCAGGACCTGGCGCTCGACCCGGCCCTTGCCGGTGGGCCGGTAGGCGGCCAGCACGTCGATGTCGAAGTCGTAATGGCCGGCGAAACCCACCGCTTCCGGATGCAGCGGGACCGCTTCACCTGGCGCGACATACCGGCGCACGACCGTCTTGGTCCGGTCATAGACGATCGACATCGGCACCCCGCCGTAGTGGGCAAACGCCCGCCGGTGGCAGTCGAAGAAGGTCTGCAGATCCTGACCGGTGGTGAAGCAGCAGAACGGGTCGCGGGAGTACGACAGCGTCATGTGGAACGAATAGACCTTCGGGACGCCCAGATGGGCGAGGACGCTGCCTTCGTCGCCCCAGTCAACCTGGGCCTGGGCCCCGGGCACGACCTCGAAGCGGCGGTGCATGCCCGCCAACTCCCTCGGCGCGATGCCCAGTTCCTCGGCGACTCGTGGACGGGCCTCCTGCAGATAGAGCTTGACCCGCTGGTAGTTGATGGTGGAGCCGTAGTCCTTCACCAGGCGCTCGTGCACCACCGCACCCTTGATGAGGATCTCCGCCCTCAGCATCGCGTCGATCAGCGGCGCGACCTCGTCCACCGCCTTCTTGCGCGGGCGGCCGTTCGACACCCTCCTCGGCGGCGCGGCCGGCGCCTGCCCGGACAGATACTTACGGACGGTTTTCCGGTTCAGGCCCGTCTCCTTGGCGACCTCCGTCAAAGTCACCGCACCGGACTCGAACAGGGCACGAAAACGCCGGAGTTCCAACCAGCGTTGCGAATCCAAGACCATCGTCAGCTGCCCTCCGCCGCCCCTGACCAAGTAGCAGCAGACTGCCGAGCAACAGGACTCACCGCCTCAACAAGCGGCCCTTTTCACTCGTACGTGACTGGCCGCGTTCACGTGTACGCCGACA
>NZ_RPDJ01000109.1 GCF_004023625.1 Streptomyces cavernae | reverse complement strand
CGACGCCCTGTTCGGTGAGCCGGGCCGCAACGTGATCGACTGGAAGCTGATCGCGACCCACTTCAAGGACCTGATGCGGGTGACCGTCTCGGTCCGCGAGGGCGCCATCTCCTCCACCCTGCTGCTCAAGCGGCTGCGCTCCGGCTCCCAGAAGAACGCCACCTACACCGCCTTCCGCGAGGTCGGGCGGGTGATCCGTACCGTCCAACTGCTCCGGTTCCTCTCGGACGCGCCGCTGCGCGGCAGGGTGACGGCCGCGACCAACAAGGTCGAGGCATTCAACGGCTTCAGCGACTGGGTGCGGTTCGGCCAGCGCGGCACCGTGACGCGCAACGACCCGGTCGAGCAGGAGAAGGACGTGAAATTCACCTCTCTGCTCGCCAACCTGCTGATCTTCCACAACACCCTGGACATCGCGGACGTGGTGCGGCAGTTGGAGGCCGAGGGCGAAGTGATCGACCCGCTGGACCTGGCCCAGATCTCGCCGTACCTGACGGAGCGCGTCAACCGGTTCGGCGTCTACTCGACCCACGAGATAGGCATCACCCCGGAGGACTACGACACCCGCCTCGATGTCGACTTCAGCGTGCTGGACGACGACCAAGTCCCGGCCGCGTGATCGTGCGGCGCCCCGGAGAACAGCCGACCTCGACGGCCCCTCTTCGACGTTGGGCCTTCCGGAGCACACCGACCGCGTGCGCACGCGGTAGCGGGGCCTGGCTCATCGCGTCCCCAACCTGACGGGTCAGTACACCTCGGGCGCTACCTGTTCAACATCAAGGCGAGAGGGCCCGGCCAGGGCCTGCGCCCGCTGCGCGACCCGAACGTGTCCGAGGACGGCGACGAGGGCGGTGAGTGAGCCGCCCCAGGCTTATCGCCAGGCCCGGGTCGGTGGCGCGCTCATTGCCGCCGTCAGGAACGTGATCGCCCAGCGCCGGGCCTCCTCGCCTTCCGTCGCCGTCGGGCAGGCAGCGGAGGGCCGGTTGTAGACCTCGACGCGGTCCACGGCCGTCACGGCGAGGATCCCCCGCATCCGGAACAACAGCTCCTGTGGGGCAAGGCCGGGCAGTGCGCGCGCGAAAGCCGCCAGGTAGCGCTCGCCGACCGTGTCCTCGTCCGGGCCGGTCCAGCTGCGCGCCTCCTCGGCCGGGTCGCTGAGGATCGTCACGATCAGCCGGGACGTCCGGGCTCCGCTCTCATCGCCAGCGGGCATCCCGTCGAAGAGCGGCCCTGCGAATGCTTCCACCAGTTCGGCGACCGACGGGTCCGGAGTCCGGGCGAGGAGTTCGTCGAGCCCGGCGCTCTGGGCGGCGATGATGGGCTCGGTCACGCGGCGGGCGACCGCGGCCAGGAGTTCCGCCTTCGAGCCGAAGTGATAGCCGACGGCGGCCAGGTTCGCTCCGGCGAGGTCGGTGATCGCGCGGACCGAGGTGCCGCGGTATCCGTGCTCGGCGAAGAGGCGTTCGGCCGCGTCGAGGATCTTGGTCCGGGTATCGGGTAGCGCCATATGCCGTACTATACAGACGTTCGATTCAAACGAACGTTTAACTCAGCTCGGAGAGGTTGCCATGAAACTGCTCGTGTACGGCGCCGGGGTCTGCGGCAGCCTGTTCGCCGCCCGCTTGCACGAGGCCGGGCTCGACGTCTCGCTCCTCGCCCGGGGCGAGCGTCTGACCTCCCTGCGCGGGCACGGCGTGCAGCTCGCCGAGGAAGACAGCCCTGCCGTCAGGCGGGTACCCGTACCGGTGGTCGAGCACCCGGCCGGCGCGTACGACCTGACCGCCGTCCTTGTCCGCACCCATCAAGTCGACGCGGTGCTGGAGTCACTCGCCGGCCTCGAAGGCGACGTGCTGTTCCTGCACAACTGGGCGGCCGGCGCGGAGCCGCTGGGCGTGGCGATCGGCCACGAGCGAGTGCTGCTCGGCTTCCCGGCACTGGGCGGCACGATGGACGGCGACGTAGTCCGCTACCGCGCGACCAACTTCATGACCAGCCGGGTCCCGATGCCGATCGGCGAACCCGACGGCCGGACCACCCCGCGCCTGGAGCGGATCGTCCGGGAGTTCCGCACCGCCGGGATCAAAGCCAAGGCCGAGCCGCGGATGGATGCCTGGCTCAAGACACACGCCGCGTTCGAGGTACCCCTCGGGCAGGCGGTGCACGCGGCGGGCGGCCCGGTAGCGCTGGCCGACGATCCCGACGCGGTCGGCGGCATGCTCCACCTCATGCGGCAGAACCTGGCCGCCCTGCCGACCCCGCCGGTCCCCCGCGCGTTTCTCGCACTGCAGACCCTGCCGGAAGGGCTGCTCGTGGCCCTGCTGCGGCGCTTCCTGCGCAGCCCAACGGCCGTACACAGCGGGCTCAGCGACGTCTCCCCTGCGACGGCGGCCGAACTAGGGCGGCTGGCAGAACAGA
>NZ_RPDJ01000108.1 GCF_004023625.1 Streptomyces cavernae | reverse complement strand
CGGTACGTGTGGGTGCGACGCGAAGTCGCACCGTTTAAGTGGGGCTGCTCCGCAGAGATATGAGAGGGCAGCTCTCTGGCCGGTGTCCAAGGTCAGTCCCCAGGTCCGCGTGCGTCGCCGGTAACGGCGGGGTGCGAAGCCGGGCCGGAAAGCCCAAGAACTCCTGGACCGCCCGGGAGGAACAGGCGAGGGGAAGGCTGGACAGGGTGAACTCATGTGAATCTCCGACCATGCCTCGTGAATCGGACGGCCGGAAGGCGGTATGCAACACCGGCCGACAGGCTCCAGGCGGTGAGAGCCGTCAAGTGAACTCCTCGGACCACACAGGGGAGATACACGGACACCACTGAGCCCGGGGTATAGGAGGCACCCTCGCCAGCCGCGTCTTAGCGGTGCGGAACGCGGGAACCCCGTTGTGGTCTGCAAGGCAGTAGGCGATCTGTAAGGAAAGCCGAAGCCGCAGCGGGAACAGGATGGTCCAAGAAGCGAAGGCCGATCGGTCGAAAGGCCAGGGGAAACGGCGCTGACCGGCTCTGAGGCAGCGCGGATAACCCGTCGGATACGGGCGCAAGCCCGGCCCGAAAGGGAGCTGACATGGACCAGGTGGAACTTTGAAGAAAAGGTGGGGAGGGACCCGAACCGATGGACAAGTTGGACGCCGCACCAGCAGGAGCGGTGAACGGACCTGAAGACGGTCCCGGCCTCGACTGGCACAGCATCGACTGGGCCACCGAGGAAGGAAACGTACGGCGACTCCGCCAACGGATCTTCAAGGCGTCGCAGGAAGGGGACTTGAAGAAGGTCCGCAACCTGCAAAGGCTCATGCTGCGGTCGCGGAGCAACACGCTGGTCAGCGTGCGGCGCGTCACCCAGCAGAGCACCGGCCGCAAGACCGCCGGTATCGACGGACAGGTCGTCTTGACCCCCAAAGAGCGAGCCGCGCTCGCCCTGGAGGTTCAGGCTGACCCGAACCGCCGGCCGGATCCGGTCAAGCGGGTGTACATCCCGAAGAGCAATGGGAAGCAACGGCCACTCGGAATCCCGGTGATCAAAGACCGCGTCCACCAGGCGCGCGTCAAAAGTGCCCTGGAGCCCGAGTGGGAAGCCCGATTCGAGCCCAGGTCCTACGGCTTCCGGCCAGGATGAAGCTGCCATGACGCCATCGAGAGCATCTTCCAGATGACGCGCGGCACCCGGACGAACCGGAACTGGGTCCTGGACGCGGACCTGTCGGCTGCTTTCGACCGTATCCATCACGAACGTCTGATGCAGACCCTCGGAAACTTCCCCGCAAGGGGAGCGATCCGTGGGTGGCTGAAGGCGGGGGTGATGGAAGGCGGACAATGGGCTCCGACAGAGGAGGGCACTCCGCAAGGCGGAGTGATCAGCCCACTGCTTCTCAATGTTGCACTGCACGGGATGGAGAGCGCCGCAGGGGTTGAATACCGGATGCAGAAAGGGCGCGAGCCCGGGACGAAATCCGGGACCCCGGTCCTGATCAGATACGCGGACGACTTCGTCGTCCTCGTGCACACGCGCGAGGAAGCGGAGAAAGCCAAGCGGGAACTGGCGGAATGGCTGGAGCCAAGAGGGCTCCGCTTCAACGAGGAGAAGGCCCGAATCACCCAGGTGAGCGCGGGCTTCGACTTCCTCGGATTCAACATCCGAAGATCCAGGGACGGCAAGGCCATCATCCGCCCGAGTCAGGGTGCGGTCAGGAGGATTCGGGAAAGACTGCGCACAGAGGTGAAGGCACTGCACGGAGCCAATGTGGCAGTGGTACTGAGACGGCTCTCGCCGATCGTGCGAGGGTGGGCGACGTACTACCGAGGGGCAGTGTCCAGCCAGACATTCAAGTCGCTGGACGCGTACACGTGGAGGCTCACCTACAAGTGGGCGACACGCGGGCATCCCAAGAAGTCGAAACCCTGGGTAGTCCAGAGGTACTTCGGCAAGTTCAACAAAGCCAGGAACGACAAGTGGGTGTTCGGGGACCGGGAATCCGGTGCCTACCTCCCCAGATTCGCCTGGACCCCGATCGTCCGGCACGTCATGGTCAAGGGCGCGGCATCTCCGGATGACCCGACTCTCCAGGACTACTGGGCGACCCGGCGCCGCAAGAAGGCGCCTCCCGCCATGGACAAGGTCAGCATCCAACTGGCGTTCCGCCAGAAAGGATTGTGCCCACTCTGTGGTGAGACCCTGATCACCGGCGCGGAATACGAACCCGACGACCCACGAGGGTGGATCGACTGGTTTGCAGCCGTGGCGAAGAGGCTGCACAAGCACCACTTCGTGCACCGGCGGGACGGGGGCGGGGACGAGAAGAACAACCTCCGGCTCGTACACGCCGACTGCCATCGGCAGCACCACGAGGCCCATGACAGGAGGACCGGACGCAAAGCAAACGCGCCCGTGGGTTCTGCTTGAGCCGTATGCGGGGACGACCCGCACGTACGGTTCTGA
>NZ_RPDJ01000107.1 GCF_004023625.1 Streptomyces cavernae | reverse complement strand
CACTGCGCCCACCACAAGGCCCTGGAACAGGCCATGGAAGCGGCCGGAATGGACGAGGCCGAGGAGAAGCTCTTCGAGATCTACGACGCCGACCTGACGGGCGACGAGGAGGACACCCACATGAGCGCCTTCGAAGCGGCCACCAAAATGCCCTATGGCTTCTCCGCGGCCCGGACACGGTGCATCGAACTCACGACACGGCTCCTTTACGGGGACCTCTCCGCAGGCAGGTGATCGCTGGTGTGGCCGTGCGTGAGGATCCCGGATTGGCCACCGACACGAAGCCAGCGTCTCGACCTCTCGACACGGCCCGCACACTCCACGAGCAGGAAACCAGCCGACAACCCGGGCCACGCTCCTTGAAACTCCCCACTTCGTTGAACACCATGATGACGCTCCTTGAAGCGGCCACCTCGTGCTGAGGGGGTGTGTCTGAACCTCAGGGGCGATGCGTTTTCAGGCTGTGAGCCGGAGCATGGCTGTCGCGTGGTGGGGGCGTGACCGGTAGTGATCGGCTGCGGCGGCGATATTGGTCCAGCCTGCTTGGCGCATGAGTCCGATGGCAAGGTTGCGCAGGGTGGCCATGGCGCCGGGTGCGGTGCTGGTGCGTCCTCGCGAGGCGTCCTCGCCGAACGTCACGTCTCTGACGTGGTGCAGGGCCTCAACTGACCAGTGGTTCTGGACGAGTTCGGCGAGTTGCGCCGGGCTGGCACGTTCGGGCGGGAGGCTGGTGACTGCGTAGACGGTCTTCGTCTCGGCCTTGCCGGTCTTGCGGTTGGTGCGGCGGCGCTTGATCTCCATAGCCTGGACGGCGTGCGGGAAGAGCAGGCCGGGAGGACGGTGCGGACCTTCAGTCGGCGGACCTCGCGGCGGCCGTGTCCGGCCTGCGTGGTGCGGGCCTGCAGCGGGATCTGGGGCCAGGGCAGGTGTCGCAGCTGCTTGCGCAGCTTCTTCTGGTTTCCCTTGGCGACCAGGAGGTAGTGGCCGCCGGCGGCGATGACGTGCTCGGCGTGGGCGCGCTGGGTGTGCATCGTGTCGGCGGTGACGGCGACGCCGCGCAGGTCGATCCGGTCCAGCAGTGGGGCGAAGGCGAGGATTTCGTTGCTCTTCGCAGCGACCTGGCGCTGGGCGATCACGGTCTGGCAGGCGTGGAGCGCGGCGGCGAGCAGGTGGACGGCTGCGCCGTCGGTGCGGGATCCGCGCACCGTCTTGCCGTCCACGGCCAGGCCGACCTGCGTGCCATCGGCCTCGTCGACCGGGTCGCCATTCAGCGGTCGCCCCTCTCGGGGAGGCTGCCGCGGCGAGGAGTAGGAGTGCCGCCGTTGGCCGTCGGCTTGGTGGGGGGCTTGTCGTGCAGTCCCCGCGCCTTTGAGGGGGTCCGGCACTGGGGAGCGACGGCCCGGCTTGGTATCAAAACCGTGACAATCGACTCTGACCTGCAAGCCCTCACTGCGCTTTAACTGCATGCATGTGGGTCTACACACTGCGTATACATATGGTGTATACGCAGTGTGTATAGTGCTTCGCATGTCCATCGGTCACACGCTGCTAGGGCTCCTGGAGTCCGGGCCCCGTCACGGTTACGACCTGAAGCGGGCCTTCGACGAGAAGTTCGGTCACGACCGGCCGCTGCACTACGGACAGGTCTATTCGACGATGTCCCGGCTGCTGAAGAACGGCCTGGTGGAGGTCGACGGGATAGAGGCGGGCGAGGGCCCGGAGCGGAAGCGGTACGCGATCACCGAGGCGGGCGTCACCGATGTCCAGCGGTGGCTCGCCACACCGGAGAAGCCGGAGCTGTATCTGCAGTCGACCCTGTACACGAAGGTCGTCCTTGCGCTTCTGACGGACCGTGATGCGTCCGACATCCTCGACGCCCAGCGTTCGGAGCACCTGCGGATGATGCGGATCCTCACCGACCGCAAGCGCAAGGGTGACCTCGCCGACCAGCTGATCTGTGACCATGCTCTCTTCCACCTCGAGGCGGATCTGCGGTGGCTGGAACTCACCGCCGCGCGCCTCGACAAGCTCGCTGAGGCGGTGACCCGTTGACCCCCGCAGGTTCCCTGCTCGTGGCCCACGACCTGCGCAAGGCGTACGGCCCCACGAACGCCCTCGACGGCGCCGAGTTCTCCATCCACCCGGGCGAGGTCGTGGCCGTGATGGGACCCTCGGGCTCCGGCAAGTCGACCCTCCTGCATTGCCTCGCCGGCATCGTGACACCGGACTCGGGCTCGATCACGTACAACGGCCGGGAGATGTCGGGGATGAACGACTACCAGCGCAGTGCGCTGCGGCGTTCCGAGTTCGGTTTCGTCTTCCAGTTCGGCCAGCTGGTGCCGGAGTTGACCTGCGTCGAGAACGTGGCCCTGCCGCTGCGGCTGAACGGGACCGGGCGCAAGGAGGCCGAGCGCACCGCCCTGGCGTGGATGGAGCGCCTGGAGGTCGACGACCTCAAGGGCAAGCGGCCCGGCGAGGTCTCCGGCGGTCAGGGTCAGCGGGTCGCCGTGGCCCGCTCCCTGGTCACCAGTCCGCGGGTGCT
>NZ_RPDJ01000106.1 GCF_004023625.1 Streptomyces cavernae | reverse complement strand
GTTGATCGGTGCGACACGAAGTCGCGCACTTCGAGTGAACTCGCAGATCGGAGGCCGGTTATAGACCGGATGCGTGGTTCCTGATCAGTGTTCGAGATCAGTCCCCGTCCTGGCGTGCGTTCACAGGTCCCGCTTGTGAGGGTGCGAAGCCCAGGGAAGAAGCCCAAGGGCCCCCGCTCCGTCCGGGGGAGCAACCGGGCGAGGGGAAGGCCGGACGGGCGAACGCAAGTGAACCCCCGATGATGCCTCGTCAGCCCAAGCCTTGGGTGACGGGACGAGGACCAGGGTGCAAGGGCCTGGCCGCTGGAAGAGGCGGCAAGCGACGGCCGGGGACGATCAACCGGTTGTGGGAACACCGCTGGCCCCGGGGTGTAGGGGGCGCCCACCCCGGCCGTGTCTCGTGTGCGCGGAACGTGGAAACCCCGTCGGGGTCCGGGCCTTTTCGGCTCGGTAGGCCGATCGCAAGAGGGGCGGAACTCCTCGGCGGGACAGGAAGCCCAAGAAGCAGATGCCGGCGGCCGAAAGGCAGCGGGACTCGGGACATGTGGCTGCCTCTCCAGGTGGCTGTCTCGGGGAACCGGCCGGATGCCGGTCCTGGCGGCCGGGTCCCGAAAGGGGAGCTGACGTGGGCTGGTGAGCCTTTGACGACCGAGGCCCGGGGCCTCCCGAACCGAGGGGCAAGTTGGACACCGCGGTGAACGGACCCAAGGACGTTGCCGAATGGGACGACATCGCATGGCGTCACCACGAGGACAACGTAGTGAGGCTGAGGCAGAGGATCTTCAAGGCGACGCGGGAAGAGGACTGGGCCCTGGTCCGGTCCTTGCAGAAACTGATGCTGAGATCATGGTCGAACACGCTGATCAGCGTGCGGCAGGTGACTCAGCGCAACGCTGGACGTCGGACGGCCGGGATCGACGGGGAGACCGCCCTGTCACCCGAGGCCAGGATGGACGTGGCTTTACGTGTGCACCATACGCGCTCGTCCTGGAATCCACTGCCGGTCCGACGCGTGTACATTCCAAAGGCCAATGGAAAACAACGGCCGCTCGGTATCCCCGTGATTATGGACCGATGCCATCAGGCGCGTGTCCGTAACGCACTGGAACCCGAGTGGGAAGCGCGCTTCGAGCCGAAATCCTATGGGTTCCGGCCGGGCCGCAGCTGTGCGGACGCCATCGGCGCTCTCTACTCCACGCTGAAAGGCTTCCGGGCCAGGAGGTTGTGGATTCTGGATGCCGACTTGTCCGCCGCATTCGACAGAATCGGCCACGAACAACTGCTCAAAGCGATCGGGTCCTTCCCGGCCAGGGAAATGATCCGGGGATGGCTGAAAGCGGGAGTGGTGGAGGACGGCCTGCTCACACCGGCCGAAGAGGGATCGCCCCAAGGCGGTGTAATCAGCCCGCTGTTGATGAACGTTGCGCTCCACGGCCTGGAGGAAGCTGCCGGAGTTCGCTATCTCGCATCCGGACGCACTTCCGGAGAAACGACGCGAGGAGCTCCGGTGCTGGTGCGATACGCCGACGATATGGTCGCCTGCTGTCACTCCCGGCAGCAAGCAGAGCAGGTCAAGGCGCGGCTTGGAGCGTGGCTGGCGCCCAGGGGCCTGACCTTCAACGAGGAGAAGACGCGCATTGTGCATCTCTCCGAAGGTTTCGACTTCCTAGGATTCACTCTCCGCCAGTTTCACGGATCCAAGCTGATCATCAAGCCAAGCAAGAAGGCGATTATACGGATACGGGGAAGGCTCACGGACGAGATGCGAAATCTTCGCGGATCGAATGTGGTGGCGGTCATCGCCAAACTCAACCCGATCATTCGGGGTTGGGCGGCCTACTACCGTGGGGTGGTGTCCAGCCGGGTCTTCGCGGATCTGGACTCTCATATGTGGCGGCTCACCTATAAGTGGGCCAAGCACTCCCACCCCAACAAGTCGAAGAAGTGGATTGTGCGCCGCTACTACGGCAAGTTCAACAAGTTCAGGAACGACTACTGGGTGTTCGGCGATCGCGGCTGTAACAGCGAGAGCGGCGGCACCTTTCACGTGGTCAAATTCTCCTGGACGAATATCGTCCGGCACCAGTTGGTCACTGGCGGGGCGTCGCCCGACGACCCCGACCTGCATGACTACTGGGCCAAAAGGCGGAGGAAGGTCAAACCCCCGCTGGACAACTACAACCTGAACCTGCTCGCCAAGCAGGAAGGCCGCTGTCCACTCTGCGGGGACTACATCCTCACTGCCAACCAGCCACCGCAGTCCCCGCACGAATGGGAACGCTGGTGGTTGAACACCGTCCGCAGAGCGGTAGCCGCCAGCTACCTCACTCACCACGGGCGGAGCGGCACGCCGGACGGACCGCAGACTCGCCTGGTACACGCCTCTTGCCATCGTGGTCTCCGAGCCAGAACACGCAGGAGACTCGCAGTCTCTGCATCACCGTGAAGCCCTCGGGGCTTGCTTGAGCCGTGGTGCCTGGAAACCGGGCATGCCCGGTTCTGAGGGGGCGGGGACGCAGCAATGCGTCCCCGCTACCCGACAGC
>NZ_RPDJ01000105.1 GCF_004023625.1 Streptomyces cavernae | reverse complement strand
CGCTCGCACGATCGGGCTGACGGACGTGGAGTCCCTGGACGCGGTCGTCCCGGCCCTGTCGGCCTGGCACAGCAGCAGGCGAGCCCGCTCGACGCTCGACAACTGGCGCTACCGCGTCGCTTGGCGGGCTTTGACGCATCGTCAGCTCACGGGCGTCCGCGCAGATGGCACCTGGCTCCTCGTCGTTCCCGAGGTGTGCAGCGACGACCCGCTGTTCCGGGGCGTCTTCGCCGCACTCACGGAACGGGCGGACGACGTCCGCGTGCTGACGGTCGGTGCGGCGGATTCCGAGCGGGAGCGGTTACTGGGCCGGCTCCGGGCCGAGGCCGAGGTCGTGGCCGGTGACTTCGGCGGTGTCGTCTCCCTGGCCGGCCTCGACGAGCGTCCGCACCCCGAGCACGCGTCCGTGCCGCAGGGCCTGGCGGTGAGCCTCGCGCTCCTCCAGGCCCTCGGCGACGCGGGCATCCAGTCACCGCTGTGGTGCGTCACCCGCGGTGCCGTCGCCACAGCCGACGACCGGGCACCCGCCGCGCCCGTCCAGGCCGGTGTCTGGGGACTCGGCCGCGTCGCCGCCCTCGAACACCCGAAGCGGTGGGGCGGTCTGGTCGACCTCCCCGACGGGGCCGACGCCGCCTCCTGCGATCTGCTCGTCGACATCCTCGTCGGCGACGGTACCGAGGACCAGATCGCAGTCCGGGGCAGCAAGCCACTCGGCCGCCGACTCGTCCGCGCCCCGCACGGCGGTGCTCACGACGCCCGCGACTGGAGGCCGCGTGACACCGTCCTCGTCACGGGCGGAACCGGCGCCCTCGGTGCCCGCATGGCGCGCTGGCTCGCCGGCAACGGTGCCGGGCATCTCGTTCTGACCGGACGCCGCGGCGCCGACGCACCCGGCATGGCCGACCTCCGCCAGGAGCTCGAAGAGCAGGGCACACCGGTCACCTTCGTCGCCTGCGATGTGGCGGACCCGGACTCCGTCGCCACGCTGATGCGGCGGCTGGAGCAGGAGGGTGTGCCGCCCGTGCGCACGGTCCTGCACGCCGCGGGCGTCAGCGCCCTCGGATCACTCGCCGACGCGGGGATCGCCGACCTGGTGTCCACCCTGTCCGGCAAGGTGCTCGGCGCCGACCACCTCGACGCCGCACTCGATCCGGCCGCACTCGACGCCGTCGTCTACTTCTCCTCCATCTCCGGAACGTGGGGCGTGGCCGACCACGGCGCCTACGCCGCCGCCAACGCCATCCTCGACGCACGCGCCGAGCAGCGCCGCGCGGACGGCGTACCGGTCCTCTCGGTCGCCTGGGGCCCCTGGGCCGGCGGTGGCATGATCGCCGAGGACGTGCAGGAAGACCTCCGTCGACGCGGTGTGCCCGTCATCGATCCCGACACCGCAATCACCGGTCTCCAGCAGGCGCTGGACCACGACGAGACGTTCGTCGCGATCGCCGATGTCGACTGGCGGCGCTTCGCGGGCGTGTTCACCTCTGTCCGACGCAGCCCCCTCCTCGCCGAACTGCCGGAGGCGCAGCCCGCGGACGACGGTGGCACGGCGTCCGACGCCGAACCCGCTCTGCTCCAGCACCTGACACAACTCGACCCGACGCGGCGTCGGGCGGCCCTCCTGGACCTGGTGAGCCGGCAGGTCGCCACCGTGCTCGGACACGACGGCCGGGACACCATCGACACGGAACTGGCCTTCAAGGACATCGGATTCGACTCGCTCACCGCCGTCGAACTGCGCAATCGCCTCAGCCGCGGCACCGGTCTGCGACTGCCCACCACGGTCGTCTTCGACCACCCCAGCATCGCCGCACTGGCCGGTTTCCTCGAAAGGCAGGCCTTCGGCTCCGGAGCCGACACCGAGCAGGCCCCCGCCGACGCGGAGGTGCGGGTCCCCGGTGGTGGTGTGGACGACGAGCCGATCGCGATCGTGTCGATGGGGTGCCGTTATCCCGGTGGGGTGCGTTCGCCGGAGGACCTGTGGCGGCTGGTGCGCGAGGAGGCGGACGTCATCTCGGAGTTCCCCGCCGACCGTGGCTGGGATCTGGACGCCCTCTATGATCCGGATCCCGAACGGGCCGGTACCAGCTATGTCCGTGAGAGCGGTTTCCTCTACGACGCGGCGGAGTTCGACGCGGGGTTCTTCGGGATCTCGCCGCGTGAGGCCCTCGCCATGGACCCGCAGCAGCGCCTGCTGCTGGAGACCACCTGGGAGGCCCTGGAGCGGGCGGGCATGGATCCGCACACCCTGCGTGGTAGCAGCACCGGCGTCTACGTGGGTCTGACCGACCAGGAGTACTCCGCCCAACTGCGCGCCGCCGCGGGGGAGACCGAGGCCTACCTGGCCACCGGGGCCGCGGCGAGCGTGGCGTCCGGCCGCATCGCCTACACCTTGGGCCTTCAGGGGCCCGCGGTGACGGTCGACACGGCCTGCTCCTCGTCGCTGGTCGCCCTGCACATGGCCGTACGTGCGCTGCGGGCCGGAGAGTGCGAACTCGCCCTGGCGGGCGCCGCCACGGTGATGTCCGGACCCGGACCCTTCGTCGCCTTCAGCAGGCAGCGGGCCCTCGCCCAGGACGGCCGCTGCAAGCCCTTCTCCGCCACCGCCGACGGCTTCGCCCTGTCGGAGGGGGTCGGTGTCCTGCTGCTGGAGCGGTTGTCGGACGCGCGGCGCAACGGGCACCGGGTGCTGGCGGTGGTGCGTGGTTCGGCGATCAATCAGGACGGTGCGTCGAACGGGTTGACCGCTCCGAGTGGTCCGTCCCAACAGCGGGTGATCCGGGGGGCGTTGGCGGACGCCGGTTTGTCGGCGGCGGATGTGGATGTGGTGGAGGCGCACGGTACGGGCACGAAGCTGGGTGATCCGATCGAGGCGCAGGCGTTGCTGGCGACGTACGGCCAGGACCGGCCCGAGGATCGGCCGTTGTGGCTGGGGTCGGTGAAGTCCAACATCGGTCATACGCAGGCTGCTTCGGGTATGGCCGGGGTCATCAAGATGGTGCAGGCCATGCGGTACGGGGTGTTGCCGAGGTCGCTGCACGCCGATGAGGTGTCGCCGTTCGTGGACTGGTCGGCCGGCGCGGTCGAGGTACTCTCCCGCGGCAGGGTGTGGGAGGAGAACGGACATCCGAGGCGCGCGGGTGTCTCGTCCTTCGGTATCAGTGGTACGAACGCGCACGTC
>NZ_RPDJ01000104.1 GCF_004023625.1 Streptomyces cavernae | reverse complement strand
GATTGATGGTCGAGGTTCCTTTGAAGAAATACACAGCGAGGACGCTGTGAACGGCCGGGCTTATTCCGCCCGGCGGTTCCGCTCTCGTGATGTGTGACCGGGATGACCCGGAAAGCATTCACGGAGAGTTTGATCCTGGCTCAGGACGAACGCTGGCGGCGTGCTTAACACATGCAAGTCGAACGATGAAGCCCTTCGGGGTGGATTAGTGGCGAACGGGTGAGTAACACGTGGGCAATCTGCCCTGCACTCTGGGACAAGCCCTGGAAACGGGGTCTAATACCGGATATCACTTCCACTCGCATGGGTGGGGGTTGAAAGCTCCGGCGGTGCAGGATGAGCCCGCGGCCTATCAGCTTGTTGGTGAGGTAACGGCTCACCAAGGCGACGACGGGTAGCCGGCCTGAGAGGGCGACCGGCCACACTGGGACTGAGACACGGCCCAGACTCCTACGGGAGGCAGCAGTGGGGAATATTGCACAATGGGCGAAAGCCTGATGCAGCGACGCCGCGTGAGGGATGACGGCCTTCGGGTTGTAAACCTCTTTCAGCAGGGAAGAAGCGCAAGTGACGGTACCTGCAGAAGAAGCGCCGGCTAACTACGTGCCAGCAGCCGCGGTAATACGTAGGGCGCAAGCGTTGTCCGGAATTATTGGGCGTAAAGAGCTCGTAGGCGGCTTGTCACGTCGGGTGTGAAAGCCCGGGGCTTAACCCCGGGTCTGCATTCGATACGGGCTGGCTAGAGTGTGGTAGGGGAGATCGGAATTCCTGGTGTAGCGGTGAAATGCGCAGATATCAGGAGGAACACCGGTGGCGAAGGCGGATCTCTGGGCCATTACTGACGCTGAGGAGCGAAAGCGTGGGGAGCGAACAGGATTAGATACCCTGGTAGTCCACGCCGTAAACGGTGGGAACTAGGTGTTGGCGACATTCCACGTCGTCGGTGCCGCAGCTAACGCATTAAGTTCCCCGCCTGGGGAGTACGGCCGCAAGGCTAAAACTCAAAGGAATTGACGGGGGCCCGCACAAGCGGCGGAGCATGTGGCTTAATTCGACGCAACGCGAAGAACCTTACCAAGGCTTGACATACACCGGAAACATCCAGAGATGGGTGCCCCCTTGTGGTCGGTGTACAGGTGGTGCATGGCTGTCGTCAGCTCGTGTCGTGAGATGTTGGGTTAAGTCCCGCAACGAGCGCAACCCTTGTCCCGTGTTGCCAGCAGGCCCTTGTGGTGCTGGGGACTCACGGGAGACCGCCGGGGTCAACTCGGAGGAAGGTGGGGACGACGTCAAGTCATCATGCCCCTTATGTCTTGGGCTGCACACGTGCTACAATGGCCGGTACAATGAGCTGCGATGCCGTGAGGCGGAGCGAATCTCAAAAAGCCGGTCTCAGTTCGGATTGGGGTCTGCAACTCGACCCCATGAAGTCGGAGTCGCTAGTAATCGCAGATCAGCAGTGCTGCGGTGAATACGTTCCCGGGCCTTGTACACACCGCCCGTCACGTCACGAAAGTCGGTAACACCCGAAGCCGGTGGCCCAACCCCTTGTGGGAGGGAGCTGTCGAAGGTGGGACTGGCGATTGGGACGAAGTCGTAACAAGGTAGCCGTACCGGAAGGTGCGGCTGGATCACCTCCTTTCTAAGGAGCATCTAGGCAGTCGCAAGACTGTCCAGAGCCACTACGCCAGCGAATGTCTGGCGGTGGTCAGCTCATGGGTGGAACGTTGACTACTCGGCACACTTGATCGTCTTCTCCTGCCAGTACTGCTCTTTTAGAGCGTGGAACGTTGAGGGAAGCGGCGAGGGTGTCGGGCACGCTGTTGGGTGTCTGAGGGCGCGGCCGTGAGGCTGGGTCTTCGGGATGCCGGCCCCGGTGCAGCACCGCGTGATGTGGTGTGTGACGGGTGGTTGGTCGTTGTTTGAGAACTGCACAGTGGACGCGAGCATCTGTGGCCAAGTTTTTAAGGGCGCACGGTGGATGCCTTGGCACCAGGAACCGATGAAGGACGTGGGAGGCCGCGATAGGCCCCGGGGAGTCGTCAACCAGGCTTTGATCCGGGGGTGTCCGAATGGGGAAACCCGGCAGTCGTCATGGGCTGTCACCCTTGCCTGAACTCATAGGGCAAGTGGAGGGAACGCGGGGAAGTGAAACATCTCAGTACCCGCAGGAAGAGAAAACAACCGTGATTCCGGGAGTAGTGGCGAGCGAAACCGGATGAGGCCAAACCTCAAGTGTGTGAGACCCGGCAGGGGTTGCGCTTGGGGGGTTGTGGGATCTCTCTTCTACGGTCTGCCGGCCGTGGGACGAGTCAGAAACCGTTGATGTAGGCGAAGGACATGCGAAAGGTCCGGCGTAGAGGGTAAGACCCCCGTAGTCGAAACGTCAGCGGCTCGTTTGAGAGACACCCAAGTAGCACGGGGCCCGAGAAATCCCGTGTGAATCTGGCGGGACCACCCGCTAAGCCTAAATATTCCCTGGTGACCGATAGCGGATAGTACCGTGAGGGAATGGTGAAAAGTACCCCGGGAGGGGAGTGAAATAGTACCTGAAACCGTGTGCCTACAAGCCGTGGGAGCGTCGCATGAGGACTTGTTCCTTGTGTCGTGACTGCGTGCCTTTTGAAGAATGAGCCTGCGAGTTTGCGGTGTGTTGCGAGGTTAACCCGTGTGGGGTAGCCGTAGCGAAAGCGAGTCCGAATAGGGCGTTTTAGTAGCGCGCTCAAGACCCGAAGCGGAGTGATCTAGCCATGGGCAGGCTGAAGCGCGGGTAAGACCGTGTGGAGGGCCGAACCCACCAGGGTTGAAAACCTGGGGGATGACCTGTGGTTAGGGGTGAAAGGCCAATCAAACTCCGTGATAGCTGGTTCTCCCCGAAATGCATTTAGGTGCAGCGTCGTGTGTTTCTTGCCGGAGGTAGAGCACTGGATAGGCGATGGGCCCTACCGGGTTACTGACCTTAGCCAAACTCCGAATGCCGGTAAGTGAGAGCGCGGCAGTGAGACTGTGGGGGATAAGCTCCATGGTCGAGAGGGAAACAGCCCAGAGCATCGACTAAGGCCCCTAAGCGTACGCTAAGTGGGAAAGGATGTGGAGTCGCAGAGACAACCAGGAGGTTGGCTTAGAAGCAGCCACCCTTGAAAGAGTGCGTAATAGCTCACTGGTCTAGTGATTCCGCGCCGACAATGTAGCGGGGCTCAAGCGTACCGCCGAAGTCGTGTCATTG
>NZ_RPDJ01000103.1 GCF_004023625.1 Streptomyces cavernae | reverse complement strand
TCGCTCCTGAGCTGCGGTGTCAAGACCTGGAGCACGCAAGTTATTTCCCGGCAAGCCCTAAGGCCTCAGATGTCGCCCGCGCCGTCCAGGACGGGCCGGATCACGATCGGGTACTCGGTGAGTCCCTGCGGACCGGGGCACTTGGTGATCCGCGCGGCGATCTCGGTGGCGCGCTCCAGGCTCGCGCAGTCCACGACCCAGTATCCGGCGAGCACCTCCTCCGTCTCGCCGTACGGCCCGTCGGTGATCACGGGGTTGCCGTCGTTGTCGGTGGTGACCCACCTCGCCTGCGCGGGCTCGGAGAGACCCTGGCCGTCGACCCATTCTCCGGACTCGGCGAGGTCGTCGTTGACGCCGCCCATGAAGGCGTACATCGCCTGCAGTTCCTCCTCGGTCCAGGCGGGGCTGGTCTCGGAGGCCTTGCCGCGCATGCCTTCGTAGTCGGCCTGCGTGCCCTGCAGCATGATCAGGTACTTCATGAGTCCGCTCCTTCGGCTCGGACCGCCCGTGGTGGACGGCTCTCACCTGAGACGTCGGAGCCGCCCCCGGCTTTTCCACACACCCGGCCGGATGGATGTCCGACGCGCGGGGCGGCGGACCTTCATCCGGGTTTGTCGGAGGCGGGCGCGGAGTTCCCGGGCGAGGACGGTTCGGCCTTGCCGGGCGGGGCGGGCTCGGTCCGCCCCCGCGGGCCGGGCTCGGTGACGCGGGCGGAGGAAGGGGCGGGGGTGTGCTCCGCCTGCTCCTCATAGGCCTCGCACCGCGGGTTCCGGCAGGGGCCGGGCCTCCAGACAGGGACGAACACGCCCAGCGTCTTGTGGCGCCGGAGGACTTTCGCGACGGGCTGCCCGCAGATCGGACAGACGGGTTCCTTGCTGTCCATGACACCAGAGTAGGGCGGTCAGCGCTTGCGCGCGCTCCTGCGTACGAGAACTCGGTTGTCCGGCCTCCGCGCCGGGCACGGCAAGCTGCCCGCGGAGCGCGGAGAGCGGCCCGCGGAGCGCCGCCGACGGCGGGAGGCGAGCGGCGGGCGGCGGGCGGCGGGGCGAGCCCGGCCCCGGCGATCCGGCCGCGCCCGGGTACTCGCCCCCGCGCCCCGCCAGGGGCACACCCGGCCCCGCCCGTACGTCAGCCGCGGCGAGGCCCATGTGTCAGGCCCATCAGGTTCGGACGTCAGGCTCGCCGCCGCGTACTTCAGGCGCGCGGGCCGCGTCTGTCAGGCGCGCGGGTCCCGCCACATCGGCCACATGTCCGGGCCGTCCGGGAGGTGGACCACCGGGTCCGTGACGGTGAAGCCCAGGCGTTCGTACAGGGCGCGGCTGCGCGAGTTGCTCGCCTCCAGGTACGCCGCCAGACCCTCACGGTCGCAGCGGTCGAGGACCGCCTCGATGAGCGCCGTACCGAGGCCCTCACCCTGACGCTCGGGAGCCACGGCGATCAGCCAGAGGTATTCGTGCGCCCGTCCCTCGGGGTGCACCTCGGCGGTCGCCCGGCCGACCAGCTCGAGCCGGTCGTTGTCCGGGTCGATGGCCTCACGCAGGCGCGCGGGGCCGTCGTCGGACTCGGCGTCCGCGCCCCCAGGCTCGGAGGCGCGCTCGGAGCCGGACTCGGGCGTGGACTCGTGCGCGGGCATGGACAGCCACAGTGCGCACGCCGCTCCGTCGTCGGTCACGTCCACCCGGCCCTCGGCGAGCACAATGTCGAGGAACGCCGCCATCAGCAGAGGGTGCTTGCGGTGTCGGTCCGACTCGTCGGGAAAGATCCAGGCGCTCACGGGGTCGTCGTGAAAGGCCTTGTCCAGCAGCTCCGTTATGGCCTCCCGATCCGCCTCGCCCGCAGTCCGGATCACCACACCCATGTCCCGCCCCTCTCCAACTTCCCCATAAGACCGGCCTTTTGCAGCCTATCCGCAGGTGCCCCGCACATCGGCCGGAGGCCCCCGCCCCGGAAGGATGCGAGCCGGGGTCGATGCTGGGGTCGGTGCTCGGGCTGGGGCGGTGCTGGGGCTGGGGCGGTGCTCGGGCTGGGGCTGGGTCGGCGCTGAAGCGGGGGTCGGGCGCTGAAGCGGGAGTCGGGCGCTGGAGTCAGCGTTGGGCCCGGGCCTAGGACCGGGGGCGTGGGGCCGGGGCCTTGCAGCATGGAGGGTCATGTCGCGGAGCCGCCTGTCCCTCCACGCCGTGCGGCGAGCGTGCGTGCCAGACGCCGTGGCCATCAGAAGGAGCCCAGGCCTTCCGGTCGTTCCAGCCGGATGGCGAGCGGATCCTGAACTGGACCCAGGTCTACGACCTCGACGAGCTGCCCGAGGAACTGATCGTGGTCGGCTGGCGGGACGCCCTGCGTGCCGGGACTCCGCTCTGCGGCCGCTCAAGCTGTTCGCGCCCGAGGTGGTGCAGGCGTTTGGGCCTTCGGCCTGGGCCTGGGCCTGGGCCTGGGACCCGGGGCCGGAGGTCTCCGGGGCCGCGCCGCTTCGTCAGGTGCCGCGCGGCTCCGGTTCCTCCGGGGCCTCAGGTGCTGCGCCGCGTCACGAACTCCGCCAGCGCGAGCAGACCCCCCGCCGCCTCAGGGTCGGGCACGGCCCGGGAGAGCTGGTGCACCGCCCGGGACATCCGGTCGGCCGCCTGGGTCTGCGCCCAGTCCCGGCCCCCCGCCCGCTCGACGGCGAGGACCGTACGCTCCAGGTCGCCCTCCCCGGGCGGCAGTTCGTACAGCTCGGCCAGCTCCGCCGCGGCGGGGGTGCCGGAGGCGAGCGCGGCCGCGACCGGCAGCGACTTCTTACGGGCGAGCAGATCCGCCCCGGCCGGCTTGCCGGTGCGGTACGGGTCGCCCCAGATACCGATCACGTCGTCGATGAGCTGGAAGGCGAGCCCCGCCTCACGGCCGAACGCCTCCAGCGCCTCCACGTCCGCCTCGTTCGCTCCCGCGTAGAGCGCCCCCAGCGCGCAGGCACAGCCGAGCAGGGCGCCCGTCTTCGCCTCCGCCATGGCGAGACACTCCTCGAGCGTGACCTCGCCCGGGGCGCGGAGCTCCAGCGCGGTGTCGGCGTGCTGGCCTGCGCACAGTTCGACGACGCAGGAGGCGAGCCGGGCCGCGGCCGCCGGGGCCGCTGGATGCGGGTCCTCGGCGAGCAGCCGCTGCGCCAGCGCCTGCAGTGCGTCCCCCGCGAGGATCGCGTCGGCGTCGCCGAACACGGTCCACGCGGTGGGGCGGTGCCTGCGGGTGGTGTCCCGGTCCATGACATCGTCGTGCAGCAGGGTGAAGTTGTGGACCAGCTCCACTGCGGCCGCGGCTCTCAGAGCCAGGAGTTCGGCGCCCTCGGCAGCCCTGTCCGCCGCCCCCCACCACACCTGCCGCCCACCGAGCGCACGGGCCGCCGCCAGCACCAGGGCCGGACGGATCGCCTTGCCCGCGTTCCCGGTGGCCGGGGTGCCGTCCGCGTTCTGCCGGCCGAAGTGGTAGAGCGCGACCCGGCGCATCGAGTCGGGCAACGACGTGATGGCCCTGTGCAACTCGGGGTCTACGGCGGCCCGAGCCCACTCCAGAAGCGCCGCCGCCTCGTACCCCTCGGGCGCGGCCCCCCGCCCCTCGGCTCCCCCACCTCCCCGGACTCCGGATCCGCCGGCAGGACTCCCCTGCCCCACAGCCCCCTGAACTTCCCCGACGGCCCCATTTCCCTTCGCCCCATGTCCGCCGGAAGAACCCCCCTGCCCAGCAACCCCCCGGACTCCCCCGACTCCCCCATCTCCCTGCGCCCCATACCCGTCGGAC
>NZ_RPDJ01000102.1 GCF_004023625.1 Streptomyces cavernae | reverse complement strand
CCGCGGCGATCTCCCCCTGCGAATGACCCACCACCGCAGCCGGCCGCACACCGAACGACTCCCACACCGCCGCAAGCGACACCATCACCGCCCACAACACCGGCTGAACCACATCCACCCGATCCAACCCCGGAGCACCCTCGACAGCCCGCACCACATCCAGCAGCGACCAGTCGACGAACTCGCTCAGCGCGACCGCACACTCACCGAACCGGGCGGCGAACACCGGCGAAGCATCCAACAACTCCACCGCCATCCCCACCCACTGCGCCCCCTGCCCCGGAAACACAAACACCGACTTGATGGCGTCCCCGGGGTTCTCGGCAAGGCCACGCGCCATCGCCGCGGGCTGCTCACCGCGCGCGACGGCCCGCAAGGCGGCCAGCAGTCCATCGCGGTCGGCGCCTACGACCACCGCACGCTCCTCCAGCGCCGCACGCCCACTCACCAGCGAATGGGCGACATCGACGGCCTTGAGGCCACCACCCTCCACGGCCGACACCAACCGCTCCGCCTGCGCCCGCAGAGCCGCCTCCGAACGCGCCGAGAGCAGCAGCGGAACCACCACATCGTCGACCGGGGTGTCGGCGGCGTCCTGCTCAGCTTCCGCGCCCTGCTGAGCTCCCTCGTCCCGCTCCGCTTCCGCTTCCGCGTCCTGCGGCACCTGCTCCAGTACGACATGCGCGTTGGTGCCGCTCACGCCGAAGGACGAGACACCCGCCCGCCTCGGATGTCCGTTCTCCTCCCAAGTCCGGGCCCGGGAGAGTACCTCGACCGCGCCGGCCGACCAGTCCACGAACGGCGACACCTCATCGGCGTGCAGCGACCTCGGCAACACCCCGTACCGCATGGCCTGCACCATCTTGATGACCCCGGCCATACCCGAAGCAGCCTGCGCATGACCGATGTTGGACTTCACCGACCCCAGCCACAACGGCCTGTCCTCGGGCCGGTCCTGACCGTACGTCGCCAGCAACGCCTGCGCCTCGATCGGATCACCCAACTTCGTGCCCGTACCGTGCGCCTCCACCACATCCACATCCGCCGCCGACAACCCCGCATTCGCCAACGCCGCCCGGATCACCCGCTGTTGGGACGGACCACTCGGAGCGGTCAACCCGTTCGACGCACCGTCCTGATTGATCGCCGAACCACGCACCACCGCCAGCACCCGGTGCCCGTTGCGCCGCGCGTCCGACAACCGCTCCAGCAGGACCATGCCGACGCCTTCGGCCATCCCCATGCCGTCGGCGTCTGCGGAGAAGGGCTTGCAGCGGCCGTCCGTCGCGAGCCCGCGCTGGCGGCTGAAGCCGATGAGGCCGATGGGCTCGCCCATGACTGCGGCACCGCCGGTGAGCGCGAGCGAGCAGTCGCCGGAGCGCAGCGCCTGGACGGCGAGGTGCAGGGCGACCAGCGCGGAGGAGCAGCCGGTGTCCATGGTGACTGCCGGGCCTTCGAGGCCGAGGGTGTAGGCGATGCGGCCGGAGGCGATGCTGGTGACGGTCCCCGTGATCAGGTGACCCTCGAGTCCCTCGGGCACCTGGGAGTGGGAGCCGTAGCCCTGGTGCGAGACTCCGACGAAGACGCCGGTGGAACTGCCGTGGAGGCTGTGCGGGTCGATACCGGCCCGCTCCAGCACCTCCCAGGAGGTCTCCAGCAGCAGGCGCTGCTGCGGGTCCATCGCGAGGGCCTCACGCGGCGAGATCCCGAAGAAACCCGCGTCGAACTCCGCCGCGTCGTGCAGGAAACCACCCTCGCGGGCGTAGGTGGTACCGGCCCGGTCCGGATCGGGGTCGTAGAGGTTCTCCACGTCCCAGCCGCGGTCGGTGGGCAGCGTGGACACGGCGTCGGTCTCGTCGAGGACCAGCTTCCACAAGTCGTCCGGCGAGGTGACACCGCCGGGGAAACGGCACCCCATGGACACGATGGCGATGGGTTCGTCGTCCTGCGCGGCGGCCACGGGGGTGACGAGGGCCGGCAAGGAGTCGGCCGGAGTGTCCTCGGGGACGAGACTGGTCCGCAGGAAACGGACGAGGTCGCGCACGTTGGGGTGGTCGAAGACGATCGTCGCCGGAAGTCCCAGACCGGTGGCGGAGTTGAGACGGTTGCGCAGTTCGACAGCGGTGAGCGAGTCGAAGCCCAGCTCGCGGAAGGCTCGGGTGACGGCGATGTCCGCGCCGTCCGCGTGTCCGAGGACTCCGGCCACCTCGCCGCGGACCAGGTCGGACAGGACCCGGTCGCGCTCGGGGTCGGGCATGCCGGCCAGCTCCGCGCGGAGGGTGTCGGCGCGGCTGACCGCACTCGCGACGACGGCCTCGTCGGCCTTCATCGCCTCGGCGACCTCCGGCACCTCGTGGAGGAGCGGTCGCGGGTGTGCGGCGGTGAAGACCGGGACGAACCGCTCCCAGTCGATGTCGGCCACGGCGAGGAACGTGTCGTCGTGGTCGAGTGCCTGCCGCAGTCCGTCGACGGCCAGTTTCGCGTCCATGAAGGGGATGCCGCGCCAACGCAGCTGCTCACGGACGATGTTGACGGCCATCCCGCCGCCCTCGGGGCTCCAGATGCCCCATGCGATGGACGTGCCGGTCAGGCCGCGGGCACGACGCTGGTCCGCGAGCGCGTCGACGTAGGCGTTGCCGGCGGAGTAGGCGCCGTGGTCGCCACTGCCCCAGGTACCCGCGACCGAGGAGTAGAGCACGAACGCGTCGAGGCGGTCGTGGTCGAAGAGGGCGTCGAGGTTCGCCGCTCCGAGGACCTTGGCGCGCAGTCCCTCGGCGAAGAAGTCCAGGTCCGTCTCGGCGAGCGGCGCCAGCATGCCGACCCCGGCGGTGTGCACGACGGAGCGGATGGCGGGGCCTTCCGTCTCGACCTGTTCGACGAGCCGGGCCAGGGCCTCGCGGTCGGCGACGTCGCACGCGGCGATGGTCACGCGGCAACCGAGAGCGGTGAGTTCGTCGCGCAGTTCACTGGCACCGGGTGCGTCGAGGCCGTGTCGGCTGGTGAGCACCAGGTGCTCCGCGCCGCTGCGGGCGAGGAGGCGCGCCGCGTGGCCGCCGAGCCCTCCTGTGCCGCCGGTGACCAGGGCGCTGCCGCTGGTGCTCCATGTCCGCGCGGCCGGGCGGCCGGTCAGCGGGGCTCGGACCAGACGGCGGATGTAGGTACCGGACGGGCGCAGCGCGATCTGGTCCTCGTCGCCGGCGGCGGCGAGGGTCGACACGAGTGCGGCTCCGGTGCGCTGGTCGAGCTCGGCGGGCAGATCGAGGAGGCCGCCCCACAACTTGGGCTGTTCCAGGGCGATGACCCGGCCGAGGCCCCAGACGGTGGCCTGGAGCGGGTGCCGTACGGGGTCGTCGGCGACGCCGGTGGTGGCCGACTCGGTGGTCAGCAGCCACAGCCGGGTGTCGGTCCCGGCGTCGAGGAGTCCCTGGAGGAGGGCGACCGACTGGGCGAGGCCGACGGTGGGACCGTCGTGGCCGGGCGCGGGGCGCTCGTCGAGGGCGAGGAGGGACACCACTCCGCGTATGGGCGTGGAGGCGTCGGCGGCGACGATGTCCGTCAACTGCTGTGCGACGGCGGCCCGGTCGAGGTCCGTCTCGCTCATCACCAAGGGGACGGTCGCGGCCCCGGCCTCGACGAGGAGGCGGGTCACGGCCTGGACGACCGTGTCGTCCTGGTGGGTTTCGGGGACGACGAGGAGCCAGGTGCCGTCGAGGGCTGTGGTGGGCGTGGCGTGTTCGGGTTGGGGCCGCCAGACGACGCGGTAGCGCCAGTTGTCGAGCGTCGAGCGGGCTCGCCTGCTGCTGTGCCAGGCCGACAGGGCCGGGACGACCGCGTCCAGGGACTCCACGTCCGTCAGCCCGATCGTGCGAGCGAACTCCTGCAGGTCACCGTCCTCGATCGTCTTCCAGAACGCCTCGTCCACCGGATCGAC
>NZ_RPDJ01000101.1 GCF_004023625.1 Streptomyces cavernae | reverse complement strand
CCGGTGAATCGGTGGGAGTGGTGGCGTGTTGTGTCGTCGCTCCCCGGGAGGTTGCGGATGCCGTCGGTCGTCGGACTGCTGGAAGAGCACGAGCTCGCTGCTCGTCGTCGGGTCGACGGGTTGCGTGAGGAAGCCGATCGCATCCAGGCCGAGTTGGCCGCGGCCGAGCTGGAATGGCAGGAGTGGGTGATCGCTCGCAGGCGAGTGGGCACGGTCTTGGCTCCGGACGGCGGCGGCATCACTGATGAGAAGGCCGCCCCCGGGCCGCGGGACGCGGACGTGCGCTCGGCGCCCGGACAGGCGGCGCAACCGAAGTCGCAGGTGCCGGTGTGGCGTGAGGGACTGGCCTGGTCGGTGCTGTCGGTGGACTATCAGCGCATCCTTGAGGCCCTGGCGGACCGACACCGGCTCCATCAAGGGCCGCTGACCTGCCAGGAGTTGGCCACTTTGTTCGGCCTGGATGCGGTGCCGGCCAAGGTGGAGGCGCTGCGGTCGAAGGCGAAACGCCTGGTCGCGCGGGGCTGGTTGGCCGAGCGGCAGCCGGGCCGGTTCACCCTCGCCCAGGGCCCGGCCGGGCAAGGCGGCGCGTCATGAGCAGGGTCATCGACCAGTAGACCATCGCTTCGGCGCTGGTGGTGCGGCGCTCGAAGTCGCGTGCCAGGCGGCGACTGCGCATCAGGTGGGCGAAGAACCGCTCGACGATCCACCGCTTGGGCAGCACCACGAAGCCGCGCATGTCGTCGCTGCGTTTGACGATGGCCAGGACCAGCCCGAGCGTGGCCAGGCAGTACTCGATGAGACTGCCGGTGTAGCCGGCGTCGGCCCAGACCAGCGCGAGGCGGTGGTGCGCGTCGGCGACCTGCGCAAGCAGCACCTGGGCGGCGATGCGGTCGCCGGTGTCCGCGGCGGTGACCATCACGCCCAGCAGCAGGCCGAGGGTGTCGACCACGACGTGCCTCTTGCGGCCGTTGACCAGCTTGCCGCCGTCGAAGCCGCGGCTGTCGGAGCCGACGACGGCGTCCGCCTTGACGGACTGCGAGTCGATCACACCCGCACTCGGCTCCGTGTCGCGGCCCAGCCTCTCGCGGACCCTGGCCCCGGCCCGCAACGGCCCGGCTCAGCAGCCGTCCCGGTCAGAGAGGTTCGCCTCGATCCGGTTGAGCAGGGCCAGGAACTGGCCGCGTTCGTCCTCCGTCAGCCCGGCGAGGGTGGTCTCCTCCAGCTCGCGCCACACCCGCTCGATCTCGTTGAGCAGGTGCGAGCTGGTGTCCGTCGCCTCGACCAGGACCGCGCGCCGGTCCTCCGGGTCGGGCAGCCGCCGTACGTGACCGGCCTGCTCCAGACGCTGGAGCATCTTGGTGACGGTGGAGGGATCGAGGTCGAGCAGCTTGACCAGGTCCGACTGGCGGGCAGTACCGGTGCACCCCAGATGGATCATGACCAGTTCCTGGCCGGGGTGGAGCCCGAGGCCGCGCAGCAGCCCGGCGGCGTTGTGGCGATGCAGTCGGAAGGTCCGGAAGAGGGCCTGGCTCACCGGTCCGTTGCGCTCCGAATCCCAGGTCTCCATGGCGGCCATCTCTCCTCGGGGTCGGTGAGAAGTTTACTCAGGCAATGGTAGTTGGTCGGCTAAGTAATGCGCTATGGTGGCCGTCGGCTCAATTATTTGGCCGACCACATAAATTACTTGGGAGTACGCGTGACCAGCGCCTTCGACCCGATCCACCTCTCCGGCATCCCGCTCGCCAACCGGCTCGTCATGGCGCCGATGACCCGCAGCCGGGCCGCCGAGGGCGGACTGCCCACGGCCCTGACGGCCGAGTACTACGTCCAGCGCGCCTCCGCCGGGCTCATCGTCACCGAGGGCATCCAGCCCTCCGTCATCGGGCAGGGCTATCCGCGCACGCCCGGTCTGCACTCCGCCGAGCAGGTCGCCGCCTGGCGGGAGGTCACCGACGCCGTGCACCGGGCCGGCGGCCGCATCTTCGCCCAGCTCATGCACACCGGCCGGATCGGGCACCCGTCGCTGTTGCCGGACAGTCTGATCCCGGTCGGGGTCTCCCCGGTGGCGGCCAAGGGACAGATCTACACCGTCGAGGGCTTCAAGGAGGAGATGGTCGCGCCCCGCGAGCTGACCGGCGACGAGATCCTGGCCACGGTCGACGACTTCGCGACGGCGGCCCGCAATGCCGTGGCGGCCGGTTTCGACGGGGTGGAACTCCACGGCGCGAACGGCTACCTGATCCACCAGTTCCTCGCCCCCGGCTCCAACCACCGCGACGACGCGTGGGGCGGCTCGGTCGAGGGCCGCATCCGGTTCGCCGTGGAGGCCGCCCGGGCGGTCGCCGCCGAGATCGGCGCCGGACGCACCGGCATCCGCATCTCGCCCGGCAACCCCCTCAACGACATCCACGAGCCCGACCCGGAGCCCACGTACACCGCGCTGGTCACCGAACTGGACCGGCTCGACCTCGCCTACCTGCACGTCCTGGAGTTCGACAGCAAGGTGCGGGAACTGACCGTTCAGCTGCGCAAGCAGTTCAGCGGCGCACTCATCCTCAACCCCGCGACCGACGGCCCGACGGGCCCGGACGCCCTCACCCTGATCGAGGAGGGCGTCGCGGACCTCATCGCCTACGGCCAGCTCTTCCTGGCCAACCCGGACCTGCCGGCCCGGCTGCGTTCCGGCGGCCCCTTCAACGAGGCCGACCGCACCACGTTCCACGGCGGGGACGCGCGCGGGTACACGGACTACCCGGCACTGTGACGCCCGAGCGCCGACCGGCCGTCAGCGGACCGGGCCCTGTTCTCCCGTAGCTGCCGCGAAGTGACAAGTAGCTCTCTGTAATCATGGTGACGCTCGGTCAGGGAGAGTGAGGCGGGGTCCGGGGGACTTCTTCGGCTTGGAGGGCAGCGAAGTCGGCGTGCGCGGCCTCGATCGCTTCCGGATATGCCTCGCGCTTGGCGTGCTCGGCGAGCGCCCGGTAGATGCTGGCGACGGAGGGGTTCTGGCCAGCATCTACCGGGGCTTTGGAGGAGATACGCCCGCTTGCCGTGGCGGAAGACTGGCTACCGACAGCCCTCATTCGCGGCCGCGCGGCGCGATGAGCGCCCCCAGGATCGTGACGACGGCAAAGCCGATCACCAGAACCGCGAAGAACAGGCCGACGGTAACCGCGGTGCCCACCCGTGAGGGCGGAAAGACCACTTGACGCGCAACCGAAGTCGCAGGTGCCGGTGTGGCGTGAGGGACTGGCCTGGTCGGTGCTGTCGGTGGACTATCAGCGCATCCTTGAGGCCCTGGCGGACCGACACCGGCTCCATCAAGGGCCGCTGACCTGCCAGGAGTTGGCCACTTTGTTCGGCCTGGATGCGGTGCCGGCCAAGGTGGAGGCGCTGCGGTCGAAGGCGAAACGCCTGGTCGCGCGGGGCTGGTTGGCCGAGCGGCAGCCGGGCCGGTTCACCCTCGCCCAGGGCCCGGCCGGGCAAGGCGGCGCGTCATGAGCAGGGTCATCGACCAGTAGACCATCGCTTCGGCGCTGGTGGTGCGGCGCTCGAAGTCGCGTGCCAGGCGGCGACTGCGCATCAGGTGGGCGAAGAACCGCTCGACGATCCACCGCTTGGGCAGCACCACGAAGCCGCGCATGTCGTCGCTGCGTTTGACGATGGCCAGGACCAGCCCGAGCGTGGCCAGGCAGTACTCGATGAGACTGCCGGTGTAGCCGGCGTCGGCCCAGACCAGCGCGAGGCGGTGGTGCGCGTCGGCGACCTGCGCAAGCAGCACCTGGGCGGCGATGCGGTCGCCGGTGTCCGCGGCGGTGACCATCACGCCCAGCAGCAGGCCGAGGGTGTCGACCACGACGTGCCTCTTGCGGCCGTTGACCAGCTTGCCGCCGTCGAAGCCGCGGCTGTCGGAGCCGACGACGGCGTCCGCCTTGACGGACTGCGAGTCGATCACACCCGCACTCGGCTCCGTGTCGCGGCCCAGCCTCTCGCGGACCCTGGCGCGCAGCCGGTTGTGGAACTCCCTGACCAGGCCATGGTCGCGCCAGCGGCGGAAAAACGCGTAAACCCGGTCCCACGGCGGGAAGTCCACCGGCATCGCCCGCCACTTGATGCCATTGTCGACGAGGTAGCGGATCGCATCGAGTATCGCCCGGTGGCAGTACACCTCCGGCTGCCCTCCCCGGCCGCGCATCCAGCCCGGCACCGGCAGCAGTGGCCGGACCACGGCCCACTCCGCGTCCGTCATGTCCGAGGGATACCGCCGAACACGTTCCGGGTGATCGGCTGCGTTTCCGAACCGGTGAGCGACACAATCACACGTCGGTGCAGCCGAGTTGAACTCCACCGGTGCGAGCACGTACAACTGCGGCAACAGGGTCTCCTGGATCTCGGTTGGCTTCGCAACCCCGAGCTACCAAGAGGCCCTGCCGTCATGCCCGCAGCCGGCGGCAACCACCCGATCGGGCACCCCGTTCGACGCGCAGCCCTCAAGATCGGAACGACAACAGCTACT
>NZ_RPDJ01000100.1 GCF_004023625.1 Streptomyces cavernae | reverse complement strand
TCCCGTGCAGGAGACCGTCGAGGCAGCAGGATCCGATGCTCTGGTGACCGGCACCCTTCGTCGCGGCCAGGGTGGTCTGGCGCGCCTGTACACGTCGCTGGGTGAGGCGTGGGCGCACGGTGTGGCGATGGACTTCAGCCCGGCGTTCGACGAACTCGCGCCGCGCCTGGTGGAGTTGCCGACATACGCCTTCCAGCGGCAGCGGTACTGGCTGGAGTCGACGAAGGCTTCGGCCGCGGTGGTCGATCCGGTGGACGAGGCGTTCTGGAAGACGATCGAGGACGGTGACCTGCAGGAGTTCGCTCGCACGATCGGGCTGACGGACGTGGAGTCCCTGGACGCGGTCGTCCCGGCCCTGTCGGCCTGGCGCCGGAACCGGCGGGAACGCTCCACCCTCGACAACTGGCGCTACCGCGTCGTCTGGCGGCCCCAACCCGAACACGCCACGCCCACCACAGCCCTCGACGGCACCTGGCTCCTCGTCGTCCCCGAAACCCACCAGGACGACGAACTCGTCGCAGCCACGGTCGGCGCCCTGGACGCCGCCGGTGCCCGGAGCGTCGTACTGTCCGTGCCTGACTCGGTCCGGCGCGGCGAGCTGACCGAGCGGCTGCTCGCGGGCCCCGTGGCGGAGGCGTCCCCGGTCGGGGTCCTGTCCCTGCTGGCCATCGACAACGGGGAAGGCGAGCGGAGTTCAGGCGTATCACACGGGCTGCTCGGATCGGTGGCGCTCATCCAGGCACTCGATGACGCCGGGATTCCCGGCCGACTGTGGTGCCTGACCCGGGGCGCGGTGTCGACCGGTGACGGCGACGGCGCTCCCGACCCGGCCCAGGCCGCCGTGTGGGGACTCGCGCGGGTGGTCGGCCTCGACGACCCCGACCGCTGCGGCGGCCTCGTCGACCTGCCCACCGCTGACCCGGAGTCGGCCGTACGCCGCCACCTTCCGGCTCTGCTCTCCGCCGCTGCGCGGGAGGACGGCGGCCGGGAGACCGAGTTCGCGGTGCGGGCGGGAGGTGTCAGCGTCCGGCGCATGGTCCGTACGCCGCTCCGCCCGTCCGTGGCCGACGGTGACGAGTGGCGGCCCCGCGGTACCGTCCTCGTCACCGGCGGCACGGGAGCCCTCGGCACGCACGTCGCACGGTCCTTGGCCCAGGACGGTGCCGAGCACCTGCTCCTCACCAGCAGGCGCGGTCCCGAGGCGCCCGGCGCCGCGGCACTGCGCGACGACCTCACCGCCCTCGGCTGCCGCGTGACCCTCGCCGCCTGCGACGTCGCCGACCGCGCCGCGCTCGCCGCGCTGCTCGACCAGGTGCCCGACGAGTTCCCGCTCACCGCGGTCGTCCACACGGCGGGCGCGGTCGAGACAGCACGGCCGCTCGGCGACCTCACGCTCGACGAGGCCGCCGGCGTGATGGGCGCCAAGGTGCTCGGGGCGGAGAACCTCGAGGCACTGCTGGCCGGCCACCCGCTGGACGCCTTCGTCCTGTTCTCCTCCGGCGCAGGTGTCTGGGGCAACGGGGGACAGGCCCCGTACGCCGCTGCCAACGCCCACCTCGACGCACTCGCCGAACGGCGCCGCGCCCGGGGGCTGCCCGCCACGTCCATCGCCTGGGGCGCCTGGGCGGGCGGCGGCATGGTCGACGAGGAGGTCGGCGAGCAACTGCTGCGTCGCGGTGTCCCCGCGATGGCCCCCGAACTCGCCGTCCGTGCCCTGCGCGGGGCCCTCGCCGGACACGAGCCCACGCTCGTGGTCGCCGACATCCGCTGGGACCGTTTCGTTCCCGCCTACTGCGCCCACGGACATCGTCCGCTCATCGACGAGATACCCGAGGTACGGGAACTGCTCGCCGCCCGGAGCGCAGCGCGGCCCGAGGCACAGGACGGAGCGGCCGAGGCGGCCGCCGCGCTGACGGCCGAGCTGCGCGCACTGCCCCGGGCCAAGCGTCGACGCCGGCTCGTCGATCTGATCCGCACCCATGTGGGCGCGGTCCTGGGGCACGGCCCGTCCGACACCGTAAAACCCGGACGCGCCTTCCGCGACATGGGCTTCGACTCCCTGACCGCGGTGGAACTGCGCAACCGGCTCAGCACGGACTTCGGCACCCGGCTCTCGGCGACCATCGTCTTCGACCATCCGACGCCGAATGCCCTCGCCGACCACCTGGACGCCGAACTGCTGCCCGCCGCGGGGGGACCGGCCGATGGCGCCTCCGCGGGCGGAGCGGCCGATGGCGTGCCGGCGGGCCTGGAACAACTGGAAGCCGCCTACCGGCAGGCGCCCGACTCCGCCGCACGGCAGGCACTAACGGAAGCACTGCGCACTCTGCTGGACACCTGGACGGCATCCGAAACGCCGGGGGAGGCGACGGTCGACGAGGAACTGCTCGTCGCTTCCGACGAGGACATGTTCGACCTGATCGACAGGGAACTCGGGATCTCCTGAGCGGAACCCCGTCATGGCTCCCGATTCTCGAAGGGCTGACTTTGCCATGGACAACAACGAGGACAAGCTCCGCGACTACCTCAAGCGGGTCACCACGGACCTGAGGCACACCCGCCGCAGGCTCGCCGAGTTCGAGACCCGCGAGCACGAGCCCGTTGCCATCGTGGCCACGGCATGCCGCCTGCCCGGCGGGGTCGCCACCCCGGAGGACCTGTGGACGTTGGTGACCGAGGGCACCGACACCGTCGGGGCCATGCCCACGGACCGTGGCTGGGACCTCGACGCCCTCTACGACCCGGACCCCGACCGGACCGGCACCAGCTATGTCCGCGAGGGTGCCTTCCTCTACGACGCGGCCGAGTTCGACGCGGGCTTCTTCGGGATCTCGCCGCGTGAGGCCCTCGCGATGGACCCGCAGCAGCGCCTGCTGCTGGAGACCACCTGGGAGCTCTTCGAGCGGGCCGGCATCGACCCGAACACCCTGCGCGGGTCCAGCACCGGCGTCTTCATCGGCTCCAGCAACCAGGGCTACGCCGTCGACGGCAGCAAAGCACCCGACGACGTCGAGGGCCACCTGCTGACCGGCGGCTCCGCGGCCGTCCTCTCCGGCCGGCTCTCCTACAGCTTCGGCTTCGAAGGGCCCGCGGTCAGCCTCGACACCATGTGCTCCTCGTCCCTCGTGGCCCTGCACCTGGCCATGCAGGCCCTGCGCACCGGCGAGTGCTCCATGGCCGTCACCGGCGGCGCCACCGTCATGGCCACGACCCGCAACTTCGTGGAGTTCAGCCGGCAGCGGGGGCTCGCGGTGGACGGCCGGTGCAAGCCGTTCGCGGAGGGAGCGGACGGTACGGGCTGGGGTGAGGGGGTCGGTGTCCTGCTGCTGGAGCGGTTGTCGGACGCGCGGCGCAACGGGCACCGGGTGCTGGCGGTGGTGCGTGGTTCGGCGATCAACCAGGACGGAGCCTCCAACGGCCTGACCGCTCCCAATGGTCCGTCCCAACAGCGCGTCATCCGGGCCGCGTTGGCGAACGCCGGGTTGTCGGCGGCGGATGTCGACGCGGTGGAGGCGCACGGTACGGGTACCAAGCTGGGTGATCCGATCGAGGCGCAGGCGTTGCTGGCGACGTACGGCCAGGACCGGCCCGAGGACCGGCCGTTGTGGCTGGGGTCGGTGAAGTCCAACATCGGTCACGGCCAGGCCGCCTCGGGCGTCTCCGCCGTGATCAAGATGGTCGAGTCCCTCCGCCACGGAGTCCTGCCGAAGAGCCTGCACGTCGATGAACCCACCTCCCACATCGACTGGTCCACGGGTGCTCTGAAGCTCCTGACCGAGGCCGTCGACTGGCCCGACACCGGCCGGCCCCGCCGTGCCGGCGTCTCCTCCTTCGGCGGCAGCGGCACCAACGCGCATGTCGTACTGGAGCAGGCACCGCCGGACGCGGAAGCGGAAGCGGAGCGGGACGAGGGAGCTGAGCAGGGCGCGGAAGCTGAGCAGGGCGCGGCCGATGTCCCGGTCGACGATGTGGTGGTTCCGCTGCTGCTCTCGGCGCGTTCGGAGGCGGCTCTGCGGGCGCAGGCGGAGCGGTTGGTGTCGGCTGTCGAGGGTGGTGGCCTCAAGGCCGTCGATGTCGCCCATTCGCTGGTGAGTGGGCGTGCGGCGCTGGAGGAGCGTGCGGTGGTCGTCGGTGCCGACCGCGATGGACTGCTGGCCGCCTTGCGGGCCGTCGCGCGCGGTGAGCAGCCCGCGGCGATGGCGCGTGGCCTTGCCGACAGCCCTGGGGACGACGTCGAGTCGGTGTTTGTGTTTCCGGGGCAGGGGGCGCAGTGGGTGGGGATGGCGGTGGAGTTGCTGGATTCCTCGCCGGTGTTCGCCGCCCGGTTCGGTGAGTGTGCGGTGGCGTTGGCGCCGTTTGTTGACTTCGACCTGGTTCAAGTGGTCCGTGAGGGCGGTTCTTTGGATCGGGTGGATGTGGTTCAGCCGGTGTTGTGGGCGGTGATGGTGTCGCTTGCGGCGGTGTGGGAGTCGTTCGGTGTGCGGCCGGCTGCGGTGGTGGGTCATTCGCAGGGGGAGATCGCCGCGG
>NZ_RPDJ01000099.1 GCF_004023625.1 Streptomyces cavernae | reverse complement strand
TCACCCACTCGGTGAGCACCCCCAGCCGCACATCATCAGACAACCCCACCCACGGATGCATGACCCATCCAACGAGCAGAACACCGACCGGTCACGGCACCGCTTGACTCCTCAAACAACGGCATTGTCCGGGCACATCGAAGTGGAACCGGGTCGAGCACCGCCTGTTCTCCTTCATCTCGATGAACTGGCGCGCCCACCCCCTCACCAGCTACGAGACCGCCCTCAACCTGATCGCCTCGACCACCACCCGCACTGGGCTGTCGGTGACCGCCCGCCTGGACACCGGCTGCTACCCCACCGGCATCGAGATCAGTCAGCAGCACGCGGCCACCCTGACGATCCGCCCCGCCGGCTTCCACGGCGAGTGGAACTACGCGATCCCGCCCCAGCCCGGCATCCCCGATGTCCCCCTGCACCCGCCAGGCCCCAGGTCCCACCCCCGACACGCGCACACCTTCGGTTCGACCCTGGCCACCCACCCCCTCCTCACCGGCCTGGAACGCCACGACCTGGACCGACTCACCGTCAACATCCGCGACCGCCTCGACGCGCTGCCGCCCAAGCAGCGGCCCCGACACCGCAAGCTCACCACGGAGAACATCATCTGGGCCGCCGTACTCGACCAGCGCGGCCTGTCCTGCTCGCTCACCGCCTACCTCTTCCGCATCGGAGAGAACCAGGCCAGAGCCCTGATCAAACAGGTCCGCCCCCTCCTCGAGGAGCACGGCCACCACCCCGAGCTGATCCCTGCCCGCCTGATCGATCCCAGCGACCTCGTCGGCTACGTCATGCACGCGACATCCGCGGCCAGCAACCGCGACACGCTCCACTAATTCATCGACAGGCCCTTTTCAACTCGCTTCCTTGGACTGCGTCCGGCAGTCCGGGAGCGAGTGATCTTTGTTCCGGAACAGGGGGTGCATGCCGCAGGGACTTGAATGGACTGGGGCGATGAAGATCCTTTCGCCTCGTGCCCTGCGTGCTCTTGAACGGTTCAACGCCGCTTATCCCTGGGATCACAACGCCCACTACCACCGCTGGATCCTGCGGCAGTTGCCGAGGCGCTTCGACGGCGCCCTGGACGTCGGTTCCGGCAGCGGTGATCTTGCAAGGCTCCTGGCCGGACGAGCCGACACTGTGCAGGCCGTCGATTCCGATCCTGTGATCACAGCCCAGGCCCAGAAGTTGACTCCTTCCGGGCTCCCCGTCGCCTTCAGCGTCGCGGATGCAATAGCCGATTTTCCTGCCGGCCCTTACGACGTCATCACGTGCGTCGCCACGATCCACCACCTGCCGTTCACCCGGGCGCTCACCCGTTTCCGCCGTCATCTGGCTCCGGGGGGGACCCTGGTGATCGTCGGCCTGTCCCGCGCCCAGACCCCTGTGGACCACTTGCTCGGTGCCGTCGCGATTCCGGCCAACGCCGCCATGGGCTGGCTGAAGAACAAGGGTCGCCCCTCGCCGCGGCCCGTCTCCATGACGGCCCCTACTCGCTCAGCGGACATGACCTTCAACGAGATCGTCCGTGAAGCCAGAGACATCTTGCCCGGCGCACGGCTTCGGCGACGGCTGTTCTGGCGCTATACCCTTGTATGGAATCAGCCCTGAGTGGCCCGTGGCTTCCTCGACCAAGTGTCGGTGCGGGGGCTCTTGCGGGTGAGACGCCGGGCCATCATGGTGATGAGTGCCCAGTTCAGGTGTGCTTCGGAGTGCTGCGGCAGACGTTCGTAGTCGCGCGCGTTGCGGCTGGCGTTCAAGCGTTGAACGCCAGCCGCACCTTCACCACCGCCTTCCCACCCGCCGTAAAGCGGAGCTCCGGCGCGTCCATCAGACGGCCCACACCCTGCAACGTCGGCAAACTCACGATGATCTCCTTCAGTTACTTGTTGGGCTCAGCTCGCCCGCATCAGATCGGCCGGCGCGGCTGGACGGCAAGAGGATCTGCCGGGCCTGCTTCGGCTGCGGCGCCGTGCGCGAACCCGCCACACGCGACGCCGAGGGCGGATGGCCCGCCGGAAGCTCTGCTTCCGGCGGGCCATCCGTGTATGAGTGCGTTCAGCGAACCTGTCGGTGATCCACCGGATCAGGTCACTTCCCGTAGTACGCGTTGTAGATCGAGATCGTCGACTTGTTGCCCTTCTTGTCGGCGATCTTGGCGTGGAACGAGATCCCCTTGCCCTTGGCCGGGTTCGTGACCGCGATCTTGCCGTTCTTGACGGTGACCTTCTTCCAGGTCTGGCCGTAGTCGTACGACACGTACACCGACAGGGACTTCAGGTTCGAGCCCGCTGCCGAGCCCTGGACGGTCACCGGGACGGAGACCTTCTTGTTGGCCGGGGCCCTGCTGTCCAGGCCGACGGCCGCGTCGAAGCGGATCGAGGACGCGGGCAGCTTGGCCAGGTCGGCCTTCTTGGAGCGGAAGGTCCAGCTGGCGTCGACGCGGGTGGAGGCCGCGGCGACCTTGACGCTGCGCTTGACGGAGGTGGTCAGCTTGTACGCGGCGTCACCTGCCGGGACCTTGAAGATGCCCGCCCCTTCCAGCGGGTCGCTGTTCGAGCCGACCTTGGCGCCGTTGCGGTAGAGGGTCGTGGTGGCCGACGAGTAGAGCGACCCGCCGACGTGGGTCTCGCCATCGGCGAACAGCGGCAGGGAGCCGTAGATGTCGTTGCCCTCGCGGTAGATGCCCAGGTCGGAACCGATGCGCGGGCCGAAGACCCCCGCGTTGAAGGTCTTCTCGTAGCTCTTGCCGGCCTTGAAGGTCTGCGGAGTGCCGAGCATGTATTCGGCCTCGACGATCGGGAAGCCGTCTTCGTCGAGCCCGCCGTGCTGCTCGAAGCCGAGCTTCCACTTCGCCCCGCCCGCGGTGGACAGGTGCAGCGTACGCGTGCCGGGCAGCGTCTGCTGGATCCCGGTCGGAATGTAGCCTGGACTGCCGGACAGCTTGCCCTCGGCGAAAATCGCGCCCTTCTTGCCGCTCGACGAGGCGCCCAGACCGGTCTTCACCGTGGCCAGCTCACTCGCCTTGTAGTGCTTGGTGTAACCGGTGGCAAGCTGCTTGACCTTGCCGCCGACGATGATGTCGTACTCCTCGGCGGGCTTGGCCCAGAGACCGCCCCACTGCTGGTACAGGGTGCCGTCGGTGACCTGCGGGCCGGCGTGCGCGGTACGGAAGTTGGCGTACGAGTCCAGCGACCAGCCGAACCCCTCGTAGCCGTACGCCGTGCCGACGGTGTATGTCGGCCAAGCGGCCCCCGACTTCGCCTCCGCGTCGGGCACGGTGATGTCCACCGGCTTGGCGGTCCGCGCGTCCACCGTGATCGTGGCCTTCTTGGTGACGCTCAGCTTCGGCTGCGCCACCCAGTCGATACCCTTGGCGGCGTCCTCCGGGTCGACCAGGATCCCCGTGTTGAAGATGTAACCGCCCTTGGGAACACGGACCTTGACCGTGCCGGACTCGTCGTAGGGGGCGTACCACTTGCCCTGTGCCAGCCCGGAGACACCGACCAGGTTGGCGCTGTAGTACTTCGCCGGGTTGCCGTCACGGCCGAGGAACTTCAGCGTGACGTCGTACGCCTCCGCCTCGCGCTGCACTGCCGCCGCCGTGCGTACGCTCTGGCCGCCGCCGGTCGCGGTCACGTACGCGGAGTAGGCGCCGTCGACCGTGCCGCCCAGCTTGGTGTTGACCGTGAGGTCGGCGGAGGCCGAGCCGCCCGCCGGGACGGTCAGCGTCTTCGCGCCGAGCGTGAAGAAGCCGGCCGGTGCGGCCTGCCCCTTCGGGTTGGTGGCCGCCACCGCGAGGGTCAGCGTGACGTCGGTCGTCCCGAGGTTCTTGTACGTGAGCTTCTCGGTAACCGGCGTGTCGTCGGTGTGCGGCCATTGCTGGAGGCCGAAGCTCACCGACGGCGGGTCGGCGACCACGGTCTGCTTGATGGCCTTGTCGATCTGGATCCGGCCCGAACCCTGCTGGAACGGCGTGTAGGCGCCGCCCTTGGCGGAGCCGGTCAGCGCGCCCTTGAGCTGGGTGTACGTCCAGTCGGGGTGCTGCTGCTTCAGGATCGCCGCGGCGCCCGCGACATGCGGGGTCGCCATCGACGTACCCGAGATGCTCACGTAGCCGGCCGGCTTCTCGCCGACCTCCTTGGCTATGACGCTGCCCGGGGCCGAGGCTGCCGTGATGTCCACGCCGGGCGCGGTCACGTCGGGCTTGATCTGTCCATCGAGGCCGGGGCCCATGCTGGAGAGCTCGGCCAGCTTGTCCTCGTCGTCGACTGCGCCCACGGTGAGCGCGGCTTCCGCGCTGCCCGGGGAGCCGATCGTCTGCTCGGCTCCGTCGTTGCCCGCGGCGATCGTGAAGAGGGTGCCCGTCTCCTTGGACAACTTGTTGACCTGGGCCTCGAGCGGATCGATGTCGGGAGTGTCCACGTCGCCCAGGCTGAGGTTCACGACGTCGGCGCCCTGCTCGACCGCCCAGTCCATACCGGCGATGATGCCGGAGTCGTCGCCGTAGCCGTCGTCGCCGAGCACCTTGCCGCTGAGCAGCTTGGCTCCGGGCGCGACGCCCTTGTACTTGCCCGCGGACTTGGCGCCCGTACCGGCCGCGATGGACGCCACGTGCGTGCCGTGGCCGTGCCTGTCGATCGCGTCGGCGGCGGTGGAGAAGTTCTTCTCGGCGACGACCTGACCCTTGAGATCGGCGTGGGTCCCGTCGACACCGGTGTCGAGGACGGCGATCTTGACGCCCTTGCCGTCGTACCCGGCGGCCCACGCCTCGCCGGCGCCGATCTGCGGGACGGACTTGTCGAGGCTGGCCTTTCGGACCCCGTCGAGCCACACGTGGGCGACACCGGAGGCGGTCCTCGCGCCGTCGAACCCCGCGTCGGTGACCGCGGCCCACAGGTCGGGCGCGTCATCCTTGGGCGTCAGCACCGCGTCCGCGTTCAGCGACTTGAGAGTCCTGCGGACCTCGGTGTCACCTGCGTCACGGACGTCCGCCTTCGCCGCAGCGGCCGCGCCGCGGTAGCCGACGATCAGCTTGAGTCCCTGCTTCTGCGCCTTGCGGTTGGCCGACTTGTTGAGCTCGGTGACGTCGAAGAGCCGCTGGTCGAGCTTGCCGGTGGCGATCAGCCGCGCGGCGTCGGCCGGCACGACGAGGGTATGTCCTTCGGCCTTGCGGATCTGGACGGGTATCCCCTCACGACCCTTGGCCCGCTCCAGGCCGATGACACGGCCCTTGGCGTCGACGACGACACGGTCGCCGGTGATCAGGGTGATGCGGTGCTTGGGCGCGGTCTGCACGGCCGAGGCGCCGGCCGGGTCATTGGCTGCACGCTCGGCCTCCGCCGACGCCGGGCTGGTCATGCCCGCTGCCAGGGCCACGGCTGCCGCCGTGGCGATCGTGGCCGCGCACGCTCTTTTCACTTGTCTGCGCAAGTCTCCCCCTGGAGGCTTTCTGAGAACTTGTTGTCTTCCGGGTGTAATCGCTGGGTTTCTGCTGGTCAGGCGCAAATTTGCCGCCGCCGCCTTCGCCATTGACGCGGTGTTCCTCATGTCGGCTCGTAAGGACCAGGGTTCGCTTTCGCCCGCCCGCTCGGACTTCCCCCGTCGCTTGTGGCGTGATGATGGCCCATCGTGCCCTTGAGCTTGACCACCTCGGCTCAGCACCCCCGCGTCACCGGTGACGCACCCGAGGCTGGGGACCGCCATCGGTCACAAGCCGGAGCAGTCGACTCCTGTCCTTGCAACTACCACCGCATGACAGCGACTTCACGTCGCACTGAAAGCGCGAGGCTGGAGCGATGGTCAGCGACAAGGGTGCGGTGACGACAATGGCTTTGGCTGGGCTCGGTGATTGTCGACGGGTGGGTGCGGGAGGGGAAACCGTCCTGGCCGCGGCGCGGGCACGTTCAGCAACGGACATCGGTGGCAAAGCCTTTCAACAGTGGCGAAGACACTCCGCCAGCGTGCCCGGACCCCATTGACCGGATGCTGGCCCAACCTGACCGGCTGATCAGGTGGGCGGGGTGGAGCTGTACGCACCGTTCCCTGTTCTCCGGGCTCCTGACGGGGCGTCTGTGTTACTCGGTGCGGAGGCCGTCCGGGCGCA
>NZ_RPDJ01000098.1 GCF_004023625.1 Streptomyces cavernae | reverse complement strand
GGAGACTCGCAGTCTCTGCATCACCGTGAAGCCCTCGGGGCTTGCTTGAGCCGTGGTGCCTGGAAACCGGGCATGCCCGGTTCTGAGGGGGCGGGGACGCAGCAATGCGTCCCCGCTACCCGACAGCACACCCAGAGTGTCCGTGTGGCCGCCGGGGTCCCCGCCTCGACGACCGGCCACGATCCGGCCAAGCGGGTGCCCGGCCGCAAACGCGGCCTGGCCGTGGACGTCCTCGGCCTGGTCATCGCGGTCGTCGTCCTCGCCGCGAACACCCACGACAACGCCGCGGGCATCGTCCTGCTGGACCGGGTCGCCGAGCACACCGGCAAAACCGTCCGCAAAGCCCTGGTCGACCAGGGCTTCAAGAACCAGGTCGTCGTGCACGGCGCCGGCCTCGGAATTGACGTCGAGATCGTCGCACGCAACCCGCAGGACAAGGCCTTCGTGCCGCAGCCGAAGCGGTGGAGGGTCGAGCAGACCTACGGGATCCTGATACTGCACCGGCGACTGGTCCGCGACTACGAGCACCGCCCCTATTCCTCCGCCTCCCGCGCTACTGGGCCATGACCCACGTCATGACCCGACGTCTCACCGGTGCGAACGCCCCCACCTGGCGCGCGGCGCAGGCGGCGGCAGCGTGAACATCCGGCCCCTGCTCGATGCCCTGGACCTGCAAGAGAATGCCGCCCGGGCCCTGGCCGACGACCTCCGCGCACAGATCGACGACCTGCAGACCCGATTGCGGGAGGCCGAGACGCACCTGGAGCACATCACCATCACCCGCAACACCGTCACCGGCCTCGCCGACCGGCTTCCGGCCGTCGCGCCGGAGCTGCCCGAGCACCCGGACTACCCCCGCATCCTCGCCGCCTTCAACCACGCGACCGGACCGCTACGAGCCAAGGACGTCTGCGAAGCCCTCGGCCACGAACTGCTGCCGAAGAATGTCGAAGGCACCCGCGCCAAGCTGAAACGCCTGGTCAAACTGGGAATCCTCAGCGAGGCCGACACCGGCAACTTCGCCAGGAAGCAATAGCCGACACAGCCTCCACCAGCGGCCTTGCCTCCGCCTCAGCCAGAAACGGATATCACCTTTACAAACCGCCCACTGAGGTCCCACAGGGCCTACGACAGAGCCCCGGTCCAGACGCCGTCTGGACCGGGGCTCTCGGCGTTTTCACTGCCTGGCGGACCGTTGGCTCAGCCGACGCTCAACCCCGAACTGACGGGGCCGCCCTGCTCTGACGCCTCGTCTGGTGGGCAGCTGCGGGCCTTGAGTCCCATCGCAGGCGCTGACGACTCCGGCGGATCCGTCTCAAGCCGGCGTCGAGGTCTCCAGGTCCTCGACTTACTTGGTCGTCTGGTCGTCGAAGAGTTCCTGGGTGTACTGGTCCATGGTCTTGGTGTCGACGCCGTCGCATGCGTCGGGGCGCTTGTTTTGTTCGCTCTTGTTGCCGTCCTTGTACTGCTTCTCCATGGCGGCCTTGCAGGCGGCGAGGTCGGGCTTGTCGCTGCTGCTGCAGGCGGCTGTCGTGGCGGCGAGGGCGAGCAGGACGGCTGTGATGGCTGTACGGGTGCGCATGTTTCCTCCTGGGACTGTTTGGCACTGATGGGCATGTGCGGCAGGTGGGAGCCTGGTGAAGGCGCTGTGGTAGTTGTGGACAGCACCTTCGCGGCCTGTTCGACGGGGTCGTCACCGGGGTGTGGGGGCCGCAGTGTGGGCCGCGGAGGTGAGCGGGGGCGTCGAAGCCGCAGTGTGGGCCGCGGAGGTGAGCGGGGGCGTCGAAGCCTCACCCGCTCGCCTCCTTCGGTGGGGTTGTGGAGAGCGAGTGCCCCCGTGGGGGCATGACCGGTTCCTCAGACGAGCCGCTTGCGACCCCAGGTGAAGAGGAAGACCACGATGCCGGCGGTCAGGGCGAACAGGATCGATGCCCCGAACCACTGCATACTGCTCATCTGCGATATGGGGATGTAGTCGATCGAGGCGCCGACGATGTCCGCTTTCTTCATGCACGACGCAGTCGCCTCCTCCGACAGCGTGTCCGTACACGTGGTCAAGTCGGACAGTTTCCCGCTGCCGCTGACATACGAGGTGTCGAGCACGTGCGCGGTGCGGGGCACCGAGGGGAAGGTGATCGTAGTGCCGGGACTGACCGGCTTGGTCGTGGCTGTGACGATGTCGCCGAGCGACAGCTTGAAGTAGCCCCAGACGGCCTGGAGGGCGACGGTGAACCCGAGGGTCACGACCATGGCCGCCAGCGTGCGGCGCAGGAACACACCGATCAGCACCCCGCCGAACACGGAGAGGAGGGAGAGGGCGACGGGCGCCGGGCCCGTGGTGTTGAAGAACTCCCGGGAGGTCCATTCGATGTCCAGGTAATGGAGCTTGATGGGGTTCCACCACCAGGCGAACACAGCCGACAGCGTGACCGTGGTCACCGTCACCACCAGCCCGGTCAGCGCCAGCTTCGTGGCGAGCCAGCGGTTGCGGCTCACGGACTGGGCGGCGATCAGCTTGGCCGTGCCGTTCTCCAGGTCGGCCGCGAGCAGCGGGGCGCCGAGGAGGACACCGAGTATGACGGGGAGCGCCGTGAGGCCGGTGGTGACGGAAGTGAACGCGCCGATGTAGGGGTCGAACTGCTTTCCCGCGTCGTCGAGGTTCTTGGCGGGAAAGCCGTAGGCGTTGAGGAAGTCCATCATCTGGGCGCGCTGGTAGATCATCCAGGCCACGCAGAGCACGGTGGCGGCGATCATGGTCCAGAACGCAGCCCGGTGCTGGCGCCAGACCAGCCAGGTCATACCGCTGAGGCGGGGGCGCCGGGTGGCCTCCGTGGTGCTCGCGTTCCCGGCCCCGTGCCCGGCGCCGTTCTTGGTTGCGTTCATCGTGCCGTTCATCGTCCGGTTCGCCGTCCCGTTCCTGCCGTCGGTCGAGGGGTTGGTGAAGGTGCTCATGCCGCCACCGTCCCGGTGCCGAACGCCTGGCCCTGGACCTGGGCGGTGGGAGTGACCAGCGGTGGCGCGTCGGGTGAGCGGAGATAGGCGAGCAGGAGTTCCTCCATGCCCGGGGCGGTCGCCTCCCAGGGGCCGGTGAGCGGGCCCTCCGGGCGGATGAGTGCGGTGAACTGCCGTCCGCTGGTCCTGGCCTCGACGAGCGTGTGGTACCCGAGGAAGTCGGGCAGGCCCTCACCCTCCCTGACCCCGGTGACCACGGAGTGCACGGACATCAGCTCATCCACGTCACCGGCCAGGCGCACTCCGCCGCCGGAGACGACGACGAGGAAGTCGCACACGTTCTCCAGTTCGGCGAGGACGTGGGTGGACATCACCACGGTGGTGCCGCGCTCGCCGGCCTCGGCGAGGAGGGTGCCCATGAGTTCGTGGCGCACGACTGGATCGAGGTCCGCCATCGGCTCGTCGAGCAGCAACAGGTCGGGGCGCTTGCCGAAAACGAGGGCGATGGCGACGCGGGTGCGCTGGCCACCGGAGAGAGTGCCGATCTTCGCGTCGAAGGACACGTTGCCCGCACGGACGATGTCCTCGGCGGCGCGCTGGTCCCAGCCCGGGTTCAGCTCCCGCCCCAGCCGCAGGGTCTCCGCCACGGTGAAGCGACGGAACAACGGCTTCTCCTGCGCGAGGAAGGCCGTACGCCGACCGGACTCCACCGAGCCCGGCGCCCCGCCGAACAGACTGAGCGAGCCCTGCGTCGGCTTCAGGACATGCGCCGCGATGTTCAGCAGCGTGGTCTTACCCGCCCCATTGGGGCCGACCAGTCCGCAGATCCTGCCCGCCGGAAGCCGGAAGGTGCAGTCCCGCAGCGCCCAGCCCCGCCGGTAACGCATCCCCAGCCCGTGTGCCTCGAGCGCCGGCTCCCCCGCGTACATGACGTCACTCACCTGTGCTCCTCGTTGTCCTGACCCCCGTGACCGCCGTGGTCCCGGCGGCGTACTGCTGCTCCAGCGCTGACGCGACCAGCGCGGCCACGTCCTCCTGCTCCAGACCGGCCTCGGCCGCCTTCGACATCCACGCCACCAGCTCCCCGTACAGCGGCGAGTCGGTGCCCGTCTCGGGGCGGCCCAGCGTGCGGCGCACGAAGGTGCCCAGGCCCGGTCGCGGTTCGACCAGGCCCTCACGCTCCAGCTCGCGGTACGCCTTGAGGGTGGTGTTCGGGTTGACCGCGCTCGTCTCGGAGACCTCCTTTGCGGTGGGCAGCCGGTCACCCGGCACCAGTACGCCCAGCCGCAGGGCCTGCTTGGTCTGCTGCACGATCTGCTGGAAGGCAGGGACACCGCTCCGCCTGTCGATGCGGTACTCCACGGCCACCACTCCCTTCCATCATCATTCCACTACTCGATTAGTGGAATGATGATGGAAGGGAGGGGCTGCAGTTGTCAACGTCTCTCGGCCTGGTTTTCCGTTTCCCGACGACGCCCAGCCGCTCAGACCGCGGTGAAGGTCCACTGCACGTTCCCGGACCACTGCTTGGTCACGGAGCCCGAGGGCACGTGGCCGCCGCCGTCGAGGACCAAGCCGGTGGCCTGGTTGACGATCCAGTACCTGCCGCCGCCCTGGTACCTGAGCTGCCACTGCTGGCTGTTGCCGCCGGCGGCGCCGCCTACTGCGACACCCAGCGCACCCATGCGCCCGAGAGCTCGGGGGGCCGACCCGACGGGCACGCATGTTTTCTCCTGGGACTGTTTGGCACTGATGGGCATCGTGCGGCAGGTGGGAGCCTGGTGAAGGCGCTGTGGCAGTTCTGTGACGTGGATCCGCCGCCCGTTTACCGCGCACGCGCAGCAACGGCCGGGCAGTTGCCGAGCCGCAGCGACGGTGTCGGCCCGTTGATGCTCGAGGCGACGGCACAGGCAGCGTCGTGGAAACCGTGCAGGAGCGAACGCGGAGGACCGATCACCGAAACCGCCGTTCGTGAGCTCTCAGAAGAGACCGGCCTTGCCGATGTGGGTTGGTTCGGCGTTTCGCTGTTGTGACAGAAGCGTTGACGAGGTCCTGCGCAGGACCAATTTTCTGACCGATTCACGAACGTGGTTCGAAATTACGGACGGGCGTGACAGTCGGTATCCCTGCACCACCCGCACCAGAGGGAGTCCTGCGCCTGGTCAAACTCGGGATCCTCACCGAGGCCGGCACCGGCAACTTCGCCAGGAGGCAATAGCCGACAGAACCTCCACCAGCGGCCTTGCTCCCACCTCAGCCAGAAACGGAGATCACCTTACAAACCGCCCACTTAAAGCCCACTTAAAGCGCTTGTCCCGCTCCGAAATCGCCGAGCACGACGGCGACCGCACAGCGAATCGGGCTGACCATGCGTCAGGGAGTTGGCGAACTCGATGGGTTCCTGTCGCCGATTCCGGTTTGCTCTTCATGCCTTCCCTGAGTCTGGAAGGAGATCGAGGCGGCCTTCGCCCGGCTTGAGGAGGGCAGCTACGGCATCTGCCGGGGGTGCAGCAGGTCGATCCCGGTGGAGCGGCTGGAGATCCTGCCGTACGCGCGGTGCTGCGTGCCCTGCCAGCAGCGCGCCGGCTGATCAGCACGGCCTTCCCCTGTGCCACAGGGGCACATAGGGGCACGGGTCCGTCGTCTCCGTCCCGCTCCGGCTGCGGTCGGAGCGTTCTGGGTGCCCCCCTGCTTCTTCCTGAAGGGGTGAAGTCGTGAACCAGCAGGTCGTCGTGGCAGACACCAACGCGGGCCTGGGCGCGGCCGAATTGTCTGCGCTGCGGGAGAACCTCAACGAGCAGCGTGCCTTTCGTCTGGACCAGCTCGCCCAGCTCTGGCAGGGCGCTCCTGCCAGAGCCCAGCGCGTCCGCGAACGGGCTGCGGTCGCCCAGCTGGAGGTGCACATCAAGCTGTGTGCCTCGGCCCGCATGGTCCTCGCCGACGTGGAAGCCGCCCTGGAGCGCATGGATCAGGGCACGTACGGCATCTGCCAGCAGTGCCGGCACCCCCTCGAGCTGGCGCGGCTGCGCATCGTGCCGCAGGCCCGCTACTGCGGGCGTTGCCACCAGGTCCGTAAGGCTCGCTCATGATCGCCACAGTTCGCCGCCCGCCGTGGCCGGCCTGCCGACCGGGCCCGACCGGCGGGGTACGGCAACGGCGATGAAGCGTGGTGGGGGCTGTGGTTGGGCCCACCACAGCCCCCACCACGCTGGTCACAGCGGGGCGTCGTGGCGGCTGGGCACACAGCGGCCCGAAAAGCCGCGCAAGGCAGGGGCCGGGCCTCCGAGGCGTTCAGTCTCCGGGGGCGGGTGACGTGGTGACGGGTGCGCTGGACAGGCAGTTGTGAACCATGGACAGGAGCTCCTGGTCCGTGAGACCGAACCCGCGTGCCTGGGTGATGAGGCCGTGCACGGCCTCGGTGAGTCGTGCCTGATCCGCGATGCCGGGCGCCGCGGTGATCACCGCGCCCCGGCCACGGCGCAGCTCGATCAGGCCCTCGTCACGCAGTCGCTGGTAACCGCGCAGAACCGTGTGCACGTTGACGCCCAGCGACTCGGCGACCTCACGGGCAGGCGGCAGTCGCTCACCCGGGGCTGCCGCGCCGTTGGCGATCGCCCCCCGTACACAGGCCGCGATCTGCTCGCCCAGCGGTACGGGAGAGCTCGGTAGCACCCGAAACAGCATTCCTACTCACGCTCCCGCCGCGTGGCGATTCACCAGGCCGTTGAGCAGCGCGGCCGCGGTCGTCGAGTCGTCGACGGTGACCACGTATTCGCGTCCACCCGCCGTGCGGACCGATAGCGCCTCCCCCGAACGCAGCACCACGCCCCGCCGGTTCGGGCGTATCCGGTAGCCCCAGCCGCCGAAGTCCCCCATGGCGTTGACCTGGACGCTGCTGGCACTGACGATGCTGCCGAGCGACAGGGCCAGCCGGGGCCTGGGCAGGACCGTCGAAGCAACGGTAAGTCCGCGCCGGTCCACGGTAACCCGGACACCGGCGAACGGTGCGCAGGTAAGACCGAGGACGAGCGGCAGCAGTCCCGCCTGCCAGGGACCGAACGTCACGGCGAACAGCCCGCAGAGTGTGACGGCGCCGGCCGTCAACAGCAGTGCGCGGGAGATCATGGTGCGGCTCCAGGCCGCAGCCTCGCCCTCGGTCAGCAGTAGGGCAGGAGACAACCGCGTGGGCGCGGAGCGCGGCCCGCCGCTCGTCAGCCACCAGGCCAGCGCGCCGGTGGCCAAGCCCGCGAGCAGTAACACGGCCATATGCCACATCGGCAGTTGCACTTCAGCCGGATCCTGGACGTCCGTGTTGACAAGGACGGTGAGGACTAAGCCTCGATCCACCGGGCAATAGCCGGTCCAGGGCTTGGACATGAAGACGCGGATGCCCTCTGAGCTGGGATGATGGGACTTCCTAGGGTTCCATGTCCACAGAATCGGAGTGCATCCGCGAGA
>NZ_RPDJ01000097.1 GCF_004023625.1 Streptomyces cavernae | reverse complement strand
TCTCGGTTGGCTTCGCAACCCCGAGCTACCAAGAGGCCCTGCCGTCATGCCCGCAGCCGGCGGCAACCACCCGATCGAGCACCCCGTTCGACGTGCAGCCCTCAAGATCGGAACGACAACAGCTACTAAGGGCTTGCCGGGATGTAACTTGCGTGCTCCGGGTCTTGACCCTGCAGCTCAGGACAGATGCTCGCCGACGATTTATTTCCCGGCAAGCCCTAACGCAACGGCGTTGCACTCGGCGGGCCATGATCTCGGCGGATGAGGGTTCGGTCGAGGTCGCTGGCGGCCATGACGCGCTTGAGATTCGTAGTAGTCACTTGTCTGCTACCGCCGTGCCCGGCGTGTAGCGGGGGCGGATGAGCCCGACGCAGGAGTAGGGCAGGCAGTCCACCTCCTCCACGGGGACGCCGCGCTGCTCAGCGAGCAGGCGTACGTGGTCCAGGTCGGCCCCCCGCCGACCTGGATGAGGATCTTCCAGGGCACGCGGCGCAGCAGCACCCGCGTGGTCTCCCCGACGCCCGGCTTGACGAGGTTCACGTCGCCGATGCCGTACTCCTCGCTGATCCGCTCGGCCGTGGCCCAGCCCTCCCAGGTGGGCGAGCGGTCGGCTGCCGAGAGCGCTTTGGCGTCGTAAGCGACCGAGTCGGTGGCCTCCGCGAAGTGGGCTTCGACAGTGTCGAGAAAGAGCCCAGAAACATCAGCGTCGACCAGCTCGCGGTAGAACTCTGCGCCGTGGAACTCGTCCGGCCTGATGAGATCGGAGCGCAAGACTGTGCGCGAAATCAGCCCGGAGACGGTGGAGTTGAGGCACGCGAAGGGGATGAGGAAGTCGTCCCGGGTGCCGTAGGTGCGCACGCAGCCTCCGGGATCGGACAGCACCGCGATCTCCGGCGTGAATCCCTCGTACGGCCTGACGGCCTCGGCCAGCTCGCGGGTGATGGCGCCCTTGCCCGTCCACCCTTCACCCTGGGCCTGGTCGGCCCAGCGGTGACCGTGGGCACGGCCTGCTCGTCGTCGCTAGTGGCCCTGCACCTGGCAGTACAGGCCCTGCGCGACGAAGGAGTGCGAACTCGCCCTCGTGGGCGGGGTGACGGTGATGGTTTCACCGGCGCTGTTCCAGGAGTTCTCCCGGCAAATGGGCCTGGCCGCGGACGGCCGCTGCAAGACCTTCTCGGCAGGCCGACGGCACGGGCTGGGGCGAGGGCGCCGGCATGGTCGTACTGGAGCGGCTCAGCGACGCGCACCGGCTGGGGCACCCGGTCCTGGCGGTGATCCGCGGCAGCGCGGTCAACCAGGACAGCGCCTCCAACGGACTCACCGCGCCGAACGGGCCCTCGCAGCGCCGCGTCATCCAGGCCGCCCTGGACAACGCGCGGCTCACACCGGCCGACCTGGACGCGGTCGAGGTGCACGGGACGGGTACCACCCTGGGCGCCCCGATCGAGGCGCAGGCTCTCCTCGCGACCCACGGGCAGGCCGAGGGGGAGACGGCTGACCGGCCGCTGTGGCTGCGGTCGGTGAAGTCAACATCGGGCACACCCAGGCCGCGGCCGGGGTCGCCGATGTCATCAGGATGGTGATAGCCCTGCGGCACGGCACGCTGCTCCGCACCCTGCACGCTGAGCGGCCCTCCGAGCGCATCGACTGGACCGCCGGGCATCTGCGGCTGCTGCACGAGCCGGTGGACTGGGCCCGCCACGAAGACGGCCAGCTCGAATCAACATCAAACGCCCATTGATGGGTGCGGGAGGCCGATAGTGGACTACTCCGCGCCCGTATGGCCCTTCTCCTCGAAGTAGTCGGCCATCATCAGCTCCACGTAGCGCTCCATAGCGCGGGTCTGCGCAGGTGATGGCTGGACAGTCGCCGTGCGCATGGCCTGAGCCCCGAGCGTGATCCCCCGCTTGTCGGCCTCGCTGAAGTCCGGCTCCGGCGGGCGCACTCCGGCTGCTTCCTCTGCTGCCTCCACCGCCGCGCGGTGCGCCGCCATCTCCTGGGCGTACCGCTCAACGCGGACGTCATCGACATGGACGTCAGCCAGCTCTTCGAACAGCGTATTCAGCCGCAAGTCTTCCGCCTTGAGGCCCGGACGGCTCTCCAGGAAGGCTTCAGCACGCACTATGTCGAGTGCGAAGCCGGTGCCGAGGGTCGCCTCCAGCAGGAGCATGAGCTCCTGCTTGTCCTTGCTGGGGACCTCAAGTCCGGCTGCCTTGTGGGCGGCAGCCACCTCGGGGGTGAACAGGCCCGTGGTGGTGCCGAACTCGCGGAGCCGCGCTATCACCGCCCGCTGCTGCCGCAACCCCTCCTCCTTGGCCGCCAGGACGCGGTCCAGCTCGGTCAGGAGTGTCTGAACCTGCTGGTCATCGCTGGCGTTAGCGGCCTCGCGGACAGCCTCCAGGCTCAGCCCGGCCGCGGTCATCCGCTGAACCCACAGCAGTCGGGTGATTTCCCCCATGCGGTATGCCCGGTTGCTCGTGCCGTTCCGGTCAGGCTCGGGCACCAGGCCGATCTCGTGGTAGTAGCGGATGGCCCGGGGCGTGAGGGAGGTCAGCTCGGCGACCTCGCCGATGGACAGCGGCTTGTCAAGAAAATCTGTCGTGTGCATGGGCTACATGCCAGCACATTCCGCTACGTCATCCGCAAGCTGAGGTCGACAGAGCGCACCCATGCCCTAGCCTCGTGCTTTCACGTGGCAGGGCGTCCGGTGGGTGATCAGAAACGCGGAGAGTACTCCTGACTTGCAACGATGGGACATGTCTAGGGTCCAGGTCGTCGCGTGAAAGAAGCACTTTCCATGTGAAGGTGCGACATGAGGTCGCGTGCGTGGAGTGGACGCTCTTGGAGAGGGGGTCGGTGGTGTTGTCGCCGATGACAGGGTAGTCCCGGGTCCGTGTCCGATGACCCGTCCCCACCCGGACGTGCGTCGCTGGTAACGGCGGGGTGCGAAGCTCCGGGGAGAAGCCCAAGGGCCCCTGTTCCACCCGGGGGCGACAGGCAAGGGGAAGGCCGGACGGGCGAACACCCGTGAACCCTCGATGACGCCTCGTGAGAGAAAGCCCCGCAGGTGGGACGCAGGAGCGGGGTGCAGGGCAGGCCGCTGCGACGCGGCAGGCGCCGGGCGGATGATTCACGCCGCCCGGGAGGACACCGCCGCCCCGGGGCATAGAGGGCGCCCAACCCGGCCGCATCTCGTGCGCGCGGAACGTGGAAACCCCGACGGAGGCCGCCGGTTGACCGCGGTGGGCCGACCGTGAGGAAGGCTGACGTCTCCGGCGGGACAGGACGGCTCAAGAAGCGAAGGCCGGTGGGCCCAAAGGCCAGGGGAAACCGGGACAGCACCAGCGGCGGCCTCTCCGCCGTGCTCCCGGCCAACTCGCCGGATACCGGGCCGGTGCCCGGGTCCGAAAGGACGCAGACGCGAGCCGGGTGAGCTTGTGAAGAGGGACGATGACGACAGCGGCAGCACCGAAGGGCAAGTTGGACGCCTCGGCCTTGGCCGGGGTGAACGGACCGGAGGACGGCTTCTTCGCGGACTGGGACAGCATCGACTGGGACCGCGCGCAGCAGAACGTACGCCGACTGCGTCAACGCATCTTCACGGCGTCAAAGGACGGGGACCTGGCCAAGGTCAGGAACCTGCAGAAGCTGATGCTCCGGAGCCTGAGCAACACGCTGGTCAGCGTGCGCCGGGTGACGGAGGTCAACGCCGGACGAAAGACGGCCGGGGTGGACGGGCAGATTGTGCTTACCGCCCCGGGCAAGGCCAAGTTGGCGCGCTTCATCCAGCAGCGCGGCGATATCTGGCGGCCCGTCCGGTCCGGCGGGTGTTCATCCCGAAGAACGGTGCGGGGCGCAAGCGCCGCCCGCTCGGCATTCCCGTGATCGTCGACCGGTGCCATCAGGCCGGGCGGCGAGTGCGTTGGAGCCCGAGTGGGAGGCCCGGTTCGAGGCGAGGTCGTACGGCTTCCGGCCGGGCCGGGGCTGCCATGACGCGATCGGGGTCATCTACAACACGCTGAACGGGAAGAACCCGCAACGCGTGTGGATCCTGGACGCGGACCTGGCAGCGGCGTTCGACCGCATCGACCACGACCACCTTCTCGCCCAGCTCGGCACCTTCCCCGCCCGGGGCCTGGTGCGACAGTGGCTGAAGGCCGGCGTGGTCGAGCGCGGCCGGTTCAGCCCCACCGAGGAAGGAACGCCCCAGGGCGGGGGCTCCTGAACGTCGCCCTCCATGGGATGGAGACGGCTGCGGGCGTGCGCTACTACCCGACCGGTCCTCGCACCGGTCAGAGCATGCCCGACAGTCCGGTCGTGGTCCGATACGCCAACGATCTCGTGGCCACATGGCCGCGAAGCGGCTGAGCAGGTCAAGGCACGGCTTGCCGCATGGCTCGCGCCAAGGGGGCTGGTCTTCAACGAGGACAAGACACGCATCGTCCACGCAGAGGCCGGGTTCGACTTCCTCGGGTTCAACGTGCGCCGCTATCCACGCAGCGGCAAGCTGCTGATCAAACCGAGCAAGACGGCCGTCAGGCGGATCCGGGACCGGCTGCGCGAGGAGGTGTCCGCGCCCTTCGTGGCGCCCCGCCCCTCACGGTGCTGCGGACGATCAACCCGATCGTGCGCGGCTGGTCGGCCTACTACCGGACGGTGGTCTCCAAGGAGGTGTTCGCCTCCCTGGACAGCCACCTGTGGCAGCTCACCTACCGGTGGGCGCTGCCCAGGCACCCGAAGAAGTCGAGGCACTGGATCATGGACCGGTACTTCGGCCGCTTCAACCCCGCCCGGCAGGACCGATGGGTGTTCGGCGACCGGGAAATTGGCGCCTACCTCGTCAAGTTCTCCTGGACGAAAATCATCCTGCACCAGCTGGTCAAGGGCACAGCGTCCCCGGACGACCCAACCCTGACCGACTACTGGGCCCAACGGCGACGCAGAGGCGCCCCGCTCCCCATGGGGCGGGCGACCCTGCGCCTGCTGCACGAGCAGAAAGGCCGTTGCCAACTCTGCGGCCAACTGCTGTTGCACGCCGAGCGGGCCCCACAGTCCCCGACCGAGTGGGAGCAATGAGTGGTGTGCATCGTGAAATCGCAGGTCACCGGTCTGGTGTGAGTGACGATTCGGGGACTCGTGCCAGTCGGCGGCTGATGTCTATGCCGTAGATCATCGGGCAGGTCCGGTTCCGGCGGTCTGCCGGGTTCGGCTGCGCCCGTGACCGACCCCCGCCTACGATCCGTCGGCAGGTCGGCACGCCACGAGATCGCGGGAGGGCCCGGGATGCAGGAGCGGCAGTGGATCACCGCTCGTCGGAGCGAACTGGACGCCCTGCCGAGGAGTTGACCAAGCAGCTTCCGGAGGTCCAGATCGAGCGGGACGAACTGGCGATCGCGGAACGGGTGTTGAGCCGCCTGGCCGAGCAGGCCCAGGCCGACGCCGAGGCTGCCGCTCCGGTATCGGCGAAGGTGGCCGGGCGGGCAGTCCTGCTCATCCCGCACCGCAGCGACGTGACCGATGAGGGCGCGCTGCCCGGCGTCTACCGCAGGATCCTGGCGATCGTGCGGGAGGCCGACGGCCCGGTGCAGGTCAGGGCGGTCGGCGAGCGGCTGGGCCTGGACGCCTCAGTGCGCGGCAAGCTGGAGCCGCTGCGGGCGAAGATGACCAAGCTCGCCGATCGCGGCTGGCTGCACAAACGCCCTGACGGGCGGTTCACCGCACATCCATAGTTGGACTTGGGGGCGTAACTGGCGGACTCCCGGCGGCAGTTGAGTTTGGCGTGAAGAAAAACAACCACGCCGTCGAGGGCCCTGACGGCCTTGTTTACACCGCCCGCCTGCCGCTGTCGAGCGCCACCCTGGACTATCTCGCCGGCCTGATGCGCGGCCACCTGAAGAGAGGTGGATGCTGAGCGCGTGTATGGAGTGACCAACTCCCACAGACCGTCACGAACGAGCCGCTGCAACAGATCGACACCCACAAGCAACAATGATGCCGCAGCTGTGACTGAGTGCTTCAGCTGGCCAGTTGAGCGATAGCCCGGCAGGGTATCTATACCGTTCTGGCGCTCCTGCGGGACGCCTGCCGCCGCGGCGAGGTCTGCCAGCCGCTGGGCTGGGGCTCCCGAGCGTTCGTGGATAAGGGCTTTGCCGCCCCGCCTGGCCTGAGCCAACGGTCACGGCGCCGCGTCGGGAGGGCCCAGCTGGGCCAGTGCTGTGGCGCTCGGGCTGCCGGGATCTGCGGTGTAGAGCACCAGCCGCAGGCTGGTGCCGGGCATGAGCAGGGTTTGACGGTCCAGCTCCAGCTCGCCGAGTTCGGGATGATGCAGGCGTTTGCGCAGCGTCGGCTGGGGGCGCACGTCGTGGCTGCGCCAGCCGGCGACGAAGTCCGGGTTGTGCGCGGCGTACTCGTTGACCAGCTCGCCCAGCGCACGGTCCGCCGGGTGGCGGGCGCCGGCCGCGCGCAGGTGGGCGGCGGACTGCCGGGCGAAGTCGCCTTCCGCGCCGACGGGTGCCGAGCAGAGGGTGCCGCCCAGCCGGATGGCGAGGCGCACGGTGTTGCGCTCGTGGACGGGCAACTGCGCGAAGCCGATGATCAACGCGACCGCCGCAGCGTTCCAGGCCACGATGTCTTCCAGGTCGTTCACCAAATAGGCGGGAATCGGCCCGAGCCGATGGAGCAGTCGGCGTACATCGGCAGGCACCGGCGCGCGATCGGCGTCCGTACTGGGCGGGATCTGCCCGGCCAGCCGTGCCAGGTGCTCACGCTCTGTGTCGGTGAGGCGCAGTGCCGTGCCCAGTGCGGACAGCACCTGCGGCGACGGACGCGGCGCGCGGGCCTGCTCCAGTCGCTCGTAATAGCTCGTGGACACCCCGGCCAGGGCGGCCACCTCTTCCCGCCGCAGCCCGGGGGTGCGCCGGGCACGCAGGCCGGGTGGGTGGACAGCGGTGGCCGGCATGTGGGCCGGGCGCAACGCCTCCCGTCGACGGCGCAGGAAGTCGGCCAGTTCTGCTCTGCTCACCCGGTCAGGTTGGCACAACGGCACTCGGCTTAGCCAGGGACCAGTGGTCCGGGGCTCACTGGTGCGTTCCACGGCACTGCCTCGTGCGCCCACTCTGGGGCGGTCACACATCCTGCAGAACGCTGGAGAATCACCGTGTCACCACGCACTTCCGAAAAGATCTTTCGCCGGCTGCTGGAGCTGCTGCTGGCCAAAGACATGGATGCCGTCGCCGATCTGTGGGCGGAGTACGGTACCGCCGAGTTCCCCTTCGCCGAAGGGGCCTCACCGAGACGGCTGACCGGACGTGAGGCCGTCCGGGGCTATCTGGCCGGCTACCCGGACCTGATGGACGTGCAGGCGATCCCGACCCTCACCGTGCGCCACACGGACCAGCCGGACACCATCGTGGTGGAGTTCACCGCGCGCGGCCGCACGGTGGCCACCGATGAGCCGTACCAGTTGGACTACATCACGGTGCTCACCACCCACCAGGGCCTGATCACCCGTTATAGGGACTACTGGAACCCGCTGGCGGCCGCCTCAGCGGCCGGCACGCTGCCCGAACTACTCAGCTCGCTGCGCTCGCAGGCCACCCGATGACCGGCGTGCTGATTACCGGCGGCACCGGGAAGACGGGAAGCACCCTGGCCGAACTGCTCCGCAAAAGCGGTGTGCCGGTCCGGGTGGCAAGCCGCATCCCACCGGCCGACGCCCCGGACGCGGTTCGGTTCGACTGGAGCGATCCGGCCACCCATCCGGCCGCGTTGCACGGGATGGACCGGGTCTACCTGGTGCCTCCGGTAGACACCACAGATCCGATGCCGCTGGTCGAACCGTTCTTGGCCGAGGCCGAACGCCTCGGCGTGCGCCGGGTGGTGCTGCTCGGCTCCGCTATCGTGCTGCCCGGTGCCGCCAGCGCGCTGGAACTGGCCGCGCACGTGCGGGTTCGGCCCGGATGGGTGGTGCTGCGCCCCTCCGGGTTCATGCAGAACTTCTTGGCCCCCCACCCGCTGGGTGAGCGGATCCGGCGACGCGGTGAGATCCGCACCGCCGCCGGAACCGGCCGGGTGGGCTGGATCGACGCTCGAGACGTTGCGGCGGTGGCTGCCGTGCTACTGACCGAACCCGACGGCTACCCCGACGACCGGCGTGACTACCTACTCACCGGGCCGAAGGCGCTGAATTACCAGGACGCGGCACAGATCATCACCATCCAAACCGGCCGGCCGATCAGGGTCCTGCCCGTCGGGGTCGCCGAGCAGGCGGACACCTACCGTGCGTCCGGCATGTCGGATGCCTTCGCGACCGCCCTCGCCGCCGTCGACGCCGGCATCCAAACCGGCCGGGACGATCAGGTCAGCACCGCGGTGCTGGACCTGACCGGCCGCCCGCCCCGCACCTTCGCCGAGTTCGTCCAGGACCACGCACCCCAGTGGGCGAACGCCGGGACACCCGAAGACTGACCGACACCTGTGCTGGCCCCGGCGTGAACTCCTCCTTGGACCAGCTCGTGAGCTCGGCCGCCCGTCGTGCTCAACCCGCCAGATCAACTGGCAACTCGCCAACTGAAGTGCTCAGTGTGCGACACGAGGTCGCACCAGGTAAGTAAGGACAGTCGTATGAAGGGGAGTTGAGGAGGCTGGACTTCGGGCCAGTGTCCAGGGCCCGTCCCCGCGCTCCCATGCGTCGCTGGTTACTGACTTCGGCTCGTCAAGGTGATGCTGGCTCGTCGAGAGTCAGGCTGGTGCCCGCTATGAAGCCGTCGAGGGTGTCGGCCCGGTACTGGAGGCGTTTGAGCCGGTTGCGGACGAGCGCTTCCA
>NZ_RPDJ01000096.1 GCF_004023625.1 Streptomyces cavernae | reverse complement strand
CTGCCCGCCTACTCACCCGACCTCAATCCCGTCGAGGGCGTGTGGGCACACGTCAAACGCAGCCTGGCCAACCTCGCCGTCGTCGCCCTCGACCGCCTGGAAGCGCTCGTCCGCAACCGGCTCAAACTCCTCCAGTACCGGGCCGACACCCTCGACGGCTTCATAGCGGGCACCGGCCTGACTCTCGACGAGCCAGTATCACCTTGACGAGCCGAAGTCAGTAAGTTGACACACTGCGCCTGCCAAGGGGATCAGTGGCGGTCTGGGTCGGGCGAGTCGTAGTCAGCGTCCGATGCGTTGCCGTGGATGGTGGCGGGCGAGGTGTCGGCGCAGCAGGTCGCGTCCGTAGTCACCGCCGTTGGGGGTGCGCACGATGGTGTGTACGTGGAACGGTTCGGGCTGGTCGTTGTCGAGGAAGACACCTTGGTGGCAGTCGTATTCGATCAGGACGACGGGGCTGTGGATGCGGTAGTAGAAGGCGTCATCGTCGGCGCTCCCGCCGATCCAGGCGATGTGCGTGTCGTCGAGATGCTGCTCGATGCTTTCCATGAACGCGGCGGCGGGACCGTCCGGGAGTCGCTGCGCGTAGGTATTCACCAAGTGGAGCAGCGACTCCCGTTGCCTGTGGGAGAGTCCGCCGGCCGATAGCCCGGCGTAAGGGATGACACGGTTGTCTTGTGCGGCGCCACCCAGGTGCCTGCCGTTGACCGGGTCGGCGAGTTCGGCGGGCAGGTCCTGCACCCGGATCGATGCGTAGAGAACGGCCTCACGTGCCTGTTCAGGGTGCAGGCTGCGCCGCAGGTCGAGACCGGCCGTCCGCTGCTCGTCGAACAGGCGCAGGCCCTTGTGGGTACCGCGGTCGGCCTCGGTGGGCTCGGCGCCGATGAAGGTCGGGGTAAGGACCATCTGCCGGCCGATGATGAAGCAGTGCACGTCGAGGTGGTGGCCCCACAACTGCCATCCCCACGGCTCCGTTGTCGAGGGGGTGCCGAACAATGCGAAGGAATAACAGTATTCGGTGAGGGTGTCGCGGTACTGGTCGATCAGCTCGCCGAGCGCGGCGTTGAGCTTCATCGCCGTCCGAGCGTCGGAGAAGCCGGTGGCGGATAAGGATGCCTCGAGGGTCGCGAGCGCACGCTCACGCTGCGCGGGTTCAAGGTGCTCCAGGCGCAGGCCGTGCGGATCCCAGTTCGGAAAGGCATTGATCCACACACGCCATTCGTCCGCGTCGACGGCGAATAGGACGTCTTCGCGCTGCGTGGGAGTGAGGCAGTCGAGGAAGGCGGTCGCCGCCTTCGTCGCGGGCTCGGGATTCCAGCCGGTGTCCTGGAGGGCGAACAGATCGGGTACGACCTGCCCGTCCGTCGTGATGCCGACCAGCGGCTCCTTCGCCCTCTCGAGCACGGGCGGGAACAACTCCCGCACCACCGCCTGGAGATCCGGGGGAAAGGCCGAGAGATCCACCCGGGCGTCCTGGATCGGCAGTCCGCGGACGGGTCCGAATCCCCGGTAGTGCGACTTTTCATGTTCAACATCCATGATGGAGCATGCCTTCCTTACGCTCGGGCGCCAGTCGGTCTGGCGGCGGCGGGGGCAGTGAGGGCTGTGGTGATAGTGGCGGCGAGCGGGGTTGTCGGCCGTCCGCTCAGGCGGGTGAGGTCGCCGTGCCGGTGTAGAGGCCGCCGGGTCGGACGCCCTGGTCGGCGTCGGTCGGCAACTGCGCGATGGGCTGGGGTAGTTCGGCGAGAGCCTGGGCGTGGGCGGTTTCGAGCACGTCCCTGTAACGCACTTCGGTTCCGGATTACCTGCAGCTGTGGATGGGACCCGGGGCGCCTCATCCCGCGCGGCCTGCGTGGCCGGCGAGTGCGGCTTCACCCTGCTCACCGAGAGCTGGAACGCGCTCGAACACGTCACGATCCGTGCCCAGAAGGATGCATTCACATCGCCCGGACCGCCCAGTCATCACACGCCTCGAGCGCCAGACTGCGAACTGAATCTCGCTGGAATCACCTCAGTGGCCGAGGTTGAACTGTTTCCGGTGGTGGTCGCCTTTCTCCATCAGGTCGACAAACCCGAGGGCGTAGTCCGCCGCGGAGATCCCGCCGCCGTCATCGGGCTGAACCGCGACGTCGTCGCCGAGCCGATAACGGCCGAGTCGTTCGCCGGGCATACGTGCGCCGAACCTGAGCGCCGGGCTCACAAAGACCCAGTTGAGTGTCGCGGGGGTGGCCGGGAGGTCCTCCATGATGAGCGCCGCCCCTGCGCGGATCTCGTCGTGGAGCTCTGCGGGGATGTGGGTCAGGTCGGTGACGAAGCGATCCGCCCCGGGCGCGGGACGCAGCGACGAGTAGCCGCCGACGACGAACAGGGGTACGCCTGCGGCATCGGCCAGACGCGCGATGGTGCGGTAGACGTCGCGGAAGGTGCCGGCCAGCGAGCCGCGTGGGGCCAGTGCGCCCACTACGACATCCGCGCCCTCAATGGGCGCTGAGAGCGTTGCTTCGTCGGTGGCGTCGCCTTGGACATAGGTCACGTTCGGGATTGACGCGTCGGGGAGCGAGCGGCTCAGTGCGGTGACCTGGTGACCGCGAGCAGCGGCCTCCGCGACGATGGCCGAACCGGCATAGCCGGTGCCGCCGATGACGGTAATGCGAGACACGAGGTGCCTTTCTACGAGGCAGGTGGCGTCGGACGACGCGCCGCGATTACCGTATGAGCGCAACTCTCCGACGGGAAGAAGGCACTTTGTGGTAACCACTCAGACCGAGTCGGTGCTCCGCGGCAGCCCCTACCGCGCGGACTGCCCGACTCGCCACATCCTGGATCGCATTGGCGACCGATGGACGGTGCTCATAGTGGGCGCCCTCTGGGACGGCAGCGCTCGCTTCTCAGAATTGCGCCGACGCATCGAGGGCGTCTCGCAGAAGATGCTCACCCAGACTCTCCGCGGGCTCGAACGGGACGGGCTCGTGCGCCGCACCGTCCACCCCGAAGTCCCTGTCCGCGTCGAGTACACGCTCACCGAGGCCGGCCGCACCCTGCGCGAGCCACTGCGCGCACTACAGGAATGGTCGATCGCGCACCTCGGCGAGGTGTCAGCGTCGCAGGCAGCTTACGACCACGCGAATCGACCTACTCCTGACTCCACGGAACGACACAAGTAGCGCTGCGATATCGGCGCTGCCAAGAGCTCGTATAGGGAGACCCGCCCAATTGTGGCCGACCAACACCACATCGGTCAGGTCCCGGCTCTCAACCGCGTCGACAAGATGGGCCACGGCGTCCTTCGGGCGCAGCCCTGCCCGTGGTCTGTCGTGCAGCCGCTGCTGTGGAGGTCATGGACGCCGTCGGTCGTGGGACTGTTGGAACAGCGCGAGCTCGTTGCTCGCCGTTGCGTGGGCGAGCTCCGGGAGGAAGTCGACCGTATCCAGGCTGAATTGGCGGTGTCTGAGCGGGACTGGAAGGAATGAGGCATCGCTCGCTCGCGGGTGGGCGAGGTGCTTGGCCCGCCAGATGAGGTCGAGCATGGCCACCTCACCGCCTGCCGCCACGACGACCTGATCGGCGACTCCGTGCGGCCGGCCTCGCCGCGATCGCCGACCTCGGCGTCGTCGGCCTCGACGGTGGTGGCCCGCGACCAGCACGAGCATGACCTCACCCACCCGTGCCACCCCCGTGACCTGCACGTTCAAGATGAACACAACTCATTGGGAATGCGGCACTCTTCGCCCGGGTTGCCGACCCGCGGCGTGCGCGACGGTACGTCTTCGTTCAGCGGTCGATGGCGGCCATGTTGTCCGCGTCGTAGCGCTCGCCGGAGGCCAGGGGCAGGTCGTTCAGGCGGGCGACGTGGCTGGCAGTGAGCTCGATATGGTCGGCGGCGGCGTTCTCTTCCAGCCGGGCGACTCGCTTGGTGCCGGGGATGGGCGCGATGTCGTCACCCTGGGCGAGCAGCCAGGCCAAGGCGACCTGCGCGGGCGTGGTGTCGATCTCGGCGGCTACGGCCCGGACCTCGTCGACGATTCGCAGGTTGCGTTCCAGGTTGCCGTCGGCAAAGCGGTGGTTGGTGCGGCGCCAGTCGTCGGCGTCAAGATCGTTCAGGGAGCGGATGGTGCCGGCCAGGAAGCCGCGGCCAAGCGGGGAGTACGGCACGAAGCCGATACCCAGTTCGCGCAGGACGGGCAGGATCTCGGCCTCCGGGTCGCGGGTCCACAGCGAGTATTCGGACTGGACCGCGGTGACCGGATGCACGGCGTGAGCGCGGCGGATCGTGGCGGGGCCGGCCTCCGACAGGCCGATGTGGCGGATCTTGCCTTCGGCCACCAGTTCGGCCAGCGCGCCAACGGTCTCTTCGATGGGCGTGCCGGGGTCCACCCGGTGCTGGTAGTAGAGGTCGATGTAGCCGGTACCCAGGCGCTTCAGTGATCCCTCCACGGCCAGGCGGATGTTGGCCGAGGTGCTGTCCGGAGCCGAGCCACCGGTGTGGGAGATCAGTCCGAACTTGGTCGCCAGCACGACCTCCTCTCGGTGCCCCTGCACGGCCCGGCCGACCAGTTCCTCGTTGATGAAGGGGCCGTACCCCTCAGCGGTGTCGATATGGGTGACCCCGAGGTCCAGAGCGCGGTGGATCGTGCGGATCGACTCGTCGTCGAACTGGCCGGCGCCGGTGTAGAACGCCGACATTCCCATGGCTCCGAGACCGATGCGCGAGACCTCGAGGCTGCCGAGCGAAATGGTTTTCATGGCGCGGACTTCCCTTCCCCATTACTTAAGTACCGTTCGGTGCAGAACCGTACCACATCAAGACCGGCCGGTACTGAACTACGTTCGCCACCTTGGTTGGATGAAATTGCTGGTCAGCATAGATCTGTACCGAGGGGTACCCTTGTGGCATGGGTGACTCCCGTAGGGCCGTCATGGGTCGGCCTCGAGGATTCGACATCGACCAGGCGCTGGAACGCGCGATGCGGGTGTTCTGGGCGCGAGGTTACGAAGGTGCAAGCCTCGCTGAACTGACCGGCGCCATGGGCATCACCAAGACGAGCATGTATGCGGCCTTCGGCAACAAGGAGCAGTTGTTCCGCAAGGCCCTCCAGCGCTACGGAGCGGGGCCGGCCGCCTACGTCACGCGCGCCCTGGAGGAGCCCACCGCACGGGCTGTGGCCTTGGCGTTCCTCCGCGGAGCGGTCCGCACCACGACCCCTCCCGGCGGCCCCTCCGGGTGCCTGACCGTGCAGGGTGCGCTGGCGTCGAGCGACGAGAGCCGGGCCGTCCACGACCTGCTTGTCGACTGGCGCAACGACGCGGGGGTCCGCCTCGAGGGGCGCTTCCGGCGCGCAGTCAACGAGGGTGATCTCCCGCGCAACGCCGACCCTCGGCGTCTTGCCCGGTTCATCATGACGATGGGTTTCGGCATCGCAGTGCAGGCCGCCAACGGCCTCGTTCCGGCTGAGCTCGATGAAGTCGTCGACACGGCGTTGCTCGGCTGGCCTGCGTAGCGGCTGCCCCCTTCGCTCGCCCCGGTGAGACATTCTCCTCGCATGAGGGCCGTGACGGTGCGGCGAAAACTTCGGTACCGTTCGGAACAGAAGTTTCGAGCAGTGGTTCCTCCCGCTGCCGACGATCACCGCGACGAAACCGTCAACGGCCGTCGCGAAACACCGAGCATGACCTCCGCCCGGGGGCCGAAGAAGGGGATCATGTCCGACACCGACCTGCGCGAGTTCTACCTGCGCTACATCGGGGCGCTCAACGCCCACGAGATCTACCGCATGGACGAGTTCATCAACGACGAGACCACCCTGAACGGCGAGCCGGGCACTCGGGACCAGGTCATCGCTGTGCTGAACGGCGACATCGACGCGGTCCCGGACTTCCACTGGGAGCCCCGGGAGATCGCGGTCGACGGTGATCGCCTGGCCGCCCGTCTGACCAACACGGGCACGCCCGTCAAGGAGTGGCTCGGCGTGGCTCCCACCGGCGCCTCGTTCGAGATCGTCGAGTACGCCATCTATCAGGTTCGTGACGGGCGGTTCGTGCACATGACGGCCCTGCACGACGCCGAGACCCTAAGGCGGCAGCTCGGTGCCTGACCCCCGTAAGCCGATCGGCGTCGGCATCGTCGGCCTGAGCGCCACGGGAGGCTGGGCGGCCGGGGCCCACCTGCCCGCGCTGAGCGCCGTCGACGGGATCAAGCTTCGCGCGCTGGCGGCGAGCTCCGAAGCCTCGGCCCAGGCCGCAGGAGCGGCGTATGGCGTACCGGCGTACACGTCCGTCGAGCAGCTCGCCAGCGACGAGAACGTCGACCTCGTTGTTGTCGCCGTCAAAGTGCCTCAGCATCGCGAACTCGTGTTGCCCGTGCTGAAGGCGGGAGTGCCCGTGCTCTCCGAGTGGCCGCTCGCCGTCGACCTGCGCGAGGCCGAGGAGATGGAGCGTGCCGCCGGGACGATGCGCACCTTCGTCGGTCTTCAGGGACGCTCCTCGCCTGCCTTCCGCTGGCTGGCCGACCTCGTGTCCGAAGGATTCGTGGGGGAAGTGCTCTCCGCCACCGTCGTGGCGTCTTCGACCGAATGGGGCACCCCGGTGTCCCAGAACATGGTCTACACGCTCGACCGCAAGCTCGGGGCCACGATGCTGACCATCGCGTTCGGACACGCGATCGACCTGGTGTCGATGGTCGTCGGCGAGCTTCAGGAAGTGGTTGCTACGACCGCGACCCGACGCCGCCAGGTTCCCCTCAGGCGCACCGGGCAGGTCGTTCCGATGACCGCCGAGGACCAGATCGCGATCTCGGGCACCGTGGCGGGCGGGGCGGTCCTGTCCGCCCACCACCGTGGAGGCGCGGCATCGGGTGCAGGGTTCTCTCTGATCATCGACGGCACGGAGGGGAGACTCGAGATTACCGCCGCCGAGTTCCCACACATCGGTCCGGTCACGGTGTGTGGCACACGCAGCGGCGGTCGGCCTACGGAGGTCACGCTGCCCAGCGGCTACGACGACCATCCCGGCCTGGCCGGAACAGTGATCCACACGCTGGTGCACGCCTACGCCGCGATTCGGGACGACCTCATCCACGGAACGGCTGTCGCCCCGGACTTCACCCATGCCGTCAAGCGCCACCGACTCCTCGACGCGATCGTACGGTCCGCCGCCACAGGGCAACGAATAGCCCTCCCCCCTTACGACCTTGTGCGCAGTGGTTGATGGTGCGTTACCTGGGGTCACCAGGTGAGTACGGCGGACTTGTCGGAGACGAGGCCGGCGATGGCGTTGATGGTCTCGGGGCGGAGTTCGCGACGGCCGGTGAAGCGTTGCAGGACGCGCCACCATTGCGTTCCGCGATGGGTGTGCTCGACCGCAATCCGTTGCGAGGACTGGCGTTTGCGGTTGTGCTCCCCCTCGATCTGCTGTTCGGGCGGCGCCCTGCCCGGGTCGGGGCTTCAACGGCGCACGCTGACTTGGTCACGGTGGTCTCGGACGAGCCCTTGGTAGCCGGCGTCGACCAGCAGCTTCGGCGTCGGGGTAGGCGTTGAGCAGCCCCTCGGGGCCTTCGATCCGGGCGGTGGTGATGTCGTGCATGCGGCCGAGGCGGGTCGCGCCGCACCACAACGTGCCCCGGCTGGGGTGGCGAAACCGCGTCGGGCGAGCAGCGGACGGGTCTGGGTGACGGTGGCCCGGGCGACGTCGTAGGCGACGTCGAGGGCGGCGTGCAGGATCGCGAGGCGCAGGTGGACCAGGTGATCACGACTCGGTCGGTGAAGCTCGGGCGTGGTCGGCGGCCGGCGCCCGGTTTGCGGATACGTGCTCGGGTACGGCGGGCATGCAACCGGTCCTCTCGTGCCGCGGTCCAGGCGGGTTGGAGCACGGTCAGGAGTAGGCCCAGATGGTTGCGGCTGAGGCCGGTGAAGGCACAAGGGGCGACGGCCGCGCGCATCGCTTTGATCGACACAATCAAGACATCTGCGCGCCCGTCCATGTCTGGGTCAAGCCGCCACGCTGCCCAGCACTGCTGCGCACAAGGTCGTGAGGTCATAGGCCCACCTACCCCAACTGAACTGAGGAAACAGCTCAGTCGATCATGCTAGCCGCGATGGGTGGACGCCCAGGGCCCGAACTGCGCGCTGCGGTAGGAGCGGACGATGGCGCCACCCGGCCGCGGGAGCGGTGGCCATGGCCATGGCGTCGGTGGAACCGCGGGCGCTCACCGGTCGGCTGCTGAGCCAGGTGGATGCGGTGCGGACCTCGAGGGGAAGGGCGCACCCCCGGGTAGCTGCCGGCCCGGGTGGTGGAGTCCGCAGAGAACGCCTGGCGCGTGTCAGCGTCTGCTCCAGCGCTCTTCGCCATCGGCCGATCTCTCGTTCACATGCGTTGCTCCGGCGCTGTTTGTGGCGGTTATGTTCCATCGGACGGCGGTGTGGTTCAAGCTCGTGCTGTGTCTGTCTTCATAGACTGCGGAACAGGGACAATCCCGGGCCGTTGCAGGAACTGAAGTGCATAAGGAAGTTGAGAAACGTGTGAACCAAGAGCATTTCAGCCATGTGTCATACGTGGTCGATGGCAGGTGACGGGGGAACCACGGACAGCCGACAACGTCTCGCCGCGTGGAGTGGTGTGGATCGCCATGCCCGCTGGGTCACATGTCCGCAGCGCTCAGATTCCTCTTGGTCAATCTGCCACCAAGTCGCCCCCTTCACGGCCACGAACACCACGGTGTTCCCCATCGGAGGCGAACCCGCGGGTGACTCGAGACCACCACCGACACCGGAGACGACGGTTGCAATGTCCATGCTTTCTTCCTGAAGCGAGAGAAGCGCTCTCTGCCCCTTGTGAGGTGCTGTCATGCCCGCACTATCTCGACTTGCCCAGCCTCTACGTCACGACGTATTCCTTGGGCAGGACTGGCGTCACCGTTACGACCGCATCCGCATCACGCGAGATAGCGACGGGGCAGCCGTGGAATTGAGGTGTTCGTCCGCGTTAACCTCGCTGGTCGACTTCAATCCGCGGTGGTGGGTCGACCAGATCGTACGGACCAAGGGTGCGTCGTTGTTCTTTGTCTTCATGGACAGCAACAACGCCTGCACCGACGCCTGTCCGGCCTGCTTCACCATGAAGAAGCGCACTCTGGAAGGCTTCGGCCACCGTATGGACACGACCGTGGCGCTCAAGCGCCTGGGCGAACTGAAACAGCGCTATCCCGACACGTTCCAACAGATCCTGCTGTGCGGCAGCGGTGAAGGGCTGATGCCCGGCGTGGAACGCCTCATCAACGGTGCTCACGAGCTTGGCCTCGCCGTCCACACTTACACCGCGGGCAAACACCTGGGCCGCAGGACCATCCGCGAGCCGCTGGTGCGCGCCGCCACGCAGATTCGCTTCAGCATTGACGCCGTCGACGAGGCCACCTACCGGGAGGTCGCCGCGCTCGAGTGGGTGCGGGACAACATCAGCGCCTTCGGCGGCGATCCGGACCGGGTCACCGTCTTCGGGGAGTCGGCGGGCGCCGGTTCCATCGCCGCGCTCCTCGTGATGGAGCGCGC
>NZ_RPDJ01000095.1 GCF_004023625.1 Streptomyces cavernae | reverse complement strand
GCCTACGTGGAAGAGCTGGGCAGACCAGCAGACAACGCCTGCCCAGTCCACGGCAACCGCTCCACACCCGGCTCACAAGCCCATCAGAAGATCACTCTCGGCCCCATCGGTGGATCGAGGCTAAGGGATAGCCGAGCGTGACTGCTGTACCGGCGCCGACCGCGGCGGTCAACCTCGCCCCAGGGCTCTCCTTGGAGACCAGGGTCAGCACTGTGAACAGCAGCCCAAGACCCACGAGCAGGCCACTGCCGAACCACAGCGCGGCGGTCCGGCTCATGAAGCCGTCAGCCCCACCATCCCCCGAGAAGTGGGTGGCGATCCGCCCGGGCAGCCGGTCGTAGCTCGCCAGGAAGATACCGACGTAGGCGGCGATAGCGCCGCCGAACGGAACGGCCGTCAGGGCACACCTGCGAATGACGGTCACGACTCCCCCTTGTGCATTGTTCTCATTGAAATAGAACAATGGCAGCCTACTTCAGGGCCCGCCTTCATGGCCCTCACCCCTGAAGCTGCGTCAAGTGACAGGTAACTAAGCAGGCTTGTTCGCGCACCAGAGACAGTCTGGAGCTGACACCGCCAGCTCATCAGACAGCCCAAACGACCCCTCAACACCCAGAGTGAAACAGGCACTCACGCCGGACGGGCCCTGGACACCGGCCTAGGTACGGCGGCCGAAGAGCGCTTTGCGTAGGCCCGGCGGCTGCTGTCGGAGGTCGATCCGGCAGCTGTCGCAGTGGCGGCCGTCCTCGGGCGGGACGAACTCGTTGCCGGAGCCGGGTTGCCTGGTGATGGGCAGATGGCATCGCGCGCACGGCGCCGGCGGGGCAGGCTCCGGCTCGCGTTGCTGCACCAGCTGGCCCACCTCCGCGTCCGGTGCGGGACTCTGGCCCCAGGTGGCCGCCTGGTGTGCTTGCTCCTGGCGCACTTTCTCCCGCTGTTCATCTCGCTGTTTGCGGCGCTGTTCATCGCGGTGGCGCCAGGCCTCCTGACCGTCGACGTTGGTGAGGGCGGTGGTGAGGGTTTCCCACTATCGGTGACCGCAGCGCCACCACGCCGCCTCCAAGCCCCCTGTGGCGGTGCAGGGCCGCTGGGAGGTCTGGCCCCGTGCGCATGCGGATACGAGTTGCGCGCCCAGCACGTCCGATGAGCGGGGCGTTCTACTGTGTGAGTGGCACAGCCCTCCACCCGACCAGCAAGGAGCACCAGGCCGTGAAGGTCGAAATCCAGCCGGACGTACGCGACACCGCCGCCCAGTTAGGGACCGGCGTTCCCTACGGGCTGAAGGTCCTGGCCGGCCAGCTGGCCGACGATCCTGACATGGGTCGGCCTTCGGGGCTGCCCGGCATCCTGACCGTGAGGGTTGACGGCGACATGTTCGAGGACTGCCCCGACCCGTCCGTCGGCTACATCCGCGAGCCGGACCGGATCGAGATCCGGTTTCTGAGAGCGGCCCCCTCCACCGAGTCCTCCACGAACGCCCAGGACCAGGCTCACGAGCAGGAGCAGGGCCGACACCAGCACCGTCCTGCCGACCCTGCTGCCGCTGCGGTCACCGTGCGGGAAATAGCGGACGCCTGGCATCGCATCACCGGCTGGCTCAAGCACAACGCCCCCGACTCCTATGCTGCGCTCCGCGCCGGCGCCAACCCTGCCGCCATCGCCGCCCTGGAAGAGGACCTCGGCATTCAGATACCCCTCGAGCTGCGGGTCCTGTGGCTCCTGACTGCGGGTGACGAGGGGAGCGACGGCTGGGGGTGCCTTCCGGGCAATAGGGCTCTGATGACCCTGGACACCGTGGCCGCCGCCTACCGGCAGCGGATGGACACTCAGGCCCACGAGGACACCCTCAACGCCGACCGCCCCGAAGAGGAGCGGATCACCGTGTGGAAGGCAACCTGGATTCCGGTTGTCGCCTTGGGCCCGGCTGACAGCACTTCAGGCCTGTACCTGGACGCCGTGACCGGCTACCTGGGCCGCTGGTCCCGCTACAACGAAGGCCCCGGTGACGAGCTCGAAACGCTGGTCACCTACCTGGAAGATGTCGCCGACATGCTTGAGGCTCCGGCCCTGGCCACGCGGGACAAGCCCGGCCTGGTCGGTGGGGCGCTGGTGTGGGGCAGCAGGCTAGACGCGGTCCAAGAAGCGCGCTGGCAGCCCCTTACCGGCTGACCACACACGAGAAGGGGGCCGGCGCCGGTGGGCTGGCCCCTTCGTGCTTCACCTGCTGTCGCGCAGGCTACGTCAGCCGATCTTGCGCCACGTGCAGGTCGTCGCGGCGGACGTGCAGTGCTCGAATCCCGGGAGGGTTACGAAGAACCCGTCACCGTCCAGCATCCGCCAGGACGAGGCCGGGAATCCACTGAACGCCCGCTGATTCTGCACGCTCGGGATCGCCGCACGCCCGCACCGCTCCGTGCCGCTCGGCCCGTTCGTCGCCGTGCGGGTATCCGCGAGGATGCCGAAGTTCGCCGAACCGTCGCCCATCTTGTCGGTGAACAGCTGGGCGCACTTGCTGCCCGACGTCACCAGGTTCACGCTCTTGGGGTAGCCGCCGGACTCGTGCGTCGAGGCCATCGCGAACTCGTCACAGTCGACCGACCCTACCGACGTGTCGGACGGGTGCACGCTCCAGGTGCTGTCACACACACGCGTACGGCTGTTTTCCGACGTCCACGTACGCCAGTGCTGTTCTTCACCGGCGTGTCCGGGCCCAGGTAGTGCATCAGCGAGTCCCAGCGCTTGGAACCGGCGTGATCGGGCATGACCTGCTCCATGTACCAGTAGTACGCGCCGGCGGCCGGGTACAGGTTGGTGTCCACCGTCCAGTTCAGCTTGAAGAATGGCAGCACGCAGCCTGGTGCCGAGCCCCTGACGATGGCGTCGCAGCGCGGCGCAAGCTCCCGTACCTCTTTGATCCCAGAGCTCCCGAAGTCCGCCGTCGCGGTCGCGGCGTCGCTGGCGTCTACGGTCGCGGTCACCGACCAGCCCAGGTCGATGCTCTCCTTGGCTGTGCCGGACCAGGTGGTCTGGATGGTGCCCCAACGGCCGCTGTACTGGCTCCAGTCGTCCGCGTCCCAGTAGGCGTTGTCGCCCGCTTTGTTGTTCTGGTTGTCGGCCCACCGAGTCTTCGACGTCACACACGACGAGCACGTCGACTGGACGTTCCACTTCATCGTGACGCCTTCGAGTTCCTGGTCGATCTGGACCGGCATGATGGCGATCTGCTGGTCGAACTCCGCGAAGTCCGACCCGGAGGCACCCTTGTTCGGGTAGGCCTTGATGCGCTGCTCGAAGTCGAACTTGGCGAAGCCGATCGTCACCTCCCGACCGGTGTCGACGAACACCAGGTCTGCGGACCCGATGTTTTTCAGGCACGCCTCGCCGCGGGTCATGTAGTCCTTGCCCACCGGCTTGTCATAGCACCAGCCGACCAGCTCCACAGCCGGTGCCGGCCATGCACGAAGCCATGGTGCTGTGGTCGATGACCATGCTGATGAGCGGCCGCCTGGCCGGACGCCGCCCGGGCGGCTTCAGCCGTCCGAGGCCGCGAGCGCGGTGAACACTCCCGGCCGCACCTGCAGGGCCCATCCCCGTTCCACCAGGCGTTTCGCCTTCGACCGCACCCCCTCGACCTTCGCTGGGACCGCCTCCAGTCCCAGGGCCGCAGCCAGCTGCTGGCACCGCATGCCCTCCCGGCCCGCTTCCGACTGCAGCACCGCCACGATCCGCTGGTAGTCCGGCGAGAGGACCGACGCCGTCATGCCGTCGGCCCGGTGCGGCACCAGTGATCCCGTGACAGCACTTCGCACCGGATCTGCGACCGCGGACGGCGGCCCGGCCAGTACCTCGGCCACCGTTGCACGGGCATCCACCAGCCGCTGAAGTGCGTGTTCCGCCTCCCGGATCTTCTTCTCCCGGGCCCCCAGCAGACCGAGCACTGACGGCACCAGCCACCTCCACAACGCGAGCGGACGAATCGCCCCATCTCTCCTGCCGCACAGCGGAGTTCATGCCCATCACAGTCGAACCAACGGATCACGTTCGGAAAGCGGATGGCGTCTCAGACAAAGCCGCACCCGTGTCGGATGACCTACGGGGCGGATTGAGCCGCTCGAGCCAAAGTTGGAGAGGTGGCGGGCGAAGCCGGTGCACACAGGGACGTAGCCGGTTCAAACGATGCCACCCAGCTCGCGCCCTGCTGGATGCCATCCCGCCCACCCGTAGCAGCGAGCGCCGCCGGCCGGGGGGAGAGGCGGGGTGCGATCTTGGCATTTGGTCAGCGCGGCTCCGTCGGGCGGGCGCCTCGCAGGAACTGTGTCACCGCGGTGCCCACGAGTCCTTCGAGCCGTGCGGGCTCGATCATGCCGCTGTTGAGCATGGACGTGATCCCCAGGACTGTTGCGTAGATGATGAGTCCGATGTCTTCCGGGTCATCCCCCTCCAACTCGCCGCGCTCCTGGCCCTCTTCAATCAGGTCGCTGATCTGGCCGAACGCGGCTGCGGCGGCCTCGGCGACCGCCGTCGCCCCCGGGCGGTGCTTGCTGGAGTTCATCAGCCCGGTCAGCTCGGCATTCTCGGTCGCGAACCGGACGTAGGCCGACGCGAACGCGTACAGGCGAGCGGGCAGGTCGTCCTCGTCGTCGATCTCGTTCACCGCGGCCCGCAGCTTCGCACCCAGGCGTATGAAGCCCGACTCGGCGAGGGCGTCGAGCAGTGCGCGCCGGTCTGTGAAGTGCCGGCGGGGCGCCGCGTGACTCACGCCGACGTCCCGTGCCAGGTCCCGCAAGGAGAGCTGCTCGACCCCATGCGCCCTCAGGCTGCGCTCCGCCGCGTCGAGCAGGTCCGTGCGGAGATTCCCGTGGTGGTAGGGCCGCCGCTCGGTGGTGTCAGGCATGGGAGCAGCCTACAGAACACAATGTTTTCATTGACAACAATGTTGCTAATGCCTACTCTCGCAGTGTGTCCAAATACTCCCCCGCCGACCTTCCCGACCTGACCGGCCGCACCGCCGTCGTCACCGGCGCGAACAGCGGGATCGGACTCGTCACCGCCCGTGTTCTCGCGGAGCGCGGTGCGCAGGTCGTCCTGGCCGTACGCGATCCGGAGAAGGGGGAGGCAGCGGCGGCGACCATGACGGGCCCGGTCCAGGTCCGCGCCCTCGATCTCGCCGACCTCTCCTCCGTACGGGCCTTCGCCCACGGCCTCCCCGGCCCCGTCGATCTGCTGGTCAACAACGCCGGTCTCTCCCTGGGGCCGCTCTCCCGGACCGCGGACGGATTCGAGTTGCAGTTCGGGACCAACCACCTGGGCCACTTCGCCCTGACGAACCTGCTCCTTCCGCGCATCAGGGAGCGGGTCGTGACGGTGGCCTCGCTCGGGCATCGGATCGGCTCCCTGGACTTCTCCGACCTCCAGTGGGAGCGCAGGCCATACCGGCCCAACACCGCCTATACGCAGTCCAAGCTGGCCAACCTCCTGTTCGCCGCCGAACTCCAGCGCAGACTCACCCGCGCGGGATCACCCGTCATCTCGACGGCCGCACACCCCGGCATCTCCTCGACAAACCTGATGCGAACGGAGAGGAAACCCTCCCTCGGTCTCCGCGTCGAGAAGTTCCTCGTCGGACTCGTCGCCCAAAGCGCCGAGGAGGGCGCCCTGCCCACCCTGTACGCCGCTACCGCGGACCTTCCCGGCGACAGCTATGTCGGCCCCGACCGGCTCTGGGGCATGCGCGGCGCGCCGACGCCGGTCGGACGGTCCGCCCGAGCACGTGACGGCTCGGCGGCACGGCGGCTGTGGGAGGTGTCGGAGGAACTGACCGGCACGCGCTTCCCCCTAGACGCGCCCGCGACCCCTGCCTCGTGAAAGGACCCGCCTCTGTGATCCGTCCACCGAAAGACGCGCGGAAAGACCAGCGGAAGAACCCTCGGAAGCCGGACGAACTCGTCGTCGTCTCCGGCGCCTCGTCGGGCATCGGAGCCGCGACGGCGCAGGCCCTCGCCGCGATGGGCTACCACGTCCTCGCCGGGGTACGCACCGACAGCGAGGCGGACGCCGTCCGGGCCGACGGCATCGAACCGGTCACCTTGGACATCACCGTCCCGGAACACATCGAGGCCCTGGCCCGGCGGATCGCCGACGACCCTGAGCGGCGCGTCCTGCGCGTCCTGGTCAACAACGCGGGGATCGAGATCAACGCCCCCGTCGAGGTGCTCCCTCTTGCTTTGTGGCGCGAGCAGTTCGAGGTGAACCTCTTCGGACACATCTCCGTCATCCAGAAACTCCTGCCCTTCCTGCGGCGGAGCCGGGGCAGAATCGTCAACATCAGCTCCGTGGGCGGGGTGGCTGCGCTGCCTGTCTTCGGGGCATACGCGGGAACCAAGTTCGCCCTCGAAGCGGCCAGCGACTCCCTGCGCCGTGAGGTCTCGGCGCACGGCGTGCAGGTGGTCGTCGTCCAGCCCGGCGGCGTCCGGACCGAGATGGCCGCCCGTAGCGGTGACCTCTCTCTCGAACTCGCCGCCGCGATGAGCACCGAACACCAGCATCTCTACAGTCACCTCATCAACGCGACGGTGGCGTCCAACACAGCCTTTCTCGAACGCGCCCTACCGGCGGCGAAGGCGGGGGCCAAGATCGCCAGGGTGGCGACCACGCCCCGCCCGCGCGCCCGGTACACCCTCGGCACGGACGCCGCCTTCATCATCCCCCTCACACGATTCCTGCCGGCCCGGCTGGTGGACGCCATCCTCACCATGAGCCACCGGTCCCGGAACCCGAAATCCGCGCCCACGCCCGAACCCGAGTCCGCAGGGAGTCCTTCATGACCACGCTCGCCGACCGCATCGAACTGATCGAGCTGATGGGCCGCTACGCCGACATCGCCGACCTCAAGGACTTCAACAGCCTCCCCGCCCTTGTCTACACAGACTCCGTGGCCCTCGACTTCTCCTCGGTCATCGGCCTGCCGCCCATGACCGTGCCGCTCGACGAGTACGTCCAAGTGCTGGACCAAGCCTTCGCCCCCTTCTCCGCCACCCACCACACCATCACAGGTCACGTCGTCGAGATCGACGGCGACCGCGCGACCCTCCATGCGCATGTCCGCGCCGAACACTGGGTGCCGGAAGAACGGGCAGGCGGCGGGCCGGACCGATGGCTGGTCGTCGGCTTCTACGACAACGAGGCCATCCGGACACCGCACGGCTGGCGCCTCAGCAGCGTCAAGCTCACCGCCACGCACCAGGAGAACGCCCACTTGCCAGGGCCTACCCCAGTCATATGAGCACGCCGGCCGGCTCCTGGCACCACTTACACGGCTCCCACGGCATCACCAGCTCACTGAGGAAGAGCCGCACCCGTCTCGTTTTCGAGGCCAAAGACCTGGACGGCAGCGAGAAGCTGCTGTTGCTGGCACTGACCAACTACACCGACATGTACGGCTACTGCTGGCCGAGCGAGGGCCGCCTCGCGGCTGACTGCGGCACCTCGCGCAGCACGGCGCAGCGGGTGAAGGGCAAGCTGGCCGCGCGCGGTCTGGTGAAGTCGGTGCGCTGGGTGAATCCGAGGACGGGCAAGCCGATCTCGAACCTGACGCGGGTGAACTTGCCGCTGCTGGCGGCCATGCGGCAGGAGCCACGGCAGTACCAGGACAACCTGATCGAGGCCATCACCTTCGACGACGACAGCCAGGGCGAGCCGGCCGGCTCGCTGGCTGGCACCCCGGACTCTCCGGAGCCTTCTGACCATCTGATACGTCAGAATGACGCCTACCCGGAGTCAAATGGGAGTCCCCGGCGCAATGTGACGCCTACCCAGCCCCAGGATGACGCTCAATCCCTTATTGATCCCGTAGTGATCCCCTCCCCCTACCCCCCTCTGGAACAGCGCAGGCTGCGGCCGCTCCTGACGTGGGACGAGGAGGCAAAGCTACGCAGCGGAACGACCACTCGCGCGGTGCGGTGTTCGTCGACGCGTTACCGTACGCGGGCCGGATGCCCAGAGGGCGGCGACGGACTCCCGGCCCCAGTCCAGGTACGCCCGCCGGTACTCGTCCAGTTCGTAGCTCTCCCGCAGCTCCCGGACACGCACTTCGGCGAGCAGCGGGTGAGCGAGGGCGACGGAGGCAGGCTCGCTGCCGGGGAGGGTGAACCGGTCCAGCAGACCCAGGGCAGACCGCACCCGGTCCCCGCTCACCTTCTCCTCCAGCATCCGGGAGACCAGCAGCCGCAGTTCGCCCTCGGTCAGTGGTCCGCGTGCCAGGGCCAGCAGACCGAAGAGACAGCGGGCGTCGTCCACCCGGCGCTGGTGCCGATGGTCGTCCGGCAGCGCCTTCTGGTCCTGCCACCAGCGTTCGACGTAGCCCACGAGGCCCGGGCGGGCCTGCCGTAGCCGGGCGGTCCAGCGGTCCAGGTCGTGTTCGGAACGCAGCCGCAGATCCTGCAGGTACAGGGCGGTGGTCACCGGGTCCCCGCGGGTGAGCCGCCACAGGTCCGGTGCTACGGCCCGCAGGATGTCGGCGGTACGGCCGCTGTTGCCGGGCAGGGCCTCGTGCAGCAGTTCGGCGACCGCGTCCTCGCCGAGTCCGCCGAGGAGGGTCGTGGCGCTGCCGGGGTCCAGACGCAGTGACTCCAGCCACGCCTGGGCCGTGGCCCGCGTGCGGGTGCGACGGGCCGTGAGCACGATGCGTACGCGTTTTCCGGGGCGGCGCGGAAGGCAGAGGTTGCCCGGCTCCCAGCCGTCGGCCTCGTCCAGCGCGTCGACCATGACCAGGACGGTCGTCCCCGGGGGTGCGGGCCGGCCAAGCAGTTCGGACAGGGTGTCGCGCAGCTTCTCGAAACCGGCCGTGGGGTCGTGGCGCCGCCTGTGAACCCGGGCCAGCCGGTGCACCAGGGCGTGGACCAGGTGGTGGGCGCCGGCGGCGTCGTACCGCAGGCTGACGGGGACGAACACGATGTGCAGGGCCGGGTCCGACCGTCGGGCGAGGGTTTCGGCCCAGCGGGTGAGCAGCGTGCTCTTGCCGGTGCCGGCGCCACCGCTGATCAGGTGGTACGCCGAGGCCTCCGGGTCCGCCAACCAGGCGTCCAGCGCGGCGAGTTCAGCGGTGCGTCCGGCGAACGGGAGAGTGCCGCCGGGGCCACTCAGGTGGGTGTCGAGGAAACCTGCCACCAAGGCCCGGCCGGGGCTTCCCGGTTCGCCGGCGAGCTCCTCCAACACCGTTCGCCGCGGGGCGAGTCGGGGCCAGCGCGCGATGATGTCCTCGGCCGGGGAGGCGTAGACGGTGCCCCCCACCGCGCGCGTGGGGTCGATGTCGTCGGGTTGCATCCAGCGCACGACACCCACGGCCACACACCCGGCGAGGGTGCCGGCGAGCACCGGCCCGCCGCTGAACCCCTTCGGTCTGAGGCCCGCGGCGACCTGCGGTGAGAAGAGCTGCGCCACCGGCACGCCGTCGAGGATCGACGTACGCGCCACGGAGATCTCGGCTGGCATGGTCTGCGGATCAGTCGTCGACGGATTGCGGAAGGCCCAGCCCAGGGCCTCCACCTGGGTCCCCTTCAAGGCGTCCGCGGGCCTACCCAGCGGAATCTGGGCGGTGCTGCGGTCGAGGTCGGCGTGGACCCGGCCGTCCAGCCAGATCCGGGAGATTCCGGCGGCCAGGGCGCGCCCGCCCCGGCCGGACGCGGCGGTCCCGCTCTTGGCGGACTTCCTGGTCGCCGACGCCCAGAAGTCCTCGGCTCCCGCCTTGGGCTGCCGTATCGCCTCGGCGCCGATGCTGGGCAGTTCGGTGCCGGCCTTGTTCCTGCCGGTCCTCGTCGCCGCGAGCCGGTCGCTCGCCGTGTCTCCCGCCGCGCCCTTCGCAACCCCTAACGACAGAGTTGGAGAGAGGGTCGCTCAGGACGGCCTTCGACGGCAACACCGGAAACGGACCATCCGACCCCGAACGCCGAGGAGCTCCCTGTGCACAGCGACACGGACCCCGATGCCGACTTCGCGGACTTCGTCACCGCGCACTGGCCCCGGCTGGTCAGATGCGCCTACCTGCTCACCGGCGACTTCCACGAGGCCGAAGACCTGGTCCAGAGCACCCTGGTCAAG
>NZ_RPDJ01000094.1 GCF_004023625.1 Streptomyces cavernae | reverse complement strand
CCGCCAACGTCCGCGAACGCCTCAACACTCTCCCGCCCGAGCAGCGGCCCCGGCACCGCAAGATGACCACGGAGAACGTCATCTGGGCCGCCGTCCTCGACCAGCGCGGCCTGTCCCGCACCGCTTACCTGTTCCGCGTCGGAGAGAACCAGATGAGAGCCCTCATCAAGCAGGTCCGACCCCACCTGGAAGACCTGGGCCACCACCCGGAACCGATCCCCGCCCGCCTGATCGACCCCAGCAACCTCGCCAACTACGTCATGTACGCGACAGCCGCACAACCGCGAAGGCAAATCAACCCACTAATTCATCGACGCCCCCTGGCCCCGCCCCCAGGCTGCGAAGACCGGCGCTTTCAGCGTTTGATGCGTCCGCGTACGGCGAGGACGGCCAGGGCGAGGAGCGTGGGTTCCAGGAGGCGGGAGGCCCTCTCGATGTAGGTGCCGGCGGTGGTGAGGTTTTCGCCGGAGGACCGGAAGACCACGGCGTTCACCGCGACACGGTTGGCCTTCTCCGCACGTGTCCAGGTCATGCGCTCATCCCAGCCTCCGGTGAGGACGGCTTCGGGGGTTGAGTCAAATGCGGTCTTCCCGCGGGAGAGGGCGTCGCGGGTGGCGGGGGCAGGGTCGTGGATGGGCAGGCCCCAGCCCATGAGGAGCAACACGGTCCCAACCATGGCGGCGAGCAGCCATCCCAGGGCGCGGGAGGCGCGCAGGCCGTAACCGGAGATCAGCCAGTACGCCCACAGCAACCCACGCTCGCTCCACGGGGTGTCGGCGCGGTCGTGGCGGCGCATCTCGCACTCGCCGTAGTAGAAGTCGGCGGCGCCGGGCTCGTTCCTGCCGCTCTCGAACGCTTTGCGTAGCTGCCGGTAGACCGCGGCCACCTCCGCCGGGCCGGGGGTGGGGTCGGGGTCCGGGTGATGAGGTCCGGCGCGCCAGCGGCGGGGCGAGGGGGCCTGGTCCGGAAGCAGGACGGGTTGGCCGGCGGTCTGCGCGCGCCAGTGGTGTTCCTCGGCCAGGACGCGCCGACGGCTCCACCGGCTGAGCCATATGCGGTGGCGGCGGTGGAGGCCGGTGGGGGTGGGAGCGAAGGTGCAGCGGCCTTCGAGGCGGAGCCGGTCGAGGCGGAAGGCACCGGAGAACACGCAGTCGCCCAGGTCGGTGTCGGCAAGCGTCAGGCGTGCGGCGTCCACCCCGCGCACCGAGAGCACGCGCACGCCGTGCGGGTGGCCCGACAGCGGGCTCTCCGCCACTTCCGCGGGCTTGACGGTGTGAGTTGTGGTGAAGGGGTCGGGATGGGTGGTGACCGACACGGGGCAGCACAGCACCGCGTAACTGAGGTCCACGGACGCGTAGCGCAGGCGCAGGGTCGCCGTCGACTCCCACCGAGTCCGCTCGCAGCGCACCTCACGCGCTGCGATCTGCAGCGTCACCGGCGCCTTGAACAGCGCATCGGACAGATCCACCGCCCCATCACACACCACTGGTCCGAAGCGCGACATCACCGAGAACTGCGCTCCGGTGAACCGGGCGGTGCCGGAGAACTGCGCCCCGCCGAACTCGGTGGTGTCGGAGAACCGCGCCCGATCGAACCGAGCGGTGTCGGAGAACCGCGCCAGGCCGAAGTCGACGTCGCCGGAGAACACCGCCTCGCGGAACCGAGAGGTGCCGGAGAAGTGCGCCCCGCCGAACCAGGTGCCGGAGAACCGCGCCCCGCTGAAGTCGGCAGCACCGGAGAAACGAGCCCGGACGAACCGGGCGCTGTCGGAGAACTGCGCCCGGCCGAACGCGGCTGTCCCCGAGAACTGTGCATCGCCGAAATCGACGGTGCCGGAGAACTGCGCCCAGCCGAACCGGGCGTCGTCGGAGAACCGCGCCTGGTCGAAGTCGGCGCTGTCGGAGAACCGCGCCCGATCGAAGTCGGTGGCGCCGGAGAACTGCGCCCAGCGGAACCGGGCGGTGGAGAATTGCGCCTCCTTGAACTGGGCGCTGTCGGAGAACTGCGCCTTGTCGAAGTGGGCGGTGCCGGAGAACCGCGCCTGGTCGAAGTCGGCGCTGCCGGAGAACCGCGCCTGGTCGAAGTAGACGTAGCCGGAGAAACGCGTCCCGGCGAACCGGGCGATGCCGGAGAACTGCGTCCCCTTGAACCCGGCAGCCCCGTAGCACTGGGAGAACTGTGCCAAGCCGAACTCGGCGGCGCTGAAGAACTGCGCCCGGCCGAACCCGGCAGCGGCGGAGAACTGCGCTCGGCCGAACTCGGCGGGGCCGGAGAAACGAGCCCGGCCGAAATCGGCGGGGCCCGAGAAACGAGCCCGGACGAACCGCGCGGTGTCGGAGAACACGGCCTCGGCGAACCGGGCGGTGTCGGAGAACTGCGCATCGTCGAAGGTGACGGCGTCGGAGAACCTCGCCCCGGCGAAGTCGGCGGTGCCGAGGTGGGGTTTTCCGGTGGTTGGATCATGGAGGACGAGGAGCAGGGACGACAGGAGTTCTCCGGTGAAGGGGGTGCCGCGGTGGTCGACGCGGGCGCCGGGGGTCAGGGTGGCGAGGTATGCGTCGCGGTCGGTGTCGTTCAGGTGGGCCAGGCATGCGGTGTGGCCGGGGACGTGGATACCGGGGCAGCCGACGGGGTCGGTGGCGGCGTCGGCGCCGTGTCCGCAGTACGGCCAGCGCGGCGCGGATGGTGCGCGGTTCTGTGGTGTGCTCATGGCCTGGGGGCTCCGGCTCTCGGCTCGTGACGGGCTGAAGGAGAGTTTTTGACGGGCGTAGAGCGGCCGACGGGTGGCAGGGTTTCGTTGGCTGCCCGAGGCCAGGGCCTGCCTTGGCGGAACGGGTTGTTACGTCGTGTAGGGAGGCTCGTCGGTCTCGCCGCGCCGTCGGCGTTCGGCCCGGTACGCCCTCCAGGCAAGGTCTCCCCTCGTCTCCCTGCCGAGGAGAGCGCCACAGCGTTTCGGTGAGGTTGCACAACTCGGCGTAGCCCAGGCCGGGTTCGGCCAGTCGCGGCGCCGCGCGGCGCACCGGTCGTCGGCGACCAGGGCGGCTTGCAGGTCTTCCACACGCCGGGCGCGGACCAGTTCGTCGATGCCGCAGGGGGTACGACGCGGGATCGCCGCGACCCTGGGCGGGCGTACCGGCATGGCGCAGGTGTCGGAGAAGTCGCCCTCGGGGTGCAGGTTGGCGGCGGGCGGGTACGGCTTGGTCTCCAGGCCATCGAGCCACTCGGCGCACTGCCGCAGCCAGCCGATTTCGGCCTGCGGGCGCTCGGCGGTGCTCGCCCGGCCGGACAGCTCCTCGTCGTCGCTGCTGTCCGGATTCTCCGGGGCCGGCCGGCCAGCGGCGCGCAGCTGCCCGAGCGCGGCGTCCGACGCATCCAGGTGAGCATCCTTGGTGAGCTGATGCACCCGGGTCGGTGACAGTCCCGCTGCCTCGGAGACCTTCCGCACCGAGACCCTCTCACCCCGGGCAGCGGCCAGAACCCACTCCCGTTCCCGCTCGGCCTGCTCCAGCCGCCCCACCGCCCGCCGCCCCCGCACCGGCACCGGCACCCACCGCTCCCGGCGGAACGTACCCCACCACTCACCCGTCACCTGCAACACCCTGCCACCACGGACCAAGCCGCCACCGAAAGTTCAGGAAACTCAAGCTGACAACGGAGCCAAAGGGATAGCTCTGCCTGCGGATTGCCGCCGTGGGCCGACCATTTACGGGGTTCTTCACGGGGAACCGGGCCGGGTAGCTGCCTGGATCCGCGTCCCGCTCAGGCGCCGGACAGGTCCGCCCCCTCCTCGAGAACCACGGCCACCGCCCCGAGCCGATCCCTGTCCGCCTGATCGACCCCAGCGACCTCGCCAGCTACGTCATGCACGCGACATCCCAGGCCAGCGAGCACGACACGACCCACTAATTCATCGACAGGCCCATGTGACTGCAGGTTCAACCAGAGGTAGGCGGCTCGGGGTTGTCGGCACCGATGTCGCGCGCCGGATACATCTGCAGACTGCTCAGCCGGTGTGGCGGTTCGTCCTCGGTCGCCGCCTCAATGCGCAGGTCGGCGAGGCGCGCGCGAAGATACTGTGGTTCGGCCTGCACTTCAGTGAGGCCCTCGCGTAGTCGCTCGGCCACCGTACTGAAAAGGTGGGTGACCCAGTCCAGGGGCACGAGGCTCAGGTAACGATCATCGAAGTGTCGGCGCAGTTCCTCCTCGTCGGGGGGTGTCCATCCCGGGGTGCCGGCCGCCGCGAAGCGCGATACCACCCACCGCACATGCGTCAGGGCGTGGCTCGCCGTGTTTTCGGCCTCGATGCGTTGCTTGAGTGCGGTCCAGCTCGGCAGCCCGTGCTCGCGGGCAATGGCCAGCTGGGCTTCGTGAAGTGCTGCGAACTCCCCTGCGGAGAGGCGACGTTTCGCCTCGATTTTCAGGTACCGGAGGCTGGGCCTGTCGGGGAAATGGCGCGGCTGATCGGACAAGGCAGTCCTTCCTCGGCGCCCGCGGGTCCGCGACATCGGGCTGGAAGATCTGCCAGTGATCTTCATGTGCAACCGGTGAGCTTGCAGCTCTGCCCGCGGACCCAGAGGCGGCCGGGAACCGCCAGAGCACGACCGTACACCGCGCCCCCGACGCAGCAAATGGATTTCGCACCGCCCACGGCACTGAAAAAGGCTGCGCCACCTCCACCGGAACGAGGGCTGGCACCCGGTCACCGGGAGACAGCGAGGTGACACCGATTGCACCGAACAGCACTGCCGACAGGCACGTACACGCCGTGGTCAACCTGCCGGAGCTTGCCGTCGGCGACCAGGTCGCCGAGGTTGTTGCGGATGGTGCCGGCGGCCGCGTCGACCTGGTCGCGGATCTCCTTGGCGGTCATCTCGTGGGTGACCACGGCGAGGATCTTGTCCTTGACGGTGGCCTTCTTCTTCGGCTTGTGGACCGGCGGCGGGGCGAAGGAACCGATCCCGGCCGGTGCCCCGCTACCGAAGGCGCCGTGCCCGCCGCCGTCTTCGTCGTCCTTCCCGGTGGGGGGCGGCATGGTCCAGTCGTGCCACAGGCCCAGCGCGCTTGACGCTTTCGGCTTGGCGCAGGCTCCCGCGCATGGGCAAGCGAGCCCCGTCCGATACCCGAATGCGACTCCTCAAGCCAGAGGCAGATGACCGAGCGGCCGACCACGATCGGCCTGCGCCTCCAGGAAAGCGGCCACGTCCGGCTCCCTCACGAAGACGGGGCCGTCCCAGTACGCCGGGACCGCCACGGGCGCGAGGCCCACCTCGGTGCCGTGGACGCGCGCGGCGTCGAAGAGGGTCTGCAGCATCTGCATGCCCGCCAGGTCGAGCGCGCCGAGACGGGCATGCCACGTCTGGGTCTCCTGATCGTACGAGGCGATTTTGCGGAGCCTGTCGAGTTGTTCCTGCCATTCAGGATCGGCGGCTGGCGCTGTCCGGACGGTGGCCTCCAACACCCATGCCCTGTCAGGGGAGTTCGGCGAACTGGTCATGCAAGGAACGGTAGGCGTCGCCACTGACAACTCACCCGGCCAGGTGAATCCGGAGTCTGAACAGAACCTCGGCCGTCCACGAACACGTACTGACAGACGTGGACCCGATCCGAGAAGCGCACCTGTCCGAGCCCGGCCTGCTCGTCATTGATGTGGCGGGCTGTGATGATGCCACCGTCTTCGCTTTCCAGGCCGCGATCGCCCGCCTGTGGGGCACCTCGACCGCCGAGCACACCACCCGGGACGTCGGCCAGCCCGGTGTACGGCTGCGGTTGTACACCGATCTGCGGCAGGTCCTCGAGGAGGCCTCCCCTCCGGAGCCGGAGCGAACGGCCACGTAGAAAGGCGTGGTCCGCCACCACGGGGGGAGTGGCGGACCCGCCTGCGTCCACGGTGCCACACCCGTCCGCGGCGTGCCTGGTAGGCGGGTGAAGTCACCGTGGGAGAAGGGCGACTTCGGTTCGTACGGGCGGCTTCAGGTGCGGGCTCGAAGCAGGGCGAGGACGGCGGCCGCGTAGGCGCGGGATCGGTCCCAGACGGGGAAGTAGTCGGTGTGCAGCTGGTCGAACTCTTCGTCGCGGCCCGGCTGGACGCGCATGCCGCTGCCGCGGCCAAGGAGAAGGTTGGCGCGGCGGCTCGCCTCCGGGCTCAGGCCGCGGATCGGTGGCACCGAGCGTCCTGCGGAAGGTGTTCCGTCGGGGATGTACGCCTCGTACAGGGTGCCGCGCTTGCGGTAGCCCACGCGGCTGGCCTGCAGCAGACGTGCCTGCTTGGCGACTTCCTGCACCAGCGAGTCGTCCGGGCTACCGAGCCGGAGCTCTGGTCCTGCCGACGGGATCGCTCGCCAAATGCCGGCGTACGTGGCGTTGACGGTGTTCATCCACCATTGCGGCACGTGGCCGCCGGGCAGGATGCGCGGCTGCGGCAGGTGACGGGGTGCCTGCTTTCCGTCCGCGTACCGGGCGAGCACCTTGCGGGCCGAGCGCAGCAGGGCGGCGGCGTGTGCCTTGCTGAGGGCCACAGCTACTCGCAGTTCGCGGTCGGCCGCCTTGTACTGGGGAGTCTGCAGGTACGCGTGGAGCTGCCGCTGGTACTCGGCGGGCGCGAGGTCGTTCCGGTTCGGGCGTTGGCCGCTTCCGGCGCTCTTCGCCTCCTCCACCCGTCGGTCGGCCGCCTCGGCATGGCTGAGCTGAACTGCGAGGCGTTCGATAGCTTCCGGCCACTGGCCCCGGACCATGCGTACTCCTCCCCCGGGATGCCCAGCCGCTTCGGGGTCAGGCTATCGGTCCGTCCGTACCGCGCTCGGCGGTGCTGCAGGCCGAGTTGCTCAGAGCACGCGCAGGACGCCGACGACCTTGCCGAGAATCTGCGCCTGGTCGCCGGGGATCGGCTGGTAGGCCGGGCCGGTCGGTGACCGCGTCCGGCTCGCGGTCCAGGATTGCCGTCAGCACCTCGCGCTCGTCCAGCTTCGGGTTCGCCAGGGCCCACAGGATCGGCATGCCGGTTGGGGTGCACACCAGGTACAGCCGCAGCCCCCAGAAGAACCGGGAGTGACTTCGTCACAGATCGATCTTGGACGCCCTGTCTGCGTTCCCGAACGCACCGTCAGCATTCGGAATGACTCGTCTAGTAGGACTCCGTTAGGTCTGTCTGCTGGCCGTGTTCAGGGGCATGAGGAGTGTGTGGACGCACATGAAGTCAATCGTGTTCGGGCGGAGTTGGCGTTATTCGTGGCGGATGTGTTCGCTTCGATACCGCGCAAGGACCAGCGGGCCAAAAGCGACTGCTACCTGCGGGGACTGATGATGGACGGCCGCCGCAAGTCCATCCAGGCCATGGCCTCACGGCTGCCGGACGGCAATGAGCAGAACCTGCAGCAGTTCGTGAACCAGTCCACGTGGGATCCGGTGCCGGTGCGCCGGCGGATCGCGGAGCGGATGGTGCCGAGAATCGGCCCGGACGCCTGGGCGGTCGACGACGTGTCGTTCCCCAAGGACGGAAAAATGTCGGTCGGTGTCGCCCACCAGTACTGCGGCGCTTTGGGCAAGCAGGCCAACTGCCAGGTCGCGGTCAGCGTGCACGCGGTCTCCGACACGGCCTCCTGCCCGCTGAACTGGCGGCTGTTCCTGCCCGGGGAGTGGGCCAGGGACACCGTCCGGCGCAACCGGACCGGCGTCCCGGAAGGCGTCGGCCACCGGGAGAAATGGCGGCTGGCCCTGGACGCCCTGGATGAACTGGCCACATGGCAACTGGTGCCGCCGGTCGTGGTGGCCGACGCCGGCTACGGCCAGAACGCCGACTTCCGCACCGCCCTGGCCGAGCGGGAGATCGCCTATGTGGTCGGCATCCGTGGCGATCTGACCGTCCAGCCGCATGACGCGCACCCCGCCGCCCCAGCCTGGTCCGGCACCGGACGCCCGCCGCTTCCCCGCTACCGGCAGCCACCCGTGCCCGTGGCGGAACTCGCTGCGGCCGCCGGACGGGACGCCTTCGGGGAAGTGACCTGGCGGGAAGGCTCCCGCGGCCCGATGACCTCTCGCTTCCTGGCGGTGCGGGTCCGGCCGGCCGGGGTGCGTCCGCGCCGGCTGGCCCAACAGGCAGCGGTGGCCGAGCACGGCCAGTGGGACGGCGTCCTGCCCCAGGTTTGGCTGCTGGCCGAATGGCCCCACGGTGAGGAGGCACCGACCCGCTTCTGGCTGTCCGACCTGCCCGACAACACACCGATCCCGGAGCTGGTCCGGCTGGCAAAGATCCGCTGGCGCATCGAGCACGACTACCGAGAACTCAAGCACGGCCTGGGCCTGGACCACTTCGAAGGCCGCTCCTGGCCGGGCTGGCACCACCACACCACCCTGGTCACCGCCGCCCACGCCTTCCTCACCGAACAGCGGCTGTCCCCAAAAGCCGACACACCGGACTCACCCTCTACCAGATCCTCGACACCCTCCAAGACCTGCTGAACTGCTGGACCGGCATCTGCACCACCTGCCACCAACCCCTGCCCAGCAGAACCACACCAAGATCAAGACAGACCTAACGGAGTCCTACTAGTCGTCGTCCCCGCCCGGCAGGCGTTCCGGCCCGGGGATCCCCGGGCCCCTGGGGTCGTTTCCGCAGGTCGGCATACGACGGTCGGGGCGTCACGCCCGATGGATGCAGGGACGTCTCGACGGCCTGCGGACTCGACGGCAGATCTTTTATTTCGAGACCCCAGCGGGTGCCGAGATCCACGGGTTCGTCGACGAGTCCCTGGTCGGTGTGGTGAAAGAGCACCTCGGCCAAGAGGTTGATGTTGCACTGGAGAGCTTCGTCCTGCGTAACGCCGCGGGCAAACGAAGCCAACGGCGCTACCGACTCATCGAGGTAGCTGGTCAGCTGTCCCAGCTTCCGCCCGGCAGCGAGCTGGACGACGACGTGTAGGCGCGGCGGGCCGCCCTTTCTGAGGGCGGCCCGCCGCTGAGGCAAGGCATGTCAGCGACAGCCGATAGAGTGTCAGCATGGAGCCGATCGGGGGCAATCTCGCGCTGAGAGCTGGTCTCGCGCTGTCCTTTTCGGTGACCGAGGCCAGCCGGCTCATGGCCGCGGTGCCGGAAGGCGTGGCCGACGACGTCTGGCGGGCGAGGTGCACCGCCATGCACGGCCACTTCGGGGACCGCTTTGACAGCTTCAGTAAGCACCCGGTCCATAGGGCTCCTCAGGAACAGGCACGGTTGCTGCGGTCCATGGCGAGGTGCGTCCAGGGCACTCGGTTCGCCGAAATGTGCCGCACTCACGCTGACCGCCTGGTCGTGATCCAAGACAAACTGGCCGAAGAGGGCAGAGCCGACGAAGCGGTCTCGGTTCGGGCTCTGGCACTCGGCATGCCGATGGAGTGGGTAGTCCAACTCTGGCGGCTCGCGGATGTCATGAGTGAACTCCGTGCCCGGCAGAAGGCTTGGGGGGAAAGCCACCACCGCATCGCGCGTGCGTTGAAGACTGCCCGCATCCCGCTGTGGGTCGTGGGCGCATTGGACGAAATCTCCCTCGACGACCTCCGCTCGATGACGCCCAGCGACCTGGTCAGCCGGGCTGGCCTTGGCGAAAGCTCTCTGGACGAGGCAGCGCAGGCGCTTGATCGTCTGCGTGCTCTCGCCTTGCTCGGTGTCGAGCCAACGGCGTGGAACACGCTCCTGGAAGCGCTCGTGGCCTGGATTGAGGCTGCAGCAGATGTCCAGGTGTCGTATGCCGCGGAACTGGACGTGCAGCTCCGGCCGTGCCGCTCACCAGGTGAGCTGTTGCGCTCGGAACCTCGTGTCCCGCGAGCGCCAGGTTGTGCGGTCCCTCGTGCAGTCACTGTGCAGGGCCGCCGCCGGCTGCATCATGCCGGAGGGCGTGGAGGGCGCCTGACCGCGTAGCGGCGGGCCGGTCCTGCTCGACCCTGAGGACCGAGGTTGAATCTCGACGACATTTTGAACGCCATCTCTGCCCTCGCAAGCGTTGGGTCGCTCGCGCTCCAGATCATCGAGGGGCGGCAGCGGCGGAACGACGTTCGCGACGATGCCGGGGACGATCAGCCGGCATCTGAGGCTGATCCTGGCTGCAGTGAGCCGGGCAGCACGCCGACCGAGTAGGTGAGCGAGTCGTTGGGGGTCCGCCATCTGGCGGACCCCCAACCAGCACCGTTCTCCGCAGAATGCCTCCGAGGTGCAGCCGGGCACGATCCACGCCGACACCCAGGGCCAGAGCTATCCGGTGTTCGCGCTCGCCCACCTGCTCGGGATCGATCTGATGCCCAGGATCCGCAACTGGAAGGACTGCCTGTTCTTCCGCCCGTCCCGGTCCGTCACCTACGAGCACATCGACGCCCTGTTCGGTGAGCCGGGCCGCAACGTGATCGACTGGAAGCTGATCGCGACCCACTTCAAGGACCTGATGCGGGTGACCGTCTCGGTCCGCGAGGGCGCCATCTCCTCCACCCTGCTGCTCAAGCGGCTGCGCTCCGGCTCCCACAAGAACGCCACCTACACCGCCTTCCGCGAGGTCGGGCGGGTGATCCGTACCGTCCAACTGCTCCGGTTCCTCTCGGACGCGCCGCTGCGCCGCAGGGTGACGGCCGCGACCAACAAGGTCGAGGCATTCAACGGCTTCAGCGACTGGGTGCGGTTCGGCCAGCGCGGCACCGTGACGCGCAACGACCCGGTCGAGCAGGAGAAGGACGTGAAATTCACCTCTCTGCTCGCCAACCTGCTGATCTTCCACAACACCCTGGACATCGCGGACGTGGTGCGGCAGTTGCAGGCCGAGGGCGAAGTGATCGACCCGCTGGACCTGGCCCAGATCTCGCCGTACCTGACGAAGCGCGTCAACCGGTTCGGCGTCTACTCGACCCACGAGATAGGCATCACCCCGGAGGACTACGACACACGCCTCGATGTCGACTTCAGCGTGCTGGACGACGACCAAGTCCCGGCCGCGTGATCGTGCGGCGCCCCGGAGAACAGCCGACCTCGACGGCCCCTCTTCGACGTTGGGCCTTCCGGAGCACACCGACCGCGTGCGCACGCGGTAGCGGGGCCTGGCTCATCGCGTCCCCAACCTGACGGGTCAGTACACCTCGGGCGCTACCTGTTCAACATCAAGGCGAGCGGGCCCGGCCAGGGCCTGCGCCCGCTGCGCGACCCGAACGTGTCCGAGGACGGCGACGAGGGCGGTGAGTGAGCCGCCCCAGGCTTATCGCCAGGCCCGGGTCGGTGGCGCGCTCATTG
>NZ_RPDJ01000093.1 GCF_004023625.1 Streptomyces cavernae | reverse complement strand
TCGGCGAAAGCGAGGTCGCCGCGGTGCTGCGGTGCTCGGTCGGCACGGTGAAGAGCCAGGCGGCACGAGGGCTGGCCAAACTGCGCTCGCACCCGGCGCTCGCCGCCCACAAAACGAAAACGGTGGACGCGGCCCGCGAGCCCGCGCAACATCCCGCAGACCGGCGAGAAGCCGGTACGACGAGGCAGAGCCCGCCCGACCCGACAGCGACGGCGACGGCGACGACTCGGGCGCGATGCCCGGTGGGCGCCCCGGACCCGACGCACGAGGGCACCACCGCGCCACCGGCCTCCGGCCCCGGCGACGCGAAAAGAACGGCTCTCCCAGGGGATGCCGGTCGCCGACGAAGCGGGAGCGCGCTCGGTGCGGTGGTGCAGGGTGCGTCTCACGGCGGAGAAGGGCCGGACCGCGGCCTGGCTGCCGGCGGTGCGGACGAAGGATCGTCCGGCACCCGCGGAGTGCCCGGCCCGGCCTCTCCAGGCCGACGTCGGTCAGCACAGCTTGATGTCGCGCCCGTCGTTGTCCTTGGCCTCGTTATTTCCCCAGCGTTGGAGGTAGTACGCGGAGACATACGCGCGGCCCGAGCCGCCCGGCGCTACTTCGTCGAGGTCGGTGAGCAGCCACCAGTGGTTGTAGGAGGTCCCCACGCGCACCTCGTGGCCCTTCTTCTTGCACAGGACGTAGTTGGTGCCCTTGAGCAGCTTGCCCTGGACCGCGCAGCGGGGGCTGGTGTCGCCGACGCAGTCGACCGCCGCGTAGCCGGGGGCGTCGGCGAACGTGTCCACCCAGAACCGCTCGGGGGCGGGGCCGCCGCCGCACGCGTTGGTGCTGGTGACGCGAGGGAACGTCCCGGAGGGGGAAAGCCGGTACTCGGTGCCCTGGATCACCGGATACACCATCTCGTCCGTCTCGCCGTCGTTGTCGCCGTTGGTGTCGTAGAGCTGCTCGTAGTGCAGGTGTGCCGAGGTCGTCCCGACGAGTCCGACCCTGCCGAGCGGCGCGCCCGAGGAGACCTGCTGGCCCAGACGCACGTCGATGCTCTCCATGTGCAGGTACACCGAGAACCAGCCGCCTCCGTGGTTGATCTCCAGGCCGCCGGGTTCGAAGCGCTCGGTGACCGTGCCGGCAGCCGAGGCGACGACCGAAGCGCCGAGGCTCTGCCCGCCGACGCGGTACATGTCGAGCTTCTTGTCGTCGGGGTTGTGTCCCTGGTACGTCTGCAACTGCCAGGTCTCGTTGCAGGCGAAGGGCAGCCGGAAGTCGGGCCGGGCGCCCGCGGTCGCCTGCGTCGGCGTGGGGGCCGCCTGGGCCGCCTGGGAAGTCGTCCACAACCCGAACACCGCGAGGACGGCCGCGACGGCGAGGACTAACGGCTTTGGCAGCGGCAACCCGAAGGCGCGTCTGCTGCGGGATGTGCGCATGGAATCCCTCCTTGCCCGCCCGGCTCGGTGCCGGGCGGTCGTATCGACTGGTGCGTGCACCGCTTCTGGCCGGGCCGACCCGGACGGTCCGGGGCGACAGCACTGCCGGGTGACGCCGCCGGTCGCGTCGCCCTCTAGGCCGATGCCGCTGACATGGCCGACCCGCCCGCGTTCAGCAGCAGCCGGCCGCGCTTGTCGCTGGTGTATCCCCCGGCCGTGATCTTCTGGCCGGTCGTCCAACACTTCGCCGGGCAGAACTCGTTGGCGCGGACCGTGCTGTCCATACGGCACCCGGCCGACGGGCAGGAGCGTTACGTTCCCGTCCGCCCAGGCCGTCCCGGACGGTGCCGTCGGCGACGCCGATACCCGCGGGGTCGGCGGCCCTGCGGATGGAACTCGTCCCCCGTCGCCGTTGTCGCCGTTGTGGCGCGCCTGCGTTCGGGTGTCAGGGAAGCGAGAGAGCGGTCCTGCGTGCTCACCGCAATGACGGTCCTCCCGCCGCCGTCCCCCGGCCCGTCGGCGTCGACTCGGTATCCGTTCGGCGCGCCCAGGCGACGTCGTGAAGACCGAGGGCCGGTCCGGCGCCCCGTCGCGGTCCCCGGGCAGGGCGTCGACCGTGTGGTCGACGCCCTGCTCCTTCCTGCACGCGGCGACCAGCCGTTGCCGGCACCGGCGAGCAGGCCCTTGTCCACCCCAGCGGTTCCGTGAGTCCCGCAGCCGGTTCCGACACCGGGCAACACCACCGGAGCCGCCGCCCCTGTCACCGCACGGCAGGACTGCGGGCGACCTCTACGGGCAGGACGGCGACGCCTCCGGCAGCGGATCCGTCTCGCTGTAGATGTCCGTGTCCTTCATCCAGCCCCACGCCCCGTTGTCGGCCTGGGTCCAGACCCAACGGTTGGGGTGCGGGCCTCCCACCTCTGCTCCGAAGTCGTAGCGGCACTTGAACCAGCTGGGGTTGCTGTACATGCGGCCCACGACGTCCGTCACGTACGGAGTCCGGTAGACGGGCGCCCCGGAGACGTTGTTGCACCACCAGTTGCCGCCGCTGTACCAGCAGGGGTTCGCCGCCACCGCCGAGGGGGCGGTGACGACCCCGGTGCCCGCGGCCAGCGCGGTGGTGGCCAGCAGGACGCCTGCCTTCTTCCCGATGCGGATACGCATGAGCGATGGTCCCCCGGTCAGCAGTTACGGATGGAGTGGACGGGCGTCCAGTCTGCGGCGTAGACGTTGTTGTCGGCGGGGAAGGTCCTGATCACGTCGCCGCCCGAGCCGTAGATGGTCGCCACGGCGCCGCCGGTCTGACTGTTCTTGGCCTCGCCCCAGTCGTTCCAGTTCGACAGGTAATACCGGGTGCAGTTGTAGAAGTGGAAGACGCGGAACCGGTTCGCCGTCGGGTCCCAGACGGAGGCGCAGAAGTTCCCCGAGCTGCAGCTGACACCGGCGCCGGGCGGCAGCAGCTCCGTACCGCGGGGGCCGGAGAGGACGTCGGGGCAGCGGCCGACGGCGCCGCCTGGGCAGGGCCGGCAGCGAAGACGGAGGCCAGCGCCAAGGTCACGGAGCCGAGCACTCCGGGCACAGAACGCTTGGTGGACATGGTTCGTGATCCCCCTGTGGACGGTCCGGTGCGAGCAGGTCGGGACAGCGGCTGCGCCGCTCCCGCGTGCCCATGGTCGCGGCCGGCTCCCGCCCCGCACCACAGCTTTCGGAGATAGTCGAAAACCGCTGGTCATCCCGCGTTCCATGTCCGCGGCCGGGCGCTCGTCCGGGATCGGCGCCGACTCGATGCCGGCGGAAGCGCGGCTGGACCATCCCGGCGCGCGATGCCGACGAGGCATCGGCGATGCTGTGGGCATGGGGTACGTGTCCAGAGTGCCGCAACCGCCGCTGGACGGGCTGATCGACGATCTTTACTACCTGGAGGGTGCGCCGCCGTACGCCCGGCTGACGCTGCCGCCGGGGCCGTCGGCGTTGCTCGTCGTCAACGTCGGGGCGCCGTTCCGCATCCGCGCCTGGGGAAGAGCGGCTCTTCACCAATGCAGGTGCAGTCGGGGTCGTGGAGTTGGGGTAGGTCGACGGCGCGGGCTTGGACGATCCAGTGCGTGAGCGCGTCGGCATCTCCGGTGTGGGGCGTCAGGAGTTGAGCGAAGTCCCGGATCAGGGTCGCCAGTTGGGTCATCTCGGGGCAGGCAGCGGTGAGCTTGGCCAGGAGCTCGTGGTACTCGGCCTTGAGGTTGTCGGGCCTGGTCAGCAGCATCCGGGCGAACCTGCGCGGGGAGATGTGGCTGCGGTCGGCGTCCGCGCGGCCCTGGTTGATGTACTTGTGCAGGAGGTTCAGGCAGCCGGTGAAGCCGAGGGCCTTGATTTCTTCGAAGCGGTGCTTGACGGGAACGGCGGGGTCCTCGGCCCGGCGTTTGCGAAGGTGCTCGCGGTAGGGGTCGACGAGGCTGGCACGGTATTTGGGGACGCGGAGCATCCGGGCGACGGCCTGATCGGTGAACTCGTCCGGGCCGACTGGATGAGGATCTGGGACACCGTCCACCTGACACTGGGCGCCCATGCCGACGAGACCGCAGGCTTCTTCGCTTGCGGCATGCTCGGCAACACACTTACGGCCATCGGGCTTCCCTCGAGTGCCCGGAAGTGAGGGACTTCTCCGGACTGGCGATGCGTCAGCGCACGCCTGCCGTATCGAGCAGGGTGGTCACCGTGGGCGCGACGAGCCCCGTCAGCTTGTCGACCCCGATCCCCGCACGGGCGCTGGCGCCGTCGAAAACCAGGCTGAGCTGCCGGGCCAGCAGGTCAGGATCACCTGCGTCACCTTTCTCGGCCTCGGAACGGAAGAAGGCCGTCAGGTTCGCCTTGATCTGCTGGGCCACCCGGCTCGCAGGATGGCTCTGATCCTTGAGCTCGATCTGTACGGCCAGATACCGGCAGCCCCGGAACTCAGGTGCACCCGCCTGTGATTCCACCTGCTCGAAGACGTGCAGGATCCGCTCACGGGGTGAACGACCGTCGTCCGCCGCGGGGAGGAGGGTCACCACGTAGGCAGCGGCGCGCTCCTTCAGGCTTGCTGCCAGCAGTTCATCCTTGCTCTCGAACAGCTGGTACATGGAGCGCTTCGACACTCCCGCCGCCTTGCACAACGCCTCGACGCCGATGCTGACGCCGTCTCGGTAGGTGAGTGTGGCCGCTGCCTCCAGCAGCCGCTCCCTGGGGCTTGGTTTCACTTCGGTGGTCATACGGCGAGATTAACCCGGAACGAGCGAAAAGAAAACCGATCGGTTTCCAGCGGGCGGCCAGGCAAGAGGCTCGGCGACGGCCCGGGGGAAGACCGTCGCCGAGCCATGATGGTGCGCGCACCCGCAGGGCGACACACACCTGGGCCACTCCGCACAGCGGCCCCGTCCCGGGTGATGCGGGGGCGCCTTCCGCTACGCCTCGACACCGGTCTTCTCGGGCTGCGTCTCGACCGGGATGCGGTGCAGCCCCTTGCGGTCGTACCAGCCCGTCACGCCGAAGCCGAACAGCGCGGCCGCGACGAGGGCGTTGGCCATCATGACCCAGCCCCGGGTCAGACCCGCGTCGCCCTGGGCGTCGTAGTAATCGGTTTCCGCGCGCAAGTCCTAGCTGCGGACCGACCCCGCAGCCGGCCCCGACGTCCTTGGCCACCGCGCCCACCACCGCAACTCCCCGCCACCGCATCACGGGCTCAGATCCATCGCCGCCTGGCGGTGAGCGCGCTTTGCCGATGCGCCTGCTGCTCGCGGCGATCGGGACAAGCGGTGCGCTGACCATCCAACTGTGCGGCGTCGATGCGGTGTTCGCCGTCCTGACGGATCTGCTGGTGGTGCACATCCCGCTGGAAACGGCCGGCACGAAACTGCCGGGCAGGGTGTCCTGGCGGGCTCCGGGCCCGCTTCTACGACCGGTTCAGCACCAAGGAGACCGACGCGTCGGCCGAAACCGACGGGCGGACGCCTGTCGCCGCGGACTGAACCCTGCGAGCGGGGCGCCGACGACGTGGGGGCACCCCGCCACCGCCGACTGCTCCGCTCCCCCATCCTCAACGAACTCGACCTCGAGGACGTGACGCTGGTCGGGGAGTCCATGGGGGCGGTGCTCGCCCTGACCACCGCGGCCGATCTCCCGGAACGGGTAAGACGCGTCGTCGCGGTGAACACCTACGACTTCCGCGGCGGAATCGCCCGGTCGAGCCTTCTCGCCCGGGTCGTGGTCACCGGTGTCCTCGCCCCGGGGGTGGGTCCGGTGATCGCCGGGGTGGAGCCCAGGCCCGCCCTCAGCAAGATCCTTCAAGGCGGCCTCGGCGACAAGAGCGCACTGCGGGAGGACTACGTCGACGAGCTCCTCCAGGTGGGCGGCCGCCCCGGCTACCCGACCGTCGCCCGCGCCGTGTACCAGGCCCTGCCCAGCCTCATCGCGGCCCGCTCGCGCTACCCCGAGGTCAAGGCGCCCGTCCACCTCGTCTACGGCGAGAAGGACTGGTCCCGGCCCTCGGACCGGCAGGCCAACAAGCGGCTGCTGCCCGCCGCCGACTTCACGCAGGTGCCGAAGGCCGGCCACTTCATCGCCCTGGAACGGCCCGACGTACTGGCCGACTTGTTGAACACGGCGGCGTGACTGTCCCGGGAACACCGTGACCACCCCCGTTCGGGTGTGGTGCGTGACGGGGACCATGGGCGCGTGGTGACGACCATGGCGCGCGACCCCCACCCTCGCTCCGCCCTCGCCCTACTGCGACAGCTGGGGGTACAGCCCTGCCAGGTCCCCGGCGAGGCCTGCCTTGACCTGTCGCGAGATGTCGTCGGCGAGCACCTCGTAGGCGGCTGTCTCGACGACGTCGAGGGCGAGTGCGGCGACGTCCCGGGGGTCGGACTTGGGCGCTCGACGCCGGCCGCCAGATCGGTGTCCACGTATCCCACGTGCAGTCCGGTGACGGCGATGCCGCGCGGCTGCAGTTCCAGGCGCAGGGAGTTGGTCTGCGACCACAGGGCGGCCTTGGATGCGCTGCAGGAGCCGCCGAGGGCCAGCCAGGACAGCACGGAGTGCACGTTGCGGATGTGGCCGCCGCCGTTGCGCTCGATGACCGGAACGAAGGCCCTGGTGACCAGCAGTGGGCCGTAGAAGTTGGTCTCGAACTCCCGGCGCACGTCATCGACCGTCGACTCGAGGAAGGACGCGCCCACCGGACGGCATCGCTCGCCCAGCCTGGCCGCGCGACACGCCGAAAGTGATACCGAAGTAGTTGCGCGATCAACTTATGTACCCTCAATGTGCACGGCGGCCGTGGACGACCACACGCGACCGCCGTTTCGCTGCCAGGGAAACCGGAGTGAGGCGGTCGCCCGAGGGGGACTGCCGGTGGTTGCCACGACTGGTCAGCGACCGTTCAGTGACTGTTCAATGACGATGGAGCAAGGACCAGCGATGAAGATCGGTTTTGCGTTACCGCAGTTCCACAAGCAGGTTTTAGGCATAGCCCGGACCGCAGAGTTCGCCCGTGAGGTGGAGAACGCGGGAGCCGCGAGTCTGTGGGTGAGCGACCGCAATTTGGCCGCCGTCAACCCGAAGATCGGATACGGAGGGCTGGGCAACACCATCCCCGCCGAACTCAACGCGGCCGCAGACCCGTTCGTGCTTCTGGGCATCGCGGCGAGCGCCACCGAGCGTGTGCTGCTCGGCACGCATGTGCTCATCGCCCCGCTGTATCCGCCGGTGCAGCTGGCCAGAGCGCTCACCAGCATCGACCTCATCAGTGAGGGACGTCTGCTGCCCGGTTTCGGCATCGGCTGGTCGCCGGAGGAGTACGAGGCCGCGGGTACGGACTTCACCCGGCGCGGCGCGAGGATGAACGAACTGCTCGACGCTCTCGACGCCATCTGGACCACCGACCCGGCCCAGTACAGCGGTGAGTCGATTTCGGTGCCCCTGCACCACGCTCCCCTCAAGCCCGTCCGGCGCCCCCGCCCGCCGTTCTACCTCGGCGCTCTGTCCGAGCGCGCTCTGCGGCGCGTCGCCGAGCGCGGTGACGGCTGGCTGCCGCTCGTCGTGGTGCCCAGCTACGTGGACATCGACGGACTGGTGAACCAGCGGGCGCTCATCGACCGGCTGGCCCAGGACGCCGACCGGGACCCGTCCCAGATCGATGCGGTCCTCCGGGTCAATATCGACGCGGGCACCACGACGCAGCAAGTCGCCGACGTCATCAAGGAGGTCCACGAGCGCACCGGGATCGACCACTTCATGGTCGACTCGCTGTACGCCGTCCACAGTGTCGACGGATCCATCGCCCACGCCGCAGAGCTGATCGACCTGGTCGAGAAGGGCTGACAGCGGTACCGGTCCGATGGTGGTACGAGGCTCGGTCTGGAGGCCGCCCGCCGCCTGGTGGAGAGGATGAGCCGTCCGAGACGAACCCGACGAGGAGGGGCGTCCGGACGACTCGGCCCGTGGCGTCCGGACGCAGGCCAGAGGCCGCATGACAGCAATGTGCCTGTCCGGGCAGTGCCGACCGCTCCAACGGGCGAGGTCGCTGCCGTTCCGGTCCGGAACGGCAGCGACCTGCGCAATCGAGGGAACGCTCTTCCCGGTTCGCCGACCCCTTCGCCTTCCGCGACAGCTCACGCTGCGCGCGGGCCAGTCGGGCCCGGTCACGCCGCTCGTACCGGGAGTTGGCGACCTTTTCCCCGGTGGACAGGGTCACCAGGGAGGTGATCCCGGCATCCAGGCCGACAGCCGCGTTCTTGTCGGGGGCCGCACTGATGGCGTCCTCGCACAGCAGGGACACGAACCAGCGCCCGGCGCTGTCCCGGGACACGGTCACAACCCAACATGCTCCCTGGGACAGTGCGTGGTGGCCGTCGCCGGAAAATGTTCGTGTGACGCCTTGTCACAGTCACTTCAGTCCACGTCAGGGCCGGTACACCAGCCGACGCAGGACTGTCTCGGCCGGGCCGCGTCGCCCGGCGCGCTCCAGGGCGTACGCCCCGGCCACCGTGACCAGCCAGACGCCGACCGCGAAGACCGCCATGGTGACGCTGGTCAGGTGCTCGCCGAGGCCGAGGCCCCAGGCCGCCAACAGCGGGGAGAAGATCAGCGAGTGCGCGAGGTAGCAGGACAGCGATCGCTTACCGACCGCGGACACCGCAACGATGGCCGTTGCGCCCCACCGGCCCTGTCGGCTGGGCCGTTGGGTCCACCAGTGCGCGAACAGCGCGACGGCGGCGACATAGCCGATCCCGGCGGCGTTCCCGGTGAAATCCCGCAGGATGGTGAGCGCCCCCTCCTCGCTCTGTGCGTCGTCCGGCACCTCGAGCGCCCCGACGTGGGCGAGCGCGGCGGGCAGCCCGCCGAGCCAGCCGACCGCAACGCCGGTGACCGCGATGCGGCGCAACAGCCGCAGATGGCGCCCAGGCTCCTCCAGGACGCGACGGCGTGCCGCCCAGAAGCCGAGCAGGAAAACCAGGTAGCCGCCGCCGATGAGCGCGAGCGGGGCACCGGCGAAGGTGACGAACAGACCGGTCGTCAGCCGGGTACCGAGCGCCACGAGCCCGTTCTCCTCGCCCGACGCGTACGCCTCGAAGCCCGCCTCCGCTCCCGAGTCCCCCAGGGATCCCAACTCGCCCCGGAGCAAGGCTGTTACTACTGGCTGTGCCGCGAAGAACACCAGCTGTGCGGCCGCGATCCCGATCCACCACTTCAGTGCACGCTCACTGCGCCTGACGAAGAGCCAGCCAAGGACGAGGCTCAGCAGCCCGTAGTAGCCGACGATGTCGCCGGCCATCAGCAGGGTGGCGTGCGACAACCCGATGACGATCAGCCACAGACTACGCCTGCGCAGGATCCCCACCGCAGCGCGCTCCGAGGTCCCGGCCTCAATCTGGCGCAGGTAGAGCTGCATCATCCCGTAGCCGAAGAGGAACGCGAAGAGCGGATAGACCCGTAGATCCAAGACGGTGATCATAGTGAACTGGACCGCGCGGTCGGCCCACGTACCGTCGACCGGCTGCCACCCCGAAGGGCCGTGCCGAGCCGCCCAAAGGTGGAAGGCGGTGTTGGACAGGACGATGAGCAAGAGCATCATCCCGCGTGCGAGATCGGGCGCCAGCGCCCGCTCCTCACCCTGAACGGCCCCGCGCCGCAGCGGCGCCTTCTTGGCGTTCTTGGTACCGGTTGTCGTCACACAGCCACGCTAGGAAGGCACCCGGTGCCAGGAAATCCGTCTTCGGTCTCACCACGGCCGACCAAAGTATGCCGCCCGTGCGTCTGGGCTCGACTGAAAAGTCCGCAGCTTGATCCGGAAGCGGCGAAGATTCGACGACATATCGAACGCCGGAGTGCTGGTGGTCGACGGGTACAAGGAGCTTGTGCAAGACGACTTCGCCCAGGTCTCCGAATCCACCGCGGCGACGGTCGCGGAGTTCACCCGGAGCGCTTCCGGAGCCTGGGCGTTTCACGAGATGGTCCGATCCGAGGGTTCGACAGTGACCTCGTGATCTTCACCGCGGAGATGGGCAGCGTCACCGTCCTGACTGGGCAACAGCGAGCGATGTACGGCCGACCGCCCTTGCCCCCGAAGTCGTCCTCGCCCGTCCCCGACGACACTCGTCCCTCCGTGATCGTCTGCCCGGTCGACTACTTTCGAGAACCTGCGCCTGACCGACAAACTGGGCGCCCTGCACGGTCCCTTCCGACGCGTTGTCTTACGGAGGTGTGACGCGGTGGCGCGGCCCCGTGCCGAGGCGGGTTCGCCGCCCTAGCGTGGGGGCATGCGTGTACTGGTCACCGGCGGTGCCGGGTTCATCGGATCCCACGTGGTGGAGGCGCTGACGGCGCGCGGGCATGAGCCCCTCGTGTTCGACGTGCGTGAGGACGCGGGCGCGGATGTGCGGGACCGGGAGGCGGTTGCCCGTGCCCTGTCCGGTGTGGACGCCGTGTGCCATCAGGCCGCGATGGTCGGACTCGGCTCCGGTGTCGCCGACGCCGCGGAGTACGTCTCCCGCAACGACCTCGGCACCGCAGTACTGCTCACCGTCATGGCCGAGAAGGGCGTACGGCGGCTGGTGCTGGCGGGATCGATGGTGGTTTACGGGGAGGGGCGGTACATCTGTGAGCGGCACGGGGTGGTGCGGCCCGGGCCCCGGGCCGTCCCCGATCTGGCCGCTGGGCGCTTCGAGCCTCGCTGTCCGGTGTGCGGGGACGCGCTGTCGCCGGGGCTGGTCACAGAGGACGCCCCGGCCGATCCGCGCAACGTGTACGCCACCACCAAGCTCGCCCAGGAGCATCTGGCTGCCGCGTGGGCACGGTCGACTGGTGGGGCGGCGGTGTCGTTGCGCTACCACAACGTGTACGGGCCCCGGATGCCCCGGGACACCCCGTACGCCGGGGTCGCCTCGTTCTTCCGTTCGGCGCTCGCCCGGGGTGAGGCCCCGCGGGTCTTCGAGGACGGCCGTCAGCGACGGGACTTCGTGCACGTACGGGATGTGGCGGCGGCCAACGTCGCGGCGCTGGAGGCTGACGCGGCGGCGGGCACGGTCACCGTGTACAACACCGGCAGCGGCGAACCGCACACCGTCGGGGAGATGGCGCGGGCGCTGGCCTCCGCATGCGGCGGGCCCGAGCCCGTCGTGACCGGGGAGTACCGGCTGGGGGACGTACGGCACATCACAGCCGACTCCTCCCGGCTGCGGGCGGAGCTGGGGTGGAAGCCGGAGGTCGGCTTCGAGGAGGGCATGCGGGAGTTCGCGCGGGCCGGAATGCGCTCGTAGGCCCAGAACGGTGGTGCTGCCCGCTTCAGGAAGCGGCCGCGGGCAGCACCACCTCGAAGTGGCAGCCGCCGGGGATGTCTACGGACCGTGGCACGGCCCTGGTGTGCCTCCACGATGCCGCGGACGATGGCCAGGCTCAGTCCGGCCCCGGCGGGGGCGGACTGAGCCTGGCCATGTCCGGCCCCGGCGGGCGGAGTACGGGCGTGGGTGCCGCGCCAGCCGGTGTCGAAGACGCGCGGCAGAACCTCCTCGGGGATGCCGCCGCAGCCGTCCGTCACGGACAGCAGCACGCCGTCGGGCAGGCGTTCCGCGGCCACCATGACGGTGCCGTCCGTGGGCGTTCGCCGGATCGCGTTGACCAGGAGGTTGCCCAGCACGCGGCTCATCTCCCTGCCGTCCACCTCCACCGGAACC
>NZ_RPDJ01000092.1 GCF_004023625.1 Streptomyces cavernae | reverse complement strand
AGGCCGGGCGCGACACGCCGGGCGTGGCGCGAGGGGGCATGCCTGGGAGCGCCACGCGGGGGCGGCATGCCTGGTCCCGGGGCACCGGGGGGCGGCACGCCGGGGGCGGCCGTCCTACGCCGATGTGACCGCCGAGAGCTTGTGCACGTCGCGGGCCGTACCGGTGACGTCCGAGAGGAAGCCCTGGGCGCGGGGGGAGGCGGTCCGGGTGAGCCAGTCGGGGTCGATGTCGCAGACCGCCACCTTCACGTCCGTGCCGGCCAGGGCCAGCGGGAGGGTGTGGACGACGGTGGAGGGGAAGCTGAGGATCGTACGGCCGATGGGGCCCCGGCGGGCGATCAGTTCCAGGGGGAGGTCGGGGCGGACGATCTCCAGGCCGGTCTCCACGGCCAGGCGGTGCAGTTTCTCGGCGCTCTCGCGGCGGTGCGCGAAGTAGCGGGTGGCGTTGTGGGCGCGGGCCAGGGACATGACCGCCTCCAGGTAGCGGTCGGGGTCCACCACGCCGGTCTCCACGAGGGAGGTGCCGACCAGGTCCGCGCCCTTGGTGAGCCGGGGCGGGCCGAAGCGGGCGCGCGTCCAGGCGAAGTCGTTGGCCGTGACGGTGACGCCTTCGGGGGTCTCCTCGATCGGCATGGACGAGAAGACCTCGACGCTGCGGCGTTCACTCGGCGTGAGGCGGCGGCGCGCGGAGGCGGAAACCGGCGCGAAAAGCAGGTCGCGCGCGCCTGGCCGACCGCCGCGCCGGTGCCAGCGCACCAGGCGTTCGCCGCGGGCCAGCTGGGAGACGAACTCCATGGTCGCGGTGCCGTCGTCGACCACGACCAGTTCCCGGGCCCGGGTGATCGTCAGGAGCAGCTGTACGTAGCGCGAGAATGGGTCGCCCATCACGATCCGCCGCGCCCTGCGCAGTAACGGGGTGAGCCCCAGGACGGTGTGGAACGGCGCGGTGGTCCCACCCCGCGCCTCCTCCCAACGCACGTGGAACCCCTCACCCCGAGCCAGCTCCGCCATGCGCCGGAGCTGACCGCGGGTCATGGGGTCGTTGGGCGACAGCACGACGAGGGTGACCCCGTCCCCGGACCGCTCGGGAGGAAGGTTCCGCCCCCCGGCGGCGGGCAGCACCGGGTCGGTGGTCGGCCCCGGGCCGGCGGACGACGCAAGGTCGTCGGCGGGCGGCGCCGGGGCGGCCGACCCTGTCGGGTCGCCAGTCGGCGCCGGTTCGCCAGTCGACTCCGGTTCGCCAGTCGACTCCGGGGCGGCAGCCAGCGCCGCATCGACGGACGACGACGCGGCGGCATTCGGTGCCGTGGCGACGTCCGCAGTCGCGGCGGAGGCGGTGCCGGACCCTTCGGCGGACGGCCGGTCGGACGCCTCACCGATACCAGAGGCCTTCCCCGCACCACCACCACCAGCACCACCAGCACCACCAGCACCACCAGCACCAGACTGCCCCGCGCCGTTTGCCTCGCGAGCACCGGTCGCGTCGCCGCGACCAGCACCCGCCCCACCTACCGCGGCCTCACCGGCCCCAGCCGCCCCCAAGGTGGTCCCAGCGGTCCGGCCAGTGCCCCCGGTCCCACCGGTCCCACCGGTCCCACTGGTCCCACCGGTCCCATTGGTCGCAGCTGAAGCCGCGCCCCGCTGCGCGTGGGCGTGGGCCCACTCCAGGACGTTGAGGAGTTGGACCGGGCTCTCCACGAAGGCGAGCGTGTGGGGGGAGCCGGGGCGGGTACCGGCGCGAGGACTCATCGACGTAGGACCGTCGCTTCCTGGGTCGGAGCGTCAGACCGTGACCGGCTCGCCCGCGGCGGCGGCGATCTCCGCCTCGGCGACGACACCGGCGACGCGGCGCAGCTTCTTCATGGGGCCGAGCTCGGAGTCGTAGACCTTCTTGATGCCGTCACCGAGGGAGGCCTCGATGGTGCGGATGTCGCGGACCAGACGCGTCAGGCCCCCCGGCTCCACGGAGGCGGCCTGGTCGGAGCCCCACATGGCGCGGTCGAGGGTGATGTGGCGCTCGACGAAGGTGGCGCCGAGGGCGACGGCGGCGAGCGTGGTCTGCAGACCCGTCTCGTGGCCGGAGTAACCGATCGGCACGTTCGGGTACTCGGCCTGCAGCGTGTTGATCACACGCAGGTTCAGCTCCTCCGCCTTCGCCGGGTAGGTCGACGTGGCGTGGCACAGGAGGATGTTGTCGCTGCCCAGGACCTCGACCGCGTGGCGGATCTGCTTCGGGGTCGACATGCCGGTGGACAGGATGATCGTGCGGCCGGTGGCACGCAGTGCGCGCAGCAGCTCGTCGTCCGTGAGGGAGGCCGAGGCCACCTTGTGGGCGGGAACGTCGAACTTCTCCAGGAAGGCGACGGCCTCGGTGTCCCACGGGGAGGCGAACCAGTCGATGTTCTTGGTCTTGCAGTACTCGTCGATCTGACGGTACTCGTCCTCGCCGAACTCCACGCGGTGGCGGTAGTCGATGTAGGTCATCCGGCCCCAGGGGGTGTCGCGCTCGATGTCCCACTGGTCGCGCGGGGTGCAGATCTCCGGGGTGCGCTTCTGGAACTTCACCGCGTCGCAGCCGGCCTCGGCGGCCGCGTCGATCAGCTTGAAGGCGTTCTCGAGCTCGCCATTGTGGTTGATGCCGATCTCGCCGCAGACGTAGACGGGGTGACCGGGGCCGGCGGTGCGCGAACCGAAGCTACGGGTGCGGAAGCTGGAGCTCACAATGCTCATGACTGGGAATTTCCTTAACTGTCGAGGGAGTCGAGAGAAGGGCCGAGGATCCAGCCGGCGATCTCTCGGATCGCGCCGTCGCCGCCGGGGACGGTGGTGACCGCGCGTGCGGCGCCGCGCACGACGTCGTGGGCGCTCGCGACCGCCACGGGCCAGCCCACGAGGGCGAAGCACGGGAGGTCGTTCACGTCGTTGCCGACATAGAGCACGCGCTCCGGCGCGATGCCCTGCTCCTCGCACCACTGCTTGAGTGCGAGGTCCTTCCGGTCGATGCCGTGCAGGACCGGAATCCGCAGTTTCCGGGCGCGGGCGGCGACCACCGGGTTCTGTTCCGTGGACAGGATCAGCATCTTGAAGCGGCCGCTCCTGCGGAGGGCCGCGACACCGAGGCCGTCCCCGCGGTGCACGGAGACGAACTCCCGTCCTTCGGAGTCGATCAGCACCCTGTCGTCGGTCTGGGTGCCGTCGAAGTCGAGTACGACCGCGTCGATGTCGTCGGCGGTCGGCAGCGCACCGGGCCGGTTCGCGTCGAAGAGGGGCGCGAGTGCGCGGGCCCTGGAGAGGTCGTGCGGGTCGTCGATCTCCAGCACGCGCGCGGGGTCGGTGCGCACGAGTTCCGTGCGGCCGAAGAAGCGGTGCTGGTGCTCGCGGAAGCCCGCCGCGTTCATCGCGTAGGCGGCGCCGGTCTCCAGCAGGTCCTGCGGGCGGTCCTGGCGGCGCGGGCGGAACGACTTGTCGTGGTTGACGCCGTGTCCGCCCTCGTCGTCGGCGTCCCGCCAGACGAAACCGTGGAAGGGGGCCACCGTCACCGCCGTGTCCGCGCCGTTCTCGACGACGGCGGCGGCCACGCCCTCGATGTCCTCCCGGACGAGGAAGGGGCTGGTGCACTGTACGAGGAGCACCGCGTCGACGGGCGCGCCGTGCAGGGCCTCGTGGGTGTCCATCGCGTGCAGGACGGCCGCTTCGGAGGTGGCGGTGTCCCCGGCGATCGTCGCGGGACGCAGCACGACCTCCGCGCCGGCCTCGCGGGCGACGGCCGCGATGGCCTGGTCGTCGGTCGAGACGACGACGTCGGTGACGAGCCGGGTCGCCCGGCACTCGCGAACGGCGCGGGCCACCAGCGGAACGCCGCCGACGGGGGCCAGGTTCTTTGCGGGGACGCCCTTGGAGCCGCCGCGCGCGGGGATCACGGCGAGCACGCGGTGCACCCCCGCCGGTGAGTTGGACATGGGCTGTACTCCTTGACGTGGGTTGCTCACAGCTCCCCCATCCGCCGGATGACGGGCGCCACGCGCTGCACCCCGTGGCGGTAGGCGCCGCGGGCCGCCCGGCGGACGATCTGCCGTACCGGGCTCGGTTCCTTGTCGGAGGCGGGCGCTCCGGGCAGCGGGCTGCCGTCCGGGCCGAGGTGGTGGCGGGCGAGGATGCGGGGCAGGTAGCCGGGGGCGGTGACGGGTGTGTAGTACGGGGTCAGGGGCGGCAGTTCGGCGGCGGCCAGCAGACCGGCGATCCGTGCGCGGGCCGCGTCGAACGCGGTCTCGTACGATCCGTCGGCGGCGACGCCCTGCCGGGCCACCCACTCCGGGTCGGGCGTGGGCTGGTGACCGGCGTCGAGCTGGTCCCAGGAGGCCAGGCAGCCGGAGCCGACGAAGTGGTGGTTGCCGAGGGCCTCGCGGACGCCGAGGTCGGTGAGGACGACCGTCGGGACACGGCGATGCAGGGACTCCAGGGCGGCCGTGGAGCTGACCGTGACCAGCAGGTCGGTGCGGTCGAGGACCTCGCCCATGTGCCCGTAGACCAGGCGGAAGTTGGCCGGCAGGTCCAGCCGCTGGGCCAGCTTCTGGTAGGGCAACTCCTCGATGTGCGTGGTGTGTTCGCCCGGCTTGGAGCGCAGCTTCAGCAGTACCTCGCGGTCCGGGTGCAGCCGGGCGTGCTGCACCAGCCGGTTCAGCAGGTACGTGCGGTCCGCGCGGCCGTCCGGGACGGAGGGCTGCGCGGCGAAGACGACGGTGTAGGGGTCGTGCTTCTCGTACGGCGTGCCGCCGAGGAACGGCAGGGCCACCTCCGTGACCGAGGAGGCGTCCGCGCCCACTCCCTCGTACACCGCGCGGAAACGGTCCGCGTCCTGGCGGGAGTTGGCGAGCACCAGGTCCGCGCCGTGCCGCAGCAGCAGTCCGTCGGCGAGCTTCTCGTAGACGACGCCGACGTAGCCGGTGACGACCACGGGCCGCCGGGCACGCCCCTGCCACACCCGGGCGAGGCCGTGCAGCATCGCCTGGACGCCGCCGCCGACCAGGGCGAGGACGACGACGTCGTAGTCGCTGTCCTCGCGGCCCATCGTCCGCAGGAACTCGACCGCGGTCACCTCGCGCAGGGAGTCCGCGCGGACGCCGACCTCCTGCAACTGCCGTGCGGTGGGGGTGGCCCGGCCGCGCAGCAGGAAGCCGTCGAGCCGGATGTCCGCTTCGGCCGATTCGGCGGCTTCAGCGGATTCGGCGGCTTCAGCGGATTCGGCGGCTTCGGTGGCTTCGGCGGATTCGTGGTTTTCGGCGGAGACGATGCGCTTCGCGGTGAGCGAGCCCCATTTCCACCGGGTGTCGGAATCCGCGAGAACCGCAACCCGCGGGGACTTCGAGGTACTTGGCACGTCGTCGACGCTAGGAAGCGATTCCGAGGATCCGCCCAACCCGAATACAACAAACGGTTAACAGCACGTCGACGAATGGCGAATCAGGCCGGGATCGACCCGAAAAAAAGCCTGGTTCACCATTCCGCCACGCGTCGTTCACCTTCCATCTCACCACCGGTCAAGACGAATGCCGGGCCGCCGCCTAACGTCACAGGCGTGGTCAAGCTCTCCGTCATCGTGCCGTTCTACAACGTGCAGCAATACGCGCCCGACACCCTGAAGAGCCTCCGCGCCAACGCGCGCGAGGACTTCGAATTCATTCTCGTCGACGACTGCTCGCGCGACGAGACCCCGGGCATCCTCGCGCGCGCCGAGCGCGAGCTCCCGGGCGCGGTGTATGTCAGACACGACAAGAACGGGGGGCTGGCGACCGCACGCAACACCGGGATCGACAAGGCACGCGGCGAGTACCTCACGTTCCTGGACGGGGACGACTGGCTCGCCCCCGGCTACTACCCCCAACTCCTCTCCGCCATCGAGGAGTTGGGGTGTGATTTCGTACGCACCGACCATGTGCAGTGCACCGCGCGGGCCCGCTCGGTGCACCGGGTTCCGCACGGCCGGCGCGGTGTCGTGATGCGCCCGCGCGATGTGATCCTGCCCGCCGACCGCTCCACCTCCGTGGACTACGCCTATGCCTGGGCCGGCATCTACCACCGCCGGCTGGTCGACCGGGGCCTGCTGCACTTCACCGACGGGCTGCGCACCGCGGAGGACCGGCCCTGGATCTGGAAGCTGCACCGGGAGGCCGATTCCTTCGGTGTGGTGGGGTTGTTGGGCGTCTTTTACCGGCGCGGGGTAGCGTCTTCCCTGACACAGATCGGCGATGTGCGGCAGCTCGATTTCATTCGGGCATTCGACCAGGTCGTACAGGAAACCGCCGAGGACCCGGAGGCGGACAAACTCCTCCCGAAGGCCGTACGGACATATTGTGCGATCATTTCCCATCATCTGGGAACCATCGAAAGGTTCGAACCGCCCGTGGCGCGGAAACTGAAGTCCATGAGTGCCGTCGCGCTGCGGCGCATGCCGCAGGACGTGCTCGACGACGCGCTCGACTCGATGGACGTCCAGCGTGCGACGCGGCTGCGCCGGCTGCGGCGCCGTCCCGGGGGCGCGGGAGTGGCCGCGTGACGACGCAGATCTTCCTGGCCTCGACGCTCTACGGTGCCGCGACCCTGGCGGCCGCCCTGGACGCCAAGTGCTTCGCCCCGGCGGACCGGCGCATCCTCCTCGTGTGCAACAACTCCGCCACGCCGGAGACCACGCCCGCCATCGACGAGATGCCGGGCTTCGAGCGGTTGCGGGGCCGCTTCGACGACGTGCTGTCCTGGAACGCGACCATCTCCCCCTTCCACCCCGGCGGTTGGACCCCGCGCCCGGACGACGTCCCACTGTGGGAACGGTATCTGCGGCTCTCCTGGAACCTCGGCGACGACCCCGTCGAGCTGGTCGTGGAGTCGATCCAGGTGAACCCGGCTCTCGGGGTGTGCCAGATCTTCAACGGGGCCCCCGTCACCGTCTACGCCGACGGCCTGATGAGCTACGGCCCCACCCGCAACAAGATCGACCCGCTGGTCGGAACCCGCATCGACCGCCTGCTGCACCTGGATCTGGTGCCGGGCCTGACACCCCTGCTGCTCACCGAGTTCGGCGTGGCGCCGGAGATCGTGCCGACGGACGCCTTCACCAAGGTGCTCGCGGAACTCGTCGACACGGGTGCGGAGACGGCTGAGTCGGCCGAGTTGGCCGAGTTGGCCGACATCGCCGAACCGGCGCTCCTGCTCGGCCAGTACCTGTCCGCACTCGGCATCATCACCGCCGAGGAGGAGGAGGACCTCCACGTCAGGATGTTGCGGGGCGCGGTGCAACTCGGCCATACCCGTGTGGTGTTCAAGCCGCACCCCTCGGCGCCGGCCCGCTGGTCGCGCGCCCTGGAGAAGGAGGCCGTCAAGCTCGGCGCCGACCTCACCGTCCTCGACACCCCGGTCCTCGCCGAGGTGCTCTACCAGCGGATGCGGCCCGCGCTGGTGGTCGGCTGCTTCTCCACCGCTCTGCTCACCGCGTCCGCGTTCTACGGTCTCCCGGTCGCCCGCATCGGCACCGAGACACTCCTGGAGCGCCTCACCCCCTACGAGAACAGCAACCGCATCCCCGTCACCGTCGTGGACGCCATGCTGCCCCTGCTGACCGACCGTGCGGCGGTCGAGGAACAGCGGCCGGGCCTGACCGTGGCGGACCTCAACGAGTTGGTGCGGACCGTCGGTTACGCGATGCAGTCCAAGATCTACCCCGATCTGCGACCGACCGCCGAGCGGTATCTGTCGCGCAGTCTCACCACCCACACCTGGCGCTACTTCAAGCGCCGCCGACTGACCTCGCTGGCGCTGCCCGGCGCGGTCCCGGCGCAGCTGGCGTTCATTCCGCGGAACGCGGCCGTACGCCGAGTCGCGCGCCGCGCACGCTCATTGAAGAGGGCCACCATCGGATGAACGCACCTGTGCAGGCACCGCCGCCGGACTCCACCCCGGCGGCGGACGGCACCGCGACGCAGAAGCACGACATAACGGCGCGGAAACACGACATCACGGCGCAGAAGCACGACCCCGGGGCGCGGGAAGCGGCGCCGGCCGGCGAGGGGACGGCCGGCGCTCCGCCCCGCCTGGTGCCCCGGGCGCACGCACCCCGGCTGCGTGCGCTCGACGGTTTGCGGCTGGTCGCCGCACTGATGGTCGCGGCCTACCACTACGGGGGCCGCGGCGGCGAGATCTCCGAGGCCTGGGGCACCTCACCGAAGACGCAGTTCCCCACGCTGCACGAGTGGTTCGCGTACGGCCCGCTGGGTGTGCAGATCTTCTTCGTGATCAGCGGCTTCGTGATCTGCATGAGCGGCTGGGGGCGCCCCCTGCGCTCGTTCTTCGCCTCGCGCGTCTCCCGGCTCATGCCCGCGTACTGGGTGGCGGTCATCCTCGTGACGGCCGTGTTCGCCCTGCCCGCGGTGACGTACGCGGCCGTCTCGCCGAGCGAGGCGCTGGTCAACATGACCATGCTCCAGGAACCACTGGGCTCGCACCGGGTCCTCGGCGTGGACTGGACGCTCTGGGTGGAGCTGCGTTTCTACGCTTTGTTCGCCCTGTTCATCGTGTTGCCAGGGGCGAACCGGCAGCGCATCATCCTGTTCTGCGCGTGCTGGACGCTGGCCGCGACGATCGCCCAGGGCGCGCGGATGCCCGTGCTCGACCTGGTGCTGATGCCCGAGTACGCGCCGTACTTCATCGGTGGCATCGGCCTGTACCTGGTGCACCGCGACCGGCGTGACGTGTACGCCTGGGGCATCGTGGTGGTGAGCTGGCTGATCGGCCAGTACAACGCCGTGGACCGGCTGTGGCACGCGCCCAACCCGGAGTTCTTCTCCTACCGTTCGTCGCTCGGGATCATGGTCGTCGTCACCTTCGGCTTCGTTGCCGTCGCCGCGATCGCGCTCGGCTGGCTGAACTGGGCGAACTGGCGCTGGCTGACCGTCGCGGGCGCGCTGACGTACCCCTTCTACCTGGTGCACGAGCACCTCGGCTGGGTCGTCATCAAGCTGTACCACCAGACCTGGAACATCCCGTCCTACGCGACCCTCGGTCTGACGGTCCTGACGATGCTGGTCCTGGCCTGGCTGCTCAACAAGCTGGTGGAGGAGCCGCTGACTCCGCGGATCCGCAAGGCGCTGACGCAGCGCCGCGGTTGACCCACCACGGTTTACCCACGGCAGTCGGCGCACCACGGTTGGGGTGCGGCAGTTGACCCACCCGGGGGTTGGCCCATGGCAGTCGGCGCACCGCGGTTGGGGTGCGTCGGGTCATTCGTCCCGCCGCACCCCGTGCAGGATCTCGCCGAGAATGTCGTCGGCCTCGCCCACGAGGTCGGCGATCTCCTCTATGCGGCGGGCGAGTTCGCGGCGGGCGGCGGGGTCGGTGACGAAGTCGGTCAGCTCGCGGTGCTGGTTCTCCCCGGTCATCCCCCGCTCCCCCGCATCGTCGCCTCGATGCCCGCGATGACCGCCGCCAGGCCCTCCTCGAAACCGCGGTCGTGGTCCTGGAAGATCTCCCAGCCGGCCTCGGCGGCGAGCGGGTACTCCGCGAGGCGGTCGGCGCGGGCCGCCAGGTCGTAGCCCTCCTCACCGCTGCGCGGATCGGGGCCCATGGCCTGCTCCTCGATGACGTAGCCGATCGTGTAGCTGTACGCGATGTGCCCGGCGCGGGCCGCCTGCGCCGGGGTGAAACCCGCCGCCATGAGCGGCCGCAGCCGCTGTTCCATCGGCGCGGCGTACGAGGTGTCCGTGAAGTGCGTTCCGCTGTACACCTTGGCGCCGTCGCGGTAGCGCAGCAGATGCTCGCGCAGTCCGCGCATGGACGCGGCGAGCGCCTCGCGCCAGTCGTCCGGCGGCGGGTGCGACGCATAGTGCGCCACGTAGTCGGCCGTCATCCGCCGCATCATCTCCGTCGCCATCTCGTCCAGCAGCGCCTGTTTGTCCTTGAAGTGCCAGTACAGGGCGGGCGCCTTGACGTCCAGCTCCCTGGCGATGGCACGCAGCGTCAGCCCTTCCAGGCCGACCTCGTTCAGGAGTCCCAGGGCCGTGTCCGCGACCCGTTTGCGGTCCAGCCTGGGCGTCTTGCGTTCCGTACTCACGGCGCCAACCTATCGGGCCGCCGAACTTTCCCGATTGACAGCTTAACAACGTTAAGGGCATGCTCTCCCTATGGAATTTAACACTGTTAAGGAAACGGATGTGCTCATCGTGGGTGCGGGCCCCACCGGGCTCGTCCTCGCCTGCGATCTGGCCCGGCGTGGCGTGCGCTGCCTCCTTGTCGAGCGGGCCGGCCGCCTCTTCCCCGGTTCACGCGGCAAGGGCATCCAGCCGCGGACCATGGAGGTCTTCGACGATCTGGGCGTGCTGGACGCGATCCGCGCCCACGGCGGCTCCTACCAGGTGGGGGTCATCTGGCAGAACGGCGAACGGCGGGGCGAGCACCGGATGTTCGACGAGGTGCCCCCGACCGAGGCGGCTCCCTACGCCGGACCGTGGATGGTCCCCCAGTGGCGCACCCAGGAGATCCTCCACGAGAGGCTGCGCACCCTGGGCGGAGGTGTCGCGTTCGGGCGGGAACTCACCGGGCTCACGCAGGACGCGGAAGCGGTGACCGCGACCTTCACCACCGGCGCCCCCGTACGGGCCCGGTACGCCGTGGCCGCCGACGGCGGACGCTCGACCGTACGGCGGCTGCTCGGCATCGGGATGACCGGGGAGACGGTGGACCCGAACCCGACGCTCGTGGCGGACGTCCGCGTCACCGGCCTCGATCGCGAGAACCTGCATGTCTTCCCGCCCGCCGACGGTGCGGGCTTCCTGGTGCTCTGGCCGCTCGCCGGCGTCGAGGACTTCCAGCTGGTGGCGAACTTCGAGGACGGGACAGCCGTGCCCGACCTCTCACTGGAGGGCATCCGCAAGCTGGTCGCCACGCGCACCCACCTCCCGGCCGACGCCGTGACGGAGGTCCGCTGGGCCTCCGACTTCCGGCCGCGCGCCGCGATGGCGGACCGCTTCCGGGCGGGCCGGGTCTTCCTCTCGGGCGACGCCGCCCACGTCCACTCCCCGGCCGGCGGTCAGGGCCTCAACACCAGCGTCCAGGACGCGTACAACCTGGGCTGGAAGCTGGCCGCGGTACTTCGCGAGGGGGCGGCGGAGGCGCTGCTGGACTCGTACGAGGAGGAGCGGCTGCCCGTCGCGGCCGAGGCGCTCGGGCTGTCCACGAAGGTGCACCGCGGGCAGGTCCGGCGCGGCGAGGCGACCGGGCAACTGCGGCTGGGCTACCGGGGCTCGTCACTGGCCGTGGAGACCCGCACCGGGTTGCCGGAGGATGCGTTGCACGCGGGCGACCGGGCCCCGGACGGGCGGCGCGGTGGCTTGCGCCTCTTCGATGCCTTCCGGGGGCCGCACTGGACGTTGCTGGCGGTGGGTACGGAGGCGGAGCTGCCCGCACCGGCTCCGGAGCGCGTGCATGTCGTCCGCATCCCGCCGTACGAGGCGTACGGCGCCGGGGTGTTCCTCGTCCGGCCGGACGGTTACGTGGGCTGGGCGGGGGCGACGGCGGACGGGCTGACCGGTTACACAGCCCGGGTGATCGGCGCCCCAGGCTCTCGCGTGTCCCCCTGAATCCGGCTCAGGACCGACCCATCGCGGCGGACCGCCAGCCGCCGAGCCGCTCCGGCACGCAGGCGCTCAGGCCCCGGCGAGCGACAGCTTCACCGCGAACCCGAGGAAGAGCACCCCGACGGCCGAGGTGGCCCCCGCGGACAGCCGCCTGCGCCTGCGGAAGGCCGCGGCCAGCCGGGTTCCGCTGAATATCAGAGCGGTGAGGTAGAGGACGCTGGCGATCTGGGCGAGGACGCCCAGGACGACGAAGGACAGTGCCGGGTACGCGTAGTCGGGGTCGACGAACTGCACGAAGAAGGCGACGAAGAACAGGATCGCCTTGGGGTTGAGCAGGCTGACGACGAAGGCCCGACGGAAGGGCCGTTCCTCCCCCGCCACGGCCTGCGTCCCCGACTCCTCGGTCCGCTCCCGCCGGGTCCGCCACATGCCCCACGCGGCCCGCAGCATCCCGACCGCGAGCCAGCTCAGATACCCGGCGCCCGCGTACTTGACGACCCCGAACAGCACGGCGTTGGTCTGGAGCAGCGAGGCGACCCCGGCCGCGGACAGGGTCATCAGGACGGTGTCACCGCACCAGACCCCGGCCGCGGCGGTGTACCCGCTGCGGACGCCTCGGCGGGCGGCGACGGAGAGCACGTAGAGGGAGTTCGGGCCGGGGAGCAGGACGATCAGGATCAGTCCGGCGAGATACGTGGGCAGATCGATGACACCGAGCATGAGGCGGAGTGTCGCACGGGGGTGTGACACTCCGCCTTCGGGTTTCGGAGGGTGGGACGGTCAGTCGTCGCCGTCGAGGAGGCGGTCGACCGAGAGTTCCAGGGCGACACCGACACAGCTGGGCAACGGGAACGTGGCTCCGCGCTTGTAGGGCGTGATGCGCTGGTACTTGGCGCCCTCCGGCTCGGTGTGAACGAGAACCTCGTCGTGATTGCGGTCCACGACGACGTACGCCGGGATACCTGAGAGCGCGTAGCACTCGGCCTTGGTGATCCTGTCGTCCGACCAGTTGCTGGAGGTCACCTCCAGCACGAGCCGGAAGATGTTCGCTGCGTAGCAGTTCTTCCGAACATCGGCGTCCATGAAGTCGGCGTCGACGACCGCGAAGTCCGGAATCGCGTAGTCATCCGGTCCGGAAGACAACCACAGGCCGATTGCCTGCCCATACCTGACACCCGCTTGCCGTGCCCTCGCGTCATGGAACTCGCCCATGAGCCAAGTCAGCGACAAAACGTGTGCACCATCAGCCGGCGGCGTCACGATCATGCTCCCCATGAGGATCTCCACGCGGTGCCCGGGCAGCCAGCTGGAGACACGATCTGCGGCTTCAGCGATCGTCATCTCGTCCTGCATCACAGCCACGGCATCCTCCTTCTAGGAGCACTCTCCACGAGCGTATCCGGCGACGTGCCCTTTCCGCCCCCGATCACCCTTACGGGCTAACTGCCCGATCAGAACGCATCCGAGGGCACATAAGTCCCCCAAACCTCCCGTAGCGCGTTGCACACCTCGCCCACGGTCGCCCGCGCCCGCAGGGCGTCCTTCATCGGGTAGAGGACGTTGTCGGTGCCCTCCGCCGCCTTCTTCAGGTCCGCCAGCGCCGCGTCCACCG
>NZ_RPDJ01000091.1 GCF_004023625.1 Streptomyces cavernae | reverse complement strand
CTGCCCGCCTACTCACCCGACCTCAATCCCGTCGAGGGCGTGTGGGCACACGTCAAACGCAGCCTGGCCAACCTCGCCGTCGTCGCCCTCGACCGCCTGGAAGCGCTCGTCCGCAACCGGCTCAAACGCCTCCAGTACCGGGCCGACACCCTCGACGGCTTCATAGCGGGCACCAGCCTGACTCTCGACGAGCCAGCATCACCTTGACGAGCCGAAGTCAGTAAGTGCGGATGCTGGTCCCGCAGCAGGTTGCGGACCAGCTCCTCGCTGATCTCAATCTCGGATTCGATCATGCGAAGTCACATTACTTGGCACACGCGGAGGCGACCATGTTCCTTGGGGGATCCAGCTCCCCGACTGGAATTCCCGAGCCCCTTCGAAGAACCGACCGCTAAGCACCGCAGGCTGCGGCGCGTCCACCAGTTGAGGCAGTCAAAGCGCTCCGCAGTGAACGCGCGCTTGCCGGCCGCGGTCCCCATCGTGGCCGATGGGGCGCCGGTGGAGTGGGGACCTGCGTCGGTCCGGCGTGTCGCGGTTTCCCACGAAATCCGGTGGAGTCTCAGCGGCCGGAAGTGGTTGGGTCCTGCTCAATGCTTCGCTGACACGGCCCGGCACAGTGCGAGGCGCAAGGTCCGAATCGCAGGGCGGTCTAGCCCGCGCGTCGTCGAGTGATGGAGGTTATCGCGGTGGCTGGTTATGGGGAGCTCTCCGACGTATACGAGTGGCTGATCGGGGACGACAGGTTGACCCCCGCCAAGGCAGCCGCGGTTTACTACAGCGATGTCGTGGGCTCTCTGCCACCCAACGCACGCGTCCTCGACTGCGCGTGTGGAACCGGCCAGCTCGCCGTCGGTCTCGCGAGTCTTGGCCTTGACGTGGTCGCCGCAGACGCCAGCAATGGGATGGTTCGCCGGACCGAGAAGGCCGCCGACGAGCAGAGTGTCTCGCTTCGAGCCCTCCGCGCGAGCTGGGACGAGCTGCCCGACCACCTGGAGGACTCCACGTTCGATCTGGTGTTCTGCGTCGGCAACTCGCTCGGGCACGCCGAGGGCGCAGCCGGGCGCCTGACCGCACTGGAAGCGATGTCGCGACTGCTGAATCCGGGTGGACGTCTCGTGCTCCACTCACGCAACTGGGAGGTCGTGCGCTCCGCCGGCTCACGGGTAGACGTCCGCGATCGACTCATCCGCCGCAACGACCGCGATGCGGTCGTCAGCTACTACTGGCAGATCGAGCAGCGCTGGGAGCAGGAACACTTCCTCGAGATCGTGGTCGCCCAGATCGAGCCGGATGGGGCAGTGCGAGCCTGCTCAGAGCGGTTGTCCATCTGGCCCTACCGGTACGAGGACCTCGTGGCGCAGTTGCGGAGCGTCGGGCTCACGGTGCAGTCCACCACCTTCGCCCCCGAGAGCGATGGATACCTGGTGGTCGCCAGCCGCGACCAGGCGCGAGGCACGTCTTAGCCGGCGCGCTGATCCACCTTTCGTCGTTGTCGTTGCCGACCTGCCGGCTCGCGACCGCCTGCAGCGGGTTCTTCGCGAAGTGTTCAGCGCTTGAAGCGGTTGCTGCGGGTGCGGTCCTCGCCGCGCTGGCTTCCAATCTGCGGACCGCGGCCTGCACCCCCTCCACCAAGGCCTTCGTGATCCTGGATGTCGGCGGGCGTCACCGTGATCATCACGGGCAGTCCCAGCGTGTCCACGGTGATATGTCGCTTGCGGCCGTTGATCTTCTTCGCGGCGTCGTAGCCGCGGCTGTCCCGGCCAACGGTGGAGGCCCCTTTGACCGACTGGGAGTCGACGATCAGGGTCACCGGCTGCGGGCAGCGGCCCTTTCCGGTACGGATCCTCCGGCGGAGCTGGTCACGGATGTAGGTGACGACGCCGGCCCGGTTCCACCGCCAGAAGAACCCGTAGACCGTCTCCCACGGGGGGAAATCCGCAGGCAGGGCTCGCCACTTCGCGCCGTTGTCGACGATGTAGCGGATGCCGTCGACGATCTCCCGCCGTGGCCACTTCTCCGGGTGTCCGCCGGTCTTGGTCTGGCAGGCCGGGACGGGCAGCAGGGGTTCCTTCTCTGAACTACCGTCGATTGCGTGTCAGCGGCTGCTGGTAAACGAAGTGGCGTCTTGGTGGACAAGCCCCATAGCTTGTGCGCTCGTGACCGATGATCCGAAGATGCCCCCTAATCCCCACGACCTCGGCCGAGTGTTCAACGAGGTCCCGGAGCTCTACGACCGGGTTCGGCCGGGATACCCCGACGAACTGTTCGCGGACCTTGTCGCCGTCACCGGCTTGCACGAAGGGTCGTCGGTGGTGGAGGTGGGCTGCGGTACTGGTCAGGCGACGCGTTCGCTGGCAGCGCTCGGATGCTCAGTGACCGCCGTCGAGCCGGGCGCGGACATGGCCGCACTAGCTCGCCAGCGGCTCGCACCCTTCCGCAACGTCGACGTCGAGAGGTCGACGTTTGAGGAGTGGGACGACCGCGGTCGACGCTTCGATGTTCTCGTGGCTGCGCAATCGTGGCACTGGGTCGACCCGTCGACCGGCTGGCAGCGCGCGCACGACGCGCTTTCTCCCGGAGGTTGGATGGCGCTGCTCGGCCACGTCGTTGTCCGTCGGCCGGGAGAGCCGGAGGTGTACGCCGAGACCGCCGATCTGCACGAGCAGTTCTGCCCCGGGAACCCCGACTGGGGTCACCCACCGCTGGAGGATGAGGTGCGCACCACCGACGAGGGTTGGGGCCTGGTCGACGGTCCCGGAGGATTGTTCGGCCCGACGATCGTGCGCTGGTATCCAACCGTTCAGTGGTTCAACGGGGACGGCTTCGCCGATCACCTTCGCTCGTTGTCCCTGTATCGGAGACTCGACCGGGATGTCCGTGAGCCTCTGCTCGACGCCATCGCCGAGCGCATTCGCACGCGAATGGGCGACCGAGCATCACGCCGTTATCTGAGCGTCCTGCGTGTCGGGCAGCGTGCCAAGTGAGGCCGGCGATCCTTCTCTGCACTACGAGATGCGGCCCGCGATCTCGCGGAAGGTCGGGATCCCGAGGTTGATGGTCGTAGCCCGGCGTCGGCGGTGATCGAGCTGAGAGAGTTTATTCTCGGTGGCGGCAAGGCTGACGCGCAGCCCCTCGGCCTCGCCGAGCCAGCCTTCGCGTTCGGCCTCTGCGACCCGCTCGCGCAGGTTGCTGCCGATCTCCTCCAGGCGGAGCCGCTGAGCAGGGTCGACGCGGAGAACTGGGCAGCGGACGCAGCTGTGTTCATGCTGACAACTGGTGCCGTAGGCGCGACCGCAGTCGCCCAGAGCGACCTTCCTCCGCTCGAAGTGGCCAAGGAACTCCTCCCACTCTGCATCGGTTGGGGTGCGGTATTCCTCACTGGGACGCAGTGCCCGGCGGCGGGCGATGAAGGCCCGGTGGCCGTTGATTGCTTCCTCGGGATAGACCGCTAATGGTGGAGTCGGGTATTGGAACTGCCTGAATGCCCCGTGAGCCATGTCGTCGGCTGCCGAGGTGGTCACGGTCGGCAGGCTCGGATCACGGAGGCGAGGACCCCTGCCGGGTCGTGCAGAGGGTGGGCGCCGTCGGTGATGACGCGGCGTGTGCCAGGATCGACAGGGTCCGTCTGGGACCAGTCGGGAGACCCGATGCCGATCTCGACTTCCAAGCCTGAGGCCGTGGCATAGCGCCGTTCGGTGATAACCCCCCACGATTGGGTTCGAATCGGTTCGCCGAGGGCGAGCTCGTTGGCCCAGTCGTTGTCCGAGTACTGAGCCCGGTCCGTCGTGAGCAGGATGATGTCGATGTCAGAGTCGGGGCGTGCGGCGTTGCGGGCGTATGAACCAACAAGGAGTAGGCCGACGATGTCCTGGCGGTTTGCGGCCCAGCGCGTGATGCGGCCGATGATTTCGTTCATCTCGGCGGCCCGTTCCGGTGAGATCCCGGCCTGATTCGCTGGTTGTTCACGGTGGTGCGTCACGTGGGCTCCTGGGTTGGTTGGCGACGGCTGACGTCGGCGGCGTAGGCGGCCCAGTCCCCGGCGGATGCCTTCTGCCACTGGACGGCGACTTGGATGTGGACGCCGAGCATCCGGGCGAGGATGGCGGCGGGAAGTTCGGCGGCGAGGGTGAACAGGGCTGTGGAGCGGTCCTGTTGGGGTCGAATGCCGATCTTGTGCAGCCGCAGACCGACTTGGCTGTCGCTGAGTGGACGCCCTGGTTGTCCTCCGGGGAAGAGCCAAGGGGCGTCGTCCGGAGTGCCGATCTTGGCCTTGCCACGTCGGGTCGCAACGAGCTCGCGGACCAAGGCGCCAAGCGGCATCGGCAGGATGACCGGCGAGGTTCCAAAGGCAATCGCGACCGTCTCACCGGTGATGTCGACGTCCTCGACGGTGAGTTGGCTGATGGTAGAGATCTTCTGGGCGTAGAGGGTCAGCAGCAGTCCAGCGACTCGGTCCGCGGTGGGCAGCGTGTCGTCGTTGAGGAGGCGCCTGGCGTCGGCCCAGCGTTTCTCGCTGTCGATGGTGCCCTGTGGGCCGGTCCAGCGGATGGCGCTGCAGGTGAGGCCGTGGGCATGGCGATGCTGTACGGACCAGCGGACGAAGTGGCCGGTCTCGTCGCGGTAACGGAAGGCGGCATCGGTCATCCAGCGTTCCAGGTCGGCTTGTGTGCAGGTGCCCAGGGCGAGATCTTCACCGGCCAACCAGGCGAGGAAGTTGCCGGCGGCGGTGACGTGGCAGCGCACGTTCATGTCCTGCAGTTGAGTGGTGTGCTGTTCGCCGACCCGGCGGCGGAGCCGACGCAAGTGGTGCCAGACCGCGTAACCGTGCAGAATCCGGCGCTCGGCGAGGTCCGTGCGAGCCTGGACGGTTATATTGATCCACTTCTCCAGAGTGACGAGCCGTTCGTCGCGCGGCGGCAGGGCCCCGTCGCGACGAGGACGCTGCGAAGGTGAGCCAGCACCTTGCCCGGCGGAAGTTCGTCGAGGACGTCGTGGGCGACAGGGCGCTCGTCGCGGCCTATGCGTTCCAGCAGGTCCCGGGCCTTTGCCCGGGAGATCCAGGCCAAGGCGATGTCGGGACGCTCTGCGCTCGTCAATGCCTGGTAGAAAGGCGCGAGTTCAGGCGCGACGGCCCCGGTGCCGTCACCGAGGAGGTCGCGGATCCTCTGGTCCAGGACGCATCTCTGACAGGGGCGGGGGCTGAGCTGGCAGGTAGTCACGCAGACGGGACAGCGTCCCCAAAAGTCGGGGTCGGGGTTGGTGCACTTCGCGCACAACGGTTCCTCCCAGGTGCCGCCGCGGGCCTGGGCGATAGTGCCGCAGTCGCTGCAGGTGGCCCAGCGTTGCTGGCAGCGTTCGCACCAGGGTTGCCCGGTGGCCCGGGAGACCTCGCAAGGGGCGGCGCGGCCGCAGTGCCCGCACGCTCTGATCTCCTTCGGCCTGCAGTTGTTGCAGCGGACACCGTCGGCGAGCCGGACCGCCACTGGCTGACGGCGCCCGCAGCCGACGCAGACTTCCAGGTTGACCGGGTCGCGGATCAGGCAGTTGGGAAATAGGGGCTGACCAGCGGCATCCCGCGTGGCGGGTTCACGAACGGCGCCGCAGCGTGCGCAGGGGACGGCCGTGTGCCTGGCGAAGCAGGCTCGGCAGATCCGTTTGCCGTCCAGGAGTTTCGACAGCGCTTTCACTCCGTGACAGCGTGGGCAGGCCGGCTTGACGACGGTGATGGCGCCGGCGGCGACGAGTTCCCCGATGAATCGCAGCATTGCCGGAGTGGGTGCCTCGTGCCCGGCGCTGGTCAGCAGCTCGGGACGGTCGATCACGGCCCAGGCGAGTCGACGCTGCCCGGCGGGACGGTTCGTGGCCCGCTCAAGAGCGGTCCGGACAGTGTCTGCGTCGAGCGTGGGGTCGAGTCCGGTGATCAGCTGGGTGAGTTCCTTGACCGGATCGCCGCCGGTGTCGGGGCATTTGGCGCATCGGGGATGGCCGTGGCGGTCGCGGCTGACGACTCGCCGCTGCTGGTGGCAGCCCGCGCAGAGGGCGGGTCTGTCGAAGCAGGGTGAGCATCCCCATCGTCCGCCCAAGCGGCTGCCGACGTAGGGGCGCGGGCGTCCGCACTCGCCGCAGCGGGGCAGAGCGGTGTCCTGGGCGCCCGCTTCGTGCAGGGCCATCAGCAGCTTGGCGACGCGGAACGGCGCGGGTGGCTTGCCGGTCCGCAGCAGCGAGGGGTTGTCGTGCAGGGCCTGGGCGAGATTGCGGCGGCCGGCTCGTGTGCGTACGAGCGTGCAGACGATGCCGCGGATGCGGTCGGCGTCCAGGTGTTTCTCGACGTTGCCGACCAGACGCACGATCAAGCCGACCGGATCGGCGAGAGCTTCTTCGGTGATCGCAGGTGCGGTCACCGCTCAACTCCGGTGATCCGAGCTCGCCTTGGCCTCAGTTCGCCGACACCTTCAGAAGCGGTGGCCCCACCTGCGGCAGCCTTCTTCGGCTTCTTCGCCGCCCCGGCCAAGGCGATCGGCTCGATCAGGTCGTCCATCGTGCAGTCCAGGATGTCGAGGAGGGCCATGAGGATCTTCAGACTCAGTCGCTCCGGTCGCTCAACGACGAGCCGGTAGACCTGGCTCGTGGACAGCGTGATGCCACGCTCCTTCAGTGGCGGGAGGAGGTCGGTGGTGGAGAACATCCCGCGGTCGGCCATGACTTTGCGCAGGTGCCAGTGGTAGTCGAGCTTGGCGGCCATCGCCGGATCCCTCCTCGTCAGGCTCCGGCGAACGCCGGGGCCAGTGCCTTGTGCAGGGCAGTGTTCATGAAGTCGTCGCTGACGTGCGTGTAGATGGCCGTGGAGCTGTCACAGTCGTGGCCGACTTGCTGCTGGATAAAACGACGGTCGATCCCGTCCTCGGTCAGATGCGTGACGTACGAATGTCTAATTGAGTGCGGAACTAGATCTTTTGAGAGTTTTAGTGCATCTCGGTATGCCTCGAACCGATCATTAATGGAGCCGGGCTGCAGACGTCCGCCGCGTTCGGTGATCCGTAGGGCCGGATGGTCGGGGAAGCCGAACCGCGGCCGCACGTTCTCGACGTAGTCGGTGACCGCCTCGACTGCCCAGTCCATCACCGACAGTACGTTCCTTCGCCGCGGCGGCTGGCCCTTCTTCGCCTTGCCGTAGCGGACGTTGAGCGTGCCGTACCGGCCGAACTGGGGAGCCTTCGGATTGCGTCCGAAGTCGACGACGTCCAGCTTGGACGCCTCGGTCCGGCGCAGCCCCCACCCGTAGATGACCTTGAAGAGGGTGGCGTCGCGGTAGGCGGCGAGGGCTCCCTTGCGCTTGGACTTCACGGCGCGTGCGACCTGGTCGTCGGCGTAGTCGAGAAAACGCTGCAGTTCTTCGCGGGTGAACGGCCTCGCTTCCGGGTCTCCCTCGTAATCCTGCAGGTGAGGGAGAGTGTTCCACTCATGAGCAATCGCCACGGGGTGGGTGCCGAAGGCTTCCTCGCAGGCCGGTCCCCAGCCGTAGTGGGCGTCGATGAGAAACTCGGTGAACAGCCGGACGTCGCCCTGGTAGCTGCGGATCGTCGACGGCGCCAGATGCTTCTCGCCCGTCAACGAGGCCGACCACTCGTCCATGTGGGCCGGCGTCCACTGCCACGGGTACTCGTTCGCATAGTCAAGGAATCGGCGGACCAGCCGCATCCGCGGCTCGATGGTCTCGTCCTTCAGTCCTCGCGACTTCTGCTGAGCCCTCCAGCCTCGCAGCATCGCGTCGAACATCGCGTCCTCCGGACGCAGTTGGACCACGCCGGACACGAGCTCCATGTGAGCTGCCCCGGCCAGGGCCACCTTCGGCTGATGCACCACTCCAGACCATCCCTCCTGAAGGGCAGATCATGCATCAGATGGGTTCTTTCTAGCAACATGCCTGCTCAGACGGCTAGTTCGTAGTAGCGTTGGAGTCCGTCAGTGCATCGCCCTGAGCTCGCGACCTGCGGATTCTCACCCGTCTGATGCAATTCCCGAGGGTCCTTGTAGCCCATGGTGGTGTTGATGTTTTTGTGGCCGAGGATGAGCTGGGCGATGTGGGGCGGCATCCCGTTCATGATCGCTTCTGTGGTGAAGATCCTCCGTAAGTCGTGGGGCTGATAGTTCAGAGGCTGCCCGGCCGCGTTGACAAGGCCAGCGGCGTGGAGGATCTCGTTGATCGCCTTCCGGATGGTCTTGGAAGAGACAGCCCGCCGCTGCCCACCGCTGGACCACTGGAAAAGCAGTGGAGTTGGCGGATGCCAGATCTTCTCCAGGCCGTCGTAGAAGGGGATCAAGGGGATGGCCCCGCTGGCCTCACGGACCCGGCTGACGATCGCGCTGAGTACATCGGCGAGCTCCGGGCTCACAACCAGGAGCCGCTCCTCGTCGGTCTTGGACGGGGCGATCTGCAGAAGCGGGATGAGCTCGCCGGTCGAGGGGAGGGTGTACTGGGTGATGCTGTGGTGACTGCACTCCAGCATCTCCTCGATCCGGACCCCTGTGTGCCGCAGGAACTCGATCGCCGCCCAGCCCCAGAACGCGCGGTGCTCGGCCAGAGCGAAGTGGTGCCGGCGGCCCGACGTGTCATAAGCGCAGGCAGAACCGCTGACGTCGAGCCGCGTCGACTTGGCGGCCTTGGTGAAGGTCTCGCCGAGGACCGTGAAGACGCCGCCGCCGGGTGCTTGGCGGACGGCTTCCAGACGGGTCCGTGCCTCCTGGAGACGGTTCTCCGCGGCGGCGACCAGCGCCGGCAGTACGGGCAGGCGTTCTCGGGTGCGCTGATCCATCCGCGCCTTGCGGCGTCGGATGTCCTTCTTGTAAGTGATCTCATTTCCGCTGATCGGGCTGGGGGCCGCCCACGGTCCCCACCTGGTCGGTTCTTCCAGAGCCCACTGTGCAATGTCGAGGTAGAACGCACGGACGAAGCCCAGGAGGGATGCATAGCTGGCCCGGGGGGACGTCACCTCGACCATGGTGCCGTCGGGCATCCGGCGGCGAGCGGTCTTGGTGCGGAGCCGCTCCTTCCATGCCTTTGCAACGCTGCGGTCCAGGTAAAGGGAGGAGATGCCGGGATGGTGGGTCTCCAGGTTCTTCCAGAAGTGCAGGGCGAGCACGCGCGCGAGGTCTTCGAAACTGGCGTAGTCCAAGGCCGATTGGCGTTCGGAGAGGTAGTCAACGATGAGATCGCGGACCGGCCGGCATTCGAGTTGATAGCGGTCGACCAGCTCACCGGGGGTGAACTGCCCGGAGAACACAGTCAGTGCCCGCAGGGTGGCAGGAGCGTCCGGCGGGAACTGCCCCGTGTCCTTGAGGAGGGAATAGAACAGGAACCGGCTGTCACCACCCCTCTTCTCTAGGGCGACGGTCTCGGCCTGCCGCAGTTCGATGCAGTAACCGACGGTGATGTCACTGACTCCACCGCCCTTGGCGAGGAGGATCATCGCGATCTGGGTGCAAACCTTTAGCCCCGGTCTGGAGGACAGCACGACCGGGTCGGCGGATTCTTCGATCCGGGCGAATCCCGCTGGGTCGCGGTGCTCAACCACGGCCTCACGCCAGTAGCGGGTCTGGACGATCCGCAGCAAGAACGGCAGGTCGGGGCGGATGACGTCTGCGACGAAAAGGCAGAGCAACCCGCTTCGAAGTGTTTCCACCCGGGCACTCTCTCCGCGCTCGGCCAGCCAGGGCAGCACCACGTCGGTCCATTTCAGGCCCAGCGTGTTCGCCGGGGTGGCCTGCCATCGCTCCTGCCACGTCGCCCCGGGGAAGGTTTCGAGCCAGCTGAGGATCTTGCGGGCGCCGTACCAACGGTTTTCGTGCGTCGTTTTGACGCGTGCTCTCAACGGCGGTCGGTCGATCCTGGCCAGGACCGCCTCACGGGTCTCCTCGGTTGCGGCCCATGCGGAGGGCCGCGGCCGCGGCGGGAACTGCGAGAGCAGCCTCCGGGCCGCCTCGCCGTGAGATTGGGAGGCATGGCTTCCCGCCTGGGCTGGTTGGGAAGCAGTCGTTGGCGCGGTGGTCACGGGAATTTTCCAAACAGGGTGTTCAGCGAGGCTGGGTTGTAGCCCGGGGCGGGCGCCGGCGGCTTCGCCGGTTGCTGTGCCCGGCGGGCGTGGTGGGTGAGGACCTGCTCGATGATCTCCTCCTGGCTCGCAGCCAGGTAGATCTCCGTGGTGGACAGATGCGCGTGTCCGAGGACCCACTGGACGTCGGTCAGCGACATCTGTGGGTCGCGGGCCATTCGGTAGGCAGCGGTATGCCGCAGGTCGTGCAGGGTCCAGTTCGACCCGAGCAGGTCGTTGGCGCGGTTCAACATGGCCCGGGCGGCGTGGTAGTTCAGCGGCCGCCAGGGGCGTCGAAGGGTCCACCACAGACTGTGGTGGCGTCCGCGGGGTGCCCCCTTGCGCCAGGCTTCCTCCTGAGCCAGTCGCAACCAGACGAACGCGTCCGTGGAGGCGGGAATCTGCTGGTAGGCGCGGGTTCCCTTGCGGACCACACCGACAAGCTGCTGCCCGGGCGAGGCGTCCTTCACCCTGCTGGTGAGCAGTTCCTCGGCGCGGGCCCCGGTGGAGACCCAGAACGCGAGCAGGGCCCGGTCGCGGTTGTACTTCAGCGCGGCGAACAACGCGTTGAACAGCTCGTCCGGGATCCGCCGGGGGATGCGCTTGGGCACCTTCGGCCGGTAGCGCCCCTGCCGTTCGGGACGGAACAGCTCCAACGGATTGTGGTGTGCGTGAACCCGAGCGTTGCGGCGTGAGCGGTCCAGGGGGAAGGGGTTGACGATGGGACCGGTGCCTTCGTCGAGGTGAAAGTCGTAGAAGGTCCGCAGCACCGTTTCGCAGTGGGCCCGGGTGGAGGGCGCGTATTTCCGGCCCGGCGCAGATCTGCCGGTGACCGGGTTCGGCGTACCCGGCTCCACCCTCGGGGCAGGCAGCATCGGCGCCGTGATGCCTCTGCGCTGGTGGCGCCAGTGCACGCGTACCGGTTTGTCGGCAAGCTGCAGCCACCGGCAGAAGTCACGAGCCTCGGCCCTGGTCACCTGATCCCACTGCACGTCAACGGCCCAGAGGAACCGGTACCACCGCAGCAGGTCCATGCCGTACGAGCGAATCGTCGCTGCCGACTTCGACGCGGCCTGCAGGTCAGCAAAGAACACTGCCGCCGGTACTACGAGCTGTCCGTCAGGGTCGAGGAATTGGTACGGCTCGTCAGCTTCGCCGGTCGCTTCCAGGCACCCTATCTGCGGCACGACGAAGGCCGCCACGCGGCTCAGTCCTTCAGCATCCTTCACGCACCGGCTAACGCCAGCGCTCTCAATAGGTCACTGAGCTGCGGAAACATCGATACTAGTTCAGTCAATACACCCCAGCTGCCCGTCCCGGCCTGCCAGACCAAGACCGGCGGTCACCCGGAGAAGTGGCCACGGCGGGAGATCGTCGACGGCATCCGCTACATCGTCGACAACGGCGCGAAGTGGCGGGCTCTGCCTGCGGATTTCCCCCCGTGGGAGACGGTCTACGGGTTCTTCTGGAGGTGGAACCGGGCCGACGTCGTCACCTACATCCGTGACCAGCTCCGCCGCCGGATCCGTACCGGAAAGGGCCGTTGCCCGCATCCGGTGACGCTGATCGTGGACTCCCAGTCAGTCAAGGGCGCCTCCACCGTCGGAAGGAACAGCCGCGGCTACGACGCCGCGAAGAAGATCAACGGCCGCAAGCGACATATCACGGTGGACACGCTGGGACTGCCCGTGATGATCACGGTGACGCCCGCCGACATCCAGGACCGCGACGCCGCCCGCGACGTCTTCTGGAGGCTGCGTCTCACCCAGCCGCAGATCACCCAGGTCTGGGCCGACCGCGGCTACGCCGGGGAACTTGTGGACTGGGCCCGTGAACGCCTCTGGCTCACCCTGCGCATCGTCTCCCGGCCCAAGGGCACCAAGGGCTTTGTCGTCCTGCCCCGCCGCTGGAAAGTCGAGCGCACGATCGGCTGGTGCATGAACGCCCGCCGCAACGCACGCGATTACGAACGTCTGCCCCAGCACTCCGAAGCACACCTGAACTGGGCACTCATCACCATGATGACCAGGCGTCTCACCCGCAAAAGCCCCCGCACCAGCAGTTGGACGAAGAAGCCCGCCCGCTGACCTGGCCGGGCTTGTGTGTTTGGAAGCCGAGCAACACCTGTGCGAGCCTGCTGCCATTCCTCCGAAAGGGCTGACCCTGATGCTCGGCATGGTTGTCTGGGACGTCCGCTCTCGCGCTTCGACGCAAGAGCGGTAACGACCACCTGCCTCAACGCACACGTCTGTCCAATGGACAGACGTGGGTTCAGCCTGTTCCTCGTCGAAGTGCTCTTCGTGCCCCTGCACGTTCGATCACGAGGAGTACGTGGTGTCCACCATCCACTGGACCACAGGCCACACCCACCAGTCGGCCCGCTGGCATTCTGAGAACGCCACCCCCCTTCCACGGCGGACAATCGTCGCCGACGACCGAATGAAGGCCAACGACGCCTACCGCCAGGCATGTGAAGGAACGGCCCTGCTCTGGCAAGGCGACTTCCACAACGCCAGGCAACTGCTGAAGGCGATGGGCCGCCGCATCGACCGCAAAACGCCCAGGACCAGCACGTCCCCGACCGAGTCCTTCCACCTGCACCGACGCAGCAACAGTCACCGTGCCCGTGTGCTCGGAAAACTCCTGGTACTGCTGGACGACCACATCTTGGCGTTGCGACGGGCTCCCGACGTCCGTCAGGCGTGCCTTGAAGCCTACGGTCCCCCGAAGGGGCCCATGGTGGTCTCTCTCCGGGAACTGCTGGGAGTGATCGGCGCTCACCAGTGGCGCCTGAAAGGGGTCGATGTGCCGGCGCTCGGCACTCGCATCCACCCCCACTACGGCGTGTTCGCGCCGGTCAGAGGCGAGTACGTCGACCTAGTCGCCCACACGCCGCTGCCACCGGCGACCCTACGCAATCCCGACACCAGTACGGCATTCGATCTCGGCACGGGAACCGGGGTCCTAGCTGCGGTCCTGGCCCGCCGCGGAATCAACCGCGTCGTGGCCACCGACATCAGCCCACGCGCCCTGGCCTGCGCCAAGGAGAACGCCCACCAGCTCGCACTGACCGACCGTATCGAGGTGTCGAGCCCCGGCTTGTTCCCCGAAGGCCGCGCCGACCTCATCGTGTGCAACCCGCCCTGGCTCCCCGCCCATCCGACCAGCCCCATCGAACAAGGCGTCTACGACCCGGACAGCACCATGCTCCACAGCTTCCTCGCCAGCCTATCCACCCACCTCAGGCCAGGCGGCGAGGGCTGGCTCATCCTGTCCGACCTGGCAGAACACCTCGGCCTCCGGACACGCCAGCAACTGCTCGACGCCATCCAGGCAGCACACCTCCGCGTTGTCGACAAGATCGACGCCAAGCCCCGGCACCCACGATCCAAGGACGCCACCGACCCACTCCACGCAGCACGAAGCGCAGAGACCACGTCCCTCTGGCGTCTGACAGCGTGACCGGCATCCCGATCACGCAGCGGCACCTCGCCTCCCAGTTCGCCGAGTGAGTACATCCCGTGGGTGACCTCGCCGCGCCCACGGGATGGCCCGATTCCTCACTAAGCCTGAGGATCAAAAACACCTACTGAGAGGTCGTTTTCTCTCGTGAGGAGTGCTTTGTTCGGTGTTTTTCGAGACGGAGTCGTCGTCTCGATGCGGCTGGCGGGGTTGAAGTGGCTGAGGTGCTGTATGGGGTGACCGCTGAGGCGGGATGCAGCTTGCGCCTGTCTCATCCCAAGACGTCGGTAGAGCGTGCTTCTGCTGGTCGCACTGCGCGCCTGGGCGCACGCCCCTGGGTCACGTCCGCTGGAGTGGTGTATCGACGGCCACTCGGTGATCTCGTTTTGAAGGCTATGCGGTGAGTTCGGTGGGCAGGACGGTCTCGTCGGTTTCTGACTCGATCGGGTGTAGACGGGCTTTGG
>NZ_RPDJ01000090.1 GCF_004023625.1 Streptomyces cavernae | reverse complement strand
CGACCGACGGCATCCGCAACCTCCCGGGGAGCGACGACACAACACGCCACCACTCCCACCGATTCACCGGCCCTATGCCTGACCAGCGAAAACACCGCCCTCAGATTCGGAACGACAACAGCTACTTAGCCTTCAGGCCCGGCGTCAATGTCTCCGTCCTTGACCGTCTTGAAGTCCAGCGTGTAAGCCTGCACGGTGCGCGGATGTTGGTCCCGCTGGAACTGGTACTTGCTGGATGTCTTGCGGTAGCGGGCCTTCAGGCGCTGGCGGCACCGTTCGGGGAGGAGGTTGGCCAACACGGCCCGGCCGATAGCCCCGATCAACGACGTCGTACTGCCTCGGCCGGCCCCGGGGCTGCGTCTACAGGCTCGGCTGGCGTTTTGCCTGTTCAGGGATGTTCGCCTGGTCAGTGGGGTGTTGCCCTGTAGTGGTTTTCTTGATCGGTTGTGCGTTGTCGTGGGGTTGGGTGCACGAGGTCAGGGGAGGGCGACGGTGCGGTTACAGGTGCAGGTTGAGTCGGCTGTGGGGGAGTTGCGGTCGGTGCAGGGCTGGTTGCGTGCGGATCCTGAGGTGCGCCGGTCGGTCGCGGTCGAGGTACGCGGTGGTGTGCCTGGGCCGGGGGAGATGGGCACGGGGCTTGATGTGCTGCAGCTGGTGACGGGGAATGGGTGGAGTGCGGCGTCGTTCGTGCTGGCGGTGGTGGCGTGGCGGCAGTCCCGGCCGCAGCGGCCGCGGGTGGAGATCCGCCGCGGGGACACGGTCGTCGTTCTCACGGACTGTTCCGAGGAGGAGATCGAGCGGGCGCCGGGCTCGCGCCGTGAGGCGGCGTCCCTGCACTCGAAGGCATCGACGCCGCCCCGGCCCACACCACCGCTTTAGAGCCGGCGCAGGCAGCTTTGCGGGACCTGGCCACCCGGCACGACCCGCCACAGGTTCCCCTCGCCACCGCACGGCCCGTAGGCGGGCCCGCTCGAGGTACGCTGGCTCCCCCCACCTGCGGCGCGACTCGACCTTGGTGGGCTTCTGGTTCGTCAAGGCGGCCTGCACGGCGGAGGACGAGGAGGCGCGGGCCCGCGCCGGGACGTTCCTGCGCAGGACCGGCCACCCACACCTACTGTGGGTGTTGGAAGAAGTTGTGCTCTCGGTCATCGGCGACCAGTTCTGCCTGCCGACCTCGCGCACCGTCGAGGATCTCTGGAAGCAGCCGCCCGTGCTGTGGGACGACCACGGCGAGCCCTCGCCGCTCCTCCGCCTCCACCTCGCCAACCCCCACCTGCCCCTGCGCCCAGCGAAGGAGAACCCGCTCCCCAGCTGGCTCCAGGCCCGTAACGGCCCGCTGCTGGCCGTCCTCGCGCAGCGCGACGACCTGATCGCGGACTACCTGGCCGTCCACGGCCCGGAGACGACGGTGGAGGCCCTGTTCGAAGGGGCCACGCAGCGTGTCGGCCCGGACGGCTTCGCCGCCAGCTGCCGCGGCGCCCTGCGTGGGCTGCCCGTCGGCCCCGCCCGGGAGAGCCTGTGCCAGGAGGCGGCGCGGGACTACCACGACGTGGGGCGGGCCATCGTGCGGGAAACCGGCTGGGTCTGGGACGGCGACGAGGCCGCGTTCTGCTGGTTCACCGAGCAGTGGGAACGGTACGACGCCCTCGACCCGGACGGCGCCCGCCTACGCGCCTATGCCCGGGCTCACCGGGACGACGACGAACTGTTCTACCGCGCCGAGGAGATCGCGAAGAAGACCAGCCGCCCGAACCCGCTTCCCCCGCGCCCACGCACCGATCCCCTCCGCACGCCGGCCTCCTCCCGCCACCGGGGAGGATCATGGCCGACGGACCTGGGGAGCTCGTTCGGCGGCCACTTCTGACTCGCTTGGAGCCGTGACTCCCAACGCCGCGCCCAAGGCCAGGGAGGCTCACAGCCGGATCGGTCCGCGTGCCGATCCCCGCGGGCCTTGATGCGGGCGGTGTCGTCCGCGATGACCTGGCACGCCAGATCCACGGCCGCTTTCAGCTTCTCCTCGCTCGCCCGGCCGGCGAAGTCCTCCAGCGCGGCCTGCACCGCTTCGGTGCCCCCGCGCTCGAGGATCTGGCTCAAGAACTCGTAGTCCATCAGATGATCCAAACGATCAAACCGGCGTTCAGGAACGCGACCGGCATCGAACTGATCAGTCCGACGACCTGTGTCATCGACCCCGTGTCCTGGCTGGTGGATACGCCTTCTGTGTCACTGATCAGCCGATCTGTGTCACGGCCGCCAGCCGGACCCAGCACGCGGGCCGGACCTGGGTCTCTGGGTCCGGTGTTTTCCCTGGTCAACATGGCTCAGGAGGGTGGCTGGGTCCCTGGGTCCCGCGTCGGCCCGGCCAGTCTCTTTCGGGGTGATTCTGTCGAATCCGTACCTGTGCTGTACGCCCTGCTGTACGTTCGGAGTATGTCGAAATCAGTGACGATCCGGGTCCCCGAGGACCTCCTCGCGCAGTTGCAGGAGCGGGCTGAGACCGAGGGCACCACGGTCACCGCGCTCATCACCGAGGCCGCACGCAACGCGGTCCGCGACCCCCGCCTCGAAGGCGCCGCGGAGGTCTTCCGCCAGTTCGTCGCCGACAACGCGGACGCGTTCGACGCGGCGTTCCCCGACGACGCCCCCGCCCGCCTGGACGCTGCCGAAGCCCCGGGGCGGGCGGCCTGACGTGGAGCTCCACATCGACATCCGCTGGCTGCTGGAGCGCCAGGCGGAGGTCCTGCCCAAGCACCCTGAAGTCCACGACTTCTCCAACCTCGTGGCTGCCATCGCCCGCCACCGCGTCAACACCCCGCAGGTCGGCATCACCGTCGATAACGCCTGGCGCGCGGCCGCCCTCATGCACGCCGTCATCCGGCTACGCCCGCTCCCGGCCCGCAACGCCCTGTACGGCGCCGCGATCGTCGTGTCGTACATGGACGCCGCAGGCGAGGCCATCGACCCGCCCTACGGCGCGCTGATCGACCTCGCCCGCGACATCGACACCGGCCGCGCCGATGGGTACGACGCAGCCGACCGCATCCGCTCCTGGCGGATCTGAGCACCCGCCGGCGCCCAAACAGGGCGCAAGACCGCCTGCTGCTCGTCCTGCGCTGACACCGCCCGACCCCGACCTCACCGCCCTGCGCGTGACGCTGGCGCGACTGAGGAACGAACGCGGCTGGACCTTCGACGAACTCGCCCGCCGCAGCGGCCTGGCCCGGCGCACCCTCATCGACCTCGAACACGGCCGCACCACCGGAAGTGTCACCACCTGGCACGCCCTCGCCCACACCTTCGACGTACCGATCGAGCACCTTCTCGGCACCCTCTGCAACGACCACAACCCGCCCCGGCCGAAGGACTCCTGACCCCACCTGCGCGCCCGCACTGAAATCACCCGAACCGGCGAGCATGCACCGAACGCCCGCTCGCCGGAGCGTGCGCGCATTCGGTTTCGCTGCGCCGGCCGAGGGATGCAGCCCTCGCCGTCCCTGCCATCGTGACGCGCCGCCTGGCACCGTCCGGGCCATGCGCCCCAACACCCCCTCCAGCGACCGCCACTGGGACGGCAGCCTCCGCACCGCGCACCCATCCCGCCCACTACGCGTGTCCGCCACCAGCGCCAGCCGCCTGCTGCGCGCCGGCCACAGCGGCTGCTGCCGCCAGTGCGGCAATCGCATCGACGTCTACCAGCGCGCCGACCAACGCCCCATCGCCCTGCACCCCACAGAACTGGCGGCCGACCAAGTCCCCGACACCTACCGCTGGCATCTCAGCGGCGGCATCGCCCTCCCGCATGGCGACGGCAGCGCCTGGTGCCGCATCCCGCACATCCTGCTCTGCCCCCGCCGCACTCCCGCCACCACCCAGACAAGCCCACGCCTGCAGGCGGTAGCCGCGACCTCGCCCTCCGCACCCGCCGCCTGATCGACACCGGCTCCTTCACCCCACCCCCGGCCTGCACACCGCCCGCCGCCGCACTCCTCCCACCCGCCCGGTCGTGCATCGCTTCCCGTACGTCTACCTCGACGCGGCCTACTGCAAGGCCAGGGTCGAGCACCAGATCGTCTCCCGGGCCGTGGTGATCGCCACCGGCATCACCGAGGACGGCGGCCGGGAGGTGCTGGGGTCAAGGCCATCCGCAAGGTCAGGCTCGGGGCCGCCTACCAGCGCTGCAGGGTTCACTTCCTGCGCAACGTGTTCGGCGTGATCAACAAGGAAGCGGCCGAGATGGCCGCCGCCACGATCCGCGCAATCTTCGCCCAGCCCACCGCCGACGCGGTCCGCACCCAGCTCGACACCGTCGCCGACATGCTCGGCAAGCAGTTCCCCAAGGTCAAAGACATGCTGCTGGAAGCGAAGGACGACCTGACCGCCTTCCCCGAGCGACACTGGAAGAAGATCCAGTCCACCAACCCGCTGGAGCGGATCAACCGCGAGGTCAAGCGCCGCACCGACGTCGTCCAGGTCTTCCCCAACGACGGCGCCCTCCTGCGACTCGTCACTGCCGTGCTCTTCGAACTGCACGACGAGTGGATCGCCTTCCCCTGCCGCTACCTGCCCGAGGGAAGCATGGACCAGCTCTACCCCGCCGAGCGCCCCGAAAGCGCCCCCGCGCTACCCAACACCACCAACACGACCGCCGATTGATCGGCTACACCACGACAAGGCAACACCGTTGCTTTATGCGGGCTGATGCTTTGTCAAGTCGCTGAACGAGAGGACGGGACCCCTGGTAGATCCCTGTGGTGTCGAGCCCAGAGATCGTCGTACCGGAGGTCCCGTTGCTGCGTCATTCTGCCACTCCGCCGCCCCTGGCGTCGGCTCACGATGTGTACGCCCCCGGCCATCTGGGCGAGTTGACCCAAGTCGTTGACCCACAGCTGGTCGACGCGGTCCTTGAGGAGACGGGCTCGCGTGAGCGGCGCGTGCGGCTGCTGCCGGCGCGGGTGGTGGTGTACTTCGTGCTCGCCCTCGCCTTCTTCGAGCGCTCGTCCTACCAGGCGGTGTGGGACAAACTGTGCGCGGGACTGCGTGGGACTGCGGTGGCGCGACCGTGCGCGTCCTCATTGTCGCGGGCCCGCCGCCGCGTGGGCAGCGCTCCGCTGCGTCGCTTGTTCGAGGTCCTGGCCGGCCCGGTGGCCGCCCGAGCGCAGGCCGGCTCCTTCTGGCACGGCTTGCGGGTGGTCGCGGTGGACGGCACCACCCTGAGCATTCCCGACGAGAAGGCGGTGACGTGGCGCTTCCCCAAGCACAGAGGTCAGGTGCTCGAGTTCGGCTAACCCTGCTGCGCCTGGTGGCGCTCGTCGAGTGCGGCACCCGCGCACTCCTCGGAGCCGCATTCGGCCCCGACACGACCGGCGAGCTCGGTTACGCACGCCGTCTCCTGGACCACCTGGACGCCTCGATGGTGCTGCTGGCCGACGCCTACTACGACGCCTTCGACTTCCTTCAGACGGTGACGGATACCGGCGCGTCCTTCCTGCTGCGCTCGACTCGCAAGCGGCGTCCGGCGGTGCGCCGCCCGCTGCCGGACGGCTCGTACCTGACTGCCGTCTGCGCCGGGAAATACAAGGCGGGGCGCGGTTACGGACGACTGGAGGTCCGGATCGTCGAAGCCTGGATGACCGTCACGCTGGGTGACGACACCCGCCGCACTGAGTTGTGGCGGCTGATGACCAGTCTCCTGGATGCCGAGCGCTACCCCGCCCACGAGCACGGCCTCCTACCCACACGGCAACGCCAGCGGCTGAAGGCACACGTCCGCAAACGCAACAGCAAGTACACCTTCACCGCCGGCAAGCATCCAAGGACAGCACAGCCGTACACCCTCCACTTCGAGATGATCACGCAAGACGGATTTGACGACGCCAACAGGGGCTAAACGCAACGGCGTTGCACGACAAGGGACATGACCTGTTCGCCGACGTTGGTTGATCCACAATGGGACTATGACTGCCATCCAACCGCAGCCGCGGTTCACCATATTCGTGCACCTCACGGCTTTGCCTTCGTGGCTCGCGCTGGGGCGTCCTGAGCGTCAGCAGATCATCGCCGATCATGTGCAACCGCTGCTGGACGAACACGACACTGTCCAGGTCCGGTGGTTCGACGCAGAAGCATGGGCCGCCGCTCCGTCCGATGTTCTCGTGGCGACGACCAACGACCTGACCTCGTGGTCCGATCTGTTCGAGGGTCTTCGCGACAGTCCGCTGTGGAGCGTGCCCTACTTCCGGGTGGACCTTGTACTGCCGACGGTCGAGGACGGCTTCGCTGACTACGAGCGTCGAACCGGGCATCGTGACTGAGCCGTCGTTGACGCCGTGATGATGGCCGGCCGCCAGACTCCGTCAAGGCCGTTCGTGCTCGGTTCCACCCTGACGGAGTCTGGCGGCCGGCGAATGCGGCACCTATGGCGGAAGGGGCCTGGTGCGCGGTCAGCCCGCGGTGGTGTCCTGGGCTGCGGCCCGGGCTTCGGCGGCAACATCATCGAAACCGGCAGCGACTCCTACCGCCTGGCCCACACCAATGCCCAGCAGAGCGGCGGCTGACCGATCACCTGCAAAGGAATCACCGGAGCGCGAACGACGCCCGCTGCTGCCACCTTGTTCCGTCATAGACCATCAGATCGACCGACGACACACGGGCAGTGACGGGAAGCCAGCCGCGAAGGTCGGCCTCGGCCTCCTTCAGCACGGCATCGCCTTGCCCCTGGGCGATGGTCAGATGCGGAACGACCTCGTCGAACTGCCCGCCGAACGGTGGGGTCTCCGGCCACCGCTCCGCGACCGCCTGGGTGAGCTGGCGGAACGGGAGGTCCGGGTCGGGAACGAGATACAAGATCCCCGGGAATCGCCCGCAGCGCTCGAACCGGGCATCGAAGGGCCGGTGACGCCCGATCACTTCTCCGATGGCAGCGTAAGCACCGTCGTCGATGAGGCTCTCGTGGAGAAATGGGAAGAGGACGGTGACATGGGCCGGAACACCCGCAGGGGCTGAAGGATCCAGCCGGTCACGCCACGCTCGAACAGCAGGTTCTGCCTCGGGGACCGTCACGATGAGTCCCGACTGCCCTGCCTGAAACTCACCGGAGTCGTCGCCTGCCATCGCACATATGTATCAGCGAGCCCAGAACGGCAGCGACCCGATTACGATCGCGGGCGGTTGAACCGGCTGTCGACACCCAACGCGATCCTCGCTCAGGCGAGGCCGTGGCATGTCGTCATCAGACATAGCTTCTCACCGGGGAACCGGGTATCCGCCACAACGATGCCCCGCCCAAGGACGGCCGCCACTGCCTCAGCTGCCGTATCGACCTTGCCCAGCAGCCGCCCGGCCTCCTCAAAGCTCTCTTCGGCCGCCCTGTCCATGGAGGACTGCCGAGATCTTGCGGCGAACTTTGGCATCTCGACTGTGAGCAGCGGTGAGCAGCAGTGAGCATCGCTTCGCACTGTGGAATGAGCACCCGTTCGCGGCATCGTGGCTTCAGATCCAGGGCTGGAATTTCTCGTCAGCTGATATGAAGGGATGAGTGTGCAAGAGTTCAGCTATCTCCTGTCACGGCTTGTGTCGGGAGGCGCGCCGGCTGTCCTGTCAGGCCCGCCCTTGGCATCGACGGGATGTCCCTGCAGCGGGCACTGAAGACCTGGGCACGAGGCACTCGTGCCTGGGTAACGACGGCACCGGCGTTGATTTCTCCGAATGGCAACCCCGGCGGTGCGTCAGTTCTTCACCTTCCAGCAGAGGCCGATGTTCTCGCGGCGCGCTTCCCTCACAGATCCGCCGCACGGGACGGCAGAGCACGATGACCCTGCCCGCCTTCGCCGAACCGCCCCCTTCTGGCCAGCCGCGCTTCGGCGCTTCTCCGCCCTCTTCCCGGGTCGACGGCGTGCTTGTCGTCATGGCCGCGTTACTCACGATCGTCACCGCAATGGTGGGGTTCCCCACGCCGGCGCATGCGGCACCGGCACCGATCGACGTCTACCCTGTTCAGTCGATCTATGAGAGGTCCGCGGATTACCGCCTGACCGTCAACGGTCGCGAGGTGCCGGTGACCCGGTACCACGGATACGACATCGCCCAGTTCGCGATGGGCTCCGGATCAGCGACTCTCGCCGTCACGAAGATCAACAATACGAGCATCGGCGCCTACAGCATCAGCCCGGCGAAGCTGAATCTGGGCGGGTCGGTCAGCGGCCCCACCCTGACGTTCACCGTGCCCAACGACGAATATCTCATCGTCAAGGTCGACGGACGCCCGCGACTCGTGATCGCGATCGACTCGGCCGAGACCAACCGGCCCTCCTCAAGCGGATCGGGTAACATCGCGCGATGCGGTCTTCGCTCTCTTGGCTGAGGCGCTTGGTAAACGAGACAACGGTCTCTTCGTTTGCTGTGCCGTCCAGCAGGTCGATGAGGCCCCAGAATTCTTCTTCCGTCATTCTGGATCGCCTGTGTTCCCTGGCGATGATGGTAAGCGGGGGAAGGTTTGTGCCGGACGCAGCCGGGTCCGCCGCCCTCTCCGTAGTGGCGGCTCACGCCTGTCTACGTGGCAGGCGGCGCCGGCTCCGGCGGGGATCCGCCTCCTCAAGAACTGGCCGCAGTCGGTGTACATCCGCAGCCGCACACGGGGCTGACCGCGATGCTGCAGGGCTTTTCGGCTCAGCCCGAAAAGCCGCGCGCAACGTCTGAAGGTCCTGCAGACTCGTCGCGGAAGAAGACCGGATGACCGATTGGCTGCAGGATGGTTGGAATTCCGTCGCGCAGGTTGGTCATATTCACAGAAGTGGTAGGTGGATGAGCAGGATCAGGAAGTATTTAGCCCTTTCGACGGCAGCCCTTGCCCTAACGGTGGGCGGTCTGGCTGCCGCTCCGGCGGCGAGTGCGGCACCGGCTGCTGAGTGCGGGGTTCGGGCGAACGGCCGGTTGTACTGTGGGAATGCGGCGCCGGTCATCACACGCCATGGCGCCTACCATGAAGCCCCCATCACGGGACAACTACAAACGAATTTCAGTTGGTTCGACTGCTGGACCACTGGCGGACTCCACGGGGGCGGCAATACCACCTGGTACCACACCTTTCCGGATTGGGTCACTGATCCAGAGTTGGGAGGGTGGGGATATGTGCCCGCAGACTGGGTGTATACGTCTAGCTCGTTCGATGCCAATCCAAGCGCGCATGGTCTGCGGCGCTGCTGAAATTCGGCGAACCAGCTCGTAAGTGAAACCGGAAGGTTGGAGCGCTCGCAACTGACCGGACGGGTCTACACGGTAGCGGAGCCCGATGTCGAATACGCCGGGCGTCGAGCCTGACCTGTGTGGAACGAAAGGCCATAAGCCTCGATTGTCCATGAGTCCCCGTCTGCGCTGCTGACGGGGACTCTCTTCTATGCGGTGTGGCTTTTCCGGTGCTGGGGGAGGGGCGCGGTGGTGTTCCGGCGTGCGTGCGCCGTCCGGGCGCGGGTCCACGGCCCAGAGATCCTCTTACGGCTGGTGAGGGCACGACTCGCAGGCCTTTTGGGAGCCGGGAGTGGGACTACGGCTCTCCGGGTGACGGCCCTGGACGGGCCGAGGGCTGCCGGACCGTATGGCCCATTGGTTCCGCTCGGGTGCGTCCGCAGCGGTGGTTCTCCGCCGCGTGCGCCGCAGGGTCGGCGAGCGTGGCTGTCCGCGCCCTCGAGTTCGTTTCGGTGATGGGCAGCCTGCGTCACTCATACACACGGGCCGGAGAGCGCGTCTCATCGGTGACGGCCACATGGGGAGGCGAGGTGCTGCGCATTCATTTCACGGAGGGGGACCTGGCCCGTGTTCGTCTGGCCCGGGAGCCGGATCCGGTCTGGGAGACCTTGCTGAGCCTGCATCAGTTGACCGCGCCGCGGCGCGGACTGCCGGTTTTCGCCTCCTGGCGGCGCAGCGCCCGTGCCAGGCTGGCCGAGGATCGCCTGGCGGGCCCGGTTCGGATGCTCTCCGCCCTGGCCCCCGCTTCGGCGGGCTACTGGCCCGACTTCCTGACGCCGGGCGCTTCGGCCGACGGCTTGGAAGCCGCGCTGGAGGCATTGCATGCCACCCCGCAGGTGCAGGTACGCCGGGAGATGGACCGGTTGGCCGACACCCACCCGCTGCCGCGCTGGGCACATACTCTCGCCCGGGGCGAACGAGACCGGATGGACGAGGTCGCGACGGCATTTCGGCTGGTGCACCGCACGATCGTCAGGCCTGAGTGGACCGGGATGGCCAGGACCACTGAGGCCGACCGGGCCCTGCGGGCACGCGTCCTGAGTGATAGCGGCGTTCACGGGCTGCTGGATTCCTTCCGCCCACTGATGGACTGGCGGCCGCCTGTGCTGCACGTGCGCTACCCGGAGGACCGGGATCTGCATCTCGGCGGACAGGGCGTGCGACTGATTCCCTCGCATTTCTGCTGGAACACGCCGATCGCCCTGGCCGATCCCGCTCTGCCGCAAGTCCTGGCCTACCCGGTCGCCCACCCCCCGACCTGGGCACCGGCGGTCACCCGCGACCGCCGAGCCGAGGCTTTGGCCACCTTGCTCGGCCGGACCCGCGCGCGCGTGCTGGCCGCCCTGGACACCACCGCGACCACCGGAGAACTCGCTCAGCGGCTGCATATCTCCGCCCCCTCGGCGAGCGAACACGTCGCTGCCCTGAGAGGGGTCAACCTCGCGCACAGCCAACGTGCCGGCACCCAGGTCATACATTCCCTCACCCCGTTGGGTACCGCGCTCCTCCGCGGCGAACTCCCGCCTCGGCAAACGGCCGTCTGAGAAACCATCCACTTCCCGAACGTGATTGTTCGGTTCGGGCTGAGGGGCATGAACTCCGGCTGGCGGCGAGAGGGGGCAGAAGCCCAGGCGAACGGGTGACGGGCCGGGCGCTCAGGGCTCCAAGATCATCCCGTGGCCCCTTTTGGGCTTACCTCGGCGATCCCCCTCAAATTCCTCGGTTGCGGCGGGCGCCGCATCCTGCTCGCGCATGCGGGCGGCAGTCAGAAACGGAGTTGTACAGCCGCGAGAGCGAAGTAGGGAAGACACCCGGCTGCGATACCCGCGAACGCTGCAAGGGGGAGACGTCCACGACGGTGACCACTTCGCCACACTACGACCGCGCCTGCGAGCATCCCTGCCCCGCCGAGAATCGCTTCGTAGACAGCAGCGATGGGGGAGGCGAGCATGGCAAGCACGAAGACCACCCAGAAGACCAGGATCGACCTCCTCGTGATCACTGGTTCCGAGATACTGCTCCGCTCTCGAGGTACAGGAGTATCCAACGCCCTATTCGCTTTCCAGCCAGGGAAGTCGATCACTGCCGAGTCCGCTGCGCACGCTTCACCCGTACACCGCGGCACTACCCACAGTAGCTCCGTTGACACACATCCCAATCATCTCCAGCGTCCGGCTCCGGCGTGACGGGACATCGTCAAGAGGCCGCGCGATGCAGCGGCCTACGCGGTGCTCAGACGCCGACACGTCCACGCCCACGCGCGAAACGAGAACGGACCCAGCGTCACTTCCACGTAGTGGAGGGATGCCCGTGTCCAGAACGAAGCACAAAAAGCGATACAGAGGCACCAGACGGCCATCGACAGCTGTACTTCTCGGCTTCGTCTGCGTCTTGACGTTATGCAACCCGCCCGCTGCGACCGGAGCCGAGGCGCCGGCTGAAGGAGCGATACGCATCCTGGAGAACGGCACCGTCGTCGAAGCGGACGGACGCCGAGTTGGATGAACAGCCCGAGACTTCGGAAAGCGGCTCGGCCCCCGCTTGAGACAGAAGCAGTCGGGAGCGGGCCCCAGGCGACAATCAACGCGTCCTGGCGTGGCAGATGACCGATGTGGGCCCGCGCCAGAACGGTAGGAGAAGCTCAGCGGCTGCTCAGCGGCTTGCCGTATTTCTGAGCCGTGGATAGGTACGGGAGGCCGAGCGAGCGGGGTGAGAAGGCCGCCGAGTTGCGGGCCGAGCCGCTGGGGAGGAGCCATACGGCGCCCAGGGACGCGTTCTCGCCAGGGGATCCGACCGTGACATCCGGTACGCCGTCGGCGTTGCAGTCGCCCGTGCTGACCGCCGCGCCGAAGGTGTCGCCCGCCTCGGCGACGCCCGGGACGCCGGGCGTGGCCTGGTTCCAGGAGACGGACTTGGCAGCGCCGTTGGCATTGAGCAGGCCCTGAGCGCCGCCGTGGAGCAGCCAGGCGGCGCCCGCACGCACTTTGCTTCCGATGGCCTCGCCGGGAGCGCCCGCGATCAGGTCGTCGCGGCCGTCGCGGTTGACGTCGGCGACGGCGAGGGCGGCGCCGAAGCGGTCGCCGGTCTCGGCCACGCCCGGGACGCCCGTCGTGTCCTGGTTCAGGGTCTGGGCGCGGCTGCCGAAAGAGCCGCCCGAGGGGCTTTGGTAGTGGATGTGAATGGCGCCCCCCTTGGCGAGTTCTTCGGGGCCGCAGGGGTTGTCGATGTTCTCGTCGGCGATCTCACGGCATTCGCCGAGCGCCAGGTCGTCGTGGCCGTCGCCGTCGAAGTCGCCGCCGGCCAGGGCGGTCACGCCGGCGTTGTCCGTGTTCCAGAAGTTGGCCAATGCGGACTGGTCGGCGTCCCACTTCCACAGGCGCACGTGAGACTGCGTGGTGGGGTTGCCCGCGGTCCAGTACGCCACGGCCAGGTCCGCCGCGCCGTCGCTGTCGAAGTCACCCGTGGCCAGGACGGGGGCGCGGCCGCCCATGGGGGCGGCGACGACGGTGGTGACCATGCTGTCTTCGCCCTGGGCGACACGAGCTACCACCTTGTCCGTGCCGCCGATCACGATCTCCTTGTTGCCGTCCCCGGTCAGGTCGGCTGCCGTGACCGATTTGCCGTACGCAGCCGACGGCGATGGCCCGGTGAGGACCGTCGACCCCGGTCCCGGCCCACCCTTCGCGCCGCCTACGGCGATGACCGTGCCTGCGTCCGCACCGCGGCCGGTGATGTCCTCGCCGGGGGCACCGACGAGCAGTTCCGCGATGCCGTCGCCGTTGAGGTCCGTCAGGGCCACGGATGCGCCGAAGCGGTCGCCCGCCTCCGGAGTGCCGGGAACCTCGGGAGTGGTCTGGGTGACACGGATGCTCCCGTGGGCGCCGACGCCCTTCGGGCCGCCCCAGACGACGTTCACGTACCCGGCCTTGGTTTGACTGCCGACGGTCCCGTCGGGGACGCCGACGGCGAGGTCCGCGTAGCCGTCGCCGTTGAAGTCGCTCGTTGTGGTAGGGGGTGCGGCAGCGGTGGCGCCGGACGGGAGCACCAACCCGGCGGTGGCCGCGGCGGCGGCTGTTGCGATGGCGTACGTCAGGATGCGGCGGCTGTGTGGCACGGTGGCTCCCACTCGGTCGATCGGAGTGCGGGATACCTGATATGACCGTCGAAGGGCGGAGCTGGTTGTACGGAGTTCACCAGTGGTTGGCGCTGGGTTCACGGTGGGAAGCGAGGCCCTCGAGGTTGCTGCACTCCGGCATACGCCCTCCTCGGCGAGCGCCTGGCGTCCGTGGCGCAAGGCGGCAGCGGTCAGTGGTACTCGGGCGCCGGAGCGGCCGACTCGTCGAGTGAGGGATCGTCCGATGTCGGCAACGCCGGTGGAGCGGCAGTGCTCACCAAGGAGTGGGCACCGGACGCTTCACTGCATGTCTGGGCGTCGCGCAGGTGGCCGTCGTCATGGGCATCTCGGTACGGCACCTGGGGCGGATCGTCGCATCGACCGGCAGGTCTCCGGAACGGCGCATCATGGAACGGCGCCTGGTAACGGCGCATCAGGAACTCACTGCGCGGGGGCGCGGGAGACCACGATCGCCGACGTGGCGCACCGGTGGGGGTTGCCCAGCCAGGCCCACTTCGCCCGCCTCTTCCGCGCCAGGTTCGGCCTCACCCCGAGCGAGGCCCGCGCGGAGGCGGCGACGTAGACGCGACTGCATGACGCTCGAGGCAGCCAGGGACCTGTCGGGCTATGGACACACCGGCTCCGGCCGCGGCCGACTCGGGGCCGCGCAGAGCTTCCTCGTCGACGTGGTCGTGCGCTGCGGCGGCAGCGAACGGCGTGCCGTGACGAGGGGCCAGGACGTCCACGCCGTCACCGCGCTGCTGGTTGTGGAAGGGGGGACCGCATCCTCACGGCACCGACCGTCCTGGTCCGTCCCGTGAGGATGCACAGTTCCCTGGAACTGTGTCCGTAGCGGACGGACGGCCCCCTGGCCCCGTTCGTGGGCCAAGGCCCGCGCCTGTGCGTCGTCTCCTTCCGCGTCCCCGCGACCGGAGGCCGGCGGCGTGGCGGTGCCCTCGCTCGCCGGGTCCGGGGCGCCCACCGGGCATCCCGCCCGACCTCCACCGTTTTCGTTTTGTGGGCGGCGAGCGCCGGGTGCGAGCGCAGTTTGGCCAGCCCTCGTGCCGCCTGGCTCTTCACCGTGCCGACCGAGCACCGCAGCACCGCGGCGACCTCGCTTTCGCCGA
>NZ_RPDJ01000089.1 GCF_004023625.1 Streptomyces cavernae | reverse complement strand
ATTGAGAAGGTCCGCGACGTGGTGGGCCTGTACCTGGATCCGCCCGAGCGCGCCATCGTGCTCTGCGTCGACGAGAAGTCCCAGATACAGGCGCTGGACCGCTCGGCCCCGGTGCTGCCGATGATGCGCGGCATGCCCGAGCGCCGCACCCACGACTACCTGCGCGGCGGCGTCACCACCTTGTTCGCGGCGCTCAACGCCGCCACGGGCGAGGTCATCGGCTCCCTGCACCGCCGCCACCGTGCCGTCGATGCTGGCTTCGCCGGCAAGCCGACCAGCGGATACGTCGCACCGGTGCACATCAGCACCGCCGCCAACAGCGGCGGCGCCCTGTCCTGGGACGCCGAGGGCTACCGCGCGTCCTACCGCAGGATCTGGGACAAGTAGCCGCGCCGCGGCTGCCGATCGCCTCGGGCCGGCCCGCCATCGCGCTCCACGGGTGGTTCCACCGCTCGCGGCGCTCGGTCGCGGCCACGGCCGGACGCTCACGTCGACGCCAGCGCCTCCGTAGGGGGAAGGCGTGCCGCGCGGACCGAGGGATAGACACCGGCCGCCATGCCGATCAGCACGGCGCCGAGGCAGCCGCCCGTGAGCGAGAGCAGAGGGATCACCGTCGGCCAGCCCTGGTAGGCCGCGTAGCCGACGTTCGCGAGGACGCCGAACAGGGCTCCTGCGATGGCGCCGAGCAGCGACAGCGCCACGGACTCGGTGAGGAACTGGATGCGTATCTGACCGCGGGTCGCGCCCAGCGCCCGGCGGAGCCCGATGTCCCTCCGGCGCTCCAGGACCGAGATGACCATGGTGTTGGCCACGCCGATTCCGCCGACCAGCAGGGCGACACCGGCCAGGCCCAGGAAGAGGGAGGAGAAGGTGTTCTGCGTGGCGCGCTTGGCCGCCAGGGCGTCGGACGGGCGGCTGACCTGGACCTGTCCGGGCTGCTCGGGGAACACGGTGGCGGGGAGTACGCTCCGTACGTCCTCCAGATGGGCCTCACGTGCCTTGACGTAGATCACCGTGGGGTTTCCCCCGAAGCGCAGTGTCTTCTTGGCGGCCGGCCATCCCGTCAGTACGGCGTTGTCGAGATCGTTGGCCAGCGGTATGGAATGCAGGACGCCGATCACGGTGAACCACGACTTGTTGATCTGTATCTGTGGAGCCGGGCCGTTCTCGGGGATTTCCCCGATGCCGAGGCTGCTGGCGGCCCGGTAGCCCAGTACGGCCGTGGGGAACTGCTCATCGGCGGCGCTGAAGAACCTTCCCGAGAAGACTTTTCCGCCCACCACGCTCAGCAGGTCGCGTCGGGCCGCGAGCACGCTGAGTCCGGTACCGGAATAGTCGTCATCACCGATGCGGTCGGACCGCTGGACCGCGGCATGGGTGTTGGCCACCGCGCTCGCCTCGGTGACCGGTTGGATGCGGCGCACCATGGCGACCGATTCCTCGGGCAGCCTGACCGGCGGTCCCTGCTGTCCCGGATACGGCTGCACCCGCAGCATGTTGGACCCCAGCGCCGAGATCTCGTCCATCAGCGCCCGTTGACTGGAGGCCGGGATTCCCGTCACCACCACCATCGTGGCGACGCCGATCGAGATGCCGAGCGCCGACAGCGCGGCGCGCATCTTGCGGGTGCGCAGGCCGAGGAGCCCCAGGCCCAACAGGTCGAGAAAGGCGAGACGTACCGGCTTGATCTTGTCTTCGGCACGCCGGGAAGAGCGCCGCAGCGCGGGGCGGGACGGCTTGACGGGGGCGGTCATGACGGGCGGCTTCCGGTCAGTGCGGTGTCCGCGACCAGGCGACCGTCACGCATCTGAACCCTGCGTGGCAACTGGTCGGCGATGTCACGGTCGTGGGTGATGAGCGCGATCGTGGTGCCCGCCGCGTTGAGTTCGGTCAACAGGGCGAGCGCCGCGGCGCCGTTGGCGGTGTCGAGTGCGCCGGTCGGCTCGTCGGCGAGGACCAGAGCCGGCTCATGGACGACCGCGCGGGCTATGGCGACCCGTTGGCGCTCCCCTCCGGAGAGCTGCCCCGGCAGATGGCCGGCCCGGCGGGCAAGTCCGACCCGGGCCAGGGCCTCCTCGGCCAGTTTCTTGCGGTACTTCCTGGGCACACCGGCGTACAGCAGGCCGGTCGCCACGTTCTCCGCCGCGGTGAGTCCGTCCGTCAGGTGGAAGTGCTGGAAGACGAAACCCAGGCGCCTCCCGCGCAGGGCGGACAGCTGGCGGTCGGACAACTCCGCCACGTCCTGCCCCTCGATGACCACGCTGCCGCTGGTGGGCGAGGCCAGCGTGCCCATGATGTTGAGCAGCGTGGACTTGCCGGAGCCGGAAGGGCCGACGATGGCCAGCAGTTCGCCCTGCGAGACGGACAGGGAGACCCGGTCGAGGGCTCTCACCTCGGGGGGATAGATCACGCTCGCCTCGTGCACGCTGATCACGTCGGTCATGCCGTGGTTTCCACCTTCATGCCCTCGCTGACGCCCTGGCCGCTGATCTCGACCAGTCCCCCGGCGAACATGCCCGTGTCGACGGGGACGAGCCTGCCGCCGGAGAGCCGGACCGCGTACCCTCCCTCGCGCAGGGCGAGCAGGGCGCCGACCGGGACGGCGAGTACGCCCTTCTTGGACTCCCCCTGGAACTGGGCCTGCACGGGAGCGGAGTCGATGCTCTTCACGGCCTTCGGGTCGTCCAGCAACACGGTGACGTTGGTCTTGGTCTGCCCGGTGCTGCCCGACTCGTCCTGCTCTCCCTGGACGATGGTGCTGATCGCGTCGACCCGGCCCGCGGCGGTGGACTGGTCGGGCAGCACCACGGTGACCTTTTGGCCCGACTTGATGGACCCGATGTCGAGCGACTCCACCGGCACGGTCACGGACTTGGTGGTGGAGGTCACCGTCATCAGGTCCCGCGACGCGTCGTCCCCGGGCTGGGCGAGGACGTCGGAGATCCGCACCGCCGACTTCGTCACGACCACGTCGGAGAAGTCGAGGATGCCGGTCGGATCGATGCCCACGGCCTTCTGCCAGCGCTCGATCGCGGACATCAGGGACCTGGTGAGCACCCCGTCGCCCTCCCTGACCGTGGACTGCGTCGGACTTGGGCTCGCTGCCCCCTCCTGTGACGCATCGGTTGACTTGCCGGCTTTGCCGTCCGGAGCGGAGGACGGGCCGGCCGAGGACGGGCCGCCCGGGGGCGTGGTCTCCCCCTGCCCAGGGCCCGTTGGCACGGGCGCGGGGGCGCCCGCGGGGGCCTCCTGCCGGACGACCGTGCCCGGCGCGGGCTGTGTACCGATGCCGTAGCCGAGAGCCTTGAGGTTGTCGGCGACGACCCGTATGTCACGGCCGACGGTGCCGGGGGTGTCGAGCCTGCGGTACAGGGGTGTGCTGCCGTAGAAGACCACGGCGGGACGCTCGTCGACGCGGTACAGCTCCTGGCCGCGTTTGACCGTCGCCCCCCGGTTGGCAAGCCACGTCACCCGTCCTTCGCCGGCACTGCGGATCGTGCGCGCGGAGTCGTAGCCGAGCGTGCCCTGCATCTCTCTGCTGCCCGACAGATCCGTTTTCACCACGGCGATCTGTTTGACCTTCGGGCCGGCCTCGGGTGCGGAGGCGCTCCCGCCCCGGCCGGCCCACAGCAGCCCGGCGCCCGTTCCCCCCGCGAGCAGCACGGCGACGACGGCGAGATACAGGGCCTTCTTCTTCCGCCGGCCCGCCGTCGGCGTGCGCGGATCTGCCTCTTCCTGGACCGTCACCCGCAGGGGCATGGTGTCCGCGACGTCGCGCTCATTTATCACTGAACGCCTCTATCATGCATTCCTGGTCGATCTGCCCCTCATTTTTGGGCGGAATCGCACCGGGCTTGTAGTTCCAGCCGCCTCCGTCAGGAAGGGGGTTCACCTTGAGGCCTCTGCGGTTGTTGCACTCGATCCACTCGGTGTAATCGGCCATGTAGTCGGGGTTTTTCTTCGGGTCCGTCTCCGGGGGTGGCAGCGGCCTCTTTCCGAGACATGCCTTTTCCACATCCGGGCGCTCTTTGGCCACATCCATACTGGGAAACCACAGTGTTCCGGGATCGGCTTCCGGCATCTTGTTCCCCGGCCCTGAAATGGGCACTCCGTGATCCTTGAGGCAGCGCAGATAGCCCTGGAACATGCGTATTTTCTCGAGTTCTGTAGTGTCCAGCCGAATCTGGGGGCGGCCGGACTCGGAATCGTCGGCCGCCGGACTCTTCGGCGCACCGCCCTTTCCGCCTCCACCGGATTCCGGGACGGAGACGACTCCGTCGTCCTTGCTCTCGGCGTCTCCCCCGGAGGAGCAGCCGGTGATCAGTGTCACCGCCAGCACGGCGCAGGTGAGGAACAAGATCTTCTTGGCCGGACGGTCCTGACCGGGGGCAGGGAGGCCTGAGTTCTTTCGCATGCCTGGAAGCGTGCCAAGGCAATGTCAGAAAGGTGTCAACACTTCTCCCCGCCGGACCACTTCATGCGATTGTCAAGAAGTTGTCAGAGAACCGAGTCAAATGTTCCGCCGTTCACCTGACGCTCCGCAGGCTTATCATCGGGCCATGTCCGCATACGTGCTGGTGGCCGAAGACGACGAGAAACAGGCAGAACTGATCCGTCGTTACCTGGTGCACGACGGCCATGCCGTAACCGTGGTGCACGACGGTCCGACAGTCCTCGAGGAAGCCACCCGGCGGCCACCCGACCTGCTCGTTCTCGACTGGATGCTGCCCGGTCTGGACGGGCTTGAGATATGCCGCCGGATACGCGGCACGGGCGATATGCCCATTCTGATGCTCACCGCCCGCTCCGCCGAGGACGATCTGCTCCTTGGCCTGCACATCGGGGCGGACGACTACATGACCAAGCCGTACCGGCCGCGCGAACTGGTGGCCCGCATCCGGACCCTGCTGCGGCGCACCCGGCAGCCGGAGCGTACGGAGGAAGTGCTCCTGAAGGCCGGACCGCTGACCGTGGCCCCGGACCGACACGAGGTGTCCGTCCACGGCCGCCCGGTGAACTGCACCCCCGGCGAGTTCCGCCTGCTCTGCACGTTGGCGGCCGAACCCGACCGGGTCTTCACCCGGGCTCAGCTGCTGCACTGCATCACCGGTCACGGCCGGGCCGTCACCGAACGCACCGTGGACATGCACATATTGAACCTGCGGAAGAAGATCGAGACCTCGCCGCGCAGACCGGAGTTGCTGCTGACCGTGCACGGCATCGGATACAAGCTGTCCCGAGGCCGCAGTGGTGTCTGAAGTCCCGCTCCGCAACAGCCTGTTGGTCCGGCTGCTGATCACCTCCGTGCTGATCTCCCTGGTGTCCATCGGAGCCACGGCCTGGCTGACGGTACGCGGCACCACCGTCGCCATCGAGCAGGAGCGGGGCCAGGATCTCGCGGACGACGCCACCATCCAGGAGACGCTGGAGGGCTTCGCCGCGACGCACCGGAACTGGAACGGTGTCGAGCGCACCGTCCGGGATCTCTCCCGGAAGACGGGGCGCACCATCATCCTGACCACGCGGGCGCGTCAGGTCATCGCCGCGTCGCAGCGGTCGGCCGCGGAACGGCTGCCCGTCAACGAGAGCGCAGTGATCGATCCGCTGCACGTCGCTCCGTCCACGGATCAGGCTGTCGGCCAGGCGGAGCAGGCCTCCCGCATCGACCCACGCGCCGTCGGCCCCTACCGCCTGCCCGCCGAGGAGCGGGCGAAGCTGCTACGGGTCGCCCGCGATGAGGTCAGCTGCATCTACGGCCGGACGGGAATGCGCCCGCACATCGTCGAGGAGGCCAGTGGCAGACCTGCCCTGCGCAATCTCAGGGGCTCGGGGGACTTCATCCCGGCCTGCGCGACCAAGCTCCTGCTCCTCCCCACCCCGACCGAGGCCGCGGCCCTCGCCGAACTCGCCGGACTCGTCCGCGGCTGCGCCGAGCGCAACCACCTACGCCTGCCCGAAGCACTGACCATCACGGTGGACTTCCGGGCGGTAGGCGACGACTCCGCGGAGGGTTCCGCCGCTGTGGACGACTGTGTGGAGGAAGGCCGGCGGGAGCAGTTGGCGGCGTATGTCGCCCCCGCGGCCCTCCTGTTCGTCACCAGCCCGCCCCGCACGGCCACCGCCGTCTTCGACCTGTCACCGGCCGGCACCCTCAGGGTCCTGGCCACCACCGGTCTGGTCCTGGCCGGGACCATCGCCGTGACCGCCGTCATCGCGATCAGGCTGGTGCGTCCGCTGCGCGCGCTGACCAACGCGGCCCGCTCCCCCTCGGGCCGGGACCTCCGTATCCCCGTCACCGCCAAGGACGAGACCGGCTATCTGGCCGCCGCCCTCAACGACCTGTCGGAACGCCGCGAACGCACCGACCAGCAGCGCCGGGTCATGGTCAACGACATCGCCCACGAACTCCGCACGCCCCTCACCAACATCCGCGGCTGGCTGGACGCGGCACAGGACGGCCTGGCCGAGACCGACGCGGCGCTCATCACCTCGCTCCAGGAGGAGGCGGAGCTCCTCCAGCACATCGTGGACGACCTCCAGGTGCTCGCCGCCGCCGACGCCGGCACCCTGCGCCTGAGTCCACAGGAGCTGGACCTCCGTGAGCTGATGGAGCAGACCATGAGCGCGCATCGGGCGACCGCACACGCCGGCGGTGTCGAGACCGCCGTCCACGCCCCGGACGGCCTCTGGATCCACGCCGACCCGGTCCGCCTCCGCCAGGTCCTGGGCAACCTCCTGTCCAACGCGATACGCCATACCCCGCCCAACGGCCGCGTCACCCTCAGCGCCCGCCGCGTGGCAGGCGCCGTCGCCATCGAGGTGAAGGACACGGGCAGCGGCATCGGCCAGGAGGACCTGCCCCGGGTGTTCGACCGCTTCTGGCGGGCCGAACAGTCCCGCAACAGGCGGACGGGAGGCAGCGGGCTGGGGCTGTCCATCGTCAGACAGCTGGTGCGGGCACACGGCGGAGATGTCTCCGTGGCGAGCCGGCCGCATGTGGAGACGGTGTTCCAGGTGCGGTTGCCCTGCTGAACCGTGCGTTCTTATGCGCGCTGCCGGGCGCGCTCGCGTGTTCCGGTGAGGAGGATTCCGATCGCGAAGACGAGAGCCAGGGCGAGGAAGGTGAGACCCATGACGTCCTGGAGGCCGCTTGCCAGCCCGTTGTAGCCGACGTCCACGCCGATCGTCACGGAGCACAGGCCCGCGAGAACAGCCGCCCAGCCCAGCCAGCCGGCGACCCTGCGACTGGCCAGGAGCGCGGCTCCGAAGAGGAGGAAGGCCAGCCCCAGGAAGACGCGGAAGTAGCTCTGCAGTCCCCATTCCAGCCAGCGCACGGTCTCGGCGTTCGCATAGCGGATCCGCTTCTCCATGCCTGACGCGCTCTGCCACGCCTCGGCGGCTTGCTGCAACCCCACGCCGTCCAGCCCCTGCAACACGGCCCACGCGGCGGCGGTCGCGACGGTCGCGGCGGCCGCGAGCGAAGGGAGCGGAGCCAAACCGTCGGTGCGACGCAGAACGCGGTAAAGCAGCAACAAGCCGCTCAGTGCGAGGACGACGCCGACGAACTGACCGAGATGGACCGCGACCCATGGACTGCTGTCCGCGTACTCGGTGAACACCGCCCGGTGGTCGTCCTCGTCTCCGGAAGGGTGGAAGGCGGTCGAGATGATGTTGACGAGGAAGCCTCCGAGCATGAGCCCGCCGGCGATCGTCAGCCCGCCCCGCGGTGAGTCGGCCGCAGCCGTCCCCTTGTCGAAGGGGGTGTCCGAACTCATGGCAGACCCAGTCCTCTCGATCTCGTCGACCGACACGCTTGACGATCTCCAGACGCAGTCGTCGGCGCAGACCGAGCGTCAGGGGAGCCGCGGCCACCGTATTTCGCGTCGGGTCCCGCTGGGACCGCCGCCGTCGCGCCACTCACCCGAAGGAGGTCTGACCACCGCCGATTGCACGCCCCGGCCTTTGACGGGTGGGCCGTGGTCCCTGGTCCCTGGTGCGGTGACGCGAAGGCGCCGCGTGTTGCGCAAACTCCGTCGTATGCCGTCCAGGTCGGCGACGAGGTCACGGTCGTCGTCACCGAGATCGACCGAGAGCGACGCAGGCTGGCCATCTGCCGATGACAAGCCTCATCCGAGCACCAGTGACCCTTCCGTGTCCCTCCACCGTTGTCAGTTCTCATCGACATTTCCGAGCCGTTTGATCGCTCAGCGTTGCCCACGACCATCGACAAACGTTGCCTGCCACGCCTTCAGCCCTCGGGCGTCGGCAAGGCGAGTGCGGTCGTCCCCGATCTCGGCGAGCACCCGGGCGCCGACCTGCACGCCGAGGCCGGGGAAGCTGATGATGATCTCAGCGTCCGGGTGCTGGGGGAAAGCCTCTTCGACCGGCTTCCGGTGATGGCGGTTCAGTGACGCTCGGCGGGGTCTGGCCGCACCCCGGCCAGAGTGACCGTGACGAGCCGGTGGACCGCCGCCTTTGACGGCAGGTCACCGGCCGCGCCGAGGGCGTGGATGCAGTAACTCGCGAGTTCGCCCGGCCCGATGTCCTTCCGGACGTCACCTGTTCGCGTGCCTTCGGTGAGCAAGTCCTCGACCATGCCGTGGAGTTGCCGCTGTGCCTGAGTGACCTGCTGATCCCGGTGCAGGGACGCCGCCGGCCCGCTGTTGTGGTGCCGCCGGGACTCGTGGGAGATGAGGGCGAACGCCAGCAGCACGGCCTTCAGTCGTGCACCGGCGCCCTCGGCCTGGTCCCGGACCTCGGCCAGCCGGTCGAGGTGATGGCTGATCTGGCGCTCGTGCCAGGCGAGCAGGATCGACTCGACGTCCGGAAAGTACTTGTACAGCGTCGCGCGACCGATCCCGGAGTCCTTGGCGATCCGCGACATCGTCACGGACGTCAGCCCGTGCTCGGCGACCAGGGTCGCGGTGGTGTCCAGTACCGCTGCGCGTACTGCGGCTCGGTGAGCGTCGATCGTCTCGTTCCACAGCTTGGGCACGGCCCCAGCATACGATCCGGCGATGTCGTGACACTATGGATTGACATAGACAGGTTGTCTCGATAAAGGTATCGGCGAAGGTATCAATGAAGCTGTGGCTGTCAGGGGACTCGAGAGGAACGACATGCCAACCGTCGAAGCCCGCGTCGAGACCGATCGCCCCAGCCGGTATCTGGTCCAGCTCTGCAAGCACTTCTCCAACAAGGGCCGCCATCTGGGCCACCGGCCACGCGCGCACGGGAGTGGTGACGAGCGGGCGTTCCGGGACATGCGGGCTGTGGCGGCACAGGCACAGGTCGAATGGTCCGACACCGACGGGCAGGTCGACCTTCCTTGGGGCCGGGTCACCCTACGGGCCGCTCCCGGCGCACTGACACTGCGTGTGGAAGCCGTCGGCGACGAGGATCTGAGGAGATTGCAGGACGTCGTCGCCGGTCATGTCGAACGGTTCGGCCGACGTGACGGGTTGCAGGTGAGCTGGCAGCGACCGGGGCCGACCGCGGGTTCCGCCGAGTCCGTCGGTGCGACCGAAGTGCCTGGAGGAGGAGCGGTGTCACACCGCAAGCAGCTCCGGGTGGTCGGTCTCGTAGGTGTCATTGCGGTCGTTCTCGCCGTGCATCTCGGATTGGCCGGTGCCGTCGTGGCGAACTGGCAGTGGACCGGCTGGGCCGTCGCCGGAGTCCTGATGGTCATCCTGGTGAAGGCCACGGTCCTGGGCCGGTACGCCATCCGTCGTGCGCGAGCCACGAAGAACCGCTGAGCATCCACGAAGAACCGCTGAGCACCGCCGAGCGTTGCTGAGCGCCGCCGAGCGTTGCTGGACGCACCGCGGCACTGCGGTCATGCAGCACTGCCGCCATGCGGCACTGCGGTGGAGAGGTGCAGGTACGGGTGTGCGTCGGCTCAATGGCCGCCGCTCGACTCGACCTCGAGCCGCTTGGTGAAGGTTCTGCCGCCGTCCTTCGATTCGTAGACCCCGCTCTGCGTGGCGATCAGGACGTGCTCGGCGCCGACGGCCGTGAGCGCCTGGGGCTGACCGCCCGGCACCGTGGCCGCCTTCTTCCACGTGCTGCCACCGTCGGCACTGCGCTGCAGCCCGCCGGTCGGGTCGATTCCGTACAGCGCGTCCTTCGCCGACCAGGAGAGAAAGGCCATCACCGGTCGCTCGGCCGCGGCGAAGGTCTTTCCGCCGTCGGTGCTCCGAGTCACGCCTTGTTCCGTGGTGGCGAGTACGAGTTCCGGGTCCTCGGGGCTGACCGCGATGTCGAGCGCCCCCAGCGTCGCTCCGTCCTTCCACTTGCTGCCGTCCTTGCTGGTGCGCAGTCGGCCATTGGTGGAGTCGTAGCCGTAGACGGTGCCGTGCACATACTCCAGCGCGTGAAAGTCGGACTCTCCGGACAGGGACAGTGACTTCCAGGTCCGGCCGGTGTCCGTGCTCTTGATCAGCCCCTTGTTGCCGGGGCCGCCGTCCCCGTTGGTGGGATGTCCACTCGCGAGGAACGTGTTCTTCTCGGCCACCGTGAAGCCCATGAAGTCGTCCTTGCTGCCGCCCACCAGCTTCGGCCGGCCCTTGGCGTCAGGGGTGTAGACACCTTCGTGTGTCGCGACGTACAGGCGCTGGTCGGAGGGGTCAAGGCCGAGGCCGTGTATGTGGCTCACGGTGACGCCGGAGCCCGATCCGGAGGCAGCTGCGGACCCGTCCGTGTCGTTGTCGCTGCCGGAGCAGGCGGTCAGGGCGAGGCTGAGGGTGACCGCGGTGGCTGCCGCGGCGGCAAGGCGCTGGTTCATGGATCCTCGGGAGGGAAGGAGGGGGCGGCCGCCCGGGCTGAGCGGCGCGAGCGCGGCACAGCCCGGACAGTCGGCATGGGAGGCGGCCTGGACGGCCGGTACACGGCGGAGTTTGAAGTGCGCCGCATGCGGCGGGGCTCAGAGCCGGTCGAGGATGCCCTGGAACTGCTTGACCTCGGCCGACTGCCCCTTGACGATCTCACCGGCCATCTTCATGGCATCGGCGTTCTTGCCGTTCTTCTGCTCTTCCTTGGCCGCGCTGATGGCACCGTTGTGGTGCTCGATCATCATCTCGGCGAACATCTTGTCGAACTCGGTGCCCTTCATGGCCTGGAGTTCCTTCATGTCCGCGTCGGACATCATCCCGCCGCCGCCGTGGTCCATGCCGGGCATGGACTCCATCGCGGTCGGCTGCTTCCAGGACCCCAGCCAGCCCTTCATCGTCTTGATCTCCGGGTCCTGGGCCTCCTCGACCTTCCCGGCGATGTCCTTGACCTCCGCGTCGGAGGCCCGCCCGTCGGCCAGCCGGGCCATCTCCAGGGCCTGCTCGTGGTGCGGGATCATCATCTGCGCGAAGGCGACATCCGCGTCGTTGAAGCTCGCGGATCCGGCTCCACCCTCGGCGGTCGCCGACGCCGAGCTGTTGCCGCTGCCGTGGTCCATGCCGCTCATGTCGTCACCGTTGCCGCCGCACGCGGCGAGGAACAGGGCGCCGGCGGTGACGGCGCCCACGGTGGCGATGCGGCGGGCAGCCTTGCGGCGCAGGGCACTGGTGAGGGAAGTGGGAGTCATGGTGGATTCACCTCAGGTGTCGGTTCTCGTGGCTGTTCTGGCGTACGCAAGGCCGCGGGACCGCGCGTGTGCGCGCCCGCGAGAGCGGTTCGGCCTACAGCCGCAGAACTGACAACCGGGAGAGGTCGGGTACGCGAGGCGGAGGATTGGTCCGCGGTACGGCGGCGACCTGCGCCAGGAGCCTCGCGAGCCACTCCTGGTGGCGGGCGAACGCCGACTTGAGGATCGTGGCGAGCACCCACGCGCCGAACAGGACCGCGACACACAGCGTGACCATGTCCATGGGCATGATGGGCTGATGGGTGGCCGCCGAGTCAGCCGAGGCCGCCGGATCCGTTGCGTGGCCACCCATGTCCGTCCCGGCGGGCGTGCTCATGGGGACATGACCCGGGGCGGAGCCCGTTGGCGCCGTCGCGTGGGACGCGGCGCTCATCGCGGATCCGGACGGCTCGCTGGGATGCCCCACGCTGTGCATCGCGAAGACGCCCAGGGCGAGCACCGCGACGAGCAACAGGTGCCCGAGGGCGCCGCCTGCGCGTAGGTACCGGCTCGCCATCACTCGAATCCCGTCACTGGTTCGCTGCGAAGCCGCCTCCCCGGTCCCGACCGTACCCAGGGGTGTCGATCCGGCCGTGCGGAGGCGTGCGTTCGCCATCCTACTAAGCTGATTGGCGCTGTCGGTCGGGGGCTGACGCATGGGTACCTCGGCGTCGTCGGGTTGCTGAGGCGGCGGAGCCGGACGGGTACCCAGGCTCCACTTACTGTCATCGGGGTCCGCCGCGGACGCACTCGCCCGGACATCCCGTATATGACGGGTCGTCACCGAGCTTGTTGCTGAGATGAGTTGCCAGGGCCTGGAGCAGAGCGGCGGCCGTCATCCTCACCACCGGGTGCCCGGCCGCCCGCCGTAGAGCGCCTTTCTGCAATGGTGCACGCACGATCAGAAGCCTTCCTCGTCGGTCTGCGTGAGCCGCGGACCTGCCGGTACGGGCCGACGGTCCGCCGGATCCGGTGGGGATCCGGCGGGCCGCCGGTGTCGACATCGCCGCCTCACGGTCAGGCAGTTCATGGCTCAGACCCCGACCTGCTCGCCCGGCGCCTCGTGCTCGGGCTGCTCCTGGCGGGCGGCGGCCGCCGCTGACTTGTCGGTGCGCATCAGCAGAAGCGTGCTGAGCCCGCCGATCGCGGCGATGACCGCGGCGGCGGTGAACGCCGCGCTGAAGCCGTCCGTCAGCGCGGCCAGATCACCGAGCCGGCCTGCGCCTTGTGATGTGGCCAGGGCGGTGAGTGCGGCCAGGCCGAGCGCGGAGCCGATCTGGTAGGTGGTGTTGACGATGCCGGAGGCCAGGCCGGCCTGTTCCCGCGGTGCTCCGGCCATGGCCGCCATCATCGCCGGGATGTAGGCCAGCGACATGCCCAGCGCCGCCACCAGCGAGGCGGGCAGTACGTCGACCAGGAAGGAGCCGCTCGGCTCCACGGCCGACAGCCACACCAGTCCGAGAGCGAGGACGAGGAGTCCTCCGCCGATGAGCGGCTTGGCGCCGACGCGGGCCAGCAGGCGCGCGGTGATCGCGGTCATGAAGACCATGAGCAACACGGTCATCGGCAGCAGCGCGGCACCCGAGGCGAACGCCCCGTACCCGAGTACCTGCTGGAGGTAGAGGTTGAGGAAGTACCACATCGGGATCCATGCGGCCCCCAGCAGGGTCATGGCCCAGTTGGCGGAGCCGAGCCGTGGCACGCGCCAGATGCCGAGCGGCATCAGCGGCTCCCGTACGGACTTCTGGATGGCGAAGAAGACGACCAACAGGGCTCCGGCGCCGAGGAGTTCCAGCACGGTCCGGGTGGATGCCCAGCCGGTGTCCGGGGCGCGTACGACGGCGAAGACGGCGAGAGCGAGGCCCGCGGTGACCGCGGCGGCGCCCAGCACGTCGATGGCGCCGCGGCGCGGGGCGACCGTCGGCAGCAGCCCGGTGGCCGCGAGCGTGGCGAGGCCGATGGGGATGTAGATGATGAACACCCAGGGCCAGCTGAGCCATTCGGTGAAGACGCCGCCGAGGAAGACTCCCGCGGTGCCGCCCGCGGGGGCGGCGGCTCCGTAGAGGGCCATGGCCTTGCCGAGTTCCCTCGGGTCGTGTGCGAACAGTGTCATCAGCAGGGTCATCGCGGCGGGGGCGATGAGTGCGCCGCCGACGCCCTGTACGGCGCGGCCGGCGACCTCCACCCATGCTGTCTGCGCGGCGGCGGCGATGACCGATCCGCCGATCAGCACGGTCCAGCCGGCGGTGAAGACGCGGCGGGCGCCGAGGAGGTCGGAGAGGCGTCCGCCGAGGAGCAGCAGGCCGCCGAAGGCGATGACGTAGGCGTTGAAGACCCACTGCAGCTCGCCCTGCGAGAAGCCGAGGTCTTTCTGCATCTGGGGGAGTGCGACCCCGATGATCGAGGTGTCCATGATCACCATGAACTGGGCGGTGGCGAGCACGGCGAGTGCCCACCAGCGCCGGGGATTGACGGTTGGCATTGCCTTCCCCTTTACGATCCGAGTCCATATACCCCTGGGGGGTATCTCTGAGGCGGGAAGGTAACATACCCGTGGGGGGTATGCAAGGTTGGCTGGGGCGGGTGGGCGAGGCACTGGAGCGGGTATCCGAGGCAATGGTGCGCGGTGGCCGCGAGTGGGCCGAGTAGGTCACCTGGCCCGCCACCGGAAGGCGACGGGAAGGGGGGTCAGTCGCCCTCGAAGGCGACCTCACCGCGGAGATAGCGCGTCGGGGAAGTGCCGACCGTGCGGCGGAAGGCCGTGAGGAACGCGCTCGGTGTCGCGTACCCCACGGTCCGCGCGACCCGGGAGACGGGTTGGCCCTCGGCGAGGAGGGGCAGGGCGGCCCTGAGTCGCATATGGGTGCGCCAGCGGTCGAAGCTCATGCCCGTGTCCTGTGCGAACAGCCGTGTAAGGGTGCGTCGGCTCACTCCGACGGCCCGCGCGTACGCGTCGAGGCTTCGCGGGTCCGCGGGGTCGGCGAGCAGCATGTCGGTCACGGCGCGAACGCGTTCGTCGACGGCCGGCGGCACGTCGATGGGTGTGGCGGGCAAGGGGCGCAGCAGGTCCATCACGACCGCCTCGGCTCGAAGCCGCGCCTCGTCGGCCAGTTCCTCCCGGTCGAGGTAGGCGATCAGGTGGGCCAGCAGCCCGTCGACGCGGACGGCGGTGGGTTCCGTCCAGTCCAGAGGACACCGGTCGGGTTCGAAGTAGAGACTGCACAGCACCGCATCGCGGGTCGCGCCGGTCCGGTGGACGACCCCGGCCGGCAACCACAGTGCCCGGGTCGGCGGGAGGACCCAGTAGGTGTCGTCGACGGCGACGCCGAGCACACCGCGTCGGGTCCACGCCAGTTGGTGCTGCGGGTGCCGGTGCGGCGGGATCCACTGTCCCGCCGCCAGGCAATGCCGTTGTTTGAGTTAGTGAAGCATCACCGGTTTCAAGGTGATGACCTTGGCCGGGACCCGGCGGGTGGGTCCGTGCTGCCGTTTCTTGACCGACGGCGAGTACTTTGAGTCCGGGCGCTTGA
>NZ_RPDJ01000088.1 GCF_004023625.1 Streptomyces cavernae | reverse complement strand
GTGGCAGGTCGAGAAGGACGGCAAGGGCTACATCGAGGACCGCCGTCCCAACGCCAACGTCGACCCGTACGTGGTGACCCGGCTGCTCGTCGACACCTGCTGCACCGCGCTGGAGAAGGCCGGCCAGATGTGATCCGACAGCCTTGCACAGCAAGAGGGGTCGCCGTGCGCCGACCCCTCACAACCGCGCACATGTTCCGCGCGCGCGAACTGTACCGATTACGAGGAGACGCCGATGCCAGTAGGCATCACGCTCGCCGCAGAGACCGAACTCTCTTCGGCCAACACCGGGTTCATGCTCATCTGTTCCGCCCTGGTGCTGATGATGACGCCGGGCCTCGCTTTCTTCTACGGAGGCATGGTCCGCGTCAAGAGCAGCATGAACATGCTGCTGATGAGCTTCATCAGCATCGGGATCGTCACCATTCTGTGGGTGCTGTACGGCTTCAGCCTTGCCTTCGGTACTGACTCCGGCGGCATCATCGGCTGGTCGTCCGACTACGCCGGACTCAGCGGCATCGGCCTTGCGCAGCTCTGGGACGGTTACACCATCCCGGTCTACGTCTTCGCCGTCTTCCAGCTGATGTTCGCGATCATCACGCCCGCTCTGATCAGCGGCGCCCTCGCGGACCGAGTCAAGTTCACCTCCTGGGCGCTCTTCGTCGCCCTGTGGGTCACCGTCGTGTACTTCCCGGTCGCCCACTGGGTCTGGGGCGCCGGTGGCTGGGCCTTCGAGCTCGGCGTGATCGACTTCGCCGGTGGTACGGCGGTCCACATCAACGCGGGTGCCGGCGCGCTCGGCGTGATCCTGGTCATCGGCAAGCGCGTCGGCTTCATGAAGTACCCGATGCGCCCGCACAGCCTGCCGCTGGTGATGATCGGTGCGGGTCTGCTGTGGTTCGGCTGGTTCGGCTTCAACGCCGGCTCCTGGCTGGGCAACGACGAAGGTGTCGGCGCGCTGATGTTCATCAACACGCAGATCGCCACCGCAGCCGCGATGCTCGCCTGGCTCGGATACGAGAAGCTGCGCCACGGCTCTTTCACCGCGCTGGGTGCCGCCTCCGGTGCGGTCGCCGGTCTGGTCGCCATCACCCCGTCCGGTGGCGCCGTCTCACCGCTCGGCGCGATCGCCGTCGGTGCCGTCGCCGGTCTGCTCTGCGCCATGGCGGTGGGTCTGAAGTACAAGTTCGGCTACGACGACTCGCTCGACGTCGTCGGTGTCCACCTGGTCGGCGGTGTCGTCGGCTCGCTGCTCATCGGCTTCTTCGCCACCGGCGGGGGCCAGAGCGATGTCGCGGGCCTCTTCTACGGCGGCGGCCTCGACCAGTTGGGCAAGCAGGCCGCGGGTGTGGTCGCGGTGCTCGCCTACTCACTGATCGCCTCTGCCGTACTGGCCTTCCTCGTCGACAGGACCATCGGCATGCGGGTCAGCGAGGACACCGAAGTCGCCGGCATCGACCAGGCCGAACACGCTGAGACGGCGTACGACTTCAGCGGCACCGACAGCATGAGGGAGGTGCGGGCGGTGGAGCAGGTAGGCGCGTGAGGCTCGTCGGCGAGGTCCACCGTGGCGGATGCGCCCCAGCGGACGTCTTGGGACCATGCGACGACGCGGCGGCCCGGCTGCGCCTCCTCAACGAGGCGCCGCGGGGCCGCGGCGCTGTGCCGCGCCTTGGGAAACGTTGTTGTGAACCGGTGCGGCCATCTCCGCGTTGTCCGAAAGTACGACGTCGTTTCCACAGAGTGCTTCAACTCGGAGGAACTGGGCCGGCGTTGGTTTCTATAAGGAGTGCACCCATGAAGTTCGGACGACATATGGCGCGGGCCACCGCAGCCGGAGCGGCCCTGCTCGCGACCCTGACAGCAAGTGCGATCACCGCACCCACCGCTTCGGCGGCTCCCTGGGACAGGTGTCCGGAGAACAAATTCTGCATCTTCCAGGACATGGGCTACGAAGGGGAGATCGCCTACTCCAGCCACAACCAGCCGAACCTGGGCTGGTTCAACGACCGCACCAGCTCATATTGGAACAAGACGGATCACCCGATCGCCATCTACATGCACGCGAACTACGGAGGCATCCTCTGCTACGACATACCGGCCGGCGGTTCGGACGGCCACCTGGACAACCCCTACAACGACAATTGGTCGTCCTTCAAGGCCGGCTACTGCGAGAAATAGCCGGCATCTGACCGGGCCGCCCCCGAAGAACCCCCGCTACGCGGAGGGTGAACCGGGGGCTGCTGCATTTGGACGGGACGGGGCCGGCGACGGTGGACCGGGGTTCTCGGGGTTAGGCAGGGGTTAGCCGATCGTCACCGGCACTGAACCGGGGTGCCGATAAACCTGTGTCAGGAACGGCGCGCACACTGCCGCCGGAACAGCATTCAGGAGGCATCCCATGAAATCGGCAAAGACGAACTCGTCAATCCCTGTCCGGGCCGCTGCAGCGGTCCTCGTGGCAGTCACGGCTCTCCTGTCCGTCACAGGATGCTCGTTCGTCCGCGATGAGCCGGTGCCGGACGTGCCCGCCGCCGGCAAGGGCGGCGGAAGCACCGAGCAGACCAAGGACGCCGACGCGATCCGTCAGGCGTGGTTGCGCTGCATGCAGGAAGCCGGGCACACCGAGCTCCGCATGACAGACGACGGCCGGATCAGCATGCCGGCTGAGGGGCCCGGTGCGTCGGACGCGGAAGCGGCACGGAAGGCCGAAGCGAGGAAGGAGGACACGAAGAAGTGCAATGCCAAGGTCCCCGGCATGCAGCAGCTGCAGCAGAAGCCCGCAGGGGGCGACATGAAGGCCGCACGCAACCTCGCCGCATGCCTGCGGGAGAACGGGCTGCCTGAGATCGCCGACCCCAAGCCGGAGGCCGGCGCGGCCCTCACCGTGCCGCCGGATGTGGATGCCGGGGCGTGGAACAAGGCATACGGAATCTGCGGCAAGAAGTACCCCCAGGTTCCCTTCGCCGCCGTTCCGGCCAAGTGACATGAAGCGCACGACAGGGGAAGTCCCCGCCCGGACGACAGAGGAAGTCCCCGCCGGTCCCGGCGTCGGCCCGCGGCGGAGGGCTTCCCGGCGCGCACTCGTGGGCGTGGCAGCCGCCGCGATCGTGGCGCTCGGATGCGCGGCGTTCGTCGTACGCCCGTGGGAGTCCCGCGACACCACGGCCGAGGTTCAGGGCCCACCGGCCACCGCCACCGTCGCACGCACCTCTCTCTCTTCGGGCCTGCGGCTCAGCGGCACACTGGGACACGGCCCCGCCGCCAAGGTCGTTGCACAGGGGCAGGGCATCTTCACCCGGCTCCCGGCATCCGGGAAGCGGATTCGGGCGGGCGAGGTGCTGTTCGAGATCGATGCCCGGCCGGTGGTGCTCTTCACCGGCACCCGGCCGTTCTGGCGCGATCTCACTCCGGGCATGAGTGATGGCCCGGATGTCAGGCAACTCGAACAGAACCTCACCGACCTCGGCTTCGCCGAGGCCACCACCCTGACCGTCGATCAGCACTTCACCGACGCCACCGCGTCAGCCGTCAAACGCTGGCAGAAGTCGCTCGGCCTGGACCGGACCGGCACGATTCCCCTCGGCCGGGTCATCGTGCTGCCCGACCAGGTCGTACGCGTCGACGAGGTGACGGCCGTGCGTGGCGGCGTTGTGGCGCCCGGAACCTCCGTCCTGTCCGTCACCCCGCCGGACATCCGCGTCTCGGTGCGCCTGAGCGGTGGGCAGGCCGCTCAGCTGCCGCCGGGTGGTGACGTCTCCGTCGCACTCACGGACGGCCGTGTGGTGCGAGGTGAACTGCGCGCCATGGAACCCGAAGGCGGAGGTGCACCGGGCGACCAGGACGGGAGCGGTACTGACGAGCGGGGCGGAGCCGTCGCCATCATCGAACTCGCCCAGCAGAAGGAGGCGCGAGCCGCGATGGACAAGGGCCGCCCGGACGTCACGGTCACCGTCCCCGACCGCACGGTGAAGGACGCCCTGGTCGTACCGGTAACGGCCCTGCTCGCCCTCGCGGACGGCGGATACGGTGTGCGCGTCGTCCGCGGCGAGCAGTCGGAGCCCCGGCTCATATCGGTCGAGGTCGGGCTGATCGTCGATGCCCGGGCGCAGATCACCGGCGCGGTCCGCGAGGGCCAGCAGGTGGTGATCCCCACGTGACCGCGCCCTGCCCGGAGCCGTTGCTGCTCCTGGAGAACGTCGTGAAGACCTACCCGGGCCATCCGCCGGTGCACGTCCTGCGCGGCATCGACCTGAAGGTACGGCGCGGCGAACTCGTCGCCGTCGTCGGCCCCTCCGGGTCCGGCAAGTCCACCCTGCTGTCCCTCATCGGAACCCTCGATCACCCCTCGTCCGGCCGGATTCTCTTCGAAGGCCACGATCTCGCCCACCTGAGCGGGAGCGAGATCGCGGCCTTGCGCGCGCACCGTATCGGGTTCGTCTTCCAGCAGTTTTTCCTCCTGCCCGCACAGACCGCGGTGGAGAACGTGGCAGGCGGTCTCCTCTACACCGGTGAAGGGCCCCGGCGCCGGCGCGAGCGTGCCGTGGAGGCACTGCAGGACGTAGGTCTCGGACAGCGGCTCGGGCACCGTCCCGAGCAGCTGTCCGGAGGAGAGAAACAGCGGGTGGCCATCGCCCGGGCCCTGGTCGGCCGGCCCGCACTGCTGCTCGCCGACGAACCCACCGGGGCACTGGATTCCGTCTCCGGCAGCAGCATCATCGACCTGCTGCGTGACCTCAACACCAAGGGCACCACGGTCATGGTCATCACCCACGACCGCGAACTGGCCGAGTCATTTCCCCGCCGTGTCGGCATCCAGGACGGCCAAGTTGCCTTCGACGACGTTGACGACCGTTGGCCGGCCACCGACTCCCGAGCCGCCGGAACGAGGCCCCGAGCATGATGTCGTCCGTTCCTCGCCCCGCCCGCCTGAGTCCCGCCGACCTGATCCGTCTGGGCATGGTGGGACCACGCACCCGTACGCTGCGGTCGGTGCTGTCCGCCCTCGGTGTCGCGTTGGGAGTCGCCGCTCTCGTCGCCGTCACCGGCATCTCCGCCTCCCACCAGGCCCACCTCCTGGACCGGTTGGACCGGCTCGGGAGCAATCTGATCACGGTGTCACCGGGCGTCGACGTCGACCAGCGGCCGGTGCCGCTGCCGAAGGAGTCCGTCGCCATGCTCGCCGCCGTCGCACCCGTGGAGACGGTGAGCGCGACCGGCGCCACACAGGCGGACATCTATCGCAACGATCTCGTCCCGGTGACACAGACCAATGGCCTGTCGGTCCGGTCCGCCCGCCTCGATCTGCTCGGCGCCCTGCGCGGGAATCTCCGCGTAGGCCGCTGGCTGGACCGGGCCACCGAGAGACTGCCGGTCGTCGTACTGGGATCCGAGGCGGCGGACCGGCTGGGCATATCCGGCCCCGGCGAACGAGTGTGGTTGTGCGGGAAGAAGATCCAGTGCGGCTGGTTCTCCGTCCTCGGCATCCTTGCCCCCAACCCGCTGGTCCCCGAGATCGACTCCACGGCACTCACCGGCCGGCCCCAGGCCACCGCCCGCCTCGGCGACGACGGAACTCCAGCCACCGTCTATGTGCGGACGCACCCCGCACGGGTCACTGACGTCCAGGCCATCGCCGGCGCGACCGCGAACCCGGCCGCCCCCAACCTCGTGTCGGTGTCCCGGCCCTCCGACCTGCTCAAGGCCAGGGCCGAGACGAAGACCTCGCTGGAGGGCATGGTCCTCGCACTGGCCGGGGTGGCGCTGGCTGTCGGCGGACTCGGCATCGCGAACACCATGGTCGTCGGCGTGATGGAACGCCGTGGCGAGGTCGGCCTGCGCCGGGCGCTCGGCGCGCGGCCCGGACAGATCGCCGCACAGTTTCTCATCGAATCGGTGATGCTGGGACTGTTCGGCGGTACCGCCGGTGCACTCGTCGGCGGTGCCACGGTCCACTTGTACGCCAGTGTCAAGGCGTGGCCGACGGCCGTCTCGCTCACCTGGGTGACCGCAGGACCGGTCATGGCTGTGGTCATCGCAGCCGGCGCCGGGCTCTACCCGGCTCTGAGGGCGGCCCGCATGTCACCCACGGAGGCACTGCGGTCCGCATGACAGGCAGCCGGACCGTCGGCAGGGCCGTACGTCCCGGAAGAGGACGTACGGCCAGCGCCTTCAGCTGTCCCGCATCGCCGCCGCAACGTCAGCGCGCAGAGCGGGGAGGGCGCCGTACAGCGTGGTTCCGGGGCACTCGGTGGCGAGCCAGTCACGGTGGCCGCTGATCGTTCGGACCTTCTTGGTGACGCCGTTGACCGGGTTGACGAAGGTGACGGCCGCCTGGGGGTCGAAGCCGTGGTACTCGGACAGGGCCGCCAGCAGCGTGGTCAGTGACTTGCCGGCCGCTGCCGTGGGGGACCGGTCGCTGAAGGTGCCGAGCAGGGCGATACCGAGGTTGCCCGAGTTGTGGCCGGAGGCGTGGAAAGGCCGTCACCGTTCTTCCGTGATGGGCGGGGATGCCGTCCGCACCGGAGTAACGGCCCTCGTAGAGGCGGCCTGCTTCGTGGATCAGGAAGTGGTAGCAGATGTCGCCCCAGTCGGTGGCGATCGCACGGAGGTAGTAGTACGTCCTGATGGTGGCCGCCGGGTCGCAGTCGCCGTTCGCGCCGACCGTGTGGTGCACGGTCGGCGTCTGGGCCGGATAGTAGGTTGCGGCGAGTTCTCGGTGCCGTCCGCCTTGAAGCGGAGGGACTCGTCGGCACCCCACTCGGCCCGGGTGATGTGGTCGATGCCCAGGAATTGATGTGTCTGCGGTGTCACAGCAACATTGGGGCCGTTCCAGGTGACACCGACGTACTCGATGGGGAAGTCCGCCCGTACGGCACGCGCGGCGGGACCACGACGGACTTCGCGCGAGTTCGGGGCACACGGGCCGTCCGCACGCGCGGAGCGGCCATTGCGGCGGCGGCCGAACCGAGAGCCGCACAGCGGCGACGCCGGCTGTGAGACCGGCAGCTCTGAGGACGGTACGACGGGGCAGCACACGCTCGTGGCTCAAAGTTGATCAATTCAAGTGGTACATGAAAATGGGAACTTGACGCCCTGCCTGTCGGGTCTGTTGCACGTGGGCACAGGAAGCAGGTGGGACGCGCGCGTTCGCCACTCAGTAGTCACTCCGACTACGACGCCGCAAGCAAGAAGGGTTCGACGAGGGTCAGCCTGCCCCTGGACCTCCGCGCCCAAAGAGGTGCGGCTCGGCGGCTCAACGAGGAAGTGGCGTCCCCGGAGCTCAAGGGGTCCGTCGATGTGGCTTCGTCGCCTCGCGTAGCCGGTGGTAAAGGGGGGCCAGGGCGGTGCTGACCAGCATTCCGCAGGAGATCCGGAAGGCCCATGCCAGCGCCCCGGACTCACCGGTCCGATTCAACAATGCGTCAGACACAGGGTAGGCCAGCACACATCCAACGAGCAGAACCCACCATGGACCGGCCCAGCGTCCTCGGGCGAAACCAGCGACTCCGACAGCAACGAGGATGACGACACTCATCCATGTGACGTGATTGAACTGCATCCCGACTTCCCTGACGTTCCGAAGACAGCAGGCCGTGTGCCCGCGACTGTTGCAACGGCGGTGCCCCGGTACCGGTTCATAAGCCTGGCCCGCATGGTTCAGCGGGTCTGCGTTGTGAGGCCACTGCAGAACGACTTCAGCAAGCAGCGCTCAGAGTGTCACGGGCCACTCGCTCCCGGCTGTCAGGACGGTGCGCGCAACGCCTCGACGGGCTCCAGACGGGAGGCCCGTAGCGCGGGATACACCCCCGCCAGCAGCCCGACCACTGCCCCCGCGACCGGCGCGCCGAGGGCCAGTCGGGCGTCCAGGACGGGAGTCCAGTCCCTGATTGCGGATACAGAGACCACCACGACCATGCCGAGGGCGGCGCCGATGACGCCGCCCAGCAGTCCGATCGTCGTCGACTCCGTGAGGAACTGCCCGGCGACCTGCCTACGGGAGGCGCCCAGGGCACGCCGCAGTCCGATCTCGCCGACCCGTTCCATCACGGTGACCAGCGTGACGTTGGCGATACCGATGGCACCCACGATCAGCGAGACCAGCCCCAGCACCAGGAACAGGCCGTTGACGTCGCCTTGTACGCCTTTGCGTGCCTTCGACAGATCGGGTGGCGAGAGCACGGTGAGCGCACCCGCGCTGTTGGGTGCGAGAGCAACTGGCGCTTGCCTGGCGACCTGCTGCGCGGCACCGAGGGAGGTGTTGACCAGAACGCGGCTCACCTCATCAAGGCCCACACGGTCCTTTGCCGTGGTGGGAGGCAGGATCACTGAGGTGGAAAGGCGCTGTTCACGCTTGAATCCGCCGAGAATCCCGATGACGGTGAAGGAGTGTCCGTTGAAGAAGACCGCGGGCGCGTCGTCCACCTCCTTGATACCGAGGAGGCGAGCGGCCTGGTCCCCGAGCACCGCGACCCGGTCGTGCCGGGCGATGTCTCCGGTGTCGTAGAACCTGCCTACGAGGATGTCGCCTCGCACCGCCGCGGGCAGGGAAGGCGACGCGGCGACGACAGCCAGCGTCTGGCTGGACAGGACTCCGGGCGTGATCACGTCGTTGGCCCGCACTTGCAGAGCCGAGGTGTCATCGGACTCCGCGAGCGCGGCGGACGTCTCCACCCCGGCCAGCCGGTCCACGGCGTCGACGCCCGGCCAGTCCACCAGCGGGGCGGTATCGGACGACGGGGGCGGGGGCGGCACGACCACGGTGACCGAGGTGGCGGTGAGGGCGTCGAACCGGCCGACGATCTGGTTCGCGGCTGTCGACGCCACCCCGATCGTGATGACCAGCGTGCCGATGCCCAGCACCGTGCCCAGAGTGGTCAGTGCGGACCGGACGGGACGGGCCAGTACGCCCGACAGCGCCTCCGCCCACAGATCCCTGGGATCGATCCAGGGACGTTCGACTCCCTTGGTGCCCCGTCTCTCGGCCGAGCGTTGCCGGGGACGCCGGCTACGTTCCGGCCTGTTCGGCTGTTCCTGGCTGGACTCGGCCGGCTCCGGATCCGGATCCGGCTCCGGAGCAGCGGTACGGTGACGGAACTTCATACGATCTCCTGACTGAGCTGCCCGTCACTGATGCGTACGCGCCTGTTCGCGCGCCTGCTGACTGCCTCGTCGTGGGTGATCACGACCAGGGTCATGCCCTGGGCGCAGAGCTCGTCGAAGAGCTCCAGGACCGAGAAGGTGTTCTCACTGTCGAGGTTGCCGGTGGGTTCGTCGCACAGCAGCAGGGCCGGGTCGCTCATCAGCGCCCGGGCGATGGCAACGCGCTGGCGTTCACCGCCGGACAGCCGGTCGGGCCGGAACCCGTGCCGTTGTGAGAGCCCCACCCGGTCAAGGGCCGCTCTGGCCCGCTTGGCACGGCTGCGGCGATCCCGGCCTGGGCGGGTCTTGCGGTAGATCTCCGCCAGCATGACGTTCTCTTCCACGGTCCGGTAGGGGAGCAGATGGAAAGCCTGGAAGACGAAGCCGATGCGGCTTCCGCGCAGCGAAGTGCGCTGACGGTCGGTGAGGGTGGCGGTCTCCACTCCGTCGAGCCAGTAGGCCCCTGAGCTCGGCCGGTCCAGCAGCCCGAGGGTGTTCAGCAGGGTGGACTTCCCTGAACCGGACGGCCCGACGATCGACAGGTGTTCTCCTCGCCGGACCGCCAGGTCGACGTCACGCAGCGCGTGTACGGGTGGATCCGAGTCGAATGTGCGGTTGACCCCAGTCAGCCTGATGACGTCGTCGTCCGGCGTGTCGCTGTGTGCGAGTGGTTCGCTCATTGGCCGACTACCACGGCGTCGCCCTCGCGCAGCGCGTCGCCGTCCGCTTTCACCTCGACGAGCCCGTCGGCGGAGATCCCGAGGTCGACTTCGATGCCGACCACACGTTCGTCCCGCTGGACCCGTACGCGTGCCTTCCCGTCCGCGGAGGTGCGGATTGCGGCGACGGGTACGGCCAGGACCTTGCCTTTCGAGGCGCCCACTTTGATGGTCACTGTCGCCGCGCCGCCCGCGCCACCGGCCAACGGGCCGGGTTTCGCAATGGTGATCTTCAGGGGTACAGGTGCTGATGCCTCGCCACCAGAACCCTCGGCGCCCTCGGCGTCTCCGCTGGTCCCGGCCTTGGCTGCAGAACCATCCGACTTCGAGCCCGAGCCACCGATCTCGCTCACGACACCGCTCGCCTCCTTGCCGTCCGGTGTCGTGACCCGCACCGTCATCCCCTCCCGCAGCGAACCGGCGTCCGCACCGGGTACCACCGCCTGCACCTCGACATCAGAGCTCGTCACGGTGGCGACCTCGCCGTCCGGAGCGTCACCGGCGCGCACCTTGACCTTGTCGACGCGGACCGGGAGTTCCGGGAGGAAGATCACCTCTCCCGCCGGGACCTTCGTCCCGTAGGCGGCTTTGAAGGCGCTCAGAGCGGAGTTCGCCAGCTGAAGCTGCTTTCTGGCCGCCTTGATCTGCAAGGCCCGCGTCTCATCCGATTCCGATTCGCTTTCGGACTCGCCGTCGTTCTTCGTTCCTCCTCCGGAGCCCTGTGCGGTGAGCAGCGCGAGCTGTGCGTCGGACACCGCGGTTTCGAGTTGTCCCAGCTGCTGCTGGTCGGCAGTGCTTGGCTCCTGCGCCGCATACCCCTTGCTGCGGTACCAGCGGCTGACCGCGGACGCGGTGCCCTGTCCGTAGGTCCCGGTGACGCCGCCTGTCGCGAAACCGAGCCTGTTGAGGGCGTTCTGCAGCTGCCTGACGTCGTCCCCCGACGAACCGGGGCCGATGGTCCGGTACATCGGTACCGCTCCGCGCAGCACGATCACGGGCCGACCGCTCACCTGCATGAGGACACTGCCCTCCTTGAGTTCGCTGTCGCGGGCCGGCACCTTGGTGACCCGCTGGGCTGCGGCACCGCCCTCGCCACCCTCCTCGGATGCGCCGACGGTGCCGGCCAGGGTGAGACTCCTCGGAGAGCCGTACTCAAGGCTGCCCTGGGCCACCACGGTGGCGGTCAGTGCCCGCTGTACCACGGGAACAGTCACCGGTTCCGCTTTCGGCGGCTGGTGCGCGGCTGCGGCGTCGGCGGGCGACTCCATCCGGGTGCCGGCGAACCAGCCGCCCGCCCCGACGAGGGCGACCACGCCGACGATCACGCCAAGTTGCCTCGTGCGGCTGCTCTGGCGCTTCTTGTCGCGTTTCATCCGTTGCCCCCGACGTAGGGGTTCTTCTTGTACTTGGGCCAGTAGGCGGCCCTGAACTTCTTGCCGCACTCGAGGTCCTTGAGCGCGAGGCCGATCTCACGGGTGAGTTTCGGCATGGCGTCTTCCTTGCTCAGAGTTCCGTCGGCGGGTATCTGAGCGCTCACCTGGAATTTCACCATTTCACCGATGCTCGTGGGCTGAGTGGTACTGACCGTTATGCCGTCCTTGCGTAGACAGGAGGCATACTCCTGGGCGAGGAGGACGAGTTGCTGGTCACCGTTGAGAGCCTGCCCGGCCTGCCTGTCGCGCTCCGCCTGCTTTGCGTTCTCCCGGTCCTGCTCGGCCGCCGACTTGGCCGGCCCATACACCTTCAGATTGGCTTCTGCGATGCAACTGCCCTTGGCGGGACGATTGCTTTCGGCATTGTCCAGCGCCACGCGCGCCGGCCTCCCCAACGCCTTGTCGTAGGCCTTCTGCTGGGCGGCGGGAAGGGAACTGCGGTAGGAGGCGTTGGGGTTGCCCTTTTCGCTGGTACCAGGTGCAGCCGGGTCGTTGGGGTAGACGGCGCTCGAGTAGATACCGAATCCGTATTTCTGCCGGTATTTCTTCGCCAGTGCGTAGTCTGCTCCGTCGATCGCCGAGCTCGCCTCGTTCTCCGTTGGGCCAGGGTTCGGTGTGTAGCTGAATCCCCGTTTTTTCATGCAGGCGGCTGTGGCGTTCTCGGCGAGGTAGATCTTCTTCGTGACCGGGTCGGCGTCCTCGGGGATGGTCAGCGCTCCGCCCGGCGCGGCCGACGGACTGCCTCCGGCCTGAGTATCTCTTCCGTCGCTCGCGGTGGAAGATGATTCGCCGGAGCCGCTCTGGCTGCATGCCGACAGCGGCAGCATGCTCGCCGCCGCGAGCACCATCAAGATATTGCGGAATTGCAATGTGATCACCTGTCCGTTCGGGAAGTAATCGTGCGGTGGTTCGGCGCGTGCCGGGATAAGACCCTGGCGGTTCGCTTCCTACAGAATTCTGGGAGTGCGTGGACACCGCTTCAGTTCCGTTGGCGGTGCAAGGGGCATGTCATCCCACCACCTGCGCCGCGACATAGATCACCATGACCATTGCGGTGAGGGACGCCGGCGCGTATTTGAGGGGTCCGTCATGATTCCAGTGGTGATACTGAAGCGCGGCCATGGTGAGGATGAGAAGACCGGACGCTGCGGCAGTTGCCACTAATGGAAACCACGATCCAGCGACAAGTCCGGCACCTCCGACAAGCTCGCATGCCCCGATCGCGCGGGACGCGGTGGCGGAGAAACCCAGTTCACTCGTAGGCGTACACAAGCGAGTGAACCCCAGGATATGACGGATCCCGCTCACGACGAGCAAGCACCCGAACAGTGCGCCAGTGACCATGAGGGTGATGGACATAGCGTTCCCTGACTCCTCGCTCCCGCAGTTCCTGTCTCCAGCGCCGTACGCCTGCTCGCTACGACGGCCCCAATGAGGGAGTGGTTCACCGTCACCGTTACCAAGAACTTGTTGTCCCGGCCGGACAGGCCGGCAAAGCAGGCAGGAACGGTCGAGCGGAGTCGGTCAGCGGTCGCCGTTGGACCTGGGCTTACGCTCGGCATTCGTCATCAGGCAGGGCACCGAGACTGTTTGTGGGGATGGTGAACCACAGACGCGGGGTGCCCGCTCTCAGGTGAGCGGCATTCACAGCAGTACGACGGTGGTGCGGTACCGGATGTGGTGCGAACCCTGAGTGCGCACGCTCTGAACCGCTGAGCCATTTCCCTCGTAGGGACGGGATGGAAGGCGGCAAACGGGCCGGTCACCGACAACGATTTTGGAGAAGGTCGGATGAAGCTGCGCAGAGTTGACGAGAAGGCCACGGGACGTCCTAGCAGGGCGTATTGGCCGGCGCGGCGATACGAATTGCGGCGACGGCCCTCGCCGTGCTGCCCGCGTGAACAAGGACTGGATCAAGCGGGGTGACGTGAGACATGCCGCGGCGAATCCCGAGTTCTGCCTGGACAGCAACTCCGCCCGCGACGTCTACGTGCTGGGATGCAATGGCGGGAACTATCAGAACTGGCAGCTCAACGTGCTCAGGAGGGGTTGAGCCGCGCATGAGCCACGGCGAGGGCACGGCCCTCGGAGCGGCACAACGGCGCGGGTCGCCGCATGGCCGGCCTCCGAACTGGCCGAGGCGGAGTTGATGCAGCCGGTCGAGAAGGGGCGGGTCGAGGCGTTGCATGGCGCCTGGTCTCTCCCCGGTCCTGGTGTCTGCCCTGCCTCGCCGCCGGAAATTCCACACGCGCTCCTTCGCCTTCCGCCGCTTGTCGGCATGCCAGGACTGGACCCTCGATGACGACCGCCCGGCCCACCGCCCCGCCCGACCCCTCACCCGTGGAGAATCCAAGGCATCGTGCTGCACGGGGGCCCTTGTGCGATCCGGCCCTCGGCCCGGCCCGGCAGCTGCTGGACCGGCTGACGCCCGCTGACCGGCGGGTGCTGCGCATCTATCTGTTCACGCGTATGGGGCTGTGGATCGTGGTCTACTGCACCGGGTGGCTGTTCCCTGCCGGCTCACGGGTCACGTCGCCGGGCCCATGGCTGTCCCATTGGGAGCGGTGGGACTGGATGCACTACCGCCGCATCGCCGAGTACGGCTACTTCGATGCCCTTCCGGGTGTTGATCCAGCGAGTGACAACCGTGTGGCGTTCTTCCCCGGCTTCCCTCTTGTGCTCCGCGCCGTCCACACTGTCGTTCCCAACTGGACCGTGGCCGGCCTCCTGATATCCCTGACGTGCGGCGCCGTGGCCGTCGTCGCCCTTGCCCGGATCGCCGGGATCGGCCACCCGGACGGCGGCGACCGGGCCGGGCAGAGGGCCGCCGGTTTCCTGCTGCTCTCGCCGGCCGCAGTCTTTCTCGCCGCCGGCTACACGGAGTCGCTCTTCCTCGCGTTCGCGCTGCCGGCCTGGCTCGCGGCCAAGAACCGTCGCTGGCCCCTCGCAGGCCTGCTCGCCGCGTTGGCCACCACCACCCGTGTCAGCGGGCTGTTCCTGGCCGCGGCGATCGCGGTCGAATTCCTTGTGGCCCACAACCACCGCGGTGCCCGCCGGGACTGGCGCTCCTTCCTCTGGTGCGCGCTGCCCGCCGTACCCGCCCTCGCATTCGCGCACTACGTGCATGCGCGGACCGACGACTGGATGGCCTGGAAGCACGCCCAGGAACGCGGCTGGAAGCGGGACTTCCACACCCCCGCCGAAGCATTCCGCAACACCTGGCAGAACGCGTTCGGTCACCACCAGACCACTGGGTTCGCGTGGGGGTTCCAACTGGAGCTGGTCGCCATGGCAACCGGAGTGCTGCTGCTGGCATGGCTGCTGATCGGTCGCCGCTGGCCCGAAGCCGTCTTCATCGCGCTCAGTCTCTGGGCTCTGGGCACGTCGTACTGGTACCTGTCGATACCCCGCGCCACCCTGCTCTGGTGGCCGCTGTGGACCGGGTTGGCCCACTGGAGCCTGCGGCGCCGCTGGGTGAAAGAGGCGTATGCCTGCGTGGTGGCCCCACTCATGGTCGTGCTGGTGGTGACCTTCGCGTCGGGGCGCTGGGCCGGTTGACCGCATGGACTGCGAAATCCTGCCCATTCCGGGCACGGAAGGCGGTCGTGGGCCGACACGTCCCCGGCTTCCCTGGGACGGAGCCAGCTGTCCAGGCCGGCATGTCACACGTCCTCGCACCGTCAGATGCCGCCCGCCCTCGCGGCGGCTTAGGGCTTGCCGGGAAATAACTTGCGTGCTCCGGGTCTTGACACCGCAGCTCAGGAGCGATGCTCGCCGACGAATTATGTATCGGCGAGCCCTTAGGGGCAATGCCGTTGCTTTACGTGGTTGCGGGTTGGGGTCGCTGGATGCGGACTGCTCGGGTGCCGGTGTGGGTGGGTTGGGGCCAGGTGTGGTGTTCGGCCCGTTTGAGTCGATAGTTGGACATCTTGCGTTTGACGACGCG
>NZ_RPDJ01000087.1 GCF_004023625.1 Streptomyces cavernae | reverse complement strand
CCTGACCGCCGTCCTTGTCCGCACCCATCAAGTCGACGCGGTGCTGGAGTCACTCGCCGGCCTCGAAGGCGACGTGCTGTTCCTGCACAACTGGGCGGCCGGCGCGGAGCCGCTGGGCGTGGCGATCGGCCACGAGCGAGTGCTGCTCGGCTTCCCGGCACTGGGCGGCACGATGGACGGCGACGTAGTCCGCTACCGCGCGACCAACTTCATGACCAGCCGGGTCCCGATGCCGATCGGCGAACCCGACGGCCGGACCACCCCGCGCCTGGAGCGGATCGTCCGGGAGTTCCGCACCGCCGGGATCAAAGCCAAGGCCGAGCCGCGGATGGATGCCTGGCTCAAGACACACGCCGCGTTCGAGGTACCCCTCGGGCAGGCGGTGCACGCGGCGGGCGGCCCGGTAGCGCTGGCCGACGATCCCGACGCGGTCGGCGGCATGCTCCACCTCATGCGGCAGAACCTGGCCGCCCTGCCGACCCCGCCGGTCCCCCGCGCGTTTCTCGCACTGCAGACCCTGCCGGAAGGGCTGCTCGTGGCCCTGCTGCGGCGCTTCCTGCGCAGCCCAACGGCCGTACACAGCGGGCTCAGCGACGTCTCCCCTGCGACGGCGGCCGAACTAGGGCGGCTGGCAGAACAGATGCGTGCCCATGCGAAGGTCCGGTAGGCCATCGGTGGCAGTGGCTCCTCAGCCGCATCGCAACTGATTGCGCAGCCGGGATCTGCCGCCGGATCTTCGGCGCCCTCCGCCTCGGTCGACGACCGCCGAAACGACACCTCGAACACCCCGCACGCATGTGCGACATCCCGTGAGTTCCCCTGAGCCCCGCTGAGTCCCTGGGCCCGTGGCCAGGGGGTTCTTCCTCCTTCGTGTGCTCTGCCGACTTGTGACGTAACTTCGGGATTCTTGAAGCGTTCTCATCTCGTCCGACCGATTCGCAGTCGGGTCGAAGGTGAGGGGGCTCGGGTTGGCGGCGCTGGCAGTCGTACGAGACCTGCGTGAGCATTGGGCGCCAGCGTCGGCTGAGGAGCTGGAGCGGTTCGAGACCGATGTGCTGTCCGGGTTCGTCCTGGCACGGGCCTCAGCAGGGCTGGCGGACGGCACCATCCGCGGGGACGTCGGTCACCTGGATCAGATCAGGACCTGGTTCGGCCGGCCCTTGTGGGACATGGAGCCCGCTGACGCGGACGTGTACTTCGGGAAAGTGCTGCGGCACTCGCCGAGCGGCACCCGGCTGGGCCGGTCGCAGGCGTTGAGCACGTATTTCATGTTCTTGGAGCTTCGGCACAAGGTCGAGATCCATCGGATGACCGGCCGGGTGGTCGAGTGCCCGATCGACGAGATGAACCGGCCGCGCGGGGCCAAGGACGCCCAGCTGCGGATCCCGCCGAGTGAACCGGAGATCGGGACGTTGTTCACCGGCTGGGGCGGCGAGCTGGCCGCCTGCCGGAAGTTCGCCCCCACCGCCCGGAACTACACCGCCTCGAAGCTGATGTCCCAGGTCGGTCTGCGGGTGAGCGAGGCATGTGGGCTCGACCTGGACGACATCAAATGGGACCTGGGCCGCTTCGGCAAACTCCACGTCCGCCACGGCAAGGGAGCCCGCGGCTCGGGGCCGCGCGAGCGGATGGTTCCGCTGATCAACGGTGCCGACCGGACACTGCGGTGGTTCATCGAGGACGTGTGGGGTCAGTTCGACGACGATCACACTCGCCCGGGTGCCCCACTGTTTCCCTCCGAGCGTAAGAACACCGACGGCTCCGCCCGCAGGGTCGGCGACGACGCCCTGCGCAACGGGCTCGACAACGCGGTCCAGGCTCATCTGCCGAGCTGGACAGGCAGGTTGACACCGCACGTCCTGCGGCACTTCTGCGCGTCCCAACTCTATGGAAACGGGCTGGACTTGCTCGCAATCCAGGAGGTTCTCGGACATTCCTGGATCGCCACGACCATGCGGTATATCCACGTGCAGCAGACCCGGGTCGAGGACGCCTGGGTCGCCGGGATGGAACGGGCCGCGAAGCGGCTGGAAGGACTGGCCCGATGAGGTGGAACCTGCGGCTGACCGCCGCGAACAAGGGTATCTGGAAGGCGTCCGAGCTCCAGCGGAGCCTGGCCGAGCACGGCCTGGTGATCTCGGCCGGCAAGATGTCCGGGCTGTGGTCCGGCCAGCCGGTCTCCCTCAAGCTGGAGGACCTGGACGTCATCTGCGTGGTCCTCGGCTGCGAGATCGGAGACCTGCTGATCCCCGAACCGGAGAAGGTCCACCGCCCCGGCCAGGCAGAGGAGACCGAACGGGCCGCGGTCGGCGCGGGAACCGCCGCACCGAAGGTGATCCCCAAGCGCCGGGACGGCCGGTCGCTGCCACCGGAGTGAGCCGATGGCACGGTTCCCGAAGGGCTACGTCAAGCCCACCGACTCCTGCGACAGCTGCCTGGCCTGGGGAAACTTCAGCGGCCGCCTCTGCCCCACCTGCTACATGTTCGGCCGCGGCCACGATGCGGCCGCATGCACCGGCTGCCGCCGCGTCCGGCCGCTGAAGTGGAACTACTGCCGCCTGTGCTGGTGCCAGGCCCGCCTCAGTGCGAAGCACATCGGCGGCCAGCCCACGGACGAGACGGACGTGCGGAACCGGCTCGCCGCCGTCCGGCATCACCAACTGTTCTTCGTCGGGATGCACTACCGCAGGAGACCGACCCCCGCGGCTCGGACGCGCGGAGAACGGCGGGGAGCCCCACGCAAGCCGCCTCCTTCACAGGCCTGGCGCCCGGATCCTGGCTGGCGGCAGCTACCGCTGTTCGCACAGATCCCCCGTGACTATAGCCGGCTCGCCCTGGCCGACGCCGACCTGGCCAGCCCGTGGCTGGCCTGGGCAAAGTACCTCTCCCACCGGCTCGCCGAGACCCGCGGCTGGGGACGCAACATCCGCTTCGCCGTCAACCGCGGCCTGGCCCTCGTCCTCACCGGCTACGTCGAGGGCGACGTCATCCGGCACACGGAGATCTTCGCCCCGCTGCGGGCCCTGGACCTGCCGGTCGGCCACACCGTCACGGTCCTGGACGAGATGGGGATCTTCGAGGACGACAGCGAACCCTCCTTCGAACGCTGGCTCGCCGAGAGGCTGGAGGGTCTCGCACCCGGCATCCGCTCGGAGGCCGAGCGCTGGACCCGCGTCCTGCGCGACGGCGGCCCCCGCAGCCTCCCGCGACGGGAAGGCACGGTCTGGCTCTACCTCAACCGAGTCCGCCCGGCCCTGCTGGAATGGTCGAACCCCTACGACCACCTGCGCGAAGTGACCCGCGGCGACGTCCTCACCTACGTCAAGACACTGCACGGTCACCAGCGCCACGACCAACTCGTCGCCCTGCGCTCGCTGTTCACATGGGCCAAGCGGAACGGGCTGATCTTCCGCAACCCCACCAGCCGGATTAAGGTCGGGCAATACGAGTACGCCGTGCTGCAACCGCTCGTCCCCGCCCAGGTCGACCGCTCCGTCGCGGCTGCCACCACCCCGGCGACGCGGCTCATCCTCGCCCTCGCAGCGGTCCACGCCGCCCGGGTCGCCCAAATCGCCAACCTCATGCTCGACGACGTCGACCCCGGCAACCGACGGCTGACCATCGCCGGACGCGTCCGCCCGCTCGACGACCTCACCCTGAAACTGCTGCTGGACTGGCTGGAGCACCGGCGAAACCGGTGGCCGAACACCGCGAACCTCCACCTACTGATCAACAACCAGACCGCAACCAAGACCAGCCGCGCCAGCAACCACTGGATCAGCGCCGCGACGCGCGGCCAGGACGCGACGCTGGAGCGGCTCCGCGTCGACCGGCAGCTCGAAGAGGCCCTGACCCACGGGCCCGATCCGCTTCACCTCGCCGAGGTGTTCGGGCTCGACGAGAAGACCGCGATGCGCTACGCGGACTCCGCACGGGCACTACTGGAACAGGCAGCCGAGCACTCGGCATCGCCCCCGGGAAAAGAACTTGGCCCGGATTGACGAGACTTGAAGAATGACGGTCATGCAGACTCGACAGGCATGGCCTGATGACGCATCAGCGGTCGCCGGTGTTTACGTGCGCTCCTGGCAGGCGGCCTTTGCCGGTCTTGTCCCCCAGCCCTACCTCGACGCCATGGACCCAAGCCGCGAAGAGTCCGAGTGGAAGACACGCATCGCGGAGGCACGATGGCCATCGTCGGGAGTACTGGTAGCCGAAACCGAGGCGGGGATCGTCGGATTCGCAGGTTTCGGCCCGTCTCAGGAGACCCCTGCCGCCGCAGAAATCGGCACGCTTTACGCGATGCCCGAGGTCTGGGGCACTGGGATCGGGAAGCACTTGATGCTGGCCATGTTGCCGACTCTCCGACAGGCCGAGTACACGCAAGCCACCTTGTGGGTCCTGGAAGACAATCGTCGCGCCCGGCGCTTCTACGAAGCTGCCGGCTGGCGCGCAGACGGAACAGCCGTGGAAGACACCACCGGTGGGGCTTCTCTCAACAAGTTGCGCTACCGCCGCCCTCTTGGCTAACCCGCTCGGCGTCTTACCCGTCCAGGGGACCAGGAACGGCAAGGTCGCGAGTTGGCCTGGAACCCACGGAAGCAACTCCGCAGAGCCCGACGACGGACCCTTGAGTTCCCACCGAGAACCCTTCAGTTTGCGTGAACTCGCGGGACTCTACGGCCTCGGGGATCAACGGAACCGTGGTTATCGATGAGAACGATCATGGTCCCAGGGGTCGATACCACGGAAGGGATCTTCCGCGCAGGGGTTCGGGCGACGGCTAACTGATGCGGCGTCAGCCCAGCTACCCTCCGGCCCGTGCCGGTTGAGTTCTTATGCGCGACCCGGCGGAGGCCGAGGGGGAGGAGGACAGCGAGGACGAGTAGTCGCAGCGGTCCGCGAGAACCGGACGGCGGCCGAGGTCCACTCGGCGCTCGACAGTGACCAGCATGCACTCGCCGCGCTCCGCATGCGCGTCACGGCGTCGGCGTCACCCGGATGCCGAGCGTTCCGGCCTCACCTCGGCGCAGTCGGCTGCCGAGGAGGCTGAGGCGGCCGATGATGCCGTACTTGCGGGCGATGAGCTGCCGATAGCGGGCCGTGGTGGCGGCGTCGCAGATCTCGGCGGTGGCGGGAACCTGGTCGCCCGTCGAATTGCCGCGCAGATCGCAGGGGCCGACGAGGACATCGGCGCGGGCCCGGATCCGCTTGACCTTCCAGGAGTCCGCGGCCGTCCAGACGCCGAGCGCGTCGCCGTCACGCACCACCCAGACGGGGGTGGCGACCGGGGTGCCGTTCCTGCGGTAGCTGGTGACCAGCAGATACTTGCCCGTACCGAGCCGGTCCAGTGAGGCGTCGTCCATGCCCGCAGTCACAGGTTGTTCGCGTAGAAGCTGGTGAGTCGTTCGACGGCGGCGTCGACGTATGCGGGTTCGTCGTACATCTCGTAGTGGCCGGCGCCATCGATCACCATGAGGTCGACGGGGTTGGGGGCCAGCTTCCACAGCTGCATGCCAGTGTCGTAGGAGCCGGTGTTGCCGATGCGTCCGGCGAGGATGACCTGGAGGGGCTGGGTCATGAGCTGATCGGCCAGGTGGAAGGCGTCGTAGCCCAGCAGGAGGGAGTCGCCGCGCAGGAGGCGCCGGTTCGTGGAGTGTTCGTTGCCGCCGCGCTCGGTGCGGTAGTAGGTGACGGCCTGAGTGGTGTCGATGTCGGTCAGGCCCGCTGCCGTGGCGTCCTCGAGGGTGTCGGGCAGCCAGTTCACGCGGGTCATCTCGCCGGAGCGGGCCTCTTCGGTCCGTGCGTCCGCGAGGGCGTCGAGTGCTGCGGCCGGACCGTCGGGGGAGAAGCTGCGGAACGCGGCGCCGATGTTGACGGGGACGACTGTGCCGACCGCTTTGATGCGGTGGTCCGTGCGGGCGGTGTGCACGGCGTAGCCTCCACCGGCGCAGATGCCGAGGACGCCGATGCGCTGCGGGTCGATGCCGGGGGTCGTGGTGAGCAGGTCGATGGCGTAGGAGATGTCCTCGCCTCGGCGGTAGGGGTCTTCGAGGTCGCGGGGCTCGCCCTCGCTCTGGCCCTGGTGGGCGGGGTCGAGGACGAGCGCGGCGATGCCGCGGGCGGCGAGACGGGAGGCGTAGTTGGCGCCGATCTGTTCCTTCACGCTGCTGCCTGGGGTGGAGAGCACGACGGCGGGCAGCGGTGCGCTGCTGTCGGCGTTGTCGGGCAGGTGGAGGTTAGCGGCGAGGTCGATGGGACCGCGCGGGATCGTGAGGTGCTGGATCATGGCTGGCTTCCTTCGTGAGATTGTTGTTCCATAGAAGTCCAGTACAAGACCTCATCTTGTACGATTTAGAACTAATACGAAACTGTACCACATGGATGGAGGGACCGCATGTCGGTCGACGGGGCGCAGCTGTGGACGCTGAACCAGCGGCTGCTGGCAGTCGTGATGGATGCCTGCACGGAGGAGCTGGCCGAGCTCGGGTTGGAGACGAAGGAGTTCTTCGTCCTGGCCGAGGTGGAGGCATCGCCGTACCCGGCTGAGATCGCGACCGCGCTGCTGCTGCCCAAGGCCAGCGTGACGGTCTACGTCCGCAACCTCGTCACCAAGGGCTTCATCCGCCGCGAGATCGACGAGGCGGACCTGCGGCGTCACCGGCTCGTACTGACCGACGAGGGCACGAAAGCACGCGATCGAGCACTTGCAGCCCTCGCAGCGGAGTACGACCGCAGGTTGGCGAGGGTCACCCCCCAGGACCGCATCGAGCTGCAACGCATCCTCAAAGCGATGCTCGACTCGCCCGCGTCAGCCCGTATGCGCGAGTGATTCGTCTGTCCGGTGTTCTGCTGCTGCGATGTGTTTGTCCCAGTCGGCCTTGACCGCGGCTGTGGCGGTCGCAGGAGCCATGTCCACCGGTCGCGCCTGGCCGTGCCAGGTGCACTGGCATTCCGCGCGCACATGCTGAGGCTCACCGGGATGGTTCGGGAACGTCACGAGCCCCGTTTCCTGCCACAAGTCCCACTGCTGCCAGCGGTGCCAGTTCCAGGCGCGACCGCCGGTGACTGGCCTAGCCAAGCCCCCGGGCAAGTCCCTCATGGATGCGCCGGCCGTCTCGCTCGTCATTCCACATTGCGGCGCTCTGGCGCTTCATCGACGGACTGTCAGGTATTCCTGGCAGGAGCTGCCGCGGGTGCTCCTGTCGGCAAACGAGCGTTTGACGACAGGCGCCAGGCGCATCCAATGAACCCGGACATTTCGGGACGTGAGCGGGCGGTGCGGGATCGTGCCCCGCGGCTGGCACTGGCACCCGTGGTGACGGCCACGCTGCTGGAATGCCTATGGTTCACGGGTTTCTCGTCTTTCGAGTGCGTGGTGTCTACATCAGCTCGCGTTTGCCCCGCCTCCGGGCCGGATCGCGTCCAGTGCGGATTCAACCGGATTCGGGGCGCATTGATACCGGCAAACGTCTACCGATAATTCGTCCGCCTCGAATCAGGAAACAGCGTGGTCCAGCTGCGCGACCCACATGGTGGGCAACGGCGACTGACGGCTGCGCGGTGCCGTACTCCGTGTCTCACGGGTCACGATCGTGCCAGGCGTGAGCAGCCGTTTCAGCGGCCTGGGCCGTTCAGCGGCTAAGTACAGGGAAACCTGTCGCGAACCGGATGTTCACAGCCGGTCGGGACCCGCAATGGCGGCAGCGACCGTGCGACCGGTACAAGCCCGGCAGCGCGGGGCCTTGCTGTGTCAGAGGGTGCCGGTGAGTACCGAGGCGGCGAGTTCGGTGCGGGAGCGTCTTCCGGTGCGGGCGAACAGCCGGGACAGGCGGTTGGCCACTGCGTCTTCTTTGGTGTCTAGGACGGTGGCGATTTGACGGTTGGTGAGCTGTTCGGCGATCAGCGTGGCAAGCAGGTGGTCGTTCTCGGCGGTGGCCTCTCTGCGGCCGGGGACGGTCAGTCCGGCCTCGCGCAGCGCGGTCCTCGTGTGGAAGCGCCACAAGGCGGCGCCCGTCAGGCCGAACAGTTCATACGCCTCGTGCAGCAGCGCGGCCGGGACCGCACCCGCGGTGGCGGCCGCCACCAGGGTGGTCGCCGTCTCGAACGGCAGGCCGCGGGAGCGGGCCAGTTCCACCGCCTCGCACAGGTGTCCGCAGGCGGTGTCGGGGGCGTCCTGGCGCAGGACCCGGGCCGAGGTCAGGAGATACCTGAGCCGTGCCCGTCCGCTGCCCGTCCGGGCGGCGATCCGCTCCAGGCGTTCCAGGCAGGTCACCGCTTCGGCGGTGCGTCCCACTTCGGACGTCACCTCGGCGAGCAGGGCCCACAGCTCTTCCGTGCCGTAGACGTGGGCGTGCGTCTGTGCCGTGTCCAGCCCGCGGCGCAGCGTCTTCTCGGCGCCGTTCAGGTCGCCGAGGGTTCTGAGCACTTCTGCTTCGGCGGCGTTCATGGAGTACGCCGGTGGAGCCTCCTGCGGGTCCCATACGCTTTCCAGTACGCGCAGGGCACTGGTGGTACGGCCCCGGGCGAGGAGGATGGCCGCGGTCCGCGCGGGGAGCGGAAAACTGTCCGCCGTAGGGGCCTGGACCTCGTTGTTCGCCAGCAGCGGGCGGGCCGACTCCAGGGCCTGGTCCCACCGGCCGGTGAGGTGGTGCCAGAGGAACCGGCTGAGCGGGGGCAGTACCTCCACGCTCAGCCCGAGGGTCTCCAGCAGGGTTTCCGCCGCGGCCAGGTCCCAGCCGTGGGCCAGTTCGTCGAACAGGCCCACGGCAAGCGAGTACACCTCCTCGGGGGGCAGCTCCGGCGCCTCCCGCATGGCCAGTTCGCGTCGGAAGGGCTCCGGCCGGCCCAGCACCAGTTCCGCCGCTGCGCTGAAAATCCTGGGCTTCGCACGGGCAGGTGGGCTGGTGTTCCACACCGGTTCCGTCCGGAAGAGCAGCTCCCGTGCCTCCTGCCACCTCGCCAGCTGGCACAGGGCCAGGGCCTGGCCGCACACCCTGGCCAGGGCGGGTATCGGCAGTTCGTCCCACCAGCGTGCCGTCGCCAGCCGGGACAGCTTCGGCCAGTCCATCGCCTTGGCCGTCTCCGCCACGAGAAGGCAGGCCGCCTCCTGCAGTGCCAGTTCGGTCAGTGCTCCTCCCGGGTTGCGCAGCATCGTTTCCGCGATGGTCCGCCCGGTCTGGTGGTCGCCCGCCGTGTAGGCGGCCCTGACGTAGCGTTGCAGGGCCAGACCGCGGGCCGCGGGCTGCTCGCTCAGGTGGGCGGCGGCCCGGAACCACCGGAGCATCCCCCGACCCTCGGGGTCGGGCACCACCTGTTCGGCGGTGGCCGTCAACTCGGCCACCGCGCGTTCACGGTCGACCAGGATGCCCGCGTCCGCGATCCGGTCCGCCAGGTAGATCTGCGTTTCCGCCTCGTCGAGCAAGGCGGCTGCCGGGCGTATCGCCTGCCCGGCGCGCGTCGCGTCCGCGTCCGCCCAGAGCGCCTCGACCGCGAGGGCGGACAGCCGAGCGGCCACAGGATGCTCAGCGCCGCGGCCACCGCGCGACACGGCTCGCCCAGCGCGTCCAGTGCCGTGACGAACCGGTCGCCGTCCGGCAGCACCGGAACCGGCGTCCTCGCGCCGAGGAAGGCGTGGCCGTCGGCGAGTCGGATCTCGCCCCGCCGTGTCCAGCCGGTGAGCAGGGCGTCGATCGCCCCCGGGACCCCGCGGGTGACTTCGTATGCCCGCCGGGCCAGTGCGGCGTCGGGCGTCGCCTGCAACCGCCGCGCCACCAGCGCGGTCACGTCTTCCGGTCCCAGGCGGGGCAGTACCACGGTGCGGGCGCCCGCGACGTCTGCCAGCCGTTCCACGGCCCCCCGCACTCCGCCCGTGCTCCGCTCGACGTGCCGCGCCGCCGACACCACCAGCGGGACTTCGGACACGAGCCGCCGGAAATCGATCCCGCGGAGCACGGCCAGGGATTCGGGGTCGGCATGTTGGGCGTCGTCGACCAGCACGGCCACGGGCGCGGACTGGGCGAGAGCTGCGCGGAGCAGCGTGTTCATCGCCGGCCGGTCGCGCCGGTCGGTGGCGGACAGCGCCCGCGCGACCGGTTGTCCGGCAGGCTGCCGCCGCTCCGCGGCCAACCGGTGCTCCTCCAGCGCCATGACCAGCCGTAACGCCAGCAGCAGCGGGTGTTCACCGTCGCCCGGCGCACAGTCCACCGCCAGCACGGCAGTCCCTTGCGCACGCAGCCGCTCGCCTGCCGCCTTCAGGAACGCACTGCGGCCCACGCCGTGTTCGCCCCGCACGAGCACCAGGCGGGGACCGTCAGGGTCACTCAGGAAGTCGTGGATCTGCCCCAACTCGCGCTCGCGGCCGAGCAGACTGTCGCCGGTGCGGTCCAGGCCCGCGGGCGTACCCCAGCGGATCAGTTCGTTGGTGTCCGACCATGCAGCCACTGTGCAGTACTTCCCTGTTCAGAGATATGCCCGGGCGGACTGTGAACACGGCCACCTCCGGCTGTGTGCCCGCACCCGGCCTTTCGTCGGTGTGCGGACATTATGAGCGTCGTCGCCACACCGTGAACCGCCAGGGCCTGGGCGCGCCAACTTCCGGCGCCAGAAGTGCCGTTCATTTCCGGCCGGGTGGAAGGAACGGAAAGTGGCCAGGAGCCATCTCTCCTCAGGGTTGAGGAGAAGGAGCGGAGCGGCACCGTGCGGCAACAGCGTGGAGCGGTCATCGGCAGAGACGGCGCGGTCCGCGACGTAGTGGAGGCCCTGCATGCCACCGGTGAAGCGGCCCGTGTCCTGTTGGTCACTGCAGAGGCGGGGATGGGCAAGACCGCGGTACTGGAGCAGTCGCAGCGTGCGGCAGCCCAGGCCGGCGCCGCAGTGGTGCGGCTCGGCTGGGAAGACGAAGACGCCGAGGACACGGCCGACGCGACCGTCCTCGACGCAGGCTGCGGCCTGACCGTCGAGGACCCCGACGGCTGCCTGCCACCTCTCACGGCAGCCCGCCGAGCACAGTTGCTCGCCGCCGCGCGGGAGGGCGGGGCGAGCGCGCTGTCCGCCTTCTCCGAGGCACTGACGGAGGCATCCCGCCAGACCCCGTTCGCGCTGGTAGTCGACAGCGTCGAGCGGATGCCGCAGCACCGCGCCAACGCTTTGGCGCTGCTGCTGCGGGTCTTCCGCCCGCGAGGCATACCCGTGGTGATGGCCGGCCGGCCGAGGCCCGCGGCGGAACCCGTCCGCGCCCGGCTGACGGCCGCGGCCGACCAGTTCCTCGAACTGCCCCCACTGCAGCCTGCCGACGTCGCCACGCTCGTCAACGTCCAAATCACACGGCGGTTCGGCCGTCCGGCCGAACCCGCGCTGGCGGATGCTGTGTCGCGGGCGCTGGGCACACTGGCGGGCAACCCCCGCGCCGTGCTGTCGCTGCTCGACGCGCTGGACAAGCAGGACCTGGTGGAACTCGACGGCCGCTCATGCCTCGCGCTTCCGGAAAAACGGCTGTGCTTGGCCACCGGGACGGCCGAGCTGCTCCGGTTCGGCTGGCCCGACACGCCCGCGGACTCCAAGACCATCAAGGCGGCGATCGTCACCGCCCGTGTACTGGACCACGCCGAAGTGCACATCGACGACGCGTTCACGATGACGCCATCGGCCGGCGCCCGGTCCCTTGAGCACGCACTGGACCGCCTGATCAAGGACGGGATCCTGACCGTGGACCCGCAGGGCCGCCTGTCATTCGCCGTCCCGGCGCTCGCCGCGGCCTTACGGACCCTGCCCATCCAGCGCGACGTGCAGGGCAACTCCGCCCGGTACATCAAGCGGTTGGCTGACGAGCTCGGTGCCGAAGCCACCGGCCGCGGCTACCCGAGGCTGGCCGATCGCGTCGCGGCCTCCGGCCCGCTCCTAGACGATGCCCTCGCCGTGCCGCTGCTGCTGGCCGCAGCCCGCCAGGAGGCCGGGACCAACTGGCCCCGATCGGCCCGCGCTTACGCGGCCGCGCTTCACCGGCTCACACCACAGGACCAGCGCACCCGTGGTGTGCTCCACGAGGCGAGCAGCCTGAGCCTGCGGCACGGCGACCACGAAGGGCTCCTGGCGCTCGGTAAGCCGCTGCTCGCCCTCCTGGACCCACCGCATACCGAACACACCGAGGGCGTCGAGAAACCGGCCGGCCTGTCGAGCATTGCCGCCGCATGGGTGTGGGCAGCCCTTCACGAACACCGAGCCCCTTGCGCCGATAGCATCCACCCTCGCTTCGGCAAGGTCGCTGGCCGGTTTCCCGCCGCGGCCGGGCTGGCGGCACTCGGCGGCCTCTACGGCATCGGCCCGCTGACGCCCCGGCCGGCAACGGCCTCCCGCCACACCCCGGATACCGGTCCCGAGCGCCGCCGCATACCGCTGCCCTCGCCCGCCGAACTGCACCTGGTGATCGCCGCGGTGGGCAGCCACACCGAGCTGCACCGGGCACGGCAGCACATGCCCCCCGAGGCCATCGACGATCACACCCTGGACCAGCTGCGCGGTGCCGCCGCCTACGCAGACCTGGCCGGCGCTCTCGCAGCAGTCCTCGGCGACCGGTATGTCGCGGCACCCGAGGGCATCGCCGTCCAGTACCGGGGCATGGTGCGCGACTACCTGTCAGGGGATTGGGACGCCGCGCTGGCGGCAGCCCGCCGCATCGAGGTGCGCAGCCGCACCCACGCGGCGGCGGGCACCCCGCACCTGCCGCGGGCGCTGGCCGCGGAGATCCACTGCACGCGCGGGGACGTCGCACGCGCCACAACGTGGCTCGACCTGGTCCCAGACACCCTCACTCATCCCCTGGCCGCCCGGGCGCGGCTGGCGGTCCGTTACTGGTCGGGCCGACGAGAGGAGGCGCTGGAGGAAGCCTGGCACGACGCTCGGCAGGCACGAAAGAACGGCCAGCTCGCCGGTGTCGAGCGGCTGCTGCTGGGCATCCTGTCACTCGCCGCCCTTCACGATCAGCCGCAGACGGTCCAGCACGCCCTGGAGGAGGTGGAAACCCTGCACGAGGAGGCAGCCACACCCATGACCCACGAGGCCCTCCTCGTCGCGCGAGGCATCGCACACCACGACGCAGACAGCGCACTGACCGCCCACCGCTCGATCCAGCGCCGAGGCGACGTCCACCTGAGCGTCATCTCCAGCCTGTGCCTGACCCATATCGCCGACGACCCCCGGCGCTGGCTGACGGAGGCCGTACGCAACGCCCACACTCTGGGTCTGGGACGCCCCTTCCGCACCGCCGTCACCCGTGCCGCGCAGCAGCGCAACATCCCCATCCCCAGACTCCGCCAAGGCCGGGAGAAACTGACCGAACTCGACATCAGGCTGGTGCGCATGGTCACTGACGGCGCGAGCAACCGGCAGATCGCCGCAGAACTCGCCTGCAGCCCCAAAACTGTGGAACAGCGCCTGACACGACTGTTCCAGCGCACAGGCTCCCGCTCCCGGAGGGAACTCACCGCCGCCTGGCTCAACGGAAGCCTCACCCGGACCGCCTCCGGCCCCTCCAGCCTGGACGACCACTGACCCTGTGGACACCAACCCATGTTCCCGAGCCAAGTGTCCGGGCACATTCGCTTGTGCTCATGTGCGCTGGTTCAGGGCTTTGGTCAGCTCGCGGTTCGCTGCGCGGGCGGCAGCGAGCTCTGCCTCGCGTTCTTCCAGGCGAGCGGTGAGTTCGACGTTGTGCTGTTCCAGCCGGGTGATCGTGCGCTGAAGTTCCTCGATGTCGGCGGGCGCCCCCAGCCCCGACTCGCGCCAGGCCTGCTCACCCATGAGTTCCGACAGTCGTTTCTCCAACTGCTGGTTCCGTGCGGCGAGTCTGGCGTTGCGAGCTTGGGCGTTGGCGAGGTCGGTCTGGAGAGAGGCCAGGCTCACTGGTGACGCGCCCGCCGGGTCGTGCCGGGCCGGTGCCAGCTCGGCGGCATGGATCAGGGCGAGGAGGTCGCGGTGGCGATAGAGGAAGGTGCGGTCCACTCCCGCCTGCCGGGCGATGCCGGACACGCTGATCGGGGCATTCTTCTCCGCCGCGTTATTGATGGCCGTGACGACTCGTTGCCGGCGCCGTTCGGTGTCGGCTTTGCGGCCGTCGGCCATGGCGGTGCTCATGCCGATCTCCAGGGGCGGACGTCGGGCAGGGGTTGTCCGACGAGGGGCATGCCGAGCATCACGGTCCGGCTGCGGCGAACCACGGAGACGGCCTGCTCGATCTGTGCTCGGTCCTCGGCGCTCAGGTCGTCGAGGTCGGTCTTGACGCGGTAGATGAGCCGACGGACTCTTCGGATCTCCTCCTCGGAGGGCATGGCCTCGCTGCGCGCCCAGTCGTCGGCTTCGAAGGCCGACATCAGCTTCTCGCGGCTGCGCAGCAGGTCAGCGAGGTATGCCTCAAGGTCGGGGAGGTATGAGACATCGGTGTGGAAGTGCTCGCAGCCCAGACAGCGGAACCGCAGAGGACAGCTTTGCCCGCCGGCCGCGACGTTGGAGGGCTCTTTGCAGAGGCCGTAGGCGGTGGCGACCTCGCCGATCGCCCGCCTCACGTGCTCCGAGTCCATGAAACCCTTCCTTGCGCCACACACGGTTACCCTGCCGGTCGAACTGCAGGGCAACGACCCGGTTGACGGCTTCACGACGACGTTCCTCCCCGACTAATGGTGGAGTCGGGTATTGGAACTGTCTGAATGCTCGATGTGGATCCGTCGCCTTCAGCGCGAAGGGACGGCAGCGGGCGTCCGATGAGGGAGTCGAGGATGTCGCGAGCGGCTATCAGGTCGTCGATCGCCGCGTTGATCCGGCGCCGCTCTTTCGCCAGGCCGTCGATGACGGTTTCGGTTGGAACAGCGGAGCAGCCATTAGCACCAAATGCATGATCTTGAATGTTGGCAGGGCCCTCGGCGGTGGTTCCGGGGCCCTGCCAACGCGTGCCTACTCAGCGGCCTCGGATGGCGCGGGCGGTCTCCCGCGAGAGTCAGGGGGGCGGTTCACAGCTGGACGACGACTTTGCCCTTGGCGTGGCCCTGTTCAAGGTAGGTGAATGCCTCGGGGATCTGCACGAACGGGAAGACTCGGTCGGTCACCGTCTTCAGCCTGCCTTTGTCGACGAGGTCGGCCAGCACGGCGAGGTCCGGTCCGCTGGGGTGCATGAACATGAATCGGTAGTTGACCCCCTTCTTCCGGGCCCGATGGCGGATTCTGGCGCTGGCCGCCTTCAGTGCAGCGGTCACCACCGGGCCTGCGCCTATCTCGCGACCGGTGGCCGGATCGGGGATTCCCGCGACAGAGACCGTCGTGGCTCCCCGCTTGAGGATGTCGAAGCTGTTCTGCAGGTCCTGTCCGCCGGTCAGGTCGAAGGCGCCGTCGTAATCGCTGAGGAGGTCCTTGAACTTCTGCTCGTGGTAGTTGATGACCGTCTCGGCCCCGAGGAACCGCACCAGTTCCTCGCCGCGGGGCGACGCGGTGGTGGTGTCCGCGTACTCTCCGATGCGGCCGGGCCGGTACGTTTGAACGCGGCCAATGGTCAGGCCACGTTGGTGTCCCGTTCGATGGCTTTGAGGCGGTTCTTGAGCCGGTAGCTGGGGCCGT
>NZ_RPDJ01000086.1 GCF_004023625.1 Streptomyces cavernae | reverse complement strand
CGACGACTCCAACAACAACCGCTGCTGCGGATCCATCGCCAACGCCTCACGCGGCGCAACACCAAAGAACCCCGCATCAAACCCCGCCACACCCGCCAAGAACCCACCACGACGGGTGTCGCTGGTGTAGGGCCCGTTCGGTGTGTTGAGGGCGTCCAGGTCCCACCCGCGGTCGTCGGGGAAGTCGACGATGCCGTCACGCCCCTCGGACAGCAGGGTCCACAGCGCCTCGGGCGAGTCGACTCCACCGGGGAAACGGCAGGCCATGCCGACGATCACGACCGGGTCTTCCGACACCGCCACCACAGCCGACGAGGACGCTTGCGTGACCGCGCCGCTCAACTCGCCGTACAGGAACTCCGCCAGAGCCAGCGGAGTGGGATGGTCGAACACCGCGGTCGCCGGCAACCGCACCCCGCACTCCGCGCCCAGCACATTGCGCAACTCCACCGCGATCAGCGAGTCCACCCCGAGGTCACGGAACGCACGGTCGGCCGGAACCGCCTCCGGACCGGAATGACCCAGCACAGCAGCCGCACGCGCACGGACCGTGTCGAGCAGTTCGGCGCGCTGAGCCTGCGCGGTGAGGCCGGTGAGCCGTTCGCGCAGGGCGGTCGTCGGGCCGCGCCGTTCGGCCGGGGTCCTGGGCGCGGCGTACAGCTCGCCGAGGAGCGGGCTGGTGCGTACGGAGGCGAAGGCGGGGCCGAACCGGGGCCAGTCGACGTCGGCGACGAACGGTGCCGGGACAGGTGAGGCGGCGCAGACGGCGAGGGCGTCGAGGCCGGTCGCGGGGTCGAGGAGGTTCACACCTCCGCGACGCTGCCGGTTCTCGGCCGAGGCGTCGGCGGCCATGCCGCCACCGGCCCACGGACCCCAGGCGATCGAGGTGGCGGGCAGTCCCTCGGCACGGCGCCGCTCGGCGAGCGCGTCCAGCATGGCGTTGGCCGCGGCGTAGTTGGCCTGGCCGGCGGATCCGACCGTGCCGGCGAAGGAGGAGAAGAGCACGAACGCCGAGAGATCGCGGCCACGGGTCAGTTCGTCCAGGAGGAGGGCCGCGTCGACCTTGGAGCGTACGACCGTGTCGAACTGCTCGGGGGTGAGAGAGTCGAGGACGCCGTCGCCGAGCACTCCCGCGGTGTGGACCACGGCGTCCACCGGGTGGTCCGCCAACAGCCGACGAACGGCCTCACGGTCCGTCATGTCACAGGCGACCACGGAGACTTGGGCGCCGATGGCGGCGAGATCGGCCTGGAGTTCGGCGGCGCCGGGTGCCTGGGCGCCGCGCCTGCTGGTCAGCACGAGGTGGCCGGCACCCTGTTCGGCGGCCCAGCGGGCCACACGGGCGCCGAGCGCGCCGGTGCCGCCGGTGATGAGGACCGTACCGCTGGGCAGCCAGGGGGTGTCCGGTTCTTCGGTGACGGGAACCAGACGGCGGGCGAGGACGCCCCCGGCGCGCACGGCGAGCTGGTCCTCATCGAACTCGGCGCCGGTGCCGGTGCCGGTGCCGGTGCCCGTGCCCGTGCCGGACAGCAGGGCAGCCAGTCGGGAGGCGGTGCGGCGGTCCAGTGTCTCGGGGAGGTCGATGAGACCGCCCCAGCGGTCGGGGTGTTCGAGCGCCGCCACGCGGCCCATGCCCCACACGGCGGCCTGGGACAGGTGCGGTGACGCGTCGGCGCGGCCCGTGGTGACCGCTCCCCGGGTGAGGGTCCACAGGGGCGCGGTGATATCGGTGTCACCGAGCGCCTGCACGAGGAGGGCGCAGGCCAGAACGCCTTCCGGGGTTCCGGGGCGTTCGTGCGGGGACAGCGCGAGGGCCGACACAACTCCGCTGACGGGGCTGTCCCCTGCCGCTGAGGCCAGCAGACCGGCGAGCGTCTCGCGGTCGGCGTCGGCGGGGCACGGCACGGTGACGAGGTCGGCGGTGCGTGCGGCGAGTGCCTCGGTCAGGGCACCGTGCCAGCCGTCGTCGTCGAGGGCGGCCGGAGTGACGAGCAGCCAGCGGCCGGCCAGCCGCGCCTCGCCGGGCAGGCCGGCGACGGGGCGCCAGGTCACCTGGTAGCGGTGACCTCCTTCGCCGTGACCGCTTTCGCGGTGACCGCCTTCGCCGGCTGTCGCTGCGGCACCGTCGGCGCGATAGGAGCGTTCGAGCCAGTAGCGGTCGCGCCGGAAGGCGTACGTGGGCAGGTCGACGCGCCGTGCGCCGGGCAGGAGCGCCGACCACTCGGGGGTGCGTCCGTGCACGTGGAGGCGGCTGACCGCGGCAGCCAGGGTCTCGGGCTCGGAGCGGTTCTTGCGGAGCGTGGGGACGAACAGTGCGTCCTCGTCGCCCGGTACGCAGGACTCGGCCAGGGCGGTGAGGGTGCCGTCCGGGCCGATCTCCATGAACCGGGTGACCCCGTGCCCGGCCAGCCACTCGATCCCGTCGGCGAACCGCACCGCCTGGCGCACATGGTTCACCCAGTACTCCGCCGACTCCAACTCACCGGCCGCGGCGACCTGTCCGGTCACATTCGACACCACCGCAAGCTCCGCCGACGCATAGCTCACGCTCTCCGCCACCACACGGAACTCATCAAGCATCGGCTCCATCAGCGGTGAGTGGAACGCATGACTGACACGGAGACGCGACGTGCGGCGGCCCGACGCGGACAACTCCCCCGCCACCGCCGACACCACGGCCTCAGCACCCGAAATCACCACCGACCGCGGCCCGTTCACCGCCGCGACCGACACCTCCGCCTCCCTGCCCACGAGCAGGGGGGCGACCTCGTCCTCGGATGCCTCCACCGCGAACATCGCACCACCAGCAGGCAGTCGCTGCATCAGACGACCACGCGCCGACACCAGACGGCACGCATCCTCCAACGACAACACACCCGCCACATGAGCGGCCGCCAGCTCGCCGATCGAGTGACCCACCACGAAGTCCGGGCGCACCCCCCACGACTCCACCAGCCGGAACAACGCCACCTCGAACGCGAACAACGCAGGCTGCGCCCACTCCGTCCGGTTCAACACCTCCGCATCCGCATCCGCGCCGCCGAAGACCACCTCACGTAAGCCGCCGTCCAGATACGCGCACACCGCGTCGAAAGCCTCCGCGAACACCGGGAAGGAGTCGTAGAGTTCACGCCCCATCCCCGGCCGCTGCGCCCCCTGACCCGAGAACAGGAAAGCGAGCCTGCCGTCGCCCTTCGCCCGGCCGGTGACGGTGCGGCCGGCGTTCCGGCCCTCGGCGAGGGCGGCGAGACCGGTCAGCAGCTCCGTGCGGTCGGTGCCGAGGAGGACCGCGCGCTGCGGAAGCGCCGCGCGCGTGGTGGCGAGGGACCAGGCGAGGTCGTAGAGGTCCGTGTCGGGGTGGTCGGCGAGGTGGGTGCCGAGGCGCGCGGCCTGTTCACGCAGGGCGTCCTCGTCGTGGCCGGAGAGCACCCAGGGCAGCAGGGGCGGGTGGGCGCGGGCGCGGTCCTCGGCGGCGGGTCCGGAGGCACGTTCTGAGGCGAGTTCGAAGGCGGGTCCGGCGGTGGGTTCCGCGGCGGGCCCGGCGGCGGATTCGGCGACGGGGGCCTGTTCGATGACCGCGTGGGCGTTGGTGCCGGAGACTCCGAAGGCGGATACGGCGGCGCGGCGCGGACGGTCGGCCTGCGGCCAGTCGACGGCCTCGGCCAGGAGCCGGACGTTGCCCGCGGTCCAGTCGACGTGCGAGGTCGGTCGTTCGACGTGGAGGGTGGGCGGGAGTACACCGTGCTGGAGGGCCAGGACCGTCTTGATGACACCGACGACGCCCGCTGCTGCCTGGGTGTGGCCGATGTTGGACTTGGCCGAGCCGAGCCAGAGGGGGCGGTCGGCGTCGCGGCCCTGGCCGTAGGTGGCGAGCAGGGCCTGGGCCTCGATGGGGTCGCCCAGGGCGGTACCCGTGCCGTGTGCCTCGACGGCGTCGATCTCGGTGGCGGGGACGCCCGCGTTCGTGAGGGCGGCGAGGATGACGCGTTGCTGGGAGGGGCCGTTGGGTGAGGTGAGACCGTTGGAGGCGCCGTCCTGGTTGACGGCGGAGCCGCGGACGACGGCGAGGATCCGGTGGCCGTTGCGGCGGGCGTCCGACAGCCGCTCGACGACGATCACTCCGGCGCCCTCGGCCCAGCCGGTGCCGTCCGCGTCCTCGGAGAACGCCTTGCAGCGGCCGTCGGAGGCGAGGCCGCCCTGCCGGCCGAACTCGGTGAAGGCGCCGGGGCTCGACATGACCGTCACACCGCCGACGACGGCGAGCGAGCACTCGCCGGAGCGCAGGGACTGTGCGGCCAGGTGGAGGGCGACCAGGGAGGAGGAGCAGGCGGTGTCGACGGTGACGGCGGGGCCCTCGAGACCGAGGGTGTAGGCGACGCGGCCGGAGACGACGGACATGGAGGTGCCGGTCAGCAGGTGGCCGCGGACGTCGTCGGGGACCTCGCGCAGTCCGCTGGTGTAGCCCTGGTCGCTGCAGCCGACGAAAATGCCGGAGCGGCTGCCCCGCAGGGAGGCGGGGTCGATGCCCGCGCGTTCGAAGGCCTCCCAGGTCGTCTCCAGCAGCAGGCGCTGCTGCGGGTCCATGGCGAGTGCTTCGCGGGGCGAGATGCCGAAGAAGGCGGGGTCGAAGCGGTCGGCGTCGAAGACGAAGCCGCCCCGGCCGCGGTCGCCGCCGGTGGCCGCGTCGGTGCCGAGGTCCCAGCCGCGGTCGGCGGGCCAGTCGGTCACCGCGTCGACTCCGGACACGAGCAGGTCCCAGAAGTCCTCGGGCGAGCGGACGCCGCCGGGGAGGCGGCAGCTCATGCCGACGACGGCGATGGGTTCGTTGTCCTTCGACTCCAGCTGGCGGAGCCTGCGGCGGGTCTCGTGGAGATCGACGGTGAGTCGTTTGAGGTAGTCCCGAAGCCGCGCTTCATTCGTCATGGACTGCCCCCATGCTGTTGTGGTGACGGAACGGTCGTGCCTCGAGCGGCTTGGACAGCATGTCCCGCGGACAGACCGGTTCCGGAGCCCTGGCCGGGTTGTTTGGGGAAACCCTTGGAAATCACCGACGGGTCCTCGAAGACACAGCGGAGCGGCGGTGCCCGGCGACGTTCGTCGCCGGGCACCGCCGCTCCGTGTGCCGGTGGGGCCTTGCCCCGTATCCCCAGCACGGCTGCGCGTGCCGGTCGGACCATGTCAGTCGTACGGGGGTGGGGCGCCCTTCTCCAGGACGGTGCGCAGGGCGCAGAAGGACTGCTGGAGGGCGGCGAGGGCCTCGCCGATGCGCCAGGCCGAGCGGTCCCGGGGCCCGACGGCGTTGGAGACGGCGCGGATCTCCAGTACCGGGGTGTCGTGTACGGCGGCGGCCTCGGCGACACCGAAGCCCTCCATGGCCTCCGCCCCGGCGTCGGGGTGTGCGCGTGCGAGGGCGCGGGCGCGCTCGGCGGTGCCGGTCGCGGTGGAGACGGTGAGGACGGACGCGCGGGTGGCACCGAGGGCGCGGGCCACGGCCGTGCCGAGCCGGGGCGGGCAGGCGTGGGCGGCTCGGCCGAAGCCGAGGGTGTCGATGGGCAGGAAGCCCTCCGGGGAGTCGGCGCCCAGGTCGGCGGCGACGATGCGGTCGGCGACGACGACGGCGCCGACGGGCGCGTTGGGTGCGAAGCCGCCGCCGATGCCGGCGGCGACGGCGAGGTGGTAGGGCTCGCCGCGCAGGGCAGCGGCGGTCAGGGCGGCGCCGGCGGCGGCCGCCGCGGCGGCCGGGCCGACTCCCGCGGCGAGCAGGTCGGCGCGCAGCGGGCCGGGGGCGTTGCCGTCGCCGGTGCGTCTGAGGACGTGGCCGGGCAGGGTGAGTTCGGTGGGCGGCGCGGCGGGGTCCAGGCCCCTGGCCGCTGCTTCGCGTTCCGCGGTGACGGCGGTCACCACGAGCAGCCGCACGGGAGTCAGGGGAGTCATGACGGAATCTGTACGCGGCCGTGGTCGCCGATCACGAACCGGTGTGCGGCGGGCAGGCGTGGTGCGAGGGTCACCTGGACGCTGCGGCCGATGAGGGAGGCCTCGATGCGGCGGATGCGGTCGAAGGACGCGTCCCGCAGCACGATGGAGAACTCGATTTCGCTGGCCGTGATGCGGCAGTTCTCGGCGACGGAGGTGGAGGGGCCGATGTATGAGTCGGTGATGACGCTGCCGGCGCCGATGACGGCGGGGCCGACGATGCGCGAGTTGCGGACCACGGTGCCGGCCTCGATCCGGACGCGTCCGATGATTTCGCTGGCCTCGTCGACATAGCCGTCGATACGGGTCTCCAGGCGTTCCAGGAGAGTGCGGTTGACCTCCAGCATGTCGTTGACGTTGCCGGTGTCTTTCCAGTACCCGGTGATCACGGTCGATCGCACGGTGAGTCGCTGGTCGATCAGCCACCGGAGCGCGTCGGTGATCTCCAGTTCGCCGCGCGCGGAGGGAGTGATGGCTCGTACGGCGTCGTGGACTCGGGAGGTGAAGAGGTAGACGCCGGCGACGGCGAGGTCGCTCCTGGGGTGCCGGGGTTTCTCCTCGAGGTCGACGACGTTGCCGCTGTCGTCGATGACGGCGACGCCGAAGGCGGTGGGGTCCGGGACTCGGGTGAGCAGGATCTGCGCGTCGCAGCGGTCCTTGCGGAACTCGTCGACGACGTCGGTGATCCCGTCGAGGACGAAGTTGTCGCCGAGGTACATGACGAAGTCGTCGTCGCCGAGGAAGGGCCGGGCGATGAGGACGGCGTGGGCGAGGCCGAGGGGTTCGCTCTGCGGGATGTAGGTGACGTCGAGGCCGAACGCGGAGCCGTCGCCGACGGCCGCCTTGATCTCCTCGGCGGTGCCTCCGACGATGATGCCGACTTCGGTGATGCCGGCTGCGGCGATGGCTTCGAGGCCGTAGAAGAGGATCGGTTTGTTGGCGACCGGCACCAGTTGTTTGCTGGAGGTGTGGGTGATCGGCCGCAGTCGCGTACCGGATCCCCCCGCGAGCACGAGAGCCTTCACAGTTCCATCCAGGTGACGAGGGCTGATCGGCCGGTGGCCGCCGGGGCGTCCACTCGGCCGTGTGGGGTGGCGGGGCCGCCCGGCCGGGCGGCCCCGCCGTCGGGGTCATGCATCGCCGAGTTCGGTCTCCAGGAACCGGCGCAGTTCGTCGTCCGACACCTCGTCCGGGTGGCCGGTGCCGGCCGCCTGCGGCACGGAGGGTGCGGCGGCGTCGAGTTGGACGAGCAGCCGCTGGAGCCGGCTGCGGAGTCCGTCGTGCAGTTCGTCGTGCGGTCCGGCTTCGGCCAGCACCTGCTGGAGCTCTCCTTCCAGGTGGTCGAGTCGCGCCAGCACGGATCCGCCGGCGGCACGGGCCGTGGCGGGTGCCGTGGGGGACGCGTGGGCGGGTGCGGGCGCCATCCTGGTCAGCAGGTGGTCGGCGAGTCCCGCGGGGGTCGGGTAGTCGAACAGCAGGGTGGCCGGGAGCCGGACGCCGCTGAGGGAGCCGAGCCGGTTGCGCAGTTCGACGGCGGTCAGGGAGTCGAAGCCGACTTCGAGGAAGCCCCGTTCGGGGTCGATGGTGTCGGCTGTGTCGTAGCCGAGGACGAGGGCGGCCTGGGCGAGCACCGTGTGCAGCACGGCCCCTTGGCGCTCGTGCTCGGGCAGGGCCGCGAGGCGGTCCCGCAGGCCGTCGCCGGACTGCGGTGCGGTGCCGTCGGCGGCCGGGCCGCCCGCTTGTGCCACCCGTGGGGTGCGGGCCTGGACGAGGTCGCGCAGCAGGTGCGGCACGGATCCGTCGGAGGCGCGCAGGGCGGGCGGGTTCAGTGCGGCGGGCGCGAGGAAGGCGTCCGGCGTGCCGACTGCGGCGTCGAGCAGTGCGAGGGCGTCGGGGGTGTCCATGGGCCTCAGGCCGCCGCGTTGCACGCGGCGCCAGTCGGCCTCGCCGAGCTTGCCGGTCATGCCGCTGCGTTCGGCCCACAGACCCCAGGCCAGGGACAGCGCCGGGTGTCCCTCGGCGCTCCGCCGGACGGCGAGGGCGTCGAGGAAGGCGTTGGCCGCCGAGTAGTTGCCCTGTCCGACGCCGCCGAAGGTGCCGGCGAGCGAGGAGAACAGGACGAGTGCGACGGGACCGCGGTCCCGGGTGAGTTCGTCGAGGTGTACGGCGGCGTCGGCCTTGGCCCGCAGTACGGTGTCCAGCCGTTCGGGGGTGAGGGACTCGACGACGCCGTCGTCGAGGACACCGGCGGTGTGCACGACGGCGGTCAGCGGGCGGTCGGCCGGGAGTCCGGCGAGGAGTGCGGCGAGGGCGTCGCGGTCGGAGACGTCGCAGGCGGCGACCGTCACCCGCGCGCCGTGGCCGCCGAGTTCCTCGACGAGCGCGTCCATGCCGTCGGCGGCGGCTCCGCGCCGGCTGACCAGGAGCAGGGAGCGCACCGCGTGGACGGTGACGAGGTGGCGGGCCACCTGCCGGGCGAGCACTCCGGACGCCCCGGTGACCAGGACCGTTCCCGATGCGTCGAAGCCACTGAGGTCTGTGGCCCGCAGGTCCTGGGCTCGGGTCAGGCGCGGGGCGAGTGCGTCGCCGCCACGCAGGGCGGTCTCGGGTTCGCCGCCGGCCAGGACCGCGGGCAGCAGGGCGAGGGAGGCGGCGTCGCCGTCGTGGTCGAGGAGGCCGAAGCGGCCCGGGTTCTCGGCCTTGGCCGTACGGATCAGCCCCCATACGGCGGCCTGCGCCGGATCGGTGGAGGCGGCGTCGGTGGTGCCGGTCGCCATGGCGTTGCGGGTGGCGAAGACGAGCCGTGCCGGGGCGAACGTCTCCTCCCGCAGCCAGTCTCGGGCCAGTTCGAGGGCCCGGTAGGTGGTCTGCCGTGCGGCGTCGGCGCGGTCCTCGGCGTCGGCGGTCGCGGGCAGGGCGACCACCACGGTCCGCGGCATCGGCGCGCCGGCGGCGACCTCGGCGCGCAGGGCGTCGAGGCTGTCGTGGCGGGTGACCCGGCCGGTGTCGCGTCCGCCCCGGCCGGCCAGGGTGTCGTCGGCGCCGACGAGGGCCCAGTCCGGGGTGGTGCCGTTGTGCGTCTCGGCGGGCACCCAGCGCACGCGGTGAAGTCCGGCGGCGCCGGAGGGGTGTGACCGCCGGTTGCGGTCGACGGGGCGCAGGGCGAGCCCGGTGACGTCGGCGACGGGTGTGCCCGTGGTGTCGGCGACGTGGACGCCGTACCGCTGGTCTCCCTGCGGGGTGAGACGTACGCGGAGTGCGGCCGGCCCGGCCGCGGTCGCCGTCACTCCGGTGAAGGCGAAGGGCACGACGGTGGGTTGGTCGGCGTCGGCGGCGAGTGCCACGGTGTGCAGGGCGGCGTCCAGGAGGGCGGGGTGGACGGTGAAGTCCTCGGCGCGCTCGTGGTGTGCGCCGTCCTCCGGGGCGATCTCCGCGTACACCTCGTCGCCCAGGCGCCAGGCGGCGCGCAGTCCGCGGAAGGCGGGGCCGTAGTGGAACCCGTTCTCGGCGATCCGGTTGTACAGCCCGGACACGTCGAGCGGTTCGGCGCCGGCGGGTGGCCACACGGTCGCGTCGAGGCGCTCTGGCGGGTCGGCCTTCTCGTCGCCGAGCGTGCCCGTGGCGTGCCTCACCCAGGGCAGGACCGCCTCGTCGTGGGTGCTCAGGGGTCGCGCGTGCACGGTCAGTTCGCGGGTCCCTGAGCCGTCGGAGGGGGAGACGGTGGCCTGGAGCTGTACGGCGCCGGTGGACGGCAGGACGAGCGGCTCTTCCAGGGTGAGGTCGGCGACCTGTGCCGCACCGGCCCGCTCGCAGGCCGTCAGGGCGATGTCGAGGAACGCGGTGCCCGGGAAGAGCACCGTGTCGCCGAGGGCGTGGTCGCGCAGCCAGGGCTGGCGGTCCACGGACACGGTGCCGGTGAGCAGCACACCGTCCGAGCCGGCCAGCGGTACGGCGACGTCCAGCAGCGGGTGCCCCGCGGCCTCCAGGCCCGCGTGGGCGACGTCCCGGGTGCCGGGAGTCGCCTCGAGCCAGTACCGGCTCCGCTGGAAGGGATATGTCGGCAGGTCGACACGGCGTGCCCCCAGCGGGGCGAGCAGCGCGGCCCAGTCGGGTGCGTGGCCGCGGGCGTGCAGCCGGGCGAGCCCGGCGGTGAGGGACTCGGCCTCGTCGGTGTCGCGGCGCAGCAGCGGGACGAGGGTGGCGTCGCCGGTGACGCAGTCGCCGGCGAGGGCGGTCAGCACGCCGCCGGGGCCGATCTCGACGTAGGTGGTGACGCCCTGTTCCTCCAGGGTGCGCACGCCGTCGCTGAAGCGGACGGTTCCGCGGACCTGGCGTGCCCAGTGGACGGGGTCGCCGGTCTCGTCCTCGCCGTACGGGCCGCCGGTGACGGCGGAGACGACGGGGAGGGCCGGCGTTGCGTGCCGTAGGTGTGCGGTGAGGTCGGCGAACTCGTCGAGCATGGCGTCCATGCGGTGCGAGTGGAAGGCGTGGCTGACGTTCAGGCGTCGGGTCTTGCGGCCCTGGGCGGCGAGTGCGTCGGCGACGGCGGTCACCGCGTCCTCGTCTCCGGAGACGACGGTGGCCAGGGGGCTGTTGAGGGCGGCGATCGCTGCCCTGCCCTCGTGTCCGGCCAGCAGCGGCAGCACCTCCTGCTCCGACGCCTGTACGGAGACCATGGCGCCGCCCGTCGGCAGGGCCTGCATGAGGCGGCCCCGGGTGGCGACCAGCAGGCAGGCGTCCTCCAGGGGGAGCACCCCGGCGACGTGCGCGGCGGCGATCTCTCCGACGGAGTGGCCTAGGACCACGTCGGGCTTCAGGCCCGCGTTCTCGACGAGCCGGAACAGCGCCACCTCCAGGGCGAACAGGCCCGCCTGGGTGTAGGCGGTCTGATCGAGGAGTGCAGCCTCGGGGGTCCCCGGCTCCGCGAACAGGATGTCGCGCAGGGGGTGTTCGAGGTGAGGGTCCAGGTGCGCGCAGACGGTGTCCAGGGCGTCGGCGAACGCGTCGTACTCGGCGTAGAGCCTGCGTCCGGTCCCCGGTGTCTGCGTGCCTTGGCCGGAGAAGAGGAACGCGACCTTGCCGGAGCGTGCCCGGTCCACCGTGAGGCGTGGGTGTTCCCGTCCTTCGGCGAGTGCGGTCAGGGCCTCGGTGAAGGAGCCGAGGTCGTCGGCGACTACCGCGGCCCGGTCCTCGAAGGCGGCCCGTCCGCGGGCCAGGGACAGCGCGATGTCGGCCGTGCTCGCGGTGTGCGGCGACGCGAGGTGGTCGAGCAGACGGCGTGCCTGCTCGCGCAGGGCGGTCGTACCGCGGGCCGACAGCAGCCACGGCACTACCGGCGCCGGGGAGGCCGGCGTGATCGAGGTGTCCGGCACGTCTCGGTCCGCCCCGGTGGACGGCTGACCGGCCGCAGGCAGCGCACCGACGACCCGCTCCGGCTCCCGTTTCCGCTCCGGCTCCTGTTCCGATTCCTCTTCCGGTTCCTGGAGGATGACGTGGGCGTTGGTCCCGCTGACGCCGAAGGAGGAGACACCGGCGCGGCGCGGGGCGTCGCCCCGGTCCCACGCGCGCTCCTGGTCGAGCAGGCGCACCGCGCCCGAGGACCAGTCGATGTGCGGCGAGGGGTTGTCGGCGTGCAGGGTGCGGGGCAGGACGCCGTGCCGCATCGCCATCACCATCTTGATGACCCCGGCGACACCTGAGGCGGCCTGGGTGTGGCCGATGTTGGACTTCAGGGCGCCGAGCCACAACGGACGGTCCGCAGGCCGGTCCTGCCCGTACGTCGCGAGAAGGGCCTGGGCCTCGATCGGGTCGCCGAGCCTGGTGCCGGTGCCGTGTGCCTCGACGACGTCCACGTCGGCGGGAGTCAGGTCAGCGGAGCTGAGTGCCTGACGGATGACCCGCTGCTGCGCGGGCCCGTTGGGGGCGGTGAGCCCGTTGGAGGCGCCGTCCTGGTTGACGGCCGTACCGGCCACGGTCGCGAGGACGGTGTGGCCGTTGCGGCGCGCGTCGGAGAGCCGCTCCAGGAGCAGCAGGCCGACGCCCTCGGCCCAGCCCGCACCGTCGGCGTCGGCGGAGAACGCCTTGCAGCGGCCGTCGGGCGAAAGGGCACGCTGCCGGCTGAACTCGACGAAGGTGTCCGGTGTGGAGATCACCGTGACGCCGCCCGCGAGGGCGAGGCCGCACTCCCCCGACCGCAGTGCCTGTACGGCGAGGTGCAGGGCGACCAGGGAGGACGAGCAGGCCGTGTCGACGGTGACCGCCGGGCCCTCCAGGCCGAAGGTGTAGGCGATGCGGCCGGAGGCGACACTGCTCGCGCTGCCCGTGGCGAGATAGCCCTCGAGGCCGTCGGGCGCCTGCCCGGCCCGGGATCCGTAGTCGTTGTAGTTGGAGCCGATGAAGACGCCGGTCTGGCTGCCCCGGACGAGCCCGGGGTCGATCCCCGCCCGTTCGAAGGCCTCCCACGACGTCTCCAGCAGCAGCCGGTGCTGGGGGTCGACGGCCACGGCCTCACGGGGTGAGATCCCGAAGAAGCGAGGGTCGAACTGGTCGGCGTCGTAGAGGAATCCGCCGTGCCGGGCGTAGGTGTGGCCGGCCTTGTCGGGGTCGGGGTCGTAGAGGGCGTCCACGTCCCAGCCGCGGTTGTCGGGGAACGGAGCGATGGCGTCCGTACCGTCGGCGACGAGGCGCCACAGTTCCTCGGGCGACCGTACGCCGCCGGGGAAGCGGCAGCCCATGCCGACGATGACGACCGGGTCGTCGGCCGGGGCCTGCGGACGGGCGGGGAGAGCGCCCGCCATGGTGGGACCGTCCGCGGCGGCGCCGTCGTCGCCGAACAGTTCGGTGTCGAGGTGGGCGGCGAGCGCGGCGGCGGAGGGGTGGTCGAAGGCCATGGTGACGGGCAGCCGCAGCCCGGTGGCCTCGGCGAAGCGGTTGCGCAGCTCCACGGCGGTCAGCGAGTCGAAGCCGAGGTCGCGGAAGGCCCTGCCCTCGGGCACGGACTCGGCATCGGCGTGACCGAGCACCGCCGCGGCTTGCCGGCGGACCTCCGTGAGGAGCGCCGCGCGGCGCTCGGCCGGGGCCAGCCGGCGCAGCCGCGCCGGCAGCGGCGGCCCGTCCTGCGTTGCGGTGTCCTTGTCGGCGTGCTCGCCCCCGGCCGTGGCGGACCGATGGGCCTCGGGGAAGTCACGCAGTGCGGCGAAGGCGCGGACGGTGACCAGTTTCCAGTCGACGTCGGCGACGACGAGGAACTCCTCGCCCTCGTCGAGGGCCCGCTGCAGGGCGGACACCGCCAGTTCCGGGTCCATGGGCGGCACACCGTCGCGGCGGAGCCGCTGGGCGACCTCCTCGCTGACCATGCCTCCCCCGGCCCAGGTGCCCCAGGCGATGGATGTCGCCGGCAGCCCGTCGGCGCGCCGCCGGGCGGCGAACGCGTCGAGGAAGGCGTTGGCGGCCGCGTAGCTGCCCTGACCGGACCTGCCGAGCGTGCCCGCCATGGAGGAGAACAGGACGAACGCGGAGAGGTCGAGGTGACGGGTCGCCTCGTGGAGGGCCAGGACGGCGTCCACCTTGGGGCGCAGGACGCCGTGGGCGCGCTGTGGGGTGAGTCCGTCGATGACACCGTCGTCGATGACACCGGCGGTGTGCACGACGGCCGTCAGGGTGCCGCCTCCGGGCAGGTCGTCGACCAGTCGGCGGACGGCCTCCCGGTCGGCGACGTCACAGGCGACGACATGCGTCCGGGCGCCCAACTCGGCGAGCTCGGCGACGAGTTCGGCGGTTCCGGGCGCTTCGGGGCCGTGGCGGCTCACCAGCACCAAGTCTTCGGCACCGCTCCGGGCCAGCCAGCGGGAGACGTGCCGGCCGAGGCCGCCGGTGCCCCCGGTGACCAGGACCGTTCCGCTGGGCGTCCAGGCCGGTCCGTCCAGGTGCGGGCCGTCACCGGCCCGGACGAGCCGGCGGGCGAACAGGCCCGACGGGCGCAGCGCGACGTGGTCTTCGTCGAGGACGCCCGACAGGGCCGCGACGAGGCGCCGCCCGGCGCGCTCGTCCACGGTCCCCGGCAGGTCGATCAGGCCACCCCAGCGCTGCGGGTACTCCATCGAGGCGATCCGGCCGAGGCCCCAGGCCATGGCCTGCACAGGGCTTTCCAGTGCGTCGTTGCGGTGCACGGAGACCGCGCCGCGCGTGGCGCACCACAGGGGCGCGTCGAGTGATGCGTCGCCGAGCGCCTGGAGCAGGGTGGTCATCAGGACGAGGCCGGTGGGCAGGGCGCACTCGTCGGCCCAGGGCCGTTCGTCGAGAGCCAGCAGGGAGAGCACGCCGCGCACGGGCCCGCGGGACGCCTCCTCCCTCAGGAGGTCTGCGAGCCGTTCACGTTCGGCCTCCGGGGCACCTATGACGAGGGTGCGTACGCCGGCTGCCCGCTCCCCCACCGTTGATGTGACGCCGCGCACGACGTCGCTGTCCTCGTGCCCCTCGGGGACGACGATGAGCCAGGTGCCGTCGAGGGTCGCCGTGGACGCCGCGTGTTCGGGCTTCGGTCGCCACATGATGCGGTAGCGCCAGCCGTCGAGGGTCGAGCGTTCCCGCCGGTTCCGGCGCCAGGCCGACAGGGCCGGTACGACCGCGTCCAGGGACTGGACGTCATCGAGGCCGAGGGTCTGGGCGAGGGTTTCGACGTCGCCGCCCTCGACCGACTCCCAGAAGCCGTCGTCGGCCAGATCGACCCCGCCGAACAACACCTGATCGGCGAAGGGCCCGGTCGGCTCGGGCAGGTCCAGCCAGTACCGCTGCCGCTGGAAGGCGTATGTCGGCAACTCCACCAGGCGCGGCGCGAGTTCGTCGAACGCCGGGCTGAAGTCCACCGCCACACCGTGCGCCCACGCCTCACCCAGCGACGTGTACAGGCGCGCCAGACCACCCTGGCCGCGACGAAGGGTGCCGGTCACCAGAGCATCGGATCCTGCTGCCTCGACGGTCTCCTGCACGGGAACGGTCAGGACAGGGTGCGGGCTCATCTCCAGGAACGCAGCATGCCCGGAGTCCGCCAACTCCCGTATCGCTGGTTCCAGTTGTACGGTGCGGCGCAGGTTGGTGTACCAGTACTCGGCATCCGTGACCGCCGCGTCCACCCACCGGCCCGTCACCGTCGAGAAGAAAGGCACCTCGGGCACCCGCGGCTCGACCGGCGCCAGAACCTCCAGCAACTCCTCACGAATCGCCTCGACATGAGCCGAATGCGAGGCGTAGTCGACCTCGATCCGCCGCGCACGCACCTCCCGGGCGGCGGCCTGCTCCACCAGCTCATCCAGCGCATCCGCGTCACCGGAGACCACGATCGAGGTCGGACCGTTCACCGCGGCCACCGACACCCGACCACCCCAAGCGGCGACAAGCCCCTCGGCCTCCTCCAGCGCCAACGCCAGAGAGACCATCCCACCCCGCCCCGCCAACGCCGTGATCGCCCGGCTGCGCAACGCCACCACCCGCGCACCGTCATCAAGACTCAGCGCACCCGCGACGACCGCCGCGGCGATCTCCCCCTGCGAATGACCCACCACCGCAGCCGGCCGCACACCGAACGACTCCCACACCGCCGCAAGCGACACCATCACCGCCCACAACACCGGCTGAACCACATCCACCCGATCCAA
>NZ_RPDJ01000085.1 GCF_004023625.1 Streptomyces cavernae | reverse complement strand
GGAGACTCGCAGTCTCTGCATCACCGTGAAGCCCTCGGGGCTTGCTTGAGCCGTGGTGCCTGGAAACCGGGCATGCCCGGTTCTGAGGGGGCGGGGACGCAGCAATGCGTCCCCGCTACCCGACAGCCGTTCCTGAGCGATAGGCGAGTACGGGCCGCACCCCGAGCGGTTGCGGGATCAGTTCGAGGGGGTGATCTGGCGGTTCCGTACCAGCAGTCAGTGGCGGGAGATGCCGGGCGAGTTCGGCCCATGGCCGACGGTCTACGGCCGCTTCCGGGTGTGGAGGGACGCCGGCGTCTTCACCGCACTGCTCGAAGGCTTGATCGCTGAGGCCGCCCCGCCGGGGGCCGACGGACTTGTCCCTGGTAGGGCATCACCGACGGTGCCGACTGAGGCGTCGACGCCGGACGTGGCCACCTGGTCCGGGACCGTCTACGTCGCGTTCGTCGTGGACGTGTTCTCCCGGGCGGTCAAGTGAAGTCGGCGACCCACCGCTCGTTGGGACCGGACGCGGAGAAGTCACGTTGCAGCAGGTCGTCGGCCCGCTCGTGGCCGTCGTCCCGGATGGTGGTGCGGATCTTCTTTCTCCGCGACCATGCGCACCGCACGCTCACGAAGCTCAGCAGGGTAGGGGGACGGACGTGCCATGACTCGATCCTGTCAGGGAATCGAGCCTCCACCAGACCCGGAGCGCTTCAGGATACCTCTGGCCTGGACTCTTGAGCTGAATGGCATGGTTTTCCCCATCATCAATGGGCCTACGCCGGTCGAGCATGCTGGGCGGGACCGGGAGACACGGGATTCAGAGAGCGATCGTTGACCGACGCGCCTCACGAGTTGTGCGCGTCAACGCAGCAGCGACTTGCCGATGATCTCCTTCATGATCTCGGTGGTGCCCGCGAACAGGGTGCTGGCGCGGCTGTCGACGAAGTCCCTGGCGATCTGGTATTCCGTCATGTAGCCGTATCCGCCGTGCAGTTGCAGGCACCGGGAGACGAGTTGCTGCTGGCGTTCGGTCACCCACCACTTGGCCATCGCCGCCTCGGTGGCCGTCAGGCGGCCGGCGACCAGTGCGGCGACGCAGCGGTCCGTGAAGGTCTGGGCGATCTCCGTCTCGGTCGCCAGCTCGGCCAGGGTGAACCGGGTCGCCTGAAGCTTGGACAGCGGGCGTCCGAAGACGACCCGGTCCCGGGTATAGGCGATCGTCTCGTCCAGGACCCGCCGCATGGTGGCGGCCGCGGTCACGGCGACGCTGATGCGCTCCTGCGGCAGGTTCCGCTTCAGGTACTCCATGGCCCGTCCCTCCTCGCCGAGCAGGTTCGCGGCCGGTACGGGCACGCCGGTGAACGACAGTTCCGCGGTGTCCTGGGCGGACAGGCCGAGCTTGTGAAGCTTGCGGCCGCGCTCGAAGCCGGGCATCCCCCGCTCGACGACGAAGAGGCTGAGCCCCTCCTGCCCGCCCTCGGCGGTGGTGCGGGCCACCACGATCACCAGGTCGGCGAGCATGCCGTTGCTGATGAAGGTCTTCGCACCGTTGAGCAGGTAACCGTCCGCCTGCCGTTCGGCACGCGTGCGTATTCCGCGCAGATCGCTGCCGGCGGCGGGCTCGGTCATGGCAATGGCCGCGACGAGGCTGCCGTCGGCGAGTCCCGGCAGCCAGCGAGTCTTCTGCTCATGGGTGGCGAGTTCGCGGAAGTAGGGGGCGATCAGGTCGGTGAAGCCGTTGAGGTTCATGGAGATTGAGGTGGCACCCGCACGGCACAGTTCCTCGATGAGAACCGCGTTGTAGCGGAAGTCGTCCACACCGCTGCCGCCGTACTCCTCCTCCACACCCAGCCCGAGCAGTCCGGCGGCTCCCGCCGCCCGGTACAGCGACCGGTCCACTTCGCCCGCAGCCTCCCAGGACGCGAGATGCGGGGTGACCTCCTTGGCGACGAAAGCCCGGGCCATCCCCCGGAAGTCCTCGTGGTCGGTGTCGTAGAGCTCGCGCTTCATACGGAATGCCTCCTCGATCGTGCATCGGGCGCGCTGCGCCCAGGGAAGCAGAGTATGTCGTACCTGATCCGACCGGAAGTGATCCGACATAAACTCGGACAGGTCCAGGTGAGAAGGGGCGTGCTGAGACCCGGGCGAAAATGGGGACGCGAAGTCCGCGGGACGAGAGGCGAGGGATGACACTGCGCGTGGACCTGCCGCAGGACGAGGCGAAGAACAGCACACAGTTGCTGATCCTGGCCGTCTACGGGCACTACTCACGGCTGCTGCGGGGCTGGTCCTCGGTGGCCGACCTGATCACGCTCATGGAGAGGCTGGGAGTGCCGGCCCAGGCGACCCGCTCGGCCGTGACCCGGATGACCCGCCGCGACCTGCTGGCGCCGCAGCGACGCGGGACGGTCCGCGGCTATGCTGCGACCGCCAAGGCGCGGCTCATCTTCGAGGAGGGCGACGAGGTCGTCTACGCCCCGCTGAAACCGGCCCGGCTGGAGGACGGCTGGGTCATCGTCTCGTTCTCCGTCCCCGAAGCCGAGCGGGAGAAGCGGTACACCCTGCGCAAACGCCTCGTCTGGCTCGGCATGGGCCATCTCGACAGCGGACTGTGGATCGCCCCCGCCCGGGTCCTTCCCACTGTTCTGAAATGGGTACGCCGGCTCGGCCTGGAACAGTACGTCGACGCCTTCACCGCCCACCACGAAGGTCTCGGCGACACCGCCACGCTCGCCCGCCGCGCCTGGAACCTCGAAGAACTCGCCGTCTCATACGACAAGTACCTGAGCTCCTGGTCCCCGGTACTGACCGCCGTCACAGGGCCGGACCGCGTCCGCGAACCCGGCGACGCCTTCGCCGTCTACACCCTGGCCCTTGAGCAGTGGATGCGCTTCCCCTACCTGGACCCGGGCCTGCCGACACAACTGCTGCCGGAGGGCTGGCGCGGCGAGGACGCCCAGGAACTCGCCCACGAGCTCAGAAGACTCCACGAGACCATGGCCTTCGAGTACGTCGCCTCCGTAGTCGGAGACCCCATCGAGCAGTGACGCCCGCCGCGGCACGATCCGCCGAACAGGTGCCAGGCGCGCGAGCACCGCTCAGGAAGACTCGAGAAGCGCCGTCTCCAGCAGTTCGGCGGCCACCCGCCGGGCGGGCTCCCCCGTCTGCTCGGCTATGCGCCGGAAAATCCCTTCTGCCGAGCGGGCGGGCCAGTTCGGGGGAAGGTGCCGGGCGGGCAGCCGGGGATCCGTGCGGATGGTCCCCAGCCACTCGGCGACCAGGCGCAGGTGGGTGGCCAGCGGGTCGACGGAGCAATCGCCGAGGTGCGTGATCCAGCGTTCCTCGAAGGCGGTGTAGCGGGCGGCGACGGTTTCCAGATCCCAGGTGTCGCGGATCATCACACCGATGTCTGTGGCGGCGTCGGCGCGCGCGTGGAAGATCTTCACATGGGCGGCGATGCCCAGCTCGGCGACGATCTCGGAGATGTCGACGTCACCCGGTGCGATCCACAGTCCGCTGTAGAGGGGGCCGAAGCCGGCCCAGGTGAGCCGCGAGCGCAGGTCGTGACGCCGGTGCCGCCAGGCTTCGGGCAGCGAGAAGCCGAGCAGGGTCCAGGTGCCGTCCCAGTCGTCGTTGACCGCGCTGGTGTGCCAGACACGTTTCCGCCCCTTGTGAAGGATCTGCGTAGCGTGCGGGGTCAGGCCGAAGTACATGCGGCGCCCCTGCCGCCGGCGCTGCAGCAGGCCGCGGTTCACCATGCGGGTGAGGGTGGAGCGGACGGCGTGCTCGCCGACTCCCACACGTCCGAGGACGTCGATGATGCTGCCCGAGTACACGCACAGCGGGCCCTCTTCCAGGACATGGTCGCCGAAGAAGGCGAGCAGCAGCGACTGCGGGCGCAGTTGCGGACTGCTGGACGCGGTCGGGGCGGCACCGAGGTACCCGTCATACGGGTCGGAAGAGTTCATCTCGGAGAGTGTCACGTCGGCAAGGGTAAGGCCGCCCACCGTGGGCACGGCGGGCGGCGTGGCGTCAGGGCCGGTACCGGTCGGCGGGGTGGGCGAGGTCATACGGGCGCGGGTGCGGTGCCGGGTGGTAGCGGACGTAGCGGGCAGGCACAGCGGGGTCGTCCTGCCAGGCGCGGGCGTTGAGGGCGGCGGGCTCTGTGCCCTGCCAGTGGCCGGTGGTGATGCGGGTCTCCAGGGCGTGCAGGGCGGCGGACTGCTCGGCGCTGCTGAACGTGCAGTGGCCGGCGTTCTCGACGAATGCCTGGCGCAGCAGAGGTGCGGAGCCTGCCGCGGTGACCGTGCGGCGGTAGGCACTCTCCGCCGATACCGGGATGAGGCCGTCGCCGGTGGTGTGGACAGTCAGTTGCGGCTTGGTCAGCCGGCCGGTGAAGGAACTGGTGAGGGCCATCCGTTCGACGGCCTTGGCGTCGGCGGCGATGCGGGGGGCTCGGTTCAGTGTGGCGAGGTCGGCCTTCAGGGAGAGACCGGCCTTGGCGTAGAGCTCGCCGACCTCCTTGTAGAGGGGCGCGCGGTGGAGCATCGTGGTGTAGTCGACACCCGAATTCCAGGACATGTTGCCCTCGACCCGGCTCTCGGCCTCCTGCCGCCAGGAGAAGGCGGGGAATCTCAACTGGAGCATGAGCGCCTGGTACTGGTTGGCCTGCTGGGCGTCCCAGTCGGTCGGTGCCGGCCGGGTCTGGGAGGGGTCGTTCCACCCGGGGATGTCCTGCAGGGCCGCGGCCAGCGCGATACGGGCCCGCCCGGAGGCCGTCTGCTGCGCCTCGGTGACGGCCGAGGCCAGCGTGTCGGCCGCCTCGGCGGCAGCCTCCCGGCTCCCCAGGCCGGTCAGGGGGATGGCCATGTCCGGTGCGAGCAGCGTCTTCAACGCGAAGACCGGGTCAAGGGTGTTGTTCCAGTTGGCCACGCCGCCCTGGAGCAAGCCGCACATCGACAGTGATCCGCTGATGCGGTCGGGGTGACGTTCGGCGATCATCGCGGTCACCAGCCCACCGTAGGAGGTGCCCCAGGCGATGGTGCGCCGGGCGGGACCGAAGTGCGAGGCGAAGGCGTCGAGCGTGGCGAGTTGGTCCGGCACCGCGTCGGTCACCGCCCAGCCGTTGCTCGCGTACGAGGAGCCGATGAGCGCGTAACCGTCTTTCAACAGCAAGGACTTGGTGGCGTCGTCGGGGGCGTTGCGTGCGGGGTTGGGCAGTCCGGCGGGGTTGTAGCCGTGGCTGTACAGCAGAACCGTGCCGTTCCAGGAGCCCGGCTTGTCCATGACGTAGGTCGCGCCGGACGGCAGCGCGCCCTCCAGGTGGGCATCGGTCTCGGTCGCGTGGGCGGCCGGGGCGAGGGGTGCGGCAAGCAGGAGCGCCGCCAGGCCGACGAGCGAGCGTCTGCTGATACGGGACTTCACGAAGCGGACTCCTTTGTCCTGGAGCTACGCGGCGGCAGTGGGCAGCAGGCCGCGCACCGGATCGATCTGTGCAGTCGTTCTGTACGAGCCCGGCCCGAGGCTCACCGGGCCTTCGCGGTTTTCGTCGTCCGGAGGAATGACACCGCGAAGGTAGGCGCAGCTGCTGCGACCGTCAAGAAGTTGCACAATGTCTCGTGAGTGGGCCCTGGATCTGCTTGCGCCGCATCGCCGACCCGCACCGGCTCCGACCCGGCGTCGGCCCCCGCCCGATAGGGATCGACGGCGGCCGGCGGACCGGTGACGGTTACCGACGGGCCCGTTCGGCAAGAGCGCGCCCAGCCACCGAGCGGCCCGGGGAAGACCACCGTCGGGATCGACGGCAGGGCGCGACGCCGGACCGCCTCGCCGAAGAAGCCGAACACCCGTGTCGGCGGACGGTGATCACGGAACGGCCCTCCCCCGCCCGCCGTCGCCTCTCGCCGCTTCCCGCCATTGACGCCCAATCCGCCTCAGTTTCGCCCCCATTTTTGTTATTAGACAGATGATTGACGTGCGTCACGAACACATCTAACTTCTGCCTGACGTCAAGCGCACCAGCCGCGACCTGCCGACGCTCCGCGCCGGGTCGCGAGCCGCATCTCTTTTTCCTCTCCCTGACGGAAAGGCTTCTCGTGCCCGATCCACTCCTCACTGTGGACGACCTCGCCGTCGCCTATGACAGCGCCGTTCAGGCACTGCGCGGGGTCTCCCTGCGGGTGGACAGCGGTTCCGTCGTGGCAGTGCTCGGCAGCAACGGTGCCGGCAAGACGACCTTGCTGCGGGCGATCTCCCGCTCGCTGCACAGCGTCAATGGCGCGGTCACTGGCGGCAGTATCCATTTCGAGGGCCGGAACCTCGCCCAGCGGGACGCCTCCCAGATGGTCCGCGCGGGGATCGTCCAAGTCCCCGAAGGGCGGCGCATCTTCCGCGACCTCACCGTCGAGGAGAACCTCCGGGTGGGCGGCTGCACCGTCCGCGACAAGCGTGCCCGCAAGGAGGCGTACGACCGGGTCTTCGACCTCTTCCCGGCCCTTGCGGAACGCCGCGATGCGCGCGGCGGCCTGCTCTCCGGCGGACAGCAGCAGATGCTCGCGATGGGCCGGGCGCTGATGGCGTCGCCCAAGCTGTTGCTGCTCGACGAGCCGTCGCTGGGCCTGGCCCCGCAGATGGTCGAGCAGATCGGCGACATCATTGAGCAGATCCATGCGCAGGGCACGTCGGTGCTGCTCATCGAGCAGAACGCCGCGATGGGCCTGCGCGTCGCGGACCACGCCTACGTGCTCGAGGTCGGGGCGATAACCGCCTCAGGGCCCTCGGCCGAGCTGGCGGCGACCGACGAGATCCGTGACCGCTACCTCGGTGTGGGCTCCACTTCCCCTCAGCGGACGGCCGCTGTGAAGGAACCGATTGATGTGCCGGTGCACCTGCAGCGCCCGTCCAGAAAAGCCCAGCAGCTGCGGGTCGAGGATCTGACCGTCCGTTTCGGCGGCCTCACCGCGCTGTCGAACGTGTCCTTCACCGTCGAGGCCGGGACGATCCACGCGCTCATCGGCCCCAACGGTGCCGGCAAGTCGACCTGCATCAACGTCCTCGGGGGCGCCTACCGCGCCACCAGCGGCACGGTGCACTACGGCGACTCCAAGGTCACCGCCCTGCCGTCGCACCGGATCGCCGGCCTGGGTGTCGCCCGCAGCTTCCAGAACATCTCACTGTCGCTGGAGGCCACTGTCGAGGACAACCTGCTCGTCGGCCGGCACCGCCTCATGCACGCCGGTACCGTCATGCAGGCCCTCCGGCTGCCCCGGGCGAGGAAAGAGGAGCGCGCCGAGCGCGAGACCGTGCACCGGATCGCCGCCCTGCTCGACATCGAGCGACTCCTCGGCCATGAGGTGCACGCCCTCTCCTACGGCGACCGCAAGCGGGTGGAGATGGGCCGCGCGCTGGCGGCCGAGCCTACGCTGCTGCTGCTCGACGAGCCGGTCGCCGGTATGGCCCACGGAGAGTCCATGGCCATGGCGGACGCCATCCGGGCGGTCCAGCAGGAACTGCGGCTGTCGATCCTGCTCGTGGAGCACGACATGCCTTTCGTCATGGGCCTGGCCGAACGGATCACCGTACTCGACTTCGGCAAGCGCATTGCCGAGGGATCACCCCAGGACGTACAGCAGGACCCCGAGGTCCTGCGCGCCTACCTCGGAACGGCGGCGGCATGACCTACTTCCTCACCCAACTGGCCAACGGCCTGTCCTACGGCCTGATCCTGGGCCTGATCGCCGTCGGCTTCGTCATCGTGTTCACCTCGACCGGCGTACTGAACTTCGCGCACGGATCCGTGCTGCTGAGCGGCGCATACCTCGTGGCCTCGTTGCAGGGGCCGATCGGCTTCTGGGCGGCGGCCGCCGTCGGCGTCGTCGGTGCGGCCGTGCTCGGGGTACTGATCAACGCGCTCCTCGTGCGCAACCTGGCCGAGGCCAATCCCGGGACAGCGGCCATCCTCATGCTCGGGGTCGACATCGTGCTGCTGACCGAGCTCACCCGCCGTATCGGCAACAACGTGCTCTCCATCGGCGCCCCTTGGGGGGCGGACGTGGTGTCCGTCGGCGGCATTACCCTGCCGACCAGCCGAGTGGTCGCCGCCGGCCTGGCCATTGTCGTGTTCGGCCTGCTCTGGTTCTTGTTCGCGCGCACCGGCGCCGGCATCGCCATGCGGGCCGCGGCCGCGGACAGCGACACCGCGGCAATGATGGGCGTCAGGCCCTCACGCACGGGAGCCGCCGGCTGGGCTCTGGCCGGAGCACTTGCGGCGGTGGCAGGCATCTTCCTCGCGTCCTTCCCCGCGCCCGGCGTGGCGCCGACGCTTGCGCTCAGTTCCTTCGCCGCCATCCCCGCCTGGGTGCTCGGCGGCTTCGACTCCGTCGTCGGTGCGATCGTCAGCGGCCTGATCATCGGTGTCGTCACCGCGCTGGCGGTCGGCTACGAAGCAGAGCTGCACTTCCTCGGGCGCGGCCTGGGCGAAGTCGTGCCCTATGCCGTGATGATCCTCGTTCTGCTCGTGCGGCCGTCCGGGCTGTTCGGCCGTAAGGAGGCGGTCCGTGTCTGATCTCATCCGCCGCGGCCCGATGGTCCTGGGCCTGCTCGTCGCCCTCGCGCTCCCCCTGCTGCTCGACGACTTCTGGCTGCAGACCGGCCTGTTCGCCATGGCCTCGGTCGTCGGAGCGATCGGTCTCACTCTCCTGGTCGGCGTCGCCGGCCAACTCTCCCTGGGTCACGCCTTCTTCGCCGCCCTGGGCGCGTACACCTACGCGTGGACGGTCGGTGATCCGGCGGGACAGGAAGCCGGCCTCGGGCTGCCGCCGCTCGTCGCGCTGGTCCTCGCGGGAGTGGTGTCCGCCGTGGTAGGCGGCCTCTTCAGCCCCATCTCCGGCCGCCTGAGAGGCATCTACCTGGGCCTGGCCACGATCGGGCTGGTCTTCCTCGCCCGGCATCTCATGGTCAACCTCGAGGCACTGACGGGTGGATTCAACGGCCGGACCGTCGAGCCGTTCTCCGTGCCGGGCTTCAGCTTCAGCAATGCCGCCCCGGACTACCTCGCTGTGGCCGGCGTCCAGTTCGAAGGCCTCCACCGGCTCTGGTACCTGTTCCTCGGCATCGCAGTGCTCTCCGCCTGGCTGGGCCGCAACCTCCGCGCCGGCCGCACCGGCCGGGCTCTGGCCAACGTCCGCGACAGCGAGGTGGCAGCCGCCGCCATGGGCGTCAACGTGGCCCGAGCCAAGGCCACCGCGTTCGTCATCTCCTCCGCCTACGCCGGGATCGCCGGTGCGCTGATGGCCCTTGCGTACGGCCGGATCGCGCCCGACCTGTTCGGCATCCAGCTGTCGATCGACTTTCTGGTGATGATCGTGCTCGGTGGCCTCGGTTCGATCGCCGGCGCCACGGCGGGCGCCGTGTTCGTGGTCGCGTTGCCGCTGGTCCTCGCGCAGTACAGCTCCCAGCTGCCGTTCCTCGCCGCTCCGGGTTCCGGAGGACTGGACGCGGCGACCCTGGCCCGGCTGCTCTACGGCGCGGCCATCATCGCCGTCCTGCTCTTCCTGCGCGGCGGCCTGGCCGGCGCCGCGAGCCGCATCCGCCACCGGCGCTCAGCACACCAACGCGGCACAGGTGGCCCACCCCTTGTCCCCACACCGTCGCCGGACCCGTCCGGAGCGACGGAACCCCCACCCTCACAACCCGCCGTCTCCACCCGCTCGGAGGAAAAGTCATGAGAAACGGCACCCGCACCACGCTGGCCATCGCCGGCTGCTGCATCGTCGCGCTCGCCGCGTGCTCCACCAAGGACCCGAACGCCTCCGGAAACGGGTCCGGTGGTCAGAGCGACGTCAAGGCGGGCGCCGGTGTCACCGACGACGCGATCACGGTCGGCATGCTCACCGACCTCTCCGGGCCCTTCGCCGCCGGCGCCGCGGTCCAGGTGGCCGAGACGAAGGCGTACTACGCCCAGGTCAACAAGGACGGCGGCGTCTGCGACCGCCAGGTGAAAGTGGACGTTCAGGACCACGGCTACGACCCGCAGAAGGCCGTCACGCTCTACCGCAGCATGGCACCGAACGTCCTCGCCCTGCAGCAGGTGCTGGGCGGCCCGACGTCGGCTGCGGTCCTGCCCCTGGCCCAGGCCGACCACCTCTACCTCGGCGGCTTCGGCTGGGCGGGCAACTCCCTGAAGTACGACAACGCCCAGATACCCGGCACGACCTACAGCGTCGAGGCCGCCAACGCCATCGACTACCTGGTCGACGAGCTCGGAGTGAAGAAGGGCGACAAGGTGGGCGTCGTCTACTTCACCGGGGACTACGGCAACGACTCCTTGGCCGGTGCGGAATACGCGGCCGAAAAGCGCGGCCTCAAGATCGTGCCGCAGGAAATCACCCCCAAGGACACCGACATGTCCGCTCAGGCGTCGGCGCTGAAGAAGGCCGGGGCGTCGGCGGTGATCCTTGCCGCCGCTCCCCCGCAGCTCGCCTCGCTCGCCGGCGTCCTCGCCTCCCAGAAGGTGAACGTCCCGGTCATCGGTCACGCCCCGACGTTCAACCCGGCCCTGCTGGACAGCCCGGCCGGCCCGGCCCTGCTGAAGAACTACTACGCGTTCACCAGCACGGCCCCGTACAGCTCGGACGAGCCGGGGGTCAAGAAGGCCGTGGACCTCTACGAGGCCGCCGCGCCCAAGGGGGCGAAGGGCTTTGAGGTGCCGTTGGCGTACGCGCAGGCGGAGCTGCTGACCGATGCCATGAAGGGCGCCTGCGAGGCCGGGAACCTGACCCCGGAGGGTGTCGTGGAAGCGATGCGGAAGACCTCCGACCTCGACCTGGACGGCCTGCTCACCACGTCTCTCGACTACACCGACCCGTCGCAGCCGCCGACGCGCACCGTCTTCGTCTCCCGTGCGGACGCCGACACACCGGGCGGTCTCAAGCTGGGCGAGACCTTCGAGGGCCCCAGCGGCAAGGGCTACACCTTCAAGTGAGCCCTGCCCCCAACCCACGGAGCGAGCCGAGTTCCCAGCTCTCCGACCACCGGCCCGGCAGAGCGCGTCACGATGACCTGCTCCGCCGGGCCACCCGGCTCGGGCGCCGGTGGTCTCCATGCTCTCTCGGGCACACCGGTGCCGGACCTCCCCTCATTCCTGGATCCTCACGCTTGCGATCGGCCGACCCGGACAGGCCGTGCACTCGCCCCTCGCCAACCCGGCGTCACCACCAAGGATGGAACCGAGCCGCTCCGACCACCGCTGGAAGGGGCGCGCATCCGAAGAGGACCACCGCGGAAACGGCGGCCCGACCACGGGCCGGCCGGACGTCCGGCCACTGCGTCGGCAAACGCTCCGTTCCCGGCGGGCCGGCACCGCAACCGTAACTCCCCACCTCTGAAGGAACGCACGATGCGCAACGAGGGACTGGAATCGTGGCCCGCACGCCGGGCCAGGTCCTGGCCGCATCGGCCGCGCGCCGTCGCGCAGTCTGGTCAGCCAAATCATTCTGCGCGCGGCCGGTCGACCGGATTGTTCGGTCCGCCTGGCGTGGTGATGCGGAACGCCAGATGCGCGCCGTGCGGTGTGTCCTGGACCGTCAGGGTGCCTCCGTGGGCGGTGGCGATGTCGCGGGCGATGGCCAGGCCGAGTCCGGATCCGCCCGCGTCGCGTGCCCGGGCCTCGTCCAGTCGATGGAAGCGCTGGAACACCTGCTCACGGGAGGCAGCCGGGATGCCCGGGCCGTCGTCGATCACGTCCAGCCCGTCGGCCGTGACCCGGACGGTGACTTGAGAGGCGGCGTGACGGACCGCGTTCGCCACGAGATTGGCCACCATGCGTTCCAGGTGCGAGCGGGAGCCGGTCACGATGACGTCGCACTCCAGCTCCAGCGCGATCTTCACTGGGGCCGGGCGTGCGGTGGCCTCGGCCGCCACCTGTGCCAGATCGACATCTGTGCCGATCAGTGGTTCGCCGCCGTCGAGCCGGGCGAGGAGCAGCAGATCACCGGTCAGCTCCTTGATACGGGCCACGTCGGTCAGTGCTTCGGTGACGAGGGCGGGTGCCTGCGTCATCCCGAGTTCGAGTCGGGCGCTCAGCGTGGCGACGGGGTTGCGCAGTTCGTGGGCGGCGTCGGCGACGAACTGCTTGTGCCGATCCACCGCGGACTCCAGCTGGCCCAGGGTGACGTTCATGGTCCGGGCGAGACGTGCGACCTCGTCGCGGGTCACGGGCTCGGGCACGCGGCGGTGGAGGTTCTTGGCGGTGATGTCGGCGAAGGTGGTCCTGATCGATTCCACCGGGGCGAGCACCCGGCCCATCAACTGCCATGTCATCACGGCCATCAGCACCACCAGCGCCGGGACACCCACCAAGAGCAACTGCTCAAGCATGTCGAGGGCGTTCCGCACGGGGGCCAGCGAGACGCGGGCCTTCACCGTCACGGGGCCGTCGATGGTGTCCACGACCGTGCTGGCGGTCGCGTAGCCGTCGGCCAGGACCACCTTCTCGCCGCCCGTGCCGGCACCGTTCGCGCTCTTCTCCGGTGTCGGCTCCGCGCTGCCCACCTCACCGGGTGGAGCCGCGTCGAGGGGCGGGCCCTCCTTGAGTGCCGCGGCACTGGCCCTGACCTTTCGGGCTGCCTCGTCCGCGACACCGCCTTGCAGACTGTCGCGCAACGTGAGGATCAGCACCAGGGAGGCCGCGGTCAGTACCGTGGCCACGATGACGGTCGCGGCCAGGGTCACCCGCAGCCGCACCGACAGCCGGTTCACGGAAGCTCCAGAAGATAGCCGCTGCCTCGCACGGTTGTCAGCGTGCGGGCCCCGAACGGCGCGTCGATCTTGCGGCGCAGGGCACTGATGTAGACCTCGACGATGTTGGGATCGCCGTCGAAGGCGAAATCCCAGGCGTGCTGGAGCAGTTCCGTCTTGGTCACCAGCTGGCCGGCCCGGCGGGCCAGCAGGTGCAGCACAGCGAACTCCTTGGGAGTCAGCGCGATGTGTACGCCGCCGCGCCGGGCGCACGCCGCCGCCGGGTCCACCTGCAGATCCCCCACCTCGATGACGGCGGGCCGTTCCTGCGCCCCGCGGCGGACGAGAGCCCGCAGCCGCGCCAGCAGCACCGCGAAGGAGAACGGTTTGGCCAGGTAGTCGTCCGCACCGCTGTCCAACGACTGGACCTCGTCGAGTTCACCGTCCATGGCGGTCAGCATCATGATCGGTGTCCAGTTGCCGGCTTCCCGCAACTTCCGGCACACGGCGAAGCCGTTGAGGCCTGGCAGCATCACGTCCAGCACGATCGCGTCGTACTGGTGCTCACCGGCCATCCAGACGGCCTCGCTGCCGTCACCGACCACGTCCACGGCGAAACCCTTGTCCACCAGTCCGGACTTGATGACGTCGGCGAGTCGTTGTTCGTCCTCGACCAGAAGCAGGCGCATCCGCTCAGTTTCCGCCATCCGAGCTGAAAAAATCCTGAAGATGGCCTTCAGAAGCGTTTCAGGCACCACCCGGCAAGCTTGCCGCCATGAACACGACCACCCCAAGCTTCCGCGTCAGGCGTCTGACGACGGCCGTCGCGCTCGCCGCCCTTGTGCTCACCGGATGCGGGACCAGCACGGCCGCCATGGCCCCGGACGAGAACAGCGCCACACCACAGGCTCTCTCCGGAATCTGCGCGGCCTCCACGCAGCGAAACGGCATCGTGCACTGCACGAAACTCTTTCCGGGAAAGAAGCCGATCCGACTGCCAGGCGACCCGTCCCGCACACAGCGCTACGGAGCCCTCAAGCGCGGCGGAACGACGTTCCACACCCGAGGCGGCGATCTGCCGCTCGCCGCCGCCGTCGCCAGGCAACTGAAAGCGGGAGCCGACAACGGCCGTACCGCCTACGCGGACACGATCTACCTCGCGACGATCTCCAAAGGCACCGTCACCAAGATCAAAGCGGTGGCGGACATCGAGGAGAACGCGGTCCTTCGTGCCGCCTTTGCCGGCCGGGCCATGGAGGGCACCATCGGTGTCCGCACCCGACAGGGTGACTACGCCGCCCGCGCAACCCTCCCCGTCCGTATCGCATTCGCCAAGTCACCGGTCCACGGGGAACTGACCGGAAAGATCACCAACGCGACCAGGGCCGTCCGAAGCGCCAAGGGCTCCTGCTTCGCCCCACTCAACCGCACCGAGGCGAATCCTCTTGTCGGAGAGTTCACCGCCAAGATCGCCCTTGAGCGTGTCTCCTCCATGCACGCGGCGTTCGACGACGAACTCCTCCTCAAGTGGTCCGGCGGCGCGAGCAACATGGGCCACGCGTACTACCCGAGCATCGCGACCCTGCTCGGCGGGGATCCGCTCGGCCGGACCTGGGAGACACTGCTCCACGGGACACCGTCGGCCGGCCCGCCCGTCAACCTTCGCCTCGTCAGCGGCGGCGGTGGAACCTGCTGACGACATGACCGGACAACCATCCCACCTTTACGGCACCCCCACCGCACCCCGCGTGGCCGTCCGCGGCGAAGCCCACCTCGAAGTCGACCCCGACCTCGCCCGTATCGGCATCACCGTCACCGCCCGCGGCACCGATCGAGGCGACACCCTCAGCGACCTCACCCGCCGGAACACCGCCGCCCTCGACCTCATCAGAAGCTACGGCGACGTCGTCGAACGCCTGGAGACCGGCACGCTGGCCATCACTCCCCAACTCACCGAACGCGGCCGCCGCGAACGCGTCCGCGCCTACTATGGCCACGTCCGCACCACCGCCGAACTCACCGACTTCACCGCCCTCGGCGAACTCACCACCCGCCTCGCCCAACTCGACCTCACCAGCGTCGACGGTCCCTGGTGGGCCCTGCGCCCCGACTCATCCGTCCACCGCGCAGCACGCCGCACCGCCGTCCACGACGCCGTCCGCCGCGCCCGCGAATACGCTGAGGCCCTCGACGCCACCCTTGTCGCCCTCGTCGAGCTCTCCGACAGCAGCCTCAACGCCCCGGTGTCGGCCGATTACGGCCCGTACGGCGCTGTCAGCACCGAGGGCCTCGACGGAGCCGAACCGCCAGACGCCATACACCTGCAACCCGGACGACAGATCGTCACCGCCCAAGTCGAAGCCCATTTCGTCATGACCCCACCGCGACTGTGACCGAAACCGCTCCGCTCTCCTGCGCACACAAGAGGGCCGCACTGTGCAAGACCACACAGGAGGCACTGACGCCGCCGGTCAGGTGGTCGAGATGGGCAAGCACGGTACGTCCCGTACGACCGGCACGGCACCGCGGTGAACCACACCGGTGCGGTGACGGCCGCGGACTTCATCGCGTCAGCTCCTCCTGCCCTTTGCCGCTGTCGCAGGGCGGGAGAACGGCACCGCTCGTCCGGGTCGAGGTCGAACGTTCACCGATGCTTGAAGCTGGTGGAGCCAGCTTGCCCCGGGCGCCCGCGCGATCCGGGAGTCGTGGTTTGTTGCCGTGTACGAGGGCCAGATTCCTGTCTCCCGCAGCTTTCGGCCCGCGCGGAGGGGCTGCACGGACACAATGCAGGCACATCCCGGCTCCCCCTGCGGCACCGGAGTTGCTCTCGGTGACGGCCGATCGGCTCGGCGAGCCTCCGTCACTCGTCGGGGGCGGTCCGGAAGCTCGGGGTTGCGTCCTGAGAAGTGGTGTATGGGCTCCCACCTGATCCGGGTGTTTGTCCCGGCGTCGGAGTGAGTGTCCGGATAGAAGAACGGCCACCGGCTGATCTTCGAGTTGTCGAAAGCTCGAAGGAG
>NZ_RPDJ01000084.1 GCF_004023625.1 Streptomyces cavernae | reverse complement strand
GGGTCCCCTCGGGGCTTGTGGAGAGCCGGGTGCGGTGCCAAGTCGCATGCCCGGTTCGGGAAGCGGCTCCGGGGAAACGGGCCGGTCGAAAGACCGGAACCGCGCCCCGGGCCGACTTCACCAGCGACGCCGCAGTGGTGACGCGTGGGCGACACCTGCATAAAATCGAACGCATGTCCGAGCTGCCGCCTGATCCGCACCGCCTCCGAGCGCTCCTGGCTCACCTCGACGCGGAGCTCGCCGCCAACAGGACCGTCGCCACCTACCTGCGGCTCCAGCGCGACGCCGTCCGACAGGCCCTCGCTGCGGCCGGCAGGAAGCAGTCCCCGCCCCGACAGGCCGCCAGCCCGCCGACGGAGAACAGCACCCCCGGGAACGTGGACGGCTACCTCCTTGAGCCGAAACGGCACCCGACCGCGCCGCAGCCCGCGCAAATCCACCTGGCCAAGTGCGCGATGCCGCAACGGGACACCGCCCCGATCAGCGAGGAAGAAGCCCGGCTTGCGCTCGCCGATCGGGCCCAGCCGAAGGTGATGGAGGCGTGCCAGTTCTGCCGGCCCGACACCGCGCTCGGGCTCGCCGACTAGGCGCTCTTCGCCTTCCGGCCGGCCGTCTTCTTCGCGGGCTTTTTTGCCGCGGGCTTCTTGGCCCCATCGCCGCGGGACGCCTTCGCTTGCGCCACCGACTGCTCCAGCGCTGCCATCAGGTCCACCACCCCGGTCGGAGCGGCCTCCGCCTCCGGCATCTGCGGGGGCTCCCGGCCCTCCTGCTTGGCCTTGATGACCTCGGCGAGCGCGTCCGTGTAGTGGTCGGTGAACTCGTCGTCCTCGAGGTCGTCACGGCCCATGCTCTCAAGCAGCAGCAACGCTTCTTCGATCTCTTCTTCGGACAGTTCGACGTCCTCGATGCCGAGGGCGGAGGGGTCGCGGATTTCGTCGTCCCACCGCATCGCGTGCAGGACGATCGCGTCGTCGCGGATCCGCAGCAGGCCGAGCCGTTCGCGGCCGTGCCACGCAAACTTGGCGATCGCCGCCTTGCTGGTGCGCTCCAACGCCTGCCTGAGCAGGGCATACGGTTTGCCTGCGACGGGGCCGTCCGGGGACAGGTAGTAGCCGTCACCGATCCGGATCGGGTCGATCGACTCGTAGGGCACGAACGCCACCACGTCGATCGCTTTCGCCGTCGGCAGCGGCAGGTCGGCGAGCTCGTCGTCGGACACCGCGATGATCTGGTCTTTCGACAGCTCGTAGCCCTTGCCGATCTCGTCCTCTGTGAGGACCTGGCCGTCGATGTCGCAGATCTTCCGGTATCGGATCCGGGCCATGTCCTCAAGGTGGTACTGGTGGAAACTGATGTTGTGGCTCTCGGTGGCGCTGATCACGCGGACAGGGATCGTGACCAGCCCAAAGCTGATCGCGCCGCTCCAGATGGCGTGGGGCATGGCGGGCCTCCAAGACAGCCCCGAGCACCACAAGGCTATGGCCCAGGACTCGCACCCGCATGCCGGTGAGCGGCAGCAACCGTCACAGCGCCCTCTGATTCCTCACCAGCGGCCGTGACAGGAGCTTTGGGGGTGCGTGACAGCAGGTCCGATCACGTTCGGTGAGCGTGACAGGGCGCCGGACACCGTGACTTGACAGGCTCACTCACATCGGGGTTGCAGCCGGGGTCGTCGTCCTCGTGCCGTGGCTCACCCAGCGGGGGCCGGCCGTCGACGTGTGCCTGGTTGTCGGCGGTGAGTCTCCCGTAGCAGGTGGCGCACTCAGGTCGACTCCACCCGCACGGCGACGACCGGAGTCGGCAAGCAGCTGCACGCTGCGCCTCCACTCCGCGACTTCGGCCGGGCCGCGCTCTTCGTTGGACAGGTCCTCGCGGTCAGGTGGGATTGGGGTGCGGGGGGGGGTGCTCACACGAGCGTCCCAATAGTCGTGGAAACGGTGACGGGAAATCCGGCTGCCAAGCGGTGGGCGCGGCAGCCGTAGACAAGTTTATAGCAGCCATGAATTCCGTGCGGCTGAATGGATATCGAGCCGTTCCACGTCCTTGAATTCCACGTGCACGCCCGCACGTCCGCCGGCTTCCTTGCGGAAATAGGCGTCGGCGATGGCTTCCGCAACCAGCTCGTGCAGATTCATCCGTCGTTCCGCTCTCCCGCGCGACCAGGATCAGGTCGGCGTGCGCAGGCGAGACGGCGGTATGATGTCCCGCATCCGGCCCATGTCTGAGGTCCCCCTCCGGGCCGAATCCGAAGTAGGCCCGGCAGGAGATGACGAGCCCTCCAGATGTGGTAGCGCGCTGCCTCGCCTGCGCCCTGACCTGCGTCGACACCGTGCCCCACACCACCATCAGCCCTCGGCGAGAAATCGGATCTCGGAAACATCAGCCGGTGGATCCGGGCTCAGCGAATCAGCACCGGTAGGTAAAGACCCGCCACCTCGCCACCCCGTCCGTGTCCATTGTGAATGGTACCCGAGGCGTTGAAAGCAGACCCTGCTGGCGATAATGATAACGGTACTCCACGCCGTTTTGCTGGTAATAGCTGTTGGCGCAGTACAAGTTTCCGATGTAGTAACCCTCGGCTTGGGCCCACCCAAGATGCCTGTCCGTTCGCCTGTCTCGAGGCAAGATCTCGTCGTAGACGGCGCCACCGTCATCCATTTCGTATACCACGCCGATGCCGACGGCGCTGTTGACCGAGTTGTGGATGTAGCTCCACGGCGGGGGGGCCGCGGATGCGGGAGTGGCGGTGAGGGGGAGCGCGGCGATTACCGCCAATACGGCGATCATCGTCACGACCATTGCAGCCGCCCGTTTTCTGATTCTTCTCAATCGCATTTGGTCTCCTCTGCAGTCGCAACCAATGCAGCCATACCTGGCTGATGGCGTCCCTTGTCATGGTGTAGTCGGTCACGGTTGGGGAGTGCGCCGGGGGCGTGTGCCGATGGGGCTTCCGCTCCTTGCCCGCACGGGGGCCACCGTGCAACTCGCCGGAGTGATCCGGCATTGCCCGTCGCGCAGGCATCCAACCTCCCGATTCCTGGGGTGGCGAGCCGATACATGCCCGCTTTCGAGCGCCCCAATTGCCATAGAGTGCACGCCGGATCGAGTCCTGTCGTTATGCGTGAGTGCACAGTTGTTTAGTTGTCGTGCACTGTTGCGCCCTGCTGGCGGTACTGGCGCGGAGAGAGACCGTAGGCGTTGCGGAAGGCCTGGCTGAAATGCGCGGGGCTGGCAAACGCCCACCGGGCCGCGATCGCATGGATCGGACGGGTGGCCAGCCGAGGGTCGGCGAGGTCGCGCCTGCATTGCTCCAGGCGGCGCTCACGGATCCAGCTGGCCACAGTGTGGCCTTCCTGCTGGAACAGTTTGTGCAGGTAGCGCAGCGAGATGTGGTGGGCTGCCGCAATCGAGTCCGGGGCCAGGTTCGGGTCTCCCAGGTTGTCCCGGATGAAGGCGCGGATCTGGGCCATCAGCGCACGCCGCCTGGTGTGGGGTGGCACCGTGCTCGGGGTCTCCAGCGCGTCGGCGAGCGCCGTGGTGAGCACGTCGAGGGTGAGGGTGGACAGCCGGGCGGTGTCGGCCGGGCTGAGCTCGTGCATGTGCCGGGCGAGCTGCAGCAGGAACTGTGACGAGAGAGCACCGATGCCCTGCGTGCCGGGGATGCGAACGGCGCTCAGCCGCCGCAGCTCCCGAAGGGGCAACGGCACCAGCGCGCGCGGGAAGCGCAGAAGCAGCAGCTGGCTCGTAGGAATATGCGGAGCATGCCCACCCAGGAAGGGACGAGAGGTGTCGAACAGCGTCAGATCGCCGACCCCCAGATCTGCGCTCTGGCCGTTTTGCGTCACCGTGGCACCACCGTGCACGATGCAGCCCACCTTGAGCACTTCGGGATCGGCCTGGCGAATGAGCTTGGGCGAGCGATGGACCGAGTGCGGCATCGTGGTCAACAGCGTCGCCTGCATCGCGCCGAAATCGCTGATGCCGACCTGAGCCCGGAACCCGTTCTCCAACTGCGGGTCGCAGTGTAAGTCGTAAGGCACCCAGAGCTTCGTGCTCACCTCGCGCCAGAAGGCGAACCGCTCTCCCGCCGCGACCTCGGCAGTGCTGATCACATCCATGAGACCAGTGTTGTCGCGACGGGGTCGGGTCAGCATCACCCGAACAAGCCGAACACACCCCGCCACCGTGACCGCACTCGTTCATCCGTCCGGCGACGGGGCTCCCCGCTCACTGGGTGAGGAAGCCATGGACCAGCCGCCCCTCCACGAAGCTCCGGTGACTGTGGCCGACCGCCTGCTGGACGGCCCGGCGTGCCGCACGCCGCGAAGGCGGCTCGCAGTCCCTGTACGCGGTGGCTTTCTTGCAGAACATGGCGTTCTGGGTGCCCATGGAGCTGTTCATGACGAACATCGGCTTCGACGCGGACCGGGGTGGGTGTGATGGCCGCGGCGGCGCGGTCGCTGGCGTGCTTGCGGGACAGTTCCAGTGCGGCGGCGCGAACGTCCTCGGGGACGCTGGTGGCGGTGACCTGGACGATGGCGCCGCAGTCGCAGGGGGTCATGCCGTGCCAGGCGGAGCGGTTGCATTCGGCCACCCATTCGACGGTGACCGGGATGGGGTTGTCCATGACCGTGAGGTCGTGCCAGTCCCCCCAACTGCTGGGGTGCTGCTTGCCGCAGGCGGCGTGCACGATGACGGCCGTGCCCTCTTCGATCGTGAGGAGGTACTGGTCGTCGGCGGGCTTGCAGTGGCATTCGTCGGCGGTGAGGTCGGGTTCCTCGGCGTCGGGTTCGGTGTGGAACAGGTCGATTTTCGGGGGCATTTGTGTGCCTCTCGTGGTGCGTGTGTTGACGTTGTGCCGAAAGGTCGTTCTAAGATGGCCTCGTACGGAGCGCGTCCCGAGAACCGGGAGCGCTCCTTTTTCATGCTCGGGAAACACCGCATCTCATTGCGGCCGCATTGAAAAACGGGTACGGTTGGCCCTGTTGTAGCCACCGACGTGGCCAGGCTGCTGGTTGCGTCCGCATTGAGTAAGGAGAGACCCTGGCGTGGACACGAACCGCTCGCGTCCGCCCTCGGCGCGTCCTCGGGCCGGACGCCCGCCGCCCCGGAGAGACACGTTGGCCCGTCCGCGTAAGACGACCCTGCCTGACCTGCTCGCCGCCGCAGCCGAACGGCTGGAGGCCCTCGGCGAGCCCGAGTTGGCCGCAGCCGTACGCGACGCCCGGGCCAAGCTCACCGCGAGCAAGGCGAGCCCGGACAACCCCACGCTCCCGCTGTACGTGCAGCGGGAGACGTGGGAGCGGGCGCAAGCCGCAGGCTCAACCATCGACGCCGTAGAGGCCGGCTTCACCGCGTTCCTCGCGGGCAAGTTCACGCCCAAGCCGCTCCCACGCGGCGGCGACAAGACCCGGGCCAGTTCCCGGGCGTCCTCCCAACGCACGGCCGAGGTTGAGGCTTACGCCGCCGCGCACGCCGACGAACTCGGCTGGACGCCCTCGGCATCGCAGGTCGCCAACGCGTGGCTGGAGCACAAGTACGGCAAGCCCGCCCGCAGGTAGAAACCCTGCCCCGGGGTGCAGCGGCTGGAGCCGACAACAGCCCGCGCCCTCGGCCCCATATCTCGCAAGGAGAACAACTCCCCATGGCAGCCCCCCAGGCCGCCGGCACACAGGCCGGTGGTCAGAATCAGCACACCCAAAACCAGCCCGGCGACCCCTTCCATCCCGCCACGAAGGAGAAGGCCAAGGCCCGTATCGCGCTCGGCGGGATCGGTGGCTCGGGCAAGACGATGACGATGCTGAAGATCGCCTCCGCACTGGTCCGCCCTGGCGAGCGGATCGCCGTGGTGGACACTGAGTACGGCTCGGCGTCCAAGTACGCGAAGGATTTCGACTTCCACTCCCTGGAGAAGCGCCACTTCGACCCGAGGGACCTGATCAAGACGGTCGCGGACGCCACCCGCTACGGGTACGGAGTGCTCTGCGTGGACTCCTGGTCGCGGTACTGGTCCGGCAAGGGCGGCATGCTGGCCCTGGTCGACCAGTTCAGCCGGGGCCAGTTCAGCGGCTGGAAAGACGCCACTCCGATCCAGCACGACATGATGGACGCCCTCCTGTCCTTCCCCGGGCATCTCATCGTCACCGTCCGCTCGAAGACCGAGTGGGTGATGGAGCGCAACGCCGAGGGCAAGCAGGCCCCGAAGAAGTACGGGATGAAGTACGACCAGCGCGAGAACCTGGAGTACGAGTTCGACGTCGTCGCCGACATGCAGGACGCCACGCTGACGGTGACCAAGACCCGCTGCCCCGACCTGCACGAGATGGTCGTGCACAAACCCGGCCTGGACTTCGGCTACACGATCCGCCAGTGGCTGGAGGACGGCGCCGATCCCGTCGCTACGGAGGCGTACCGGGAGCGGGCACTTTCCGAGACCGTCACGTTCGAGGAGCTGGGCGAGCTGATGAAGGAGGTCCGCGTGGCGGGCATCCAGCACCGGCCCACCAGCGATGCCAACTACAGGCCGATGAGCCTGGAAACGCTCATCCAGAACCGCGGCCGCGAGGTCCGGGCCCAGATGCAACAGTCCGGGACCGGGCGGGCGGCGTTCGCGGCGGGCGTCGACCAGCAGCAGGAGGGAGGCGCCGCAGCATGACCAGACTCGCCTTGCTCGCGCTGTTCGGTGCGTGCGCGGCGGCCTGGTGGGTTCGAGCGGGCCTGCGCCGTATGGCGCGGGCCCGTGCCCGTGAGGCCGAACGGCGCGAGGCGTACCGGCGGTGCATGACCGAGGAGGAGCAGCGGCAGGCCGCCAAGGACGCGGCCGAAGTTCTCGCCTTCGAGGAAGCCGAAATGGCGCGCTTGGTCGCCTGGTATCGGATGACCGAGGGGGGCGCGTGATCGTCCCCGCAAGGTCGTGAGCCGGGGCAGAGGCCAGCCCCCAAGATCCAGCCGGGCCAGTACCCGCAGATGCTTGAGCTGCTGCGGGCTGGCCTGGTCATGGGCGCCGTAGCGACGCAGATGGGCGTGACCCGGCAGAGCCTGTACAACCTCGCCAAGCGAGACGAGGAGATGGGCGCGCGCATCCGCAAGGCGCGCGAAGAGGGCCGACGACAGCGGCAGGAGCATGGCACTGAGACGTGCTACGTCGAACGCAACTGTCGTGGGCCCGAGTGCGTTGAGGCCGCTTCTGCCGCCCGCGCCACCCGTCGACGTCGAGCCGCCGCCGCGGCGGCCGGGGCCCGTCTCTCGGTGTACGAGCTGGCCGACGCCGTGGGCCCTTCCCCAAGCGCCCGGCCGGTCAGGGGCCGGCTGATACCACCTGACCAATCGATCCCCTACCGCCCGCCGAGGAGGCGACTGTGAGTGACCTACACGACGAGCCGATGATGCGGGTGTGCCTGTGCTGCCCGCGCGGCCTGTACGACGAGCTTGGCCGGCTCGTGTGCGAGCGCTGCGAGCGCAACATCGCCGACGGCCTGGCCGAAGTTGCCACGCTGTGGCGGCAGTTGCCCGGGCGGCTGGAAAAGGGCACGGGCTGGGCTGCCGACGGGCCGCGGGTGACCGCATCGCGGGTCGGCGCGCCTTTGCCGGGCAACCCCCAGGTCCTGGACCTAATCGCTGGTGGCGTGGTCGGCACGCTGATCGTCCATGAGGACGCCTGGCGGCGCGAACTGCGGCGCACCTATCCGCGGTTGCCGCTCACCCCGTGGCGCGGCAACCAGACGCAGACCCTGAACGGGGTGCTCGCCTTCCTGAACGAGCGGCTGCGGTGGGCCTGTTTCTCGTACGACGGGATCGAGGACCTGAGCCAGGACCTGTACCGGCTGGTGGTGAAAATGCGGGCCGTCGTCACGGGCGAGCCGCCACAGCGAGTCAGGGTGCTGCCTGTGCGGTGCCCCGTGAAGCCGGACGGCGTGCGTTTGTGCGGTGGGGAGCTGGTGTACGACCCGCGCACCCGGCTCATTACCTGCCGGACATGCCGGGACGAGCTCGGCTACGAGCACTGGACTGATATCGGGCTGGCCGTCGGGATCCTCGCTGCGGACCTGCCCACGACCAGCTAACCCCCCTTTGGAAAGGACCTGTTGGAGTGATACGGAACGAGCCCAGACCCGGCGACATCCTGCTGACCACCATCGCTGGCCCAGTCGGCAAGCTGATCGCGTTCGGGCAGTGGCTGAACGGAGACGGCTTCGGCGTGTACCAGCACGCCGCGGTCGTCCTCACGGCCTCCAGGACGCCGGACGGGTGGGCGGGCACGGTCCTCGAGGCATGGCCGGGCGGCGCCCGCATCGCGCCCCTGCAGCGCTACGACGGGCCGTCCACGGTGTACGTGTCCCCGGTCGGGCTGACGGGCGCCCAGCGGCGGATGATCTGCGCGGAGGCTGGGAAGTACGAGGGGACCCCATACAGCTTCCTCGACTATGCGGCCCTGACGGCGCACCGGCTGAACCTGCCCGCGCCGGGCCTGCGCGAGTACATCAACGCCACGGACCGCATGATCTGCTCGCAACTCGCCGACAGGACGTACCTGGATGCCGGCGTGCACCTCTTCAACGACGGACGCTGGCCGGGCTACGTCACACCGATGGACCTGTGGGATCTGCTCCGTCCGCCTGCAGACGACGTGCTGACCCTCACCGCATGAGGCAAGCGCCGACCGCACGCCCGACCCTACCCGTCCCGCGCAGCAATGGAGGAACCCATGCCGATGCCCCCCGACGAGGCTGGGGACGAGCTCGCGCTGGCCCTGATGAACACTGCCGACCGAAGACCCCGGGCGTGCTCCGCGAGACGTTCTGTCGATCCCCGGCGCGACACTGAGCGACTTCGTAAACGGCCTGCTCGGTATGGCGAGAGGCACTGACCCCGCGATCGACGCTGCGGACGGCGTACGCGCCGACCGTTGGTCTAGGCCGTAGCGCTGGATGAACTGCTCAGCCCCGCGGACGATCACGTCCTGCGGATCCACACGTCCCCCTGAGGCGACCAGTAACCCGCCTCGCCCTCGGCGGCACCTTTCAGGCCGTCAGCAGCAAGTTCTCCGCCGGGACGGCGGTCAACCGACCAAAGCAGGCCGCCGCCCCGGCTTTCTCATGCCTCCACGAAGAAGAACAGGAGTGACACCAGGATGGTCCCCCCTCAGGCCTCAGCGCTGCAAGCAGCGCAAAATCTCGCAGCACGCGGCTGGCACGTCTTCCCCCTAGCGCCCGCCGCCAAGCAGCCTGCTGTCCGCGCCTGGGAGAAGCGCGCGACGACAGACGCCGACCGCATCGCCCGATGCTGGTCATGCGGCCCATACAACATTGCTATCGCCACCGGCCCGGCCCGGCTGGTCGTCCTCGACCTGGACACCCCGAAGGACGCAGGCGACATCCCGCCCCCGCCGTGGAACGAGGCCAGCATCACCGATGGCACCGAGACCCTTGCCGCCCTATGCGAACGCCACGGTCGGCCGTACCCGTCCGACACCTACACGGTCCGCACCGGGAGCGGCGGCACGCACCTGTACTTCACCGCCCCGGAGGGAGTCGAGCTGCGTAATAGCGCAGGGAAGCTGGGATGGAAGGTGGACACTCGCGCGGGCGGCGGATACGTCGTCGCAGCGGGCAGCATCGTGGGCGGAGGGCCATACAGGGTGTTGCGTGACCAGCCACCGGCGCCGCTGCCCCGCTGGATCGCTGACCTTCTGCGCCCGACTCCGTTGCCCCCGGCAACGCCCGTCACCGTGCAGCTGGGTGGTGGCCGCCGGGCCGCCTACCTCCGTAGCGCCATCAACGCAGAGCTGGCCAAGGTAACCGACTCCCAGCCAGGCGAGCGCAACATCGTTCTCTACCGGGCCTCCGTGGCTCTGGGGCAACTCGTCGCCGGGGGAGCGCTGTCAGCGGGCGATGTAACGACGTGGCTTGCGGCGGCTGCTGCGCAGGTGGGCCAAGGGGGGCGTGAAGCGCGCAACACTATCGCCTCCGGCCTTCGCGCCGGCGCCAAGCGCCCCCGGTCGGTGACGGCGTGAGCAACACCCATCTCACCGCCGTGCCACCCCTCTTCCCCAGCCGCCGCAGGAGCTCCAAGGCACCGCTTCCCTACGCAGGGCTCAACGGCGTGTGGACGGCCGACCAGCTCATGGCCGCGGAGTTCCCCGAGCCGAAGTGGGCCGTACTCGGCATCCTTTCCGAGGGGGTGAACTTGCTCGCCGGGCCGCCGAAGGTCGGCAAGTCGTGGATGGCTCTAGGACTGGGGCTGGCCGTCGCTGCCGGTGGTGAGGCATTCGGCAGTCTGCCCGTAGAGGGTGGCCCGGTTCTGTACCTCGCGCTCGAGGACACCGCGCGCCGCCTGCAAATCCGGATGGGCAAACTCCTCGGCGGTCAGCCCGCCCCATCGGCGCTGACCTTGACCACCGAGTGCCCGCCCCTCCCGCAAGGCGGCGCGGAAATGATCGCCAAGTGGCTAGACCGGAATCCGCAGGCCCGCCTCGTTGTCATCGACGTGTTCGCCAAGGTGCGTGGCGCCGCACCCATCGGGGCCTCCGCCTACGACGCGGACTACGCGGCCGTGGGGCACGCCAAACAACTCGCCGACCACTACAGCGTCTGCGTTGTCCTCGTGCACCATCTGCGCAAGGCGAGTTCGGACGACTGGCTCACGGAAGTGTCCGGCACCAACGGCATCGCCGGCGCGGCCGACGCCACGCTGGTGCTCAAGCGGGGCCGCGGCCAGGCCGACGGCGTCCTCCTCATCACCGGCCGGGACGTCGAGGAAGCCGAGTATGCCCTGTCCTTCCAGAAGGACTCCGGCGCCTGGCAACTCCTCGACGGCCCGGCCGAAGACCACCTCATAGGCGACACCCGCGCCGTCATCCTGCGCTACGTCCGCACCCACCCGGGCGTCCGACCCAAGCAACTGTCCGAGGCCACCGGCATCGACATTGCACTGGCCCGCAAGACATGCGCACGCATGGCCGACGACCACCAACTCCGCCGCGGCCCGGGCGGGGCCTATTTCGCCCCAGACCGAAGGACAGGGGAGTGACGCCTGTGGGGTGTCCTGCCTGTCCCTGTGTCCATGAACCGTCCCTGACCTGCGCCAACGGCCAGGACGGGCCCCGTCCACTGTCCCGGCGCCCCTGGCTCGGCGAGAGGACCGAAAAGTGACCACCACGGCTACTCGGCAGCGCACGATTCTCACTATCGCTGAGCTGTGCGAAGAACTTCAGATCTCCCGCTCAACCTTCTACGACTGGCGACAAAAGCGCCGTGCCCCTCGCTGCATCAAGCTCCCGAACGGTGACCTTCGCATACGCCGCAGCGATCTCGAAAACTGGCTCGACGACCGTGAGGACCGCGACTAATGGAAACCTCCCACGACGTCCGTATATGGAATATTCGTGTTCGCAAGGGCGCTCGGAAGACTTCGTATGTCGTGCGCTGGATAGTGAAAGGCGAAGAATTCCAGGACACTTTTACGTCGTCGGGGCAGGCCGACTCCTTCCGTTCCAACCTTGTTACCGCTTCCCGCAAGGGGGAAGCGTTCAGCACGACCACAGGTCTGCCCGTGTCCCAGGGCTCCAAGGCTTCCGGCATCAACTGGTACGACTTTGCAGTGCAGTACGTGGACAGCGTATGGGCCAACACCGCCGCGCACAGCCGCAGGAGCATGGCGAAGACCTTCACGAAGGCGACCATCGCTCTACTGAGACGCCAGCCCTCGGACTATGAGCCTGTCGCCGTGCGGAGGGCGCTCCGTGAATACGCGTTCAACAAGAACAAGCGCGAAAGTGCCACCTCGGAGACGCAAGCCATCCTCGGATTCATCAAGCGCAACACGCTCAGCATGGCGGTGTGGGAGGACCCGGCGAAGGTCGAAGACGTGCTCGCCCAGGTCAACTCCCGGCTCGACGGCAAACAGAATGCTGCGAGTTCAATTAGGCGCAATCGTAATGCGCTGAGTGGGATATTTGACTACGCCATCAAGCGCGGGGTCCTGATATCTGACCCAATGCCGAAGGGTAAGAGGGACAGGGTTAAGACGTCGAGCACCGTGGACAAGCGCTCCCTGATAAATCCCAAGCAGGCGGCAGAATTGCTTGTCTGGGTCCGTGACCAGCCCAGAATAGGGGAGATCCTCCACGCGTTCTTCGCGACCATGTACTACGCAGGAACGCGTCCGGAAGAGGCCACCGCTCTACGGGTGAGAGACGTGACCCTGCCCGATGAGGATGCCGAGGACCAGTGGGGTGAACTGGTGCTGTACGAGGCGACATCGGATGTTGGGAGTCAGTGGACCGACTCCGGGAAGTCCTTTGACGAGCGGCACTTGAAGGGCCGGGCCGAAGGGGATAGCCGTCCCGTTCCCTGTCACCCGGCGCTCACGCGCATCCTTCGGGCGGAGATCAAGCGACGCGACTTGCACCCTGGTGACCTGCTCTTGCGTGGCCTAAAGGGCGCGAAGCTGCACAGCGTGGTGATTCGGCGGATGTGGGACAAGGCCCGCAAGGCCGTGCTGACCGATGACGACTACCACTCGGCTCTCGGTAAGCGGGTGTACGACCTGCGGCACACCTGCCTGACGACGTGGCTGAACAGTGGCATCCCCCCGGCCCAGGTCGCGGAGTGGGCAGGAAACAGCGTGCCCGTGCTCCTGCGCACGTACGCGCACTGTATCCAGGGCCAGTTCGACCACTACAAGAAGCGGTTGGAAGAGACACATCGCCTCTCGGGCTCCGCCTGAGCCTCCGGAGAACTTGCCCGCGTATTGCCCGTGGACCGCCGCAGCGCGCCGGTGACAGCCGTCAGCAGTCGGACCCGCACGCCTTCGGGCGGAGGCGGGTCCGAGGCTTTACGGCGCCATAAATGCCGGGCCGCGTGCCGGAGGACGCGGGGTCCTCCGGCACATTACGAACGCCGCACGCGACTGTGTTCTGCATGGTCAGCCGGGAAGTGGTATTACCGCACCGGGGTGAAGTCCAGTGCCCCGATGAACGACGGCCGGCCACCGGCGCCGCAAACAGCTCCACGGCGGTGCTCTCCGCACTGTTGAACACGATGAAGGCATTGCTGCGCAGGAAGGGGGTCATCGTCTCGCCGGAATCGGGTGTGGACTACTGCGCGCCACCGGATCTCGGCGACGCCGGCGAATCGAGCGGGCACATGCACTGACCGCACCCGCACACCCCTGACGGAGCCAGGTCCCGGCTGAACGCGCGAGGGGCGCGCCACCCGCGGATGGCGCGCCCCTCGAAATCAGCGGTCACTCGCCGGACAGCACCGCCTGGGCCGCGTTGCGCGCTTCCTCGGCCGTGTCCGCCGCGCGAGCGGCAGCCGCGGCACGCTCGCACTGCGCCAGCGTGTACTTCGCCAGCGCGGCCCGGACATAGGGAATCGACGCCGCACCCATCGACAGGGAGGTGACCCCCAGACCGGTCAGCACACACGCCAGAAGCGGGTCGGACGCGGCCTCACCGCACACCCCGCAGCTCTTGCCCTCGGCCTTCGCCGCCTCCGCGGACAGCGCGACCAGGTCGAGCAGCGCGGGCTGCCAGGGGTCCTGCAGCCGGGAGACCGCGCCCACCTGCCGGTCGGCCGCGAACGTGTACTGCGCGAGGTCATTGGTCCCCAGCGACAGGAACTCGACCTCCTGCAGGATCGAGCGCGCCCGCAGCGCGGCGGACGGGATCTCCACCATCGCCCCGAACTTCGCCCGCAACCCGACCTCCCGACAGGCGTCGGCGAACGCCTTGGCGTCCGTGCGGTCCGCGACCATCGGCGCCATGACATCCAGGTACACCGGCAGGCCCTCAGCCGCCTTCGCCAGCGCCTGCAACTGTGTCCGCAGCACTTCGGGGTGGTCGAGGAGCGTACGCAGACCACGCACGCCCAGCGCCGGGTTCGGCTCGTCGGCGGGCGTCAGGAAGTCCAGGGGCTTGTCGGCACCGGCGTCGAGCACCCGCACGACCACACGGCCCTCGGGGAACGCCTCGAGCACCTGCCGGTACGCCTCGACCTGCTTCTCCTCGGACGGCGCCCGCTTGCTGTCGTCCAGGAACAGGAACTCCGTGCGGAACAGACCGACACCCTCGGCCCCGGCCTCCACCGCGGCCGGTACGTCCGCCGGACCGCCGACGTTGGCGAGCAGCGGCACCTTGTGCCCGTCGGAGGTGGCACCCGGGCCCGTGGCAGCGGCGAGCGCCGCCTTCCGCTCGGCAGCCGCGGCCGCCATCCGCTCCTGCTTCTCCACACTCGGGTTCACGAAGATCTCACCGGTGCTGCCGTCCACGGCGATCAGCGTGCCCTCGGCCAGCTCACCCGCCCCGGGCAGCGCCACCACGGCCGGCACACCGAGGGCCCGCGCCAGGATCGCGCTGTGGCTGGTCGGCCCGCCCTCCTCGGTGACGAACCCGAGCACGAGTGAGGGATCGAGCAGCGCGGTGTCCGCCGGCGCGAGGTCCCGGGCGATCAGTACGTACGGCTCGTCGCTGTCCGGGACTCCCGGCATCGGAACGCCCAGCAGCCGGGCGACGATACGATTCCGCACGTCGTCGAGGTCGGCCACCCGCCCGGCGAGGTACTCACCGGCACCCGCCAGCAGAGCGCGGTAAGCGGCGAACGCGTCGTAGACCGCACGCTCCGCCGTGCTGCCGACCGCGACACGGCGCTCCACATCGGCCATCAGCTCCGGGTCCTGGGCCATCATGGCCTGCGCCTCGAGCACCGCCTGGGCCTCGCCCCCGGCCAGGTTGCCGCGCGCGATCAGGTCGGCGGCCACGGCCTCAACGGCCTGGCGGGCGCGCCCTTGCTCACGCTCCGCCTCCTCCGCCGGAATCTGCTTGGCCGGCGGCTCCAGCACCGCCGTTCCCATGTGCCGAACCTCGCCGATCGCCACACCGTGGCTCACACCGACGCCTCGCAGCGTTGTCTCCATGTCACTCGTCTCCGATCAGTGCGGCGGGTCCCGCCGCCGCGGTGGTTGTGCGATGTGCGTCCGGTCGCGTCCCGGACGCGGCTGACGTCACTGCCAGCCGAAAAGCTCGTCGCCGGCCTTCACTTCGCCGTCCTCGCGGACGTCGGACAGGGAGTCGGCCGTGGCCTCGAGCGCCACTACGGGGCAGATCGGGGACTTGCCCGCGGCCTCGACGGCGGCGGGGTTCCAACGCACCATGGACTGGCCGCGCACCACGGTGTCGCCCTTGCTGACGAGCAGTTCGAAGCCCGCACCGTTCAACTGCACGGTGTCGATGCCGAGATGCGTCAGTACACCGTGGCCGTGCTCGTCGACCACGACGAAGGCGTGAGGGTGGAGCGAGATGACAACGCCGTCCACCGGAGAGACGACTTCCGACGGCTCGCGAGCGGGGTCGATCGCCGTGCCCGGGCCGACCATCGCACCGGAGAAGACCGGGTCGGGTACAGCTGCGAGTCCGATGGCGCGTCCTGCGAGAGGGGACGTCACGCTGGTCATGGGAAGCCTCCCGGGGCGGGATTCATGGCCGTCGCTGCCTGACCTGGACGGCGCACTGTGCAGAGCGTAGGTCATGTGTAGCCCACATCCCGATGAGAGGTCTAGTCCACTTGAGGGCGCGGGTGGGCCGCGCACCACCGGAGGATTTGCGGCTGCTCCGCGGTCCCGTGTACAGTCGTACTCCTGCTCGGGGAGCGGCGGCGCGTCATGCGCAACGGCCAGGGCAGCAACCAACTTGTCAGATCCTAACTCGGGTCCCTTTCTGCATGCCTGCAGGACGGTGGTCAGAGAGCCGGAAAAACACTGATAGAGTTTGGAAACACCGAAGGGAAGCGCCCGGAGGAACCAGTGAAATGGTTCCAAAGGAAGCGTCCGTTCCTTGAGAACTCAACAGCGTGCCAAAAGTCAACGCCAGATATGTTGATACCCCGTCCATCGATTGATGAGATTGATGGTCGAGGTTCCTTTGAAGAAATACACAGCGAGGACGCTGTGAACGGCCGGGCTTATTCCGCCCGGCGGTTCCGCTCTCGTGATGTGTGACCGGGATGACCCGGAAAGCATTCACGGAGA
>NZ_RPDJ01000083.1 GCF_004023625.1 Streptomyces cavernae | reverse complement strand
AGACCCCAAGCCGTTCACCTGGACCAAGTCCGCCGACGAGATCTTCGAACGCCTCGCCGGCTACCTGAACCGCCTACCCAACCCTAAACCCTAAATATGCAGCTTTTCTAAGACTCAGGACACTAGAGATTGTCGCTGCTTAGTTGTGGGTTGCTTGTTCGAGAGACTGGTGCTTGGCAGATTCCGCTTCCGTTCTGCCGGACAGGGCTGGTGCGATGGGTTCACGGAAGAAGAGGCCGGTGGTGCTGACCGCGGCTGATCGTGAAGCACTTGGGTCAGGACATGGCGGGAGTTCCGCCGCGCCGCGCAGTGTCGAGAGTTCGGAACACATCCGTAACGCCCCGCTTGTGAAACGGGCGGGAAACGGGCGTGCCCATCGGTGGAACGGGCAGCGGCCGGAGCCGTTTCAAGCGCTTTCTGTCGCCCTTCCAGGACCTACCGTCCACAGAAAACGGGCAGATCCGGTCATGAAGTATCTTGTTCCGCCCCTGGTCAGCGTGGCCGCGTACTTGTAGAAATTGCCTCGAAGCCCGAACGGGCAGGGCCTTTCGCCAGGGCAAAGTGCTCCTGAACGCGAGCCGTGAAGTGGAGGTGTCGCCGTGGACGCCGAAGAACGCAGACGCACGATCCTGGAGGCGGCACGCCGCAATGGGTCGGTGGACGTGGGAAAGCTGGCAGCCGACCTCGGAGTCTCCAAAGAGACCGTACGACGCGATCTGACCGTGCTGGAGGAGCACGGACTGGTACGGCGTACGCACGGCGGGGCCTCACCCGTGGAGAGCGCGGGGTTCGAGACCACGCTCGCCTTCCGCACCACCATGCACGTCCCCGAGAAGTCACGGATCGCGACAGCCGCGGCCGAACTGCTCGGCGACGCCGAGACCGTCTACATCGACGAGGGCTTCACGCCCCAGCTCATCGCGGCCGCACTGCCCCGCGACCGGCCGCTGACCGTCGTCACCTCGTCCCTGGCCACCGCGGGCACCCTCGCCGCCTCGGACAACATGACGGTGCTGCTGCTCGGCGGCCGGGTACGCGGCGGCACCCTCGCCACGGTCGACCACTGGGCCACCCGCATGCTGTCCGGCTTCGTCATCGACCTGGCGTACGTCGGCGCGAACGGCATCTCCCGCGAATACGGACTCACCACACCCGATCCTGCGGTCAGTGACGTCAAGGCCCAGGTCATCAGGAGCGCCAGGCGCCGGGTGTTCTCCGGCGTCCACACGAAATTCGGTGCCGTGAGCTTCTGCCGCTTCGCGGAGGTCACCGAGTTCGAAACGATCGTCACCGACACCGGGCTGCCCAATTCCGAGGCATACCGCTACGCACAGTTGGGCCCCGAGGTCATCCGGGCCTGAGCCGCACCTCCATCCGCGTGTCCCACCCACCCTCGCAAGGCCGAGGGCCTGGTTCCCCACGCCCTCGAAACGTCCCCTGGAGTCAGTCATGCGCGCACCAAGAATGACCCACGTCCTCATCACGGCCACGGCCGCAGGCTCGCTGCTGGTCGCATGCAGCGGGGCGGGCGGCTCCACGAGCTCCGGCGGAGGCGACGGGAAGAGCATCAACGTGCTGATGGTCGGCAACCCGCAGATGGAGGACATCGCGAAGCTGACGAAGAGCACGTTCACCAAGGACACCGGTATCAAGGTGAACTTCACGATCCTTCCCGAGAACGAGCTGCGCGACAAAGTCACCCAGGACATCGCCACCCAGGCCGGCCAGTACGACGTCGCCACCGTCGGCGCGTACGAGGTCCCCGTCTGGCACGGGAACGGCTGGCTGCACGAGCTGGGCTCCTACGCGGACAAGGACTCCTCCTTCGACAAGGACGACCTGCTGAAGCCGATGGTGCAGTCGCTGTCGGGGGCGGACGGCAAGCTGTACGCACTGCCCTTCTACGGGGAGTCCTCCTTCCTCATGTACAACAAGGAGGTCATGGCGGAGAAGGGCATCACCGTGCCCGAGCGGCCGACCTGGCAGCAGGTCGCCGACATCGCCGCCAAGGTCGACGGCGCCCGTCCCGGGATGAAGGGGATCTGCCTGCGCGGCCTGCCCGGCTGGGGCGAGCTCGGCGCACCACTGACGACCGTGGTCAACACGTTCGGCGGCACCTGGTTCACCAAGGACTGGAAGGCCGAGGTCAACGGCGACAAGTTCAAGGAGGCGACGAACTTCTACGTCGACCTGGTCAGGAAGCACGGTGAGGCGGGTGCCCCGCAGGCCGGGTTCACCGAGTGCCTCAACGCCATGAGCCAGGGCAAGGTCGCGATGTGGTACGACGCGACCAGCGCGGCCGGGTCGCTGGAGGACTCGAAGGTCAGCAAGGTCGCCGGCAAGGTCGGCTACGTCTACGCGCCGGTGGTGGAGACCAAGAGCAGCGGCTGGCTGTGGACATGGGCGTGGGCCATGCCCAAGACCACGAAGAAGGCCGACGCCGCCTCGAAGTTCATGCTGTGGGCCTCCAGCAAGGAGTACGAGAAGCTGGTCGGCGAGAAGCTCGGCTGGGCGCGGGTGCCCTCCGGCAAGCGGGCCAGCACCTACGAGGTCCCCGAGTACAAGCAGGCCGCCGCGGCCTTCGGTGACATCACCCTGAACTCCATCCAGGAGGCCGACCCGACCAACCCTGGTGTGCAGCCCAGGCCCACGGTCGGCGTCCAGTTCGTGGCCATCCCCGAGTTCCAGGACCTCGGGACCAAGGTGACCCAGGAGATCTCCGCGGCCATCGCGGGCCAGACCAGCGTGGACAAGGCACTGAACGACGGCCAGAAGCTCGCCGAGGAAGTCGCCAAGAAGCACCAGTGACCCGGAAGTGCCCGGCCGGCCCCACCCGCCGGCCGGGCACCCGACCTCGACCCGGCCGTCACCGGCCTAGGAAAACCTCATGACCACGCTCACCGAAACACCCAGGAAGAAGAAGGGGCCACCCCTTGTGCGCCCGCAACCGTCCACCGGTGTCAGCAAGTGGCGGCGGCGCGGTCCGCTGTTGCCGGCGCTGGTCTTCACCATCGTCGTCACACAGTTGCCGTTCGTGGCCACCGTCGTCATCTCCACCCTCCAGTGGAACATCCTGCAACCGGGCGACAGACACTTCACCGGACTGTCCAACTACGGTGTCGTCTTCACCGACGGGCGACTGCGCGCGGCGGTGCTCAACACCATCGTGCTGACCGCTTCCGTGGTCGTCATCAGCGTGCTCATCGGTCTGGCGCTGGCGCTCCTGCTCGACCGCAGGTTCCGCGGCCGGGGCCTGGCCCGCACGCTCCTCATCGCGCCGTTCCTCGTGATGCCGGTCGCCGCCGCACTGCTGTGGAAGCACGCCATCTACAACCCCGACTACGGCCTGCTGAACGGCACCCTCAACACCGTCTACCAGCTCTTCGGCGCCGACCACGGCCCCACCGTCGACTGGGTGTCCAACTTCCCCATGCCGGCCGTCGTGCTGTCACTGGTGTGGCAGTGGACGCCGTTCATGATGCTGATCCTGCTGGCGGGCCTGCAGGCGCAGCCCGGCGACGTGCTGGAGGCCGCCAGGGTCGACGGCGCCTCGGCGGTGCAGACCTTCCGCCACATCACGCTGCCCCACCTGCGGCAGTACATCGAACTGGGCATCCTGCTCGGCACCATCTACGTCGTGCAGACCTTCGACGCGGTCTTCACCATCACCCAGGGCGGCCCCGGCTCCCGGACGACCAACCTGCCCTACGAGATCTACCTGACCATGTTCCGCAAGTACGAGTACGGCGAAGCCGCCGCCGCCGGAGTCGTCGTGGTGATCGGCTCCATCGTCATCGCCACCTTCGCCCTGCGCACCATCGCATCGCTGTTCCGCGAGGAGGCGTCCCGATGAGCACACAGGCAGCGACCGGCACGCTCGTACGACGACTCACGTCCCGCCGAGGCGGCGACAGCCATGCGCAGGAGCCGCGGCTCTCACCGCTGTGGACCTTCGTCGCCTGGATCGCCACCCTGGCCTTCTTCGCCCCGGTGGCGTGGATGGTGCTCACCTCCTTCCACCAGGAGGCCGACGCGGCGACCAACCCGCCCAGCCTGCTGGCCCCCCTCAGCCTGGACCAGTACTCCCTGCTGCTGGGCCGTGACATCACTCCCTTCCTGCTCAACTCGGCCATGGCCAGCGTCATTTCGACCCTCCTGGTGCTCGCCTTCGCGGTGCCCGCGGCCTACGCGCTGTCCATCAAGCCGGTCGAGAAGTGGACCGACGTGATGTTCTTCTTCCTGTCCACCAAGTTCCTCCCGGCCATCGCGGCCCTGCTGCCGGTGTACCTGATCGTCAAGGACATCGGGATGCTGGACAACGTATGGACCCTGGTCGTCCTCTACACCGCCATGAACCTCCCGATCGCGGTGTGGATGATGCGCTCCTTCCTCGCCGAGGTGCCCAAGGAGATCCTGGAGGCGGCCGAGGTCGACGGCGCCGGCCTGCCCACCGTGCTGCTGCGGATCGTCGCCCCGGTCACCATGCCCGGACTCGCCGCCACCGCCCTCATCTGCTTCATCTTCAGCTGGAACGAGTTCATGTTCGCCGTGAACCTCACCGCCACGCGCGCGTCCACCGCGCCCGTGTTCCTGGTCGGCTTCATCACCAACGAGGGCCTGTTCCTCGCCCGGCTGTGCGCCGCCGCGACGCTGGTCTCCCTCCCCGTACTGATCGCCGGTTTCGCCGCCCAGGACAAACTGGTCCGCGGCCTGTCCCTAGGAGCAGTCAAGTGAAAGCCGCCGTCATCGAAGCCCCCGGCAAGGTCACCGTCACCACGGTGCCCGACCCCACACCCGGGCCGCGCGAAGTCGTGGTCGATGTGGCGGCCTGCGGACTGTGCGGGACCGATCTGCACATCCTCCAGGGCGAGTTCGCACCGACCCTGCCGGTCGTGCCGGGCCACGAGTTCGCCGGGGAGGTGGTCGGCGTCGGCAGCGAGGTCAACGAACTGAAGATCGGCGACCGGGTCGCCGTGGACCCCTCGCTGTACTGCCACGAGTGCCGCTACTGCCGTCAGGGCCACAACAACCTCTGCGACCGCTGGGCGGCGATCGGGGTGACGGTCGCGGGCGGCGCCGCCGAGTACGCGGTGGCGCCGGTTGCGAACTGCGTACGGCTCCCGGACCACGTGGACGTGCAGGACGCGGCGCTGATCGAGCCGCTGTCCTGCGCGGTACGCGGATACGACGTGCTGGGCAGCAGGCTGGGCGCCCATGTGCTGATCTACGGCACCGGCACGATGGGGCTGATGATGCTGGAACTGGCGAAGCGCACCGGCGCCGCCTCGGTGGATGTCGTCGACGTCAATCCGGAGCGGCTGGCGACCGCTCAGAAGCTCGGCTGCTCCCGCTCCGCGCTCTCCCCGGAGGAGTTCGGGCAGCCCGGCGGCTGGGACGTCGTCGTCGACGCCACCGGCAACGCGGCGGCGATCCAGGACGGCCTGGACCGGGTCGCCAAGGCCGGCACGTTCCTGCAGTTCGGGGTCTCGGACTACGCGACGACCGCCACCATCTCGCCGTACCGCATCTACAACCAGGAGATCACCATCACCGGTTCGATGGCGGTGCTGCACAGCTATGAGCGCGCGGCGGAACTGTTCGCGGGCGGGGTGCTGGATCCGCAGGTGTTCATCAGCCACCGGCTGCCGCTGACGGAGTACCCGCAGGCGCTGGCGCAGTTCGCCGCCGGTCAGGGGCGGAAGATCGTCGTCGTCCCCTGAGTACCGCCCCGTCTCAGCGCCGGGTGGGCGGCGCAGGGCGTCTGCCGTGGCCGACGCCGATGCCGATGCTGGCAGGCCCAGGATCTGCCGGGGAGTCGCGCCGGCCAGCCGCAGTGCGGCCAGTTGCTGCTCGCGCCGGGTGGCGCCGAGCCGCCCCGCGGCCGAAGCGAGCACGATCACCGGTACCACGAGCAACGCTCCACCCAGGATCGCCGTCGGCCGGTCGTACGTGGTGAACGGGCTCTGCCGGGCACCGGTGAATCCGGAGACGGAGGCACGCGCGGCGAGCGGGTCGAATGCCCCTCCGTCCGTGGCCCGCATGACGGCGGGGTCCGTCGCCGTCCTGCCGACCACGGCGACCAGTTCCTCGGGCGCCGCGAGTCCGGCCTCGCCGATGGTCCGGTATCCGGTCTTCGTGGGGAAGCGGTCGGCCAACTGGTCGGAGGGCAGCGCGCGGACCAACTCCCTGAGCGCGGGGGAGAGATGGACCTGCCCGGAGGGGAAGCGCGCCGGCCCGGGCGGTGCCGGTGTGCCGGCGCGGCCCGGCAGCTGTGCCAACGTGACGACGGTGACGGGTCGGTGCCGCACGAAGGTGGTGGACAGCGTCTGAACCGCGGTGGCTTGTTTGCCGGGTACCGCGTCGGGGGTGCGCCACGCGGTGCGGTCGGCGCGGGTCACCGTCGGCCTGCGCCGCTCCGGCGAACACCTGGAGGTCTCCGTACGCGACGACGGACGCGGTGGCGCCCGCCTCCCGGAGGAGGCCCGGGGCGGCGGGTTCGGGCTGGTCGGCCTCACCGAACGCGTCACCGCGCTCGGCGGCCATGTCGAGGCGCGGCCCCGTAGGGAGGTTCCGGGCTGGGAGGTTCTGGCCCTGCTGCCGATCGAGGGCGGCAGCGCGGCGCCGCGGTCCGCCGCTCGGCCCATCCGCACCTGAGTCGACCGCAGCACGCAACCTAGGCGACCGCCGCACGTACCTGAGTCGCCCGCCGCACGCAAGTGAGGCCACCGCGGCTGCATCATGCCGGCCCACCGTGTCCCCGCTCGCCGTGGGTTACGGCCCATGGCGCGAGGCCGTCCCCTGGGATGCCACCGAACGGCTCACCGCACACCAGCGCCGTCCACCTGAGAGTAGCGCCGGGAAACCAGCTCTGACCTCAGCGTATGGAACGCTTTCCGCGCACAAAGATGCGTCAACTCGTGGTTGACGGGTGATTCGGGGGAAGGCCAGGGTGGTGGAGCCATATCGGATTCCGACCACCCCGATAACGGTCACCGAACTGCGTACAGGAGGCCGTGATGCCGCAGACAGACATCTGTGAACCCACCGAGTCGCTGGAAGACCACGAGGCGGCCACCGCCGCCACGACCCCGCCCGCCCCGCCGACCGCGCAGGCGGTCTCCGGTGAACTGTTCTTGCAGTGCTGCCTCTGGTGCGGCACAGCGGCCTACCGTCGCTCGTTCTGCCGCGCCTGCGGATGCGTGGCCTTGAAAGCGGAACGCAGCGCAGGCGCCGGGGTCGTCGTCCGCCGCAACGGACACTGCCCAGCACAACACGTGGTTCGTCGCGATGGACGAGGGCTTCACCCTGGTCTGCCAGGTCACCGGGACGGAGCCGGCAGCGGTCGCGGTCGGGGCGAGGGTGAGCGTCGTACGGGCCGTCGACCCCCACGGTCAGGGCCTTCCCGTCGTCCAACTCACCCGCCCGGCGCCGCCCTCGGAGCACCGGTGGTGACGGGAAACGGCTGAGCCGCAGCCACGTTCGCGTGGGCGGAAGATCAGAGAGGAGGGTGCGTGGGCACCCAGCACAACGCGCCGGACGAACGGAACGGCGCACTCGACGGACCGGGGCTCGGTGCAGTGGACGGAGCGGGGCTCGGCGCACTGGACGGTCTGCGCATCGCCGACTTCTCGCGGGTCCTCGCGGGGCCCTACGCCACGATGCTTCTCGCCGACCTGGGTGCGGAGGTGGTGAAGGTCGAACGGCCGGGCATCGGGGACGACACCCGGGCCTGGCACCCTCCCGCGGACCACGACGGCACGTCGACGTACTTCCTGAGCGTCAACCGGAACAAGAGGTCCGTCGTCCTCGACCTCACGACCGAGGCCGGCCTCGAACAGGCGCGTGCACTGATCGCCGACTCCGATGTGCTGGTGGAGAACTTCCGTCCCGGCACGATGGAACGGCTGGGCCTCGGCCATCGCGAACTCCGCGCGCGTCAGCCCGGGTTGATCTACTGCTCGATCAGCGGTTTCGGCAGCGGTGCGGGCGCGCACATCCCCGGATACGACCTGCTCGTGCAGGCCCTCGGCGGTCTGATGAGCGTCACCGGGAACGCGGACGGGGAGCCGGTGAAGGCGGGCGTGGCCCTGGTCGATGTGATCACCGGCCTGCACGCCGCGCTCGGCATCCTCGCCGCCCTCCGGCACCGGGACGCCACAGGGGAGGGCCAGCGGGTGGAGGTGAACCTGCTCGCCTCGCTGCTGTCGGCCATGGTCAACCAGGCGTCGGCGTTCGCCGTCGCCGGTGTGGTTCCGGGCCGCATGGGCAACGCGCACCCGAGCATCGCCCCGTACGAGACCTTCCCCACAGCGGATCGCCCGATCGCGATCGCGGTCGGCAACGACCGGCAGTTCGCGGCGCTCGCGGAGACCGTGGGCGATCGAGGTCTCGCTCTCGACGACCGCTTCCGCACCAATGCCGACCGCGTAGCCCACCGCGCCGCCCTCAGAGACGTCCTGACCGAACGACTGGGCGCAGCAGGCGCCGACCACTGGTCGGCCGTCCTGCTGACCGCGGGGGTGCCCGCCGGGCCCGTCAACACCCTCGACGAGGCATTCGCCTTCGCCCAGAAACTGGGCCTGCCCGGCATCGTCGACATCCCCGCCGCGCCCGCCGACGCACCGGAGGAAAGGCCCTCCCGCCAGGTGGCGAACCCGATTGGGCTGAGCGCGACACCGGCGCGGTACCGCCTGCCGCCGCCGCGTCTGGGCCGGCACACCGCGGAAATTCTGCGCCCCTTCCCCGATGATGCTCCGGATCGAGACGGAGCGATCACATGACCGTCGCGGGCCCCAAGTCCCGTGCGAGCACCACCGATTGACCGAACCGACCACCGCTACCACCAGGAGCCCACGATGAGCCGCAAGCCCATGAAGGACCCGCTCGACCTGCTCGACCTCGCCTCCACCCTCTCCGAGGAGGAACGCGAGATTCAGGCCACCGTCGCCAAGTTCCTCGCCGGCCGGGTACGCCCGCACATCGGCGAGTGGTTCGAGAACGCCCACTTCGCCCGCGAACTCGCCCCGGAACTCGGCAAGCTGGGCGTGCTCGGCATGCACCTCGAAGGATACGGCTGCGCCGGCACCAACGCCGTCAGCTATGGCCTGGCCTGTCTGGAGCTGGAGGCGGCGGACTCCGGCTTCCGCAGCTTCGTCTCCGTGCAGGGCTCGCTGTCGATGTTCTCCATCTGGAAGTGGGGGTCGGAGGAGCAGAAGCAGGAGTGGTTGCCCCGGCTCGCCGCCGGAGAGGCGATCGGCTGCTTCGGCCTGACCGAGCCCGACTTCGGCAGCAACCCCTCCGGAATGCGCACCAGGGCCGTGCGCGACGGCGACGACTGGATCCTGAACGGCTCCAAGATGTGGATCACCAACGGTGGCATCGCCGACGTGGCCACCGTCTGGGCGCAGACCGAGGACGGAGTCCGAGGCTTCCTCGTGCCCCGTGGGACGCCCGGCTTCACCACGCAGGACATCAAGCAGAAGATGTCGCTGCGCGCGTCCATCACCTCGGAGCTGTACTTCGACAACGTACGGCTGCCCGACTCGGCGCGGCTGCCGCTCGCCGAGGGCCTGCGCGGGCCGCTGTCCTGTCTCAACGAGGCCCGCTTCGGCATTCTGTTCGGCGCGGTCGGCGCCGCCCGCGACTCGCTCCAGGCGGCCATCGAGTACGCCGACTCCCGAGTGCAGTTCGACAAGCCGATCAGCGCCTTCCAGCTCACCCAGAAGAAGCTCGCCGACATGACTGTGTCCCTGGGCAGCGCCGCCCTGCTCGCCGTTCACCTGGGCCGGCTCAAGGACCAGCACCGCATCAAGCCCGAGCAGATCAGCGTCGGCAAGCTCAACAACGTGCGTGAAGCGATCGCCATCGCGCGCGAGTGCCGCACGATCCTCGGGGCCAACGGCATCTCCCTGGAGTACTCGCCGCTGCGCCACGCCAACAACCTGGAGTCCGTCCTGACCTACGAAGGCACCAGTGAGATGCACACCCTGGTCGTCGGGCAGGCGATCACCGGCCAGGCGGCGTTCCGCTGACCACCGAAGGCCGGACCACTGATGGCCGGACCATCGAAGGCCGGACCTCAGAAGACCGAAAGCAGACGCTGTGAACATCGTCGTACTCGTCAAGCAGGTCCCGGACAGCGGCGCCGAGCGCACCCTGTCCGAGACCGACCACACCCTCGACCGCGACCACACCCTCGACCGCGAGGACGCCGAACTCGTCCTGGACGAAATCAACGAGCGCGCCGCCGAAGAGGCCCTGCAGTTGAAGGAGACCGTTGACGCTCAGGTCACCGTCGTCTCCATGGGACCCGACTCCACCCTCGACGCCATCCGCAAGGTCCTGGCCATGGGCGCCGACCGGGGGATCCACATCTGCGACGACCGACCGCGCGGCGCGGACGTGCTGACCACCGCGAAGGTCCTGGCAGCCGCGGTGCGGACCGTGGCGGACGTCGATCTGGTGCTCGCCGGTGACGCGACCACCGACGGTCGGGCGAGCGCGCTCCCCGCCGTCGTCGCGGACCTGCTCGCCCTGCCGCAGGTGACCCATGTGCGCAAGCTGGACGTCCGAGCGGGACGGGTGAGCGCGGAACGCGAGACCGACAACGGTGGGGCGACGCTGGACGCACCGCTGCCCGCGCTCGTCAGCGTCAACGAGAACGTTCACCCCGGTCTCACGGCAACTACGTGTCGTACATGCACCTCAACGGCTTCGGTCATGGCGTCGCCTTCGGTATTCGCCCCGTCGGGGGTCACAGCTACCTGTGGATCGAGTCCGAGGCCAACTCGAACGGGTACGGCACCAAGCTGTCCTTCATCAAGTACAGCGCCGGCACCACCCTCGACAGTTCCTCCACCGGCTTCGGCAAGTTCGCGCCGGTCTCCGGCGCCACCGAGTACACCTGCTCCATCGACCCCGTCCACAACCGCATGATCGTCCGCTACCACAAGGACGGCGCCAAGCACATCGCCGTCTACGACGTCTCCGACACCGACAACGGCGACTTCAGCAAGCCGCTCGTCACGTTCACCCCGCCGTCGATCTCCGGCACACCGCAGGGCTACACCCTCTACGGCTCCTACATGTACTTCCTCACGGGCAATGCCTATTCGGACACCAACCCGGAGCCGGGAAACAGCTACCTCACCAGCATCAACGTCAACACAGGCGCCATCGCGCAGGGCCCGACCCTCACCAAGGCGGGGTCCACCCTGACCTACCGGGAGCCCGAGGGGCTCGCCGTCTACCGCACCGACGCGGGCCAGTCACGCCTCTTCCTGGGCTTCGCCACCGGCGAGGAGGGCGACCGGCGGTCCAGCATCTTCTACAAGAACGCGCTGGTCTGACCCGGCGATCGCCGGTGCTGGTCCCGGCAGTGCGCGTCGCCTGTGCGCTCGGACCCGCGTACAAGGCCACCCACCGGGTTTGACGCGGTCCCGGGTCCGGAATGTACCGGGCACGGGACCGACCGCCCGGCGGCCCCGACCGTTGGGAGGCTCTGATGGGGATCGCCGCGTTGCCGTACGTCGATGAGCACGCGACGGTCATCGCGGCGGGGGCCGACGATGTCTGGCGCGCTCTGGGCGAAACGCTGGACCGGTCCTTCTCGCGTCCTGGTGCGGCCCGCTACGCGAGGCTGGTCGGAGCCCCGGACCGCACTGCCTCCGGGCCGCGGCCCCTTGCCGAAGGCTCGACGTTGCCCGGTTTCCGGGTGGTCACCGCGGTCCCGGGGCGTGAGCTGGTCCTCGAGGGGAGCCACCGTTTCTCGTGTTACGCCCTGATCTTCCGCCTCGAACAGGCAGGTCCGGGCCGTTCACGACTGCGTGCGGAAACCCGAGCAGCCTTCCCCGGTCTGACCGGCGGCCTCTACCGCCGGCTCGTCATCGGAACGGGCGGGCACATGAGGGGCATGCGGCGCCTCCTGGCGACGATCCGCCGCCGTTCCGAGCAGTAGTCCGGGACGGGGCGAGGGTGTTCACATGACGACCAGGTCAGCTCGTGTTGTGAGACCGAGGGGATCAAGGAGATCACGGGGGCGGCCGCCCGGGTGTGTCAGGGGTTGGCCCAGGCGCCGGGGGCGTCAGTCAGCGCGGAGACATCCTCCGGTAGTTGGGCCGACGCGACATCGGCGAGCGACACGCCGTCGAGGATCTCGCGCACGTTGGACCGCAGGGCGATCCACAGGGGGAGCAGCGCCTCCGCGGGGCCGGTGTAGGACAGGTCCGGGGGGCGGACCCCGCGCACTGAGACGAGTGGTCCGTCCACGATGCGGATGACGTCGGCGATGCTGATGGAGTCGGCGGGCTTGGCCAGCCGGTAGCCGCCGTTGCCGCCGCGCTGGCTGAGGACGAGGCCGCCCCGGCGCATGTCGTTCAGGATGCCTTCGAGGAATTTGTGCGGGATGTCCTGGGCGGCGGCTATGGCCTCGGCCTTCAGTGGCTCGTCGTCCCGTGACGCGGCAAGTTGCAGCGCGGCACGTACCGCGTAGTCCGCCCTGGCTGAGATCCGCATGCGTGCATTATCCCGTACGGCCTCGACCCATGTCCGCCCGTGGTGGCGGTGCGGGAAGCAATGGCGGCGAATCAGGACTGTTTTCCGCCGTTTCGGCTGCGGATCTTGACCTCAAGGTCACTTGAGGTATCAGAGTGATCAACATGAACACCGAAACCGCAGACATCAAAGCGATCGAAGAGGTCGTCGCCGCCGTCGAGCGCGCCCAGCGCGCCAAGGACGTGGACGGTTTCCTGGCGCTGTTCCATCCCGATGCCCTCTGGACGACCGCCCACGGCAAGGTCCTCATCGGCTTCGACGCGATCGCCGAGTTCACCCGCAAGGTGCTGCCCGCCGCGAGCTGGGACGGTGAGGTCACCTACGAGGCGGTGCACACGCAGTTCCTGCGGCCCGACGTGGCTGCCGTCAAGGTCCGCCAGGTCTATCACTCGGCAGAGGGCGATACGGAAGGTGCCCCGCTCTATGTCATGACCAAGCAGGATGACGGGAGATGGCTGCTGCACGCCTGCCAGAACACCGAAGTGCGGGTCGATTAGGTTCACGACCTTGCCCGCCGGCGGTCGGGTGTAGTCGGCGGGCCGGTGCCGGCCGGACACGGCCCGGCCGCCGAGGCGGAGAACATCGACGCAGCGCACCGCACACCGTTCACCAGAGCGCCCTTGAGCAGGCCCGCTACGCGGTGCCGTCAGCGTGTGCGCCCAGGAGCGAAGGTTGGGGTGTTTTACGGTGATCTGATGCGACTTGTGCCTAGGTGGGCTCTGCTCTCGTCGGGCTGTGCGCCTGTCCTGCTGACCGCGGGCTGGACGATCGCGGGGGTGCTCGAGGGGCCCGCCTACGACCCCGCCACCAAGACGATCAGCGTTCTGGCGGCCGACGGTGCTTCGGGGTCGTGGGTGATGACCGCAGCGCTGATGGCCCTCGGTGTCTGTCATCTGCTCACCGCCTGGGGGCTGCGCGCGGCAGCGTTCGCCGGCCGCCTGGTGCTTGGGGCCGGGGGAGCGGCGGCTGTGGTGGTGGCACTGTTCCCGGCACCGAGCAGCGGGGGATCCCTGCGGCACGGCTCGGTCGTCACCGTCGGATTCACTCTCCTGGCGGTGTGGCCCCTCCTGGCCATCGATCGCGGCGGAGCGGCTCCGTGGGCGCTGCGGCCTGGGCCGTCCGCCATGGCGACGGCGGTGATGGGCGTCGGTGCGGCATGGTTCCTGATCGAACTGGAGGTTCAAGGGGCCGCCGGTGCCGCCGAACGCGTTGTGACGTCCGTCCAGTCCCTCTGGCCGTTCGTGGTCGTCGCCTCCTGCATCCGCCACCCCGATCCCGATGAACTCCCGACCTGATCCGTGCCGGCGGTCACCGCCGAGCGCGCCGCCGTCAGTCGACCGGCCATGTGTGGACCGGGGCGTTGAGATGCATGTAGTCGATGTACAGCTGCGTCGTCCGCCGCAGCGCCTCTTGGCGGCCGGAACGGGTGGATGTGGCGATGTGATGGAACATCTCCTTCTGCCAGACCGCCCCGTTGCGTCCGGTGACGCACCGCTGCTCGATGATGCCGAGCAGCGGCTCCCGCCAGGCGGCGTCCATGCCGGAGAGCTCCAGCCCCTGGTGCGCCAGCGGCAGCAGACGCCTCAGGACGAGTTCGGGCACCGGTACCTCGCCCATCCCGGGCCAGTACAACTGCGCCTCGATGCCGTGCCGCGCCGCGGTGTGCAGGTTCTCCTCGGCCGCCGGGAAGGACATCCGGGACCACACGGGTCGCTCCTCCTCCACCAGGGCGCGGGTGACGCCGTAGTAGAACGCGCCGTTGGCGAGGGTGTCGGCGACGGTCGGGCCGGCGGGCAGCACACGGTTCTCCACGCGCACATGCGGTTTGTCGTGGGCGACGGCGTAGACCGGGCGGTTCCAGCGGTAGATGGTGCCGTTGTGCAGGGTGAGCTCTCCCAGCTCGGGGATGTCGCCGTGGTCCAGTGTCTCCTTGGGATCCTGCTCGTCGCACAGGGGCAGCAGTGCCGGGAAATAGCGCAGGTTCTCCTCGAAGAGGTCGAAGACGCTGTTGATCCAACGCTCTCCGAACCACACCCGGGGCCGCACTCCCTGCACCTTGATCTCCTGCGGGCGAGTGTCCGTCGCCTGCTCGAAGAGCGGGATACGCGTTTCGTGCCACAGTTCCTTGCCGAACAGGAACGGCGCGTTGGCCGCCAGCGCGACCTGGACCCCGGCGATCGCCTGTGCCGCGTTCCAGTAGTCGGGAAACTCCTCCGGGGAGACCTGGAGATGGAACTGGGTGCTGGTGCATGCGGCTTCCGGAGTGATCGTGTCCGCGTAGGTCCGCAGCCGGTCCTCCCCGTCGACCTCGATCCGCAGGTCCTCGCCCCGCGCGGCGAAAACCTGGTCGTTGAGCAGCCGATAGCGCGGGTTCTCCGACAGCGTCGCCTCACCGATGTGCTCCTGCCGCAGCGTGGGCAGGATTCCGATCATGATCAGACGTGCGCCGACCGACCTGGCGCGTTGGTCGGCGTGGTTCAGCGCGGCGCGGATCTCGGACTCCCAGGCGTTGGGGCCGCCCTCCGTCAGCCGGCGGGGCGGAACGTTGATCTCGAGGTTGAACCGGCCCAGCTCGGTGGACCAGGCGGGGTCCGCGATCGCCTCGAGCACATCGCTGTTGCGCATCGTCGGCTCGGCCTCGTCGTCGACCAGGTTCAGTTCGATCTCCAGGCCGACCTGCGGCCGCTCGGACTCGAACCTGGACTCGCGCAGCATCTGTGCGAACGCTTCGAGGCAATCCTGCATCTTGATCCGGTACCGGCGGCGATCCTCGCGAGTGAAGACCAGCGCCGGGACGTCCCGTCCCATCGGCCCTCCCGGCTGCCCCTCCTCGGACACCTCTCCACTCCAGCGTCGCACCACCGGGCGGCCTTGACCAGGCGGGACGGAATGCCCTGAGGCCGGGGGACAGCAGGGAGTCACTTCGCCGAACGGTGTGCGGTCGCGTGTCGTCGAGCGGTGCGACCGGGCCGGGAGGGTGATCTCGGACGGGCGGGCCGGATCGCGGTGGACGTGAGCGCGGCGTCGTGCTTCCGGGGAGGAAGTCCTCGCGGAACAGGGCCAGTTCCTGAGCAGCCAACCGACCGGCGGCCGCTCGGCTGGGCCGCCGTCGCCGAACTGCCGGTCAGCGGCACACTGTCTGAGGCGACGCTGACACCGATCGGGCACACCTTCAGCCTGGTCGGCGACTCGGTGCGGGCCGCCCTCGACGCGGCGCTGCTGTCGCCGTCGGGACTCGCGGTCGGGGTGGACGGGGAGGGATCGGTCGTCGGGGTCGCGGACGCGTACGAACTGTCCGCCGCGGCAGCCGGCAACGCAGAAGCCTGCGACAAGGCGGCCGGCGACAAGACCGCTGGAGACGACGTGGCGGCGGGCAAGGTGACGGCAGGTGAGGTGACGGCAGGCGAGCCCGCCGGAGACACAGGCGGTGCGGCCGTGCACGAGGCAGGTGCCGGCAGCGCGGCTGGGGGCGAGCGATGAGCGATGGGGAGCCGCTGGTCCGCTGGGACTGGATCGGCGACCATCTCGGCGAGCTGGCCCATTACACCGGTGTTCACCTTCAACTCGGCCTGCTGCCCGTGCTGTTCGGGTGATCATCTCGGTGCCGCTGGGCATGCTCTGCCACCGCTGGAGATGGCTCTACCCGCCGACTCTGACCGTGGCCAACGTGCTGTACTCGATCCCGTCACTGGCCCTGTTCATGATCTTCGTGCGGTA
>NZ_RPDJ01000082.1 GCF_004023625.1 Streptomyces cavernae | reverse complement strand
ACGGGTCCCCTCGGGGCTTGTGGAGAGCCGGGTGCGGTGCCAAGTCGCATGCCCGGTTCGGGAAGCGGCTCCGGGGAAACGGGCCGGTCGAAAGACCGGAACCGCGCCCCGGGCCGACTTCACCAGCTACGGTTCTCGGACGCATACGATGCGCCGACCGTTGCCGCGTTGGGGGACCTGACATGCGCTGCATCACCCGTATGACCATCGCGCCCCGCGACTCTGGCTTTCGCCGTTTCGGCCTGCTCAACAAGCGACGACGGCGCAGGTCGGTACTGGGACGGCTACCAGATTGGAGGCGCCGAAGCGTCCCGCTATGCCAAGTCGACTGGCGACTGGCCCTTGAACGGCAAGAGCTGTCGGCGGTCGCTCGGGACCGAAGGCAAGCCCAGGCGTGCCAGGTTCGAATGTTGATGGACCTGTCAGGTCGCGGCGTGCGTGTCACGAATGGTAGTGATGCACCCATTCATGACGTCGTGGTTCGGTTCGGGGAACAACCGGCTTCGATTGCCTAGGAAGTGCTCTGGGACGAGCGCCATGGGAAGAGTTCACCAGAAGCGCCCCGCGCGGCGATGCCAGAATCGATCGTCCGACCGATTATCTCTTCTGGTCTCGGGTCGCCGTCATGGACGCCGGGAAGACGTTCCACTTTGGAGCCGAAGCATTCGAGCCGGCACAGCCGGACGCATACTTCACGGACGATGCCGGGGTGCGTTGGCGGCTGGACGCGCACGCGAAGCTGAGCGAGCATCCAGAAGAGTAAAGGCTTTAACCGCATGACGGCAGTGGATCGTCTACAGGCGTCATTGAGAGTGGGTCGGATTCGCCGGAAAGAAGCTTGTCAACCTCCTTGCCCTCAGTGCTCTCGACGATGTTCCCGTCATCGTCCGTTTTCCAATGCTTGCCAGCCATCTTGAAATGGAGGGAATACAACCCGGCCCCCTTACTGAAGACCTCTTCACCCTTTTCATGCAGGTCGAGCGTGACCCTTGTGCAGGGATTTACCACCCACACGTCGGCGTACTGCCTAGTGGTCTTGTTAAGGAGGACCACCCTGTGGGCGGGGAAGAAACTTCTGTTCTCGATCACGACCATTTTTTTCCTCGGCTGCGCCGGAGCCGGGGTCAACTCCGACGCAATCGAAGCCGGGGGCGGCCCCGGCGGAGGCGTTGGCTTCTGCTCTTCCGAGTACCAGGTGACCAGATAAGAACTGGTCAGCCGGTTCGAACGGTCTGCCACGTCGTTCGCCTTATCTGAGGCATCGCTGGCTCGTGTGACACCCCAGGCCGACAGTCCCAGGGCCACCACCGACGCAAAGGCGGCGACGATCTCCCAGGGGTTCCACTTCCTGCGGTTCGATTTCGGATCGCTGTTCGTTTCGTGTTCGGACACAGCCACTCCATGCATGTAAGGGATCGCTTCATAGTTCCCTTCGGAGTCGACCCGCAACGCGATATCCCTCGATTAGCCTCGATCTTGCATGAGGGTCCGTCAGCTTGCTGGCGGACCTTTTCGGCTCGTTCGGGGCGGAGATTCCTGCCGGTGTGCAGGCTGACGGCCCGGCTGCCGCGTCGGGTGGGCGCCGGGTTCCACGCTCCGGTCGTGTGTGGTGCTGCTCGCAGGGACGGGAAATTGCTGGTCAGCCAGGGTTCGGCAGAGCCGTGAGCCGTTGCAGGGCGTCGGTGATCACGTCGGTCCAGGGCCAGTGCCTGGCGAAGCGGAGGATGCGGCGGCGTCCGGTAGTGACGAGCTGAGCGGCCGCGGAGAACAGCCGCAGCCGCAGACGGCGAGGCTCCCAGCGGCGGGCCTGGCCGGTGAGAGCGAGCAGGGGCATCCAGGCCAGGAGGTCCAGAGCGATCTGGACGATCTCCAGCCAGATCTGGTTCTGTGCGGCGTCGTGGAGCGGGAGGTTGCGCAGGCCGGTGGCGCGGGCAGCTCGGATGCGGTCCTCGGCCCGGGCCCGCTGGCGGTGCCGCAGCTCCAGCTCGGCGATCGGAGCGTTCTTGGTGTTGGTGGCGAAGCAGGTCAAGCGCATGCCGTCGGTGTCGGTGAAGCGCAACTGGGCGCCGGGGTGCGGCCGTTCCTTCCGCACGATCAGCCGCATGCCCGTGGGCCAGCCCTTGAGGCAGTCGCCGTCGAGTTCGGCCACCCAAGCGCCGTCGCGGATCTCGCCGTCGGGCTCGACGGCCGGCGTCCAGGCCGATGCGGGAACCTTCAGGACAGAGGCGTGCATAGCGTCGGTGATGGTCATGCCGACCGAGTAGGACAACCACCGGCCGCGGGCGGAAAGCCAGTCCACGAACTCGTGGGTGCCTCCGCCCGAGTCGGTGCGGATCAGCGTCTGCCGTCCCCGTCGGTACTTCTTCGGCAGCTGCCTCAGGGCGAGCCGGGCGGCTTCGATGTGGTCGGCGGCGGTGTTGCTGCCCGCGTTCCCGGGCCGCAGCAGCCCGACCACCGGCTCCCCGGACCCGCCCCGGCCGTGGTCGACGAACCCCATCAGCGGGTGGTGCCCGAAGGTCTTCTTCCAGGTCGCGGCCGCATCCTGCTTCTCGGAATGCGCGAGGACGAGCACCCCGTCCAGGTCCACGATCACCTGCCCGGCCGCGGGCGGCGCGGCGTCACCGGCCAGCCCCCATACGTGTTCGCGGACTTGAGCGCGGGCCTGCCGCAGTGCAGTCAGCGCGCGGTTCCCGCTCGCAGTCAGCGTGTCGATCAGCCGGGACACCGTCGGATCGGAGGCCACCGGCCCGAACACCGCGGGCTCGGCCCGCGGCATGCCCACGTCTGCCAGGCAGTCTCCGCCCAGTGCGACCGCGAGCGCCACGTCCAGCAGGACTTTGCCCGGATCAAGCACCGTCCGCGGCTTGCGCCACGGCGTCAATGCCGCCGATATCGCCTGATCCAGACCTGTTTTGCGGATCGTCTCCACCAGCAGCACCCCGCCAGCCTGGGAGACCACCCCGCGACCGCCGCCTTCAGTACGGACACGCGGGTAAGACCCGATACGCTTCCTCACCTGGAGAGTGCTTCTTTCATGCGACGACCTGGACCGTAGACAAGTCCCATCGTTGCAGGTCAGGAGCACTCTTCGCGTTTCTGGTCATCCACTGGACGCCCTGCCACGTGAAAGCGCGAGGCTAGCCTCGCGCTTTCACAAAGCGGACTTCCGGCTAGAAAGCGAGTGCTTTTCAAGCTGGCGGTGCTGACCGCGAGTTGGACCAGTGGCTGCGTCAAGTTCCTTGATCGCGTGGAGAGTTGGCGATCGGCCAATAGGGGCGGATAGTAGAGCATGCACGGGGGTTCGTGATCATGACTCCGTTGTCGACCACGTAGCGGACCGCGTCGATCATCTGTCGGTGGCAGTAGCCCTCCGGCCGGCCGCCCCGCCCCTCCTACCAGGCCGGAACCGGCAGCACGGCCCGAATGACCTGCCACTCTGCTTCCGTCATGTCGGAGCCATAGCGCGGGGTACGGTCCGGCCGGTCTGCCGCGTTGCCGAACCTGTGCGCGAGGCAGTCACACGACAGGGAGGGCGAGTTGGACTCCAGGCACGCGAGCGCGAGAAACTGCGGCAGCAGGGCCTCCTGGCGCTTGGTTTGGTTCGCACCCCCGAGCTACCAAGAGGCCCTGTTGTCATGCGCCGACTCTCGCGCGATCACCCGATCAGGAACCCTGTTCGACCAGGCCAGCCGCGTGATCGATAAGCGGATGGCGTCTAAGGGCTGACGGCGGCGTCGTGAGCGGCTGGTTGCCCGATATGTCCCGTGCCGTGTCGGGACTGGCCGTCGCGTGACGCTGCGGGGCGTCGGGTTCCACGGGCCCGAGGGTGGTTCGATGCTCTCCTCTGCGGTGCCGTCGGGGCGGTGGCCGACCGTCAGGTGAGGGCCGGCAGTTGGGTGGCCCGCTGCCACGCGGTGGTGAATGTGATATCCACCACAAGATCATGACCGAGGCGGCTACTCGGCGTCACCGCCGACTACGGGCTAACAGGCTAGATCCGAGGACCGTACAGACCCACGGTGTAGCCCGTGGGCGCGATCGCCAGACCGTCTTCCAGCATGTCGTTGCAGTACTCGGCGAGGCACCGCCGCCTACGCGGTCCATGCCATCGACGATGTCCTCGGTAACCCGGTACATGATGTCCGGGACTTTGCCCTTGAAGTGGTGGTAAAGGGCAGCAGGAGCCACTCGACGCGCCGGGTGATGGGTGGGGCGTTGTTGCAGCCCTGACCCGGCTGGGTGGTCACCGTGCCATCATCGGCTCCGGTGCGCTGTGAGCGCGACGGTAGGCCAGTGGTGACAGGCCCAGGTACGTGTGGAAGTGCTTGCGCAGGGCGACGGGGTCGCCGAAGCCGCAGACGGTGGCGATCCGTGCGACGGTCAGGTCGGTGGACTCCAGCAGCAGGCGCGCGTGCGCCAGCCGCCGCTGCGCCAGCCACTTCAGCGGGCTGCTGCCCACCTCACTGCGGAACCGCCGGGTGAATGTGCGCACGCTCATGTGCGCGTGCCGGGCCATGTCCTCCAGTGTGACCGGCTCGGCCAGCCGGTCCAGCGCCCACTGTCGGGTCGCCGAAGACAAGGTCCGACCCCACCTGGAAGACCTGGGCCACCACCCGGAACCGATCCCCGCCCGCCTGATCGACCCCAGCGACCTCGCCAACTACGTCATGCACGCGACAGCCGCACACCGCGAAGGCAAATCAACCCACTAATTCATCGACGCCCCCCAGTGCCGGTGCCAGAAGGCGGTATGTGACGTGATGCCACGTTTGTTGTCGCTGGAACGTGTGGCACAGGCGTATCGGGACTGATCGGGGAGTCCTGTCGCGCTGGAGTGTTCTTCGTGAGCGACCGCCAGCCCTACAAGAGCGACTTGTCCGACGAGCGGTGGGCCCTGATCGAGCCCGAGCAGGGCTTGTTCACCAAGCCGCAGTCGTAGCCGCCTGGTCAGGCCACGACCAGCCCGACAGTCCAGCTGCAAGCGCGAAACGGGCAGCACGTCACTTACCGCCCTGAGTCTCGGATCAATAAGCGTCCTGCGTTTCGCATGACTCATCGCGTGCCGGGAGTTTTCCGCTGGTCAAGTACTGGTTGACTGTGCGGTCGATGCATGCGTTGCCGTACTGCCCGTAGAGGGCGTGCCGGTTGGCGCCGTTCAGGGTGAGCAGTTTGGAGCTCGGCAGCAGCCGGTGGAGTTCGGAGCTGCTCTTGTAGGTGGTCCTCGGGTCGCCGGTGGCGGCCACGATCAGTATGGCGGCGTCGTCACGCACTTGGATGGGTTTTTCCGGTGGGGTTTTCCAGAAGGCGCACGGGGTGATGTTGTTGGCGAGGGGGCCGAACAGGGGATGGGTACGGCGGCTGGCTTCGATGTCCTGCCAGTACTGCTCGATGTCGCGCGATGCCGTGCCGTCCGCGCAGGCGAGAGCGGTTTGTACAGTGCCGAGGTTGGTGTCCTCGTCGGTGAAGAAGATCCCGAGAACTGCGGCAAACTCTGCTGACAGCGCGGCCGGTTGCCCGTCCGCGGCTTTCGCGAGGACGGATACCTGGGCGGCAAGGGCTTCACGGGCCGCGTCCTTGTCGTCCGAGAGTCCCATGAACAGCAAGAGTGGTACCTGGGTGTCGTCGATTCGGAAGACATCGGGGGCAGTGCCCACGGTCAGCGGGTCGCGTGCGGCGGTCGACGTGATCCGGTCGATGGTTGCCAGCACCTGGTCACGGGTGCGGCCGAGGGAGTAGGTGCCGTCGCGTTCTGCAACCCACGTCGCCCAGGCGTCCAGGGCCTGCTCGTTCTCCGGTTCGAGCCCCTTCAGCAGTTGAGGGTCATAGCTACTGGGGGCGACGGCCCCGTCGAGCACCATGCGGTCGAAACGGCCGGGGAACATCTGGGTGTAGACCGTGCCCAGGTAGGTGCCGTACGAGTAGCCCAGGTAGGAGATCCGACGTTCGTCCAGCGCGCCGCGGATGACGTCCATGTCGCGGGCCGTGTTGCGTGTGTTGATGTGAGCCAGCACCGATGCGTTGGTGGTCCGGCACTTGTCGGCCAGGCTCTTTTGCAGCCCGACCTGACGATCGAAACTGGCCCGGCTGTTGCCGGCCGAGAAGATCGAGTTGCCGATGGGCCAGCCACAGTCCAGCGGGGTACTGCGCCCGACGAAACGCGGATCGAATCCGATGATGTCGTAGCGGGATCCGAGTTCTCCCATCGCCGATCGTGCGTCCGGCGGGGACTCCAGAGCAGGAACGCCGGGACCGCCGTTGTTGAGCAGAATCGAGCCGATACGACGACGGGTGTCGGTGGCTTGGAGGCGCGATATCGCCACGGTGATGGTGCGGCCTTGAGGGGCCGCGTAGTCGAGTGGCACGGTCACGTTCGCGCACTGTACGCCGGTCTTGTCCAGGTCCTGGCCGGTGGTGTCGGCGGAGTCCTGTGCGCACTTCCCCCAAGCAAGGTCCTGATTGTAGAAACGGCCGAGCCGCACGGTACTGGCCGCGTTCTTGCCCGTAGCAGCCTCGCGTTCTGCGAGGGTGGCTTCAGGGCTGGCACTGGTCTCTTCGCGGCCGGAACCGGTGTCTTCGGGGCTGGAACCGGCGGCTTTGGGGCCGGCATCGATGGCCTCAGATCCGGCGCCGGTGCAGGCCGTGAGGCCTGCCAGAACCAGAGCCGCTGCTGCGGTACGGTGGGTCACCGCACGTAATGTGATCATGGCGCTGTTCCTCGGGATGGGCGCGTTTCAGGCGCGGGAACTCGGCGTCCAGGGCCGTTGTGTGGAGATCCATCCGGCCCGGTCGCCTTCTTGTGCAACCGATGCTAGAAGTTCCGCAGCACATGATCATTGGAGCTCTCCCCACGATTTAGGTGGGGATACCCCGCCCCCCGGGGGTAGGGGGTATCCCCAGGGACGCATCGCGGAACTCACCGCGCATTGGAGGAGTTCGGCCGGGTCGCCGAAGAGGTCCGCATCACCCGCAAGACGCTGCTGGCGCTGCCTGATCCGTCCCCGCCGACGCCGCCGGCCGCGAAGGTGCCGGACCATCCGGCCTACCGGCAGATCATGGCAGTATTCGCCGCGGCCGACGCCCCGCTGCGGGCACGGGCGGTCTGCGAGGCGATGGATCTGGAGATCGCGCCCAGCAACGTCAACAACGTCCGGCTGAAGCTCAAGCGGCTGGTCGAACGCGGAATCCTGACCGAGCCCGAGCAGGGGTTGTTCACCCAGCCACGGCCCTAGCTGTATTGATCACGAGCGTTGTTGACGCCTGCCGGGCTTGATCATGGCGAAGACCTCCGGTGTGGTGGAGCTGTCTAGGACTTCCCAGAACCTGACCCCTGAGATGCTGCCCCCGATCAGCCAGTTCCTGCACCACCACCTGTCGCCAAGGGTCCGAAGCACCTCTGCTTCCGAGGCGCTCAGGGCCCAGGTCGGTGGCCCCTCTTCTGGGCCGCGGTGGCTGTACTCCAGCAGGGTTTTGCGGCGTTCAGGTCATGCCTCGACTGTCACCTCGGCGAGCAGAGCCCACAGCTCCTCTGTGCCGTAGACGTGGGCGTGTGTCTGTGCCGTGTCCAGCCCGCGGCGCAGCGTCTTCTCGGCGCTGTCCAAGTCAGGACGCACAGCCGAGGCGGTGACCTGCCTGGAACGCTCGGGACAGATCGCCACATGGACGGGCAGCGGACGGGCACGGCTCAGGTATCTGCTGGCCTCGGCCCGGGTCCTGCGCCAGGACGCTCCCGATACCGCCCGCGGGAACCTGCGCGAGGCCGTGGACCTCGCACGCCCCCGCAACCTGCCCTTCGAAACGGCGACCACCCTCCTGGCCGCTGCCACAGCGGGCGCGGTCCCGGCCACGCTGCTGCACGAGGCGTACGACCTGTTCGGCCAGACCGGTGCCACCCTGTGGCGCTTCCACACGAGGACTGCGCTGCGCGAGGCCAGACTGACCATCCCCGGCCGCAGACAGGCCACCGCCGAGAACGACCACCTGCTGGCCACTCTGATCGCCGAACAGCTCACCAACCGTCAGATCGCCACCGTCCTGCATACCAAAGAAGACGCAGTGGCCAACCGTCTGACCCGGCTGTTCGCCCGCACTGGAAAACGCTCCCGCACCGAACTCGCCGCCTCGGTACTCACCGGCTCCCTCTGACACAGCAAGGCCCTGCGCTGCCGGGCTTGTACCGGTCGCACGGTCGCTGCCGCGATTCCGGGTCCCGACCGGCAGCGAACATCCGGTTCGCGACAGGTTTCCCTGTACTTAGACGTCGTCTCATTTGGGGCGCTGGGTAGTCTGCACGACGTGGTGATGGTTGAGCGCTTGGTGCCGGACGAGTTGTGGGAACTGTTCGAGCGGGTGGTCCCGCCTGCTCCATCGCGGCCGCAGGGCGGCGGTCGGCGGCGGTATGGGGATCGCGAGGTGCTGGCCCCGATCATCTTCGTGGCCACTACGGGCTGCACCTGGCGGCAGCTGCCGCCGGTCTTCGGCCCGTCGGGGCCGACCGCGCACCGGCGCTTCACCGAGTGGACCGCCGCCCGGGTCTGGGCGAAGCTGCACCGCCTCATCCTCGACGAACTGGGCTCGCGCGGGGAGCTGGACTGGTCTCGGTGCGCAATCGACTCGGTGAACGTGCGGGCCTTGAAAGGGGGGACCTGACAGGTCCGAATCCTGTGGACCGAGGCAAGAAGGGCTCGAAGGTCCACTTGATCACCGAGCGGACCGGTTTACCCCTCTCGATCGGGATCTCCGGCGCGAACCTGCACGACAGCCAGGCGCTCGAGTCGCTCGTGCGCGGCATCCCGCCGATCCGATCCCGCCGCGGCCCGCGCAGACGACGACCCGCCAAGTTGCACGCGGACAAGGGCTACGACTACGACCACCTGCGCCGATGGCTACGCAAGCGAGGCATCCGGCACCGCATCGCCCGCAAGGGCATCGAGTCCTCCACCCGGCTGGGCCGGCATCGCTGGACGATCGAGCGCACGATGTCCTGGCTGGGCGGCTGCCGCCGTTTGCACCGCCGCTACGAACGCAAGCCCGAACACTTCCTGGCCTTCACCGCCATCGCCTGCAGCCTCATCTGCTACCGGAGGCTCACCAAATGAGACGACGTCTTAGCCGCTGAACGGCCCAGGCCGCTGAAACGGCTGCTCACGCCTGGCACGATCGTGGCCCGTGGCACCCGTGAGACACGGAGTACGGCACCGCGCAGCCGTCAGTCGCCGTTGCCCACCATGTGGGTCGCGCAGCTGGACCACGCTGTTTCCTGATTCGAGGCGGACGAATTATCGGTGGCGTTAGCCGGTATCAATGCGCCCCGAATCCGGTTGAATCCGCATCCGACAAGGAGGAGCTATGAAGACGCTGGGATGTGGGTTTCGGTTTTATGTGCGCCCTACATCCAATGGCCGCATGCAACTCTCTTGACCGCGAGTTGGACTGCCCTGCGCAACGGCAAAGCTCCTGGTAGACGGGTTCTCGACCAAGATCACCCGCGTCGGCCAAGAGCTTCGCGTGCTTGTCTACCCGTCCGGCGTCGATGTGTCCAGCTCGGCCCTGCGCTTCCTCTCCGCCCGTCTGCGGCAGCATTGCCGTGCTCTCGCCTCCCGGTGGCATCGGCGCACACGCCATCCGGGAAACGCTTCCCCAGTTTCCCAACTCATAGCGATCAAATCACCTCTGGCACCGTTGTGGCCGACGTCTCCCGGTGGGGCGTTGGTACTGAACAAGGAGGCATGCATGAATCAGACATTTAGGCGTTTGTCCCGGGGCGCGCTGACGGCAGTCGCCGCCTCAGCCGTCGTAATGGGACCCACCGCATCCAGCGCGAGCGCGGCGGAAAACACCTGGATCAGGAACCTGAACACCGGCGAATGCGTCACCGCCATCGCGCCCAGTTCGGCCCGCGGGCTCGGCTGCACGTTCGGCGACCGATCACAGCTCTGGGACCGGCGCGGGAGCAGCATCGTCAAGGCGTACACGAACCAGTGCCTGGACAGCAACTACGACGGACACGTCTACTGGATCGAATGCAACGGCGGTAACTACCAGAACTGGCGATACTCGGGCAATCGCGTGCAGAACGCACAGACCGGTATGTGGCTCATTCAGCAGCCCGGCTCTGGCTGGATACACACCAATAGCAATGCCAACGCCAATAACAACACGTGGGAATTCTCCGGCGGCGAGTAGTCGTACGTGAGGCTCGCACGGTCACTTCCAGCAGCCACCAGTGCTTCGGGCGGCGCGATCCTCCCACTCCGCCCCGGTCATATCCTCGGCTCGTTCGCAGGCTCTTGGTCTTTGGCCTCGTCGGAGGCGTGAGCGGGCCAGCTCCGAGCTGAAAGCGCGTTGGCCGGTCTTCGTGTCGCGATCACCGCACGCTCGGACGGCCGGAGTTTGCAGCGTCGGTCACCCTCACGGGTGACGATCAGCATCGTCACCCACTCCACGAGTGCGTGCGGGAGGTCGAGTGCGGCAGGATACGAGACTAACAGGGCTCCTGAGCTGGAGAGTTGAGACCTAGACACCTCCCTCAACGGCACGGGAGCCCTGTCCGTTGCCTACGGTCCCGCCGTCACCCGTCCGGGGGCCACGCTGAAAACCCTCAGTGAGCGTTTTCAGCGTGGCCACTGATTCCTAATGCTGTCTGTCAAGCCACAAGTGGCGGTGGAGGTGTCGGTTCGTAGCACCGTCCGTCGCGTAGGAGGGCCCAGAGAACGTTGACGCGGCGGCGGGCGAGGGCGAGGACGGCCTGGATGTGGCGCTTGCCCTCGGGACGTTTGCGGTCGTAGAACCGGCGGGAGTCCTCGCAGTACCGGATGCTGAACAGCGCCGAGATGTAGAAGACACGCTGGAGTCTGCGGTTGTAGCGCCGCGGTCGGCGCAGGTTGCCGCTGATCTTCCCGGAGTCGCGGGGAACCGGGGCGACGCCGCCGAAGCCGGCGAGGCGGTCGGCGGTGCCGAAGACGGTCATGTCGCCGCCGGTGGCGGCCAGGAACTCGGCGCCGAGAATGACACCCAGGCCGGGCATGCTGGTGACCACGTCCGCAACGCACAAGGCCCCTGTGCCGCCACGCAACCCCGCACGACTCGAACTCTCAAGAAGAGCCGAATGAGCGCCTGTGACAAGTCGGATGCCTCGTTTGTGACAACCAGGCTGCTTCGGCCGCCCCTGTTCGCCAGCTCAGCTGGTCCCGCTGGTGACAACTATCGTGCTTCGGCTTACGTATCGGCGGGGCGAGGGGGCGTGGTCCCCGCGGTCACGTCCGCCGATGAAACTCGACGGCCGCCACCGCACAAGCAACCGAGGCGATGCCGAGGACGAACGGGGCCGGCGAGATAGGGGTGGCCAGGTCGACCAACCAATCTCAGGAGAACATGGCTACGACCAGAAGGACGCCTGAGACCACGGCCAAGCCGTACACGGCGATCCGCCTGAACCGTACCGAGCCCACTGCGCATCCTCCCTCAGCCGTCGCCGACTCGCCGATCACCCGAGGCCAACCACCCGAGCGGGGCAGACGCTGTTCCTCGATGGCTTCACCAGCCTCGCCCGCAGGCACAGCTTGAGCAGACGACGGCGGCCGGGCCTGTATGACCCGAGCGCTACAGAGGGTCCCCCTGGGGACCGCCGAGATCACTCGCATCGGTGATAGCGCGACACCTGTTGCATCGGCTACCGTCCGTCTTACCCGCGCTGAGCTGCACAAAGTCACGACCAATCGCTTCGCGCCTCACTGCTTCCCCTAGAGAAGGCCCGTCCCGGCCGGAACGTCAGCGTGACGTGGAATTCCTCCGCCTCGACCGGCTCCGGGGGCGGGTGGGCGGCCGGGGTGCTCACTGCTGCGTCTCCCGCCGCTTCGCCGCCACCAGGTGCCACGGATTCTCGGCACGGGACTGCGCCCGGTCCAAGTACTCCCTCTTCACCACGGACGAGCCGGGCTTCCAGCGGCCCTGCTTGGTGGGGTCGCCCCCAGCCGCGGCGATGCGCTGGGCGCCGGTGCGGCGCAGGCTGTGCGCGGTGATCTGCTGCCAGTTGGGCAGGCCAGCGGCGAAGGCACGGCCACGGACCATGTCGTTGATGGCGTCCCCGGAGACGTGCTCGCCGTGGGCGGTGGCCGTGGACCGGTTCTGCAGAGTGCCGGCAACAGTAAGTGCACGGTACGCCGCGCCGTCGCGAACACCGAGCCGCCACAGGCAGTTCAGCCACGCCCGGGTCGCGTCGACTGGGCAGAGGAGGACGTCGTCGGGCTCGGCCGGGGCCCACGACTCCTCACCGATCGCATCCTGGTCGGTCTTGGACATGGCGACCCAGTGCGCTACACCGTCGTCGTCGACCTCGATCTGCGCAATGAGCAGGTCGCCCAGCTCGCGACGGCGGTGGAGGTAGGCGCGGCCGGCGATGAGGGCCCAGCGGTCGCGGATGCCGATGGGGTGGCGCTGGTCGCAAGTGGCCACCATGGCACCGAAGTTGTCGTCGGGGATGGCTGGCGCCTTCTTCACCCGGTTCCGCTTGTTCCAGGTCTTGGCGTACTCCTTGATGAGACCGTTGACCACGGCGGTGCCGGGTTTGGCGTCCTCGGGCTGCATGGAGCGGACCGCGCTCTTGTGGGCCTTGATGGTGTTCGGGCTGTACGTGCCCCGGGCGATGAGGGCGGCGATGTACTCGATGTACGTGGCGGTCGTGCACGGGTTGGCGACGCGGCCCATCTCGGCGCACCAGCGCTCGAACATCCCGCGTTGTGAGCGGTAGTTGCGGTCGGTGTTCTTCGGTTTCGACTGCTTGTCGATGGCTTGGGCGGTCTCTTCCGAGACGTAGAAGTCCGCCGCGGTGTACGTCGGCCGCTCGGTGGTGGGGAGCTCTCCCGGGCGCAGGACCGTGTGCTGTGTGATGACCGGTCGCGCGAGGGCGCCGGCAAGGATGCGAGCCGGGTCGGCGAGGACGGCCGGGAGCGCGTCGTTGTCGACGACTTCACCCTCGACTACCTCGATGCTCTCGTCGGCGTCATCCACGCGAGAATCCCTCTCAGCCAACCACCCTCGTATATTGACGATTATACGGGGGTGAACACCGATCGGCGCCGGTAACATGACCGCCTGACGCTCTGTCGTGGCGGATGAGCCCCCATGGTCGCCCGTCAGCCTTGCCTTGCACCAAGGGGTTTCCTTGCACACGCTCTTCGACACCGAGCTCACGCCGGACCAGCAAAACCTCCTCAGCGCCATCGGCCGGCCGTGGCTGGACCGGGGCGACTGGCTGCTGTGGGCCAACGTTCAGTTATACTTTGACCAGAGCCACAAGGACGCCGACGCCATCCTCCATAGCCTGCCGCATGAGGAACAAGGCGTTCGCCTCCGGCTACGGCTTCACCGCCCCCATGCGCGCACCCATCAACCCGGGCGACAAGGTACGGCTGACCGTGGCCGCCTCCCTCGTCGTCCCGGGAATGCGGCTCCTGGTCGGTGAGCCGTTCGTGCGCGTCCTGCGCCACATGATCGACCTGTACACCCACAGACCAATCCGCTTCGACGAGGTCCCCACGGTCATCCTGCGCTCCGGCGAACTGTCGGCCGCGTTGCCCAACCTCAAGCCGTGGTTCGTCGAGGCGCTGCCCGACCTGTTCACCTACGAGCCGGGCATCAACACCAGTGGCGCCAACCTGCCCGACGGTTCCTGGGAGCGGGAGGTGACCCGCAGCGTGCTGCAGTTCCGCTCCGTGCACAGCGTGGAGGACTACATCGCCAAGACGTGCGAGATCACCGCGACGGCCGCCCAGTTCGCCCAGCCCTCCATCGAGGCGCAGGCGCCGCCGGTCGGCCGCGCCCGAGCGCGGGCTGTATATCGACGATGCCCTCCTGGACGACCTGGAGAAGGCAGCCTCGAAGACCCCGTGGAAGGTGCACAAGCTCCTCGCTTTATGCCGGGAGCTGAACGACAACTACACCGCCGGGAACCCCTACGCCAGCGCCGCACTGATCCGGGCCGTCCTCGACCACATCCCGCCCGTCTTCGGACACCGGGCCTTCAAGCAGGTGGCGGCCCAGCACGTGTTCGCCATGAAGCAGACCGACAAGGCGCACGCCAGGAACCTCGCGGACTTCAAGGACATCGCCGATGACGTGATGCACCGGCCCATCGGCACGACCGTGCCCGTCATCGACATGCACGACCTCCCGGCGCCCACCCGCCTCCGGGCGGTCCTGGGGGAGCTGGTGACGGTCCTGCGGAAGAGCGCGGGCACGCTGTAACGCCGCGGCGGGCTCGCCGCACGGGCGCGTCAGCGGTCTGTCTTCTCCGCGATCCACCGCTCCAGCGCGGCCTGCTGCCGAGATCAACGGGCAGATCCGTGCGCTGCTCGAGCGCACCCGGAGGCGGCTGTCGGATGTGGAGCGTGCCGAGTACGAGGGGCTGCTGGCCGAGTGGGCGGTCGCCGACGCGGCCGAGCGGCTGTGCGGAGACGTCGTGAAGGCGGCGTAACCTTTCCGCGTGGCAATCGAACTTCCCGAAGATCTGATCGAAGAGCAGCGCAAGGCGAACGCGGCGCATGCGGAACTCCTGGCCCTGCGGGAGCGGTTCAGCCACGCAGGCGGGCAGGAAGCCATGGTGCCACCCGGGGAGTGGACAGCCGAGCAGCGGGCCGCATGGGACGCCCAACAGGCCGCTTGGCGGGACCTCCTCGGACCACTCCACGCACGGGTCACCCAGGCCGCTGAAGAGCTAGGGGCGTCCAGGTACCAGGTGGAGATGGAGCTGAAGCAAGCCGCCAAAGCGGAGACAGTCGCGGCCTAGCTCTCCAGCCAGGCCGAGTCGAAGTCCGGGTGGTCGCGGTAGACGCCGGCGAGCGTGTCGATGATTGGAAGCAGGTTGTATCCGGCCTCGGCGTTCTGGGCCCAGAGGAGTAGCCGCCGCTTGGCTTCCACCTCGACCAGAACGCGGGCCGGGTCGTGGCGGGCAATGTGCTCACCGAAGACTGGGACCATCCGCTCCGCCACGGTGAGGGTGCTGCCCGTGCGCAGCGCCGGTTGCTCATGGGTCCACGACTCGCCTCCGGTCTGCCGAGCGGTAGCTCTCCGCGCAATCCGCTCGTCCTCGTCGAGGCGTGCACGCAGGAAGTTGACGAGCTTGTCGGCAGAGTCCACAGGTCCTCCAAGTCGAGCGCCCCGCGCCGGGCATCACTCCGGGCGGGGCATCAGCAAGCGCCAGTGACCCTGCCAGAGTCCGAGGCGGCACCGACAACGGGGCGGTCAGCGAGTCGACAGGCGGTACTCGTCGACGGGCGGCGACGGCAGGGCCATCTCCCTTGCCGACTGCGCCTGCTGGGCAGCCTGCAGTTGGGCCACGGACGCCGGCTCCGGACTGTAGCCGCGCACAAGCTGCCGCCGGGCGCGGCCGACATTCGGATACGGACGGTAAGCCATGGTCACTCCCCTGCTCGGTCGCGCCCAGGATGGCAGACCTACTCCTCTGCCTTCGGTCAGACGGCGAGTACTTCACCCTCCAGCTCGTCGGTGAGTACGACGTGGGCGTCCCGGTGCCGACCAATCAGGGTCTTGAATTTGCTCTCTGCTACGGTGCGGCTCGCCCACCATCCGCGCATCACGAGCTGGTCGCCCCTGTACAGGGTGACCTGGTAGCGCTCGAAATCGCGGTCGTCCATGCAGGCAGGCTACGGGGCTCCGCGGATGGCGCTCGACGGCACGCCCGGTCCACCCGACGTTGCGACTGTCCTGTGCCGTCGAAGTTTGAGCGTGTGCCACGGAAGTTTGATCGGGTTGCCCTTAGGGCTCCGGTGGCGTGGAATCCGCTACCCAGGTCGTTCGCCCAGGGTCCCATGTCAGGTCGCAGAGCTGCCCTGAGCGGGCGATGGTTGCGAGCCATCCCTCCTGAGTCCACCGAACGAGGCCCGGAGCATCGGATCCTTGCTCCTCTAGTCGCTCAAAGCGCATGGTGAGCAACTGCGGGAGTGCCTCCGCGGGAGTGTCGGCGTCGAGCCTAATTCGCGTGCCTCCCGGAGTTGCCAGGGAGATTCCGGAGATTCCGGAAGGATCGCTCGTGCGCGATGTTGATCGTTCCAGTTCGCGCCGCAGGATCCGCCTTAGAGCGCCGCGCGTTGCGTCATCGAGGCGTTCTCCGATCCTGGTACCGACCGCAGTTCCCAAGGCTTGCAAGAAAGGAAGAAGCGTAGCGGCAGCTGCGAAGTACGCCACCTGGGAGCTGCTAGTCCCCAAATCGATTGCAGGAGGCACCCCAGGCTGCACCTGGAAGACAGGTAAAGGCGAAGCAGTGGGGAGCGGTCTCTCCAGCTCTGAGGTCTCTGGGTTCTCGCGCGGGGGCGTGTCGGGCACGGTGCGCTCCCTCCTCCTCCGCGTCTGTTCTGACCACTGTAGCCAGAGGCAGGCCGTTACCCGTGGGTTGCCCAGACTTCGGTGCTACGCGATCAATGTTCGATGGCACAGGAGTGCGCCACGAAGTGCCGCGTAATCGAGTGGAGGTGAAAGGCCGACACCGCCGGGCCGTCGCAGCGGCCTGGTGAAGCTGGGGGCAGCCTGACCCGGGGAACGCCGGGGAGGGTGGCAAGC
>NZ_RPDJ01000081.1 GCF_004023625.1 Streptomyces cavernae | reverse complement strand
GGGTGCTCTGGACCAGGTCTTCGGCCTCGTGGAAGTCGCCGGTGAGCAGGTAGGCGCATCTGACCAGCCGGGGCCAGTGCGCGGTGACGAAGTCCGCGAAGTCGGCATCGGGGTCCGTGCCGCTGTGCACAGGGAGCTCCTCGGCGTTCGGGGTCGGATGGTCCGTTTCCGGTGGTGCTGTCGAAGGGCCGCCCCAAGTGGCCCTCTCAACTCCTACTTGGGCGTTCGGGGTTGGGCTGTTTCACGCCTTCCGGGACCTGTGCGCGATCAGTGGTGTGACGTGCGCCGTGCAACCTCCACAGCCGGAGGCGGAGTACTGACGGCGACCGATCAACGACGACGACAGGTGTCGCGCATGACAGCAGGAAACACAGGCCGGAGAGCCACCGGCCTGGTCGCCGCCGCGTTACTGGCCGCCGGGGCGGCCGTGGTGCCGCCGGCCGCCGCCGACGAGCCGTTGGCCGAGAAGGCAGTGCCCGAGCGCTCCGCGCGGTCCCGCACGGTGACCCTCGTGACCGGCGACGAGGTGACGCTGACCAGCCAGGGCGGCAAGCAGGGCGTGACGGTGCGGGCCGGCAAGGGGCGTGAGGGCATCGGGTTCGTGCAGAGCGTTGTCGGCGACACGTTCACCGTGCTGCCGTCCGACGCCGTGGCCCTGGTGCGGCAGGGAAAGCTGGACAAACGGCTCTTCGATATCAAGAAACTCGTCGACGAGGGCTATGACGACGCGTCACGCTCGGTGCTGCCGCTGATCGTCAGCTATGCGAAGGGCGCGGCGGGAGACACGGCGAGCGACCGGCTCGCGGCGACGAGGACCGGCAGGAACAAGGCCGGCACCGAACTGCCCAGCATCGGCGCCGAGGCGATACGGCAGCCCAAGGCGGGAGGTGAGGACTTCTGGGCGTCGGCGACCAGGAAGTCCGCCAAGAGCGGTTCCGCCGCGTCCGGCCGGGGCGGGCGCGCCCTGGCCGCCGGAATCTCCCGGATCTGGCTGGACGGCCGGGTCCACGCCAACCTCGACCGCAGCACCGCCCAGATCGGCGCGCCCGAGGCGTGGAAGAGCGGGGTCACCGGCAAGGGCGTGAAGGTCGCCGTCCTGGACACCGGTATCGACACCACCCACCCCGACCTCTCGGACGCCATCGCCGGCTCACGGGACTTCACCGAGGGCGACACCGACGGAGTCGTGGACGGCAGCGGCCACGGCACCCATGTCGCGTCGACCATCACGGGCAGCGGAGCCGCGTCGGACGGGAAGTACAAGGGCGTCGCCCCCGACGCACAGCTACTGGTCGGCAAGGTGCTCGACGACGGCGGCATGGGCTTCGACTCGGAGATCATCGCCGGGATGGAGTGGGCGGCCGACCAGAAGGCGGACGTGATCAACATGAGCCTGGGCGGTGAGGCCACGGACGGCACGGATCCGTTGTCCCTGGCCGTGAACGCGCTCACGGAGTCGTCCGGCGCCCTCTTCGTCGTCGCCGCGGGCAACGAGGGAATGCGTAAGACGGTCTCCGCCCCGGCAGCCGCCGATGCCGCGCTGGCCGTCGGTGCCGTGGACCGGGACGACAGGGTGGCCGCGTTCTCCAGCCAGGGTCCCAGGAAGCGCGACCACGCGGTGAAGCCGGAGATCACCGCGCCCGGAGTCGGCATCGTCGCCGCGCGGGCCGCGGGCACCTCCAAGGGCAAGCCGGTGGGCGAGCAATACACCGCGCTCAGTGGCACCTCCATGGCCGGCCCGCATGTGGCGGGCGCCGCCGCGATCCTCGCCCAGCAACACCCCGACTGGAAGCCCGAGCAGCTCAAGGCGGCCCTGGTCAGCACGTCAGAACCGGGCGCCGACGGCAACGTGTTCCAGCAGGGCACGGGACGGGTGGACGTGGCCAAGGCGGTCCGGCAGAGCGCCCATGCCAGCCCCGGAACGGCGTCGATGGTACTGCCCTGGGGCAGCACCAAGCCCGTCGAGCGGACGGTGACCTACCACAACGACGGTGACAAGCCCCTCGAACTGACCCTGTCACTCGACCTCGCCACCGAGAAGGGAACGCCCGGTGCGCCCGCCTCCCTGCGGGACACCAAGCTGACCGTGCCCGCGCACGGCACCGCGCAGACCGTGCTGACAGGGCGGCCGGGCGCGGCGGACCCGGGCACCTACGCCGGTGTGCTGTCCGCCAAGGGCAACGACGGCACCGTCGTCCGCACCGCCGTCTCGGTCCTCGCCGACAAGGAGAACTACCCGGTGACCATCGACGCCACCGACCGCGACGGCGGCAAGCCGGGCGACTTCGTGGCGTACATGGCCAGGCTTGACCAGCCTGAGGAGCAAATCGAGTTCCGTGTGGAGAACGGGGTCTTCACGGGTCACGCCCCGCCCGGCAAGTACACCCTTGCGATGCTGAGCTGGACGAACATCAACACCTCGGGCATGACCATGACCATCATGTCCCAGCAGGTGACCGTGGGCCGCGGCCCGGTCGCCCTCACGGCCGACGCCCGGCAGGGCAAACCGGTCAAGGCCAACGTGGACAGCCCCACCGCCACCTCGACCGTTGCTCATGCCACGCTGCAAGAGCGGCTCCCCGACGGCTCGGACTTCTCGGTGGGCAGCCTCGTCCGGGGTGAGGGGAACCTGTTCGCGGTGCCCACGAAGAAGCCGGTCACGTCCCACCCGTACGCGTTCGTCCACATGACGAGCATGGCCGAGCCCCTGGACACCCCCGGCACACGGCGCCTGTACAACCTCTTGTTGCGCAAGGACAACGAGATCCCCGCCGATCCGACCTTCACCGTCCGGGACTCCGACCTGGCGAAGGTGCGGGCCCGCTTCCACGGCTCCTCCGACGCGGTCACCGGTTACCGCAACAACCTGGCCTACCTGGCCGGCAGCGACATAGGTATGGGCGGCGTGCAGGACGTCACCGTGCCGGGCGAGGCGATCGAGTACTTCAGCCCCGGACCCGACGTCGAGTGGGTCAACCGGAGAACCCGCACCCCCGATCTGTTCACCACCGCCGCGCCGAAGACGTACAAGGCCCGCCAGACCTACACCGAGGACTGGTTCGAGGCACCCTTCGGCCCTGTCGCTGGGGGCGCCCGGTGCGGTGCGGCGCTGCGCGCCGTGCCGTCGCCCCTCAGCCCGTCGGGTCGCGGCCAGACCGGCAGCATCGGCGAGTACACCAGCGGTCGTCTCGCGCTCCTGCGGGACGGCAAGGAGCTCGCCACCACCGACGACCTGTCCCAGGGTCTCCTCGCGGATGACCTGCCTGCCGAGTCCGCCGAGTACACCCTGCGGATGTCGATGAGTCAGAGCCTGCCCTCTCTCCCCCTGGCGACGAACGCGAAGGCCGAGTGGACCTTCAGGTCGGCGCGGCCCGAAGGCCCCGAGGACTGCGCGCGGGCACCGGAGGTCTCGCTGCTCGCCCTCAAGACCGAGGGCGACTTCCCGCTGGACAACCGGGCTCCCAAGGACCGCTCCTTCCCGCTCACCGTCACCGGTGAGACCGGTTCGACGGGGAAGGCCACGGCCCTGACGGACCTCACCATGAAAGCGTCCTTCGACGACGGGCGCACCTGGACGACGGTTCCCGTGACCCGGGCCGGCCAAGGCGCGTTCCGCGCGGTCGTCCCGGCGCCGAGCGGCAAGGGCAGGACGGGCTACGTGAGTCTGCGGGCCGCCGCCCACGACAGCGCCGGTAACGGCGTCACCCAGGAGGTGATCCGGGCGTACGGCCTGAAGCCGTAGCGCCCTCCCGGGGCCTGCCCCGCCGCGTGTCGGTGGGGCAGGCCCCTGCACACGACCGCGGCCCGGTGGGCCGGCTCCTTCGCAGACGACCGGCTCGCCGAAGCCCAGCAGGTTCACCTCGCTTTCCGGAACCAGGCGCCGCGTGCACCGCATGCGCCCTTGCTGGACCAGTTCCCTTCGATCTCGGCGATGCCGTCCTTCGTTCGAACCCGGGGGCGTCGACCTCCTCGAACACCACGCCGTGCCGTTCCGAGATCCGACACGGCTGTCTCGATGTCGTCGACCTCGAAAGCCATCTGAGGCTGAACATGCGGGCTCACCAGTCTCACGCCGTTCACCGTCCCCGGGACATGGCACGGCCGCCGCGAATGTCCGCGGCGGCCGTGCGTGCGGTGACGGTGATCAGCACTCGCCACGCCAGGTGGCCTGCTTGAAGACGACGCCGGGCGCGAAGTTCCACTTGTAGTCGCCGGGGCCCGGGTTGAAGTGGAGGCAGTCGCTGAACGTGCCCCCGTTGTAGGTCCAGGTGAGCTGGATGTGGTCGGCGCCGGGGAAACTCGTACCGTTGTTGAAGACGGACTGCCCACTGACGCTGCCGGACCAGTTGCCCTGGCTCTCCACAAGCAGTGAACCTGTCTGGTCCGTGCCGGAGTAGATGCAGAAGGCTCCTCGGTCACAGCCGGGCGGGTTCGGTTCGGCGGAGGCGGTGGGTGCCATGACGGCCACGGAGGCCAGGGCGGCGGATGCGGACAGGGTCGCGATGGTGCGCTTGCGCATCTGGTTCTTCCCCCTTGTTCGGGTCCTGTTCCTTCGTTGCCCCCTCACTGTGGGCGACGGTGGTACAGCCGGAGCGCAGCGCCGGTTCAGTCCTGGTTCAGCCCGTGTGCACGCTCGGATCCTCATCCTCGACAGCGCGTAGCTCGGCGTACTCCCGAGTGCCGTAGAGCTGGAATGTCAGCAGTGCCTCCTGGCGCAGCGCACGGGCGCGGGACCGGTCGCCGACGAGTTCGTGGAGACGGGACAGATCACGTAGGGTGCGGGCGCGGAAGACCGGATGCCTCAGCCGGGTCCAGAGGTCCAGTGCCTGCCCGAGACAGGCCGACGCATGGTCCACCCGCCGCTGGGCGAGGTGCAGTTCGCCGAGTGTGCGCAGCAGCAATGCCTCGCCGAATCCGTCGTCCAGCTCCCGGCACACCCGTAGCGCGCCGAGCAGTGCGGGCAGCTCCGCGTCGTCGGGCCTCAGCCGGAAACGGACTTTGGCCAACGCCTGTACGGCGTATGCCTCCATCAGCCGGTCACCGGCCGATCGCTGGAGGTGCAGGGCCCGCGAGCACTGCTCCTCCGCGCGCGCCAGGTCACCGTCCGCCCGGTGCACCAGGCCGATCGCGCGCAGTGCCAGCCCCTCGCCACGTCGGCTGCCGATCGACCGGTAGATCGTGAGTGCCTTCCGCAGGTGGACCGTCGCCTCCGCGGAGTTGCCCTTCTCCCGCAGGATCGCCCCGAGGTCGTAACGAGCACCCGCCGCGCCCGCGGCGTCCCCGAGTGTCTCGAAGGCGGACAGGGCCTGTTCCAGACAGGCCGTCGCCTCGGTGAAGTTGCCTCGTTCCCTGCCGACGGCGGCGATGCCCGAGAGGGCTGTGGCCCGACCGCCGAGATCGCCCAGCCGTTCGAACCCAGCCAACGCCTCGCGGAAGTAGCGGTCGGCGTCGTCGAACCGGTCCTGTTCGTAGCGCAGTTGTCCGAGGCCAGTGAGCAGTACGGCCTCCCCGCGCGGGTTCGCCGCCCGGCGGACGGCGGCGAGGGCGGCGTCGTGGGTCCGCTGCCACTCCTCGAACTGGTTGTTCACCCGGAAGGATGCCTGGACGAGCGCCGTGGCCAGGTCACACGCCTCCTCGTCGAGACCGAGGCGCGCGGCGAGCACTACCCCGGCGACCAGCGAACCGTGCTCGGCCCGGAGCCACGCGCGCGGATCGGCCAGCAGCCGCCCGCCCAGTCCCATGTCGGTGCCCTCTCCGGCGCCCTGGGGTACGAGGTGCGGCACACCGGTGGGGTCGAGGTCCCCGGCCCGGCGGGTGAGCGTGAGCCAGGTACGCAGCAGCCGTGACAGCGCCGAAGATCGGTCCTGCCGGGTGTCCTCCAGGTCGGCTCGTTCCCTGGCGTACAGCCGGACCAGGTCGTGGAAGCGGTACCGTACGCGGCCGGTACGGTCCGCCCCCAGCGGCTCCAGCAGATGGGCGTCGGCCAGCCGGTCGACCAGACGCTCCGCGTCGGACACGTCGATGCCCGCCAGCGGCGCGGCCACCCAGGGCGCGAGATCCGGTGATTCGAGTATTCCGAGCCGACGGAAGACGAGTCGCTCCGACTCCGGCAGCGCGCGGTAGCTGACCTCGATCCCGGCGCGTACGTCCAGGTCTCCGGAGGCCATCTCGTCCAGTCGGACGTGTTCGTCGCGCAGCCGCTCGGCCAGTGCGCCGAGCGGCCAGGCGCTTCGGGTGCCGAGCCGGGATCCCGCGATACGCAGCGCCAGCGGGAGCCCTCCGGACAACTTGGCGATCTCGGCCGCCGCCTCGGGCTCCGATGTCGTCCTGTCGGGACCCGTGAGGCGGGCCAGAAGTTGCAGGGCATCTGCGGGGTTCAGTACCTCCAGGCCCACCCGCTCGACGGAGTCCAGGCCGTGCAGGGCCCGCCGGCTGCTGATCAGCACGGCGCTCCCGCTGCCCGCACCCGGCAGCAGGGACCGCACCTGCTCCTCACCGGCGGCGTCGTCCAGCACCACGAGAACCCTCAGACCGGCCAGCAGCGTACGGAACGCGGCGGCTCGTTCGGGCAGCGAAGGGGGAATGCGGCCCGGTCCGATGCCGAGCGCGCGCAGGAAGCCGGCGAGGACCTCGGCGGGGTCGGCCGTCTGGGCAGGGTCCCCACCACCCAGTCCGGCATGGAGCTGCCCATCCGGAAAGGCCGTGGCGACCCGGTGCGCGACGTGCAGCGCCAGTGCCGTCTTGCCGACGCCCGCCATTCCGTGCACGACACAGACCCGGCCGTGCTCGCTGCCCTCTCGCAGTGCGGCCTCCAGACGGGCCATCTCCGTCTCGCGGCCGGTCAGCCACTTCGGCGGGGCGGGCAACTGCACGGGAGCCGGCGCCTCGCCGGGCTCGCGCCTCGTCCGCACCTCCCACCGCGCGCGCGCCTCCCCCACGGTTCCGGCTCCGGCGGGCTGGTCGGCCGCCAGCAGCCGGGCATGCACTTCCCGAAGCTCCGGGCCGGGTTCGATACCCAACTCGGCATGCAGTCGACGACGGCCGTCGCGGTACACACGCAGGGCGTCCGCCCGGCGTCCACAGCGGTCCAGGGCGGTGATGAGCAGCACCCGTAATCGTTCCCGCAGCGGATGCTCGGCCACTAGCCCGGCGAGGTCACCCACCAGCTCCGCTCCGCCGCCCAGTTCCAGCCGCGCGTCGAGCATGCGTTCCACGGTGGCCAGCCGGATCTCCTCCAGCCGCGTCGCCTCGGCCTGGAGCACCGAGGTCGTCGGAGCGCCGAGCGCGGGGCCCCTCCAGAGCCCCAGCGCCTTCTCGAAGAGGTCCGCCGCGCCACCGTGTTCACCCCGGGCCGCTTCCGCGCGTCCTCGTTCCAGCAGCGCTTGGAACAGCTGAAGATCCAGCTGTCCCTCCTCCGGCTCGAACACATAGCCACGGGGACGGGTCGTGATCACTTCGCGGGCGTCCGTGCTGTGGAGCACCTGCCTCAGCCTGAGGACGTATCCCTGCACCAGCTTCGCCGCCGACGCCGGTGGCCGATCCCCCCACACCGCGTCGACCAGCCGGTCGACCGACACCAGTTTTCCGGCCTCCACGAGCCCGGCGGTGAGCAGCGCGGTCGGCTTGCGCGGGAACGGCGGCAACCTCTGCCCGTGGGCCCACACCTCGACCGGCCCCAGCACCCGGAATTCCACACTGGCCCCCAAGGCTCCCGATCACAGTGGCCCACTGGTCCAGTGCGCCGTCACTCGAAGCCCTCGGTGTCCACGATGCTCGTGCTGCCCACCCGACGCCAGACACACACCGGCCAGCGGGTCGGAATGGCTGAACCCCGCCGAAGGCGCCGTTGTCTCGTGCGTGGGGCCACTGTCCCGATTCCCAACATCCCCGGGGCGACACGTAGTTGGCAGGCCGAGGCGCTGCACCGCGTCGACTGCTTCCGCGGCCCGGTGGCACCTCGGCCCTGGCGCCGGAAGACGATCATGTAGCGGACGGGGTTTGCCAGGATCGGAGCCGGTCGGCGATGTCGTAAGTGGTCAGGCGCAGGGCCCTGATGTCATCGATCAGTTGGATCCACTGCTGCTGACTGGCAACGACGGTTTCGCCGGAGGCCTCGATGTACGCCACGGCGACCGCGTACCCGTACAGCTCGTTGCGGGCGGGTAGCGGCCGCTCCAGCACGATGGTGTCGAGCAGGGCGGCTGCCCGCCAGTACGCATCGGGTTCCCCCGCCTCCAGGCGGGGAGTGTTCACCCGGTGCCGTGCGACGGCCGCGATCAGGGCCGAGTAGTCAAGGATCTGCAGATCCTTGCCGAGCACGCGCTCTTGCCGGTCGAGAAGCCACCGGATGTCGATGTGGCGCGTTGCCCGCCAGTGAAGTCCATCGCGACGATCACTTTGTGCACCACGTCGGCGTGAATCTTGCCTTGCGAGCGGACCTCCAGTTCCTCAATCTCGGCAGAAAGTCGTCGACCGGACTGGCCTGGACTCAAGAGGCGGCTTCGGAGAGTGCGTTGATCAGCTGATCTCGGTTCATCCTGGACCGACCGGGGATGTCGAACTTGGTCGCCTGTTCGTAGAGCTCGCCCTTGCTCAGCTGCTCCAACTGGTCTTTCCCGCCCTGTGCGGCCTTCCCCTTCTCCTTCTTCTCCGCGGTGTCGTGGTAGTCCTCGGGGTTCCAGTCGACGGACGCGCGTCGATCAGCTGCCGGGCGGTGTCCAGCTCCTTTGGCGCCTGCTGCCCGCCGAAGCCGACCTGCTCCGCCGGCGCGTACGCGAACTCCTCGACGACCACCACATCAGCGAACCAGTGCAGTGGAGTCCCCAATTGCCCACGGAATGCACCCCGGACCCTGATCCTGCCCGGCCCCGATCGGCACAGCATCACGCCCGAACAGATCCACCGCCTCGCCCCGACGGGAGCGTTCTCCATCGCCCAACTCGCGCAGAACCTGGGCACCTCCACCGCACACGCCCGCTACCTGGCGGCCGAGCATCCCGTCGACCGGAGCGCTCCGCGCTACCGCCAGAGCCAGGACACAGCCCGCCACGCCCGCCGCCGCGGCGATCTCGTCCATCCCGGCCTCAGGTCCATGCGTGGCGATCTGCTCGCCGGCCGCGGCCAGGATCTTCTTTCGGTTGCGGACCGCGTCGGCGCGCGGCGCCCTGGACCGAACTCCTGTTAGAGAACGCGCCAATTTCTTGCCGGTTCTTGAGCGGTACACCGGCAGAACTTGCATTCTTGCAGTTCAAGACTGGTCAGTGCTGTCGCGAGGGCCTGCTGGGTCGAATCCGGGTCGAATTGGCCCGCCTTGGCGTACCCAGCTGGGTTATCGCAGGTCAGTGGGGTGGCAGGCAAGAGCAATCGGCGTGGGGGAGATGTGGACGGCTACACGGCACAGCTGCCTCGCGGAAGTGAGTTGGGGCAGCGGGGCGGGGCAATTTGAGGTGGTGCGGGCCGCCGTGGACGGGTGGGCTCGCCCCTACCTGGTCCTCTTGCCGGAGGGAGGGATGAGGGCTGTTCACGACTTCGAAGTGCGTTACACAAGGAGAAACTGGTGACGACCCGGTGGGCACCCAGCGCGGCGCCGTTCGCCCTCGGATCGACACCTCGTTCGTCGGCCAGACCAAGAAGTGAGCGAAGCATGCAAACCGGACTGTCGGGCCAAGATCGGAGCTGCCAAACCATGACCACAGTCGTTTCGGTGCTGCCCTCCGGAGGCAGTTTCCGCCTCGCCGCCCAGCTGCGGGGCATGCCCAGCGGCACATGGATTTACGCGGCCACGGCGAGAGGCGCCGCAGCCGCCGGACTGGGGGCCGCACGACGATCTCGGCGGGTCGGCGTCGACGGCGCCTTCGCCCTGGACCGCCAGCACCCGGTCGACGGGGAGCAGTTCTTCGCCGAGGCCGCGACCCGTGGCAGGACCGCCGTGGCCGGCGCACCCGTGCACAAGGTTCACTCCCACCTCGATCACGGCCGCACAGCGCTACCCCCGGCGTGATGACGACCGCACAGACTTCCGGGGCGTCCTGTCCGAAGGGACCGGAGCGCTCACCAAGGGGGACATCAATGGGGAGGGACACGATGGTGCTCGCGTTCGACGAGACGGCGACGAAGCTGGTCGGCAGGGCTGCCGACCTGGCACGATTCGACTCGGTGATCGGCCGTGTGGGGCAGGGCGACGCTCCCGCCGTGATCGACGTCGCCGGAGACGCCGGTATGGGCAAGAGCCGACTGCTCAGCGAGTTCTGTGCGAGAGCGCGGCAGCGGGGGCTGACCGTGCTGCGCGGCAGGGCCACGGAGTACGAACTGCACACACCGTTCCAGGCGTTCACGGACGCGTTCGTCGACGCCGATCCCTCCTTCCTCGCCTCGGACGCCGTGCCCGAGGCGGCGGCGCCTGTGCTGTACGGCGCCGGCGCGGCGCAGGGCACGGGCGTCCGCGACCGCTTCGGCCTCTACCGCGCCGTCGCGGACGTGCTGGCCCGGCTCGGGGAGCGGAGCGGGCTGGTGATGGCGCTGGACGACCTGCACTGGGCGGATCCCGCGTCCCTGGAATTGCTGGACCACATGATCCGCCACCCGGTAAGCGGGCGGGTGCTGCTGGTCGTGGCCCGCCGCGAACGGCAGACGCCTTCCCGCCTGAACGCCGCGCTCATGCGGGGCGTCGACAGCGGAGCCGTTCTGCGCACGAGGCTGCGACCGCTGGCCGAGCAGGAGTCGATCGAGGCACTTGCCCCGCAACTGCCGCCGCGCGACGCCAAGGAGATCTACAAGGCCAGCGGGGGCAACCCGCTCTACCTCCGTTGCCTCCTGCACGCCTACCAGCACGGCGCACGGCGCGGCACCATCGCCAGGGGCCACGACGACACCGCGACGGGGGTGCCGAGCGGGTTCGTCTCCCTGCTCCTGGAGGAACTGACCACACTGACCGACGCACAGCGACGTACCGTCGAAGCGGTGGCGGTCCTCGGGGACCACGCCACACCCATCATGGTGAGTCTGACGACCGGGAATCCCACGGCGGCTGAACTCGACGACCGCATCGAGGTGCTGGCGCGCCGGGATCTGCTGCGCCTTGGCTCCGACGGCCGCTGGACGCTTCGCCACCCGCTGCTGCGGGCGTCGGTCTACGAGCACACCCCCGCATCCCGGCGTGCCGAGATCCACCGCACCGCCGTGGACGAACTGGCCAGGACCGGCGCTCCCGCCGCCGAACGCGCCCACCACGTGGAGAGATCACTGGTCGGCTGGGATCCCGCGGCGGCAGCCGTTCTGAGCGAGGCAGCCGCCCAGTTCGCCCACACGGCACCCGCCACGGCCGCACATCTGCTGGAGGTCGTCCTGCGGCTCATGCCGGACACGCCCGCCTACGCGCGGCAGCGCGGCGAGCTGACGCTGGCGCGTGCAAGAGCGCTGGGTGTGGGCGGCAGCCTGCGGGAGAGCCGTGATCTGCTGCATGCGCTGATCAGTGGGCCGGGGCAGGACGACGCGTCGCTGCGCGGGGACGCGACAGCGCTGTGCGCCATGATGGAACGCCACCTCGGGCACTCCCCGGAAGCGCTCGCCCTGCTGCAGCGCGAACTGGCTCGTACCCCCGGTCCCGAGCCGCGCCAGGTGGTCTCCCTGGGACTCGCCCTCGGCATGGCCGCCCTGAACACCGTCTCCTACGCCGGAGTGCGGGACGACATCGCGCGGACCCTCGGGGTGGCCCGCTCACACGGTGATCTCATGGGAGAGACAGCGGTCCTGGCACTGGCGTCGCTGGGCGAGGCCTACGAAGGACAGGCCGCAGCGGCGCGCCGGTTCGCCGACGCCGCGGCCGGGCTCGTGGACGGCTTCACCGATCCCGCCGTCACGGAAGTCTCCGAGTCGCTGGTCTGGCTGGCCTGGGCCGAAGCCGTGCTGGAGCGCTACGCCGACGCGGAACGCCACGCCGACCGGGGGCTGGACATCGCTCGCCGCAGCGGACAGGTCCACGTTCTGCCTCACCTGCTCACCGGCAAGGCCTTCGTGCAGCTCACCACGTGCCGGCTGTCGGCCGCCCTGGAGTCGGCAGAGGAGGCGGAATCCGTCGCACGAGCCGTCGGCAGCAGCGATCTCCTGGCCTTCACACTGTGTTTCAAGGCACTGATCCTCCTCCTGTGCCGCCCCCTGGGCGACACCGGTGCCCTGACGACCGCCGAGGAGGCCGTGGCCGCGGTCGGCGGAAGTGCACACTGGTGGGCCTCACTTGCCGGATGCATGCTCGGCCACGTGACCCTCGTCAGCGGCGAGCCGCACCGGGCACAGCACGCCATTCTGACGGCGGGCGGTCCCGAACTGCTGAAACTCCAGCCCTCGATCCGCCCTGGGCAGCTGGAGTCCCTCGTCAACACCGCCCTCGCGGTCGGCGACGTCGAGTGGGCCGCGCGCTGGGCCGCACAGGCGGTCGCGGAGGCCGATCGGATGGGGCTGCACGGCCAGCAGGGGGCGGCACTGCGCGCCGAGGCGGCGCTCGCCCAGCATCGGGGCGACCCACGCGCGGCCGCCATTCTCTTCGAGCGCGCCGCGCAGGCGTACGTGCCCTCCGGTGCGACGCTCTGGGAGGCGTACTCCCTGCTCCTGGCCACCCCTCAAGCGCAGGCCGCGGGCGACGCCCGACGCGCCGCGGCGATGTGGAGACGGGCCCGCCGTCTCCTCGCCGACGGCGACGCACGCCTGTTGTCCGACCTGGCCGTGATCGTGCGCCCACCGGGTGCGGAGGCCACGCCCGGGCCGACGGAACCCGACCGACCCGCCACGGGACCGCAACAGATGGACGAACTGCTGAGCACGCCGACAGAGCTCGATCAACTGACCAGACGGGAAAGGGAGATAGCCGATCTGGTCGCGGAAGGGCTGAGCAACCAGGCCATCGCGACGAAGCTGTTCCTCAGCAGCCGCACTGTGGAGAGCCACCTGTCGGCCATCTACCGCAAGACCAAGTTGCCCTCCCGGTCAGCACTGGCGGGCCTCGTGACGCGCGCCGCCCTCGAACGGCGGACCGAACCGACTTGGGAGCCAGTGCTCTTCGGAGCGAGACCCTCTCACAGAGACCGTTCCTGACCTCTCTGGTCTCCACGCCCGGCTGCGGTCCGCCGCGCGGGAAGCGGAGGCGGCGGCGGTCGCCGTGGGTGCCACCGCCGACCGGCACCGCGGCCTGGCGGCCTTGGGCGAGGCCGTGGTCGCAGGCCGAGGTCCGGAACTCGCCTCACGGGACGTATTCGTGCGGGAACCAAGGGAACGTCACGGCTGGGCGTCCATCGCGGTGGTGGCCACGGGCCGCATCAACGGGCGCGGTACGGCGGCGTGAGCGCGCAGGTCCCCGTGCGCGGTCAGCGGCGTCCAGCCAGGGCCTCGCCACACCGGGGGCGCCGGGCAGCCGTATCACCCGCCAGCCGAGCAGTTCGTCCACCCCGGGCTGCGGCGGGACCGGAGTGGGCGTCGGCGTGGAGCGGCAGCGGCCGCCCTCGGGTGCGTCGAGCGTCGAGTGTCGCGTCGGCGAGGAAGGCGGCATACTCTCGCGGCCGAGCGTGCCCGTGTCGGGGTCGTACCCGAGCCAGGCATCTCCTCCTCAGGTCCACTGTAGGTGCCGTCGCCTTACAGGAATTCCTCCTGGGACAGGGTGGTGCCGCCGAGGTGGAGGACACGGCGTACAGCGAGTCAAGCCCTACGGCAGCCTGGACGCATTCGCGGAAGCACGTTATGGGAGTACGTACTGCCGACCGGTCACATCGCTCCGTGACCGGCGCGGAGCGGTGGTCGTCCTCGGTCCGACTCCTCGGCGGGCGGCCCGTTGAAGCCTGCGGAAGTCCATGGGCGTCCGCCCTCGAGTGGGCGGTGGGCGGTGGGCGGTGGGCGGTGAGGGCGAGCACATGCTGTATATCCACCCGGACGAATGCGGGGACTGCGGTGTCTGCCAGCCGGTGCCCCGCCGAGGCCATCTACTACGACCTCGAGCTCCCGACGGAGTGGAAGCCCTACCTGGCGGCCAACGCCGACTTCTTCGCCGACCTGGGCTCCCAGGGCGGCGCTGCCGACCTGTCAAGGACCGACATCGACCCAGACAGTTGAGGTACGGCGCTCGGGCCGGCAGCCCAAGGCGGTCATGGCGGCGGTGGGTACGCGGGATGCCGCTCGGTGTCCGTCTGGTCCAGCCGTGCGGAGCCGGTGGTGAGGGGCGGTCGGGGGACCGTGGTGGGCAATCCGAGGAGGCGTCCCCGGATGGCGGCGGCCAGCAGCGCCGGGTGGAGCAGCCCCGCGGGTGAGCCGACGAGGTGATAGACGCGGTCCAGGGCGCGCTGTGCCCTCAGGTTGCCGTGCGCGGCGAGCCGGTCCACTGCCCCCGACCATCGGCCGAACAGCGCGTCGACGGCGGATGCCGGGCGGCCGTCTGTGTGGCGCAGGTCCTCTCCGGTTGCGATGGCCCAGGGGAGGTCCGCCGCTCGGTGAAGCCGACGCATCAGCCGCCGCTCCCATCCCGGCTGCACGCCTGCGGCCAGCGCCTGCCGCAGGAGCAGGGCCTGGGTGGCGGCTACGGTGATTCCCTGACCGTAAACCGGGTTGAAGGTGCACAGGGCGTCACCCACGACCAGGAGCCCGTCCGGCCAGTGCGCCAGACGGTCGTAGCGACGTCGCACATTGTTGGTGCGGCGGTGGACCGTGACGTCGCCGATCGGGTCGGCACTGCGGGTGAAGTCGGCGAGCGCCGGGTCCCGCAGCCGGTTCAGGAAGGCGTCGAAACCGGCCGAGTCGCGGGGCGGCCGGTGCTCTCCGGCGCCTACCGCCGCCACCATCCAGCGTCCGCCTTCGACCGGTAGCGCCACACCGCCGGCCGGTGCGCCCGGAACTGGAAGCATGACGATGCCCGCGACCTGGCCGAGGTGGTCGGGTGGGGCGGCGTAGACCCGTCCCGCGTAGCCGAATCCGGCATCGACGACGGTGGTCGCGGGCGCCTCGATGCCCAACTGCGTCAGCCAGTCGGGCAGTCGGGAGCTGCGCCCGGAGGCGTCGACGACGAGGTCGGCCCGAACATGCGGTGCGTCGAAGCACTCGACAAGCCAGGCCCCGCCGGTCATGGTGGCGCCGCGGCTCAGGCCCCGCACCCGCGTGCCGCCACGCAGCTCCACCCCGGGCAGCTCTGCCACACGCCGCCGGACCAGGTGCTCGATCAACGGGCGGGTGGCGGAGACCAGTTCGAGCGCGGGTGTGCCGAACGGTGCCCATCCGCGTTCGCCCAGCCACGCCAGGTCGCCCGTGTCCAGCGGCACCCCGCCCGCGGCGACCAACTGTCCGCCCAGCCCGGGGAGAAGCTCCTCGATCGCTGACAGCCCGCGGTGGAGCAGTACATGGGGCTGACGGCCCTGCGGGACACCGCCGCGCGGCGCAGGCATCCCATGGCTCCGGTCCTGTTCGAGGAGGGTGACGGGGCGACCGGTCGCCCCGATCACCGCTGCCGTCAGCAGCCCGGCCATGCCCGCCCCGATGATGACGGTGTGCTCGGTGTTCATGACGCCTACACCAGCCGGAAAAGGAGCCGCCGCATCTGCTTCAGCCACGGCAGCGGCACAAGGCGCCACAGCGGAGCACCGGCGGACAGCGGTATGTGCCCGCGGAGTATGGCTCCGTAATCGAGTGACGCGGCGTGCGGAAAATATTCGGGCTTGCAGGCCACGATATCTTTGAAACCCTTGTTGCGGTAATAGCGTAGCTGCGGGTCACGGGGAAGGCCGTGACGTTTTTCACGCATGTATACGTCCACCGGAATGTCCGGATTGATGCGCCTCCAGGCCTGGAGACCGGGCATCGGGGAGCCGAGATAGATATCGCGCCAGCCGTGTTTGAGTGCGTGTGGCCAGAAGAACTCGAATATGGCGGTCACCGCGTCCGCGTCGACGCTGCTCAGGCTGATTCCGAAGAGCGATCCGGTGGCTTCCGGATGAGGCGTCTCCACTCGTGCGCAGTCGGCCCAGGTGGCTGCCGAGTCCAACTCCGCGGTCTTGATCGGCTTCATGAACAACGAGGCCAGCGCCGCTCCGTCCGTCGCGAACGCCCCTATGCTCAACCGCGGATACGCCTGGATGCGGGCGGCCAGCTCCGCGCGGTCCGCCGCCTGGCCCTGGTCCCACTTCGTCTGCTCCAGCGTGATGAGCGCCTCGACGTCACCCGGCCGCAGAAAACGGACCTCGATGGAGCTCGAGGGAGTATCGGATCCCCTGTCGGGGTGGTTCTGGACCAATCGGCGCGGACTGACCATGGCCATGTTTTCTCTCCTGGAAACCGAGTCGGCATGCACCTCGACCATGCCGACCGACCGATCGTTCGGGAAGCCCTTCGGTATTTTGGACGGGATTTGTGCATGAATCGTTCACCTCGGATTCACGTTCGAAATCCCGTATTCATTCGACGTTCGGAGCGGATGTGATCCCGACTACGTTTTCCCGTCCCGCGAGAATTCGCAGGTATTCTTCAGGCGGCGTCACGCCTGCCCCGGATTTCTTGGCCGGCGGCCCCTCGCCGCCCGCGCAGAAGCGGGCGGATTTTCGCGAGCTCGCAGCGGACACCGTGGATCCGGCTCGCGTGTTCCTCTCACCGTCTTTCCCTCCCCGTCTCAGGGAAGCCGTATGACAACTGTGCCCACCGCCGACATCCGACTGTTGCTGGACCTCGAACCGGTTGTTGAGGCCGGTCTCAGCCGCCACCTGGCGACAGCCAAGGAGTGGTTCCCGCACGAGTACGTCCCCTGGAGTCGGGGCCTCGACTTCGACGGCGTGCTCGGCGGGCAGGCATGGAACCCCGGGCAGTCCAACCTGCCGGAAGCCGTGCGTACCTCACTGATCGTCAGGACGGCGGAGGAGGACCGCCACGGCAACGTCATCCGGGACTACCTGTTGGCAACTGGGGCAGTCGACCCGGTGGCCCTCGAACGGGCCCGGATGGTCCACATGGCCACGGGCTTCGAACTCGAATACACGGGCGCCGTCGAGGCGATCGCGTACGTGTCGTTCCAGGAACTCGCCACCCGGGTCGCACACCGCAACACCGGCCGCCTCTCCGGCGACCCCGTCTGCGACCAACTGCTGGCCCGCGTCGCCCAGGACGAGAACCTGCACATGGCCTTCTACCGCGACCTGCTCGACGCGACGTTCGACCTGGTGCCCGATGCCGCCATGCGCGCGGTTACCACGGTCGTGACGTCCTTCCGGATGCCCGTGCCACGGGATCGACAACTTGGCGCGCAAGTCGGCGCAGTTCGCCATGGCGGGCATCTACGACCTCCGGCTGCATCACGACGAGGTGCACTTGCCCGTGCTGCGCCGGCTGCGGGTCTTCGAGCGCTGCGGTCTCGGCCCGGACGGCGAACGTGCCCGTGTTGACCTGCGAAATACCTCGCCCGGCTCGACCGCACCGCGAACCGCTTCACCGAGCGGCGCGAGGCCGCCCGACACCGTGCCGCCTCGGCCGGTCACCGCGTCCGGACCGCTGACGACGGCGGCAGGTGAGCGACCGCACCGACCCGGAGAACAACCGGAAGGAGCTGGAAGAAGTGACAGAAGCCTCCGACTTTCGACCACTGCAGGCGGCCACGGGCACACCCATGGCCCACCTGCACAGTGAGACCCCGGCGGTGTTTCGCCAGATGGCCTCGGACTGGCCGGCCGTCAGCACCTGGACGTTCCGTCACATCGCCTCCCTCGCCCCGACGCTGCCGGTGCAGCTAGGGGGTGTTTCGAAAGTCCCGCACAGCACCCACGGCGCCCGGCACGCACTCTCGCCGCACCGGCCGAAAGCCCAAGTACGTCCAGTACGAGGGCTTTCGTCCGGCACGCCGAGAGCACGCACCGGACACCGCGGGCACCGCACAGGACTTTCGAAACACGCCCTACTGAGTTTTTCGTTAGTTCTGTGGGTGCAGGAGCGTCAGTGGTGTGAGGCTGTTGGTGTGTCTTCCGAGTCGCAGGCCGTGG
>NZ_RPDJ01000080.1 GCF_004023625.1 Streptomyces cavernae | reverse complement strand
GCGGCGCTGGCGGACCTGAAGAAGGCGGCGGAGGGCACCGACAACGTCCTCTACCCGATGAAGGACGCCCTGCGGGCGCGGGCGACCGTGGGCGAGGTGTGCAACGCGCTACGGGAGGTCTGGGGCACGTACATCCCCATGGACGCGTACTGAGCTTGTCCTACCGTTCTGGCGCGGGATGACGGCGGGGGTTCTGTGGAATCCGTATGGTCGGGAACTTCCTTGTTGTCAGGCCGCCTGCCTACGAGGGGCCGTCTCGGTCAAGGTGCGCGCGCAGCCACTGCTCGGTGGTGCTGACGTGCATGAGGGCGGCGGCCTGGGCGAGCCCGGCGTCGCCGGCGGCCAGTGCCTGGTAGATCGCCTCGTGCTCGACCAGAGTGCGGTCGGCGGCATGGTCGTCGACCAGTCCGCGCCAGACACGTGCGCGCAGTGTCCGGCTCGCGATGCCCTCCAGCAGGGTGGCGAGCGTGGCGTTGCCGGTGGCCGCGATCACCGCCCGATGGAAGGCGGCGTCGTGTTCGTTGAGCCGCTCCACGTCGTCGCAGGCCGCCCGCATCGCCTCCAGGTGTCGCTCCACCTCAGCGAGTTCGGCGGCCGAGATGCGGGTGGCGGCCAGCCCGGTGGCGACCGGCTCGAACAGCCGACGGACCTCGGTGAGCTCCAGCAGGGTGTCGCCGCGCAGCAGCTCCACCGCGGATCCGATGCCGCTCAGCAGCAGTTCCGGTTCCAGGCTGGTCACGTACGTGCCGTCGCCGCGCCGGATCTCCAGCACCCGCGAGACGACCAGCGCCTTCACCGCCTCCCGCATCAGATTGCGGGACAGCCCCAGCTCCGCGGCGAGCTGCTGCTCGGGCGGAAGCTTGGCCCCAGGCGGAAGCTCCCCCGACTGGACGAGCTCCCTGATGCGGTCGATGGCCTTGTCGGTCAATGACATGCTTCGCCGTCCCTCCACCCTGCTGCGTGCCCAGCCGCACTGTAGCAATCCATCCCATGTCCTCCGAAGACATGGGATGGCTCACCCGCGGCCGACTCAGTCGGCAGATCGCATCTCCGCAGGTGGCCAGGTCAGTTACAGAAATTTTGTTCACACGTATAGACACAACCATTTGGCTGGCGCTAAACCCGTCCCATGTCTGTTTCACGGGCGTGTGGTGCCTGTTGCTCCACAGGAACGTGCGACCAAACACAGGACGACAGGTGGCTGCCATGACCCCGAACCGACGACACTGCCCCCCGGGCCGGGATGGCCGGGCACCATGACCGAACTGATCAACTCCGTCGAAGCTGTGGACGTACGGTTCCCGACCTCGCTCGAACTCGACGGCTCCGACGCCATGAACCCCGAACCCGATTACTCCGCCGCATACGTGACGATCCGTACGAGCGGCGGCGACAAGGGCTGCGGCCTGGCTTTCACCGTGGGGCGCGGAAACGACGTGGAAGTCGCCGCCGTACGGGCCCTGGCCCCGCTGGTGGTGGGACTGCCGGTGGCGGAGGTCCTGGGCGACCTCCACGGCTTCTCCCGGCGGTTGACCGGCGACAGCCAACTGCGCTGGCTGGGACCGGAGAAGGGCGCCATTCACATGGCCGCCGCGGCGATCGTCAACGCCGTATGGGACCTGTACGGGCGCCGCACCGGGAAGCCGGTCTGGCGGCTCCTGTCCGAGCTGTCCCCGGAACAGCTGGTCGACCTGGTCGACTTCCGCTACCTCGAGGACGCGCTGACCCGTGACGAAGCCCTGGACATCCTGCGCCGCGCCGAGCCCGGCCGCGCCGAACGCACCGCGCACCTGCTGGAGCACGGATACCCGGCGTACACCACGACGCCCGGTTGGCTCGGCTACGACGACGACAAGCTGGTGCGGCTGTCCAAGGAGGCGGTCGCCGACGGATTCTCCCAGATCAAGCTGAAGGTGGGCGTCGACCGAGACGCCGACGTCCGCCGCCTGCGGCTGGCCCGCCAGGCGGTCGGCCCGGACATCCGGATCGCCGTCGACGCCAACCAGGCGTGGGGAGTTCAGCAGGCGATCGACTGGATGCGGTCCCTCGTCCCCTACGACCCGTACTGGATCGAGGAACCCACCTCACCCGACGACATCCTCGGACACGCCGCCGTCCGGAAGGCGCTGGCGCCGGTCAAGGTGGCCACCGGTGAACACACGCACAACCAGGTGATGTTCAAGCAGTTCCTCCAGGCGGGGGCGCTCGACGTCCTGCAGATGGACGCCAGCCGTACCGCCGGCGTCACCGAGAACGTCGCCATCCTGCTGCTGGCCGCCAAGTTCGGCGTGCCCGTCTGCCCGCACGCCGGCGGGGTCGGCCTGTGCGAAATGGTGCAGCACCTGGCGATGTTCGACTACGTGGCCGTCAGCGGCACCCATGAGAACCGCGTGATTGAGTACGTGGACCATCTGCACGAGCATTTCACCGACCCTGTGAGGATCCGGGACGGCCACTATCTCGCGCCGACCGCTCCAGGTATCAGCGCCGAAATGCACCCGGCCTCCGTGGCAGCCCACAGCTACCCGGACGGTGCCGTGTGGAAGGGGAAGGCCGGCGCATGAGCATCAGCGCGCCCGAGTTGGCGGGTCTCAGGAAGGTCCTCACCAACTGCGCCGGCGGCACCGGCCCGGCCATCGCACGGTTGCTCGCCGCCCGAGGGACGCACATCTTACGCTCCGGAAGCTGCGTCGACTGCGTCAACCGCCGACGCCGCTGACACTCCGTGGATCGGGCGCCCGCTGAAGCGCTCCGCCGATCCCGAAGCCGAACGCGCCCCCCTCAACGCCCCCCCACCCATGGGAACTTGGTCACGACCGACGAGGCGAGGCCGCCAACCTCCCCATGATGGCGGCGGCCTCCGGCCACGCCCTCGCCGTTTCGCAACACACAGGCGGTGTCCAAGGACACCAAGTCGCCGGACGGATACGAGCGCCGGCTTTTCGAAGCCACCAAGCTCTACGAGCCGCACGCGGACAAGTCCCATATGTTCCCGTACGGGGAGGCGTGGATCGACCCGGCGAAGGCGGGCGAACTCGCCACGCTCCAGACGAACATCGGCACCTTCGTACAGCAGAGCGCCGTGCAGTTCATCAGCGGCAAGAAGTCCCTAGACTCCGACTGGGACTCGTACCTCAAGAACCTCGACCAGCTCGGGTTGAAGAGCTTCCTACAGATCTACCAGCAGGCCTATGACAAGTCGCACTGACAGGGGGTGGCCGGTGCCGTCGGGCGCCGCAGACGGGTACCGGCCATCTCGCTCGACGCGAACGACCCGGTGGAGCGCTCCGCGGGGACCTGCACGGTCATCCGTCTTCGCCGCCCCTGCGTCGGCCGGTGACGCTCCTCCCCACGAAGGACAGGAACACGATGCACTCCCCACGCTCCCACGCGGGCGCCGCGACCGCGCCCACACCGGCCCAGGCTGCGCTGCCCGACCGGGGGATACATGACACCCACCCCGCCGAGTCGTGGACCGACGGCTTCCTCACCGGCAACGGCGAGTACGGGGCCGTGGTGTACGGGGATCCGGCACTGGAGAAGGTCGTCTTCAACCACCACCGCCTCGTCCTGCCGAACGGCACCCGCGACCTCACCCCGCCCGTGCTCGCCGATCGGCTGGAAACCATCCGGGACAAGGCGCTGGCCGGGGACTACGCCGGAGCCGGCCGCGACTTCGCCGCCGGGTGGGAGCTGCGTTGGACCCAGACGTACCATCCCGCGTACGAGCTCCGGATCGCCACCGCGAACGGCCTTGTCTCCGACCAGTACCACCGGTACATCCGGAGCACCGATTTCCGCACGGGCGAGGTCACCTCCGCCTGGACCGACGGGCACGGCACCTGGTCCCGCCGGATCTTCGTCTCCCGCGCCGACCGGGTCATCGTCCACGAACTGGCGCCGGCCCCAGGCCGTACCGTCGATGTCGCCCTGAGCGTGCACACCGCGCTCGACGACAATCCGACCGACCACGGCGGAGGCGACGACCTGCACACCCGCGTGTCGTTCACCACCCTGGCCGAGACCGGTGAGGGCTCCGGGTGGCTCAATCTGCGCGCCACCTACCCCGAGGGCATGGGAGCGTACGGCTACGAGGGCGTCACCCGCGTCGTACCCACTGGGGGCACGGTCGCCGTCAGCGGCTCGACCGTCGTGGTCACGGGGGCTGCCAGGCTCACACTCCTCACCCGACTGGAGCGTCACGAGACGCCGCCCGCCCGGGAAGCCCGGCACCTGCACGCAGGGCTCGCCGCCCTGGAAGACGATTACGAGGCGCTGCTCGGCCGGCACACAGAGATCCACTCCGAACTGTACGACCGCTCCCGCCTCGACCTGAACGTCCCCGAGGCCGACCGCCGACTGCCGACCACGGAGCTGATCACACGTCAGAACGCCGACCGCGGCACCATCAGTCCGGCCCTGCTGGAGCGACTCTACGACTCAGGCCGCTACCTCTTCCTCAGCTCCAGCGGCATCCTGCCGCCCCGCCTGACCGGTATCTGGACGGGGGCGTGGACCGCCGCCTGGGCCGGTGACTTCACCACCGACGCCAACGTCAACCTCCAGGTGGCCGGCGGCACCACCCTGGACCTGGCGGAGGCCATGCAAGGCTACTTCGACCTGATTCTCGGCCAGCTCGACCACTGGCGGACCAACGCCAGGAACCTCTACGGTGCGCGTGGCTTCCTCGCCCCCTCCCGCACGGACGGCGAGTACGGGCACATGCTCCACTTCAACGGCAGCGACTTCCCGGGCCATTGCTGGACCGGCGGCGCCGACTGGCTGCTCCACCCGCTCCTGGAGTACTACGAGACCACCGGGGACCAGGCCTTCCTCCGGCACAAGCTCGGTCCCGCGCTGATGGAACTGGCCCTGTTCTACGAGGACTTCCTCACCCGCAGCGACGCGAACGGCAACGCGGTCTTCGTGCCGTCGTTCTCCATGGAGAACGCCCCGGACAACACCGGCGTGTGCCTGTCGATCAACGCCACCGGCGACATCACGGCCGGCAAACACGCGCTCCGCGCCGCCATCGACGCCGCCAACGCCCTCGGCGTGGAACAGGCCGTCGGCGAGGGCGTCGAACGCTGGACGGCGCTGCTCGACCGGATCCCCGACTACCGGATCAATGAGGACGGCGCGCTCGCCGAATGGTCCTGGCCCGGCCTGACCGACCGCTACGACCACCGTCACATCCAGCACCTGTACGGCGCCTGGCCCCTGCACGAGATCAACCCCGAGGAGCGGCCCGACCTCGTGCCTCGGGCCCTCAAGGCGCTCGAACTGCGCGGAGACCAGAATCTCTCCGCGCACGGCAGCCTGCATCGCGCCCTGGTGGCCGCACGGCTCAAGGACGGCGCCAAGGTCTACGACAACCTTCGGAAGATCATAGGTAGCGACATGCTCTTCCGGTCGCTGATGACCTCCCACAACCCCGGGAGGCACATCTACAACGCGGACGCCGCGCACGCCCTGCCCGCCGTGCTGGCCGAGGCACTGCTCTGCACGAGGCCAGGCGTGCTGGAACTCCTGCCCGCGCTGCCCGAGCAGTGGGACAGAGGCAGGATCACCGGCATCCGGGGCCGAGGCGGAATCCGCGTGCACAGCCTGGACTGGGATCTGCCCCGCCGTACCGCCACTGTGACCGTCACCTCGGAGCAGACCCAGGACGTCACCCTGATCAGCCGCCGCGGCATGACCTCCGTCACCACCTCCGCGCACGTCGGCCCGTCCACGCTGGGCCCCCATGCCAGGAGGGTCTGCCTCACCAGCGGACAACGCACCCGGATCACGGTCTCCCTGCCTACCGCCTGACACACACTGCCGTCCCGAGCGACGAACGGGTTCCGAACGCGAAAGGCGGCAAAGCCGTCGGGAAGAGCCACAGCGTCCTGGGTGGGCGGCCACTACGAGGCCGAACTGCGGCGCACGCGCGAGGGCCGGCGCGTCAGCCGCATGTCCGCTCGGGTCATATGGACTATCCCCGGCCGGCACGTACAGGTCGTGGCGGGTTGCCGGGGGCGACGTCACAGCGCTCCGGCGGACGCGGCCGCAGAGGCGACGACGCCGGTCTCGTACGTCCCCCATACCTGGCGCAGTGCGTCACAGACCTCGCCCACCGTGGCTCCGGACGCCAGCGCCTGCTTCATCGGGTAGAGGACGTTGTCGCTGCCCCCGGCGGCCTTGCGCACCGCGACGAGCGCGTCGTCCACCCGATCGGCGCTCCGCCAGGCGCGCAGTTTGGCCAGGCGTTCGGCCTGGTGCTGCTCGATGGCTCGGCCGGGGTAAGCCAGCTCGTACGGTTCGTCCGCGTCGGGCCGGTGACGGTGGGCGTTGCGCGCGATCGCGTCCCTCTGGAAGCCCTGTTCCACGGCCGCGACCGCGCCGCCCAGGTCCTCCACCTGCCCGATCAGCTCCATCGCGGCGGCCTCCACGTCGTCGGTCCGCCTCGTCACGGCGCGGCCGACCGCGGCCGAAGCCGCTCCGGTGGTGACGTCCGGCTCCTGGGACCGCGTACGGCCGAGGACCGTGGCCAGCCCCCGGACAGCCCTGCGCACCGGCATCCACGGCGCCGGGCTCCGCGCGCCGAACCGCTCGCTCAACACCCGCGCCCAGATGCGGTGGGCCGCACGCAACGTGGCCACCTCCTCCCGCACGGTGCCCCGCGGGGCGAAGGAGAACGACAGCCGAGACGCGAAGTCGTCCACGTCCATCCCGCACGCGACCGCCGCACGCACGTACTCGAAGCCACCGGCCAGCGTGAAGGCGATCTCCTGCGCGGGCGACGCCCCCGCCTCCGCCATGGAAACCCCCGAGATCGAGAGCGGGTTCCACTGCGGCAGCTGCGCACGGCAGTACGTGAAGACGTCCGCCGCCAGGCGGAGTGACGGCCTCGGCGGGAAGATCCACCTGCCCCGGGCGACGTACTCCGTCAACACGTCGTTGTGGACCGCGCCGGCCAACCCCTCGGGGCGCGCGCCCTGTTCCTCGGCGGCCAACTGGTACAGCAGCAGGAGCACACCCGCCGGCGCGTTGACCGCCATGGACGTGGACACCCTGTCCAGCGGTATCCCGGCGAACAGCACCCGCATGTCGTCGAGGGAGTCCACCGCCACCCCCGCCCTGCCGACCTGACCGTGACCGGTCGGGTCGTCGGAGTCGTGGCCGCGCTGCGTGGGCAGGTCGAAGACGACCGGCAGCTCCGTCGTACCGCGCGCGACCAACTGCCGGTAACGGGCGTTGGATTCGGCGGCGGTACCGGAACCAGTGTACTGGCGCACAGTCCGGGGGCGAACGGTGAACATCGGCGCTCTTCCCTCCCAAGGGCCCGGCCCGAAGCGGGCGTGCCGCGGGCCGTCACCATGAGGGGCGGCGCTAAAGCCCGGTTGGGGCGGCGACCTTTCCGGCACTTCCTGCCGTGCAACCACTGGCCATCGCCCCGGGCTCGTGCGCGGCACCGCCTTCCTGAACAGTGTGGACGGGAAGGGAAGCCGACCGGGAGGACAGGCCCATGGTGCTCCTGCACCGCGAGGACGAACGCGCGCGGCTGGACAAGGCCCTGCGCGCCTGCACCGCCGGCACGGCCCAGCTCGTGCTCGTGGAAGGTGCCCCCGGCTGCGGCAAGACCAGATTCCTGCAGCACGCCGCCGACGCCGCCGCCGACCGCGGACTCACCGTGCTGCACGCCGCCGCGGACCCCGCCACCGGCCGCCAGGACCACGCGCTGCTGCGCCGGCTCGCCGCATGCCCCACCGGAGACCTGCCCCGCCCCGCGCCGGGACCGGACGCGACCTGCACCGGTTTCGCAGCCCTGCTGCGTGCGGCCTGCGCGAGCGGCCCGGTGGCCCTGTGCGTCGACGACCTGCAGTACGCCGACCGTGCCTCGCTCGCCGAACTGCTGCGGCTCGTCCACGAATTGCACGACGCGCCGCTGTTGACGGTGCTCGCCCGGTCCCCGCACCACCGCACGGACGGCTCGGGACTGCACACCGAACTGCTGCGCCACCAGGGTTTCGCCCGCATCTCCCTCGCCCGCCTGGATGCTCGGAGCACCGCCGAGCTGGCCCACTTCTGGGGTGCGCCGGTGCAGGCGGAAGCGACCGCGCGCCTTGGCCGCCTCAGCGGCGGGAACCCGCTGCTGGTGCGCGCCCTGCTGGCCGAGACGGGTGGCGCCGGCGAAGGCCGGACCGGGTGGCCGGAGCCCGAACCCGGTGGTCCGTTCGCCGAGGCGTTCGCGACCTGTGTGCGACGCTGCGGTTCCGCCGCCCGACGGCTCGCCCTCGCCCTCGCCGTCCTCGGACCGCAGGCCGACCTGCCGCGGGCCGCCCGGCTCGCCCGGCTGGGCACCGACGCCGTCGCCCGGGCGAAGGACGCACTCGACGCCGCGGGACTCGTCGTCGGTGCCCGGCTGCCCCACCCGACGGCCGAGTCCGCCGTGCTCGGCATGGTCCCCGCCGCACAGCGCCGCTCCCTGCACCGGGACGCCGCCCGCGTCCTCCACGACGCCCTGGCCGAACCGGTCGTCGTGGCGGCCCAGTTGCTCGCCGCGCAGGCGGCCACGTACGAATGGGAGATCCAGGCACTGCGGGATGCCGCCCGACAGGAACCGTTCGCACACGACGACCCCCACGGCGCCCAGGCCTGCCTCCGGCTGGCCCTCGCCGGCTGCCTCGACGAACCCACACGGCTCGGGGTCAGCCTCCAACTCGCCGCCCACACCTGGCGATTGCACCCGGCCGCGGCACACCATCTCCTCGACGAGCCCCAGGCGGCCCTGCGCGCCGGTCGGCTGTCCTGCGCCGACTCCGGATGGCTGGCTCACCTGCTGGCGGTCCAGGGCCGAGTCGAGGAGGCCGACGAGGTTCTCGTCCGCATGGCCGGGGACTCCCGTCCGGCCCCCGACGGACTGCCGCGCGTCCTGCTCGCCGAGTTCCCAGTCACACACGAGCGCCCCGGCGGACAGGTCCCCCGCGCCGCCGCTCGGTGGCTTCGCCCGAGCACCCCCGACGAGGTACCGGCGGCCGAACGGCTGCTCGCCGAAACGCCGCTGACCCAGGCCACCTTCGACTCCCTCGCCCGGGCCGTGCGCACCCTGGTCCAGCACCGTCCGCAGCGGGCCGTGGACTGGTGCGGCCGGCTCGGCGGGCAGATCCCCGCCCGGGACGCCTCCGGTTGGCAGGCCGCCTTCACCACGGCACACGCCGAGTCCCTGCTGCGGCTCGGCGACCTCGGGGGCGCGCGAAGGGAGGCGACGGCCGCTCTCGACCACCTCGCCGGCCGCGGCGGCCTCTTCCTGCTCGCCCCGCTCGCCGTGCTGATCCAGGCACTCACGGAACAGGGCGAGTACGCGACGGCGGCCCTGCACCTGCACCCCACCCTGCCCGGCGAGCCGTACTCCACCGTGCACGCCCTCGCGTTCCAGCGCGCACGCGGCCGCCACCACCTGGCCACCGGGCGCCCCCAAGCGGCTCTGGAGGAGTTCCTGGAGGCCGGCCGGGTCGCCGGGCGCTGGGCGACCGACCAGCCCGAGCTGGTGCCCTGGCGCACCGACGCCGCGGAGGCACTGCTGTCCCTCGGACGCCCGGCCGAGGCACAGGTCCTGGTGGCCGAGCAACTCGCGCTTCCAGGGGCCACCGGTGCACGGGTCCGGGGCGTGACGCTCAGGCTGAGCGCCGCCACGGCGGAGCCCCGGCGCCGTGTCGAGCTGCTGATCGGCGCGGTCGACGAGCTCCGTGACTACGGGGACCGCCTCGAACTGGCCCGTTGCCTGGCCGACCTGGGCAATGCCCTGCGGCTGAGCGGCGAGGGCACCCGGGCGGGGACGATCACCCGGCGGGCCTGGCAACTGGCGGGCGACTGCGGCGCGGTACCGCTGCGCGAGCGGATACGGCCCGCCGCGGCTCCGCCGCGCGCCGCACGCCCCGTCGGCAGCCGGGACACCGCCCGGCTCAGCGGTTCCGAGGAACGGGTGGCGGCCCTCGCCGCCCAGGGCCACACCAACCGGGAGATAGCGGCGAAACTCTTCGTCAGCTCCAGCACGGTCGAGCGCCACCTCACCTGCGCATACCGCAAACTCGGCATCTCCCGACGCCAGGACCTGCCCCTGGACCTGCGGACGCGCACGTTCGAACAGCCCGGTCACTGAACGGACGGCCCGGTCGGCGACGAAACCGGACTTCTGACCTCAGGCGCCCCTTCCCAACACCGGCTTGCGGGTGGGGCGATGCCCGGAATGCCTGGTCCGCCCCCGCGCTCACCATTCCTCGAGCGGAGCGACAGCGGGTGTCGAGCGGGATACCCGACAGTATCCGCAGGACCTGAGGACAGGCACCGGCGAGAGGAAGAGGCATGAACGATCCGGGCCGTGGCCGACTCGCCGTGCGCGTCGAGCGGGGGCAGGCGAGTGACGAGGAACTGACCGCGCTCACGATCGTGCTGCTCGCGTTACGGGCGGGCAGGGAGCCGGCGGATCAGGACGAGAACAAGGCCCCTCACGGGGGCCTTCGCTGGTGGCACAGGCCGGACGCGTACAAGGCACCGCAGAGCTGGCGGTGACGCGCGGCTCCGCCCGGACGAACCCGATTTGACGCCGGGACGGGCCAGTCCGGCCTGTCGGGCCCAGTCCGGCCAGTCCCGGCCGTCGGGCCAGTCGGGCCAGTCGGGCCTGTCGGGTGGCAGCGGGTCGGGGCTGCCGGGTGGCAGCGGGTCGTGGCTGTCCCCGGGCTCTGCGACACACGGCATGGCCGGGTTCTCCCGAGCGTGTGGCCGCGGGCCGTGCCCGGAATGCGTGGTGGGGCGCGACCGGTGCCGGCCGGGCCGCTTGCTGTCTCCGCAATCCTGGGCGCCGCCGCCGGAACCCGGGCACGCCGTCCGGGACCTGGGGCGCCGCCGCCAGAACCCCGGGCGCCCTCGCCGGGCCCCTGCGCGCCGCCACGGTTACGGTCCTGACGTCACCCGCTTCGGCCGGCGCCCGCCGGGAAGCAGGGCGGCGGGGCACGACCCGTGCGGGAGCCGTCGTCCTGTGCCGCCCGGCCGGGTCGGTCGGGACCTACTTGATGAACTCCGGCGGTACACGCGGGGGCCACTGTCCCACTGTCAGCATTCCCAGGGAATGGGCACGTGCTACGAGGGCGGCTCGGTTCGGAGCCTTGAGCTTCCGGAGCATCAGCCCGACGTGGTACTCGACGCCCTGCCGGCTGAGGTAGAGGCGCGCGGCGAGCTGGACGGTGGAGGCTCCGGCGGCGACACCCTCCAGGACCTGCGCGTCGAGCTTGCTCAGCAGCCGCTCCCGGGAACGGACGACCGGCTCCTCGGAGACCGCGGCCGCGGTCTCCTGGTCGGGGCGCACCTGGACGACGATGCCGGCGAGGTCACCGCTGGTGTCGTGGACCGCGATCCCGGTGAGGCCGGCGGAGAACACGCGGCCCGAGTCACCGAGGCCGACCATCCGCTCGTCGAAGCGGTTGCACCGCCCTTCCGACAGACGGCTGAAGTGCCGGTCGAGATACGACGGCGAACTCGGATGAAGCAGCTCGTACAGGCTCCGGCCGCAGGTGTCGGCCGAAGTACGTCCGAACTGGCGGGAGAAGTCGGGCTCCGCCGCGACGATGCGCCGCTCCGGGCTGAGATGGGCGGTGTACGTGCGTCGGCCGGCCGCGGGGAGCGACCGGGCAGCGTGCGCATGCCGATGCCCGACTGTGAGGTGGGAGGCGGTCAACCGGTCGTTGGTGGGCAGGACTTCCGTCATTCGAGTAGTCATTGCGACGTACCGGCTTTCTGTATCCAAGTGCGGGACAGTGCATGGCTCGTTGCACGGCCGGCTTTCACACAACGCCGGGCAAACGCCGGAAAACCGTGCTCCGCGGTGCGGGCGGAGGGATGCTGACGACGCGTCCTTGCACCGAGTGCACCACCGGGCGCTTGTGGCTTGTTTGTGTGAGGCATGGGGGCCACTTCGAGCCGGGCCCCTTCACCCCCGGTCACTTCCGGAAGGGCCCGCGGCATCTACCGATCGGACGAGAAGACGTGGCCGTTCGGGTGAGGTGCCGGGCTGTCCGACGAGGCAAGTGTCTGACGCGGCGATCGGCCGGAGTCCGACCGTGACTGTCCCTCAAGTCCTGCTGGGAACGAACCTGTTCGGAAGGGTTTGATCAGGTGGAGATGGAACGCGAGTTCTCCAGCCGGGGGCCGACCGCCGACAACGGCCTGAAGCCCGACCTGTCCGCACCCGGCGTGGACATCATCGCCGCCGAGGCCGTCCACAGCCCGGGAGGCGATCCCGCGACACCCGGCTATGTCTCGTTCTCCGGCACCTCGATGGCCACCCCCGCAGTGGCAGGCGCCGCCGCCATCGTCGCCCAGCAGCATCCGGACTGGACGGGCCAGAGGCTGAAGGCCGCCCTGATGGGATCCGCCAAGCCGCTTGCCGGGCGGAGCGCCTACGCGGCGGGGGCCGGCCGGGTCGACGTCGCTCAGGCCATCCGGCGAACGGTGACCACTGAGCCCGCCTCCGTCGATCTCGGCGTCCAGCAGTGGCCGCACGGCGATGACCAGCCGGTCCGTCGCACCCTCACCTACAGCAACCTCGGGGACCGGCCGGGACTGGACGGCGCTCAGGGCGCGCCCTCGACACCGTCGTCGAGCGCTACCGCCGAGACCCGGTCGACGCGCTCAGAATGACCCGCATGGTCCTGGACACCCCCGCTCTGTGAGCACGGCAGCTGGAGAAGCAGCGCGGCCGGCAGCCCATGCTGGCGCAGGCCCTCGCGGAGCGCTCGGGCCTTCGGCCGGTCCTGGAGGAAGCACGCCCTGTGCACCACCGAGGGCCGCTATGCGCTCCCGCCGGTCCGGCCGATGGCTACCGTCCGTCTGTGGTCGACGGCGGTTCCGACGCATGCGGTGCGGAAGGGCTCACCGAAGTGGAGACGGTCGGCGCAGGCGATGCCGCGCCGCTTTCCGCCTGCAGCACGAGGACGACCGCGATGGCCGCCGCAGTGGGAACCGCCATCGCGGCCAGCAGCCATGGGTTGATCGTTCTCGCGTGTGCGGCCATGACCCCCTCCTTGCTCGGGGCCAGAGTACGCGTGCGGCGGGGGGAGCGCTGCCGGAATTCCGGATCGCCGGTCTCCGGATCGGCGGTCTCCGGATCGGCGGTCTCCGGATCGGCGGTCTCCGGATCGGCGGTCTCCGGATCGGCGGTCTCCGGATCCTCGATCTCCGATCGCCGCTCTCCGGATCGTCGGTCACCGCATCGACGGTCACGGGTCGACGGTCACCGGATCGCCGGTCGGCTCCGGCCCGACGGTCGTAACGCCGCCCGGATTCCCTGAGAGCCTGTGTCACACGCCCGACGCCAACGTGACACAGGCTCTGAGCGCCGGCAGACCACCGCCGGCGCTCGGCCCCCCGTCAGTCGCCCAGTGCCCCCATCACCACGCCCTTGGCCTCTTCCTGGACCTGGCGGAGGTGGTCCGGGCCCAGGAACGACTCGCCGTAGATCTTGTAGACGTCCTCGGTGCCCGAGGGCCGGGCCGCGAACCAGGCGTTCTCGGTGGTCACCTTGATGCCGCCGATGGCCGCACCGTTGCCCGGCGCTTCGGTGAGTACGGCGGTGACCGGCTCGCCGGCGAGGGTGTCGGCGGTGACCTGGGCCGGGGAAAGCTTGGCCAACTTGGCCTTCTCCTCCCGGGTCGCCGGCGCGTCGATGCGGGCGTACGCGGGCTCACCGAAGCGTGCGGTGAGCGCGGCGTAGTGCTGGGACGGGGTCTTGTCGGTGACGGCCGTGATCTCGGAGGCGAGCAGGGCCAGGATGATGCCGTCCTTGTCCGTGGTCCACACCGAACCGTCCCGGCGCAGGAACGACGCTCCCGCGGACTCCTCCCCGCCGAAACCGAGCGATCCGTCGACCAGCCCGTCCACGAACCACTTGAATCCGACGGGCACTTCGACCAGTCGGCGGCCGAGGTCGGCGGCGACCCGGTCGATCATGCCGGAGGAGACCAGCGTCTTACCAACACCCGCGTCGGCCGGCCAGTCCGTGCGGTGGGCGTACAGGTAGGAGATGGCCGCGGCGAGGTAGTGGTTGGGGTTCATCAGCCCGGCGTCCGGGGTGACGATGCCGTGCCGGTCCGCGTCGGCGTCGTTGCCGGTCGCGATCTGGAAGAGGTCGCGCTGCTCGATGAGGGAGGCCATCGCGTACGGGGAGCTGCAGTCCATGCGGATCTTGCCGTCCCAGTCCAGCGTCATGAAGCGCCAGGTGGGGTCGGTGACGGGGTTGACCACGGTCAGGTCCAGACGGTGCTGCTCCGCGATGCGGCCCCAGTACTCGACGGATGCTCCGCCCAACGGATCCGCGCCGATGCGCACACCGGCGGCCCGGACCGCGTCCAGGTCGAGCACGCTCGGCAGGTCGGAGACGTACGTGCCGAGGAAGTCGTAACGGCCGGTCCCGGGCGCGGCGAGCGCCTGGGCGTACGGCACGCGCCGTACCTCCTTCAGTCCGGCGGCGATGATGTCGTTCGCCCTGTCCTGGATCCAGGACGTCGCGTCCGAGCCCGCCGGGCCGCCGCTGGGCGGGTTGTACTTGAAACCGCCGTCGGCGGGCGGGTTGTGCGACGGGGTCACCACCACTCCGTCGGCAAGGCCAGAGGTGCGGCCCCGGTTGTGGGTCAGGATGGCGTGCGAGACCGCAGGGGTGGGGGTGTAACCGTCCGCGGTGTCGATGAGCACGCTCACGTCGTTGGCCGCGAACACCTCCAGTGCGGTGACCTTCGCCGGCTCGGACAGGGCGTGCGTGTCGGCCCCGATGAAGAGCGGGCCGTCCGTGCCCTGTCGCGCTCGGTATTCGCAGATCGCCTGGCTTGTCGCGGCGATGTGGTCCTCGTTGAAGGCCGCCGCGAGCGACGATCCGCGGTGTCCGGACGTCCCGAACGCCACGCGCTGCCCCGGCTCGCTCGGATCGGGGCGCAACGCGTAGTACGCCGTCACCAGCCGGGCCACATCGATCAGGTCACCGGCTCCGGCGGGCTTACCCGCTCGTTCGTGCTGCATTACGCCTACTCCTCCATATCGGTCCTGCACCCACCAAACGATCCCATCCTCCACCTGCCGGAGAAGGCAAGTCGCACATCAGGCTCTGCTTACGGGCAGCAGGCGCCGCGATCGGGTATCAGGCGCCGTATACGGGAGGAGTCCCGGGAGTACGACGCCAGACCGGGAAATCGGCAACTGCGCTTTTCGGCAGCCGAGTTGGTTCGGTGTGAGCCGTAACGACGAAGTATCCGGCCGTGCCTGGCCGTCCTGGCCTGCCGTCGGCCGCGTCAGCCCTTGGTCGCCACGTAGTAGGCGTTGATCGGGTCGCCCTCCACGGACTTGATGTCGATGACCGTGAACCCGGCCTCTTCCAGCATCCTCGTGGCCGTCTCCTCGCCCCATACCGTGCCGAGGCCGGCTCCCCCGGTGCTGAGGGAGGTGGTCATGCAGTAGAAGACGGAGAACCCGTAGAGCACGGGCCCGAAGGGGTGGCCGATGTTCTTCTCCAGTCTGCTGGAGGCGGCGATGTCGCCCATGAGGAACGTGCCGCCGTCGCGCAGGGCGCCTGCGATCGCGCTGAGCGTCTCGGTCGGCCGCGCCAGATCGTGGATCACGTCGAAGGCGGTGATGAGGTCGTACTCGCCACTGATGTCGGTCGAATCCGCGACGGTGTACTGGACGTTGGTGAGACCGGAGCGGGCCGCCTCGGTGCGCGCGGCCTCGATCCCGGTTTCCGACCGGTCCAGTCCGTGGAAGCGGCTGGCGGGAAAGGCCTGCGCCAGCACCCGGGGGGCGTGCCCCTCACCGGTGCCCACATCCAGGACGTCGATACCGTCACGCAGGCGTTCGGTGAGTCCGGGCACCAGCGGCACGATCGTGTCCACCAGCGCCAGATCGTAGAGCCGGCCGGTCTCCTCGGCCTGCAGCGTCTGGAACCGCGGATAGGCCGCGTAGGGGACGCCTCCGCCGTTCCGGAAGCAGTGCACGACCTGCTGTTCGACCTCGCCCATGAGCGCGACGAAGGGCATCATGCCGGCGAGGTTGTCGGGGCCCGCCTCCGTGGTGAGCGACGCGGCGTGCTCCGGCGGCAGGGCATATGTCCGCCCCTCCGGCTCGTACTCGACGAATCCGCCGACGACCATGCCGCCCAGCCACTCACGCACATAGCGCTCGTCGAGGTCGGCTGCCTTGGCGATGTCGGCGCTGGTCGACGGGGGGAGGCCGGCCAGTGTGTCGAACAGGCCGGTCTGGTGCCCGACGCTGGTGAGGAGGGCCAGTGCCGCCTTGTTGAGCACGTCGACCACTTCGGCGGCGAACGCCTCCTGCTTGGCCGGATCCGGTGCCACCTGCCGTGCTGCGGAATTCGACATGATCGTTCCTCCAGTGGGTTACTGCGAGGCGTCAGCTATATACGGGGATGCTCCATCTATTACTTTATGACGCATTTGCGACTTGAGTCCTGCGGGATATCGAAGGGCGCCCATGACTCGACTCCCGCAGTTCCGTGACATACGTCACAGCACCCCGTAAGCCTGATCGGGTCGGATAGTAGATGCCGCTCTGGCGACAATATGGGATTTGTCCGGCTTGGCATCGACGCGCAGCAGACAAGGACCGACAGGATTCGATTTGCTCGATACTTTCGCCGCTTCTCCCAGAGCAAAGGGTTTCTGACGAGCAAACAGGAGCAGACGCAGGGCACTTCGGCCGACCAGGGGCGCCCCACCCCCGCCGCTACCCGCCATCCGATTCCACTAAGCAAAGTAGTAGGAAGCCCCTTTGCGCTGCCAGCGGTGCCCTCCTAACAATGAGCGCTCGGCGATCACAGGGAGGTAACGCATGGGCAGGCACCGCAAGAAGACGCATTACCGGCAGATAGTCATCGCCTCTGTGGCACTGGGCTCCGTGGGCGTGCCGTCCATCGCGGTGGCCTGTACCGACTGGCAGGAGACGGGACAATCCCGGTTCTACGAGGCCGAGAAGGAATCGGCCTGGGATTCGCGGAGCCACGTCCACCGGAGCGGCGAACGAAATCACCGCTGGAACGGTTCCGAGGACGGCGAGCGGGCTCCGACGGCATCGAAGACTCCGAGCGCCTCGGCGAGCCCCTCCAGCACCGCCACGCCGAAGCCGAAGACCACCGCGCCGAAGCCACGGCCCACCGCGTCTTCCAGCGTTCCGAAAGCCACCGCGTCCGCCGCGGCGCCCTCCACACCCTCGGCGCCGCCGAGCACCCCGAAAGCCACCGCAACGGCCTCCGGAGCGGTCGCTCGCATCGTGCAACTCGTCAACGCCGAGCGCGGCAAGGTCGGTTGCTCGGCCGTGACCCTGAACGCGACGCTGACCAAGGCGGCACAGGCCCACAGCGTGGACATGGCGGCCCACAACAACATGTCGCACACCGGGTCCGACGGATCCACGCCGGGCGACCGGATCACACGCGCCGGCTACGCCTGGAGCACCTACGGGGAGAACGTCGCCTACGGTTACTCGACTCCCGAGCAGGTCATGGCGGGCTGGATGGCCAGTCCCGGCCACCGGGCCAACATCCTCAACTGTGCCTTCAAGGAGATCGGCGTCGGTCTCGCACAGCCCGGGGACTACTGGACCCAGGACTTCGGAACCGCACGGTAGGCGGCGGCAGGGCGGGCCCGTCGATACCGCTGCCCCGGCAAGGGGCAGGGCGCGGGCTCAGGTGGTGGAACGTGAGTGCACACTGACGGCATAGCCGCCGCCTTCGCGGTACGGATCGCCGTCCCAGGTGGCGTAGCGCTGGCGCAGGGTCAGTCCGGCCTGGGCGCACCAGTGGTCGAACTCCGTCAGGGTCACTGGTGGTTCCGGCAGCGGCAGGTGCGCCGCGTCCAGCCCCATGCCCGTGACCAGCAGTCCGCCGGGGCGCAGCGCGGCCGCCAGTTGCCGGATCACGGCTGATTCGGTGCCGGGGGCCAGCAGGGGGATGACGTTCCCGGCGGCGAGCGCCAGATCGAAGTCCGGTTCGAGGCCGAGGGTGTCCAGGCGGGCCAGGTCGCCGTGGAGCCACTCCTGTGTGGGGGCGTTACGGCGGGCGACGGCGAGCATGGAGGGGTCGACGTCCACGCCGGTGCAGTAGTGGCCCAGCTCGGCGAGCCGGATCGCGATCCGGCCGGTGCCGCAGCCGGCGTCGAGTACCCGGGCGCCGGGCTTCAGCAGTGCCGTGCAGAAGGCTGCCTCGCCATGGATGTCGTGGCCCGAGGCGGCGAGCCGCGCGAAACGCCGGGCATACTCCTCCCCGGCTTGCCCGCCTGTCAGTTCCGCCCAACGATCGCGTTGCCCGGTCATGTTCTGCGTACCCTCCGGTCGGCCTCGGCAGCAGGGGCGAGGACAGCGCCATGCGCCGTCCCGCCTTCTCCTGATCGTGAATATCGGCCTCACGGCCTGCTACGAAGGTACGCGGGGCGCGGCTCGAACGTCCGTGCCATTCGAGGAAGGGAAACGGTCCCGAGGACGGGAACCTCCCCGAAGTCACACCCCCCAAGGTCAGCTCGTCCCTTCCCTGCCTTCCGCGCCGGTTGGCCCCCGTGTGTCAGCCCAGGCCGAATCTCTCGGCGTGTACTTGCAGGCGGGGGACGTTCAGGCTGCGCAGGCCGCTGAGGACGGCGGAGGTCATGGCGGGCGGGCCGCAGACGTACACGTCGCGTTCGGTGATGTCGGGAACCAGGGCGCGCAGGCTGTCGGGCTCGAACGGCGGGGTTCCCTCTCCCGTGCGGCCGGTGAGCAGGTGCAGCCGTCCGCCGCGGTCCGCGATCAGGGCTTGTACCTCGCCGGCCAGTACGGCGTCGTCCTGGCTGCGTACCCGGTAGAGCACGACGACGTCGCCGGCCGTTTGTTCCTCCAGCAGGGCTCGGACCGGTGTGATGCCCACGC
>NZ_RPDJ01000079.1 GCF_004023625.1 Streptomyces cavernae | reverse complement strand
GACCCAGCCGACGGGCGTCCGACAACCGCTCCACCACCAGCACACCAACACCCTCACCCCACCCCGTACCGTCCGCACCCTCCGCATACGACCGGCACCGCCCATCAGCCGACAGACCACCCTGACGGGACATCTCCACGAACACACCCGGCGTCGACATCACCGTCACACCGCCGGCCAGCGCCATGTCGCACTCACCCGCACGCAACGCCTGAGCAGCCAGATGCAACGCCACCAGCGACGACGAACACGCCGTGTCCACCGTCACCGCCGGACCCTCCAGACCCAGCACATACGCCACCCGACCCGACAGCACACTGCCCGCGACACCCGTGCTGAGGTAGCCCTCCAGCTCGTCGGGGACGGCGGTGGGATCGGCGGCGTAGTCGTGGTACATCAGACCGGCGTAGACGCCGGTGCGGCTGCCCTTGAGGGAGTCGGTCGGCAGGCCCGCGTTCTCCACGGCCTCCCAGCTCACTTCCAGCAGCAGGCGGTGCTGCGGGTCCATCGCGAGGGCTTCCCGCGGCGACAGCCCGAAGAATCCCGGGTCGAACCCGGCCGGGTCGTCGAGGAACGCGCCCTCCGCCGTGGCGAAGGTGCCGCGTCGGTCGGAACCGGGGGCATGCCGGCCGGTGACGTCCCAGCCCCGGTCGTCCGGCATGGCCGACACCGCGTCGCGGCCGTCGCGCACGAGCTGCCAGAGCTCTTCCGGAGTGCTGACCCCGCCCGGGTAGCGGCAGGCCATCCCGACGATCGCGACCGGCTCGGACCGTGCGTCCTCCAACTGCCGGATCCGGCGGTGGGCGCTCCGGAGGTCGCTCGTCATCCGCTTGAGGTAGTCGACAAGCTGCTTCTCGTTGGTCACGGTTACCTCGCCGCTCGGCCGGTCGCACACATCGGCTCGGACCCTAGGCACGCCCGGGCGGGGCCAGCCCCCTTATCGGCGGGCCACGCCCCCTAACTACGCGGGCGGATCTGCCGCGAGGACGGTGCGGCGAGGGCCGCCGGGGCATCGACGACCCGTGGGACAGGGCCCGCCGGTGCCGTCCGGGATGCGGTCGCCTCCTCCAGCCGGGCAGCTCACCGGCCTTTCAAAACGATCACGAAGGGACTCGCCGGCGCCATTGCCCCCACCCGAGATCAGCCACTGCCTCACAGATCTCGACCGCTCGGCCGGGTGCCCCGGCCGAGCGGCCCCCGCCATGATGGGAGCCATGGCGACCGAGAACACCGTGAAGGCCCAAGAACTACGGCAACGCCTTGCCGAGCGGGCCTGGCGCTGGCCGCGCATCACCGAGCTCACCGTTCACCACCGAGCCGGATTCGCCTACCTCGACGCGTTGCTCGACAACGGCGACGAACTCCCGCTGTGCCGCTTGCGCGACACCGGCGACCCCGACCGGTGGGGCTTCGCCCTCCCCACAGACAGCACCGGACGCTACGAGGACACCATCCTGCCGACCGGTCACCCGGCCGGAACCCCCGAGGAAGCCCTCGACTCTTCCTGCGGCCGCTGTCTCGGCGCCCCCCGTCACGGCACGCCTCGCACGCGGCGAGGACCTCGCCGCCTCGGTGGACATCTGGCGCCAAGCCAATACTGCACGCGGACGACCGCCGACCGAGCAGCGCATCGCCCGGGTAAAGGACAAGCTTGTCGAACCCGATGCCCTCGTCCTGGTGGCCTCGGTCGACGATGAGGTGCTCGGCATGGCTCTGGCCGAACCGGGACGACGCCAGGACGGCCACGGATCGCGACTGGAAGAGCTCTGCCACATCTCCATGGTTTTCATCCACCCCGACCACTGGGGACGACGTATGGGCCTGCTCCTTCTCGAAGGCATCTCAGGGCACGCCAACAAGCAGGGGTACACACACCTCCACGTATGGACCGGCGAGAGCAACGACCGGGCACAACACCTGTACCGACGTGCCGGCTTCACTCCCAGCGGACGCACCCGCCTGCTCGACAGCGGAGAACCAGTACTGCATTTCGTCCGACCAGCTGCATACCCCGGAAAGATCAACGCGGTGCTGCACTGGCCAGTCCCGCTGACGTAGGCCCGCCGACTGGCCCGGATCCGCCCGCGTGGGGTCGGACACACCAGGCCTACCGGGGGGTCGGCCGCAAGGCGGACGTTCCGCAGCCAGAGGGAGCCGTCCGGGAGCGTGTGCACGAATGGAGCCGTTCGTTCGACGGATCTCCAGGATGGCTACGGACAGTAGCCGCGACCTCCCCTAATCGCCCCGTGTGAAGAACAGGGGTGGGCCCCGCCCGAATGGGGGTCCCGGCGGCAATGGGCGTTCCTACGCTGGCCTGGGCCTTGGCTCCTGGGTTCACGGCCGTTCGACCGGCATCGGCTCGATTCGCTCACTCGTCGCGGGATGGCATATGGATGAGATCGTCAGCGCCCTCCTCTCGGAGAAGGCCACATCACGGGATTTCATGGCTCTGCGCCTGCCGGAGTGCTACCGGGGCAACGTGGTGCGCCGGGAGGACACCTCCATGTTCGAGGGCCTGCCCTCCAGGGACAAGGATCCCCGCAAGTCCCTGCATGTGCAGGAGGTTCCCACGCCGGAGCCCGGGCCGGGCGAGGCCCTGGTCGCCGTGATGGCGAGTGCGATCAACTACAACACCGTGTGGTCGTCGATCTTCGAGCCCCTGCCCACCTTCCGCTTCCTGGAGCGTTACGGTCGGCTCAGCGAGCAGACCAGGCGTCATGACCTGCCGTACCACGTGCTGGGCTCCGACTTGGCGGGTGTGGTGCTGCGTACCGGGCCCGGCGTGAACCGGTGGCGCCCGGGTGACCGGGTGGTGGCGCACTGCCTGTCGGTGGAGCTGGAGTCCGCAGACGGACACGACGACACGATGCTGGACCCCGAGCAGCGCATCTGGGGTTTCGAGACGAACTTCGGCGGACTCGCCGAGCTGGCGCTGGTGAAATCCAATCAGCTGATGCCCAAGCCGGAGCATCTGACCTGGGAGGAGGCCGCCTCGCCCGGTCTGGTGAACTCCACGGCGTACCGGCAGCTGGTCTCGCGAAACGGCGCGCAGATGAAGCAGGGCGACAACGTGCTGATCTGGGGAGCCAGCGGTGGCCTCGGCTCGTACGCCACGCAGCTGGCGCTCGCCGGAGGCGCGAACCCGATCTGTGTTGTCTCCTCTGCGCAGAAGGCGGAGATCTGCCGCTCCATGGGCGCGGAGGCCGTCATCGACCGTGATGCCGAGAGCTTCCGGTTCTGGAAGGACGAGCGCACCCAGGACCCGAAGGAGTGGAAGCGGTTCGGCGCGCACATCCGGGAGTTGACCGGTGGTGAGGATGCCGACATCGTCTTCGAGCACCCCGGCCGGGAGACCTTCGGCGCGTCGGTTTTCGTCACGAGGAAGGGCGGCACGATCGTCACCTGTGCCTCAACCTCCGGCTACCTGCACGAGTTCGACAACCGCTATCTGTGGATGTCGCTGAAGCGGATCATCGGCTCGCACTTCGCCAACTACCGCGAGGCGTGGGAGGCCAACCGCCTCATCGCCAAGGGCAGGATCCACCCGACGCTGTCCAAGGTGTACTCGCTGGAGCAGGCCGGGCAAGCGACGTACGAGGTGCACGCCAATGCCCACCAGGGCAAGGTCGGCGTGCTGTGCCTGGCTCCGCAGGAGGGGCTCGGCGTGCGGGATCACGAACTGCGCGCCAGGCATATCGACGCCATCAACCGCTTCCGTGAGCAGGAGAGCCGAGGCAAGCTGTGACAACGCATCCGCACGCCGTCATCGGGATCGTCGGCCTCGGCACAGTCGGCGAGGCGCTGCTGCGCCTGGCCCACCGGGCCGGCCATCGGATCGTGGCCGTCGACACCGATCTCGACGCGCTCGCACGGGTCGGCAACCGCCTCAAGTCGGGCAGCTTCGCCGCGGAGCCCGTCTTCACGGACGACGTGGCGGCGCTCGCGGACGCCACCGTGGTGGTCGAGGCGGCCCCCGACGATCTGGCAACCAAGACGGAACTGCTGCGCCGCGTCGGCGGGATCTGCCGGGCGCCGATGGTCACGACGACCTCCGCCCTGTCGGTGCCGCACCTCGCCATCGCGTCCGGCCGGCCGGAGTCGGTCGCCGGACTGCGTTTTCTCGTCCCACCCCGTTCCGGCGGCACGGTCGAACCTGTGTCGACTGCCCTGACCTCCCCGTCCATGGCGGCTGCCGTCGACGGCCTGATCGATGAACTGGGTCTGACACGGGTCACGATCGGCGCCGGACCGGCGGCGGACGCCACCGCGCTTGTGATGGCGTATCTGAACCGGTCTGTGGCCTTTCTCGCGGACGGCCACTCCACACGTGACGACATCGACACGGCGATGCGGCTCGGCTGCGGTCTGCCGACTGGGCCACTGCAACTGCTGGACAGCATCGGTCTGGACACGGTCCACGGCATCCTGACGGGACTGCACCGGCAGACGGGCGACGCCGCGTTCTCCCCGGCTCCCCTGCTGACCCGCATGATCGGCTCTGGCCGTCTGGGCTGCAAATCCGGCGAGGGCTTCTACACCTACGACGACGAAGGCACCGCTGCCCGGGACGGGAGCGCGGACGCGGACCCGCCCGCCTCCGTGCCCCGCCCGGTGCGCACCGTGGCCGTCGTGGGCTCGGGCGCCATGGCCCGCGGCATCGCGGAGGTCACCGCGACCGCGGGTCACCCCACCGTCCTGGTGACCCGCAGTCGGGAGAAGGCCGAGACCGCCCTCGCTGCCATCTTCGAGTCGCTGACCCGCGCCGTCCGCCGCGGCAGGATCACCGCGCAGCAGAAGGCCGCGGCCCTGCCGCTGCTCACCGACGCCACGACCCTGCGGGCAGCTGCCGACTGCGACCTCATCATCGAGGCGGTGGTCGAGGACCTCGACGTCAAACGCGGCCTGTTCGCCCAGCTCGGCACCATCGCCGGACCGGATGCCATCCTGGCGACCACCACGTCCAGCCTGTCGGTGACCGCCTGCGGTGAAGCCGCTGGCAGGCACGCCGACATGGTCGGCATGCACTTCTTCAACCCTGCCCCTGTCCTGCGCCTGGTCGAACTCGTCCGCACTGACAGCACCTCCGACGCCGTGTTCGACCGCGCCCGTGCCTTTGCCACCGGCCTGGGGAAGACTACGGTCACCTGTCCGGACCGTGCCGGCTTCATCGTGAACTGCCTGCTCTTCCCCTACCTGGGTGCCGCGGTCAACCTGCTGGAACGGCCCGGCATCGACATCGAGGCCACGGACGAGGCCATCCAGAACGGCTACGGCTTTCCCATGGGGCCGTTCGCCCTGCTGGACACCATCGGTCTGGACGTGTCGCTGGCCATCCAACACCGCCTGTTCGACCAGCTCGCCCGCCCGGAGCACAGGCCTGCCCCGCTCCTGGAGGCTCTCGTCGCAGCCGGTGCTCTGGGCCGCAAGAACGGTGCGGGTTTCCGCACTGCGGGCCGCCGTCGGAACTCCGCGCTGTAGGGTCCGTCTTTCAAACGGATCTTGCCCAGAGCAGGTACGAGGCGAGAGGGACCGCTGCTTCACATGAGGTGGCGGTCTTGATGCCCCTATGGATGTCAAGCTGCCAGCGCCTGGCCGCGGGGCCGAGCATGGGCTCGAATGATGATCGTGTAGAGCTCTCGGGCGACGTAGCGTTTCAGGCAGCGGATGGCTTCGCGTCGGGTCTTGCCTTCGGCGATGCGTCGCTCGACGTAGCTGCGGCTGCGTGTCTCCCAGCGGAGTGGGCAAGGACGATCGTGTAGAGAGCCGAGTTGGCCTGACGGTCGCCGCCTCGATTGAGCCTTCTGCGCTGTGTCTTGCCCGAGGAGGCTTCGACTGGGCTCACCCCGCAGAGCGAAGCAAACGAAGCCTCGCTGTGGAGTCGTTCAGGATTGTCGCCTGTGGCGATGAGTAGCGCCGCGGCGGTGTCTGGACCCACGCCGTAGCAGTCAAGCAGTTGCGGAATGTGCTGCCTGATCACGTCGGTGATCTGCTGTTTGAGAGCGGCGATCTCATCATCGAGTTCCTCGACTCGACGGGCGAGCAGCCGCAGGGTGAAGACCGCGGCCGCCGTGGCCGTGCTGGCCGTAGACCTGTGCAGTGTCGTGCAGGCTCGAACCAGTTTGGGAATGGTCAGCCCGTCCAGAGACTCTCGCAGCTCCGGACTGGCCGTCACGAGTACCGCCCTGAGCTGGTTGATGGCCTGGGTGCGGGCTTTGACCGCGGAGACCTTGGCCATTTTGAAGAGCCGGAGAGCTTCAACGGGACCGTCAGCGAGCTTGGCCGTCGCGGTGGCTCGGCCGGACAGCACGGCATGCGCTGCTGCCTCGGCGTCGATGGTGTCGGTCTTGCCGCGACGGCGGCGTGTTGCCTTGTCCGGCTGGTTCACCTCGATGACGGTCAGCTCGTTGGTGCGCAGAAAGCGGCTCAGCGCAGCCCCGTAGGAGCCGGTGCATTCGACTCCAGCGCGGCTTACCAGGCCTGATGAACGGGCCCAGTCCGGCAGTTGTTGGTAGCCATCGGCGGTGGCGGGAAAGCTCCGGGAGTCGATCAGCTTGCCCGTGGTCGAGACCACGGCTGCCACGTGGGCGTCCTTATGGGTGTCGACACCTAGGACGACCTCACGACGGCAGTCATGGTGAAAACGGATCGGCTGGGCCATGCTGGCACTGGTCATCGGTCTCCTGCCATCGAACCGGAGCTTGGTGGCCGTCGCCGGGCTGGCAGGGTGGTCAGGACTGTGACGGGGCCTGTCGCGAAGGCCCCTATCGGGACACACCCGCCGGCCTGGCGGCAGCAAGTGCCGTCCCGAACAGTGGCCGACAGATCAAGACTCAGGACAAGATAGTCAGTCGTATCGCGGGTCAGGCCACCGCCGAGACGGCACCGACATCCTCACAGTCGTATCGGGTGGGTGAGCCACGAGGCGCCCTGCACCCGGACAAGACCCGGATCATCTACTGCAAGGACGGCCACCGCCGCGGCTCTCACGAGCACACGTCGTTCACCTTCCTTGGGTATACGTTCCGCGCCAGGAAGAACCGGAGCCGGCACGGGAACCTGTTCCTGTCGTTCGACCCGGCGGTCAGCAAGGACGCCCTGAAGAAGATGGGGCGGGAGGTGCGGTCCTGGCACCTGCACACCCGCTCGGATCTGTCCTTCCAAGAGCTCGCCCGCAGAATCAACCCTGACTCGTCCTCCTCATCAGGTACTTCGCTCCTTGCAGCCCGCAGGAAGGCGGCGCGCGGCCTAATGGATCCAGTGCTCACGCCCCACTGCCTGGCGGGCACGCCACCCCATCAGCGGTCTGGCCTCCCGGCCGACCAGCAGGGGCACGGTCTGACCACAGAAGTCGAGTGCTTCCGGCGGCTGGAGTGCTCACCTGCTGGCGGCTACGACACCGAGTCTCACCGACCCGGCAAGTCCCATTAGGCGGGTCGTACGCCGCTGGTATCGGTCCAGCACTCCGGGCACCTGCTCGCGGAAGGTATGTCGGCAGCCGCGGGTGGGGCACACCAGACGCCGCACCCGCACACGGACCACCACCCGTCGCTCATCGACCGGCACGTCCGCGACGGTCCGCCAGTGATAGCCGTGCACGCGTTCCGAGGAGGCCCCGTACACCAGGCAGACCGCGGTGTTCAGCGGAGTCCGTGCCCGCACCACGATCCGCTCACCCTCGTCGGCCACGTCCTCGATGACCAGCGGGGACAGGCCCGAGAAGACCGTCTGCACAAACTCATTAACCTCCCTCACACGAATGTCAACGACCTATCACGACGCTCCGTCACCACCGAATGTGAGACAGGGCCGTTAGATTTACACTCCCGGGGGCAAGGCCCCGGCCGTCCCACGTGCCGGGCCGTCGTATCGCGGATCGCCCGGCCGGATCTTCACCGGTCCGAACGCCGGCTCGGCGCCCGCCTGCACGAGTGCTCCGGCTGTCAACGTGGCGCCTGCCGCGGCACCCGCACTGGCGAGCAGCACACGACGACTGATCTGGTTGCGCTCCGATCGACTCATCCGCGATTCCTTCCGGCTCCGGTTCACCGGGCACGCACACCGTCCCAGCACCGGCACCGCGCATACATCAACCGGATCGAAGGTCAGCGGCTGAAACTCGGCCCACCGGATAGCCAAGCCGCATCCAGCGATCGGATGACCACGGGTGTGCGGAACCGGTCATGACGGCCGCCCGCCGAGCTGCCAGTCGTGGACTTCGATGTCGGCGTACCGGCCGGCAGCCAGAACCGCGCGAGCCATGTCCGGATCCGCGCGGCACGGACCAGCACCGCCGTACCCAGCCAGTTGGTGCCATCGGACAGCAGCGGTCCGTACGCGACCAGTTCGTCGCGAGTGCGTCGCTGTTCTGCCGCGGATGCGTCGCCGAGGTGGTCACGCACGCGGCGTTCGAAGGCGGTGCGGTTCACGACGAAGTCCGCCTCGGCCCCGTGCTGTGGGTTCGGTCGCCTTTGTTCCGGACGGGTCTTGACGGTGTGAGCTCAGACGGCCCTGGCGTGCTCGATGAGAAGGTCGGCGAAGGCGTCCGGCTGGTCGATCGGGGTGATGTGACCGCAGTCTTCAAGCAGGTGCTGGTCGAGGCAGCCGGTGATCGGTTCGAGCTGGCGGGCGGTGGCCGCGCCGATCACGCCACCGCCGATGGCGAGGGTCGGCGTCGTCAGTCGCTGGCCCTGCGCCCAGCTTCCGATCCATTCCGCGGTGGCCGGCATCGCGCGGTAGTGGTCGAAGGCGTTGCCGAGACTTGTTTTGCCCCGATAGGCCTCGACGATCACCCGTGTGAGGTCTGCCGGCACACCTCGGCGACTGCCGGCGGAGAGGAAGAAGCGGACGTAGCGCTCCGCCGAGTTCTCCAGGACGTCCTCGGCCAGCCCACCGGGCGCCTGGTGGAAGCCGAACCACCACGGCGGCCCCTGCCCCAGGAAGGCCTCGGCGCCGGGCAGAAGTCCGATCAGCCCTTCGGACAGGGTCAGGCTAGTCACGCGCTCGGGCGACGATACTGCCAGGGCGAATGCCGGCGTGACACCTAGATCGGTGCCGACGACGTGTGCCTCGCGGTCACCGAGGACGTCCAACATTCGGAGCAGGTCCGTGGCGATCGCGGATGCCTGATAGCCGCGGACGGCGGGTGTGCTGTCGCCCAGCCCGTGCAGGTCCGGCGCGATGGCCCGGAAACCTGCCGCGGCCAGCCGGGGTGCGACATCGCGCCAGATCGCGCGGGTGTGCGGGAAGCCGTGCAGCAGCAGCGCGGCCGGCCCCTGCCCGAGAGTCTCCACGACGAGTTCGACCCCGTCGATCGATACCCGGTGCACCGTCGCGCCGGGAAGGTGAGGAGACAGAGTCATCTGGCGCACAGGGGCTCTCCTTGGTTACGCTTGGGAACGTGGTAACCATAGGAGACCCCCGATGAACGGGGAAGAAGGCACTTTCCCGGCACCAGGTGACGTCGTGGTAACTGCCTCGCGGCAGGGGAACCTGTTCGATCCTCTGTGCCCGACGAGGCACCTGCTCGACCGGGTTGGGACGCGATGGTCGACCATGGCGGTGCTGTCGCTTGCCGCCGCCGAGGGCGAGCTGCGGTTCACCGAGCTGAAGCGCGAAATGACCGGTGTGTCGCAGAAGATGCTGGCGCAGACACTCAGGGCACTGGAACGAGATGGGCTTGTCGGTCGTCGTGTCGAGGCGAGCAAGCCTCCACGGGTGTACTACCGGCTGACCAGCCTGGGCACGACGCTCGTCGCGCCGCTGCAAAGTCTGCGAGCGTGGGCTGAGCAGTACATGCCCGTGATTCAGCACAACTGCTCCATGTTCGACGCCGACGACCGCTCGGACGGCCACGGCTGACAGCCGCAGGGGCGCTGCTCGACACGGGGATGCGAGCCGACCTCGACCTCACCGGCGGTCTCGTCGTGGCGGAGGCTGTGACGGGAACCTCACCGGGGGGCAGATGCCGCGCCTGCCTGCTCCGGCAGCACCTCCTACCACCTGTCCTGTGGCCCGGACACACGCTGTCCTGTGGCCCGGACACACGCGACATCACCACCACCCCGGCCGCCTCGACCCACCACCACGGCGGCGGCACCGAAAAGCCCGCACCAGCCTTCGCCCAGGTCACCCCAGAGCAAGCCCCGACTTCTTCAGGGGCAAGTAGCCAACCTGGGCGATCACCGACCGGCCTATTGTTAAATCCGTGTTCACCGACATCGAAACCTTCCAGCAGACGCTCGTGGCCAGCGGGCTGGCGCCTGTGCTCAGCGGGCGGCACGACAGCGAGGAATTCCGGGCCGGCATCGTCGCACGCGACCTCGGGCCCCTCAAGCTGATCGAACTGGTCACGCCCGAGGGCGAGTGCTTCCGGGACGCTCGTTGCGCCCGCGCCGACGACGAGGAGCTGTGGCAGATCGACCTGGTGACGCGGGGATTAGCGCGCGTCGAGCAGGGCCGCGGCACCGCCGATCTCGGGCCGGCCGACCTGGTCCTCATCGACCCGGCGCGGCCGGTCCGGTTCGCCAGCACCGCCTCCACGCACGTGACCATGCTGGTGCCCCGGCGGGAGCTGCGGCTCCGCCCCGGCGACGCCGCCCGCCTGGCCGGCGTACGCATCAAAGGCGACCGCGGCCCGGGGGCGCTGGTGTCCTCGCTGGCGCGGGACATGGCCCGCTCGCTGACCGGGTTCCGCGCCGGCGAGGCGGACCGGTCGGCGGCCGCGGTGATCGAGCTGATCTCGGTGGCACTCGAGGCCCAGCTGGGCGACGCGCGCCCGGGCCCCGACGAGGCGTTGCGCGACCGCATTCTCGGCTACATCGAGGCGCGGCTGTCCCACCGGGATCTCACCCCGGCCAGCATCGCCGCGGCCCACCACACCTCCGTACGCCGGCTCCACAAGCTTTTCCAAGACCAGCCGCTGACCGTCGCGGCCCTCATCCGCCAGCGCCGCCTGGAGCGGTGCCGCGCCGACCTGGCGCGAAGCGACCGGACGGTCGCAGCTGTAGCCGCGCGCTGGGGGTTCGCCGATCCGGCGCATTTCAGCAGGCTCTTCAAGGCGACGTACGGCTACAACGCGGCGGCACTGACGTCCAGCAGCCGTGCACGGACAGTCAAGGTGCCCGCCGCCCGGCCCGGCGAGGATGGTGGCGTACACGTCATAGAAAGGTGATCGCATGGAACCGTCAGTCGAGGCGATGAGCGCCATTCCGGGCCGGATGTACGAGGCTTGGAACCGCGGGGACGTCGCCGGTTTCTTCGCCGACTTCGCCGAGGACGCCCTGTTCGCGGAGCTGGAGGGAACCATCTACCGGAGCCGCGCTGAGATGATCGCGGCGCACGAGGGGCTCCTCGGCACGGTGATGAAAGGTTCCCAACTGGTGCGGGGGGAGGTGGCGTTCGCCCGGATCGTGAGCCCGGGCGTCGGCGTGGTCCACAGCCGCGTCGGCATCCTCATGCCGGGCGAGGAGGAGCCGCCGCCGACACGGTTCTCCATGCAGCTTTTCGTCACGGTGTGGCGGAACGACCGCTGGGCGGTCGTGGCCCTGGAGAACGCGCGCCTGCTTTCTCTGGAGACCATGGCAGCCCTGGAGTCCATGGCCACCGGATAGGGAATCCACTGTGCACGGGATGTGACCGTGATAGGTGCCGGGCCGCAAACGGCACATCGCGACTGACACCCGCGGCCTGCTCCTGGTCGCCTGCGGCCAGGAGCAGGCATGCGTTCGAGGACCGATTTTTGGGTCTTCCTCCCGAGGTCAAGGAGCGTGCCCTGAAGGCACCACAACCTCGTAAGGAGGAAAGGTTCGCCTCGGCAATCGAGTTCAAGAAGGACGGTGTTGGCGTTCTGAAGACTTCGGGCGGTGATTGCTCTGCCTGCGGTGGGCAGGGCCTCCTCACCTCAGAGCCGGACGGGCACGGATACGCACTACTCCGCGAACGGGTTCGGCTGCTACCTGTGCGCCTTCGATGCGATCGGCCCAGCCCCCGTGCTCGTGAGCACGATGTCCATCTCCCACGGCCGCACCCTCTCCCCGGAGGAACTGGAGGCGGGCGAGACCCAGGCAGGCTGATTATCTCGTGGACTGGAAGCCAAGACAGGTCCCCTTCGCAAGGCCAGGGTGAACCACCGGATCGTCTCCCCAGGCCGTGGTCATCGCCACCGGGATCTCCGCTACTGGTCACCACGAGATCCTCGGGCTGATGATCGGCGACAGGGAGCCGAAGCCCATCTGGACGAAGTTCCTGCATCCTCACGCACCCGCGGCCTGGAGTGCCCCCGAGGCTGCTATGTCGTGTCAAGCCGCTTCAGCGAGTTCTTCGACGTTGCCGAGTTGCTTCCGGTCGTCGCGCTCAAGGATCTTGAAGATCTGGCGGCAGATCACCCGCTTGAGGCATCGCTGGGCGTCACGGGAGGTCTTCCCTTCGGCGATCTTGCGTGCGACGTACGTCTTCGTGGAAGAGTCGAGTCGCATCCGGATCAAGGTGATCGTGTGCATGGCCCGGTTGAGCTGCCGGTCGCCGCCGCGGTTGAGACGGTGCCGGTTGGTCAGCCCGGACGAGGCAGGAATCGGCGAAACACCAGCGAAGGCGGCGAACGCGGCTTCCGAGCGGAACCGTCCCTGGTGAGACCAGCTGACCAAGATCTGGGCGGCGGTGATCGGTCCGACTCCGCGCAAGCCGAGAAGCTCGGGGGCCTGCTGCCGTACCAGGGCAAGGATCTCGTTCTCAAGTTCCCTGGCCTCGGCCTGCAGAGCCTGGATGCGCTGCGCCGTGGACCGCATGGCTCGCACCGGCATCCGGTGCTCGAGGTCCTGGGCCGGACGGTCGCGGAACTGAGCGCAGTGGGCAATCTGGGCGGGGCGCCCGAGCTTCCGCAGCTCGGCGCGGAGCTCGTCCGGCGCAGAGACCAGGGCCTTGAGCTGGTTGATCGCAGCGGTGGAGGCGAGGACTGCTCCGTGACGGGTCGCAAGCAGCACCCGCAGTGCCTCGCGTTCGCCGCGGAGGCGGGGGTGGATCAGATGCTCGGTGGCCAGGGCCTCCTTGGTGGCCCGGATGGCGTCAAGCATGTCGGTCTTGCGGCCTCCGCGGTTGGCCGCTCGTTTTGGGCGGCAGACCTCAACGACCTGCTCGCCAGCCTGGTTCAGGAAGACCGCGAGGCCGGCGCCGTAACTGCCGATGCCTTCCAGGCCCAGCAGCGGCGGCCGGGAACCTGCTGGCGGGCGAAGTCCAGCAGGCGCCGATAGCCGCGGGCGTTGGCCGGGGAATTGGTGCTGGCCAGGACGGCGCCGATGGGGCTGATGGCGGCTGCGGCGAGGGTGTCGCGGTGGGTGTCGACGCCGATGACGCCATCGACTTGTTCTGCGAGCATGGTCATGCGGTTGTTCTCCTCCGGGCGGACGACCGTAACGGCGTCGGCCTGGGTGGAGTCACCACGTGGCGGAACTGTGATGAGTCACGCCAGAAGGCGGACAAGCTGCTGATCAAGCCAACGGGTGGGCCGGGCCGACGCCCGCGTCCGGCAGACATCTCGGGGGAACGGCAGCCTCTGACGAGACGCCAGTTATCTTGCGAGTCATGCCGGATCACGAGTGCCGAGCCTGGCAGCAACCCATCCCGGGCCGCAGAAGAACTCTCACAGTTATCTTTTCCGCGGTCCTGCAAGAGGGCCGCTGGCCTCCGGGCCCGGCATGACTGTTCCCCCCTGTCGAACCGATGACCTGGGGGTGGTCCTACGTTGTTGATGGGTCGGATGGGCTGTCGTACAGTCCGGAGGATCCAGTGGCGCCGGGTATGGCTTGGGGGTGGTTGCCTTCAGCTTGGTGGCGCGGCCAACTTCGGCCGTATCGACTTCGACGACCTCCAATGGGAGCACCGCGGCTACACCCCCTACGGTTCGTACGCCCAGTCCAAGCTCGCCGACCTCATCCTGACCGTGCGGCTGGCCGCAGTCGCCGCCGAGCGTGGCTGGAATCTCATGAGCACCGCGGCGCACCCGGGATACACCCGAACCAACCTCACGAAGGCAGGCCCCGCTCTCGGTGGCAAACCGAGTATGAAACAGCGAATCATGTGGAAGATCACGCCCTCACAGGGTGTCGAACCCGGCACCGAGCCACTGCTCCACGCGGCGACCAGCCCCGATGCCACGGCAGGCGCCTACGACGGCCCCAGCCGCCTGGGGTTGGTCGGCCCGACCACCACCGCTCGGCTCACCCGCCGCGCCCTCGACCCCGACGTCGGCACACGCCTGTGGGCCGAGGCCGAGCGGCTTACCAGCACCTCCCTCCCACCCCCTCCCTGGAAAATGACCAGCCAAACTGACCCGTCCGCCGAAGGTGAGGCAGAGCCCGGACCCGGACCTGGGGTGTCTCAGATGGAGCGAGGTAGTGGACCGGTCGGTAGAGCTGGTGCGGCCCCATGCAGTCATCTGAAATTTTCTCGCTTCCGCAACCCACATCGATGCCTCGGCGTCCAACTCCATGACGGACGGCTGCCGATCACCCGGGAGAGCACGTGGCGAAGAAGGACCAGACGACGGACGCGGCAAGGGAGAAGGACCGCGAAAAGTGGATGGCGCGTTTCCAAGTACGGCTGGCCATGCAGCCGGGCGTGGACCGGGCAGTCGTGCTCCAGGCGGTCAAGGATGTCACGGCGCATTGCGCGGATACGGGAAAGCACCCGCAGACCGTCTTCGGTGATCCGGACGCCTACGCCGTGCAGGCCGCCGCGCGGCTGGTGCCGGCGGACCGGGCGGCGCACGCCAGGCGGCACAACGCCGTGGTGGACGCGGTCAGCTCGGTGCTCAAGAGGGTCAGGGATGTCCCCGGTCTGTGACCGGTTGAAGCGGCTTCTGTCACGGCCGGGCGCACGGCTTCTGACACAGCCACAGCTCCATCCGCCGAGGCTGCTGGGCAGCTCAGACGACTGGCGGAGCGCCGGAGCGAGGGACACCGATCCTCCTTTGCGCGCTGCTGGTGACAGACGGCGCGCCGCCCTGGTGACAATCATCGTGCTTCGCCCAGTCGAAGCCGCAGGTCAGTGGAGACCGATGGTGACAACTACCGTGCTACGGCTCAACCCGTTCCCGAACCCGAAGAACAATGCGGAACGCGAGGCGAACCGCAAGGCCTCGGACGAATACCAGCACCAGGTGGAAGCCTCCGACTTACTCGACTGGGAGAAGCAGCTGGACTGGCAATGACGGACACGCCGAACCTGTCCCGGCCGGCGACGACCCCGGCTTCCGCAACATCGGCTGCAGATCGTGTGCAGCCCGGAGGTCGCTGACGAGATTCGCCCAGCGGCTACGCGAGGCCGTCGGCGAGATCCTCGACGACTACACCGACGACGTCTTCGACTACGGCGTCGACTGACGCCCACCCACCAAGGGAAGGGAATCTCAATGAGGCCCGTCATCCTGATACGGCTGGTCAGCGGGGCTGGCGTGCTGTCTCGATGGGGTGCTCGTGCTGATACGAGGTTGAACAGATCGTCGAACCTGCGGCCATGGTCAGCCGCCGCCCAACGGTGAAGCTTGGTCTGTATCCCCGATACCCGCTGGTGAGGCCTCAACGGGCCCTCGGGAGCACCACCGTTCAGCGGTGCGTCTTTCGGCATTGCAGCCTCCTTCCCTTCTCGAAACCACTGCCGCCCTTCCCCATGTGCCGGGCTCTCCCCGGCTCGGAGTACTACGGCGGCTCCGCCCCGTCCCGGTCCGATCGGCCGAGCTGGACCCAGCCCTCCGCCCGAGCTGGATGCGCGGCAGGCGGGCGGAGCCGGGACGGTTCCCATGTTCGCTCGCTGTTCGATCGTCGGAGTAGGAGCCCGGCTATGCCCCCGCGGCCTCGCCACGGCTACCCCGCAGCACTTCACCGTGGCCTCCCCGCGCGACCGAAATAGACCACCCGGAAAGTTCCCCGCCAGCCGAATATCCAGCAGGGACGCACCGCATCCAGCCCTCATCCACCAGGTTCGAGCTGGCGTGCCAAAAGGAGGCGTAGACGCGGTTTCCTCGCGTACTCCTCTCCGTCTCGCTTGCCGGACCCGCGCCATCTGGCAGTACTGGCACCTCCCGGCGTTGTCGGGGCTGCTTCCCGCCGTCCCCGGCACCTCCCGGTTCAGGCTGCCCCCAGCTTCAACCGCCCTGCTGCGACAGGACGGCGGTGGCGTCCTGTCACCGCCACTCGAACAACGAGCGCCTCACGGCGCACACTCCGGCAAGCACACATGCCACGGCCTGCTCGTGATCGCGCTCACCGACGACCGCGGCCGACTGGTATGGATCTCCGCGGTGCGGCCCGGACGCACATCCGAGATCACCGCCTGCCGACACCACAAACTCACCGCCCACCTGCGGGCCGCCGGCTCGGCGCAATCGCCGACTTGGGCCGACCCGGCAGTGATCTGCGGCTACAAGGCGGCCCAAAACCGGCCCCTGACCCGCGATCAGAAACTGTCCAACAAGGCACTGGCCGCGGTGCGGGCCCCGGTCGAGCATGGCTTCGCCCATCTCAAGAACTGGCGCGTCCTCGGCAAGGTCCGCACCGATCCGAAGTGGGCGACCGCGCTGGTGCGAGCCCTGCTCGTGCTGACAAACCAGGAAGTCACCCGCTGACGGATGATCTTGTCGCTGGACTACCGCCCCGGACCTGCCCGTGCCGCCCGACGTCGGGCGGTTGAACACATACAGGGCGGGGTGCCGACGGCAGTCGTTCCATTCCCGTTCCCTTGCCTCCGGTTCCGCCCGCGGCGAACCCGTCTTTCCGCGGGCGCGTTGACGGCACCCACCTCAGGATCCCACTAGTCTAAAATCAGAATAGTGATGATTTGAATCTACTCGGGGGTGTGTTCAGTGGCGGACGCGGCGACGAGCTGGCTGCGCGGGGCGCTGGAACTCGCGGTGGCTGCGGCACTGGCCGAGTCCGACCGACACGGCTACGCACTCGCTCAGCGCATCGAGCAGTGCGGGCTCGGCGGTCTCCGTGGCGGCGCGCTGTACCCGGTGCTCGGGCGGATGGAGGGTGCGGGGCTGGTCGAGTCGCACTGGGAGGCCGGAGAAGGCGGGCCGGGGCGCAAGGTCTACCGGCTCACCGGCTCCGGCCGCGCCAGGCTGGGTGAAGACACCGTGCGCTGGCACGAGTTCACCGCGGCGATGGGCCGCCTCCTCGACCAGACTGGAAAGGGTCAGGAATGACGAAAGAATCCCTGGAGACGTGGCAGGCACGGGTGCGGCTGGAGCTGGCCGTGCGCGGGATCGGCGAGAAACTCGCCGACGCGAGGCTGGACGAGGTGACGCAGCACTACGCGGAGAGCGGCGAGGAGCCCGAAAGAGGCTTTCGGCTCGCCGGGGGAATTCGCCGGGACTGTCGTCGCGGAACGCGGTCCGGCGGCTCCCGACAACGTTTACGTATCCGCGGCGCTGATGTCTGTCGGACTCATGGGGACGGTGCTCTCCGGATGGGGCTGGATCGATACGGGCCTGATGCTGCCGGTGAACTGGGCCGGACTGTGCGGCACAGCGCTCCTGATGTGCACCCTGGTGGGCATACAGGTGATCCGCTTCCTGCGGACGGACGGCAAGCCGCGGGCCGCGCTGTGGGCGATCGGCGGCATTGCGCTCGGCATCGTGTTGGGCGCAGTGGCGTTCCAAGGGCTTCCGCGCCACGAGCTGTTCCCGGTGCCCGCACCGGCGCTCACGCTGGTCGGGATCGTTCTGATCGTTTGGGGATGGAACCGCGACGACAGCCCCCGGCCGCAGCGTTCCGGTCAGGACGCCGGTCAGGACTCCCGGCAGGAATCCGACCAGTGGCTGCGGGACCTCTCCGGGCTGCTGGAAGGCCGACATGACCTGGTCCCGGAGCGGGCGCGCGAGCTGACCGCGGAAGCAGCCGTACACCTGGCCGACACTGGCCGCACACCGCAGGAGGAGTTCGGCCCGGTCGAGGACTACGCACTGCGGCTGGCCGAGCACGAGTCACGGCATACGCCGTGGTGGTTGCGGGAGAGCACCTACGGGTGGGTGCTGCTGACGCTGCCGGTGTATTGGCTGGCCACCAATATCGACGAGGGCCGGGCCTGGGGGCTGTACGCTCTGGCAGTGCTGCTTCTGTGCAGCGATCTGTGGTGGATAAGCCGTCGGCTGTGGACACACCGTAAAGGGACCCAGGCTCAGCGCGGGTGACCGCGCGACGGCCATAAAGCGCGAGTGGGGGCGGCTTCTCGGGTATCGGCTCGGCTCATGGAAGCAAGCGTGTCCCGGCCCGCTTGTGGGCGCGTCGCGGGGATGGTGCAAGTCTGGTCGACACGATCAGGGCGATGGCCGAGGCAGACACTATTGATCTGCGCGCATCGTGAAAGTTGCAGGTTGCGGCGCTGGTGTGCGCAGGGTTGAGGATGATCAAGCTGGTCGCGGGCGTATGACTCTGGTCAAGATCGGCGGTCGGCGGGCGCCTTCACCGTTCGTCAGGACCAGCAGAGCCCTCACCAGCGCGGTCGCCCACGTCGGCGCACCCATTCACTCCGGCGAACCGTGATCCGTTCCACCTCCTGCATCCCCGCACCCTCTCGATGCTTCCCGGCGCACCGACCCCGGTCGCGGATCGTAGGAGCTACACCGGCGACTGCGAACGCAGCAGAACCGAGAACGGCTCCCGCCGACAGGTCGGACGATCTTCGGCGTGGACACCGGCCGACGACCAGTGCGAGTATCTCTCCGATCCCTCACACCAGCCCCGCGACCTGCAACTTCACGATGCACACATCTCAGTAAGACGCGACTGGGGTGGGGCGCCCCCTCTACCCCGGGACCAGCGGTGTCCTCCCTCCGGGCTCAGTTACCCGAAGGTCGCTTGGTGCCTTCCAGCATCAGGTCCTGTGACCGCCGCCAACACGCCATCGACGCGGTCTTCGCGTCATGAGGCATCATCAGGGGTTCACTTGCGTTCGCCCGTCCAGCCTTCCCCTCACCTGTTGCGCCCCGATGGCCAGGACGCTCTTGGGCTTGAACGCTCCGCTTCACACCCCGCCGTTACTGATCTCGGCTCGTTAGGGTGATGTTTGCTGAACTTCCTGATGTGGGTGCGGTGTTGCCGGTAGTCCGTGGTGCGTGAGATATGCGGATGGGGGCGGGCTGACGCCTGCAGCACGG
>NZ_RPDJ01000078.1 GCF_004023625.1 Streptomyces cavernae | reverse complement strand
ATCTCGGTTGGCTTCGCAACCCCGAGCTACCAAGAGGCCCTGCCGTCATGCCCGCAGCCGGCGGCAACCACCCGATCGAGCACCCCGTTCGACGTGCAGCCCTCAAGATCGGAACGACAACAGCTACTGAGACCCCGGCGGGTGTTGGTAGCACCCGACCGGGGTTGTTTGTTGTCGCGAACGCTGGAGGGTCGCGACTGTGCGTCGCAAGCGGATCACGAAAAGTCGTGATTGCTGCGCGGGCGAGGCAGACATGCTGCCCACGCCCCGCGAGACCGTGTGGTTCGCGCTCCAGGCCAACCCCGGACCTGGTGAGTGAGAGGCAGTTTCCGGCCAACTCTGGTGTGGTGATCGACTCAGGCCTGCGCAGATCTTCACATCTGCCACACAGGTAATCCCCAGCCTGAGCGCGGACGTTGTGCACGCCGAGAACCGTGGGCCTTGGCTTGCACGTTCGCGCCAGTCCTCTCCGTCACCAAAACTTGACTTGTCCTGTCCCGTTCATGTGCGCGTATTGTGATCGCCGCGAACAGGCGGATCCAGACCACTCCGCCATCGCGCGTGTCAACCGGCGGCCGGGGGAACAGCGTCGCCACGGGGAACTGGCTGTCATGCCGCGTGACCGGCTCACTCTGGGCTGAGTCTCGGTCTGCACCGTCCACTGCTCCTGTCTCCGCACCGAAAGACGGGCTGTGTCACACAGCGCTCCGTCACTTCGGTCGGTCGCCTCGGCCTGCCCTCATGCACTACGAAGGGATGCCCCGTTGCGCAGGCCAGGGTTGTTCGGACCCAGATCACGAAGATCCGCGATTCTCACTCCTGTCATCACGTCCGTTGCCGCCCTGGCCGTCCTCGGCGGCCTTGCCGTCCAGCCCGACCTGCTCAACCGGGACGGCGGAGGACGCGCCGCGCCGGCGGGTGACTCGTACGACTGGAACGAGGACACGGCTGCCGAGCAGTTGCGGCAGGACCAGTGTCTGATGGCTGATGTGCTGCGCCTGGGCGGGCCGTCGATGGCGACGACCGCTCAGGGCGGCCTGAACCAGACCCCGGCCAAGTTGCGTGAGCTGGCCGACCGGGAGCGGTGGAAGGACACCCCGCTCGCGACGGCGTACCAGAAGGACAAGGACGCGGCGAGCAAGGAGCTGGATGCCCTTCACGCGCTGCGGGACGGATGGAAGAAGCCTCTCGACGGGCTGACCACTCCGGCCGGCTTCACTGAGACCGGTTTCCACTGGCCTCCGGGAACGGCGGATGACGGCAAGGACGACTTCTACGGCCAGACGGGGCTGACGAAGTGGACCTCGGACCGGTTTTGGAAGGACGAGAGCAACTTCTACGAGGACTCGACGCCGAAGGCTGACGCGGCGACGGTCAAGGCGGTCAAGGACCTTGGTATCCCGCTGTACGGCAAGAACCCGGACCCTGGCCTGCCCAGAGACGAGTGGAACCGTGCGCTCGCCGAGCGGGACGCCTTCAAGCATCTGTCCGAGTGGGACCTGGAGCCCACCGGTGCGGACAATGCCCGTCTCTTCCTCGCCTCCGGTGGTTTCCCCCGTACGGCCCCGCAGTCGGGCACGGCGGAGTACCGCATCGCGGTCGAGGACATGAAGACCCGGTTCGCCGCGTGTGCGTGGCGTGACCCGATCGACCCGAGCAAGGTGCTGGGCGGCATCTCCGCGACCGCCGCCACCGAGTGGCAGCAGGAGATCTCCGCGCAGGCCGCGCAGCGCAACCAGATCCTGGCCGCGAACACCGACGCCACCAAGGCGCTGGCCGCGGGCGCGAAGGCGCTGGGCGACATGCTCGGCCACTCGTGGACGGCCGACCACCTCACGCGCTGGCAGGACTACTGGTCCGCGGGCGGCGTCGGTTATGTCGGGGCCGCGCCGGCGGTGATCGAGGTGCCGGGCGCGTCGGGCAAGTGCCTCGACATCCCGGGTGGCGCGAAGACCAACGGCTCGCCGGTGCAGATCTACACCTGCAACGGCAAGGCGCAGCAGCAGTGGGAGGTCTACGGCGACGACAAGGGCCTGCACCTGCGCAACGTCAATTCCCTGAAGTGCCTGGATGTGTCGGGGACGAACTCGGCGAACGGCACGAAGATCCAGATCTGGACGTGCAACAGCTCTCCGGCGCAGACGTGGGAGTACAACCTGCGTGCCGCCACGGCGCTGAAAAACACTGCCACGGACAAGTGCCTCGACCTGGCCAACTTCACCAACAGCACGGATGCGCGGTTGTGGACGTGCTCCGGCGGCAACCCGCAGAAGTTCAGGATCAAGCCGTCCGGGCACACCGGGACGGTTCCGCCGAAGGCGCAGTTCGACAAGGCCAAGGCCGGTATCACGGCCGCTCAGGCAGCGGCGAAGAAGCAACTGACTGTCCTGAAGACTCAGCTCACCGCCGCGCAGAAGGCCGTCACCACGTCGGACACCGCTGAGCAGGCCGCCTACACGCTCGCTGATCAGGCCGGTGCTCCGCGGGGTCGTGGTCTGCTGGTGGGTCAGCAGAAGGCCCAGGTCACCAATGGTGCGGCTGCTGCGCTGGCGGCAATGGTGAAGGCGGGTGAGACCGCTGAGGCGGCCACCCGTGCCGCGGCCGCGGACAGTGAGACGATCTCGCAGCGTGCGCTGGCTCAGGCCGCGCAGGCGAAGGCGGAGTTCCGTAAAGAGGCCGCGCACGCCGCCGAGTTGCAGGCGAAGGCCGCAGCGGATGCGGCGAAGGTGCACCGGGACAATGCCAAGAAGGACAAGGAGACCGCGGAGGCCAAGCTCGCCGTCGCGTTGAAGGCCGAGGGTGACGCGAAGGCGGCTGCCGCCGACGCGCACGCCAAGCGGTTGGCCGCGGAGGCCGAAGAGAAGACGGCGAAGAAGGAGAAGGAGACCGCCGAGGCCAAGCAGGCCGAGGCAGCCCGGCACAAGGAGACCGCTCAGGCCGAGGCGTCGAAGGCCAAGGACGCCAAGGACAAGGCCGAATCCGCCGAGGCCACCGCGGTTGCGCGGAAGAACGACGCGGTCAAGGCCCGCGACGACGCGAAAGCCAAGCGGGACGACGCGTGGGACGCGGAGCAGAAGGCCGAGGCGGACCGCGCGAAGGCCGACGCCCTGGGCGCCTACGCCGACTCCCTGAAAGCAGGAGGCGCGGCGACCGCTGCTCGTGCCGCCGCCAACGAGGCGGACGGGCACGCGGACGATGCGGAAGCGGCTGCCGGCAGGGCCCGTTCTGCGGCCGGCGCCGCGACGAAGGCCGCAGCCGACGCGGACGCCGCGGCTACCCGCGCCGAGGCTGCCGCCAAGCGGGCCCGTGCGAACGCCGATGGTGCGCAGGCGGCGAAGCTGCGCGCGGACGCTGCGGTGAAGACCGCGACCGCCGCCGTGGCGGACGCCATCAAGGCCGCCGCTCACGCTGCCGACGAGGCGAAGACGGCTGTCGAGTTGGCGGATGAGGCGGAGAAGCACGCCAAGACCGCCAAGTCCGAGGCGGACGAGGCGAACAAGGAGGCCGCCAAGGCCCTGATGGCCTCGGCGAAGGCCGCGGGCTTCGCCCACGTCACCGCCCAGGCCGCCGTGGACGCCGGCAACGCCGCCGCGCAGGTCGCCCAGCCGGCCAACGACGCCATCCAGCTCGGCTCCCCGTACGTCACCACCGACTCGGCCGCCGGCCTGGTGGTGCTGACCGGGCAGGCGTCGAAGTCCATCGCCGAGCAGCAAAAGGCCGTCGCCGACGCCCACGCCAAGAACGCCAAGGAGGAGGCCGCCGCAGCCAAGGCACTCGCCGAGCAGGCGAAGGGGGATGCCAAGGCCGCCTACCAGCACGCCGCCAACGCCGCCGGACACGCGGCGGACGCCCGCGGCTACGCCAAGGAGGCCCTCGGCTACGCCGCCGACGCCGCCCTGGCCGCGTCCAAGGCCAGCCAGTCACTGGCCCGCTCGATCGAGTATCAGCGCCAGGCCACCGAGGACGCCGCCGCAGCCGACCGGGCCGCCGGGCGCGCCGAGGGCTACGCCAAGGAAGCCCGCGCCTCCGCCGACCAGGCCGCTCTCGACGCGGCAGCAGCCCGCGCGGCCGCATCGGAGGCCGAACAGGCCGCCAAGGACGCCCGCGCCGCGGCCGACCGCGCCGACGCCGCCGCGACCGAAGCCGAACAGGCCGCCAAGGACGCCGAAAGGTACGCCAGGGAAGCCCAGGAAGCCGCCGACCGAGCCGAAAGGGCCGAGAAGGGCAAGGACGTCGACGCCGGCACCGTCGTCGACCAGGACGGCTCCATCGGCAACATGTTCTACAAGGTCGACCGCTACGAGAAGATCGGAGAACCCAAGACCCTGGCGAAGACGGACGCCTGCGACAAGTGGTACACCCCGGTCGTCTACACCGGCGGCTGCACGATGACCGTGGAGTTCCGTCTCAAGGCCTACCTCAGCCTCTACGTGTGCGACGCCGCCGGCATCGACCCGATGAAGTACATGTGCCCGGCCGGCGCGACCACCTACGTGGGACCGCACGTTACCGAGGTAACCCAGAAGGTCACGCACACGATCACGGTGGCCGAGTTCCAAGCGGGCATCGACCCGGTGGACGTCATCTTCGGCAGCTGGATCAAGTGCTTCCAAAAGCTCATCCCCGGCGGTAGAGGCGGAGACGGCAGCCAGTGCGGCTGGGTCGCCTTCGACGTCGCGACACTGTTCGCCGGTAAGATCCTGAGGCCCATCGCTGACGCCATCAAGGCAGCCGATGCCTCGCTGAGGCTTGGCATCGGTTTCGCCGACGCCTACGGGGGCCTGCGTGCCGCAGGGCTGTCGGAACAGGCCATCGCCGGTATCACTAGTAAGCTCATCAAGGAGCTGCGCGAACGCTGCCTGAAGGGCAAACCCGCCGGAAAGAGCCTGTTCCGGGCCGACGCCAAGGCTGCCCGTGTCAGTAGCTCCCCTTGTACTGAGTGGGCGGACGACTACGGCAGCGGAAGTCATGGGGTGATGGGTTCCATCGACAACGATGGGATCCTGAATCTCCTGGTTCTCGCCGAAGAGGGTCTGACGCCGACTGGCAGCGAAATGATTGCCGACGTCATGGCGAAGATCGGCGGAAATGCAAAGGGGATCCGGGGTACCTGGCTGGGCGGCGGCGACATGAAGGACAATCTGGACAGCTTCAATGCTGGTATACAGAGTCTCATGTTGAGCCATGAGGAAGCAGCACGACTGACTTTCACCGGCAAGATGGCCGCCAAATATGGATTCAACGGGGAGATTGACATCGTGAAACTGGTAGGCACTCCCGGTAATTACACCAAGGTTGAGGTGGTGTTCTGGAAATGAAGGACCCCAAGTTGATTGCGCTCGGCGTTCGCGAGCGTGCGATGCGCGGTGTCGACACGGTGGATATCGCCCTATGGGTGAAAGCGGAACTCGGGAGCGACGCGACCTTCTTCGCGTTTGCCAGCTGCTTCTTCCATGGATTGGGAGTCCCCGTCCATGCGATTAGGCAACTTGAGGGATGGAATGGCGTAGGGGGCAATCGAGAGGTATCCGATTCAGACGTGCGAATGAGTCTGGATCCCTACGTCGTGCCACTCCGGCAACAGCGGTAACGGCACCTCACGTGGCCGCGTAGCAGCGACCACGAAATCCCGCAGCCGCGGCCCGCGCCCGAAGCAACACGAGTGCGGGCCGCACTGCGACTACCACGGACCGAAACACGCCCAGTCCCGGTGCCCGGGTCAGGCTGGAAGATGGCCGCCCGGCCCTGGTGTACGCCGTGGAGTGGACAGTGCCGACCGGTGATCTGATCGCCTACCTGCGGGCTGCCTTGCACAAACAGTGTGGCAGGGGCGACTGTTGAGCTCGGCGGCGCGAAGTGGACGCCGGCCCCGGGGGCGTGGGCGACAACGGCTACGTGATCGGAGGGAACATCGCATGACCCCCGAAGAACCACGGCACGTGCTGGTCCACGCCCGGAGCGAGCCGTCTCCTGTCTACGGGCCGCACGAAGGCGGCTGGTACGAGGACGTGGACGCGTTCACTAGCAACGTCCCGCTGGACGACGCCGCGCTGGGCCTGCCCGCGGACCTGTCCGACGCACTGCGCTCGTGGTCGCTTTCCCGTCCGTCCGAGGGGTTCGCCTCTCGCCCGGCCCTGCGCAAGCACGTCCAGCAGGGCCTGGAGATGGCGCAACGCCTGGCCCGGCACCTCGGCCCGTCCTGGGTGGTGCGGTACTGGGACGAACGCCACGGGACGGCGAAGTGGGTGTGCTGGGGCTGCGACCGCCTGCACTGGGAACGCGACAGCCATGGGACCCCGCCCCACCCGGTCCACATCACGGTCGAAGGCGAGTACAAGTACGGTCCACTGCGCTCCGACGGGTTCGGCGACTTCTTCCCCGACGACCCCGCCGCCGCTTTGGACCTGCCCGACGACCTCGTCTCCGCTCTTTACAAGTGGGCCGAGGCCATCGACACCACGCTGAACCTGGAGCTGCGGGACCGGGAGGAGGGCAAGTACGACGCCGAGTGGGAGCGGCTGTTCCACGAGGGGATGGACCTGGCGAAGCGTGTCGCACACGAGCTGGGGCCTGCCCGGAGGGTGACCTACAAGGGGCTGGCCAATGGGGGCGGCCTGGCCGCACTGACGTCGGTCACCTGGCAAGGAGACCGGCAGCTGTAGTCGGGGGTGACATTCCGCCGCCCGCCCACACGGCCAAGTAGGTACGTCCCCGCTTCAGGCAGATGCCTGGAGCGGGGACGTCGGCTATCAGCGCAGGGGGAACGTCGGTCGAACTGGGTTACTCCGATGTGGACTCACTGGTCCGACGGAGCAACGCTGTTCCCCGGACCGCCCCGCCGCCGGACTGGGCATCGGCCTCGCGGTCGCGGTCGCGGCCCGGTTGGCGACGGTCCGACGGCGAGGAATCCGCGGAGCTGGAGGAGGATGCCTGTGACCGGCCGGGGTCACGCCAGCGAGCGACATGCCGTACTCGCTCTCTCCGTGAGCCTGGGCGGCAGCAGCGTCGCCTCCGGGACGGTCGCGCCGGCCAGCTTCTTCATCAGCAGGTCCACCGCCCCGGCGCCCACCTCGCCGGACGGCACGTCCACGGAGGTGACCGGGAGGCGGGTGCGTCCGGCCAGGTCGTCCGGGCAGATCGCGGTCACCGACAGATCGACGGGGACCCGCAGCCCGAGCTCCTCGAACGCGTCGATCAGCGGCTCCAGGATCGCCTCGTTGTGCACGACGACCCCGGTCAACGCCGGTCGCTCCCGCAGGAGTTGCTCGGCGATCACGCGGGCCGCGGCGGGGGTCGCCTCGCAGGGGTGGACGGAGGACACGAGCCCCTGCCGGGCGGCGGCCGCCGTGAAGCCCTGGACCACGCGCTGGGCGAACCCCGTCTCGCGCACGTAAACCGCGGGCGGCGACCCGACCAGCGCCACAACCCGGTGCCCGAGCCGCACCAGATGTTCCACGCACACCTCGCCCGCCGCCTTGAAGTCGAGGTCGATACAGGTCAGCCCGTCGGGCTCGGCCGGGAAGCCGATCATCACGGACGGCAGGCCGAGCTCCCTCAGCAGTGGCAGCCGGGGATCGTGGAGCTGGACGTCCATCACGATCAGCGCATCCACCAGGGCCGTGTCCGCGACCCGGCGCAGTCCGTCCTCGCCCTCCTCCTGCGTGAAGCAGCACCACGTCGTGGTCGTGCCTGCGGGCGCTGGTCACCACCGACACCGCGAACTGCATCACCACCGGTACATGGATGCCCGTCCGCAGGGGCACCACCAGCGCGATCACGTTCGAGCGGCTGCTGGCGAGCGCCCGGGCGCCCGCGTGCGGCCGGTAGCCCAGCTCGCGGATGCTGGCCTCGATGCGCTGCCGGGTCTCCTCCGAGATCGGGCGTTTGCCGCTGAGGGCGTACGAGACGGTGCTGGGGGACACCCCCGCGTGCCGTGCCACATCGGTGATCTTCACCATCTCTCGCGCTCCGCATCGGGTAGTTCCAGGGAGAGGAAGCCCGTTCCGGCCCTCGCTCGGACCGTACGGTCACCGCAGGCCAGTGCCCAGGGCGCCGAGGCGTCGTCCGCGGAGGCGCGGAGCGTGTCCCCCTCCCGTACGACGGTGAAGGTCACCCCGCCCACCGGCACGGTCACCTGCTCGCCGCGCGCCAGGCCGTAGGCGTGGAGCGTCACGCCGTCCGCGTACGGGTAGTCGGGCCGGTCGTCCACCGCGCCCACCGGGATCACCGCACCCGGCCGGACGAGCAGCGGCAGGCTCAGAAAGCCGTGCCTCTCCCGGACCCAGCGCGGTCCGGTGACCGTCTCGCCGGTGAGGAAGTGGGTCCAGGTGCCCTCGGGCACGTAGTAGGAGACGTCCCCGTCGTCGCTGAAGACGGGTGCGACGAGCAGGTCCGGGCCGAGCATGTACTGGCGTTCCAGGTGGGCGCAGCCGGGGTCCTCAGGGAACTCCAGGACCATCGCCCGCATCATCGGCACACCGTCGGTGTGGGCGGTGCGGGCGGCCTCGTGGAGGTAGGGCATGAGCCGTAGCTTGAGCCGGGTGAATTCACGGACCACGTCCACGGATTCCTCGTCGAACAGCCACGGCACCCGGTACGAGGACGAGCCGTGCAGCCGGCTGTGCGAGGACAACAGGCCGAAGGCGGCCCACCGTTTGAACAGGGCGGGTGTCGGGGTGCCCTCGAAACCGCCGATGTCGTGGCTCCAGTAGCCGAACCCGGTCAGCCCGAGCGACAGCCCGCCGCGCAGCGACTCCGCCATCGACTCGTACGTCGCCTCGCAGTCGCCGCCCCAGTGGACCGGGAAGCGCTGGCTGCCCGCGGTCGCCGAGCGGGCGAAGACCACGGCCTCCTTCTCGCCGCGGGTCTTGCGCAGCACCTCGAAGACCGTGCGGTTGTACAGATAGGTGTAGTAGTTGTGCATCCGCTCCGGGTCGGAGCCGTCCGCGTACGCCACGTCGACCGGCACTCGCTCGCCGAAGTCCGTCTTGAAGCAGTCGACGCCCTGCGCGAGTACGGCCTCCAGCTTGGCCGCGTACCACTCGCGGGCGGCCGGGCTGGTGAAGTCCACCAGCGCCATGCCCGGCTGCCACAGGTCCCACTGCCAGACGCTGCCGTCGGGTCTGCGCAGCAGATGGCCGAGGGCCTTGCCCTCCGCGAACAGCGGTGAGCGCTGGGCTATGTACGGGTTGATCCAGACGCTGATGCGCAGGCCGCGTTCCTTGAGCCGGGCGAGCATGCCCTCCGGATCGGGGAACACCCGGGGATCCCACCGGAAGTCGCACCAGTTGAACTCGCGCATCCAGAAGCAGTCGAAGTGGAAGACGGACAGCGGGAGGTCGCGTTCCTTCATGCCGTCGATGAAGGAGGTGACGGTGGCCTCGTCGTAGGAGGTGGTGAAGGACGTCGACAGCCACAGGCCGAAGGACCAGGCGGGCGGCAGGGCCGGGCGGCCGGTGAGGGCCGTGTACTTGCGCAGGATCTCCTTGGGGGTGGGACCGTAGATGACGTAGTACGTGAGCTGCTGGCTCTCGACGCTGAACTGGACGCGGGAGACGGCCTCCGAGCCGACCTCGAAGGAGACCCTTCCGGGGTGGTCGACGAAGACGCCGTAGCCCGCGTCGGTGAGGTAAAAGGGCACGTTCTTGTAGGCCTGTTCGGTGGCGGTACCGCCGTCCGCGTTCCATATGTCCACCACCTGGCCGTTCTTGACCAGGGGACCGAAGCGTTCGCCGAGCCCGTAGACGGACGTGCCGATGCCCAGGCCGAGTTGCTCGCGCAGATAGTGGGCGCCGGCCGCGTCGCGCATGATGCCCATGCCCTTGGAGCCGCTCGAGGTCAGGGTGCGGCCGTGGGCGAGGAACTCGATGTGCCAGGGGTCGGTGCGGGACACCCGCACGCTCAGCCGGCCAGCCGTGAGCTGGGCGTTGTCGTCGTCGTACGACACCTGCGGAGTGAACTCGGCCCGAGTGAGCTCGAATTCGGGGCCGCGCGGCTGCTCGCCCTCGAAGTGCGTGAACGTGACGCCGATGACGTCCGGCATCGGGGCGTGTGCGCTGATCGTCACGACCGGTCCCTTCAACAGGTCCCCGCGGTGGCGGATGGGCTGCGTCGGTGCGTGGATGTCGAGGGTGCCGGGCCCGGCGGTCACATCGAGGACCTCGACGGGGTACGCGGCGGTGACCCCCTCGCGCAGCAGCCAGTAGCCGTCGGTGAACTTCACGCGGTAACCCCCTACTTGACCTGCTTGGTCTACTTGACGGCACCCACGGCGATACCGCGGGTGAGGGTTCGCTGGAAGACGAGGAAGAAGACGATGGCGGGCAGGACACCCAGCAGGGCCGCCGCGTTCGTCATCGTGGCGTCCATCAGCCGCTGGCCCTGGAGGACGCCGAGCGCCACCGACACCGTCTGGTTGTCGTTGGAGACCAGCATGACCAGGGGCAGCAGGAACTCGTTCCAGGTCCAGATGAAGAAGAACACCAGCAGGACGCCGATGGTCGGCCGGCTGACGGGGACCACGATCCGCCACAGCACCTGCCAGGCGTTCGCCCCGTCGATACGGGCGGCCTCGATGATCTCGCGCGGGAACCGGCCCAGCACGGCGGAGAGCAGATAGGTGCCGAACGCCGCCTGGATGACGGTGAAGACGATGATCACGCTGAGCCGGGTGTCGTAGAGGCCCGCCTGCTTGCTCAGGAAGTAGACCGGGTACACAAGCGCCTCCTGCGGCAGCATGTTGGCCAGGACGAAGAAGGCGAGCACCCAGGTGCGGCCCTTGATCCGGCCGATGCCGATCGCGTACGCGTTGAGGACGGAGAGCACGACCGCGAGGACGGCCACCGACCCGGAGATCAGGACCGAGTTGACCAGCTTCTGCCCGAAGTCGACGCGCTCCCAGAAGCTCTGCAGACCGTCGAGGTAGAGGCCGTCGGGAAGGCTCAGCGGGCCGTTCGCGGAGTACTCCGCGGGGGACTTGACGGCGTTGACCGCGACGATCGCGAACGGCAGCACCATGAACAGGGCCCCCACGCACAGGGCGAGCAGGACGGGGTAGCGGCGCACGGCGGTCATGCACGGGCCCCTTCCTCGGGTTCCGCCTTCATGTCCTGGCCCCCTCCTCGCGTTCCGTGGTCAGGTCTGTTCATGTCCGGGCCCCTTCCACGCGGCGGTCACGTCCGGACCCCGTCCTCGGCGTCCTCCGCGCGCGTCTGGAGCTTCAGCCCGATCAGGGCCAGCACCAGGATGATCACCGTCAGCACGGTGGAGATCGTGGCGCCGTACCCGACCTGCGTCTTCTCGAAGAACGTGGTGAAGGAGAAGTAGGACGGCACATTGGTCGCCCCGCCGGGACCGCCCTTGGTGAGCACGTACACCGCGCCGAAGACCTTGAGCGCGGCGATCGTGCACCACAGCAGCACCACATAGGTCTCCGGGCGGATCTGCGGCAGCGTGATGTGCCAGAACCGGCGCCACCAGCCCGCGCCGTCCAGCTCGGCGGCCTCGTACAGCTGCGGGTCGACGCGTTGCAGCCCCGCCATGAACACCACCAGCGGGAAGCCGATCTGCACCCACACCATCACGCCCATGACGCTGTACAGCGCGAGGTCCGGATCGCCCAGCCAGTCCTGCTGCCAGGAGCCCAGGCCGGCGGCCTTCAGCAGCTCGTTGAGGGAACCGCCCTCGGGAGCGAGGATCCAGCTCCAGACGATGCCGGCGACGGCGATCGGCAGCACCTGCGGGAGGTAGAAGCAGGCCCGCAGCACGGCGGCCGTCCTGCTGCCGAAGTGCTTGCCGACGAAGTCGAAGAGCGCGGCGGCCAGGACAAGCCCGATGGCCGTCGGTACGGCCGCCATCGCCACCACCATGAACAGGCTGTGCCGGAAGGACGCCCAGAACTCGTCGTCGTCCAGCAGTTCGCGGTAGTTGGCGAGCCCCGACCACGTGGGGCTGCCCACTCCCTGCCATTCGGTGAAGCTCACCCCGGTGTTCATCAGGAACGGCACGACGACGACCGCGCAGAAGGCGAGGACACCGGGCAGCAGGAACAGGGCGTACGGGTCGCGGGGGCGGCGCGGGCGGGCCCGGCCCGTGTGCTGTTCGACGACCCGGCCGCCCCGTTCGACGGTGAGCGTCATGTCTTCGGCACGCCCTTGTCGTACGCCTCCTGCAACGCGTCGAGGTATTCGCCGGGTTTCGCGCTGCCGTTGATCAGTTTCTGGGTCTCGGCGACGAGGACGTCGTAGAAGCCGGGGACGGGCCAGTCCGGGTAGAAGGCGAGGCCGTCACGCCCCGCGAGGGTGTTGAAGTCGTCGATGAGGGCCTTGGCCTGTGGATCGGTGATGGCGGACGCGTCGGCTGCGACCGGTACCGCGCCCTTGTTGCCGAGCAGGTTCTGGATCTTCTCGGACATGGTGATGTCGATGAAGTCGTAGGCGAGTTCCTTGTTCTTGGCGCCCTTGGGGACCACCCACAGGTTGCCGCCGGAGCCGAGTGTCATGTTCGATCCGGGCCACAGGAACGTGCCCCACTCGAACTTGTTCTCCGCCTTGAAGCGGCCGTACCACCAACTGCCGGAGAACAGGATCGGGAACTTGCCCTGGATGAAGGAGACACCCGCGTCCTCGGCCTTGAGACTGCTGGACTTCTCGCTGATGTAGCCCTTCTTCACCCAGTCGGCGAACGTCTCGGCGCCGTACGTCCAGGCGGCGTCGCGGAAGTCGGTCCTGCCCTTGTACAGCTCGTAGGAGTCGACCCAGGAGCGGTCCGCCTTGGACAGGGCGAGCTGGTAGAGGTACTGATGGGCGATGTACTCGGCACCGGCGTTGGCGAGCGGTGTGACGCCCTTGTCGACGAAGGTGTCCATGGCGGCGGTCAGTTCGTCGAAGGTGGTGGGCTCCTCGACCCCGTGCTTCTCGAAGAGGTCCTTGTTGTAGAAGACCATCGTGTACTCGGCGTAGTTGGGCACGCCGTACCAGTTGCCGGAGCCCATCACGCCGTTCGTGTCGTACTGGCTGGTGGTGCGGACACCGGCGCTGATCTTCTTGTCCCAGCCGCGTTTCGTCACCTCGGCGGTGAGGTCGGTGAGCAGTCCCTGTCTGGACAGCAACCCGGCGGTGGCGTTGCCCTTGTTGTACTCCATGAGGTCGGGGGCGTCGCCCGAGTTGAGGACCATCGGGGCGGTCTTCTGGATCTGTTCGAAGCCCTTTTCCTCGAACTCGACCCGAACGCCCGGGTGCGTCCTCTCGAACTCCTTGATGGCCTCGTTCCAGGCCACGCCCATCGCGCTGTCGGGGGCTTCGTAGTGCCATAACCTGAGGGTCTTCCCGTCGGAGGACCCGCTGTCCGAGCCGCCGCAGGAGGCCAGCAGAAGGGTTCCGCCGAGCACCGCCGCGGCTGTCGCCACCACACGCCTTCGTGCCGTCGACATCCAGTACCTCCAGGGGAGTCGGATGGGTATGCGGGCATCAGGACGTCACGCACCGATCGTCGAATCGATTCGATGCGTGATGTCGAAGCGCTTCGACGGTGGAAAGTATGTGGGGGTTGCGGCTGCGTCAATGGGGTGTGCGCTGATGTGCCTCGAGTGCGCTGGTGTCTGAGGTGTCCTGCGTGCCTCAGGTGCCAGAAACCTGTCTGCGTGACTGAAGTGCCAAAAGTGCCGGAGGTGCTGCGGTCTGTCGGCGGTGTTCTGTTGGTACTCAGGCGGTGCGGTGGGCGTGGAGGTTGGCGAAAAGGGGTCTGCGGGAGTCGCGTCCTCCCGGTGGCCCCTCGTCGTCCGGTGGCGCGGACTAAGGGGTCCTTGCACTATGCCCGCCCGGGTCGCGTGGTCTGGCACCGCTCCCCCAAGCTCTCGGCTGCGCTCGAGCAGGGGGCACCCCCATCGCCGCGTTGCCGAAAAGCCCAGGTAGCTCCTCCCCCAAGCTCTCGGCTCCGCTCGAGCAGGGGGCACCCCCCATCCAGGGCTCTCCGGCGCCTTGCGATGCACGGCACCAGACCACGCGACCTCATCGGACGCTCATAGTGCAAGGACCCCTAAGCCGGCCTTGAAACCGACCGTGATGCGGCGGTCACTCGATCGAGGGGTTCGGGCCGAAATGCCCCCGCTCGTGCTGCCTGCGGTCGGTGCGGAGGGGGTTCGGCAGATCATGGCCAAGAAACGGAACCCTGGCCTTGCAGTTGTGGATTTTCCTGCTAAGCGCGGGAGGGTGCCGCGGTCCTTGGTTGACCCCGTTCCGCTGTCGCCTCTATCACTTCTGTGACGAGAGAGGCTCCGTCGGCCGGTAGTTGACGCCCTTAGGGCGGCGGCAGCCGAACTCGCGTACGAAGAAGGGTGGCTTATCTGTCCAGCGGATAGTTGGATTTCGGCCACAGATGCACTCATCATGATGAGTCGGGACGGACGCGCAGCAACGCGTGTCACCTCTGTGCGCTACATTCGTGGTCCGGGCGCCGTGTGATAAGGGGGGCGCTCGGATCGGGTGGGGGCCCGATCCGGACGACAAGTGTGGGCTGCCCGGAGTCGTACGCGCACCCGGTTCAGTCCCATGGGGGGATGTGCGAGCGCGTGGAAAATTGGCGAGAAGACGCTCAACCGGAGCGGCGGGATGCCGGTCGGGCGGATCGGTCCCAGGCTGATGAGCCGGGCCGGCGAGAGGGCGTACGCAGTGACCGGAGCGACGACGGTCGGCCGGTCTCGGCGGAGAACGGCAAGAGCCGCGAAACCGGCGAAACCCGCGAAAGCGGGGAACGCAGCGAAAGCGGCAAGAGTCGCGAGAGTGTCGAGGGCGTCGGCGGCGTCGAGGACGCCAAGGGAGTCACGGCCAAGAAGGTCGAGGACACCAAGCGCTTCGAGGACGCCGTAAGCCCTGAGCGGCGTCGGGCGGACGCGGATGCCGGAGCGCAGGACCGACGGCCGTCCTGGTCGGGACCGGACCGTATCGCTCGTACCGTGACGGACAAGGACGAGTCCCCCGCACCCGGCACCGCCGAGCCGACCGGACCGGCCACCGGCAAGTCCTTCGGACCGGCCACCGGTGGTTCCTTCGGACCGGTCACCGGTGGTTCCTTCGGACCGGCCGCGAGCCCGGGCAGGCCGAGCGGGACGGCGGCAGGCGCCGACAAGTCCGGCGGGCCGACCATCGGCCTGGGGGGCAAGTCCACGCCTCCTGCCGCGAGCCCGGGCAGGCCCACCGGAAGGGCGGCGGGCGCCGGCTCGGCGAGTGGGCCGACCATGCATCTGGGCGGGCCCGCCGGGCCGGGCGTGAACCGCCCCACCCGGGCGGCCACCGACCACCCGACGTTCGCCATGCCCGTGCAGCGCACCAAGCGGGACACCGGCGCCTGGCCGAAAGGGCCCGAGCTGCCCGTCACCTACGACCCGCACGAGGTGACGGTCCAGATCGACGGCGTGGGCCGCCAACTCGGCGAGCTGCTGGGCAAGAAGAACGCCAACGAAGAGCCCGACGCCCCGGTCTTCGTCGACGAGTCCGGTCGGCGCAGCCGTCTGTACCGCCGCATCGGCCTCCTCGTCGGCGCTGTCTGCGCGGTCTACGCGGTGGTCATCGTGGGCACCGTGCTGTCCGGCAACTCCAGCGCGCCCTTGCTGCCGGGGCTGGGCCAGAAGGACAAGGAGGAAGAGGCCGACAAGGTCGAGAACTCACCGGCGCCCACCCCCTCCGCCGAGCCGTCCCCCTCGCAAAGCGCCTCGCCCGGCACCAGCCCGTGGGGCGTGGGAGGCACCGTGCCGGCGCCGGACACCACCCGGAAGCCCGTGCCGTCCAGCAGCGCCACCACGAAGAAGCCGGGCGCCTCGGAAGACCCGGAGCCCACGAAGAGCGCGACCAGCAAGCCGGATCCGGACCCGTCCGTGCCGGACGGCGAGACGACACCGCCGGCGGACCCGTCCCCGGACCCCGAACCGACTCCCGGGACGAGCAACACCGCGGGCCCCGTCGGTGGCGGAGTCGACACGGTCGCGGACGGTCCCGCGTCGCCCAGTCCCCTCATGGGCCCCGTCGAAGGCCCCATCGAACAGCCGAGCCCCGCCGCGTCCCCGGAGAACACCGTCTGATGGCACCTCCCCTCGGTCGCAGCGCCGGAACAAAGTCCCCCCGGCGCCGCCGACTGCCCATGCGCTACCTGCTGCCCTCGCTCGTCCTCGTCGCGCTGATGGCGATGCTGATGCTGCGCGGGTACGTGCACAACGAGATCCTCGCCGACCACCGCGTCCAGTCGCCCGCCTCCAACGACAAGGTGCCGAAGGAGATCCTCGAGGGCGGCCCGGTGATCGACAGCCGCAACGGCGACGGGAAGAGCCTCGACCTGCCCGACCGGAAGCTCGTACTCACCTTCGACGACGGCCCCGACCCGACGTGGACGCCCAAGGTCCTCGAGGTGCTGAAGAAGAACGACGCCAAGGCCGTCTTCTTCATCACCGGCACCATGGCCTCGCGTTACCCGGACCTCGTCCAGCGGATGGTGGACGAGGGCCACGAGATCGGTCTGCACACCTTCAACCACCCCGACCTCTCCTTCCAGTCCAAGCGGCGCATCGACTGGGAGCTCTCCCAGAACCAGCTGGCGCTCGCGGGCGCGGCCGGCATCCGCACCTCGCTCTTCCGCCCCCCGTACTCGTCGTTCGCCGTCCGCATGGACAACAACTCCTGGCCCGTGACCCAGTACATCGGCAGCCGCGGCTACATCACCGTCGTCAACAACGCCGACAGTGAGGACTGGAAGCGGCCCGGGCCGGCCAAGATCGTCAGCAATGCCACGCCCAAGGGCAAGTCCGGGGCCATCGTGCTCATGCACGACTCCGGTGGCGACCGCTCCCAGACCGTCACCGCCCTGGACCAGTACATCGACAAGCTCAAGGCCAAGGGCTACGAGTTCCAAACCCTCACCGCCGCGCTGAACGCCCCGAGCGCCCACTCCAAGGTCGGTGGCCTGGAGCTGATGAAGGGCAAGGCGTGGGTCCTGGCCGTACAGGCCTCGGAGAGCACGACCAGCTTCCTCGTCGTGGGCCTCGCCGTGGTCGGCACCCTCGTCATCGCCCGCTTCGGCATGATGCTGCTGCTGTCCGTCATCCACGCCCGTCGCGTACGCCGCCCCGGCTTCAGCTGGGGGCCGCCGGTCACCGAACCGGTGTCGGTCCTGGTGCCCGCCTACAACGAGGCGAAGTGCATCGAGAAGACGGTCCGTTCCCTCGTGGCGAGCGACCATCCCATCGAAGTGATCGTCGTGGACGACGGGTCGAGCGACGGCACCGCACGCATCGTCGAGGGCCTGCGCCTGCCGAACGTACGTGTTGTGCGCCAGCTCAACGCGGGCAAGCCGGCCGCTCTCAACCGCGGTGTGGCCAACGCCCGTTACGACCTGATCGTGATGATGGACGGCGACACGGTCTTCGAACCCTCGACGGTCCGGGAACTGGTCCAGCCCTTCGGCAACCCGAAGGTGGGCGCCGTCGCGGGCAACGCCAAGGTCGGCAACCGCGACTCGCTGATCGGCGCCTGGCAGCACATCGAGTACGTGATGGGCTTCAACCTCGACCGGCGGATGTACGACATCCTGCGCTGTATGCCGACCATCCCCGGTGCGGTGGGCGCGTTCCGCAGGACCGCCCTGAAGCGGGTCGGCGGTATGAGCGACGACACGCTCGCCGAGGACACCGACATCACCATGGCCCTGCACCGCGACGGCTGGGACGTGGTGTACGCGGAGAACGCGCGCGCGTGGACCGAGGCCCCGGAGTCCGTGCAGCAGCTGTGGTCGCAGCGCTACCGCTGGTCGTACGGCACGATGCAGGCGATCTGGAAGCACCGCAAGGCCATCGTGGAACGGGGCCACTCCGGCCGCTTCGGCCGTGTGGGCCTGCCGTTCGTGTCGCTGTTCATGGTGGTGGCCCCGCTGCTGGCTCCGCTGATCGACGTGTTCCTCCTCTACGGGCTGGTGTTCGGCCCGACCGGCAAGACGATCCTCGCGTGGCTCGGCGTCCTGGCCATCCAGGCCGCCTGCGCGGCACTCGCCTTCCGCCTGGACCGGGAACGCATGACCCACCTGATCTCGCTGCCGCTGCAGCAGATCCTCTACCGCCAGCTCATGTACGTCGTACTGCTCCAGTCCTGGATCACCGCTCTCACCGGTGGCCGACTGCGCTGGCAGAAGCTGCGGCGTACGGGCGCGGTGTCTATGCCCGGTCAGGGGGCCGGGGCCCAGCAGCAGGCGATGGACCGGAGGCCGGTCGGATGAGCTCACCTTCCTCCGGTTCATCGGGGACTCCGTGGTTCGGCGATGCGCCTGGGAGTTCTGGCAGCGCAGGTGACGGCGGCCGTTCCGGTGATGGGGATCGTTCTGGTGACGGCAGCCGTTCTGGTGACGGCGGCCGTTTCGGTGACGGCGGCCGTTTCGGCGGCCCCGGTGGTTCGGGATACCCCGGCGCTGCGGGCAGCGGTGGGAGTTCCGGGTACCCGGGCGGTTCGGGATACCCGGGCGGTTCGGGATACCCAGGCGGTTCGGGGCACCCCGGCGGTTCGGGATACCCCAGCGGCCCCGGTGGCCCCGGAAACCCCCGTCCAGGAAGCCCCGGTCTCGGAAGCCCCCGCAGCCCTGGCAGTCCGGGCAGTCCGGGCAGTCCGGGCAGTCCGGGCAGTCCGGGCAGTCCGGGCAGTCCGGGCAGTCCGGGCAGTCCGGGCGGTCCCGGACCGGACTTCCCCGGGTACCAAGAGGCGTACCTCGGGCGTCCCGCGTCCGGTGGGCCCAGGATCCCCGCCTTCCCCGGGGTGCCGGACGCCCCGGGCGCGCCGGTGGCGACGCAGGAAATGGGCACGGTGACCGTCCCCCCGCCCGCTCCCAGCACCACCGGGTCCGGTACCGAGGGGACGGCGGAGCCGACGGCCCCGGAGGGCTCGGGCAAACCCGGCCGTGACCGGTACTTCGACTTCCTGCGGGCGATCGCCCTCTTCCGTGTCGTCCTCTACCACCTCACGGGCTGGGCCTGGCTGCCGCTGGTGTTCCCGTCCATGGGCGTGATGTTCGCGCTCGCCGGGAACCTCATGGCGCGTTCGCTGAGGCGTCCGCCGGTCCAGGTGATCCGGAGCAGGATCCGCCGGCTGCTTCCCCCGCTGTGGCTCTTCGGCGCGATCGGCGTCACCGGCATGGTGATGCAGGGCTGGGGGCCCGACGCGGAAGGGCACCCGTTCTGGTGGTGGGGCCACCTCGCGTTCTGGATCCTCCCGTTGAGCGATCCGCCGTACGGCGAGGGGCTGCCCGGCATCCACGGCCTCATCGGCGAGAACTGGGCCGCCGACTTCGCCGGTCCCCTCTGGTACATCCGCGCGTACCTCTGGTACGTCCTGCTCTCGCCGGTCCTGCTGAAGGCCCTGCGCGCGGTGCCCGTGGTGACGATCCTCACCCCGCTCGCGCTGTCGGCCGCCTTCTCCCAGGGCTATCTCGAACTGCCCGGCGAGCGGATCCCCTCGGCCCTCACCGACTTCAGCACGTTCGGGGCCTGCTGGATCCTCGGCATGGCGTACCAGGAGGGCATCCTGCAGCGCCTGCCCCGCTACATCGTTCCGTCCGTGGCCCCGGTCGTCGGCGCCATGGGGTTGTGGTACGCGTTCTCGCACGACTTCGGGCCGGGCAACGACCTCGACTCGATACCGTTCGCGCAGGCCCTGTGGTCCTTCGCGACCGTGCTGATGCTGCTGCACATCAGCCCGTCATGGTCGGAATGGCCCCGCAGGCTCCGCCGCTGGGACCGACCGATCACTTTGCTCAACTCCCGGGCGGTGACGGTCTACCTGTGGAGCAACATGTGCATCCTGGTCGCCGCGACGCTGTGGGACCACCTGTGGAACATCGACCTGATGTGGCGGCATTTCTCCTGGCTGCTGGAGAGCCCGTGGGGGGTGCTCGCTTTCACCTGGGTGCTCATCGGCGGCTGCATCGTCGCGTTCGGCTGGGCGGAGGACCTGGCGGCCAAGCGAAAGCCGGAGCTCTGGCCGGACGGCCGCCGGAGCGCGAGGTCACGCTCGCGCACGAGCTCCCGTTCGGGAGCGCGGCGGGCCTGACGGCTGGGCGGGCGCACGGGACCCATGGGTCGGAACGGGCCGGACGGGCGGGCCCGTAGCCACTGTCTATGGGTCCCGGGCGCACCGGACGGGCGGGCCGGGGGCCTCTACTGACGGGGTTGGAAGG
>NZ_RPDJ01000077.1 GCF_004023625.1 Streptomyces cavernae | reverse complement strand
GAGGCGCGGGTGGCCGCGTACTCGGACCGCGAGATCGTCGTACGGGACGGGAAGTCCCGGGACATGGAGCGCGCGATATGACCACCGGCACCTCGCCCACCGCCGCCCCGTCCGAGACTTCCCCGAGGCTCAACTCCTTGGGAGATCCCCGCCACGACACCCCCATGCTGCGGCAGTGGTCCAGAGACCTGGCCATGGGCGTCAAGTTCGCGTTCACCGGAGGCCGGGAGGGCTGGATACGTGTCCTGCTCACCGGTGTCGGCGTGGGTCTCGGCGTGGCACTGCTGCTGCTCACCACCGCCATCCCGAGCGTGATGCAGGCACGGTCCGACCGTGAGTACGCGCGTATGGACGTCGGCCAGAGTCCGACCGACATGCCCAAGGGCGACACGACCGTGCTCGTCGCCAGGGTCGACACCGAGTTCCGCGGACTGGATGTCCGCGGCCGTCAGCTGGAGCCCGAGGGCCCCGGGGCGCCGCTGCCGCCCGGCCTCAAGAAGTTCCCCGCGCCGGGCGAGATGTTCGTGTCCCCCGCGCTGAAGGAACTGCTGGAGTCCAAGGACGCCAAGCTGCTGCGCGAGCGAGTGCCGTACCGCATCACGGGAACCATCGGGGAGAGCGGCCTGATCGGCTCGGCCGAACTCGCCTACTACACCGGCGGCCAGAACCTGGCCCAGATCGACAATGGCTTCATCACCGCACGCCGCATCGACACCTTCCACGCGACGAAGGGGCCCTCCGAGGAGCTGGACCCGGTCCTTCTTCTGCTCGTCCTCACGGTCTTCGTGGTGCTGCTGATGCCGGTCGGGGTGTTCATCGCCGCGGCCGTACGCTTCGGCGGCGAGCGGCGCGACCGCAGACTCGCCGCATTGCGGCTGGTCGGCGCCGACGGCCGGATGACCCGCCGGATCGCCGCCGGAGAGGCACTCGCCGGGGCCTTCCTCGGACTGCTCTTCGGCATCGGTTTCTTCCTGATCGGCCGCCAGATCGCCGGTTCGGTGGAGCTCTTCGGGTTCAGTGTCTTCCCGAGCTACCTGGACCCGGCGCCCGTACTCGCCGTCCTGATCGCCGTCGCGGTCCCGGCCGCCGCGGTGGTCGTGACGCTGCTCGCCCTGCGCGGCGTGGTCATCGAACCGCTCGGCGTGGTGCGTACGGCCAAGCCCACGCGGCGCCGGCTGTGGTGGCGGCTGCTGCTGCCGCTCGGCGGTCTCGGCCTGCTCGCGCCGATGATCGGCAAGGGCAACAACAGCGGCGAATTCAACGAGTACATGGTGGCCGGCGGCGTCATCCTGCTCCTCGTCGGCATCACCGCGCTGCTGCCATGGGTCGTGGAAGCCGTCGTGGCCCGCCTGAACTCGGGCCCGGTCTCCTGGCAACTGGCCCTACGCAGACTGCAGCTGAGCAGCGGCACCGCGGCCCGCATGGTCAACGGCATCGCGGTCGCGGTGGCCGGCGCGATCGCCCTGCAGATGCTGTTCGCCGGTGTCCAGGACGACTACACGGAGCGCACCGGCCAGGATCTCTCCCGCGCCCAGATGGAGGTCTACGTACCGAGGACCGTTTCCCTCGCCGACGCACGGCAGCAGCTCGTCGAGACCCGCGGTGTGCGCGATGCCGTCGCGCTGTCCGACACCTGGCTCAGCCCCGACCAGAAGGACCCCGACACGGGGGTGGGAGTCACGGTCGGCGACTGCGCCGACCTACGCGAAGTGGCGAAGCTGCCCTCGTGCCGCGACGGCGACGTGTTCGCCGTGCACGGTGCCCAGGACGACACGCAGACCCCGAAGTTCGCCGAACCCGGCAAGAAGCTCTTCATCCTCCCGTTCTTCGAGGACTTGGGGAAGGGCAAGGAAGTGGCCTGGACGGTGCCGCAGGGCATCAAGAAGGCCGATCCGCGCAAGGATCCGACGGGCTGGCAGCGGGGCGGGTTCCTGTTCACCACGAGTGCCCTGTCCGCCGCCGCGGTCCCGTCCGCCAACGGGGTGGTCTACCTCAAGCTCGACGCGACGGTTCCGGACGGGCAGGAGCTCGTGCGCAACACCGCGGCGAAGATCGACCCGATGGCGCCCCCCACGGTGTTCAAGGAGAGTGAGCGGACCGCTGAGTTCGACTCCATCCGCACCGGGCTGTTCGTCGGCGCGGCCTGTGTCCTCGCGCTGATCGGGGCGAGCCTGCTGGTCTCCCAGCTGGAGCAACTGCGCGAGCGAAAGAAGCTGCTCTCGGCGCTGATCGCCTTCGGCACCCGGCGCCGCACGCTGTGCCTGTCGGTCCTGTGGCAGACCGCGATCCCGGTCGCGCTGGGCCTGGTCCTCGCCTTGGTGGTGGGCCTCGCCCTGGGCGCGGTCCTGCTGAAGATGACGGACACCGCGGTGACGGTGGACTGGCTGAGCGTCCTGGCGATGACAGGCATCGGCGCGGCGGTAGTCCTGGTGGTGACAGCCCTCAGCGTCCCCCCACTCCTGCGCCTGATGCGCCCGGACGGCCTCCGCACGGAGTAAGAAGCTGTTGATGCCCCTATGAGAGACTCTGACACGAAAAATTGAGTGTGTGGTCAGGCCGTCGCGGTGATGGGTTCGAAGCGTACGGTCAGGCCGAGATGGTTGGCTTCCTTGGTCATCCGGCGCATGGCACGTTCGGGGTCTCGGCGGGTGAAGTAGTCGGGACCGAGGTCCTGGTAGCGGGTCTTGTTCCGGAGGATGTGCCAGATCGCGATGGTGAGCTTGTGCATGACGGCGATTAGGGCGCGTATCGAGTCGTGATCATTTGGTGGTCCGGGTGAGGTCTTTGATCCAGATCATCGAGGCGCGCAGGTGGAGGCCGGCGAGGTAGCTTTCTGGGGTCTTGTCGTTTCGGGTGGCGATGCCTCGCCAGGCCTTGAGTTTGTTGATCAGGGGTTCGACGGTGTTCCTCTCTTTGTAGAGGCCGGTGTCATGGCTGACGGGCCGGCCGCCCCTGGAGCCCTTCTTCTTCCGGTTGGCGGCCTGGTCCTTCTTCTCCGGGATCACTGCCTTGATGCCGCGTCTGCGCAGGTGGGCCCGGTTGCCGCGGGAGGAATAGGCTTTGTCGGCGGCGACCGTGTCCGGCCGGGTGCGAGGGCGGCCGACGGGGCCTGGGACCCGTAACTTCCCCAGGACGGGGATGAATTGCGGGCTGTCGGCAGCCTGGCCCGCGGTCAGTACGAACGCCAGCGGGCGGCACTTGCGGTCGGCGGCGAGGTGGACCTTGCTGGTCTGCCCGCCCCTGGAGCGTCCCAGGAGGGCGGTCTTCAGCCTCAGTTTTCGGCGGCGCCGGTTGCGTCGTCGTTCTTCCCGCCCGGGATCTGCTTCGGCGTCCTGTCCGTCTTGTTCTTCGAGACTGCCCCTTTTGACCTGGCCTTTCCGCCTCGGTAGCAGCCTTCTCCAGCGCGGTGAGGACGTCCTGGTCCAGGTGCATCCCGGCTGCGTCGTGGTGAGCGCGCGCGGTGGTGGAGTCGATGCTGACCAGGACCAGATCGATCTCACCCCGCTTCGCGGCTTCCGCGATCAGACCCTCCAGCAGGGCCTCGAAGACACCGGCGTCACGCCACTGCCGGAAGCGAGCGGCGGCGACGAAGTCGCGGTCGACCAGGCCAGGGGCTCGCTCGGCCTGCCCGCCGGGGATCGTGGTGATGACGCGCTTGCCCCGGATGGCGCCGGTGATGCCGAGCTCGCGCATGAGGCGCTCGACGGTGCAGCGGGCCACCACATGTCCCTGCCGGTTCAGCTCGCGCCAGATCTTCCGGGCCCCGTAGAGGCGGTAGTTGGACGTGTAGACCTCCTGGATCCGCTCCTTGAGTTCCTCGTCGCGCACGGAACGGGCGGACGGAGTTCCGAGGCGCCTCCTGTGGGCGTATTACGTGGAAGGGGCGATCTTGCAGTCGTGCTCGGTGAGCGTCCTGCAGAGCGCAGACACTCCGCCCTGGGCCTGCTGAGCCCGGTGGAGTACGAACTCCGCACCCCGCCAGTAGCCTGAAACCAAGCAACTCGACTCCACCTTGCCCGGGACAGTCCGGAGTTTCCTTTCGAACCGGGGCGGTTCACATCTCTCTGCCGGATGGCGCCGACGGCAGCAATGTGGCGGACTCGATTCAGCGGGCCGCGCAGACGCAGTGGCAGCCGGTCGGCACCTGCCGCATCGATAATGATCCGCAGACGGTGGTTTGACCGTGTGAGTGAGCAACCCCTTGTGATTCCGGGGCGGTTACAGGGCGCTGCGCATGATCAGCAGCTGGTCGGCGAACGACGCACGGGCCGATCCGGCGGCCTGCAGCAGGTCGATATCGACCCGCGATGCTGCTGTTGCCGGTGAACTCGGATGGGCGTTACTGCTCGGTGATGTTGGGGTTCGGTTCGAGGGTGGGGGATGTTGCGGTCCAGCTGGCGAGGATGTCGATGGCTCGTCGTGAGGGTGATTCCGGTGCGGTGGTGTAGATGAACAGGGTGGTTTCGGGGTCGCCGGGGAGGGTGAGGGTTTCGTATTCGACGGTGAGGTCTCCGACGAGGTTGTGGCGGAGGCGTTTGGAGCCGTGGGTGCGCTGGTGGACGCGGTGTTGTTCCCACCATTGGTCGAATTGGCGGCTGCGTTCGCGTAGTTCGGTGACGAGGTCGGTGGTGGCGCGGTCGTCGGGGTTGCGGCCGACTTCGAACCGGAGGCTTTCGACGGCGGCGCGGGCTTGGTCGGGCCAGTCGAGGAAGAGGGCTCGGGCGTCGTCGTCGAGGAACATCCAGCGGGCGTAGTTGCGGTGGGCGGCGGGGAGCTGGTCGAAGTCGGTGAAGAGGGCTTTGGCCATGCGGTTGGCGGCGAGGATGTCGGTGCGGCGGCCGAGGATGAGGGCGGGTTCGCCGTCGAGGGCGTCGAGGAGCTGGTAGAGGCCGGGGCGGACGCGTTGGACGTCGTGGCTTCGGCGGGGGGTGGGTGCCGAGGTCATGCCGATGAGGTCGTTGAGGTGGGCGCGTCCGGCGGCGTCGAGGCCGAGGGCGCGGCCGATGGCTTCGACGACGGCGGCGGAGGGAGTGATGCGGCGGCCTTGTTCGAGGCGGGCGTAGTAGTCGGTGGATACGCCGGCGAGGCGGGCGACTTCTTCGCGGCGGAGGCCGGGTACGCGGCGGACGCGTCCGTCGGGGGGCAGGCCTGCGCGGGCGGGGTCGATCTGGCTGCGGGCACGCCGTAGGAAATCAGCGAGTTCTTGGTTGGTTTTGTTCACGGGTTCGAGTATCTCTGAGCCGGCGGGGACCTGGGTGGACCGGCGAGTCCTAGGTTTCGAAGACCGCGCCTCCACAGGGCGCGAGATAGGCCCCCAGAGGGGCTTGCGGCGGGTCACTGTTGAAGCACGCCACTACGGGAACAGCCCGGAGGCGCATCATCGAAATCGTGAACAAAGGACGCCCATGAGTTTCCCGACGGATCGACCCGCGACCTGGTTCGTGACCGGTACTTCCCGCGGTCTGGGCCTGGAGCTGGTCACGCAGTTGCTGCAGCGTGGCGACCAGGTCGCCGCGACGACCCGTTCCACGGAGCGGCTGCTGGCAGCCCTCGGTGACCGCGTCGACACTTCGCGGCTGCTGCCGCTAACCGTTGATCTGCGTGATGACGAGCAGGTCCGGCAGGCTGTGCGCCAGGCCACGGAGCGATTCGGCGGGCTCGACGTGGTCGTCAACAATGCCGGCTACGGCTACCTGGCCGCGGTGGAGGAGACGAGTGCCCGCGAGGTTCGCGACATGCTCGACGTCCAGGTCGTCGGGGTGTGGAACGTATTGCGTGCCGCGCTGCCGGTGCTTCGAGAGCAGAAGAGCGGTCATGTGGTCAACGTGTCGTCGATTCTCGGGCTGACCGCGGTTCCGGGCTGGGGCCTCTATTGCGCGGGCAAGTTCGCGCTCGAGGGTCTCACCGAAGCGCTGGCCCAGGAGATGGCCGGCTTCGACGTCAAGGTCACCATCGTCGAACCCGGCTACTTCCGCACCGATTTCCTCACCACCGACTCGCTGGCGCTGCCCGCCTCGACGACGGATGCGTACCCGGGTCTGCGTGAGATGACCGAGAACCACCTGAAGCTCCAGGGCAGCCAGCTGGGCAACCCGGTCAAGGGCGCGGAAGCGATCATCCGCCAGGTTGTCAGCGGCGAGGGCCCGCTGCGCCAGCTGCTCGGCTCGGACGCCCACGCCTACGCCACCGCGAAGGTCGCTGCCTTGCGCGCGAACCTGGAGGCCACCGCGCAGACCGCCGACGCCACTGACTTCGCCGACGCCTGAGAATTCGCCGTTAGGTCGCTTCTGATGGCTCTTGGACGGTGTCTCGGAGCCAGATGACGATCGCCGCCACGGTCAGGGTGCCGTTGAAGATGTAGTCGCGTTAGTCGTAGCGCGTGGGTGCGCCACGAGGCGCTCGTGCGCCGTGAGGCGCGGTGAATCGAAGGAGGTGCAAGACCTCCTCGCCGGGCTGTCGCAGCAGGCTGGTGGGGAGCTGAGCGCAGTCTGACCCGGGAGACGCCGGGGAGGGCGGAAAGCAGCGCTGACAAAGCCGGGACGGCTCGGAACTGCCAGACGGGCCGGGTTCGGCGAGCGAGATCAGAGGGCATACGAGAGGAATCAGTGGTAAAGCTCCGTAAGCGTGGCACCGGCTCAAATCTGGTGGATATGGGCCGGGTTGTAGTGCACAGTCCGTCTGTTGTGCGGGTTGACTCCGTAGCCGACTTGGTGTGTCGGTGGGGAGGCCATGGTGAAAGCCTGCGGCGTAACCGTGGCGATGCTGCCGGGGCAAAGCTGGATGCCGGACTGATCGATCGATTCATCGTGAACACGGGAACCATCCCGCACCACTCCCACTGCCCGGAATCCGTCCGGGTCCGTGGGATAGATGCGTCGTCCGTCGAAGGCGTGGGATGGGGCGGAGGCCCGTAGTAGTCCGAGCGGACGAGAGGTCCGCGCATGGCGAAGGGGGCCAGCAAGTCAGCAGTACGGATGCTGGAATGCCGGGAGGTCGTTGGTGAATACCGACGAGCTGGAATACGTCTTACCCAAGGCGGAACGCCGGGTACTGGAGATCCAGACCAAGCTGCACCGTTGGGCCAGTGATGACCCTCATCGCAGGTTCGATGATCTGCACAATCTCGTCGCCGATCCGGGCTTTCTGCTGGTCGCCTGGGATCGGGTGCGGAACAACAAGGGCGCGCGCACGGCTGGAGTGGACGGTGATACCGCCTACTACATCGAGTCCGTGCGGGGTCTGGAGGGGTTTCTTGCGGAGCTGCGGGAGGATCTCAGGCTCCGCACCTTCCGTCCCCTCCCGGCGCGGCGGCGAACGATTCCCAAGGCGGGCGGCAAGGTCCGCTATCTGGGGATCGCGACCATCCGTGACCGGGTGGCCCAGGCGTCCTTGAAACTGGTGTTGGAGCCGATTTTCGAGGCGGATTTCCACCCGTGCTCCTACGGGTTCCGCCCGAATCGCCGGGCTCACGACGCGGTGGCCGAGGTGCACCATTTCGCAACTCGCTCCTACGAGTGGGTTGTTGAAGGAGACATCAAAGCCTGCTTCGATGAAATCTCACACTCGGCGCTCATGGACCGGGTACGGGCCCGCATCGGAGACAAACGCGTTCTTGCCCTGGTGAAGACGTTTCTGAGAGCGGGCATCCTCACTGAGGACGGCACGCTGGTGGATACCGACGCCGGGACTCCGCGGGGGTCAATTCTCTCCCCCTTGCTGAGCAATGTGGCTCTCTCGGTTCTGGATGACCATGTCGCCCAGGGGCCGGGCGGGCCCGGAGCCAGCCCGTATAATCGACAAATTGATCACGACATCACACAGGCCCTAGGGTGACGTGACCTCCCGGAGATCAACGTCAGCCGACGGGCAGCACGGGTCGTCGTTCGGGTGTAGCGCAGAGGGATACGGCACCGGCCCCTGGACGCCGTGCGCTCGAACACACCCGCGCGGCCGGAAGAACGCATGGCCGCCCCGGAGATCGAAGCCCGTCCGGGGCGGCTCGTTCGGGTCGTCAGGTGCCCCAGGGCAAGTCGATGATCTGCGCGCTCTCTATGCTGCCGTCGGCGCTTGTCCACCAACAGACAGCTCCGGCGAGGCCGATCGGGACGACAACACCGCCGGTCGAAACGCACCCGGCCCAGGTGACTCTCGGCGGGTGTCCATCGGCGGCCTGCGCGGTTCCGCCACTGCCGAGGGTGAGGGCGAGGCCTCCGATGGTGGTCGCTGCGGCTAACGCCAGGCGAGATCTCACGTTGTGCACCTCCCGATCCGGTGGTCCCTCCACCGCGGTCATAAGCTAGCGGGACCGGCCCTAGGGATTTCTCTAGTGCTCTGACCGCGTAGACACCTCACGACTCCAAGTCGTCAAGCCGCAGCGGCCAAGGCAGTTGGGAACGCGGTGTTCTCATCGAACAGTTCGCGTTGCTGGAGGCAGTGGAACATCTGTCCGGCCCGAAGTGCGTCGGTCGGGAGCGTAGCTGCTCGCGCACACGGTGTGCGGCCTCCTTGGGGGCGGCGAGCGACGTGTCGATGATCAGCAGCTCGTCGGAGAACGGTTCGGCGCTCAGCAGGACGCCCGCCTCCGCGAGGAGGGCCTCCTTCGTGTCACCGGAGACGCGAGGGAGGATTACAGGCAGCACCCGATCCAGCGTCCCCTCGGCTTCGGAAGCCCGGATTCAGGAGCGTAGGAGCCCAAGAGCACGCCAGCCAGCGTCCCGGCGAGCAAAATCGGGCCGAACGGGATCCTGCTCGTACGGTCGGCCCGGCCCACGAGCATCAGGCCGATGCCGTACGGCGCGCCGAGCAGGTACCCGGCGAACGTCCCGACCAGGACGATCGCCCAGCCGTACCAGCCCAGGACGGCGCCCAGGGCAAGGGCGAGTTTCACATCGCCGAACCCGAAGCCCTTGCTGATCAGAAAGAGCACGAAGTAGCAGGCGCCCAGAATGAGGGAGCCGAACAGCGCGGACGTCCAGCTGCCGCCTGCGTCGGGCAGCACGGCGGCGACGCCCAGCAGGGCGAGCGCGCGGGCGGCAAGCGGCAGGGTGAGTGCGTCGGGCAGCTGGTGTGCCGCGAGTCGACGGTGGCAAGCAGCACGGCGGCCGGGGCGAGCACCAGCCAGACCACCAGCTCGGGGCGGCCCCTGTGGCGGCCGCCAGCAGGGCGCAGACCACGGCCGTGGTGAAGGCGACGGTGAGTGTGCTCGGCCCGTAGGAGTCCCCGCTGGCGCAGCGAGCACGCCCCAGCCATCCGGCCCCGAGGCCAACGAGGGGATGGCCTGCCGGGCACGCTCGACCGCCAGGGTTCCTCGAGCGGTACGGAGAACCGGTACGGGGGACGGGATATGAGCACGCCCGTCCCGCAGCCCCACAGAGCGGCAGCCGTGATGATCAGCAACGTCTCCACCGGACGGAGCCTATGCTCAGCTGCGCTCGGTCCACTCCTTCAGGGCCGCGGCCAGGGCGCGCACGTCCACGTTCCCGGCCGATACCTGATCGGCGAGGTCGGCGGCCTCCTTGGCGGTGAACCGTACGGCCAGGCCGCTGGCGTGCAGGTAGCCGACCGCGACCGTCGCGCCGAAGAGTTCGTTGCTGTGCTCCAGGGCCCGTACCCGGGCAAGCGAGTGGAAGAGAGCGGCGGCCCGGTGATGTGGCTGTGGGTATACGGGTTCGTCCATGACGTGGAAGGCGTGCCGCGCTCGGGCGGCCTCCAGCGCTCCCCAGTCCGTCACGTCAGGGTCGCCCAGCTGGGTGCGGGCGATCTCCATGAGCCACGGAAGATCTACCCTGAGGTCCACTGCGTCGCTGCCCGCCCTACGCCGCGGACGCGGTGGGCCCGGGTTCCGGGCCGAACCGGCTGGCGAACTCTTCGCGCACCCCGGGAGTGCTGAGGAAGAGGGCGCTGCCCTCGAGGAACCGTGCCTTGTTGAGCTCCTGAGCCAGGACGCGTCCGGCGTACACCGTCGGATCCTCGTGCCGCTCGTGCGCTTCGCGTTCCAGCTGCGCCCACTGCTCGTCATCGATCTCAATGCGAAGTTCCCTGGCCATGCCCCCACGGTAGCCGGACCCGGCGCCTGGTGGGCAGGGCTCTGAGCAGAAGGGGCTGTGCCGTCGTCGCCGTGGCGGACGCCTGTCCCGCCTGCGGTCCGCGGGCCTCGGCCGGTGCGAGGGGTACATGTCGCCCGCCAGCGGGAGTTCTCTCTGACGAACCCCTATGAGGGCCTAAGGATCCCGTAACCGGAGACCTCGTCCTCGCGAAAGGAGCCCCGGACGATGCGTCCGGGGCTTCCTTCGCTGGCCTAGCTACTACGCGGGCGGCAGGTTGCTGATCTGGTTCTGCAGCCGGACGATGTCCTCTTCGGCCTTCGCGAGGCGGGTACGGATGTTTTCGACCACGTTGTCCGGGGCCTTCGCAAGGAACGCCTCGTTTCCGAGTTTGGCCTCCGCCCGAGCCTTCTCCTTCTCGGCCGCAGCAAGGTCCTTGGCCAGCCGCTTACGCTCGGCCGCGACGTCGATCGTGCCGGACAGGTCAAGCGCGACCGTGGCGCCGACGACCGGGAGCGTCGCCGTGGGGCTGAAGCCATCGCCTTCCGGCTGCAACCGCAGCATCTGACGGATGGCGGCCTCATGGGCAGCGAGCTGCGTACCCGACAGGTCCAGGCTGGCCGGGACCTTCTGACCGGGCTGCAGCCCTTGGTCCGAGCGAAAACGCCGAACCTCGGTGATCACCTGCTGAAGGCTCTCGATCTCAGCCTCAGCCGCAGCATCGCGGAACCTGCTGTCCGTCGGCCAGTCGGCGATCACGACGGACTCGCGGCCGGTGAGCGTGGTCCACAGCGTCTCCGTCACGAACGGGACGACCGGGTGCAGCAGGCGAAGCGTCACGTCCAGGACCTCGCCCAGAACGCGTGCCGAGAGCTTGGCAGCGTCGCCGCCGGCCATGAACGTCGTCTTCGACAGCTCGACGTACCAGTCGAAGACCTCGTCCCACGCGAAGTGGTACAGGGCGTCGGCGAGCTTCGCGAACTGGTAGTCGTCGTAGTACGCGTCCACCTCGGCTACGACGGTGTTCAGCCGGGACAAAATCCAGCGGTCCGCGGCCGACAGATGCTCGGCCGGGGGCAGCTCGCCCTCGACCGTGGCGCCGTTCATCAGCGCGAACCGCGTCGCGTTCCAAATCTTGTTGGCGAAGTTCCGGGACGCCTGGACCCAGTCCTCGCCGATCGGCACGTCGGTACCGGGGTTGGCGCCCCTCGCGAGCGTGAACCGCAGAGCGTCGGAGCCGTACTTGTCCATCCAGTCCAGCGGATTGACCGTGTTGCCGAACGACTTCGACATCTTCTTGCCGTGCTCGTCACGGACCATGCCGTGAAACGCGATGGTGTGGAAGGGGATCTCGCCGTCCATCGCGTACAGGCCGAACATCATCATCCGCGCGACCCAGAAGAAAATCAGGTCGTACCCGGTGACCATGACCGAATTCGGATAGAACTTGGCCAGGTCCGCAGTCTCCTCGGGCCAACCCAGCGTGGAGAAGGGCCACAGGCCGGACGAGAACCAGGTGTCGAGGACGTCGGTGTCCTGCTCCCAGCCCTCGCCGCTCGGCGGCTGCTCGTCGGGGCCGACGCACACGGTCTCGCCATTCGGACCGTGCCAGACGGGGATCCGGTGACCCCACCACAACTGCCGCGAGATGCACCAGTCGTTGAGGTTGTCGACCCAGTCGAAGTACCGCTGCGACAAATCGGCGGGGTGGATGTCCACCCGGCCGTCGCGGACAGCGTCTCCCGCGGCCTTGGCGAGCGTCTCGACCTTCACCCACCACTGCAGAGACAGCCGCGGCTCCAGCGTCGCCTTGCAACGCGAGCAGTGGCCCACCGAGTGGACGTACGGCCGCTTCTCCGCGACGATCCTGCCCTCGGCCCTCAGCGCGGCGACGATCGCGGAGCGCGCCTCGAAGCGGTCCAGGCCCTGGAACGGGCCGTGGGCCGTGATGACTCCGCGCTCGTCCATGACCGTCAGCAACTCCAGGCCGTGCCGCTGGCCGATGGCGAAGTCGTTCGGGTCGTGGGCGGGCGTGACCTTGACGGCACCTGTGCCGAACTTCGGGTCGACGTGTGTGTCAGCGACGACGGGAATCGTGCGGCCCGTCAGCGGCAGCTTGATCTGCTTGCCGATGAGGTGCGCGTACCGCTCGTCGTCCGGGTGGACGGCGACCGCGGTGTCACCCAGCATCGTCTCGGCGCGGGTGGTGGCTACGGCGACGGTGTCCTCACCCTCGCCGTACTTCAGGGAGACGAGCTCACCGTCGTCGTCCTGGTAGTCGACCTCGATGTCCGAGATCGCTGTCAGGCAGCGCGGACACCAGTTGATGATGCGCTCGGCACGGTAGATCAGACCGTCGTCGTACATCTTCTTGAAGACGGTCTGGACTGCGCGCGAGAGCCCTTCGTCCATGGTGAAGCGGTCACGGCTCCACGCGACGCCGTTGCCCAGACGCCGCATCTGCCCGGCGATCTGACCGCCGGACTCGGCCTTCCATTGCCAGACCCGCTCGACAAACGCCTCACGACCCAGGTCGTGACGGGACTTGCCTTCCTTGGCGAGCTCCCGCTCAACGACGTTCTGCGTGGCGATGCCGGCGTGGTCCATGCCGGGCTGCCACAGCGTCTCGTAGCCCTGCATGCGCTTGCGGCGGATGAGGGCATCGATGAGTGTGTGCTCGAAGGCGTGGCCCAGGTGGAGGGAGCCGGTGACGTTCGGCGGCGGGATGACGATGGTGTACGCGGGCCTGTCGCTCTTCGCGTCAGCTTCGAAGTAACCGCGCTCTACCCAGCTCTCGTACAGCGTCCCCTCTACATCGGCCGGCGTGTACTGGGTCGGCAGTTCGGGGGCGCTGTTAGGCCCGCTGTCGGGGCGCTGAGTGTTGTCGGTCACGATGGCCATTCTAGGGACCCCACGACTCCACCCTTGCCTGATTTTCCTGCGGGAACAGGCCGGGCCCAGGGCATGAAAATGGCCGCACGCGAGATTTCAAGTGTGACCAAGAACGCTCCCGTGCGGCCGTGTCCAGCTTATCCCGGCAGTGGCCGGGGGACTGAAGTTCCGCCACCTTCCCTCTCAGCCTTGGACGCTATCCGCACGGCAACGCTTCCAGTGAGCAGCAGCGTCACGCCAGCCGCACGGGGGCGCGGGAGAGGCGACGTGCGCGTCGTTACCGCGCTCCCATCCGGGGGGTGCCTCTATGTCTTTCGTCAAGCGAGGCGTGGGGTTCTGGGTTCGTAGAAGGTGCCGTCGCGGAGCATCGCGAACAGCACGTTGATCCGTTGTCGGACCAGGCGGAGAAGGGCCTGGGTGTGGGTCTTTCCGCGGGCCCGGCAGCGGTCGTAGTAGGTGCGGGAGGCGGGATCGTGCAGGGCGGCGAACGCGGACAGGAACATCGCGCGTTTGAGTTGCCGGTTGCCGCCTCTGGGTGCGTGTTCGCCGTGGATCGAGGTCCCCGACGACTTGGTCGTGGGGGCGAGGCCGGCGTAGGAGGCGAGGTGCGCGGCGGTGGGGAAGCTGGTTCCGTCGCCGACGGTGACCAGCAAGGTGGCGGCGGTCCTGACCGCGACCCCCGGAATCGAGGTCAGGACCGCGGAAAGAGGGTGAGCCTCCAGCAGCTGTCTGATCTGTGTTTCCAGGGCTCGTCGTCGTTCGTGGACGGCGGCGAGCGAGCGGGCCAGGGACGGGATCACGAGGTCGAGGGTGCCGGTGCCGGGAACGACGACGGTCTGCTCGTCGAGCGCGTCGAAGACCTCGTCGATCAGCCGGGCGGCCATGCGCGGGGCCTTGGGCCGGATCACCTCGACGAGCTTGCGGCGACCGGCTTTTCGCAGGGCGACTGGGGATCCGTTGCCGTCCGTTGGCCCTGTCGGTGTTCAACCCACCACGCCCACTCGCGAACTGAGGGCGTCAAGAATTCTTTCTTCGCGCTTGCGCATAACAATGCGTCACCGGCCTCATGGACTCAGTTGAACACCGCGACCATCCTTTTTCCGCGACGGTCCAGGGGGCGCGTGGTCAAGGTGCGCGCGCTCCGTGGGCGCGGTAGTCGCAGGCCATCCACCGATCGGGCGATGCCACTTCGGGCCTGATGGACGATGTGGCGGCGGCGCCCGGTCCGTCAGGCTTGTTCCATGATCACGGCGAGCGCGCGACGGTCCGCGAGACCTCGTCGAAGACAGCGGGCCGCGCGTCATCACCGGACGCTGATCACCTCGTACTGGCATCGAGGCAACCATCCCGTAGACAACCGTTCGACCGGCTTCGCAGTGACTGCCGGTCGAGGTCGCCGATGCCTGGGTCAGCTCACCCGGGCTGTGGTGATCTTCCCACCCAGGAGGACCCTTCCGCATGTTCCGACGTATCGGGAACACCGTCGTCCGACATCCCGTCTGGACGATCTTGGCTTGGCTGATCGCGGCGTTCGCGATATCCGCCACCGCACCGAGTCTTCCCTCGACCAGCGACCAGAGTGACTTCCTGCCCAGGAGTTACGAGTCCATCGAGGCGGCGGATCTCCAGGACAAAGAGTTCCCCAGCACCTTCATCCCGTCCGCGACAGTGCTGTACCAACGCACCGACGGGGGCAAGCTGACCGCCGCCGACCAGAAGGACGCCGCCCGCATCGCCTCAGAGCTGGGCAAGAGGGGCATCGACGAGGTGGAGCGGGTCGTATCCGGTGAGCCGTCCAAGGACGGCCGGTACACCATGGCCCTGGTCCAGATGGACGACGAGAACGCCGATCAGTCCGCTCAGGCCGACGCGGCCCAGGTGCTGCGCGAGGACGCCAAGACTCTGGCGAAGGGCACCCGGCTTGACGTCAAGGTCGGCGGGCCCGCCGCGGAGGCCCTCGATCAACAGGAATCGGCCGAGCGTGGCGAGCAGTTGATCGGTATCGGCACCTTCGCAATCATTTTGGTGACCCTGCTGGTCATCTTCCGGGCGCCGATCCTGGCCGTCCTGCCCCTGGTGCTGATCGGCATGGTGTCCGTGGTTGCCAGCGGACTGATCGCGTACGCGACGAAACTCTTCGACCTCCAGGCCAACAGCTCGGTCTCGTCGCTCCTGATCGTCGTGCTCTTCGGCGTGGGCACGGACTACTTCCTGTTCCTGATGTTCCGTTACCGAGAACGCCTGCGCGCCGGTGACGAGCCCAAGCAGGCGATGGTCAACGCGGTCGACCGGGTCGGGGAGGCCATCGCCTCCGCCGCCGGCGCGGTCATCATCGCCTTCCTGGCGCTGGTGCTGTCCACACTGGGCTTCCTGCGGCAGATGGGTCCGGCTCTCGCCATCGCGGTCGCCGCCACGCTGCTCGCCGGCCTGACCTTGATCCCGGCCGTCGTCTCGCTCATCGGCCCGAAGATCTTCTGGCCCTCCCCGTCGTGGAAGCAGGAACCGTCCGGCGCCCGGTTCGCCGCCCTGGGCCGCGGTGTGCAACGCCGCCCGGCCCTGTGGGCCGCCGCGTCCGGCTTCGTCCTGGTTGCGCTGTCGCTGGGCACCCTGAGCTACAACGCCACCTTCGACCTCACCTCGGGCTCGATGCCCAAGAGCAAGGAGTCGATGGTCGTCCAGGACGAGATACAGAAGGCGTACTCGGCCGGCGCGGCCGCCCCCACCGACGTCTACCTGACGAGCACCGACGGCAAACCGCTGGACCGCGCCGCGTTCAACGACTACACGAAGGAACTGCGCTCCGTGGACGGCGTGGCGAGCGCCCGCATGGCCCAGGTGAACAAGGAGGGCACCACCGCGGAATTCACCGTCACCCTCGACCACGCGGCATCGTCGGACGAGGCGATCGACACGGTGGGCAGGGTGCGGGACGTCTCGCACGCCAGCGCCCCGGACGGCACCAAGGCCCTCGTCGGCGGACTGTCCTCGATCTACAAGGACATCGACACCGCGGTCAACCGGGACTACCGGACAGTGTTCCCCGTCGCCGCCGCTCTGATCATGGTCATCCTCGCGCTGCTGCTGCGCAGCGTCGTCGCCCCCTGGTATCTGATGGTGTCGGTGGGCCTCGGCTTCGGCGCCACACTGGGCGCCACCGTGTGGCTCTTCCAGGAGATCCAGGGACGCTCGGGGCTGATGTTCATGCTCCCGGCGATCATGTATCTCTTCGTGGTCGCCATCGGCACCGACTACAACATCCTCATGATCGCCCGGCTCCGCGAGGAGGCCCGCGAGGGCCGTGATCCACGTGCGGCCGCCAGCATGGCGGTGCGGCACGCGGGGCCCACGGTGGCCACGGCCGGGTTCATCCTGGCGGCGACCTTCGCCACCATGATGCTGGCGGGCAACACGCTGCTGACACAGATGGGCTTCGCCCTCTCCTTCGGCATCGCGATCACCTCGTTCGTCATGGCGTTGTTCTTCACGCCGAGCCTCACGGCGCTGATCGGCCACGCGGCATGGTGGCCGGGGCACGGGGACCGGGCGCAGGGCGCGGCGGCCCGCTCGGCCACCGGAGGCGACGGTCACCCGTCCGCCCCCGGGACGGGCCGGCAGGAGGCCTACGACCTGTCAGAGCGCCGCAGGTAGGGAAAGACGACGTGCGACCGCCACTTCGCGGGCGGTGGCGGTCCCGTTCCCCGCGAGGAGGGTCCCACCCCGATGACCAAGACATCGCTGCCCGTACCACGCACAGGAAGGCCCACACCTGGGCGGCCTGGGCCCTGCGCGAACGCGTATTCGCAGACACCCGACGGGCACGAGTACCAGCCGTTCACCCCGCTGGGCGCGGGCGTGCGATCATTGCAGGACGCCACGGCCGGTCATTGGCCGCAGCCGCGCACTTGGCCGTTGGCGCTGGGGTGGGCGATCCTCGTCGGTGTCCCGGACAGATGGTACTTCCGCGGGGAGCGGGTCATGGGTGTAGAGGCCGAGTTGCGCGAGGAGTTCGACCGCTGGGAGCGCAAGGAGACCGCGGTTCTGAAAGTGCTCCCGTACCCGCTGCTGGCGGTCAGCGTCGTGTTCACTCTCCTGCAGCCGCTCTGGAGCGCGGAGGTGCACCTCCCAGGGGTGCTGGGGCTCTCGACCCTGCTCACCGCGTGGGTGATGTGGTTCCACACGCTCCATCCGGAGTTGCACGGCAACGGCCCGCTGATGGGCCTGTACTACACGGGGCTCGTGGCGGTGACCGCCTGCCTGGTGTTGCTCACGCCCTGGTTCGGCTTCTTCGCCTTCATCGGCTACGTGCACGCCTTCCAGTACCTGAAGGGCCGGTGGCGCTACGTCGGCGTGGCCGTGACGTCCGCGGTCTCGGCGGTCTCCTACGTGGGAGGGTCGGCCAACATCACGGCCGACCAGTGGTGGAAGTGGCCCGCCGTCAGCGCGCTCACCACGGTCATGGCCACGGTGGCCTTCCACGCCGACGTGATGTCCGACCGGCGCAATCAGCGGCAGAAGCGGGCGCTGGTCGAGTTGCACAAGGCCAACGTCGAGCTGGAGACCGCACTGGCGGAGAACGCGGGCTTGCACGCTCAACTGCTGGTGCGGGCCCGCGAGGCCGGCGTCCTCGAGGAGCGGCAGCGGATGGCGCGGGAGATCCATGACACTCTCGCTCAGGGGCTGGCAGGCATCCTTACCCAGCTCCAGGCCGCCGAGCAGGCGTCGGGCGAACCGGCGGTGTCGCGCCGGCACGTGGCGAACGCGATGGGCCTGGCCCGCGAGAGCCTCACCGAGGCCCGCCGGACGGTGCACGCGGTGGGGCCGTCCGCGCTGGCGGAGGCACGCCTCCCGGACGCGATCGGCGACGTGGCCAAGCGCTGGTCGGAGGTCAACCGCGTCGAGGCGGTGCTCACCACGACCGGCGACGCCCGGCCGATGCACACCGACGTCGAGGTGGCACTGCTGCGGACCGCGCAGGAGGCTCTCGCCAACGTCGCCAAGCACGCACGAGCCAATCGGGTCTCACTGACCCTGTCGTACATGGAGGACCTGGTGACGCTCGACGTACTGGACGACGGAGTGGGTTTCCTGCCCGACACCAAGCGCGCCGGCAGCTCCGCGGACGGGGGTTTCGGGCTCGCCGGTATGCGGCAGCGGGTACAGCTCCTCGCGGGGCAGCTGGATGTCGAGTCCGAGCCGGGCGGGGGCACCGCGATCACGGTGACGGTGCCGGCGATCCCTGTGGGGAGCGGGAGTTGATCTCGCTGCTGATCGTCGACGACCACCCGGTGGTGCGGGACGGGCTGCGGGGCATGTTCGGCGCCGATCCGCGCTTCGAGGTGGTCGGCGAAGCCGCTGACGGTGCGGAAGCGGTCTCGGCCGGGGAGCGCCTCCGCCCCGACGTGATCCTCATGGACCTGCGGATGCCCGGGACCGACGGGGTCGCCGCCATCAGGGAGTTGGCGAAGCGCGGGGTGCCGTCACGGGTGCTGGTGCTCACCACGTACGACACGGACAGCGACGTGCTGCCGGCCATCGAAGCCGGCGCCACCGGCTACCTGCTCAAGGAGGCGCCGAGGGCGGAACTCGTCCGCGCGGTGGAGGCTGCGGCATGCGGGGAGGCGGTGCTCTCCCCCACTGTCGCGACCCGGCTCTTGGGACAGGTGCGCAAACCAACCCCAGCACCGCTGTCACAGCGCGAACTGGAGGTGTTGGAGCTGATCGCCCAGGGCTCGACGAACCGCGAGGCGGCGAAGCGACTCTTCATCAGCGAGACGACGGTCAAGACGCACCTGCTGCACGTGTACGCGAAGCTGGGCGTCAACGACCGAGCAGCCGCCGTGGCCGTCGCGTTCTCCCGCGGCTACCTGGCGCCGCGGGACTGACGCCGATCACAGGCAATGCCGAGCAGGACCGGCCGCTCACTCCCGTTGGACGAGTGGGTGACGTCGGTGCCGATGTCGACGCTGACCAGATGACTGAACGACGCGGGGTCGCGATCGACAAGCTGTCGCTGCGGCAGCGAAGGCGCGTTCGCCGGGTGCTCGCAGGCGGGCGTGGTCGTGGTTGTACTGCTGATAGTGCTCGGGTAGTTCGCGGTGGCCGTAGGTAGGGGTGCGGACGGTGGCGTCGGCGCCTTGATAGGCGCGGTCCGCCAGGATGAGGACGTCTCGTGTGAGGCACGCCTGGGCGATCCCGTAGGCGCGGGCAGCGGTCAGGTCGTGGGTCCGGCCCGGCGTGGCGCGGGAGAACCGCAGGGGTGTGCCGTCCGGGGCGGCAATCACCTGAATGTTCATGCCGTGCTTCTTGTGTTTCTGGGAGTAGTACGGCTCGTCCGCCTCGATGCGGTCGGTGGGGATCAGCATCCCGTCGACGATGACGAAGTCTCCCTCGCCCAGGCCCACGAGGGCTTCTCGCAGGCCTGGCGCCCAGGCCGGCGGGACCTCGACGGGCTCGGCCACTTACCGCCAGGCTGTCGCTTCCGACACTCCGAAACCGGCGCCTACCTGTGCGAGTGTCTCGTTCTTCCGTAGATGGGTCAGGACCAGCAGGTTCTGCTTGAAGCACCCCAACTTGCGCTCGCGAGTGCGAAGTTCACGCCTCCGGGCGTAGATGAGCCACGTTACATGCTCGACCAGCTCGTACGGGACATCAAGCATGCAAGGAAGCGGAACCGAGGAAGCCCCCGGCCGATGGCGTGTTGAGTGATAGCACCACACCAACGACGAGGGGCTTCTTCATGTCACCCCACCTGACCAGCCCGTTTCATCCCCACGGCACACGATGAAAGAGGTTCACTAAAACGTTTGATGGCCAAGGCCGTTCCGATCGTCGCCGAGCACCCGTGCACTGACCTCACGTTCCAGTTCAGGGGGTGGAGGGGTGTGACGCGACAGCGTTGCGCACGTCCTCGTAGACCAGGTCGATGTTGATCATCGCTCCGGTCAGCCCGCCCTGCGCGGCGGCATCGATCGCCTGGGCGCGGTGGCCCCGCACATTCCCCGCCGCCCACACTCCAGGGACAGCGGTCGCGCCGACCTGGGGGTCGGCGGGCAGGGTCGCACCGACGACCTGACCCTTGGACGCACCTGTCTACGACGGACCTCGCGCCCAAACCACCCTGGAACGCTGGCGCCAGGTCCACGGTCTGCTCAACCAGGGCGTGGGCCTGCTCGATGCGCCCGCCGCCTGCAACTGGCCCTGAACACCGTCAAACGCTACGCCCGTGCGGACCGGCCCGAGCGGATGAACTCCACAGATGCGGGTCTACACACTGCGTATACACGGCATGTATACGCAATGTGTATAGTGCTCGGCATGTCCATCGGTCACACGCTGCTAGGGCTCCTGGAGTCCGGGCCCCGTCACGGTTACGACCTGAAGCGGGCCTTCGACGAGAAGTTCGGTCACGACCGGCCGCTGCACTACGGCCAGGTCTATTCGACGATGTCCCGGCTGCTGAAGAACGGCCTGGTGGAGGTCGACGGGATAGAGGCGGGCGAGGGCCCGGAGCGGAAGCGGTACGCGATCACCGAGGCGGGTGTCACCGATGTCCAGCGGTGGCTCGCCACACCGGAGAAGCCGGAGCTGTATCTGCAGTCGACCCTGTACACGAAGGTCGTCCTTGCGCTTCTGACGGACCGTGATGCGTCCGACATCCTCGACGCCC
>NZ_RPDJ01000076.1 GCF_004023625.1 Streptomyces cavernae | reverse complement strand
CGTGGCGATGTGCTCGGTGCCGGCGTACCTGCGGCGCCGTACGGCGTCGGCGGCGGCGCCCAGCGCGTGCAGCGGGGCGTCGCGGTAGAGGACGAGCGCTTCCTCCGGGGTGATCCGCCCACCGCCGACGGCACGGTCGAGGACGGACTGCAAGGGGAACGGAGTGGGTCGGGGCATGGTGCCGGCCTTTCCGGGGCTCTGGGGGGTGTTCCTGGTCATGGCGGATGTCACTCGGCGCGGGGGTGCCCTAGGTGTCCAGCAGGCGTACGGTCACGTCGGGCGGGAAGCCCTCGGCCTCGCCGCCGACCCGGCGGGCGAACTCCCCGATACCGGCGAGCTGCCGCGCACCGAGGCTGAAGTCGAGCGCCGTCGTGTAGTACCGCTCCAGCGTCCTCGCGTCGAACTCCTCCCACTGCGAGGCCTGTTCGCACACCTTGGTCACCTCGCTCAGCGAGAGGTCCCGGGAGGCCAGCAGGTCGGCGTGGACCTGACGGACCAGACCGGGTTCCTGGGCGAGGAACTCACGGCGCGCGGCGAACACGGCGAACACGAACGGGAGCCCGGTCCACTCCTTCCACATCCGGCCCAGGTCGTGGACCTGGAGGCCGAGCCGGGGAGCCTCGTGCAACGCGGCGCTCAGCGCGGCGTCGCCGATGATGACCGCCGCGCGCGCGTCGGCCATCATCGTCGGCAGGTCGGGGTCACGGACTACGTACTCGGGCCGGACACCCACCCGCTCCGAAAGGAGCAACTGGGCCAGACGTACTGAGGTCCGGCTCGTCGAGCCGAGCGCGACCCGCTCGCCGTCCAGCTCCTCCAGCGGCACCTGACTGAGGATCAGGCAGGACATGACGTCGCCGTCACTGCCCACCGCGATGTCGGGCAGGGCCACCAGGTCGTCGGCGTGCCGCAGGAACTCGATGAGGCTGATCGGCCCGATGTCGAGGTCGCCCGCGGCCAGCGCGTCGTTGAGGCCGTCCGGATTGTCGGTGCGCAGGTCCAGGTCGAGCAGGCTGCCGGTACGGGCGAGACCCCAGAACAGCGGCAGGCAGTTGAGGAACCGGATGTGCCCGACTCTGGGCCGGCGGCGCCTGACGCGCAGCTCCGACGACGGTTCTGCGACGAGTGATTCGGTCATCTTCTACGCTCCCGGGACGGTTCGAAGAGGGGCGGCGGAACGAAGGCGGCGGCGGGACCAAGCGGTGCCCGGCGCACCGGACGAGGAGGGACGGGATGCCAAGGCGCTGGGAGCGCCGAGTGCCGAGCACCCAGGGATGAGCGCCCAGCGCCGAGCGCGAGCTGCCCGGAGCGCGGGGCCGCGAAGCCCGGCTGAACCGGTGCGGGCCCGCCCTACGCCCGGCGGGCGACCGCGGTGGTGAAGTGCTCGGTGAGCACGGCGAGGACGTCCGCCGCCCGTTCGGTGAGGTAGAAGTGCCCGCCGGGGAAGACACGCATCTCACTGCCACCGAGCGTGTGGCCGTCCCAGGCGCGCGCCTCGTCCAGTGAGGTCTTGGGGTCGTCGTCGCCGACCAGCACTGTCACGGGGCAGCGCACCGTGTCGGTCGGCGCCGCCAGATACGTCTCGACGGCCGTGTAGTCGCTGCGGATCGCCGGCAGCACCATGCGCAGCAGTTCCTCGTCCTCCAGGAACCGGGCATCGGTGCCGCTGAGCGCCCGCAGCTCCGCGACCAGCCGGTCGTCGCCGAGGGTGTGCACCTTCTCATCACGGGTACGGGACGGCGCCCGCCGCCCCGACGCGAACAGGCGCACCGGACCGGTGCCGGCCCGTTCCATGCGACGCGCGACCTCGAAGGCCACCACCGCTCCCATGCTGTGCCCGAAGAAGGTCAGCGGCCGATCGTGCCGGCTCTCCAGCGCCTCGGCGACCCGGTCGGCGAGTTCGGCCACCGAGGTCAGCCCGGGTTCCTGGCGCCGGTCCTGCCGGCCCGGGTACTGCACGGCTACCACGTCGACACCGGGACTGAGTGCGGCGGCGACCGGCAGGTAGAAGCTGGCGGAGCCGCCCGCGTGCGGGAAGCACACCAGGCGCTCGGCCGCTTCGGGGGCGGGACGGAAACTGCGGATCCACAGATCGTCCGGGGGACTTGGACTCACGGAACGTCGTGTCCTTCCAGGGTATCGGCGCACCTGACTCACCGTCCGGTGAGCGGTGCGGAGCTGAGGGCGGGCTGCGGCCGGGACTCAGGCGCTCTCCGCGTCCGGCCCCCAGACCTCGACGGAGTCGTCGACGCGGCGCACATGGATGCACTCACCGGGGCACTCCTTGGCCGAGTCGGCGACGTCCTGCAGCAGCTCCAGGGGCACCCGCGTGGTCGCGCCGGCCTCCTGCAGGAGCTCGTCGTCCTCGTCCTTGACGTAGGCGATGCCGTCCACGTCCAGCTCGAACACCTGGGGCGCGTACTGGGCGCAGATACCGTCTCCGGTGCACAGCTCGTGGTCGATCCAGACCTCGAAGGCGTTCTCGTCGCTCGTCCGCTGGGACATGTCCACCTGCCTGCCGATCGATGTCGTGAGTGTGCACCGCTGTGCACGGGAGTGAGGGAAGCGGGGATGAGGGGCGCGGGGGTGCGTAGTGCGGGGTTGAGGGGTGCGGGAGTGCGGGGAGGAGGAAGACCGCCCGGTCAAAGGCGCATCGGCTGCGGCTCGTCGCGGCGGGCCACGTCCGGGCCGGGGTACTCGCGGATGATCTCGTAACGGGTGTTGCGCTCGGCGGGACGGAAACCCGCGTCCCGGATCAGGTCGAGCAGGTCCTCACGGGTCAGCTTGTTGGGCGTGCCGTAGTTGTCCGCGTCATGCGTGATCTTGTACTCGACGACCGAGCCGTCCATGTCGTCCGCTCCGTGCTGCAGGGCCAGCTGCGCGGTGTGCAGACCGTGCATGACCCAGAACACCTTGACGTGCGGAACGTTGTCGAACAGCAGACGCGAGACCGCGAAGGTCTTCAGCGCCTCGGTTCCGGTCGCCATCGTCGTGCGCGCCTGGAGCTTGTTGCGGACCTTGCCGTCCTTCATGTCGACGAAGTCGTGCTGGTAGCGCAGCGGGATGAAGACCTGGAACCCGCCGGTCTCGTCCTGGAGTTCGCGCAGCCTGAGCACGTGGTCGACGCGGTGTCGGGGCTCCTCGATGTGCCCGTACAGCATGGTGCACGGGGTCTTCAGCCCCTTCTCGTGCGCCAGGCGGTGGATGCGCGACCAGTCCTCCCAGTGGGTGCGGTGGTCCACGATGTGCTGCCGGACCTCCCAGTCGAAGATCTCCGCGCCACCGCCGGTCAGCGACTCCAGACCCGCGTCGATCAACTCGTCCAAAACCTCCGACGCGGGCAGCCCGGAGATCGTCTCGAAGTGATGGATCTCGGTCGCCGTGAACGCCTTGATCGACACGTTCGGCAGCGCCTTCTTCAGCTCCCGCAGCGAGCGCGGGTAGTACCGCCAAGGCAGCGTCGGATGCAGGCCGTTGACGATGTGCAGCTCCGACAGGTGCTCGTTCTCCATCGCCTTGGCGAGCTTGACCGCCTCCTCGATGCGCATCGTGTACGCGTCCATCTCACCCGGCTTGCGCTGGAACGAGCAGTAGGCGCACGAAGCGGTGCACACGTTCGTCATGTTGAGATGACGGTTCACGTTGAAGTGGACGACGTCGCCGTTCTTGACGGAGCGCACATGGTGCGCGAGGCCGCCCAGCCACGCCAGGTCGTCCGATGCGTACAGCGCGAGACCGTCCTCGCGGGACAGCCGTTCACCGGAGTAGACCTTCTCCTCCAGCTCACGCTTGAGCCCAGCGTCCATTACCGGGGAACCTCCTCGGTCAGTGCCTGGCGGCACACGAAGTGAGTGTGAGCACGCGGCGCGGCACGTGACTCGATCTGCGGGCTTGAACGTCCTTGCGCAAGGACCCCTTCAGGCCGGAACACCCGCTGCCCGGGCTGCCCGCGCCGCCGTGGATCAGTCCGCGCCGGGTGAGGCCCTCCCATACTCGCGGACGGCAGTCTGGGGAAAACCCCACACCCGCTCCCGGTTTCCTGGAGAGGAGGGCGCGCGCGCCGTCACCGGATCACCCACGGCAAGGAATGAGGCCGGCCACATGACACCACGACTGACCCTGGCGCACTCCCCGTGCCCGAACGACACGTTCGTCTTCCACGCCCTGACACACGGCCTGGTCCCCGGCGCGCCCGAGGCCGACGTGCGGTTGGCCGACATCGACATCACCAACGGCCTCGCCGAGCGAAGCGAGCTGGACGTCCTCAAGGTGTCCTACGCCGTGCTGCCCCATGTCCTCGACCACTACGCCCTGCTGCCGTGCGGCGGCGCCGTCGGCCGCGGCTGCGGACCGCTCGTCCTGGTCAAGGACGGCGACACCGCCGACACCCTGGCGGGCGCCCGCGTCGCCGTTCCGAGCACCAGCTCCACGGCGTACCTGCTCTTCCGGCTCTGGGCCGCCCGCACCCTCCCCGGCGGCGTCGGCGAGATCGTGGTCCTGCCCTTCCACGAGATCATGCCCGCCGTCCGTGACGGCCTCGTCGACGCCGGACTCGTCATCCACGAGGCCCGCTTCACCTACGGCCACTACGGCCTGCGCCTCGTGACCGACCTGGGCGAGGAATGGGAGAAGCAGACGGGACTACCCGTACCGCTCGGCGCCATCATCGCCCGCCGCTCCCTAGGCGCACGACGCCTCGGCGAACTCGCCCGGGCCATCCGTGCCTCCGTACAGTCCGCATGGAACGCCCCCGAAGCGTCCCGCGCGTACGTCCTCAAGCACGCCCAGGAGATGGCGACGGACGTCGTCGACCAGCACATCGAGCTGTACGTCAACTCCTTCACCGCCGAACTCGGCGACGACGGCCAGGCCGCCGTACGCGCACTCCTCGGCCGTAGCGCCGAGTTGGGTTTGCTGCCCGCCGTGCCCGACGGAGCCCTGGACTTCCCGGCCGTGCCCGACGGAGCCCCGGACCCACCCGCCGATTCCCGGCAACGGCCACAGCACTAAGGGTTCTCCTAGAGCCGCTCGGCGCGCACCCGGGGGCCCCCGACCGTCCGCATAATCGGCCCCGTGCCGCCGCACCCGTCCGGGACCGCTGCCACCCGCGCCGCTCGGCGGTCAGTTCGCCGAAGCGCCACCGCACCACCGGGACAGGTCACACCACCGCACCACCGGGCAGGACCATGGGCCCGCCGTCGAAGGGAACCGATCCGTGAGCGAGGACAGGCTTCGCGAACTCCGCGATTTCCTGAAGCGCGTCACCGCAGACCTCCAACGCACGCGCAACCGCCTCCGCCAGGTCGAGTCGAGGACCACGGAACCCATCGCCATCGTCTCCATGAGCTGCCGCTACCCGGGCGGAGTACGCACACCCGAGGACCTCTGGCAACTCGTCGACACCGGCACCGACGGAATCTCCGGCTTCCCCGAGGACCGCGGCTGGGACGTCGACACCCTCTACGACCCCGACCCGGACCGCCCCGGCACCTGCTACACACGCGACGGCGGCTTCCTCCACGACGCCGTCGACTTCGACGCCGACTTCTTCGGCATGTCACCCCGCGAAGCCCTCGCCACCGACCCCCAGCAGCGCCTCCTCCTCGAAGTCACCTGGGAGGCCGTGGAACGCGCCGGACTGCGCCCCGCCGACCTGCGGGGCAGCGCCACCGGGGTCTTCGCGGGCGTCATGTACAACGACTACGGCTCACGCTTCCCCGAACCGCCGGACGGACTCGACGGCTACATCGGCAACGGCAGCGCGGCCAGCATCGCCTCCGGACGCATCGCGTACACCTTCGGCTTCGAGGGGCCCGCCATCACGGTCGACACGGCCTGCTCGTCGTCGCTGGTCGCCTTGCACCTGGCCGTCCAGGCACTGCGCGCGGGAGAATGCGACCTCGCGCTCGCCGGCGGAGTGGCCGTGATGTCCACCCCGGTCACCTTCCTGGAGTTCAGTCGCCAGCGCGGACTGTCCGCCGACGGCCGGTGCAAGTCCTACGCCGACGCCGCCGACGGCACCGGCTGGGGGGAAGGCGTCGGCATGCTCCTCCTGGAGCGGCTCTCCGACGCCCGCCGGGCCGGGCACGAGGTCCTCGCCGTCATCCGCGGATCGGCCGTCAACCAGGACGGCGCCAGCAGCGGTCTGACCGCACCCAACGGACCCGCGCAGCAACGGGTCATCCGCGCCGCGCTGGCCGCGGCCGACCTCGGTCCCCGCGAGGTCGACGCCGTCGAGGGACACGGAACCGGTACCACGCTCGGCGATCCCATCGAGGCGCAGGCGCTCCTCGCCACATACGGTCAGGACCGGCCCGCCGACCGGCCGCTGTGGCTCGGCTCCCTGAAGTCGAACATCGGCCACACCCAGGCCGCCGCCGGTGTCGGCGGTGTCATCAAGATGGTGCAGGCCCTTCGTCACCAGCGCCTGCCCCGCACTCTGCACGTCGACCGACCGTCCACCACCGTCGACTGGACGGAGGGCGACGTCCGTCTCCTGACGTCGCCGGTCGAATGGACCGACCCCGGCAGGCCGCGCCGGGCGGGCGTCTCCGCCTTCGGCGTCAGCGGCACGAACGCCCACGTGATCGTCGAAGAGGCGCCGCCCATCGAGCCGGCGCCGCCCGTCGAGCCGGCGCCGCCCATCGAAGAGGCACCGCCCGCCGAACCGGCGCACGACGCGGCGAACGACGAACCGGGGAACGGTTCCCGCACGCGAGACGGCTCGCACCCGCCGGTCGCTGTCTGGTTGTTGTCGGGGCAGACCCCGGAGGCCCTTCAGGACCAGGCCGACGCACTGCTCACCCACTTGAAAACCCACGCCGCCGTCGACGACCACGCCGTGGCCCACGCCCTCGCCACCACGCGCACCCTCTTCGAACACCGCGCGGTCGTCCTCGGTGGCGACCGAGAGGAACTGGTCCACGGCCTCAAAACCCTGGCCGGCAACGCTGCCACCCCCAGGACCGTCGTGGGCAGGGCCCGCCGCGGCGACGGCAAGCTCGCTTTCCTGTTCTCGGGTCAGGGGGCGCAGCGGCTGGGGATGGGGCGTGAGTTGTATGACGTGTTCCCGGTGTTCGCTGAGGCCTTTGACGCGGTGTGCGCGTATCTGGACGGGGAGCTGGAACGTCCGGTGAGGGAGGTGGTCTTCGGCGGCGCGGATGCGGATGCGGAGGTGTTGAACCGGACGGAGTGGGCGCAGCCGGCGTTGTTCGCGTTCGAGGTGGCGTTGTTCCGGTTGGTGGAGTCGTGGGGTGTGCGTCCGGACTTCGTGGTGGGTCACTCGATCGGCGAGTTGGCGGCTGCTCATGTGGCGGGTGTGTTGTCGTTGGGGGATGCGTGCCGTCTGGTGTCGGCGCGTGGTCGTCTGATGCAGCGACTGCCTGCTGGTGGTGCGATGTTCGCGGTGGAGGCATCCGAGGAGGAGGTTGTCCCGCTGCTTGTGGGCCGGGAGGCGGAGGTGTCCGTCGCGGCGGTCAACGGGCCGCGGTCGGTGGTGATCTCCGGGGTGGAGGAGGTTGTCGCTGCGGTGGCGGGGGAGTTGTCCGCGTCGGACCGTCGCACTTCCCGCCTTCGTGTCAGTCACGCGTTCCACTCACCGCTTATGGAGCCCATGCTCGATGACTTCCGTGCCGTGGCGGAGAGCCTGAGCTATGCGCCGGCGGAGCTGGCGGTGGTGTCGAACGTGACCGGGCAGTTGGCGAATGCCGGTGAGTTGGAGTCGGCGGAGTACTGGGTGCGCCATGTCCGTCAGGCGGTGCGGTTCGCCGACGGGGTGCGCGCCCTGGAGGAGCGGGGCGTCACCCGCTTCGTGGAGATCGGCCCGGACGCGACGCTCACCGCCCTGGCTCAGTCCGTGGTCTCCGATGACGAGGACACACTGTTCGTCCCGACGCTCCGCAAGGACCGCGACGAGCCGACCACGGCGCTCGGCGCGCTCGCCGCCCTGCACACGCGTGGCACCGCCGTCGACTGGTCGACCGTGATCCGGGGCGAGGACCGGCCGCCGATCGCCCTGCCCACCTACGCCTTCCAGCGCCGCCGCTACTGGCTCGACCCGGTGGACCGGAGCGCCATCAGGACGACGACGGGTCACCCGCTGCTGAGCGCCACCGTCGCGCTCGCCGGGTCGAGCACGGTCGTCTCCACCGGCCGCATCTCACGCCGGTCCCAGCCGCATCTCGCGGACGACACCGCCTTCGGCGTGGCGCTCGTGTCCGCAGGGGTCTTCACGGACCTCGCCCTGCATGCCGCCGCCGCCCGGCTCGACACCCCGCACCTGGCCGAACTCACAGTGGAACCGCCCCTCGCCCTGCCCGAGACCGGCGAGACCGAGATCCAGACGGTCGTCGAGGAGACGGACGAGGAGGGCCGGTGGACGTTCACCGCGTACTCCCGCCCCGTCGACCCCACCGACGACGGCGGCGATGACCGGCCCTGGCAGCGGCACGCGCGAGGTGTCCTCGTACGGCGGCCGGAAGCGGCGGCCGACGAGCGCCAGGGCGTCGGTACGTGGCCGCCCGCCGGTGCCACCCCCCTGGACGTCGACGAGCTGTACCGCACCGGCGAGGACCCCGACGCCGCCCCCGGCACCCTCTCCGGCACCGTCCCCGCCCCCGGCACCGTCCCGACCACCCTGACGGCCGCCTGGCGGCTCGGGGACGAGGTCTACGCCGAGGCCGTCCTGCCCGAGACACAGCGCGCCGAGGCCGGCCGTTTCGCACTCCATCCGGCCCTCATCGAGGGCGGGCTCCTGGCACTCTCCGCCACCGGACTTCCCGCACCCCACGCCCTGTCCTGGTCCGGTCTCACCCTGCACGCCGCAGCCGCCGAGGCCGTACGCATCCGCATCGGTCCCCGCCCGGACGGAACCGTCAGGCTCGGCCTCTTCGACACCGCCGGGGCACCCGTCCTCAGCGCGGAGGGTCTGACCGCGCGCCCACTCACCCCGCAGGACCTGCCCGCCTCGGCGGTCACGCCGAGCGACGACATCTTCGGCCTCACGTGGACCGCCGCGCACACACCGGTGCTGCCGACCGCTCCCGAACTCGCCGTTCACACCACCCTCGACGGCCTCCTCGCCGCCACCGGCGGATCGGTGCCCGAAGTCGTCGCCCTGCCCTTCAGGACCCCCCTCGACGACCGCGCGGTGACCGCGGTGACCGCGGTGACCGCGGAGGCCGTTCACGCGGCCACCGGCACCGCGCTCACCCTGCTGCAGACCTGGCTGACGGACGACCGCTTCGCCGACTCCCGCCTGCTGTTCCTCACCTCGGGCGCGGTCGCCGCGGCCGACGGCGAGACGGTGACGGACCTGCCCGCTGCGGCCGTACGCGGACTCGTGCGCTCCGCCCAGGCGGAGAACCCCGGACGCTTCCTGCTCATGGACACCGACACCGCCGAGCCCGCGCCACACGACATCTCCGAGGCCCTCCGCCACGACGAGCCCGACGTCAGCGTCCGCGACGGCCGGGTCCTGGTGCCCCGTCTCACCCGCACCCGTGCCGCCGACACCGGACAGCCACCCGGACAGCCACAGGGCTCGTCCAGCAGGATCAGCTCCGGGGCGGAGCGGACGCCGGCCTTCGATCCGGAGCGCACGGTCCTGGTGACCGGAGGCACCGGCACCGTGGGCGCCGCCACCGTCCGGCACCTGGTCACCGAGCACGGCGTACGTCACCTGCTCCTCGCCGGGCGTCGGGGCCTGGACGCGCCCGGCGCCCGCGAACTCGTCACCGACATGACGGAGGCCGGCGCAGAAATCACCGTGGCCGCCTGCGACACCGCCGACCGCGACGCCCTGGCCGCGCTGCTGGCGGCCGTTCCGCAGGGGCACCCGCTGGGCGCGGTCGTGCACGCCGCAGGTGTACTGGACGACGGCGTCGTCACCTCCCTCACCCCGGAACGCCTCGACACCGTACTGCGTCCCAAGGTGGACGCCGCGGTCAACCTCCACGAGCTGACCCGGGACCTCGAACTGTCCGCCTTCGTCCTGTTCTCCTCGGCCGCCGCCACGCTCGGCGGCCCCGGCCAGGGCAACTACGTCGCCGCCAACTCCTTCCTCGACGCCTTCGCCGGACGGCTGCGCCGCGACGGACGTCCCGCCCTCTCCATCGGCTGGGGACTGTGGGCCGAGGACAGCGGCATGACCGGCGACCTGGCCACCGCGCACCGCAGCCGCATCGGCCGCGGCGGCATCGGCGCCCTGCCCACCCGGGAGGCCCTCGCCCTTTTCGACCGTTGCCTGTCCCACCCGGCCGGCACCCCGCTGCCACTGCGCGTGGACCTGCCCGCACTGCGCCGAAACGCGGCCGCGCTTCCCCCCGTCCTGCGCTCCCTGGCCGGCCGAACACCACTGCGCCGGGCCGCCGACGCCACAGTGGGCACCGCGGCTTCCGCGGGCGGAGCTCTCGCCGCGCTGCCCGAGGAACAGCGGCGGACGGCCGTACACTCCCTGGTCCGGACGACGGCCGCGGACGTCCTCGGCCACAGCAGCGACGCGTCGGTCGGTCCCGACCGCCCCTTCGCCGAGTTGGGCTTCGACTCCCTCACCGCCCTGGAACTCCGCAACGCCCTCACTCGTGCGACCGGCCTCACCCTGCCCGCGACCCTGGTCTTCGACCATCCCACCCCCGCCGCCGTCGCCGACCTCCTCCTCACCGGGCTCGCCCCCACCGCGTCCCGACCGGCCCAGTCCGCACAGCAGGTTTTCCGAAGGACTACGGACCTCGCCGACGACCCGGTCGTCATCATCGGGATGGGCTGCCGCTTCCCCGGCGGGATCGAGAGCCCGGAGCAGTTGTGGGACATGCTCCTCAAGGGCGACGACGGCATCACCGACTTCCCGGCCGACCGCGGATGGGACCTGGCAGCGCTCTACGACCCCGAACCCGACCCCGAATCCCGGCGCCGGGGAACCACGTACACCCGCCGCGGCGGATTCCTCCAGGACGTCGGAGCGTTCGACCCCGACTTCTTCGGCATCTCCCCCCGCGAGGCGTTGGCGATGGACCCGCAGCAGCGCCTGCTGCTGGAGACGTCCTGGGAGGCCGTGGAACGGGCGGGCATCGACCCCCGTTCCCTGCGGGGCAGCCGCACCGGCGTGTTCACCGGCACCAACGGCCAGGACTACGCGCACGTCCTGAGCACGGCGGACGCCGACACCGAGGGCTACCTCGGCACCGGCAACGCGGCGAGCGTCGTCTCGGGCCGGGTGTCGTACGTCCTGGGCCTGGAGGGCCCCGCGGTCACCGTCGACACAGCCTGCTCGGCGTCCCTCGTCGCCCTGCACTGGGCGACACGCGCGCTCACCGCCGGGGAGTGCTCGATGGCACTCGTCGGCGGAGTCACCGTCATGTCGACCCCGGCGGCCTTCGTGGAGTTCAGCCGTCAGGGTGGGCTGGCGGCGGACGGCCGGTGCAAGGCGTTCGCCGACGGCGCGGATGGCACGGGATGGGGCGAAGGTGTCGGTGTGCTGCTGGTGGAGCGGTTGTCGGACGCGCGCCGCAACGGTCACCCGGTCCTCGCCGTCGTCCGTGGCTCGGCGGTCAACCAGGACGGTGCCTCGAACGGGCTGACGGCGCCGAACGGTCCCTCGCAGCAGCGGGTGATTCGTGCGGCGTTGGCTGATGCGGGTGTGCCGGCGTCGGATGTCGATGCCGTCGAAGCGCACGGCACGGGCACGGCGCTGGGAGATCCGATCGAGGCGCAGGCGTTGCTGGCCACCTACGGTCAGGACCGGCCGGGCGATCGGCCGTTGTGGCTGGGGTCGGTGAAGTCGAACCTTGGCCATACGCAGGCGGCCGCTGGTGTGGCGGGTGTGATCAAGATGGTGGAGGCGATGCGGCACGGGGTGCTGCCCGCCACCCTTCATGCCGAGGCACCCTCGACCCATGTGGACTGGGCTGCCGGTGATGTGCGGCTGCTGGCGGAGCCGGTGGAGTGGCCGGAGGTGGGCCGTCCGCGCCGGGCGGGAGTCTCGGCCTTCGGGTTCAGCGGTACGAACGCGCATGTGGTGCTGGAGCAGGCGCCGGAGCCGGCCGCCGAGGAAGCCGCCACCGAGGTCGCGCGGCCGCTGCCCGTCGTCCCCTGGGCCATCTCAGCTCGTGGCGCCAGGGCACTGCACGCCCAGGCGCAACGGCTGTTGACCCATGTCGAGAGCCGTCCGGAGCTCGACCCGGCGGCCGTCGGTCTGGGCCTGGCCGGCACCCGGTCCGCGTTCGAGAACCGTGCGGTGATCCGTGGCGCGGATCGTGAGGAACTGCTCGCCGGACTTTCCGCCGTCGCCCGCGGCGAGAGCCTGCCGGTCGTGGCGCAGGGAGTTGTGTCCGAGGGCAAGGTCGCTTTCCTGTTCTCGGGTCAGGGTGCGCAGCGGCCGGGGATGGGGCGTGAACTCTACGACTCCTTCCCGGTGTTCGCGGAGGCTTTCGACGCGGTGTGCGCCTGTCTGGACGGCGGCTTACGTGAGGTGGTCTTCGGCGGCGCGGATGCGGATGCGGAGGTGTTGAACCGGACGGAGTGGGCGCAGCCGGCGTTGTTCGCGTTCGAGGTGGCGTTGTTCCGGCTGGTGGAGTCGTGGGGTGTGCGCCCGGACTTCGTGGTGGGTCACTCGATCGGCGAGCTGGCGGCTGCTCATGTGGCGGGTGTGTTGTCGTTGGGGGATGCGTGCCGTCTGGTGTCGGCGCGTGGTCGTCTGATGCAGCGACTGCCTGCTGGTGGTGCGATGTTCGCGGTGGAGGCATCCGAGGACGAGGTCGCCCCCCTGCTGGAGGGCCGGGAGGCGGAGGTGTCGGTCGCGGCGGTGAACGGGCCGCGGTCGGTGGTGATTTCGGGTGTCGAGGCCGTGGTGTCGGCGGTGGCGGGGGAGTTGTCCGCGTCCGGCCGTCGCACCTCGCGCCTCCGCGTCAGTCACGCGTTCCATTCGCCGCTCATGGAGCCGATGCTGGACGAGTTCCGTGCCGTGGCGGAGAGCGTGAGCTATGCGCCGGCGGAGCTTGCGGTGGTGTCGAATGTGACCGGGCAGGTCGCCGCCGCTGGTGAGTTGGAGTCGGCGGAGTACTGGGTGAACCATGTGCGCCAGGCGGTGCGGTTCGCCGACGGGGTGCGCGCGCTCGAGGAACGGAGCGTGTCCCGGTTCGTGGAAATCGGCCCGGACGCGACGCTCACCGCCCTGGCTCAGTCCGTGGTCTCCGATGACGAGAACGCGCTGTTCGTCTCGATGCTCCGCAAGGACCGCGCGGAGGCAGACACCGTGGTGGATGGCTTGGCGAGGGTGTTCGTGCACGGGGTGGAGGTCGGCTGGTCAGCCTTCTTCGCCGGTTCCGGTGCCCCGCCGGTCGCGTTGCCGACGTATGCCTTCCAGCGGCAGCGGTTCTGGCCCGAGCCCACGCGGGCCGCCGTCGAGCGCGGGGTCGACGGCTGGCGCTACCGCGTCGACTGGGAGCCGATGGCAGTGCAGGCCCCTCCCGGGCCGGTACCGGGCCGCTGGATCCTGCTCCAGCACTCCGACGACGACGCCTTGGCGGGCATCGAGGAATTCCTGCCCGGGATCGACCGGTTCACCTGTCCCGCGGACGCGGCGGACCGTGCCGCGCTGGGGCGGGTCCTGACGCTCGCCGCCGAATGCGGGCTCGTCGCGGGCGTACTGTCGTGCCTGGCCCCCTCGGGTGGTGCTGAGGTGACACTGGCGCTGGTCCAAGCACTGGGCGATGTGGGTCTCTCGGCTCCGCTGTGGGTGGTGACGCACGGTGCGGTCTCGACCGGCGGACCGTCCGAGGACCCGGTCGAGCCCTCCCAGGCCGCGGTCTGGGGCCTGGGCCGGGTCGCCGCGCTGGAACACCCCGACCGTTGGGGCGGGCTGGTGGACGTCCCGGTCCGGCAGACCGACCGGCACGGGCTCGCCGGGATCGCGTCCGCCGTCGTGTCCGGTGAGGACCAGGTCGCCGTGCGCGGACCGGGACTGCTCGTCCGCCGCCTGGTCCAGGCGCCGTCCACCGGCGCCCCGGCCACAGCATGGACCCCGCGCGGCCGGGTCCTGGTGACCGGCGGAACGGGCGCCCTCGGCGGGCACCTGGCACGCTGGCTGGTGCGGCGCGGAGCACGAGACCTGGTGTTGACGAGCCGCCGCGGAGCGGACGCGCCGGGCGCCGCCGAACTCGCGGAAGAACTACGTGAGTCGGGAGCCCAGGTCGTGCTGGAGGCCTGCGACACGGCGGACCGTGCCGCGGTCGGAGCACTGCTCGGGCGGTATCCCGTCGACGCCGTGTTCCACGCCGCGGGCCTGGGCGAAGCCACACCGCTCGTCGAGGCCGGCGCCCGCCACTTCGCCGACGTATGGGGCGCCAAGGCCGCCGGCGCGGACCATCTCGACGCGCTCACCCGGGACATGGACCTGTCGGCGTTCGTGGTGTTCTCCTCGATCGCCGGTGTGTGGGGCAGCGGGGGCCAGTCGGCCTATGCCGCGGCCAACGCCCACCTCGACGCCCTCGTCGAGCGCCGCCGGTCCCGTGGCCTGGCCGGAACCGCCGTCGCCTGGGGGCCGTGGGGCCGTGGGGGCATGGTGACGGACGAAGGAGCCGTCGAACTGGGCCGCCGGGGCCTGCGGGTGATGGACCCCGACCGTGCGCTGGCCGCGCTGGGACGCGCCCTGGACCTCGGCGACAGCACGGTGGTGGTGGCCGACGTGGACTGGCGGAGGTTCCTTCCCACGTTCACCAGCAGCCGTCCCAGCCCGCTGCTGTCCACCCTGCCGGAGACGACGGCCCCAGCCACCGGTACGGCCGAAACGGAAACGGAAGCCCGCGCCTCGGAGCTGGTGAACCGGCTCTCCCCACTCTCCGGGCCCGACCGCAGAACCGCACTGCGGGACCTCGTCCGCGACCGTGCCGCCTTGGTCCTCGGCCGCGCGGGCGGCGACAGCGTGCAACCCGCCCAGGCGTTCCGCGACATCGGCTTCGACTCCCTGACCGCCGTGGAACTGCGCAACCAGCTCAACCGTGACACCGGTCTGCGGCTGCCCACCACCCTCGTCTACGACTACCCGACCCCCGGACACCTGGCCGATCACCTCGGCGCCCAGCTCTTCCCCGACGCCCCGGACGAGGGCTTCACCGATCCGTCCGGCACGGCGCGCGCCGGCGACGATGCCGCGCTGCGCAGGAAGCTGTCGACCATCCCACTGGCCCGGCTGAGGGAAAGCGGCCTGCTGGCCGCGCTACTGGCCCTCGCCGAGCAGGAGAAACCGCTGGAGCCGGAGAAACCGCAGGAGTCGGAGGAAGCGGACTCGAGTACCGCGGAAGCCGATGTGCGGGCCGGCGAGCTGATCCACACCATGGACGTCGACGACCTCGTACAACTGGCCCTCGGCGACTCGTCCCACTGACCGTCCGGACTGCCTTCCTCCCTCTCTCATCCGGCCTTCATCCCTGCCTCTCCCGTCCGGCCTGCCTCCATGTCCCGTCCGGCTCGCCCCCTCTTCCATCCGCCGAAACCCGAAGCAAGAACTGTGGAGCTGAGTATGCCCACCTCCGAGGAACGCGTCGTCGAGGCCCTGCGCGCATCGCTGCTCGAGAACGAGCGGCTGCGCAAACACAATGACCGTCTCGCGCGTGCGGCGACCGAGCACGTGGCCATCGTCGGCATGGCCTGCCGCTACCCGGGAGACGTGCACTCGCCCGACGACCTGTGGCAGCTCGTGGCCGACGGCCGGGACGCGATGACCGAGTTCCCGCAGGACCGCGGCTGGGACCCGATCGGAACCACCACCGACACGGCGGCCCTGCGGGGCGGGTTCGTCACGTCCGCCGCGGAGTTCGACGCCGGCTTCTTCGGCATCTCGCCCCGTGAGGCCCTTGCCATGGACCCTCAGCAGCGCCTCACCCTGGAGGCCTCCTGGGAGGCGCTCGAACGGGCGGGCATCGACGCCGTCGACGTACGCGGCAGCCGCACGGGTGTCTTCATCGGCTCCAGCAACCAGAACTACGGATCCGCGACCGGCCGTGATCTGCCCGAGGGCATCGAAGGCCACCTGCTCACCGGTAACGCGGCGAGTGTCGTCTCGGGCCGGGTGTCGTACGTGCTGGGCCTGGAGGGGCCGGCGGTCACGGTGGACACGGCCTGTTCGTCGTCGCTGGTGGCACTGCACCTCGCCGTTCAGGCGTTGCGGTCGGGTGAGTGCGATCTGGCGCTGGCCGGTGGCGTGACGGTGATGTCCACGCCGGACGTGTTCGCGGAATTCGACCGCCAGGGCGGACTCGCGAGCGACGGCCGGTGCAAGGCGTTCGCCCAGAGTGCGGACGGGACGGGGTGGGGTGAGGGCGTTGGTGTGCTGCTGGTGGAGCGGTTGTCGGACGCACGCCGCAACGGCCGTCGCGTGCTGGCCGTTGTGCGGGGTTCGGCGGTCAACCAGGACGGTGCGTCGAACGGGCTGACCGCACCCAACGGTCCGTCTCAACAGCGCGTCATCCGTGCCGCGTTGGCGAACGCGGGTATGTCGGCGTCGGATGTGGACGCCGTCGAGGCACATGGCACGGGCACCGTGCTCGGCGACCCCATCGAGGCCCACGCTCTCCTTGCCACCTACGGTCAGGACCGGCCGGGTGACCGTCCGTTGTGGTTGGGGTCGGTGAAGTCGAACATCGGTCATACGCAGGCGGCTGCGGGTGTGGCGGGTGTGATCAAGATGGTGGAGGCGATGCGGCACGGGGTGCTGCCCGCCACCCTTCATGTCGACGAGCCGTCCTCACACGTCGACTGGGCGGCGGGCCAGGTACGGCTGCTGACGGAGCCGGTCGGCTGGCCGGAGACCGGTCGCCCCCGCACCGGAGCCGTCTCCGCGTTCGGCGTCAGCGGGACCAACGCCCACATCGTCCTGGAGCAGCCCACTCCAGTACGGGAACCAGCTCCGGCATCGGACGACCAAGGGATCACGACGGCACCCGCCGTGATGCCACCGGTCGTCCCGTGGGTGATCTCGGGCCGGACTCCAGAAGCCCTGCGTGCCCAGGCCCGCGCGCTGTCGGCGTTCCTTGCCGAGCGTCCCGGCCACAGCCCGCTGAACGTCGGCTGGTCACTGCTGACCACTCGGTCGACGTTCGACCATCGTGCGGTGGTACTGGGTTGCGACCGCGCCGACCTCCTCAAAGCCCTGCAGTCGCTGGCCGCCGACGAGGTGAACCCGTCCACGGTGACTGGTTCCGCCCACGACGACGGCAAGCTCGCTTTCCTGTTCTCGGGTCAGGGGGCGCAGCGGCTGGGGATGGGGCGTGAACTCTACGACTCCTTCCCGGTGTTCGCTGAGGCTTTCGACGCGGTGTGCGCGTATCTGGACGGCGGCTTACGTGAGGTGGTCTTCGGCGGCGCAAATGCGGATGCGGAGGTGTTGAACCGGACGGAGTGGGCGCAGCCTGCGTTGTTCGCGTTCGAGGTGGCGTTGTTCCGGCTGGTGGAGTCGTGGGGGGTGCGCCCGGACTTCGTGGTGGGTCACTCGATCGGCGAGTTGGCGGCCGCTCATGTGGCGGGTGTGTTGTCGTTGGGGGATGCGTGCCGTCTGGTGTCGGCGCGTGGTCGTCTGATGCAGCAACTGCCTGCTGGTGGTGCGATGTTCGCGGTGGAGGCGGCCGAGGAGGAGGTTGTCCCGCTGCTTGTGGGCAGGGAGGCGGAGGTGTCGGTCGCGGCGGTGAACGGGCCGCGGTCGGTGGTGATTTCGGGTGTCGAGGCCGTGGTGTCGGCGGTGGCGGGGGAGTTGTCCGCGTCCGGCCGTCGCACTTCCCGCCTTCGTGTCAGTCATGCGTTCCACTCACCGCTGATGGAGCCGATGCTTGATGAGTTCCGTGTGGTGGCGGAGAGCGTGAGCTATGCGTCGGCGGAGCTGGCGGTGGTGTCGAATGTGACCGGGCAGTTGGCGAATGCCGGTGAGTTGGCGTCGGCTGAGTACTGGGTGCGCCATGTCCGCCAGGCGGTGCGGTTCGCGGACGGGGTGCGCGCGCTCGAGGAGCGGGGTGTGACCCGGTTCGTGGAGATCGGCCCGGACGGCACTCTCACCGCGCTGGCCCAGGCCGCCGCGACGCATGAAGGCGCCGATCAGCTCTTCACCCCCCTTCTGCGAAAGGGCGACTCCGAGCCGTCCTCGGTCCTGCGTGGGTTGGCCCGGGTGCATGTGGACGGTGCCTGGGTCGACTGGCGTGCGCTCTTCGCCGGTACGGGCGCCGCGGCCGTGGACCTGCCGACGTACGCCTTCCAGCGTGGCCGCTACTGGCTCGATCCGTCCGCACCGGGGCCGAAACCCGGCACCGACGCGGTGTTCGCCTCCGCCGTCGTCGACACGGAATTCTGGGAGGCTGTCGAGCGGCACGACATCGACACCCTCGCCGAAGATCTCGCTGTGGCTCCCGAGGCCCTGGACACCGTCGTCCCGGCGCTCTCACGCTGGTACCGCAAACGCAGCGACCGGTACGTCACCGACTCCTGGCGCTACAGCGTGACGTGGAAACCGCTGCCTCGGGTCACCACGGCCGGAAGCACCCCGAGGCCGGGCCGACGGCTGGTGGTCGTTCCGCAGGCGCGCGACGAGCGGGCCGACGCCACAATTCGCGCCCTACTCGACGGGCTTCGGTCGTCGCATGGGTTCGACCTGCGGCAGGTCGAGGCCGCGTACTCCGGGTCCGACGCGGACCGTGCTGTGCTGGCCGCTCAACTCAAGAGTGAACACGACGACTTCGGGCCCGTGACGGCTGTGCTGTCACTGCTCCCACTGGCCCAGGACCAGGCCGGGGTGGCGGCCGCCACGGTCATGCTGCTCCAAGCGCTGACCGACAGCGGCCTTTCCGGCCCGGTGTGGTCACTGACGCGCGGAGCCGTCTCCGTCGGCCGTTTCGACGCGGTCACGTCGCCCGAGCAGGCCGCCGTGTGGGGCCTCGGCCGGGTGGCGGCGCTCGAACACCCCGATCTCTGGGGCGGGCTCGTCGACCTGCCGGACGATCTCGATCCCCGGGCCATCGGACGGCTCGCGGCCGTCCTCACCGTTCTGCCCGGCGGGTCCGGCGCATCCAGCGCCTCCGGTGCCTTCGGTGGGTCGGGTGAGTACGGCGGGTTCGACGGGTTCGGCGGGTTCGGCGAGGACCAGGTGGCGGTCCGCGGCTCCGGCGTCTTCGGCCGCAGGCTGTCGAGACCCCGGCGCACACCGCTCGACGCGTGGCAGCCACGCGGAACCGTGCTCATCACCGGGGGTACGGGCGCCATCGGCGCCCGCGTCGCGCGCTGGGTGGTCGAGCGCGGTGCCGAGGACGTCGTACTGGTGAGCAGGCGCGGGCCCGAGGCACCCGGCGCCGCGGGCCTCGAAGCCGAGCTTCGGGCGATGGGGGCTCGGGTCATGGTCGCCGCCGTGGACGTGTCCGTCAGGGAAGAGGTCGTCGCACTCCTCGCACGGCACCCCGTCGACTCCGTCTTCCACACCGCGGGCATACTCGACGACGGCGTTCTCGGCGGGACCGACCCCCGGCGCATACGGAATGTCATGCGGGCCAAAGCCGACTCCGCCCTGCACCTCGACGAACTGACACACGGCCACGACCTGTCGGCATTCGTGCTGTTCTCGTCGCTCGCCGGTGTCCTGGGCAACGCCGGACAGGGCGCGTACGCCGCCGCCAACGCCGTCCTCGACGCGCTCGCCGAGCGCCGTCGTGCCGAGGGACTGCCCGCCACCTCCGTCGCCTGGGGTCCGTGGGCCGGGAGCGGCATGGCCGCCGACGCCCCAGGTGGCCGACGGCGCAGCCGGGGTGCAGTGGCGCCACTGGACCCGGACCTGGCCGTGGCCGCCCTCGGAACGGCCCTCGACGCGGGAGTGACCGGCGAGTTCGTCGCGGACATCGACTGGAGCCGGTTCGCGCCGGCGTTCACGGCGGTCCGGCCGAGCGCACTCCTGCGGGAACTGCTCGAGGCCACGCAGTCCTCGTCCCCTCGCCCGGATCTCGACGCGACACCGCTGGACCGCACCGACGGCGCCGGCTCCCACATCGGTTCCCTGCCGCGCGAAGCGGGCATCCGGGCCGCCGTGGAGTTGGTTCGTGCGCGTGCGGCTGCTGTGCTGGGTCATTCCGGTCCGGAGGCGGTTCCGGCCGACCGTGCGTTCCGTGACCTCGGGGTGGACTCGCTGATCGCGGTGGAGTTGCGCAATGTGCTGGGCGCGGAGTGCGGGGTGCGGTTGCCGGCGACCGCGGTGTTCGATCACCCGACTCCCGTCGCTCTGGCGGAGTTCCTGTACGGGGAGTTGGGCGGTGCCGTCACCGAGGCCCCGGAGGTGTCCTCGGTGTCTCGTGGGGGAGTGTCGGCTGATCCGGTCGTGATCGTGGGGATGGCCTGCCGTTTCCCGGGCGGGGTGGATTCTCCGGAAGCGTTGTGGACGCTGCTGTCCGAAGGACGTGACGGCATCGTCGACTTCCCCCGGGACCGCGGCTGGGAGGGACTCGGTTCGCCCTACGGCCTGGACGCCGACTCCGCGGGACAGGGGACGCCGTACACCCGTCGTGGTGGGTTCTTGGCGGGTGTGGCGGGGTTTGATGCGGGGTTCTTTGGTGTTGCGCCGCGTGAGGCGTTGGCGATGGATCCGCAGCAGCGGTTGTTGTTGGAGTCGTCGTGGGAGGC
>NZ_RPDJ01000075.1 GCF_004023625.1 Streptomyces cavernae | reverse complement strand
CAGGCGATTTTCCCGGTACTAGGGGTGGTAGTGGATGACACCCCAGGGGCAAAACGGACACTTCGCCCCTGGGGTGCCGGGGGGTGGCCGCGAGGTCGGCCCCGGGTGCCGCGCGGCAACCCACGCTGTACGCGGCTTTGAGGAGCGCATGGACAACCTGCGCCTGGTCATCGGCGACCGCAACGCCACCGGCAGCCGTGCCGTGATCGGGATGAGCATGGTCATCCAGGAGGCGAACTTCAACCAGATCGTCCCCTTCGCCGAACTGGCCCGCGCGACCGGCTGCGACTTCGCCGCCATCCACCAGGAGAGTTACGGGACGGTGACCAGCCGCTTCACCGACGACCAGGCCCGCGCCATCATGGCGGACCTGCACAAGGTCGAGGCGATGGCCGACGAGGCCTTCTCCCTCAACCTCCCACAGCACACCCAGCGGCACACCGTCTTCGTCCGAAAGGCCGGCGTGACGGCGAGTGTCAAACTGATGGACCGCTGCTTCACCAGTCGGCAGCGCCCCACGTTCGGCTCGTCCACCGACTATGCCGCCTGCTGCATTGCCGGCGGCCACGCCGACTACAAGCAGCACTCCGCGGTCGGCAGCCTCCGCGACGACCCCACCATGAACACCTTACACACGGTGATCGACCGGGGTGTCGGCACCGCGCTCGGCCGCCCCGCCAAGCTGAACTGCACGGCCTGCGAGCTGAATCCGTTCAACGACTTCGTCAACGGCGTCCTCGGCCACCTGTCGGGTGAAACCGGCTGGGACGTGGAACTCCTGCCGTACGAGCCCCGCCACAACGACGGCTACAGCCTCGTCCTGGGCAGTACCCGCCCCGGCGAAGCCCTCACAACCGACCGCGACGGCCGCACCGGGCACCGCACCCAACTCCCCGTCGTGAGCGTACGGTGACGGCCTTCCGCGCCCGGCCCCTGCGCCACCTGGCCGCGGTCCTCGACGGCAACCGGCGCTGGGCCGCCGAACGCGGGCTACCACCCGAGGACGGCTATCGTGCCGGAGCCGACAGAGTGATGGAGTTCCTTCCATGGTGTACTGACGCCGGCATAGAGGTCGTCACCCTCATGGCGGCCTCGGCCGACAACCTGGTCCACCGTGACCCGCTTGTCATGGCCGACGCTCTGGAGACCATCGTCACCACTCTCGGCAAACTCGCCGCCACCGGCCGCTACCGGCTCCGCCCGATCGGCCGCCTCGCCCGCCTCGGCCCCGACATCGAGCACGCCCTCAACCAAGTGCGCGAACGTACCGCCCAGGTGGCCGGAACCACCGTCAACATCGCCATCGGCTACGGCGGCAGAGAAGAGATTACCGACGCCGTACGCTCCCTGCTCACCACCCACCTAGCCCACGGCACCCTGCACTCCCTGCCCCAGGCCCTGGCGCCACAGGACATCGCCGCCCAGCTCTACACCGCCGACCAACCCGACCCCGACCTAATCATCCGCACCTCGGGAGAGCAGCGCCTGTCGACCCTCATGCCCTGGCAGTCCGTCTACTCCGAATTGTTCTTCCTCCCCGTCAACTGGCCGGACCTCACCCTCCAGGACTTCCTCACGGCGCTCACCACCTACCACCACCGACAGCGCCGCTTCGGCGCGTGATAGACGGTCTTCTCAGGCCTGTCCCCGCTGGTCATAGAGGATGTGGCCGAGACGAGGGCGAGCGGATCGTGCTGCGGGCACGGACTCCGCAGGCACCGCGGGTGCGGGTGCGGCGCTTGGTGTGTCCCACGCGCGGCTGCCAGCAGACCGGGACTTGACCCCTGATCTTGGACAGGGGCTATGCGGCTGGGGCAGGGTAGGGGATGTTGTGTCGAGCGCTGTCTCGTAGGCGACGGGACTGCGTTGTCCGAGGCTGGAGTGGCGGCATCGGGTGTTGTAGCGGTGCAGCCAGCGGAACAGGTCGAGGCGGGCTTCGCGCTCGTCGGGCCAGGCACCGGGGCCCTGGAGGGTCTCTTTCTTCGGGAAAGCGCCTGGGCGGAGACCCCGCCGCAGTCTTCACCAAGGAGAACGGCGAGATTCTCAACGCCGCCAACGTCACCCGGCGGTGCGTCACGCAGGGCCGCCACTTCGCCTTCCAGATCCGGAGTGCTGCGGTCGGTGAGATGCGGCAGGATGCGCCGTCGGCCCGATGCGTCGTAGAGCAAGACGATCCGGTCGGCGCCGCCTGCGGCCCCCCGGTCCCGGGTTCACCTCCATCTCGATGCCCTGTACGTCCGGCCAGGCCGTGGCGCGGCTGTCGGACATTCCCCGGGCCGCCAGATGGTTCCCGTCCCCGCAGCAGGTCGGGACTCGCCGAGGCCAGATTCTCTTCCGCGAGGGCGCGCAGGGGCTGACTGTCGGGTGCGGTCATCGTGCTGATCTCCTTCGAGGCTTCGACATCTCGAAGATCAGCCGGTGGCCGTCAGTCCATGCGGGCCTCATCCCAACGCCGGAGCAAACCCCCGGATCAGGTAGAACCCGTCACCACTTCCCTGGACGCAACCGCTCAGCCCGGTGGAGTACGAACCGCGCACCCCACCGGTAGCGTGAAATCAAGCAACTCGACTCCACCGAAGCAGGGGCGCTCCGGAGCCTCCACCGATCCCGGAGGGGTTCACCAGCACGCCACGGGCTGGCGTCAGAGCAACGAATGGAAGGAGTATCGAACGGCGATGAACGGAACGCCAGTGGACACCGACGGATCGCGCGGGGTGTTCTCCCTGGACTCCACCGTCCCAGGCGCCCTACCGCCAGGATTCGAGGCCTTCCGGCACGCGCGGCAGACGCAGCTCAGCGCCGTCTTCCCGCTGCCGACCTTGAGCCCGGCCACGATCGAAAACTTCCGGGTCAGGGCCCGCGGCGCCAGGGTGCGCGACGTGGTGACCGTCGATGTCCACGGCGCGTCAGCCGCCCGAGGAAAAGCCATCCTGGGCAACGTCGAGGATCAGGTTCGGATGCAGGTGGTACGGCGCGGCGCATGGACTGTGCGTGACCCACGCGGTCGCGATGAGCAGACCGTACCGGCCGGGCAGTTCCTCCTGCGGCACGTCGGGCGGCCGTCGCACTTCGAGTCGGCACCGCACACGACGGCGCAGCTCATCTTCCTGCCCTCTGCGATGCTCACACCACTGCTCGGGAATCGCAGCATCACCGGGCCCGTGGACTCCCCCGAGTTGCGTCTGCTGGTGGCCCACACGAATGCGGTCCACGCAACCATAGCCGACCTCGGCCCGGCCGGTGAGCAGGCCGCGCACAGCACCCTGATCGAACTGGCCAAGGCGGTGGTGAAGGACGGGTTCGACGATGTGGAGCCCAGGCTCGCTCCCGCGCTCGCCGAGGCCGCGAAGGACCTCGCGGACAGCCACCTCGCCCATCCCGAACTCTCTCCCGCGATGCTGGCGCGAGAGCTCAACGTCTCCGTACGCACCCTCCAGCGGGCCTTCGCCACGGTGGGAGAGTCCGTGTCGGCCTACATCCGCCGTCGGCGGCTGGAAGAAGCCCGCCTCGCCCTCACCGTACCGCCCGTCCGCCTGAGCGTCTCCGAACTCGCCGCCCACTGGCACTTCGCCGACAGCAGCCACTTCATCCGGACGTTCAAGAAACACTACGGCCAGACCCCCGCCGAATACGCCCGCTCAACCCGCTCGACCGGAAGCTGAACCGACCGCGGCGGTCATCGGCAATGTCGACTCAACTGTCCTGCTCTCGGTGGTGACGCGGAGTCGTACGGACCGATGGCACACATCGGCACCGCGCTCCGTGCCGACTCAACAGTACGGCTCATCGGCCGCGATCCGGTTGGCGAGGATCAGCGTCCCGTCGACGACGAAGTCACCTTCGGCCAGACCGACGAGGAGCTTCATGCAGGCCCGGTGACCATGCGGCACCCCGGCGACGTGTCCCTTGAGCCAGAAGTCGGCGACCGTGGCCGGGCTGAAGGCCGGCAGTGGAAGACATCGCCGATCTGCGTCTGTCATCCACATCGGAAGGCATCGAATCCTCGCGGTACGGCGCCCCGGAACGGTGGAATCCACGGCGAACGACCCGCGCGACCCATCGGCCTCCACTCCCGAGCTGTTCATCTCCGGTCGATCCACCCGGCGTTCGTTTCTCGGACGCCGTCCTGTGGCGCACGTGTTCTGTCTTGATGCCGCTGTGGTTCAAGTGCCTGCCGTACCAATTTTCCTAGGCTGCGGCGGTAGTGGGAAGCGTGGGCCATTGTGGGCCAGGCGCACACGAAAGACGAAAAACTGTGAACCAAGAGAATTCCAGCCGCGTAGTCGCCATCACTCGTGCCGGTACCGGCGCAGGTATGGACATCCTCAGCGAGGCGATCGGGAGCGTGCGGATCGGGCGCGCCCAGGCCTGCCGGGTCAGAGAGTCGGGCTCTTGGGGCATACGATTCCCGCCTTTGCGGGCAGCGGCTTCCACATCCTCCTGCGGGCAGCGCCTGGCTGATCACGGCCACTGGCCGGCCACGCGCGCTCAAGGCAGGCGATGTCGTCCTCACCCCGTTCGGCGCCGAGCATGGACTGAGCCACGCACCATGCCTGCTCCGACGGACTGCTCAGTCGTCTCGGCGGAGAAGCCTCCTGACCTACTCCTCAGACGCCTTTGAGGTCCACCCGCCAGTCATTGGAGGTGATCCAATGGCCTTTCGGATACTCAAACTTGACTGCCCCAAGTAGCTCGAACCCCGCCCGACGGCAGACCGAGTTCGACGCGGAATGGTCCACGCTCGGAAAGGCGTGCAGATACTGGTGCAGTCCCGCCGACCGGACTGCCTTGACGACAGCACGAGCCGCCTCAGCAGCGATACCCCGCCCCTGGAACTCAGGCAACACTCCCCACCCGGTCTCCCACACGGTTCCGTCACGCCACGCACGCTCCCAGAAGCCGACCGAGCCAACGGTGTCGCCGGAGTCCAACAACGTGACCCGGTACATCTGCCCCCGCTCCGGGCTGAGATAGCTCCGGTGCCGCGCGACCAGTTTCTCAGCAGTCTCAGGGCCACCCAAGTGCTCCGTCATTTCAGGTGCATTGTTTCTCTGCAGGAGCCAGAAGTCACCCTCGCTCCAAGGCTCCAGCCTCACCCGCTGGGGATCTGCGATGTCCATAGCAGCAACCCTAGGACGGAGGTCTGACAACCGCCTTGACCATCAGGCGTGCGAGACAACGAAGACGAGCCCTGAGGAGACCCCCTGAACACCGGCAAGGGATCGACACGGAGACCCGCATATTAGATCCCCCAATGCCCGCGAATGGCGGCGGCGAGGTCGATGGGGCGGGTTTGATGGGCGGCGAGGCTGGTGACCGCGTAGACGTTCTCGCGGGTTTCGGGCCGGCCGGTGGGTTTGCGGCGGCGGTGGACCCGGATGGCGAGGTGGGCGTGGGGAAAGCGATGCCGCCGAGGTTGTCGGCGATGGCGCAGGTTTTGATCGAGCGGGACTCGCGGCGGCCGTGGGCGGTGGCGGTGTGCTGGACCTTGATCGAGGTCCAGGGCAGGGCGGCGAGCTGGGCGTAGGCGGTGGGCTGGTTGGTCTTGATGACGGCGATGTAGTGGGCCTTCTTCGTCGCGACCAGCCAGGTGATGTTGGCCTTCACCGAGTGGAGGGCATCGAAGGTGACGACGGTGTCGGCGAGGTCGAGCGGTGCCAGCAGGGGTTTGAAGTGGCGCACTTCGTTGGTCTTCGCACCGACTTCGACCTGGGCAATCGTGGCGACGCGGTCGTGGGTGACCGTCGAGAGCAGGTGGCGCCGCGGCGCGGCCAGGCGGGCTGAGCCCTTGAGGGCCTTGCCGTCCACGGCGATGATCTGCCGCGATCGGGTCTCGGGCATGTCCGCGGACGCGGTGACGCGGTGCCGGTCGGCCAGGTAGGCGCCCACAGCCTGGTCCAGCGCGTCGCCGTCAAGTGCCTGAAGGACGCGTCCGAGAGTGACCGGCTCGGGGCTGCGCCGCCAGCCGAGCAGGTGACGGCGTACCCCGGGGGATGCCAGCAGCGAGTTCGTGGCCCGCTCGCCGAACTCGGCGAGTTCATCGATGCTCTTCGCACCGCAGACGGCCGCGCAAGCACACATCAGCAAGATCGCCGTCAGCGAGTGCCACCGGCCCCGGCGTGAGCGCGGATCCGGAACCGATTCGAGGTAGGGGCCCAGGTCAGCGATCCGGTCCGCATCCCGCGGCCCCAGCTTCTCCGGCACGGCAGGGATAGGGGAAGATGCAACAGCAGGCACGAGACGTCCTCGTGATCATCTGGCTTCGACACCACAATGATCACGAACCCCGGTGCCTGCTCTGCTATCCGCCCCTACCGGCCTGATCGTCAACCCTCCACGCAAGCACGGAACTTGACGGAGCCCTGGACCGCTACGGCATGATCACCGTGAAAATGTGCCGGTATTCAGTCCCGGTCCGCTTCATCGACCGCAAGGTCACTGTCACGCTCACCTGCGACGACCTGACCGTCTATGACGGCCGCCGGGAAATCGCCCGCCATCGGCGGCTGACCGGTCGCGGTGCCGAGCACCTCGTGCTGGACCACTACCTGGAAGCCCTGCTGACCAAGCCGGGGGCGCTGGAACGCTCCGAGGCCCTCCACGAGGCCCGCGCCGATGGCGCCTTCACAGCCGTCCACGAAGCATTCTGGGCCCGCGGCCAAGAAGGCCCTCGGTGACAACGAAGAATCCTGGCCAAAGTGCTGTTGCTGCACCGCCACCAGCAATACGCCGACGTGGTGACCGGGATCCACACGGCCCTCGCGGCGGGCATCTTCAACGAGGACGTTATCGCCCTGGAAGCACGCAAGGCGGCCCAGGCAGCCGAGCGGGCACCGCCCTTCACCGCCAGCGCCCCCGCCTCGGAACCATTGGATCTCGACCCGGCCCGGTCACACCCCTGACACCGCGCCGTCTCGCCGGTGCTCTGCCCTCCGATCAGCGTCCCCTGCCCCGCCTGGAGCAGTGGGACAAGCTGTTGCGGCTTCGACGGAAGAACTCATCATGACCACCGCCCATCATGCCCTGACCGCACAGGCATCCGACGCGGCGATCGACACCGCCTGCCGGCTGCTGCGCCTGCCCACCATGCGAGCCCAGGCCACCGACACGATCGCCCGGGCCGAACGCGAGGGCCAGTCCTACGCGGGTCCGCCCGCTCCTGGCGGCTTGCGCCGACTTCGGGCAAGGGGTCTGTGGTCGGGCCGACCAGGCGCATTGCAGGGGTCGTTGCAAAACCGCGGTGAGTTGATCAAACCGCGGGCAGTTTGGACAGACGCTCGGCTGGGGTTTGCCGGCCGAGCGTCTTGCGTGGACGGCTGTTGAGTTCGGCGGTGACGGCGTCGAGGTCGCTGCAGGTGCGCCGGATCAAGTTGGTGGGGAACGTCGTCGTCGGACAGCGACGGCGAGCACCGTACGCACTCTCGGGAAAACCCGACACATGTCGGAGGGTTGGCCGGATGGTCGGCTGTGTCGGCGGATACGTACGGTCACGGCATGAAGCGAATGAGCAGGGTACTGATGGTCTCGGCGGTGTCGGTGGCGCTGACGGTGAGCGGCACGACGGCCGTGGTCGCAAACACAGCAGAGAGACCCCGGGCCGCCGCTGTCGCGCCCGTTGCGGCGGACTTATCGCGGGGCCCGCTCGTTTCGGTCGAGCACCTGCGCACGCTCACCGCCCGCGAGGTCGCGGCCGAGCTTGCGGGGGACAAGGCGGGTGCCTGGGACGCCAGCGCCGTACGGTACGGTCTGGACACCTTCCGGATCGTGTACCGCACAGTTGACCCTCATGGTCGGCCCACGACGGCCAGCGGACTGCTGGCCCTACCTCGGAGCGGTGAACGGCGGCTGCGGACCGTGTCCTTCACGCACGGCACCGAACTGTTCAAGGGCGGCGTCGCCTCCGTCTCGACCAGCGTCTGGGACCAGGCACCTGCCCTGACCTACGCCTCCGCCGGATTCGCCACGGTGCTTCCCGACTACCTCGGGTTGGGCTTGGGCTCCGGCCCACACCCCTGGATGGACGTGCCCTCGGAGACGACGGCCGCCCTGGACATGCTGCGGGCCTCCCGCGCCGTCGCAGCGGCGAAGGGCCGGGAGCTGCGCCGCGAGGTACTGGTCACCGGCTTCTCACAGGGCGCCTCGGCGGCACTGGGGCTGGCCCGGTCGCTGCAGGAAGGCGCCGACGGATGGTTCCGGCTGCGAGCCGTGGCGCCCATCAGCGGCGCGTACGCGTTCCGCGACGCGGAACTGCCCGCGCTGCTGGCCGGGCAGACGGAGCCGAAGGCAAGCGTGATCTACACGGCGCTGATCCTGGTCGCCTTCAACCGCCTGCACCACCTGTACGACACACCAACCCAGGTGTTCCGCGCGCCGTACGACCAGACGATCGAAGGTCTGCTGGACGGTATACACACCGGTCAGGAGGTCGAGGCGGGCACCCCGGACTCCATCGACGCGCTGCTCACACCCCGAGGCCGGGCGATGCTGGCCCATCCCACGGGACGGCTGGCGGCGGCCCTGCGGATCGCCGACGGCGTGTGCACCGACTGGACACCGCGCGCTCCGATCCGGCTTTACTACGCCGACGGCGACGAGCAGGCCGTCACCGCGAACACCGCCCGCTGCCAGGCCGCCCTGCGCGCCCGCGGCGTCCATGCCCCGCCGATCGGCCTCGGCGCCCCTGACTACGGCGGCTCGCGCCACCTGGGTTCCCAGCAGGCGGGAACCGCCGCCGTGGTGCGGTGGTTCCGCTCTCTGCGGTAGGCGGGCCGCCTACGGGGTGTTCCGCTGCCGGAGCCTTCACTGCCATTCGCCCGGGCGCAGAACAGCTTCTCCCCGGCCCGTCCCTCGGGTGAGGGGCCCGCTTTAGAGGGCGTTGCAGCACCGTGGTGAGTTGATCAAGCTGCGAGCAGTTTGGACAGGCGCTCGGCTGGGGTTTGCCAGCCGAGCGCCTTGCGCGGGCGGCTGTTGAGCTCGGCGGCGACGGCTCGAAGGTCCTCAGGGGTGTGCGTGGACAGGTCGGTGTCCTTGGGGAAGTACTGCCGTAGCAGGCCGTTGGTGTTCTCGTTCGAGCCTCGCTGCCAGGGACTGCCGGGATCGCAGAAGCAGACCGGGATGTTGGTAGCGATGCTGAAGCCGTGGTGAGCGGCCATCTCGGTGCCCTGATCCCAGGTCAGGGACCGCTTTTAGGAGGGGCGGCAAGGTCTTGAAGGTGGCGATGAGGGCGTCGCGCACGGCTGCGGAGTTGTAGCCGTCGGGCAGGTGGACCAGCATCAGGTAACGGGTGCTGCGGTCGACCAGAGTGGCGATCGCGGAGTGCTTCCTGCGGCCGAGGATCAGGTCGCCTTCCCAGCGCCCGGGGACGGCCCGGTCGGCTGCCTCGGGCGGCCGTTGGCTGATCATGACCTTGACTGTACGGAAGCGCCTGCGGTCGGCCAGGCGGCGAGGGCGTCGCCTGGCACGTCCGGTGCGCAGAGTTTGGGTCGGTTCGCGGCGGGGTTCTGTGCGGCCTTGGGTGAAAGGGCCTCGTAGATGGTCTCGTGGCTCACGTGCATGTCCGGCCGATGAGTGAAGCGTCTGCGCCGAGCGTGACAGATCTACTCAGGGCTCCAGCGCAGGGTCAGGTGCGACTGGATGAAGTCGTGCAGTCCGGGTGGCGTTACTGATCTCGGCTCGTCAGGGTGATGTGGGGGTGTCCAGGGGCAGGCCGGTCCCGGCTATGGACCCGTCGAGGGTGTCTGGTCGGAACTGCAGGCGTTTGAGCCGGTTGCGCACTCGCTTCTCCAACGGGTCGAGTGCGACGACGGCGAGGTTGGCCAGGCTGCGTTTGACGTGTGCCCACACGCCCTCGACCGGGTTCAGATCGGGCGAGTACGCGGGAAGCAGGAACACCGTCAGCCACTCACGTTCGGCAACCAGTTCCTGCATCGTCTTGGAGACGTGGGTGTTGAGCCGGTCCCACACCAGCACGATGGGGGCCCTGACCAGCTGGTGGACGCCGTTCAGGAGGGCGATGTCGTCGCGTTCGCTCATGCTGCGGCGCGTGCCCTTGCCCGCGGGGTGGGTGAGCAGGCGGTGGCACAGCCGGGTGCGGGAGCCCGGGCGCCAGGCGATCAGCCCGGCCACCGACAGGCGTCCCGAGCGTCGTCCGCTTACGGTGACGACCGGTGTGTGGCCTCGCCGGCCCCAGGTGCGTCCTTTGGGCGGCCTGCGGGTGAAGCCCGCCTCGTCCTCGAAGCAGATGTAGCCCCTGCAGGCCGCCCGGGCCCTTTTACCTCCACCCAGGTCGCGTCCTTCCAACCGGTCACGGCCTGCTCGTCGCGCTCTGCCACCCTGCGTGCGGGCATCTGCGGAGTGAAACCGAGCCGGCGCATCAGCCGCTCGCGCCCGAGACGCTGTAGGAGACGTGGAACTTCCTGCCGATCAGCGTGGCCACCCGTGCAGCCGTCCACACCTGGTCCTCCGTCCAGCCGTGCGCGGCCGGCCCCTGCTCGAGATACCCGGCGAGCTTCTCCAAGCAGCGCGACGACAGGCGACACCGGCCCCCGCTCGGCCCTCGCGAAAGCAGCGCGTCGACACCACCTTGCCGCCACCAACTGCCGCCACTGGTAGCCGACTTCACACTCACACACAGCTGCCGGGCCACCTCGGGTGGTTTGACCTGCTGAGCGAACAGCTCCGCCGCCTGTATCCGCACCGCTTCCCGGCGCCGCCGTGCTGCAGGCGTCAGGCCACCCCCATCCACATATCTCACGCACCACGGACTACCGACAACGCCACACCCACATCAGGAAGTTCAACAAAACATCACCCTAACGAGCCGAGATCAGTAACGCGCGTCACCAGCGGGGACCCCGCTCCCTCAACCTGATGTACGTGGCACCGCCCCGGCCCCCCTCACCGACCTTGTCACAGCGTCCGGTACACGCGGGCGATCACGGGCGGGTGCTCGTAGGACTCCGGGCAGTGGTAGATCTGCAGTTCCTCGTCGCCCAGTTCGATCAACGTCTGGTCGCCCAGCGGTGGGTAGGATCGCCGCCGAGCGGTGTCCGCATCGGCGTCCTCGACCGGGCGCCAGCCGCCCTCGTTGTCCCCGTTCCATTCACTGAGGCCGACGGTGAAGAGGGGCTCGGTCTCCGCGCCGCATGTGCCACATGGCGGATGTGCACTCGCGTCATCGTCCGAGGTGACGACGCCCCAGCCGCCGGTCTTCCAGCCCGGAGCCACCGCGAACTCGGAGTAGTGGCGACCGGTTTCCTCCTCCCACGCGCGCACGCCCCCGGCCACGGCGGTGGGCAGCTGGTTGGCTGCCGGATACTCGCTCACCTGTTCCGGATGCAGTACACAGGGGGCGGGCCAGTACTCTTCCAGCTCGATCACCGTTGGTTCCGGCGGCGGTGCAAGGACTGCGGTGACCTGGTCGGCACTGCGCCAGCGCACATGGACGGCCGGGATCTCGTCGTCGTGGTCCATGAACGGGCACCACAGGATCTGCAGCAGGTCCGAGCCGTCGGGGACGGGCAGGCCGGGAACGTCCCGGGCATAGAGCTGAGCCACGGGCAGCAGCGGCACCGGATCGGTGTAGGGACTGTCGATCTCCTTCGGACTGCTCCGGTCGAAGACCGCCTGTTCCTCGGGCGTCCTCGGCTCGTCCTCCGGCCGTGACGACAGCGCGACCGCGAGGTGATGGGCCACGCGCACCGCCTCCAGTTCGACCACCTCGTACACCTCGTGCGACCGGGTGCAGGTCGGCCACGGCTCGTCCTTCGGCCACAGCAGCGGACCGCCCACCGAGCTGTCCGCGACCGTGGGTGCCCCCGTCCGCGGGTGCAGCCGAGTGACCTTCCTCGACATCGTGGCCAGCTCCGGGAACACCACGGCCAGATCCAGGGGCCGCGGCGGCGTCGTACGCGTCATGGTCTTCCTCTCCTCGCACATGTCCTGCGCAAGCCATCGAAGCATCCGGGACTGACATTGATGCTGATACAACTTCCTCGTGGCTCGGGCACGACGTGTTCGGCGGGGTCGCGGCCGACGGACGGGCTGTTATGGACGAACGTTTCACGATGTTCGAGGAGTTCGTCGCCAATGCGCATCGAAGCTGACGCGGATAGCGAGAGTGCGGGTGCCGGCCTGGACGGCAGAGGACCTCGTCGCCGAGACGTTCGAGGTCATGTACACAAAGTGCTCCCAAGCTCCGCCGACCCACTCGACCTCATTGGGCCCCAACTTCAGGAATCCGCCTACGGACTGCCGTCCGCAATATCCAGATGGACGCCCTCACCGCATCCACCAAATCAGCCCTGACGCAACGCGAACAACAGACACTCGTGCTGCACTACATCCACAGCCTCACCACGGCCGGGTCTGCCGCACGATCGGGTGACATCTGAACTGGCTTGCCCTGTGGGGCGGGTGGGAAGGATGTCGCTATGTCGGGGCCGCTTGCCACGCCTCACGGCGCACCTGCAACAGGTGCCACCTGTCTGCGACCTCCAAAGCGTCCGGGGCAGCCTCCTTGACCGCCTTGGTGTAGGCGCTCGCCCGGTCCCGGCACATGATTTCGCCGGGGTGCTCTGCCAGCCAGGCCGCGAACGTCTCGGAGGTGCGGTCGGGCAACACGTCCACGGCGCGGCCAGCCTCGACGTCGAGGAGCACCGTGCCGTAGGTGCAGCCCTTGCGGAAGGCGAACTCATCCTCAGCACCCGCGGCGCACGGTCCGGACCCGTCGGCGCCGTCAACAGCCTGAGCAGCCGGGTCCGGCCCGCGATCAGCCGCAGGCGGCGGCACAACCGCGCGGCCGGACGGCCGCCGAGCTCGATCGCGATCGACCGCAGCCAGCCCGTCAGCCCGGTGCGGTGGCGGCGGTGCCGCTCGGACAGGCCCGGCACCCGGGGCTTCGGCGTAGTCACGTGACGTCCGGTTCGTGTCGTCTGAGACCGAGCAGGGCGAGGGGCGGTTCGGGTCGCGTTCCTAACGGACCGGCATACGCGACACATGAACCTGCGAGTCCACCAGTGCCGAGGTCGGAAGCGTGCGGGCGACCACTGGCCCCTCTCGACCCACCCAGGTGCCGCCGACCGCCCACCAGGCTGCACCACCGGTCACCGGTCAGGGGATCAACAGAAGTTTCCCGGTTGTCGTACGCGATTCGATGTCCGCGTGGGCCCTCGCCGCCTCCGCCAGCGGGTAGCGGCCGCCGATCCGGACGACCAGCTCGCCCTTCTCGACGAGCGCGAACAGTTCGGCTGTGCGCGCCTTGAGTTGTTCGGGGGTGCGGATATGGTCCTCGGTCACGGGGTAGGTGAGGCGGGTGCTGCGGGGGATGTCGTTCATCGCGATGGTCGGCACGTCCCCGATCAGCGGGCCGTAGAACACCATCGTGCCGTGTGTGCGCAGTACTTGGAGCGATGCGGCGAACGTGGTCGCGCCCGCACCGTCGAACACCACGTGCACTCCCCCGCCGTCTGTCAGCTCGCGCACCGGCTCGACGAACGCGTCACCGGAGGAGACCAGGACGTGGTCGGCCCCCGCGTCGGTGGCGTACCCGGCCTTCTCCGGCCGCGACACCAGGCCGATCACGGCGCCGCCGCGGGCCTTGATGATCTGGGTGAGCATCATTCCGACCCCGCCGGCGGCCGCGTGCACGAGCGCGACGTCCCCCGGTCGCACCGGGTGGGACACGGTGGCGAAGTGGTGCGCGGTCAGGCCCTGCAAGAGCACGGCCGCGGCCGTTTCGTCGTCGACGGCGTCGGGCACCGTGACAACACCGTCCGCGGGGAGCACGATCTGCTCGGCGTAGCTGCCGTGGCTGTTGATCGTCAGCCACGCGACACGATCACCCGCTGCGAACCCGTGCACGCCCTCACCCGTCTCCGCCACCACGCCGACGCCTTCCGCGCCCGGCACCTCGGCCAGGGCCTGTCCGCGGATGGCGGTGTCGAAGAAGTTCACACCCGCCACGCGCACGTCCACCAAAACTTCTCCGCGGCCCGGACGAGGTGCCGGCCGCTCGCGCAGCTGCAGCACCTCCGGTCCCCCTGCTTCGCTGACAACTATCGCTTTCATGCGGCCGAAGGTAGGCACCAGAAAATGTACCTGCAAGTACACTCTGGGCGATGACCACGAGGAAAGGCGCCGCGACCCGCCTGCGTATTGTCGAAGCCGCCGCAGCCGAGATCCGGGAACGCGGCACGAACGCCACCACGCTCGACGACGTGTGCCGGCGCAGCGGCACCGGCAAGGGGCAAATGTTCTATTACTTCCCGGAAGGCCGGGAACAGCTTCTGCTCGCGGTCGCCGAACTTGAAGCCGAGCGTGTGTTCGACGACCAGCAGCCGTACCTGAGCGAACTCACCTCGCGCGCGGCCTGGGAGGCGTGGCGCGACCTCATTGTCGAGCGCTACCGCGACCAGGGGCTGCACTGCCCGCTCGGGGTGCTGATCGCCGACGTGGGCCGGTACAGCCCTGCCGCGCAGGCCGTATCGGCACAACTGGTGCGGCGGTGGCAGGAGTGCGTCCGAGCCGGTATCGAGGCCACGCAAGCGGCCGGCGAGGCCAACCTCGCCCTCGACGCCGACCGCACGGCCGCGGCCGTGATCGCCACTGTCCAAGGCGGTGTCACCGTCCTGCTCTCCACCGGCTCCGCGGAACATCTGGAGGCCGGGCTGAACCTCTGCCTCGACCACCTGCTGTTGTGAACGCGCGATCACCGGCAGTTGGACCGCATGCAAACGGAAGCACTCGCCCGGCGGGTGGCCCACCCATCAGCGGACGACCACACCGGTGCCGCGCCCGCACCGCACAGGTCTGCTCTCGGTCCTCGAACATGACGCGTTGCGAGAGTTCCGAGAAAACCCTGGAGACGGTGGGGGCAGGGCTTCGAAGTAGTCGCATGACGTCCGGTTCATGATTATTTACGTCGAGGCCCCCAGCCCCACCACCATCGTCGGCCCTTGACCCGACGCTGAGAAGGCGCTGGCGCCGAGCGCTCCTCCTCACCCGGCGCTGAGCCACCAGCCCGAAGCTCGGTGGCGGGCCGTTAACGCACCCCACCCCGTCGCCCTCGTCCGCGCCGGAGCCCGCTTCGAACGCGGCCCGCTCGTCGAACGCCCCGAGGCGGTTGGGGCATGATCGAGGCCAGCCGATTGCCTTTGGGCCGACGTGGCATGGTCTGAACACGTGGTGGTGCGAGACGGCGTCCGGCTTGCCTGCCGGGACTGGGGCGGGCCTGGACAGCCCATCGTTTTGCTGCACGTCCTGGCCGGTCACGCGGGTGGATGGGACGTACTGGCACTGATTCCGAGTTCCCGGTATCGGGTTGTCGCGGTCGACCAGCGCGGGCACGGCGCCAGCGAGCGCCACCCGCGGGACGTCTCCCGCGCGCCTACGTCGCCGACGTCATCGCCGTTGTCGATCAGCTGGAGCTGCAGCGGCCTGCCCTGGCCGGCCAGTCGCTGGGCGGGCACAGGGCCATGCTCACCGCCGCCGCGCATTCCGGGCTCGTCCGCGCGCTCGTGCTCATCGAGGCCGGCCCCGGCGGTCCAGACCCGAACGGCCCCGCGGACATCGGCGGATGGCTCGACTCATGGCCGACATCGTTTCCCTCACAGGAAGCGGCAGCCGCGTTCTGTTCCCGGGTGAGCGGCGTTCGACTGGTCATACCCAGGTCTGATGCCGCAGTTCAGATCTTGGTTCGACGCCCCGCAGGGGCGGCGGAGGCATCGTCGTCAGTATGACGAACCCGACTACATCCATGGCCGCCCCGGTGGTAACGATCGGCGCCCGACTGCGTGGCGCGCTGCCTGTGGAGCGGCTGGAGGGCACCGGCTTCCCCGGACGTTGGGTGGGTGGCACGTCGATGGTGCTCGGCCCGCTCCTGATGCTGGCCGGCGCGTTGCTGCGGGCCCGCTTCCACTTCTTCTACCCCGACCAACTCGCCGCGTACGAGCGCTATCCCACCCTGATGGCCACCGCATACGGTCTCTTTGCCGCAGGCAGCATGCTGCTCTGGCCCGCTGTGGCCGTGCTGGCCGCACGGATCGGGGGGCGGAGTGCCGGCTGGGGCCTGTGGGGCGGGGTTCTGGTGATGTTCGGCCTGTTCGCCCGCGCCTTCCACGCAGGAGTGGACCACCTGGCCTTTCAGTTGGTGCGTTCCCAGGGAGTTCAATCTGCGACCGAGGCGGTTTCCGCCGGCTACGGTGCCTTTCACGTCTTCGCTGCGCTGAACCTCGCCATCCTCGCGGGATGGATCGTCCTCGCCCTTGGGGCCTGGCGCACCCGAGTGCTCGGCCCGGTCCGTGCTGCCGCACTCGGCCTCACAGCGGCACTGCCTCTTGGAGTGCTCAAGGGGACCACCCCTCTGTCGCTGGTGGCCTTGGCCGGACTGTGCGCCGGGCTGGTGCCGTTTGGCTTGGCGCTGCTTCGTGAAGGGCCGCGCCCCAGCCGGAAGGCGGTGCTGCGCTGGGTGCCGCTGGCCCTGGTGACGCTCGGGCTGCTGGTGCTGCTCGGACAGGCCGGCTGAGTGCACCCGTGCCGGTACGGTCACGACGTCGGCAAGACGGTCAAACGCGCCGAGTCAATCAAGGAACACCAAGCCCGCCCACGTTAAACGCCAAGCTGAAGGCGCCGCCGGATATGGTGCGCGGGCCCGGATGGTCCAGCTGAGCTGGGCCGGACTGCGGGTGCCGGCGATCACGGACGAGTGGGCGGCAGCCAGAGGACGGTGCAGCGTTGGCTGTACCGCTTCAACCCGCGCCGGGCTGCAGGATCTTGCGGGCAGGCCGCAAGCGGTGGATCGCCGAGGCCGATCGTTTCCCGGGGCATCGCCATGGCCAGGCAGGTGCTGCCCGGAAGGCTGGAGGTGCAGCCCGGCGGCACCTGGGGACTGCGGACGAGACCGGGCCGGATTACTTGCGCGGGCGGCGTCCTCGCTCAGGCCGGTGACGCCGGTCAGGCCCCAGGCAGTTGCCTGGCACCGAGCTGAGAAGCCGCGCTCGCCGACGGCCTGGGCGCATCCGAACCGGCGGAGTGAGTGCGCGGGCCTCCTGTCCGCGCGCATCCGAAAGACCTACGTCGACGCCGGAACTCGCCTCGCTCCCCTGTGGCCCGAGCGGTGCATGCTCCACTGCGCCAGCGGCAGCAGGGCGTTCACCAGTGCCTGGCCGTCCGGGGCCAGCTGATAGCGGATCTGTACGGGGGTAGTGGGGATGACGGTGCGCTCGATGAGGCCCGCGGCCTCGAGTTCCTTCAGGCGCTGGGAGAGCAGCCGGTCGGAGATGCCGTCGATCATCGCCCGGTACTCGCCGAAGCGCCGGGCGCCCTGGGCGGCGGCCTGCAGTACCGAACCCGTCCAGCGGCGTCCGACCATCTCGAGGGTGTCCTCGAAGCTCGGGCAGGTGTCGTCATGAATGGAGTTCACTTACAAAAGATTAGCTCCTTACCCACCGTTTTGCCAGTGAGACGGTCCGGCCCACTCTGGACTCATGACCGACTACGGACGCCAACTCTCCTTCGGAGTAAGCCTCGCCCCCTCCGCCGGGACATGGGCACTGACCCGGCGCCTCGCGCGTACGGCGGAGGACTCGGGCCTGGACCACCTCGCCGTCCAGGACCACCCGTACCAGCCCGGACACCTCGACGCCTGGACCATGATCACGCACCTGTCGGCGGTCACCGACCGCATCTCCTTCCTCACCGGCGTCGCCGACCTGCAGCTGCGCCCGCCGGTGATGCTCGCCAAGGCCGCCGCGTCGCTGAGCGTGCTCACCGACGGACGGATCCAGCTCGGTGTCGGCGGGGGCGGCATTCCCGACGCCATCGCCTCGATGGGCGGGCCGGCGCGACGCGGCCAGGACATGGTGGCGTTCACCGAGGAGTCCCTGGGGCTGCTGCGCACTGCCCTGGCAGGAGGCGTCGTACAACTGCACAGCCCCTACCACGCCGTCGACGGCTACCGCGCCGGACCGGTGCCCCCCAAGCCCGTCGGACTCTGGCTCGGCGCACAGAAGCCCAAGATGCTCGCCGTCACCGGCCGGTCGGCCGACGGCTGGATCGCTCCGCTGAACCTCTACCTCCCCCCGCGGGAGGTGGCCTCACGGCAGCGGATCATCGACGAGGCGGCCACCGACGCGGGCCGCGACCCGAGCACACTGCGGCGCGTCTACAACGTGATCGGCGTGATCGGCGACCACGGCCGCGGGAGCGGTCCCGGGCTCGTCGGCGATGTGCGGCGGTGGGTCGACACCCTCACCGAGTGGACCATCGAACTCGGCTTCGACACCTTCGTCTTCTGGCCCGCCACCGACCCCGAGCAGCAGCTCAAAGTGTTCGCCGACGAGGTCGTGCCCGCGGTGCGCGAGCGCGTCGACACCCTCAGGAGCGGGCGATGAACGCCACCCTCTCCACCGTGCCGGCCGAGCTCGCGGGCAAGGTGGTCACGCCCGACGACCGCCGTTACCGGCCGCTGCGCTCCACCTACACCACCGTCGGCCGCCCGGCCGCCGTGGTCCTGCCCGAATCCGCGGGCGACGTCGCGGCCGCGCTGCGGCTCGCGCGGGAGACGGGCCTTCGGGTGGCCGTCCGCAGCGGCGGGCACGGCCTGTCCGGCAGCGGCACCAACGACGGCGGGCTCGTCATCGACCTGGGTGCGATGCACCGGGTCGGCGTCCTCGACCGCGGCTCCCGCCTCGTCCGCGTCGAGGCGGGGGCCCGCTGGGCACAGGTCGCTCAGGCGCTCGCCCCGCACGGGCTCGCCATCAGCTCGGGAGACCACGGCAACGTCGGTGTCGGCGGTATCGCCACCGGGGGCGGCGTCGGATGGCTCGTACGGCAGTACGGGCTCACCATCGACCACATCCGTGCCGTCGAGGTCGTCCTGCCCGACGGCACGTACGTACGCGCCGACGCGGAGGCCGAGCCCGACCTGCTGTGGGTGATGCGCGGGGCCGGAGCGGGTGCCGGGATCGCGGTGGCCTTCGAGATCGAGGCCATGGGACTCCGCGACGTCGGCCACGCACAGCTCGTCGCCGCGGTCGACCCTGCCGGGGAGACGCTGCGCCGCTGGGCCGACGTCATGGCACGGGCGCCGCGCGAGCTGTCGACGGCGGTGATGCTGTCCTCCCAAGGCACCACCACCGCCGCGTTCATCACCGCGGTCGTGGCCTCGGACAGCCCGTCCGTCATCCGCGACGCCGTCGAACCGCTGCTCGGCATCAGCGATGTGAGGGCCCAGCAGGCCCACGTCGTCCCCTACACCGAGTTGGTCCCACCACACCATCTGCACGCCAACTCCGGCCAGATGCCCGCCAGCACGACCAACGGACTGCTCACCGACATGACCCCGGACGCCGCCCGCGCACTGGTCACTGCGTCGGCCGGCCCCGACCCGGTCCTGATCCAGCTGCGGTCACTCGGCGGCGCGACCCACGACCCTGCCCCCTCGGCCACCGCGTTCACCCACCGCCACCAGAACACCCTCGCCATCGCCACGGCGTTCCCGCCGGACGCCCCCGCCGCACTGGCCGCCGCCTGGCGCCCCCTCACCCCGCACACCGACGGCGCCTACGTGAACTTCGAGAGCGCCCCCGACCGGACGACGTTCGCCCGCACCTACCCGGGACCGACCGGCACCCGCGTCACCGACCTGTGGAAGCGCTACGACCCCGACGGCGTCCTGCGCCCTGGGCCACCGGCCTGAACGCCGGCCGCCTCGATCTCACCGACCACGAGCCCGCGGCACCCGCCGCGAGCGCCCGACCTTTCATCTCACCCCTCACTGGAGATACTTCATGGCCACGTTGCTGCACATCGACTCGTCCGTGTTCCCGGGCGGCGCCTCCGCCTCCCGCGCCGTAACGGAGACCTTCCGCACGACCTGGGAGGAGCAGCACCCGAAGGGCACGGTGATCTACCGCGACCTCTCCGTCGACCCCGTCCCGCACATCACCGCCCACGCCCACACGGCAGGGTTCGCCGATCCGGACGTCCACACGCCCGAGCAGGCCGCCGCCTTCGCCGAACGCGTACGGCTGATCGAGGAGTTGGAGCAGGCAGACGCGGTGCTGATCGGCGCGCCGATGTACAACTACACGATCCCCTCGACCCTCAAGGCCTGGCTGGACAACGTGATCCTCTTCGGCCGCACCTCGGGCGATAACCCCTCCGCCAAGGGCACCCCGGTCACCGTCGTCGCCAGCCGCGGCGGCTCCTACGCGCCCGGCACCCCGAAGGAGCCCTACGAGTACGTGCAGAACTACCTGACAGCGACCCTCGCCGGCATGCTCGCCCTCGACCTCGACTTCATCGTCCCGGAACTCACCATGGCCCCGCACGTCCCGGCCATGGCCGAGCTGGTGCCGCTGTTCGAAACCTCCCGCGACCGCGCCTTCCAGGACGCGGCCACCAAGGCCAAGGCCCTCGCGGAACGCCTCGCAGCGTAAACGCGTAGACACGAGAACGCCGTGCGCGTCCCTGCCACCGGGACATCGCACGGCGTTCTGACGGTCATCGCCGACAGCGCTGCGGGGCGGCAGGGCCTTCAAGACCAGGAACTCGGCCGTGAACGGGCTTTAGAGCCCGCCCTGTCGCATGGCCTCTGCGGAGGCTCTTCGGCAAGCTCAGGATCACCTCACGCAGACAGCTCCACGACAACACCCTCCTGGTGAGTGGCTCGCCGATGGGGTTGCCGTCTCGCCTCAGGGGCCCTGCCGCCCGTCCGACAGCACGCTGGAAACGGGGGTGTACCCGGAGCAGCCCGCGGCTTCGGCATGGATCCCACTGGATGTGCTCATCAGCTGTTACGCAAATGAGCCAAGGTGGCACATACTTGCGCCACAATCGTGGCGGCATACGAGGCGTGGCGTGATGCTTGCCCGGTTCGGTTCGCCGGCGGGCCTTGCTGGTCGTGTTTGGCGGTAGGTGTTCGTACGGCTGGTTGACGGATCTGTCCGGGGCGCGCCGGTTTAGCCTCGATCCACCGGGCAATAGCCGGTCCAGGGCTTGGACATGAAGACGCGGATGCCCTCTGAGCTGGGATGATGGGACTTCCTAGGGTTCCATGTCCACAGAATCGGAGTGCATCCGCGAGATGCAATCTTCCCATGCCGCTGCGGCGGTGTCCGCCGCGTTCGATGACCGGAATCTGGTCGCGCATGCCGGGCTGGTCCCGGTGATGCGACTGGCCGAGCGGTGCAGACTTGCCCGTCTGGTCGCGGACAAGGTGAAGCTGACCGGGGCGAAGAACAGCGCGGGTGCCGCGGCGGATGCCAAGGTCACCAGCATCGTGGCCGGCATGGTCGCGGGTGCGGACAGCATCGACGACCTCGACATCCTGCGGCACGGTGCGATGCCAGCCCTGTTCGGCGGGATCCGTGCCCCCTCCACGCTCGGCACGTTCCTGCGTGTGTTCACCCACGGTCACGCGCTCCAACTCCATGCCGCGCACCGCAAATTCCTGGCCGCGCTGACCGCACACACCCCGCTGCTGCCGGGCGCGGGGCAGGTGGCGTTCATCGATGTCGACTCCACCCACAAACGGGTCTACGGCCGGACCAAGCAGG
>NZ_RPDJ01000074.1 GCF_004023625.1 Streptomyces cavernae | reverse complement strand
AGCGCCCGGACTCAAAGTACTCGCCGTCGGTCAAGAAACGGCAGCACGGACCCACCCGCCGGGTCCCGGCCAAGGTCATCACCTTGAAACCGGTGATGCTTCACTAACTCAAACAACGGCATTGTGTGCCCGGAGGCAGGTGGCACACGCTGATCTCCAGGCCGGTCTCGGTGGCCAGGAGGGCGAGATTGGCCTTCCACGTCTTGGCGCGGGAACTGTTGGAGCCACCGCTGTCCGCGGTGATCAGCAGTCGCTGCGCGTGCGGGTAGGCGTCTCGTCCTTCCTCGGTCCACCAGCGGCGCAGGCAGGCCACCGCGAAGGCGGCGGTGTCGTGGTCGGTGCCGATCACGACGTAGCCGGTGTTGCGGGCGACATCGTAGATGCCGTACGGGATCGCGGTGCCGCTTGCGTGGGTGGGAAAGCCGTGGTCGAGGACCCTTACCGGCTCCCCGGGCGGCGTCCACTCCCGCCCCGGCCGGGCGAAGAGACCGATCTGGTCGGGTAGGTGCGGCGCATTGCTGCGCCGCACCCCCCTCAGAACCGTGCGAGCCCGTCGTCCGAGCACACGGCTCAAGCAGGCCCCATGGGCCCGCGGGCAGGTTGCAGTGCTGTCCGACTGCCGGTGCTGGCGCCGCGCCAACGGTGGCAGCGGGTATGGATCAGATGGAGGAAGGTCCCGTCCGGCGTGCTGTGACCCGGGATGGCAGTGACCGCGTGCTTGCGGACCGCCAGCCGGGTCACCTTGAGCCACTGCTCCCATTCGGCTGGGCTCTGCGGCTCGCGGTCGGCGTGCAGGAGGAGCCCGTCGCAGAGCGGACACCGGCCGTGCTGCTTCTGCAACAGACCCAGCCCGGCCGGACTCAGCGGGGGTTTGTTCCTGCTCCGTCGTGCAGCCCAGTACTCGGCCAGGGCCGGGTCGTCCACCGACGCCCGGCCCGGGACCATCTGGTGCCGGACAATCTTGATCCAGGCGAACTTGGTGAGATAGGCACCGGTCTCCCGGTCCCCGAACACCCACCGATCCTGCCTGGACGGGTTGAACCGACCGAAATACCGGGAAGCCACCCAGTGCTTCGACTTCTTCGGGTGACTGTGCTTGGCCCACTTGTAGGTGAGCTTCCACATGTGGAAGTCCAGCGAGGCGAACGCCTCGCTGGACACCACGCCCCGGTAGTAGGCGGCCCAGCCCCGGATGATCGGGTTCAGTTTGGCGATCACTGCAGCGGCGTTGAGCCCTCGCAGGTTCACCACCTCGGCGGAGAGCCGGTCCCGAATCCGCTGCAGGGCAGCCTTGCTCGGCTTGATCAGCAGCGTGCCGCGATAGCGGCGGATGTTGAACCCCAGGAAGTCAAAGCCCTCGTCGAGGTGCGCAATGCGCGTCTTGTCCTCGTTGAAGACCAGGCCCCCGGGCAACAGCCACGCGGCAAGCCGCGCCTTGACCTGTTCGACCTCGCCGCGGCTGTGGCAGAGAGCTACAAGATCGTCGGCGTATCTGATCAGAATCGGCGAGCCCGCCTCGGTTTCCCCGGCACGAGCACCGGTTTCCCGGTAGCGGACCCCTGCGGCCTCCTCCAGCCCATGAAGGGCCACGTTCATCAACAACGGTGAAATGATCCCGCCTTGCGGGGTCCCCACCACCGTCGGGGCGAATCTCCCTCGATCGACCACCCCGGCCCTGAGCCATTGCTCAACCAGCCCCCGTGCCGGGAACCCATCAAGCAGCCCGAGGAGCCGATCATGATCGATTCGGTCGAAAGCCGCCGTCAAGTCGGCGTCCAGCACCCACTGCCGCTTGGGGTCTTTGCCCTTCGCGGCCTGAAAGATGGCCTGGATCGCGTCGTGACAGCCACGGCCGGGCCGAAATCCATAGGATCGCGGCTCGAACCGTGCCTCCCACTCGGGTTCGAGTGCACCAAGGACCAGGGCCTGAAGACACCGGTCCAAGATCACGGGAATGCCGAGCGGCCTTTGACGTCCGTTCGCCTTCGCGATGAACACCCGCCTGACGGGCCTGGGCCTCCAGGGAGCGGCCTTGTGCTGCATCCAGTCGGCCAACTCGGCCTTGCCCTGGGGCAGCAGCACGACCATCCCGTCGATGCCCGCCGTCTTGCGGCCAGCATTGACCTCCGTGACCCGCCGCACGCTCATCAGCGTGTTCGAGCGCGAACGGAGCATCAACTTCTGCAAGCTGCGGACCCGCTTGAGGTCCCCTGCCTGCGATGCCGTGAAGATCCTCTGCCGCAATCGCCGTACGTTCTCCTCGGCCGCCTGCCAGTCGATCGACAGCCAGTCGGTGAAGTCGTCCTCCGGTCCGTTCACCGCAGCCCCTGCATCCTCGACGGGACCCGCCGTGGAGATCGGTGTCGCCATGGTGTCCAACTTGCCCTTCGGTTCGAGCGTTGATGGTCATCGGGTCTTCACAGGCCCACCTGATCCACGTCAGCACCCTTTCGGGTCCGGGCAGTGCCCGTATCCGGCCAGTTGTGCGGGACAGTCGGCGGAGGCGCCGACCACCAGCCCCGGTTTCCTGCTGCCTTTCGGCTGCCGGCCTTGGCTTCTTGGATCATCCTGTGCCCGCTGGGGAGTTGGGCCTTCCTTGCGGTCGGCTTACCGGAGAAAGCGCCTCCGGACCCCATCGGGGTTGCCACGTTCCACGCGAGCGAGATACGACCGGGATGGGTGCCCCCTCTACTCCGGGACGGCGATGCTCTCCCGGCTGACAAGGAATCCCCAACCGGCGCCTGCCGCTTCTCAACGGCCAGTCCTGCACCCCGCTGAAACATCCCATCTGCGAGGCCAAAGATCACGAAGCATCATCAGGGGTTCAGTCGCCTTCACCCGTCCGGTCTTCCCCTTGCCTGTGGCCTCCGGATGGAGCAGAGGCCCTTAGGCTTCTCCCCCGAGCTCCGCACCGAGCCGTTACCGGCGACGCACGTCGGGGTGGGGACAGGCCCTGAGCACTGGCCCGGAACTACGCTGCCGACATCAGTCGGTCCTCCCACCAGCGAGTTCGCTCGTCTCGTGCAGCATCGTGTCGCACTTCCTTCTTCTTCGTGTCCACGCTGATCACTGGGTCGCCTGCGTCGAGGAAACCCTGCACCGTGTCGTTGATGTGCTGGAACTGGGCGTCCCGGTCGGGGTGGTGGCTGCCGGCCAGCACTCGGGCGTTGCCGCGCAGACTGAACCCTGCCGCTTTCAGCAGGCTGGCGACAGTATCGCGTCCTACCTTCCGGCCCTGGGCGGCGAGTTCGTCCGAGAGCCGGCGCAGCGACTTCGTCGTCCAGGTCAGCGGCCCTATCGGATCGCCCTGCGTGCTGTCCTCCACCAGCGCCAGCAGGGCCGGAACCAGGCCCGGGTCCTTCTCCGCGAGTGCCGGGCGACCGGCACCCGGGCGGCGCACCCGCCCCTCCGGCGCCCGCTCCTCCTCCAGTTCGGCCAGACCGCGGCGGACGCAGCCCTTCGACACGCCGGCGGCCCGTGCCACCGCAGCGATCCCTCCGTGCCCGAGCTGGCGGGCCTCCGCGGCATACAGGATCCGGCGCTGCCGCTCGTCCAGGTACGGCACCACCGCCCCGAGCTTCTCCTTCAGCGGACCGATCAACTCATCGAAGCGCCCCATACCGCATCAACGAGTCCAACTACCGCAAGAAACCCACTAATTCATCGACAGGCCCTGAACAAGGGGGGGAGGACCGCGAACGAGGACACGGCCGGACGTGAGGTCTTCGCGCGGCTGACCGCACGGTGACGCGAAGCCTGCCGACCGCTGCGCGAACGGGAACCGGAGCGCCCAAGCATCCGGGACGCGTGCCGGACCCGCTGAACAACGGTCCGTGGGATTATGGTCGGCTGAACCGCGGAGGTTCGAAACACCGTTCGCCGGTGGGGAGTTGAGCGCTGCCGTACGGCAGCGGAATACGATCTTGGGTAGGGTGCCCGGGACGGCGTTCCGTCCGGCGTACCCCCGCGGGGCTGATCGGGCCCGGCACGGCCCCGGATGGCGCAGCGCTCCGCGAAACGATCAACGACACCGACGTGCGCCGGCGGCCCAGTGTGCCCGCCGGGAGCACCGGAAGGGGACGGATCACATGCTCGACTCGCTGGAATCCAGGCGGCGTTGGATCAGGCGGTTGCATCCCGGGCAGGACAGCGACGTCACCGTGGTCTGCTTCCCGCACGCGGGGGGAGCAGCCAGCTACTTCCAGCCGTTGTCCACCCGGCTGACCCCGCGTGCCGAGGTACTGGCCCTGCAGTACCCGGGACGCCAGGACCGCCGCTCCGAGTCCGCGCTCACCACCATCGACGCCCTGGTGGACGGCATCACCGCCGCGCTCCGCGACCACCTCGGCAAGCCTCTCGTGTTCTTCGGGCACAGCATGGGCGGGACGCTCGCCTTCGAGACCGCCCGGCGCCTGGAGCCGGAACTCGACGGGAGGCTGCTGGGGTTGGTCGTCTCGGGGCGCAGGTCTCCCGGCAGCATCCGCCGGGAGACGGTGCACCTGCGGGACGACGCGGGGCTCATCGCGGAGGTGCGCAAGCTCCAGGGAACCGCCTCGGCGCTGCTGGACGACGAGGACGTGGTGCAGATGATCCTGCCCGCGCTCCGCGCCGACTACACGGCGGTGGAACGGTACGTGTATCAGCCGGGGCCCGCCCTGAACTGCCCCCTGTTCGTCTACACCGGTGACAGTGACCCCCACGTCCGCCAGGACGAGGCGGAGGACTGGGCCGGGCACACCGCCGCGGAGTTCTGCATCCGTACCTTCAGCGGCAGCCACTTCTACCTCGCCGAGCGGAGCGAACAGGTGATCGCGGCCCTGCGTGAGGACCTGACCACCTTTCAGAAGAGTTCACGGGCCGACGCCGAGCGCTGACCGGCTCGGAAGGCGTGTACGCGCTGGAACACACGGGCGCGTGCATGCCGACCTCGGCCGAACATCCCGTTGACCGGGCGAAGTTCCCGCTTCCGCGGCAGCGGGGGCCGAAGCGGTGCGGTACGGCACCGGCGAGCGGTACACCCCATCGGAATCGACACGCGCATGCTCTTGAACCGCGCTGCGGACACGCCTGCTTGGTTTCGACCCGCCCCACCGGATCGGTTCCGGCCGTCAGTTCCTCGCACGCCGTCCTGCAGGCCCCGTTGCCGGGCCGGAAGCTGTGTGGAGGCGGGCCGACGGTGAGGCGGGGGAGAGCGGCGACCCGTCGCGAGTTCCGTCCCATCGTCCGGAACGGTGCTCCGTTTTGCCGAGGGGAACTGGGGGGCGGCGTTCCCTCACCCCGCGTCGTGTGTTCGTTACCGGCACGGGAGCGGCCGGGTGTCCGTCCCGTCCCGTGATGGTGCCGTTTTCGGTAGGAGGCCCTGAACTCCGCTCGCGACCCTGTGCTCCCTTTTGTGCGGCTCGCGGCCCGATGCCGGTACGGGGGATGTCGAAACCTGGTGGGGAGCGGTTGGCTGAATTCTTTCCCGGGCGGACGTTTTCCGTGTGGCATTTTCGGCCTCCTTCGCGGCGGTCTGAGCGCGGTGTTCCACGGCCCTCCACGCTCAGCCTGTGGCCGGAAACAGGACGCTGCCGCGGGCGGCTGCAGGTGGCAGGATTTCGCCGACCCAAAGCCGTGGAATCGAAGGTACGATCTTGGTGCCGGTGATTGGAACACACGTCGCGGGGGGCGCGGTGCGTGGTCCGTTCATCCCGTCCACCGTGCACTTTTCCGCGTGCTCGGCTCAGCCCGATGGAATTCGAGGCAATCCTCGGTGCCACTGGCGCCATGTTGATGCCGGACCATTAATGAATTTGTGAAAAGCCAGGGGAGTCCGCATGACCATTGACGACTCGTCCATTCCCACCGATGTGCTCACAGGGGCAGAGGCAGAAGCGGCCGTGGCGGGGTTCTCGGCCCCGGAACCGGCGGAACAGCTGCACGAACTGGACTTCCTGCTCGGTGACTTCCGCTGCGAGTACGTGAACCTGAGCAGCGAGCCGCCGACCGCGGGCACGGCGTCCTGGAACACCCAGCCCGTCGCGGGCGGCCAGTACTACGAGATGGCCCAGTGGATCCCCGTCCCGGGGATCCGCGCACGGTGGCTCTTCGGCTGGAACAAGGTCGAGGAGAAGTTCTTCTCCCACTACACCGACGACTGGGGCAACCACGGCACCACCTCGTGCCAGGGGTGGGAGGACGGGTCGCTGCGCTGCGTCGGCGAGTACGTCGCGTTCGGGCAGCCGTTCGTGTTCCAGGAGGAACTGACGCCCATCAGCCCGGACCACTTCCGCAAACGCGGCTTCGTCAAGCAGGGCGACGACTGGGTGCAGGTCGACCTGATCAACTGCTTCCGGGACCCGCGAGCCGTCGCCACCGCCTCGTGACGATGGACGCAGACGCACCCAAACCGATCGAGCCCGCGTGCCTCAGGCAACTCGTCGAGCGGGACCGCCAGCTCGCCGAACTCCACGGGCTGCTCAGCTTGTCGGAGGCGGGGCACAGCCAGACCGTCGTGGTCCGAGGGCCCGTCGGCGCCGGCAAGACCGCCCTGATCCGGGAGTTCGTCCGCCACTGCACCGCAGTCGGTACATCCGTCCTCACCGCCAACGGATCGCTGGCCGAACTGTCCTCACCCCACGCCCTCGTCCATCAGCTACTCGACGATCTGGACGGCCCGGACAAGGGCGACCACGAGCCGTCCGCGCCCCTGCGGACGGGTGAGGTTCTCCACAGAGCACTGGTCGGCCGGCTCCGTGCCGGACCGCTGGTGGTCTGCGTGGACGACCTGCACTTCGCGGACGAAGCGTCCCTGGAGAACCTGCTGTACGTGCAGCGCCGGCTCGTCGCCTCCCCGATCCTGTTCCTCTTCGGCGTGGCCGACCATCTCCGGGCGCGACTGACCGGTTTCGACGCCGAACTGACCCGGCGTGCCCGCATCCACTCCATCGACGTGGGCGCGCTGACCCGGGACGGCGTCGAGGAACTGGCCCGGCAGTACACGGGAGACGACAGGCTGGCCCACCATCTGGACGTTCTGCACGAGGCGTCCGGCGGAAACCCGCTGCTGCTCAAGGGACTCCTCAAGGACGCCGCGGCCGCCGGCGTCCCGGCCCCGGGAGGGAGCCGGGGCTACCGGGAAGCGGTGTCGGCCTGCCTGTACCGCGGTGGGACCGGCATGCGCGACGTTGCCCAGGCACTGGCGCTGCTGCGGGACGAGTCGGACCACGACCTGGTTCCGCAGTTGGTCCTCGCGTCCCCGGATGCCGTGGGCCGGTCGATGAACGCGCTCGCCGCGGCCGGAGTGATCTGTCCGGAGGGCTCCTACCGCAGCGCGGCCGCCAGGACCGCGGTGCTGGCGACGATGGGTCCGACCTCCGTCTCGGGCCTGCACGGCAGGATCGCCGAACTCTTCTACGAGAGAGGGGCGCCGTGCGACGTGATCGCACGCCACCTGATGTCCGCGGCGGCCCCGACGGCGCCGTGGGCGGTCGAGGTGCTCATCGACGCGGCCCTCGAAGCGCTGGCCGCCGGGGCACCGGAGCAGGCCGCCGAGTACATGGAACACGCCACGCGCGCCGAGGCCGACGACAGCACACGGGCCCGCAGCCTGGGTCTGCTCGCGCGAATCAAGTGGCACACCAACCCTCGTGCCGCGACCAGCTACCTCACACCCCTGCGCGAAGCCGTCCTGGCCGGCCACCTGGGCCACCAGGACGCCGGCCGGCTCACGGGATACCTCCTGTGGCACGGCAGGGTGAAGGAAGCCGTCGGCGTCATGGAGTGGATGGCATCCCTGCGGGACGGTGTGACGCCCGCCTCGCAGGACACCGTCAACGCCGCCCGCCACTGGTTCCAGTTCCTGCACCCCGGCCGCCGTGCCGTGCCCGCCGACGCGGCCGTGCGCACGAGCCCTCCCGAACCGGACGCGACCGGTGACATCCGCCTGCACGCCGCCACCGGGCTGGTGTCGGTGCTCACGGGCGGCGTCGGCGTCGACTGTTCGAGCGCCGAGTTCGTGCTGCAGAGCACGGAGGTGGGGAGTCACGCGGACGAGTCGGTCTTCGCAGCGCTGCTCGCGCTGATCTACGCCGACCGGCTCGACCGGGCGGAGTACTGGTGCGGAAGTCTGCTGGAGCACGCCCGCCGGCACAACCTGGCGACGCTGTCGGCGATCGTTCTCGCGGTCTCGGCCGACATCGCGCTGCGGCGGGGTCGCCTGAAGGCAGCCGGACACCGGGCGAGCGAGGCCCTGACGTTGATCTCGGACCGTGGCTGGGGGATGGTGATCGCGTACCCGCTGAGCACCCTGATCGCCGCCACCAGCGGCCTCGGCCGGTACGCGGAGGCCGCCGAGCACCTGCGCCGGCCCCTGCCCGTCGGCACGTTCGAGACCGTCTTCGGCCTCAACTACCTGCACGCCCGCGGGCTGTACGCCCTGCGGACCGACCGGCACTTCGCGGCTCTGGAGGACTTCCAGCGGTGCGGCCGGCTCATGCGGGAGTGGAGCATGGACCGCGCGGTGATCGCGCCCTGGCGGCTGGGGGCGGGCATGGTCCACGCCGCGCTCGACCGCACCGAGGAGGCCAGGGCACTGTTCGACGGGCAGAGCCGCCGCCGCAGGGGGGAGCCGGGGGCCGTGCGCGGAGCGTCGCTGCGGCTGCTGGCGCGGGTGTCGGAACCCGACGCCCGCAGGAACCTGCTGCGGGAGTCCGTGGCCCTGCTCCGGAAGTCCGGGCACGCTCTCGACCTGGCGCTCTCCCTGGCGGAGCTGAGCAACGACAACTACGCCAGGGGGGACACCAAGCAGGCCCAGCAGGACGCTCAGGAGGCCATGGAGACGGCCGAGGAATGCGGAGCCCCGGAGGACGTGCGCCGCATCCTCTGCGAAGGCCACCGGTTCGACCTGGCGGGGCTGCTCGGCGACGAACACGTCCCGGTGGGAAAGGAGTTGAGCAACGCCGAAGGACGCGTGGCGGCGCTGGCCGCTTCCGGCATGACGAATCGTCAGATCGGAGCGCGTCTGCACCTGTCGACCAGTACCGTCGAACAGCACCTCACCCGGGTCTACCGCAAGCTGCAGGTCACCCGCCGGTCCGACCTGGCGCGGCTGCTGTGGCCCGAACGCAGCGAATCGGCCTGACGCGTACGAGTACCGCGACACCCCGGCGGCTCCCGTGGCCCGCCGCCTCCACTCCGAGGACGACACACCGGCGAAGCCGGCCGCCCGCCGTACACCGACCGTACGGCGGGCTTCTTCGTGCCGTCTTCGCGAGCGTCGCCGCCGGACGCTGGCGCCGGCCGCGCCGTCCGTCCACGTGCCCGCCCACCAGGGTCACGGCCGACAGGACTGGGCTTCGAGGCGAGGCGCCGTCGCCCTTGCTGAACCGTCCCCCACCAGCCGGGTAGGGGTGCCCCCCCGGCTTACCGGGAGCCGCCCCCGCACCGGCGGCCGGGCCCCCTGCCCGGCGAGCGTCCCGTCCCCCGGCGTGGTCCTCCCTCGCCACCTGCCGGGGCGGCTCTCCCCTGTGTGGCCCGGCGGCCCAGGATGTGTGGTCCGGGCGCCGGCGTTAGGGGGCTGAGGTGCCCCGATCGGGGCCTAGCGTGACCGCGTCTCCTGAAGGTGTCCGTCCGACCTGGTGAGGAACACGCGAGTGGCTGAGTCTGGCAACGGCCGAGCGGTGCCGTCCACGGATCCGATCGTCATCGCCGGTGTCTCGTGCCGTTTCCCCGGCGCTGGTGGACCGAGGCGGTTCGCCGAACTGCTGCGGCGCGGCGAGTCCGCGATCACCGACATGCCGGCGGACCGCTTGGCCGGGCTGGGGGACGCCGCCTCCGACGTGGCCGCCGTGGGGGGCCTGCGGGGCGGATTCGTCGACGGGGTCGACCTGTTCGACGCCGAGTTCTTCGGGATCTCGCCCCGCGAGGCGCTGGCCATGGACCCCCAGCAGCGGCTCATGCTGGAGCTGGGCTGGGAGGCGTTCGAGGACGCGGGGATCGTCCGGGACCGGTTCAGCGGCAGCGACACCGGTGTGTTCGTCGGCGCCATGTCCAGCGATCACGTCGGGATCGTGCAGAGCCAGGGGCGCGGCGCGCTCGGTCACCACAGCCTCACCGGCATGCACCGCGGGGTGATCGCGAACCGCGTGTCGTACGCCCTGGGCCTGCGCGGCCCCAGCGTCGTCGTGGACGCGGGTCAGGCGTCCGCACTCGTCGCCGTGCACCTGGCCGCGGAGAGCATGCGCCGCGGGGAGTGCACCGCCGCACTGGCCGGCGGGGTGAACCTCAACCTCACGGCGGAGGGCACGCTGGCGGTCGCCCACCTCGGCGCGCTGTCGCCCGACGGGCTCTGCCACACCTTCGACGCGCGCGCCAACGGCTACGTCCGCGGCGAGGGCGGCGGGTTCGTCCTGCTCAAGTTCCTGTCGGACGCGCTCGCCGACGGCGATCCCGTCTACTGCGCGATCGCGGGCAGTGCCCTGAACAACGACGGCGGTGGCGCGGGCCTCACCGCGCCCGACCGCGCCGCGCAGGAAGCCGTGATCCGCCGCGCGTTCCACCGGGCCGGCCTGCCGCCCGAGTCCGCGGGCTACGTGGAACTCCACGGCCCCGGAACCCCGTTGGGCGACCCGATCGAGGCCGCCGCGCTTGGTGCGGCGCTCGGCGGGGCCCGGCCCGGGGGCGACCCGCTGCCGGTGGGCTCGGTGAAGACCAACATCGGCCACCTCGAGGGCGCCGCCGGCATCGCCGGGCTGATCAAGGTCGCGCTGGCACTGCGCGGTCGGGAACTGTTCCCCAGCCTGAACTTCGAGAACCCCAACCCGGACATCCCCCTCGACCGGCTCAACCTCGCGGTCCAGGTGCGCTCCGAGCCCTGGGCGCCCGCGGACGGACCGCTCGTGGCCGGTGTCAGCTCGTTCGGCATGGGCGGCACCAACTGCCACGTCGTGCTCACCGGGGCGACCGGCCGGCCGCGGGCCGCGGTGTCCCGCCTGTACACCCCGGCCGTCCTCGGCCCGGGCACCCCCCTGCCGTGGCTGCTCTCCGGACACAGCGCGGATGCCCTGCGCGGACAGGCCGCGGCCCTGACGGACCACCTCGCCGACGGCGGCGCGTCCACCGCCGACATCGCGGTGTCGCTGGCCACGAGCCGCACCGCCTTCCGCCACCGCGCCGTCGTCGTGGGCACCGGCGGAGGCGAACTGCACGCGGGGCTGGACGCGGTCGCGGACGAGCGCCCGGCCGCCCAGGTCGTTGCCGGGCAGGCCGGACCGTCCGGGGACACGGTGTTCGTCTTCCCCGGCCAGGGCTCGCAGTGGACGGAGATGGGCCGGGACCTGATGGAGTCCTCGCCCGCGTTCGCCGCGTCGATGCGCGACTGCGCCGAGGCGCTGGCACCGCTCGTCGAGTGGGACCTGTTCGAGGAACTGGCCGGGCCACTGGACCGCGACGACGTCGTGCAGCCCACCCTGTTCGCGGTCATGGTGTCGCTGGCCGCCGTGTGGCGCGCCGCAGGCGTGGTCCCGTCGGCGGTCGTCGGACACAGCCAGGGCGAGATCGCCGCCGCCGTCGTCGCCGGTGCGCTCTCCCTCGAGGACGGCGCGCGCGTCGTCGTACTGCGCAGCCGGGCACTGGCCCGCCTGACCGGGCGGGGCGGCATGGTGTCGGTGCCGGTGCCGGCCGAACGCGCGCGGGAACTGCTGGCACCCTGGGACGGCCGGATCGGCATCGCGGCGGTCAACGGGCCCGGGGCGACCGTCGTGTCCGGTGACGCCGAGGCGCTGGACGCGTTCCTCGGGCACTGCGAGGACCGGGACGTACGCGCCCGGCGCGTCGCCGTCGACTACGCGTCCCACTCCGCCCACGTCGAGGAACTGCGCGAGCACCTCCTCGACGCCCTGGCACCGGTACGGCCCCGGCCGGCCGCCACGACGTTCGTCTCGTCCGTGACCGGCGAGGCGGCCGACGGCACCGAACTCGACGCGGACTACTGGTACCGCAACCTCCGGCAGCCGGTGCGGTTCGATGCCGCGACCCGCTCCCTGGTGAGGGCCGGGGCCACGGCGTTCATCGAGATGAGCCCGCACCCCGTGCTCGTCGTCGGACTCACCGACACCGTCCAGCACGAGGAGGCCACCGCCGCAGTGCTCTCGTCGCTGCGCCGCTCCGACGGCGGGCCGCGGCGGCTGCTGCACTCCCTCGCCCAGGCCTGGGCCGCCGGCGTCGACGTGGACTGGACCGCCGTGCTCGCCGCGTCCGGCGGCCGGCGCACCGCGCTGCCCCCGTACGCGTTCCAGCGCAGGAGCTTCTGGATGCGGCCCGGCAGCGGACCGCAGGCCGTACTCGCGGACGCCGTACCCCCGCCCGCCGCGGCCCCGGCCCTCCCCCCGGCACCGCGCCGGACCCGCGCCCGCGGCCGGTCGGCACTGCTGCAGCTGGTGCGCGAGGAGGCCGCCGCCGTGCTGGGCACCGACGGGCACGACGACGTCCTGCCCGCGCTGACCTTCCGCGAACTGGGCCTCGACTCCGTGCTCGGCGCCGAACTCGCCGGCCGGCTGACGCGCGCCACCGGATTGCGGCTCGCCCCCAACCTGGTCTTCGACCACCCGACGCCGGACGCGCTGGCCCGTCACCTCGACGACCTGCTCACCGGCGAGCCCGAACCCGGGGCGGGCCCGGAGCGCGCCGCCCGGACCTCGGACGAGGACCCGGTCGTCATCGTCGGCCTGAACTGCCGCCTGCCCGGCGGAATCGGTTCACCGGAGCAGTTCTGGGACCTGCTGACCGAGGGCCGGGACGCGATCTCCGACTTCCCCGGCGACCGCGGCTGGGACCTCACACCCCTGGACGCGGACGTGCCGCGCCGCGGCGGATTCCTGCACGACGCCGCCGACTTCGACCCCGCACCGTTCGGCATCGGCCCCCGCGAGGCCGCCGCCATGGACCCGCAGCAGCGGATCGTGCTGGAGACCGTGTGGGAAGCCCTCGAACGCGCCGGCATCGCACCCGACGCGCTGCGCGGCAGCAACTCCGGCGTGTTCATCGGTGCCATGTCGCAGGAGTACGGCCCCCGCCTGCACGAGAGCACCGAACACTCCCGGGGCTACCTGCTGACCGGCACCACCGCCAGTGTGCTGTCCGGCCGGGTCGCCTACACGTTCGGGTGGGAGGGCCCGGCGGTGACCGTGGACACCGCCTGCTCCTCGTCGCTGGTGGCACTGCACCTGGCCGCCCGGTCGCTGCGCGACGGCGAATGCGACCTCGCCGTTGCCGGCGGCGTCGCGGTGATGGCCACGCCGGGAATCTTCGCCGAGTTCGCGTCGGCCGGCGGACTGGCCGCCGACGGCCGGTGCAAGGCGTTCTCCGCGGACGCCGACGGCACCGGATGGGCCGAGGGCGCCGGCGTCCTCGTCCTGGAGCGGCTGTCCGACGCCCGCCGCCACGGCCACCGGGTGCTGGCCGTCGTCGCCGGCAGCGCGGTCAACTCCGACGGCGCGTCCAACGGGCTCACCGCCCCGAACGGACCGGCACAGCAACGGGTCGTCCGGCGGGCGCTCGGCGCCGCGGCCCTGGCACCGTCCGAGGTCGACGCCGTGGAGGCACACGGCACCGGCACCGCGCTCGGTGACCCGATCGAAGCGGCCGCCCTGCTCGCCGTCTACGGCGCGGACCGGGCCGAGCCGCTGCGGCTGGGCTCGGCGAAGTCCAACCTCGGCCACACGCAGGCGGCCGCCGGGGTCGTCGGCGTGATCAAGATGGTGCTGGCCATGCGGCACGGGTACCTGCCCGCCACCCTGCACGCCGACGAACCGACACCGAAGGTCGACTGGTCCGCCGGCGCCATCCGGCTGCTGCGCGACGGCGAACCGTGGCCGGCGGGCGACCGGCCCCGCCGGGCCGGGGTGTCGTCCTTCGGCATCAGCGGCACCAACGCCCACGTCGTCCTGGCCGAGGCCCCCGGCGAACCGCCCGCCCCGACCCCCATCCGCCGCCGGCCCGCGCTCGTTCCCCTGATGCTGTCGGCCGCGGCCCCCGACGCGGTCCGCGCCCAGGCCGCACGGCTGCGCACGCACCTGCTCGCCGACCCCGGCGCCGACCTGACCGACGTGGCGTTCTCCCTCGCCACCACCCGCTCCGCGCTGGCCTACCGCAGTGCCGTCGTCGCCGCCGACCGGGACGAGGCCCTGCGCGCACTGGCCGGACTCGCCTCGGACGCCTCACCGGACCGCGCCGTCGGCGGCCCCCTCGCGTTCCTCTTCAGCGGCCAGGGCGCCCAGCGCGCCGGCATGGGCCGCGAGCTGTACCAGGAGTTCGGGGTCTTCAAGGACGCCTTCGACGAGGTCTGCGCGGAACTCGACCGGCACCTGGACCACGGACTCGCGGACATCGTCTTCGGCGAGGACGAGGCCCTGCTCGACCGGACCGAGTACACCCAGGCCGGACTGTTCGCGATCGAGGTCGCCCTGTTCCGGCTCCTCGACCACTGGGGAGTGCGACCGGACCGGCTGGCCGGCCACTCCATCGGCGAACTGAGCGCCGCGTACTGCGCCGGGCTGTGGTCGCTGCCGGACGCCTGCGCGGTCGTGGCCGCGCGGGGCCGCCTCATGCAGGCGCTGCCCGCGGGCGGCGCCATGGTCGCGGTCGCCGCCCCGGAAGCCGACGTACGGGCGCGCCTGACCGACGGCGTGTCCATCGCCGCGGTCAACAGCCCCCGCTCGGTGGTCCTCTCGGGCGCCGACGAGCCCGTGACCCGGATCGCGGCCGAGCTGGCCGCCGAAGGAGTGCGCACCCGGCGGCTTGACGTCGCCCACGCCTTCCACTCGGCGCTCGTCGAACCGATGCTGGCCGACTTCGCCGAGGTACTCGCCTCCGTGGAGTACCGCGAGCCGGTCCTCGACCTCGTCTCCACCACTACGGGCGCCGCGGCCACCGACGCCCTGCGCACCCCGGAGCACTGGCTGCGCAACGCGCGGGACGAGGTGCGGTTCGCCGACGCCGTCGTCGCCCTGCGGGAGGCGGGCACCTCGGTCCTGGTGGAACTGGGACCCGACGCGGTCCTGACACCCATGGTGGCCGAGACGCTGTCCGCGGACGTCACCTGCGTCCCCCTGCTGAGCCGCACACACCCGGAGGTCCGCTCGCTCGTCGGCGCGCTGACCCGCGTGCACAACCGGGGCGGCGCACCGGACTGGCCCGCCTTCTTCACGGGCAGCGGCGCCCGGACGGTCGACCTGCCCGGATACGCGTTCCAGCGGCGCAGGTTCTGGCTGCACGCCACCCCCGCAGAACCCGCCCCCTCCGCGGGCGCCCGGTGCTACCGGGCCGACTGGCGGCCGCTCCCGCGGGTACCCCGCGCCGTGCCCGCCGGGCGCTGGCTCCTCGTCGTACCCGAGGGAGCCCCGCAGGAGCAGACGGGCGCACTCACCGACGGCCTCGCCGCCCGCGGAATGGACCTGACCACGGTCGCACTGCCCACCGCGGACCGTACGGCGATCGCCGAGCGACTGCGCGGGACACCCGCCGACGGCGTACTGTCCCTGCTCGCCCTCGACGGCGAGGGCGGCGCGCCCGCGACCCTGTCCCTCGTCCAGGCGCTGGACGACCTGGGCAGCACGGCGGTCCTCTGGAGCGTCACGGCCGGGACCCACCCGCTCGGCGACGAACCGGGCGACCCGGAACAGGCCGCCGTCTGGGGACTGGGCCGTGTGCTCGCCCGCGAACAGCCCGCCCGCTGGGGCGGCGCGGTGGACCTGCCGCGACGGCCCGACCCGGCCGCGCTGGACGACCTGTGCGCCGTACTCGCCGCGGCCGGCGCGGAGGACCAGTTCGCCATCCGCGCCTCCGGCGTGCACGTCCGGCGCCTGGTCCGCGGGCCCGTACTCCCGGCCGGGGAGCCGGCCTGGCGGCCGCGCGGCACCGTCCTCGTCACCGGCGGCACCGGCGCGCTCGGCACGCACGTGACGCGCTGGCTGGCCGGCCTCGGCGCCGAGCACCTGCTGCTCCTCAGCCGCACCGGCGGCGGACCGCACACCGCCGACCTCGAAGCCGAACTCACCGCGCTCGGCGCCCGCGTGACCATCGCGGCCTGCGACGCCGCAGACCGCGACGCGCTCGCCCGCGTCCTGTCCGGCATACCGGCCGAACTCCCGCTCACCGCCGTCGTGCACGCCGCCGGCGTGGTGGACGCCGGCCTGCTCGACACCCTCACCCCCGAGCGGGTGCGCGCGGTCGTACGGGCCAAGGCGACCGCCGCACGCACCCTGCACGAACTGACCGCCGACCTGGACCTCTCCGCCTTCGTGCTGTTCTCGTCGGTCCTCGGCACCGTCGGCGACATCGGCGAGGCCGGCTACGCCGCCGCCAATGCCTGCCTCGACGCCCTCGCCGAGACGCGTGCCGCGGCCGGGCTGCCCGCGACAGCCGTCGCCTGGGGACCGTGGGCCGGAGCCGGCATGGCCGGACCGGAGGCGGTGCGCGCCCACTTCGACCGCATCGGCCTCAGGCCTCTGCAGCCCGCCCCGGCGCTGGCGGTCCTGCACGCCCTCCTCGGCACGGACAGCCCGGGCACCGTCGTCGCCGACATCGACTGGCCGCGCCTCGCCGAGGCCCGGCCCGGCCCCCTGTTCCGCGAGATCGAGGAGGCCGGACGGGCCGCCCCCGGACCGGCGCCGCGCGACGACCTGCGGGCGCTGCCCGAGGCGGAGCGCCACGCCCGGCTCCACGACCTGGTGCTCACGCAGACCGCGGGCGTCCTCAACCACGCCTCCCGCGACGCCATCGACCCCACCCTGACCTTCGCCGCCCTCGGCTTCACCTCCATGGCCGCGGTGGAGTTCCGCAACCGCCTCGCCGCACGGCTGGACCTGGACCTGCCCACCGGCCTGGTCTTCGACCACCCCACCCCCGCCGACGTCGTCCGCCACCTCGGCCGGCTCGGCGCCCCCGAAACGCGGCCCGCCCCGGCGCGGACCGCCCCGGCCGCGGGCGAACCGATCGCGGTGGTGGCCATGGCGTGCCGGTTCCCCGGCGGCGCAGACACACCCGAACGGCTGTGGGACCTGCTGGCCGACGGGACCGACGCGATCACCGGATTCCCCACCGACCGCGGCTGGGACCTCGACGCGCTGTACCACCCCGACCCCGTCCACCCCGGCACCAGCCACGTCCGGACCGGCGGATTCCTCGACGACGTCGCCGGGTTCGACGCCGAGTTCTTCGGTATCTCGCCGCGCGAGGCACTGGCGATGGATCCGCAGCAGCGCCTGCTGCTGGAGATCACCTGGGAAGCACTCGAACGCGCCGGCATCCCCGCCCCGGGACTGCGCGGACGCGACGTCGGCATGTTCGTCGGCTCCAATCTGCGCGACTACGCCGACCTGCTGCGCGCGGGCACCGAGAACACCGAGGCCCACCTCCTGACCGGCACCTCGGCCAGTGTGCTCTCCGGCCGGATCTCCTACCTGCTGGGGCTGTCGGGACCCGCCGTCACGGTGGACACCGCCTGCTCGTCGTCGCTGGTGGCGCTACACCTCGCCGTGCAGTCGCTGCGGGCGGGCGAGTGCTCCCTCGCCCTGGCCGCCGGCGTCACCGTGCTGTCCACGCCGCAGCTCTTCGTCGACTTCTCCAGCCAGGGCGGTCTCGCGGCGGACGGGCGGTGCAAGGCGTTCGGGGCCGGCGCCGACGGCACCGGCTGGGCCGAGGGCGGCGGGATCGTCGTCCTCGAACCGCTCGCCGAAGCCCGGCGACACGGGCACCGCGTGCTCGGACTGGTCGCGGGCACCGCGGTCAACCAGGACGGGGCGTCCAACGGCCTCAGCGCACCCAACGGCCTCGCCCAGCAGCGCGTGATCCGCGCCGCCCTCGACAGCGCCGGCCTTGCCCCCGGCGACGTGGACGCGGTGGAGGCGCACGGCACCGGCACCGCGCTCGGCGACCCCATCGAGGCACAGGCACTGCTGGCGGCCTACGGTGCCGACCGCACCGAACCGCTGTGGCTCGGCTCGGTGAAGTCGAACCTCGGGCACACACAGGCGGCCGCCGGAATGGCCGGTGTCCTCAAGATGCTGCTGGCGATGGAGCACGGCCGGCTGCCCGCGACCCTGCACGCCGACGAACCGTCACCCCACGTCGACTGGACCGCCGGAGCCGTCCGAGTGCTCGACCGGGCCCGGCCGTGGCCGGCCGTCCACCGCCCCCGCCGGGCGGGCGTGTCCGGCTTCGGGCTCAGCGGTACCAACGCGCACGTGATCCTCCAGCAGCCGCCCGAGCCGCCGCCCGCGGTGCCTGCCGCGGAACCCCGCGCACTGCGCTCGGAGGTGGTGCCGCTCCTGCTGTCGGCCCGGTCGCCGGAGGCGCTCGACGCGGCCGCCACCCGCCTCGCCCGCGCCCTCGGCGCACCCGAGGCCCCGCCCCTGCCCGCCGTGGCCCGGGAACTGGGGGAGCGGACGGTGTGGGAACACCGCGCCGTCGTCCTCGGCACCGACGCCGAGGACACCGTCCGCCAACTCGCCGACCTGGCCGAGGGCGCCGCCGTCGTCACCGGGGAAGCCGTACGGAACACCGGACCCGTCTGGGTCTTCCCCGGGCAGGGCTCGCAGTGGACCGGTATGGCCGCCGACCTCCTCGACGCCTCGCCCGTCTTCGCCGCCCGCATGCGGGAGTGCGCCGCGGCGCTGGCCCCGTTCACCGACTGGGACCTCATCACCGAACTGCGCGGACCGCTCGACCGCGTCGACGTCGTGCAGCCGGTGACCTGGGCGGTCATGGTGTCGCTGGCCCGGCTCTGGCAGGACTGCGGGGTCGTCCCGGCCGCTGTCGTCGGACACAGCCAGGGCGAGATCGCCGCCGCCGTCGTCGCCGGCGCGCTGTCCCTGGAGGACGGCGCGCGCGTGGTCGCCCTGCGCAGCAGCCTGATCGGCGCGCGGCTGTCCGGCCCCGGCGGCATGGCCTCCGTGTCGCTGCCCGAGGAAGACGTCGCCGCACTGATCGCGCCCTGGGCGGACCGCCTGTCGGTCGCCGCCGTCAACAGCGCCACGGCCACCGTGGTCTCCGGCGACTCGGCAGCACTCGACGAACTCCTCGCCACGTGCGAGGACACCGGTGTCCGGTCGCGCCGGATCGCCGTCGACTACGCCTCGCACTCCGCGCAGGTCGAGAGCATCCGAGACGACCTGCTGCGCGAACTCGCCCCCGTCACCCCGCGCGCCGCCACGGTGCCGCTCCACTCCACGGCCGTTCCCGGCCCGCTCGACACCACCACCATGACCGCCGACTACTGGTACACCAACCTGCGCGAGAAGGTCTGCTTCGGGCCCGTCGTCCGCGCGCTCCTGGAAGCCGGCTCCACCGTCCTCACCGAGATCAGCCCGCACCCCGTCCTCGTCCCCGCCGTGCGCGAGGAGGCCGAGGCCGCCGGCGTCACCGCCCACGTCTCGGGCACGCTCCGGCGCGACCACGAGGGCCCGCGCCGCTTCCTCACCGCGCTGGCCGAAGTGTTCGCCCACGGCGTCACGGCCGACTGGACGGCGGTGCGCCCCGCGGACGCGGGCGAGCACGTCGACCTGCCCACCTACCCGTTCCGGCACCGCCGCTTCTGGCCCACCCCTGCTGCCCCCACCCCGGCCGGGGAACCGGCCGGTGAACTGTGGCGCGCGGTCGACGACGGCGACGCCGAGGCCCTCGGAAAGGAACTCGGCGCGGCCGGCGACGACGCCGTCCGCACCACCCTGGAACTGCTCACCGCATGGCGCCGCCGGTCCACGGCCGACACGCTGCGCTACCGCACCACCTGGCAGGCCACGACCGTCGCACGCGACGCGACACCCACCGGTCACTGGGTCGTCCTCGCGCCGCCCGGCCACCCCACCGACGACCTGTGCGCCGCGCTCGGCACCGGAACCACCGTCCAGCCGCTGTCCGGCCCCGACCTGGGCGCGGCCGGCGACGCGGCGGGCATCGTGGCCCTGGTCGACGGCGCGTCCCTCACCACCCTGATCGCGCTCGTCCGGACCGTCCGGGATGCGGACACGGCCGCGCCGCTGTGGTGCGTCACGCGCGGAGCCGTCGACGCCGATCCGGACCGGGCCGCGCTGTGGGGCTTCGGCCGGGTCGCCGGCCTGGAGTGGCCGGACGGCTGGGGCGGCATGGTCGACCTGCCCGCCGACCCCGACCCGCGGGCGCTGCACGTGCTCGCCGCGGTACTGGCCGCACCCGGCCACGACCAGGAGTTCGCCGTCCGTGACGGCCGCGCCCTCGTCCGGCGGCTGACTCCCGCCCCGGTGAGCGGCCCGGCCACGCCCTGGCAGGTACGCGGCACCGTCGTCGTCACCGGGGGCACCGGTGCGCTGGGCGGACACGTCAGCCGCCTGCTCGCCGCACGCGGCGCGCGGGACCTCGTCCTCGTGAGCCGACGTGGCCCCGACGCCGACGGCGCACCGGACCTCGTGGCCGAGCTGCGCGCCCTGGGCGCCAAGGCCACGGTCGTGGCGGCGGACGTGGCCGACCGGGCCACCGTCGCCGCGCTGATCGCCGACCTCGACGCCGCCGGCCGGGACATCACCGGCGTGGTGCACGCGGCCGGCGCCAGCCCCCGGGCAGCCATCGCGGACACCGACGACGACGTCCTCGCCGCCGCGACCGCCAAGGCCGAGGGCGCCCGCCACCTCGACGAACTGCTCGGCGACCGACCCCTGGACTTCTTCGTCCTGTTCTCCTCCGGTGCCGCCGTCTGGGGCAGCGCGGGCTCGGCCGCCTACGCGGCGGCCAACGCCGCCCTCGACGCACTGGCCGAACGGCGCCGGGAACAGGGCCGCACGGCCACGTCGATCGCCTGGGGCAGCTGGGCGGGCGGCGGCATGGTCGACGACCGCGTCGAACGCGAACTCACCCACGTCGGCGTCCGGTCGATGGACCCGGAGACCGCGCTGGCCGCGCTCGTCACCGCGGTGGAGCACGACGACACCACGGTGACCGTCGCCGACGTCGACTGGGCGGCCTTCGCCGACACCTACACCGCCGCACGCCGACGCCCGCTCATCGAAGGACTACCGGGCGTGACCGCGGCGGCGACCACCGACGAGCCCGCGGGCCGCGACACCGCGCTGCGGCAGCGGCTGCTGGCCGCCGCGGAAACGGACCGCGAACGGATCGTGCTCGGTCTCCTCCGCAAGGCGACCGCGCTGGCCCTCGGCCACGACGCCGAGACCGCGGTCCCGGCCGCGAAACCGTTCAAGGACCTCGGGATCGACTCGCTGACGGCGGTCGAGGTGCGCAACCGCCTCGCCGCGGCGACCGGACTCTCCCTGCCCGCGACACTCGTCTTCGACCACCCCACCCCGGCCGCGGCGGCGCGGCACCTGCTGACGCGACTCGTCGATCAGCCGGCCGAACCGGCTGTTCAGGGTGCCCCGGTGACGCAGGCCCCCGTCGCGGCACCCACCGACGAGTCCCTCGCGATCGTCGGCATGGCCTGCCGGTTCCCCGGCGACGTCACCTCACCGGCACAGCTGTGGGAACTGCTGCTCGACGGCCGGGACGCGATCACCGGCTTTCCCACCGACCGCGGCTGGGACCTGTCCGGTCTGGCCGGACAGGCGGGCCTGCGGGGCGGCTTCCTGGACGTCAAGGGCTTCGACGCCGGCTTCTTCGGCATCTCGCCCCGGGAAGCGGAGGCCACCGACCCGCAGCAGCGGCTGCTGCTGGAGGTCGGCTGGGAAGCCCTCGAAGAGGCCGGCCTGAACCCGCTGTCGCTACGCGGCACACGGACAGGGGTCTTCGTCGGAGCGGGCGCGCACGACTACGCCGAACTGTTCACCGCCGCCGGCCGCGGCCGCGAGTACGCCCTCACCGGCGGCGCGGCCAGCGTCCTCTCCGGACGGATCGCCTACTCCCTCGGCCTCGAAGGCCCCGCGGTGACCGTGGACACGGCGTGCTCGTCGTCCCTGGTGGCACTTCACCTGGCCACGCAGTCGCTGCGCGACGGGGAGGCCGACCTCGCCCTGGTGGGCGGCGTCGCGACGATGGCCACCCCGAACGCCTTCGAGGCCTTCGCACGTCAGGGTGGTCTGTCGGCTGATGGGCGGTGCCGGTCGTATGCGGAGGGTGCGGACGGTACGGGGTGGGGTGAGGGTGTTGGTGTGCTGGTGGTGGAGCGGTTGTCGGACGCCCGTCGGCTGGGTC
>NZ_RPDJ01000073.1 GCF_004023625.1 Streptomyces cavernae | reverse complement strand
CATCGTCAGCTGCCCTCCGCCGCCCCTGACCAAGTAGCAGCAGACTGCCGAGCAACAGGACTCACCGCCTCAACAAGCGGCCCTTTTCACTCGTACGTGACTGGCCGCGTTCACGTGTACGCCGACAGGTGGCCACTTTCGCCCCCATCCAGACGGCGAGCTGGATGGCGAGGGTGCCGACGCCCCCAGCTCCGCCGGAGATAAACACCTTGTCGCCCTCGGCGACGCCCACCACGTCGCGGAGCGCCTGCAGGGCGGTCAGCCCGGGCAGAGGCAACCCGGCCGCCTCGGCGAAGTCCAGGGACTCGGGCATCTTCGCCACCAGCGTCTCGTCGACGACAGCGTAAGGGGCATAGGCGCCGAGCTTCGTCTTGTCGACCCGGGCGAACACCCGGTCGCCGGCCGCGAAATGGGTGACGCCCGCGCCGACCGCCTCGACCACGCCGGACAGCTCGCTGCCCGCCACCAGGGGAAGATCAAGGTGCGTCAGCATCTTCATCTTGCCTTCGCGGACCTTGAAGTCGATCGGGTTCAGTCCTGCGGCCCGCACCCGGATGAGCACCTGGCCGTCGCCTGCCGTCGGCTCGGGGACATCCCGGAATTCCATCGCGCTCGCGTCCCCGTACCGGGTCAGCACGTATGCCTGCATGTCAGTGTCCTGCCTTCACTGTCGCATATCCCTTATCTGCATAAAACGTAGCAATTAGGTTAAATGTTCCGTGTGTTGTCGTCCTCTTCTTGCTGTCCTCGTGGCTGCTGCCATCACGGGTATGCGACAGCTGACTTCTGCGGCGCAGTTGGCCCAGTCGCCGACGGAGAGCCGTTGCCAGGCGACAGCGACATCGGTGTGGATGCCCAGGGTGCGGGCGAGGATCGCGGCGGGGATCTCGGTGGCGAGCTGGAAGAGTGCGGTGCTGCGAGCCTGGTTGGGACGAATTCCGAGCTGGTTGAGGCGTTGTGTCAGCTGTGTGGTGCTGATCGGCCGTCCGGGCTGGCCTCCGGGGAAGAGCCATGGAGACGGCGCCAGGGCGCCGATGGTCGCGTGCCCCTTGCGGTTCGCGGCGACAGCGCGGGCCAGCTGGGCGACGGGCTCGGGCAGTTGGACGGGTGCATTGCCGAGTTGGGGGCGTACTTCTTGAGCGCCGACCTCGACGCCTTCGGTGGTCAACCGGTGGATTGCTGACGGTCCTTGGGCGTAGAGGAGGAGTAGCAGCCCGGCAAGGCGGTCTTCGGGCTTGAGGGTGTCGTCGTGCAGGAGCCGGCGTGCGACGTTCCAGCGGTGCTCGTCGTCGAGTGGCTGGGTGGGGCCGTTCCAGCGGATGGCGGGGACGTGGACGGTGGTGAGCTTGTTGGTGCGGGCCCAGCGGATGAAGTGTCCGGCCGTGTGGCGGTAGGCGGCGGAGTCGTCGGTGAGCCAGCGGTCGAGGTCGGCTTGCCGGCAGGTGGCCAGGGTGAGGTCGTGGGCTGTCAGCCAGTTCAGGAAGGCGAGGGCCGCGTGGGTGCGTTGACGTGCGGAGTTGAACTGCTGCGGGGTGATGGGGCGGTCGTTGTTGCGTCGGCGAAGTCACCGGATCAGGTGCCAGATCGTGTATCGGTGCAGGATTTTGCGTTGTTCGGGGTCTGGCTGGGATGCGAGGAGGCCGGTGAGGAAGCGTTCGAGGCGGACCATGTACTCGTCCCGCTCGGGCAGGGCGCCGACGCCGGCGAGGACTTGGCGGAGGTAGGCAAGGGGCGGGCTGTCGGGCAGTTCGTCGAGGGCCTCGTGGGTCAGGGCTCGTCGGCCGGCTGCGAGGTCGGACAGGACCGGGGAGACAGACGGCTTGTTCAGCCACCGCCTGGTGGTGATGGGGTGTTCGGTGGTGGCGATGTTGTGCCGGAGGGCTTCGAGGCCAGGGTGGAGGGCATCGGACGGGGGACCCAGCAGTTCGCCCAGGCGCCGGTTGATGAGACAGCGGGCGCACTGCCCACCACCAGCTCCTCCTCGACGCGAGCGACGACAAAGCACGACGGCTCGAGAAGGCGGCCGACACCGCCCGCGCCCGCTTCGGATCCAACGCCGTCTTCCCGGCCTCCCTGGCCCCCTCGCCCTGAACCCCCCGCGCCCCGAACTCCCCCATGCGGCCTCCCGGGCAAGCCCCACGCCCCTACGATGCGGTGGTGCGGAAGACCAAAGCGTCCAAAGAAGCCGTCGCCGAGACCCTCACCGAACTGGCCCGGCGGGGCGTCACACTCACCCCCGCGACGGTGGAGGACACCATCGAGCGCAACGTCCACGCAGTGGCCGACCAACTCGGCATCCAGGTGCGATCAGCCTGGCGCTACTTCGACGCCTCCGCACTCGCCAACAGCGTCGCCCAGAGCGTGCAGGTTGCGCTCGTCGCCCGCGAGGCTGCTCGCCGGGTCGAGCGGACGATCGGCGGCACCGTCGACCGGTACGACGTGCCGATGAACCGGCCGTGCCCGTACTGCGGCGACGTCCTTACCATGCACGCCGGCGGTAGGGAAGACAACAGGGCGACGTGCGCCGGCCCCGACTGCGCTGCCCCGGTCGGGCTCGTCGACGGACGCCGCACCTGGTCGAGCGCCGAGCAGCTCGCCGCGCTGCAGCGTGAGCTCGACGGCGCCGACCGACGCAGGAAGCGGGCCGAGGCTCGGGCGCGACAGCGGGCCGCGGTGCGGGCTCGGGAGGGCGCTGCAGCGTAGCGACTCGGACTCGGTGGCGGAACACCGCAGAACCGTCCGGGCGGCGGCGTATTCCGCGGCCAGGGCCCGCAGCACGGTCGACTTTCCAATTCCGGCGGGCCCGTGCAAGAGGACGCTGCCGCCTCGGGAGAGCTGGCGCCTGGCAGTGGTGACCAGCTCCTCCCGCCCGATGACCAGCTCGGACCGCTCTCTCACAGGCTCCTCGAAGTCCCGTCCCACGGTCACCGGCCCTTTCGTGTCGTGTTCGGGACAATATTAGGCAGAAAAGCCTTGAGAAACGGGGAGTTGGTGAGTGAGGGTAATAACAAGAAGGCTGTATACGGAATTTCTGTGGGATGGTGAATGAATACGGGCTGATGAGGGCTGATGGGTCGGTGAGGGCTGACTGGGGCCGTCATGGCCGGTGACCATGGGCAGGCCGACCGCCGCCTCCACCGGCTGGAGCGACGACGGCAGGGACGGTTCCGTCGTCGAACTCCCGTCTTCCCGCGACGACCCGCACGACGCACGACCGCCGTCCCGCCCGCCGGGGATTACGGGACGGCCCCTCAGCAGCCCGTGTGTGGCGGGCTGGTCTACATGGCCGACTCCCTGGATGCAGGGCTACCACGGGTGAGTGGATCGCCTGCCTGGTGCGGCGCGGTAATGCCGGCACGCCGGGGAGTTCCGCTAGTCGTGCCGCATGTCGACTGCGAAGAAGAACAGGTGCCGACCGCGGCCGTGTGCGTGGGTGCGGGTCTGCATGGTGGGGTTGGTCGTGGTGGCCGGCCTGGCCGTACCGGCTGTCGCCCCGTCGCCGGCTTGGGCCGCCCCGGACCCGGACGTCTACGTCGCCAACGCGGATGGGGACAGTGTGTCGGTGATCGACGCGGCCACCAACACGGTCACCGCCACCATCCCCGTCGGTGATGCCCCGTTTGCTGTGGCGATCAGTCCGGGCGGCCTGCACGTCTACGTCGCCAACGCGGATGGGGACAGTGTGTCGGTGATCGACGCGGCCACCAACACGGTCACCGCCACCATCCCCGTCGGTGATGCCCCGTTCGCTGTGGCGATCAGTCCGGACGGCCTGCACGCCTACGTCGCCAACGCGGATGGGGACAGTGTGTCGGTGATCGACGCGGCCACCAACACGGTCACCGCCACTGTCCCCGTCGGCCGCTTCCCGCGGGATGTGGCGATCAGCCCCGACGGCCTGCACGTCTACGTCGTCAACGAGAACTCGGACAGCGTGTCAGTGATCGGCACCGCCACGAACACGGTCACCGCCACCATCATCGTCGGCGCGGTCCCCAGGGGTGTGGCAATCAGCCCGGACGGCCTGCACGCCTACGTCGCCAACCTTGAATTCGGCAGTGTGTCGGTGATCGACACCGCCACCAACACGGTCACCGCCACCATCGGAGTGCCCCATGCTCCGGAGGACGTGGCGATCACCCCGGACGGCCTGCACGCCTACGTCACGACCGGCAACAAGTTGTCGGTGATCGACACGGCCACCAACACGGTCACCGCCATCATCCCCGTCGGCCGCTACGCGAACAGTGCGGCAATCACCCCGGACGGCCTGCACGTCTACCTCACCAACCCGCCCTGGGACAGTGTGTCGGTGATCGACACCGCTACCAACACGGTCACCGTCACCATCCCCGTCGGTGACTACCCCCAGCGTGTGGCGATCACCCCCGATGGCCCGGCACGGCCTTCCCTGAACATGAGGAAGAGCCACACTGGGAACTTCACCCAGGGCCAGCAGGGCATCTACCTCATCACCGTAGGCAACAGCGGCCCCGGCGCGACCGACGGCAGCAACGTCACCGTGCGCGACACGCCCCCACAGGCGCTCACCGCTACCAGCATCGGCGGCACGGGATGGAGGTGCAGCCGGTCCACGCTGACCTGCACTCGCCATGATGTACTTCCGGCCGGGCAGAGCTATCCGCCGATCACGCTGAACGTCGACGTCTCCTGTGAGGCCTCCGGCCGCGTCACCAACACCGCGACCGTCACCGGAGGTGGCGACAGTGCCACCCACACGGCTGCCGACCCCACCACCGTCAACCGCAGTGATCGCTGCCACCCCGCGAGCCTCGGCGAAGTCATCGCGAAGAAGAGCCTGAACGTGCGTCAGGCGCCCACCACTCGCTCGAAGGTGGTCGGCAGCCTCCGAGCCCACCAGAAGGTCTGGATCAAGTGCAGGGCGTTGGGACAGAAGGTCCAGGGGAACAACGTCTGGTACAACCTTGACCAGCGGCCGTACGGCTGGGTCTCCGCCCGCTACGTGAAGGTCTTCGGCCCCGTCCGGCGATGCAATGGCTGACTCCCGAAGAGACCGGTACTCGCGCGTCCCTTCGGCCCAGTGGGAGCACGCTGACCATGTGGCCTGCTGCACATCACGGAGACCTCAGGGCAGCAGCCCCGCTCTGCGGGCCGCCACGACCGCCTCCAGGCGGGTGTGCGCATTCGGCGAACACAGAACGGCCCCCGGCATCGCGACGGGGGCCGTTTTGTATGGGGAGTCGGCGACGCTACTCGTCGTCGGTCTGCAGGTCGGTGCGGCGGCCGGGCTGCAGCTCGCGCGCATCCTAGTACCGACGCACCTCGTCGAGATCCCATTGATCGCGGGTGCTGCCGGGCTGCCGCTGCGGCTGCGGGAAGTCGTCGTGCGCGCGCCGCCATGCGTGGATCGCCTGTCGCGTCGTGCCGAGCTCGGTAGCGAGCTGCGACATGTTCACCAACCTGGGTCCCCCCTCGCCCGCGTCTCGCGACTGCGGTTCTTCCCGCTCTGGCATGTCGACCATCCTGCCCCAACCTCGTTGAAAAACAGGTGCCCGTACCGTCGAACCCGCACACCGGACGCCCCGGCCGGCGCCGCGAACGCCATACGGCCGGGGCGGACCGCGCCCCGCAGCCGCTACGCCGAGAGGTTCGATCCGTGCGTGATGGTAACGGTGAGCTGATCAGCTCGCCCCCGACCAGTGACCGCCGACAGCTCTCAGCGAGATGCAGCCGGACATCACCAAGTGGTTCGACCGCAACGTGTGGACCAATGCCCTCAACAGCACCGGCTTCACCGTCACCCGCACCTGACCGAACCAGGCTGCTGGCCCCCCGCCGAGACTGACAGGACCGGCTTGCCCACCCCGAACCAGCAGGGTTTGCCCAGGCCCAGGCGGCAGCTTGCCCACCGAACCTCTCGCCGCCAAGCCGCCGGCCGCGATGCGAAGCCTTCCGGATCGCCCGACGTAGATTCGGATGCATGAACGACTCCGTCAGACGTATCGACCCCTCGACCGACCCCGCGTCGGCAGCGATCATGCTCGGCTGCCAGCCGCAGCAGATCGGCCCCTGCGCCCGGTGCCAGGGACTTACCGTTCGATACGGCAGCAACGCCCAGTTGATCTCCCCGGCCTGCTGCGCCAAGGACCAGACACCCACCTAGCGCTGGCGTCGCAACCGATCCCGCCGGGTGCGGTGCGACCCCTCGGCCGCCGGTGAGCTGCGCCGCCGGCCGATGCCGACCGGCGCCTCGGGGGCAGTTGCTCCCTTGGTGGGCCCGACCGTTGCCTGGACGGTTGGCTGCACCGTTGCACCGAGAGGTGCACCGAGAGGTGCAGCACCTTTCAGCGTGCTTCCGGCGTTCGCCCAGCTCACCCCCCACGGGCAAGCCCTTATCCAGGAGGGTGACCCCGGGGCCCAGGCCGTCAAGCGCGCTATGGAACAAGAGCGCGTGCGCAAGAACGTCAGGCCGGCAGAAGATCCGCCCTTGCGGGTGGACTTGGACGCCGGCACGGTGCACATTCGCCGCACTCCTTACGACGGGCAAGAACAGGAGCCTCCACCCTGACAGCTTCCTGAGCGACAGTTGCGGCTCCTGGCGAGGAAGGGCTTGGTGGTGCAACGTCAGCCGGAGGCGTCGTGCGCGGCGGCCCGGGCCTGCGTAAGGGCCAGGCGGTAGGATTCGGTGCCGGTCTGGATGAGGTTGCCGCCGAAGGTGAGCCGGTCGACGATGGCCGCGCAGAGCCGGGGCTCGGTGAAGGTTTTGGTCCAGCCGCTGAAACTTTCGTTCGAAGCGATGGCGACGCTGTTCTTCTCCTCGCGCTCGGTCAGAACCTGGAACAGCAGCTCAGCGCCCCTGCGGTCCAGCTCCATCTAGCCCAGCTCATCAATGCAGAGAAGATCGACTCGGCCGTAGCGGGCGATGGTCTTGGTCAGCACCTTCTCGTCCGCGGCCTCGACCAGCTCGTTAACGAGTTTGGTGGCAAGCGTGTAGCGGACCCGGCAGCCGGCCATCGCGGCTTCGGTGCCCAGCGCGATCAGCAGGTGCGACTTGCCGGTGCCGGAGTCGCCGATCAGGCAGAGCGGCAGTCCCTTCTTGACCCACTCGCAGGTCGCCAGGGTGTGGATGACCGCCGGGTCCACGCTGGGGTTCGCCTCGAAGTCGAAGGCCCGCAGTGATTTCTCGCGTGGGAACTGGGCGGCCTTGATGGCCCCGAAGTCCTAGCCCAGACACGGGGGAGCAAGTAACCCATCGGTAGTTCCTGGAAGTCCGCACACGCCGTTTCCCGGTGCATGGTGGCCTCGTTGGGCTGATCGGGTGAATGCCTGTGGAGCCGACGGCAGGGGCTGGCGTGCGGCAGGAGTGGACGCCAGCGCCGTTGCGTTGCTTCCTGGACTTCCCGGTGGCGCCTACGACCCCGTAGCCGATACTCGGGCTCGACGTTCAGGAGTCGCGGCGGGCATTCCTTCGCGGCGCGATGAAGACGGCCCAGGCGGTTATACCCAGGCCCGGGCCGATGGACGAACCTAGCGCGACACCGTAAGCGAGGTTGTCGAAAAAGCCCCCGACGACGACGCCGACGAGGACGCCGAAGGCAGCGCCGAAGGCGATCCAGATCCCGAGATTTGCCCAGATCCCGAGACCTGGGGCGGGCGGGGGCGTGTTGTTGCTCGTCATTGCATCTCTCCTAAGGACGCGGGTGGACAGGGTTGACAATCTGGCGGCCCATCACGGCGGATGTTGGTGTTTGCGTTGTCCGGTGTCCGGAGCGGCCGAGTGCCCGCCGCGCCTACGCCGTGGCACGGCGGATGAGCCTGTACCCGCCGACCGCGAACGCGGCGGCCACCAGGACCGGCCAGCCGGCGAGCAGCGCCGTGGGGGACTGGTCGAGCAACCAGCGGCCGATCGCGTGCCATTGCCGGGTCCACGTGATCAGCGCGGCGGCCAGCCCGAGCGCTGTGAAGGCCAGGGTGAGGCTGGCGAGGACGCCGGTGGTGCCCCAGCGCAGGTACAACGTGCCGAGCAGGATCCCGAGGTGGGTCACGACCAGCATGAGTACCGCGTACCCGAGCAGGAGCAGCACCGGGGGGGCGTCATCCATGAACGGCAGGCCGAAGAAGCGCATCCCCACCCCCCAGTAGCCGGTGGCCTGTTCCACGGCGCGCAGCAGGCAGAGCACCAGCGCGTAGACCACCGACTGGACGACCGCGAGCAGCGACCAGGCCAGGTAGAACTCCCGGCGGGTCACGCTCATGCCCAGCGCGTACGGGAAGATCTGGGTGACCGAGACGGCGGCCATCCCGATCGCGACGCCGCACAGGCTGACCAGGCCGCCGGTGTTCGTCACGCCGTCGTCCGGGTCGTAGTTCGCCATGAAGGTCAACAGGTTGATGCCGAACGCGACGGCCATCATGCCCCACGTCCAGCCCACGATCTGCGGCCAGGCCGGCATCTGGAGACGGGCCACCTGACGGATGCGGTTCATCGGGCGGCCTCCCGGTCCGCCAGCGCCGTTGTCGTCGGCGGTACGGTCAGGCGGACCACGAGTTGCTGCAACGACAGCGGCTCCAGCTCGACGTTCAGCGCCTGCGCGAGCGCCTTCGCGTGCGGTCCGAGCCCATCGAGGATGGTCGACCGGACCAGGCCGCTCAACCGCTCGCGGTGCAACTCGGTGCGTCCGGCGGCGAACCCGTCCACGGCCTCCGCCCGTCCGGTGGCCGCCACCGCCCGCCCGCGCAGGTCGTCGGCGTCCTCATCGAGCAGCAGCCGGCCACGGTCGATGAGCAGCACCCGCTCGACCAGATCGCTCACCTCGTCGATGAGGTGGGTGGACAGCACCACGGTGCGGGGATGCCCGGCGTAGTCGGCGAGCAGGCGGTCGTAGAAAAGCTGCCGGGCGGCCGGGTCGAGCCCGAGGTACGGCTCGTCGAAGAACGTCAGGGGCGCCCGCGCGGCCAGCCCGACGGTCACGCCGAGGGCCGACAGCATGCCCCGCGAGAGCCTGCGGACCAGCCGCCCGGCCGGTAGCTGGAAGTCCGCGGCGAGGCCGTGCGCGAACGTGTCGTCCCAGTTCGCAAACAGCCGGCGTGCGGTGCGAAAGACGTGGCGCACGGTGTAGACGTGGGGGTAGCGCTGGCTCTCCCGGACGAAACAGACCTTCGACAGGACGGCCGGGTTCTCCACCGGTGGCGCGTCGAAGACCGACACGTTCCCCGACGACGCGAACGCCTGCCCGGTGAGGATCTGCATCAGGGTGGTCTTGCCCGCCCCGTTGCGCCCGAGCAGGCCGTAGATCGTGTGCTCGGCCAGCGCGAAGCTCACGTCGTCGAGCGCCGTGACGTCACCAAAGCGCTTGGTCACCCCGTGTGCGGTTACCACCGCCGTCATCCCAGGTCCCTCCCGACAACCGCACCGAATGAATCGATCATCTTCATCAGCTCGTCGTGGCCGATGCCGAGCTTGCGCGCCTCCGCGAGCAGGGGTTCCACGTACTGTTCGGTGAACCGTTCCCGTCGCCGCTCGCGCAGCCTGGCCCGGGCGCCACCGGCGACGAACATGCCGATGCCGCGTCGCTTGTAGAGCGTTCCCTGCGACACGAGTTGGTTGACGCCCTTGGCCGCGGTGGCCGGGTTGATCCGGTGAAAGGCGGCAAGCTCGTTGGTGGACGGGACCTGGGCCTCCTCCACCAGCGACCCGTCGATGATCGAGTTCTCGATCAGCTCGGCGATCTGAAGGAAGATCGGTCGGTCGTCGTCCATCGTTGGCTTAGCCGCCCAACTGGTTAGCTACATGTGTAACTAACCGTGCAACCTTGCCCCGCGGCTGTCAAGCCGCCCGGGCGTCCCGCGACCTCAGCCGACGGCGGCGCCGGGACCCGTTTCCCGCTCAGGAAAGGCAGCCGGGGATGCGTGGGCACCCCCCGTCAGCGTGCAGACCACTTCGCGCATCCGTGCACACGACTTCGAAAAGTGACACCGTGATCGCAAACCCGCAGGTGGGCAGTGTCGACAACTCGCGTCGAGAATCAACGTCGGTGAACGGTGTGGCCGGTAGATTCCGACATGTGCTCACCGGCTAGGCGCGGGGCTCGACCTTCGATCCGTATCTGCGGCCGGCGAACAGCGACATAGGCCCGCACCATCGGATAGGTCACCTCCACCGCGCCGTGCTCGTCCAGCAGCCGGTCGAAGATCTGCTTGACGGTGTGCCGCTGCTTGCGCGGCGCGTCCAGGTCCGCCCGCAGCATCTGGTCGATGGCCGGCTTGAAGGCGTCGAGCCGCGTCTTGCGGGGCGGCAGCTGCTTGCGCGGCTCCGGCCAGACGGACTCCATGGCCGCCTTCACCGTCCGGAAGCCCACCCCGTACTTGCGCTGCAAGGCCCGGTTCGACATCCCCGCCCGGGCATCGCGGCGTATCGCCGCGTACAGATCGACCTTGGACTTCGGTGGCACCGGCGCCCCCTTACCACGCAGAGCATCCCCAGCGTCCCACCGCAAGCCCCCAAGCGGTTTCAAAACTCGGCGATATCACTCTCCGCCAACACCGGGCGGTGTCGCCGCCGATCGACAACCGGTGTCAGTGGGTGTTCTGCGAGTATTCGGCGTTTCTCGTCGCGCTTGAGGACGGGTTGTCCGGTTCCAGTACTTCACGGTCGGCCGGGGGCGCGGTCTGCTGGAAGGCGTGGACGGGCGCCAGCCGTACCCGAGTGATCTGCCGGATGAGGCATGGGAGCTGATCCGGCCGGTCATCACCGCGTGGAAGGCGAGGCACCCCTCGGTCAGCGGGCATGCGGGCCAGTACGAGATGCGGGAGATCGTCAATGCGATCCTCTACCAGGCCCGTACCGGCTGCCAGTGGCGCTACCTGCCCCACGACCTGCCGCCGAAGAGCGCGGTGTACTACTACTTCGCGCTGTGGCGGGATGACGGCACCACCGAGACCATCCACGACCTGCTGCGCTGGCAGGCCCGCGAGATGCGCAGGCGTCCCGAGGACCCCACCGCGGTGGTCCTGGACTCGCAGACGGTGCGGGCCTCGGCGAACGCGCCGAAGGACACGACCGGGCTGGATCCGGGCAAGAAGAGCCCGGGCCGCAAGCGGGGCATCGCCACCGACGTCCTCGGCCTGATCATCGCCGTGGTCGTGACCGCCGCGAGCGTGCACGACAACGCGATCGGGATCGCCCTGCTGAACAAGGTCGCCGCCGCCGCGCCCACCGTGACGAAGAGCTGGGTGGACGCCGGGTTCAAGCAGGCCGTGGTCGAGCACGGCGCCCGCCTCGGCATCGACGTGGAGATCGTCCAACGCGAGCCAGGTGCAAGAGGGTTCATCCCGGAACCGAGGCGATGGGTCGTGGAGCAGACATTCGGCACCCTCATGCTCCACCGCAGACTCGTGCGGGACTACGAGACCCGGCCGGCCAGCTCGGTGGCGATGATCCACTGGTCCATGAGCGACGTCATGCTCCGCCGCCTCACCCGCACCGCCACCCCGACCTGGCGCGATGCACCCCAGGCGAGCGGGAGCGGGCGGTGAGACAGCTCCTGGACAAGATCGAGGCCCGGCAGCGGCTGGTGCGCGAGACCGTCGAACGGCTGCGCGAGCAGATCACCGAGCTCACCGAGCAACTCGCCGCCGCCGAGAAGACCCTGGAGCGGCTGGAGATCACCCGGGAGACCATCCTGGAACTGGTGGCAGAGGACGGCACCCCACCGCCCGAGCCGCTGCCGCCGGGCTACCGCGAGATCCTGGCTCTCTTCGAGCAGAACACGGACAGGCTACGCGCCAAGGACGTCTGCCACACGCTCGGCACCGGCACACCGAGCCGGGACATACCGAAGGCATGCGCGCCAAGCTGAAACGCCTGGTAACCGCGGCATCCTCACCGAATCCGAGCCCGGACTGTTCACCCTCGCCCAGCTGGCACCCGCCACCCCAGAGACCAACTCAAACTGAAATCAGGCGAAGGCCCGCAGAACACCCACTCAGTGATTGGCCGCCCGGTGCCCCACGACGACTCGGCTGCCAATTAGGAATTGCGAATGATCGCTCCGTAGGGAATCGACAGCGAGGTCGTCCGTCGGGAGGTATCAGCACCACACCGCGCGGAGGCACCACATGGCCGTGATCTGGGCCGGCATCGACGCAGGCAAAGTCCATCATCACTGCGTCGCGATCGACGGGGACGGCCGCCGGCTGCTGTCCCGACGTGTTACCAACGACGAGCCCGAACTGCTCGAACTCCTCGCCGACGTCCTGTCCTTGGGCGAGGAGGTGATCTGGGGCATCGACCTGACCGACGGCGGAGCTGCCCTGACCATCGCGATCCTGCTCAACCATGGCCAGCCGGTGCACTACATCTCCGGCCGAGCCATCCACCGCGCCTCCGAGAGCTACCGAGGCGAGGGCAAAACCGATGCGAAGGACGCCGCCGTCATCGCCGACCAGGTCCGCGTCCGCCGTGACCTGCACCCACTACGGACAGGCGACGACACCGTCACCGACCTCAAGATCCTCACCGGCCGCCGCATGGACCTGGTCGCCGACCGCACTCGCACCGTCAATCGCTTGCGAGCCCAGCTCACCGGCGTCTTCCCCGGCCTGGAACGGGCGTTGGACCTGACCAATACCGGCCCGCTCACGTTGCTCACGGGCTACCAGACCCCAGCGGCCATCCGCAGGATCGGCGTCAAGCGTCTGGAGACCTGGCTGCGCAACCGCCACGTCGTGCGCCCGGACCGGCTCGCCGAGATCGCCTTTCAGGCCGCCGAACGGCAGCACACCAGCCTGCCCGGCGAGAAACTGGCCGCGGAGCTGGTGCACACCCTGGCTAAGGAGGTGATGGGCCTCAACCAGCAGGTCGCCGATCTCGACAAGGACATCGAGGCCCGATTTCGCGACCACCAAGCCTTCGACGTGATCACCAGCATGCCCGGCCTGGGCATCATCCTCGGCGCAGAATTCCTGGCCGCCACAGGCGGCGACCTGACGGTCTTCGGCACTGCCGACCGTCTCGCAGGTTTCGGCGGCGTCGCGCCTGTGCCCCGCGATTCCGGGAAAATCAGCGGTAACCTGCGACGCCCACAGCGATACAACCGCCGCCTCCAACGCGTCTTCTACATCTCGGCGTTGTTCAGCATCCGGCACTGCGATGAGTCACGTCAGTTCTACGACCGCAAACGCGCCGAGGGTAAACGCCACACCCAGGCCGTCCTCGCCCTTGCCCGTCGCCGCGTCAACGTCCTCTGGGCCCTTCTACGCGACGGGCGGTGCTACGAGCTCACTCCACCCGGTGCTCTCGCGGCTTGACAGACCGCATTAAGAATCACTGACCCGTAACTCCTTCGCATCAGCGAACTCGGCTCGCACACGGAGAACCGCTCGGCAGCCAGCATCCGGATGCCTTCCCGGAACTGCCGGCGCTCGTCCGTCAGCCCACCACCCTGCGCATACCTCATAACAAACGGCGTACTGCAACCCGAGTTCAAGCTCAGTAAGCGCCGAAGAAACAGCGGGCCAGTCGAACCCCTCGCAGAAACCGGACTCGCCCCAGACCCGGACAACTCACTGCGACACCACGCGTTCAAGCTCAGTAAACCGTGCCTCTGTAGGTGTGCTTGGATGCGTCTCTTCCGCTTGCCGCCTGGTCCGACCGACGGGCGATAGGCGCACAAAAAAGGCAGAGGCTTTGCGGCCGAAATACAACCCACTGAGCCCCCCGGCTTCGCAAAATCTTCCGTAAGGGCGCATTCCACTTGACGTTGATTTCGATGTAATCACCCTCCGTATGTGGCGAAATAAGTGATGCCCGCTATGCAACAAGTGTGACTTAGGGATCAAGCGGCCAGGTGCAGTAGCTGACAGTGTTCAAGTCGTGGCTCATTAAGGGCCATGACAAGTGGTGAGGTGCATGTGAAGATCTCCAACCGGTGCGGAGAGATATCTGCGCCAGAGAGGTCTTCCCATGTCATATCTCTTCCAGAGATCCGCGCGGCACAAGGCCGCTGGCTCTGAGCAGCCCCAGTTACCTCTCTCTTCGATGCGCCGGTTGCGCCCGGTCGCTGCGGCGCTGACGCTTCTGATGGCCCTCGAGGCTGCCGTGGTCGTGGAGTCCACGGGCCAGGCTGTCGCGCTGCCGCAGGATGTGCCCGCAAAGAAGGCGAGCGCACCCGGCAAAGCGCCCAAGGAACTTGGACCCGCCACAGCGGCTACCGTTGCGGCTGCCCGGTTGAAGGCGAAAATCCAGAACCGCCGGATCGAGGCCACCGACGCTCGCACGGAGACCTCGACGACCTACGTGAATCCCGATGGCACGGTCACGGAGGAGGCGTATGCCGGTCCGGTCCGTTTCAAGGGTGATGACGGTTCGTGGCAGGACGTCGATGCTTCGCTGACCCAGGCCGAGGACGGGTCGATCAGGGCCAAGGGGCATCCTCACGGGCTGACTCTGGCGGGCAGGCATGCTGCTCCGAGGGGCCTGAAGGCGGCCGGTGCGCCGAGCGCGTCGGCGCCGGTGCCGCTGGTGACCATGGAGGATCGTGCGGGCCGGCAGATGCAACTCGGCTGGTACGGCGCGCTGCCTACGCCCACGGTTGAGGGTGCCGAGGACACTGTCGCCCGGTACAAGGATGTGCTGCCGGCGACCGACCTGCTGATTGAGTCCACGCGGACCGGCTACGAGCAGTTACTCGAGCTCAAAGATCGTTCCGCTGTCGACGCCAACGGCCAGGTCACCTACAGCCTGAAGGCCGAGGGGCTGACGGCGAAGGCGCACGAGGACGGGTCGGTCACCTTCACCGACGCGAAGGGCAAGACCGCGGGGGTCCTGCCGTCGCCGGTGATGTGGGATGCCCGCATCAATGAGAACTCCGGTGAGCACACGCACACGGCGAAGGTCGGGGTGAAGGTCGCGCAGGACGGCGACACGATCATCATCACCCTGACGCCGGACGCCGAGTTCCTGGCCGACGAGGCGACCCGGTTCCCGGTCACCATCGACCCGACCATCAATGTCGGCGCCAGCTTCGACACGTTCGTCCAGCAGGGCTACACCACCGACCAGTCCGCCGCCACCGAGCTGAAGATCGGCAACAACGGAGCGGGGGAGAAGGCCCGTTCGTTCCTGTCGTTCCCGATGAAGAACATCACCGGGAAGCAGATCTCCGCGGCGAAGCTGAACCTGTTCGAGTTCCACTCCTGGTCGTGCACGGCCAAGGGCTGGGAGGTGGTGGCCACGGAGGCCGCGAGCACCAGCACCCGTTGGACGAGCCAGCCGGGCTGGGGCGATACGTACGCCACCAGCACGCAGACCAAGGGCTACTCCAGCTCCTGCAACGACGGCTGGGTCGGCGCGGATGTGACCGCGCTGGTGAAGACGTGGGCGGCCAAGGGCAACGCCACCAACTCCGTGGGCCTGCGCGCCTCCGACGAGTCCGACCCGTACGGCTGGAAGCGGTTCAACTCGGGCAACGCAGCCTCCAACACGCCGTACCTGTCGGTGACCTACAACTCCATCCCCAACGTCCCGACCCTGATAGCCCCGGCGGACAAGGCCGCCACAAACAGCACCACGCCGACCCTGTCGGCGAAGGCGCTGAACGGCGACGGCTCGCAGGTCAAGTTCGACTTCGAGGTCTGGGCCTCCAACGGCACCGCCGCGCTGCGCACGGGCTCCAGCGGCAACGTGGCTTCCGGCGCGCAGGCGTCCTGGAAGCCTGCGGCTCTGCCGGCGGGCGGTTACAAGTGGCGTGCGCGGTCGTCGGACGGCAGTGCGAACAGCGCCTGGTCCGCCTTCCGTGCGCTCACGGTGGACACCACCGCGCCCGCGGCGACGAAGGTGTCCTCCGCCGACTTCCCGGCCGGTGAGTGGTCCGGTAAACCCAACGACAACGGCGACTTCACCGGCACGTTCACCTTCACCCCGCCGGCCGGCGATGTGAAGGAGGTGCAGTGGAACGTGGACGGCGGCGCCTGGCAGTCGGCGGCCACCACCGGCACCGCCGTCACCGGCAAGCCGGTCTTCCGCGCGGGCAAGCACGTCCTGACCGCTCGCACCAAGGACGCGGCGGGCAACGTCTCGACTGCGACCAGCTACACCTTCTACGCCGGTTCCGGCGCCGCCCTGCTCACCCCCGGTGACGGCGATCGATCGGCCCGCCGCACGGAGCTGACGGGTCAGGGCAAGACGGGTGACACCGGGGTGCGTTATCAGTACCGGCGTGGTGAGACAGACACCTGGAAGGACATCCCCGCCAAGGACGTGCGCCGCAAGGCCGACGGTTCGACCCCGGCCGCCTGGCCGGCGAAGGTCACCGCTGGTGAAGCCGAGGCGCTGATCTGGAACATCACCGACACCCTAGGCGAAGACGGGCCGGTAGAGGTCTGTGCGGTGTTCACGGACGGGGCCACCAGCGACGCCTCCCCGGCCAGCACCATCACGGTGGACCGCAACGCGGGCCAGGCTCCCAGCGAGGAGGTCGGGCCCGGCAGCGTGAACACGCTCACCGGTGACTTCGGCCTGTCGGCCACGGACGCCTCCGGCTTCGACCTGACCGCCACGCGCACGTTCTCCTCCCGCCGTCCGGCCAACGGTTCCCAACAGGAGGGACAGGTGGCCATCCTCGGCCCCCAGTGGACCGCGGGCACCCTGGCCGAACTCACCGAAAGCAACTGGACCTACGTCCGCAAGACCTCGGCCACCTCAGTGGCCGTCGTGGACGTGGACGGGGAAGAGACCGGGTTCACCGCGGCTAATGGCGGCGGCTGGAAGCCCCAGACCGGAGCGGAGGACCTGACGCTGACCGGCACGCTGACGGGCTCCTTCACACTGAAGGACACCGAAGGCGCCACCTCGGTGTTCACCAAGACCGACCCGGCCGCCGCCACCTGGCAGCTGTCACGGACCTTCCTGCCCACGGAGAACTCCACCACGACCGTGTACTCGGAGAAGGTCACGGTGGACGGAAAGACCCTGGCCCGGCCCAAGTACGTGATCGCGCCGTCCTCGGCGGCCTCTGCCGCCACCTGCGCGAACGCACCGTCGACCAAGGGCTGCCGGATCCTGGAGTACCAGTACGCCACCACGACCACGGCAAACGGAGACACGCTCGGCGACGTGGCCGGGCAGGTCACCCGGATCCGCCTGTGGACCACCGCCCCCGGAGCGTCGAACTCCACCGCGACCGTCGTCTCCCAGTACGCCTACGACAGCGCCGGCCGCCTGCGCGAGCAGTGGGACCCACGTGTCACCCCGGCGCTGAAGACCGCTTACAGCTACGACAGCGCGGGCCGCGTGGTCACCCTGACCCCGCCGGGCGAACTGCCGTGGACGTTCGAGTACGGCAAGGCCGGTTCCAACGCGGCGGCCGGGGACGGCATGCTGCTGAAGGTCTCCCGCCCGACGCTGAAGGCGGGCACCAAGGACGAGCGGGACGGCGGCAAGGCCGTCACCTCCATCGTCTACGACGTGCCACTGTCCGGGGACAAGGCCCCCAACCAGGTCTCGCCCGGCGAAGCCGCCAAGTGGGGCCAGAGGGACGCCCCCACGGACGCCACCGCCATCTTCCCCGCCGACCAGGTTCCCGCCTCACACACCGGGGGCAATCTGGCCGCAGCCAACTACGACAAGGCCACCATCACCTACACCGGCGCGTCGGGACGTGAGGTCAACACCGGCCTGCCGGGCCGGCACCTGACGGTCAAACAGTTCGACCGGTTCGGCAACACCGTCTTCGATCTGACGGCCACCAACCGTGAACTGGCCCTGGGCACCGGCGACTTCCAGGTCGAGACCCAGAGCGAACTCGGCATCCTCGCCGACTCCCCGGCCGAACGCGCCCGCAAGCTCGGCACCGTCTCGGTGTACTCCGCCGACGGCAAGCGCGAGCTGGAGGAGTACGGACCGCTGCACCTGGTCACCCTCACACGCGCCCTCAAGGGCGACGAGGACAGCCCCGACCTGCCGGCCCGGTCCCTGGTCGCGGCGCGCAAGCACACCGTCAACCGCTATGACGAAGGACGGCCCACCGATGGCAGCGCCACGGTGAGCGATCAGATCACCGCCACCATGGTGGGCGCAGCGATCGACGGCTACCCGACCGACGGGGACGTACGCACCACCGCCACCGCCTACGACTGGGTCAAGGGCCTGCCCACCAGCGAAGTCATCGACCCCGACGGGCTGAAGCTGGCCAAGAGGACCAGCTACGACGCCCAGGGCAGGATCACCAAGACCACGCTGCCGAAGTCCAACGGCGACGACGCCGGAGCCACGGTGACCCGCTACTGGTCCGCCACCGGCACCGGTACCTGCGAGGGACGGCCGGAATGGGCCGACCTGGTGTGCTCAACCGGCCCGGCCGGCAAGATCACAGGGGGCGGCTCCAACCCGGACGAACTGCCGGTCAAGACCGCCGAGTACGACCGCTGGGGCAACCCGGCCAAGGTCAGCGAGACAGCAGGCGGCGTCACCCGCACCACGGAGAACACCTACGACGCCGCGGGCCGTCTGAAGCAGGCCCAGATCACGGGCGGTGTCGGCACCGCGGTACCGGCGCAGACCACCACCTACCAACCGGACAACGGTGACGTGTCAACCGTGACGAACGGCACGGCCACCATCCGCCGTACCCGCGACGTCCTCGGCAGGGAGATCTCCTACGACGACGGCGCGGGCAACATCACCCGCAACGAGTATGACAACCGCGACCGCAGGATCAGGGTTGCTGACTCGGCCCCCTCCACGGTCAGCTACGACTATGACAACCCCGCCGGTCTGCCCACCCGGATCCACGACTCGGTGATGGGCACCATCGGCGATGTCACCGGCTCCTACGACTCCGACGGCCGCCTGTACCAGCAGAAGCTGCCGTGGGGCATGGACGTCGAGTTCAACCTCGACCCCACCGGCAGCGAGACCTCACGCTACTGGCACTGGGAGACCGGCTGGACCGTACAAGGTGAGTCCAGCACCGAGTCCATCCACGACCAGGTCATAACCCGCACTACGTACACCGGAGGCGGCGCCTACCAGGAGTACACCTACGACGCGGCAGGCCGCCTGACCAAGGTGGACGACTCCCAAGCCGGCGTCACCACCCGCCGTGACTACGCCTTCGACGACAACACCAACCGCACGGCCCTGACCACCACCATCGACGACGTCGACGGAGGCACACCCACCGCCAACACGGTCAACTCCACCTACGACAGCGCCGACCGGCTCATTCGCCCGGTACTGTCTACGACGCCTTCGGCCGTACCACCGCACAGGCCGGCGGCGCTCAGAACGCCTATTACGCCAACGACCTCGTCCGCCAGATCACGGCGAACTCCAAGCGCACGACCTGGGACCTGGACGCGGTCGGGCGCCTGGCCTCCTTCACGACCGAGGAACAGGCCGAGGACGGCACCTGGAGCAAGGACGCCACCAAGACCAACCACTACGGCGGCGACGGCGACAGCCCGGACTGGATTGCGAAGAGCAACAGCACCATCAGCCGCAGCCTGGAGGACCTGTCCGGCAACCTGATCGCCACCACCAGCGCGACCGGCGACGTCATCCTGCGACTGGCCAATCTGCACGGCGACATCGCCACGCAGATCCCGCTGGCCGACGACACCACACCGGTGGTCAGCACCTACGACGAGTACGGCCGGCCGCTGCCCGGCACCGACTCCACCCGCTACGGCTGGCTCGGCAGCAAGCAGCGCTCCAGCGAAACCCCCAGCGCCGTGACGCTGATGGGTGTGCGGTTGTACGGCCCCGCCACCGGACGCTTCCTGAGCGTCGGCCCTGTCCCCGGCGGCTCGGCGAACGCCTACGAGTACTGCGGCGGCGACCCGATCAACCGCTACGACCTCGACGGAAGATGGTGGAAGCCCCGCTTCAGCGCGGGCGCACGACTTGGCTGGCACTACGCAAGCCGCGCCTACGGCAAGGCCGCCCGGTGGAGGAACCGCCAGCAAGCGCGGATCGTCGGAGTCGGCCTCGCTTACGTCGGCAGCCGCTATCTGGGCTACCGATGCAGGTACAGCTACGGTATGCGCGTCTGCTCCGGCGGCATCGGTCTCCATGCCAGGGGTGGAACCACACTCGGGACCACCTTCTTCACACCGAAGAGGAATCCCAGCCCTGCGCTCATGCGGCACGAGAAACGCCACAGAAGCCAGTGGAAGCGGTACGGCTTCCGGTTCGGATACATGTACCTGAGGGCCGGAATCAACGCTTGCCGCAACAAGTGGGAGCGCCGCGCCAATTGGACCGATGGGGGGTACCTGAATTGCTGAACCAGTCCCGGCGACGACCAGTGTGGCCCTTCGTGCTGCTGGGGTCGGTACTTGGCCTGACCGTCCTCGCCGCTGCCGGTATGTGGATGTACTTCGTCTACAGGCTGTCCGACCCGGCGACTTCTCTCCTGTACGGCATCCGGATCGATGGATCCCGAGTCTCGGTCAAGGCCCCCATCTGCCCTACGGACAAGTTGGGCACCGTCGAGGTGTACAACAGCGACTCCGAAAAGCTGGTCTGGCGGGCAAACCGCCCGAAGACACCTGAGGGGGAACGGGGCATGGTAACGCTCTGGAAGGCGGACGACTTCCTCAAAGCGAGTCCGGAAACACAGCCCAGGACCTTGCCGACGTACCTCGATGTCTCCGTCATATACGCCGGGGGCGAGGGCGGCGGAGGGGATGTCTTCGACGTCCGCAAGGTCAAGGCTGCGCGTGTCCCGACGGGACAGTACTGGACCCACGACGGTTTCAAGACCGCCACACAGATCGACGCACAACTCAAGTGCCGATCGGCCGGCAAGCCGTCCCCTTGACCGCGTCGGCCCTCGAAGAGGCGAACGACCTCTTCGAGGGCCCTACGGCGTAACCCGCCCGAGTAAGAGGTGGTTGATCTTGCGGCGACCTGAGCGTCGAAGAACAGGCACAGATCGGCGGCAAAGCCCCGCGTCCCCCAGGCCGTCGCAGCGGCCTGAGCATCAGAAGTCCCAGTCCAGTTCATCCTCGTCGACTGCGACAGCCGTCGCCCTCGCCGCCGAGGCCGATGTCCACCGCATGGCCCTCCTCAAACGGCACGTCGACCTGAAGAACGAGTTCTACGAACGCGTCCGCGTCGAGACCCACCAAGTCCCGGAGACCGAGAAACGACTCCGGGAAACGGTCACCAAGCTGAGGAAGATTATTGCCAATCAGAGAGCCGAGATCGAAGAGCTCCGCCAGCAGGTGACCAGGCTCGCCCTCGCCAGCGCTGTGCTCACTCAACAGGACGATACGCAAGCAGAACACGCACCTGCACCGGACAACGTCGTTCCGTTCCGCTCGCCGAAGGCTTGAACCCGTCCGGCTCCCAGGGCTGTCATTGCGCGTGACTGCGGGAGCCGCTTCGAAGTGACAGCGGGAGTGAGCGGCGCGGCGGCCGAGTGTACGGTGGCCAGAGAGGCCCGGTGGTGTCAAAGGCCCTTCAGGACACGATCAAGCGCCGACCGGCCTGCGGGCCCCCAGTGCGGCTTGCCGCCCGGCAGGCCGCGGTCCCCGTTCTGACCCATCAGCATCAGGAACAGGCTCTTCATTGCGGCCAGCCCACGCGCCCGTCGGACCGCCGCCTCGTCCGCCTGCGCATAGCTGTCGAAGAACCGCGAGGCGCCGCCCGAGGGGAGCAGCACCCAGGCGGCCGCAAGGTCCCAGGCCGGGTCGCCGGCGAAGACATCGCCGAAGTCGACGACGCCCGCCAGGGTCCCCTCGGCGGCGACGACGTTCGCGGGATGCAGGTCGCCGTGAACCCACACTCGCGAGCCCTCCCACCCCGGAGCCGCAGCCGCGTCGTCCCACACGGCTCGGATGTCGTCCTCGGCGAAACGGCCGAGGTCCACAGCCCGCAGGAAGCGCTCGAAGCCCTCTGTGCACTCCTTGGGGTGACCGCCGCGGTCCGAGGCGTCCGGTGCTCCGGCGGGCGCCTCCACATGCAGTGCTTTGAGGAAGGCCGCCAGGATGTCGGCCGCGTGGTCGCTGCGGGTGATGGAGCCGTGGTCCAGCGGCGTGCCCTCAACCCATGTCATGACGGTCCAGATCTTGGGGAAGCGCTCGGACGGCGCACCGTCCCGCACGGGGACCGGGATCGGCAGCGGCACGCGCGAGGCCAGGGTCGGCAGCCACCGGCGCTCCTTGAGCTGCAGATCCGGGTTGGTGTCCATCCGCTGTATCCGGACCGCCAGCTCGTCCCCGAGGCGCCACATCTGGTTGCCCCAGCCGCCCGCCACCTCACGGATGGGTAGCGCGGCTACTGATCTCGGCTCGTTAGGGTGATGTTTGCTGAACTTCCTGATGTGGGTGCGGTGTTGCCGGTAGTCCGTGGTGCGTGAGATATGCGGATGGGGGCGGGCTGACGCCTGCAGCACGGCGGCGCCGGGAAGCGGTACGGATGCAGGCGGCAGAGCTGTTCGCTCAGCAGGTCAAACCGCCCGAGGTGGCCCGGCAGCTGCGTGTGAGTGTGAAGTCGGCTTACCAGTGGCAGCAGTTGTGGCGGCAAGGTGGTGCCGACGCGCTGCTTTCCCGAGGGCCGAGCGGGGGCCGGTGTCGCCTCTCGCCGCGCTGTCTGGACAAGCTCGCCGGGTATCTCGAGCAGGGACCGGCCGCGCACGGCTGGATTGAGGACCAGGTGTGGACGGCTGCACGCGTGGCCACGCTGATCGGCAGGAAGTTCCACGTCTCCTACAGCGTCTCGGGCGCGACGAGGCTGATGCGCCGACTCGGTTTCACTCCGCAGATGCCCGCACGCAGGGTGGCCGAGCGCGACGAAGAGGCCGTGACCGGCTGGAAGGAGGCGACCTGGGTGGAGGTAAAAGGGCCCGGGCGGCCTGCGGGGGTTACATCTGCTTCGAGGACGAGGCGGGCTTCACCCGCAGGCCGCCC
>NZ_RPDJ01000072.1 GCF_004023625.1 Streptomyces cavernae | reverse complement strand
GCCGCTTGCCACCCTCCCCGGCGTTCCCCGGGTCAGGCTGCCCCCAGCTTCACCAGGCCGCTGCGACGGCCCGGCGGTGTCGGCCTTTCACCTCCACTCGATTACGCGGCACTTCGTGGCGCACTCCTGTCTCATTGAAGCTGGTGCCGCGAACAGGCAACGTATGCCTGTTCGCGGGAGATTGGGCTGTCGACTGATGGGAGAGTGTGGCCGTGGAAGTTGCCAACCGCGCGTTGACGGTGGACGTGGTCGCGGCACTGACGTACTGGCCTGGCGTCATCTGGGGAGGTCAGAAGAACCCTCCGGACCCGGTGGATCTCACTGTTCTGCCCCCTTTCTCCAACGAGGTGTTGGGGGAACTTCCCTGGTGGAACCTCGACTGGAAGGTCAGCCACGTCGAGCCGGGTGAGATCGCCAAGGTTCTGGGCATGTCCGAAACGGACGTCAGGGTCATCGCTGGACTCGACCACAGCAGTAAGCGGTAGCTGACAGGCGGCGGCGTCACGATGCGGCGTTGGCGCTGCGTCAAGCGACGCTCGCCCTGTTGATCAGCGTGCGGAGGCGCTTGTCGGCGGTGTGTCCGTGAGACCGGAACACGAACGACTCGGTCCGGTGAGAAATCGACTCGCCTGAGTGAGACGTGACACCTTGGGTCTTGAGCTCAGCGGTGCGCCTCGTAGGGCAACTGATATTCCGTCGGAATACGCGACGGCTGATCCCCGGCGCGTGCGGCCCAGGGGCCGGCTGAGCGGGCCCCTGGCAAGATCCGCGGGTGGCACGGCCCTCGGGCAGATAACGCCCCGCCCAACTCACCAGGCCATGCCGGCCTGCTCGCAGGATCGTGCGGTTGAACCGGTTGAAGAAGCTGGTCAGCGCAATGTTGGTCGGTGTTCCGGTCGGCAGGGTGACGGACCGCTCCCAAGGAGTCCAGCGGGGGTACACCTGCGGCGTTGTCACTGGTGGATGCAATGATCGCCCTGGCCGGCGTGAGCACGCTGGTATCCCGGCTCCGAGGGCTGGAATGGACGCGTGGCAGGAGCTTTCGGCGCGGATGGAGGAGCGTCTGAAGGCGGTGTCGTCCGGCGAGCGTGGCATGTTCGCCGCCGGGGTGGCGGAACGGCGTGAGCCGGACGATCCGTCTCCGCGTGGAACTACGTGCTCCTCTCTCCAGTCGGGAGTGAGTACCAGATCGGTTGAGCCAGCGTCTGGTATCCGCCCGCCCAGCACCCTCAACCGACATTCCCAGCATCGCCACGTCTCAAGATGGTGTGCATCTGCGCCGTTCTGGCAGCGCTGGCCCGTGGAACTCGCCGGCCGCTCATGCGCCCGGCCGAAGCCGTGTGACGAGCGCCGTCCGCCCGCACTGCGGCGACCGCCTCGGCAGTGACTCACCCCGCATGCGGCAGGTCCACAGACGCGAACTGAACCGGGTCGGACAACCGCTGCACCGGCGATCCGGCCGTCGACTTGGCGGTCGCAGGACCCTGGCGCATCGCGGCCTTGACCTCGACCATGGGCGCATGCGGTGCATCAGGGGGAAGGCCACCGCGGTGGCAGCACTGTTGGTCGGCGTCCTGGTCGGCGCCACGGCGTGCGGTGACGGGAGCGACGCCGCACCGAAGGTGGAGACCGTCAGCCTGAAGGTGGGCGAGACGGGCGAGTTCAGCACCGAGGCGCTGGCCGACGACAAGCCGGACACCACTTTCCGCATCACGGTCCGGAGCGTTTCGTACATGACGGAAGGGGGCCAACCGCTCATCCCGGTCAAGCCCAGAAGGGGATACTTCGCCTTGGTCGGGCTGCGCATCGAGAACACCGGCGACGCTCCCGGCCGTATGGAACCACGCATGTTCAGGTGGGCGGCGGACTCCGGGGAGCAACTCCCGTTCGCCAATGCCTGCTGCATCGCCGAGCAGCAGATCTTCAACCTCAACCAGACCTATCCACCCGGGCATTGGGCGGAAGACACAGAGGTCTACGACGTGCCGGAGAAAGGCGGGCGCCTGCTCTACCCTCCCCATCATCTACCCGCCCGGTCCAAGACGCCTCTGCTGTCCATCGAACTGCCCGAGGGCAACGCATCCGGCGGCGAGAACGAAGGGGGCGGCGGTGCGAGTCCGCCGACGCTGCCACAGGGCGTCAGGGTCAGGGCCGGAGAACCGGGCGAGTTCAGCACCGAGACCACACGCGACGACTACGCACCGGCCACCACCTTCCGGATCACCGTCCGAAGCATGAAGTACCGGAGGGAGACGACGGACTCCTACGGAGACGTGGAACGGCCGAAGAGAGGCTTCTTCCTGCTGGTCGAGCTGAACATCAAGAACATCGGCGACGCTCCCGGCGACTTCAGAGTGGAGGACTTCGCCTGGGTGGGCAACGGGCAGCAACGCATCCAGGAGACGTATGACTGCTGCCCCCTCGGCATGCCGCGCACCGACTTCTCCCAGTCCTATCTGTCCGGCTACCAGGTGACGGGCACCGCGGTCTTCGACGTACCGGAGGCGGGCGGCTACCTCGAATATCCCAGGGACTGGGCGGCCCATGGAATGGAACACCCGCTTCTGCTCATCGAACTTCCGGACGCATGAACCGCCGTCGGGTCGGGGCACCGTGCCGTTTCTCGACGAGGGACCGCGGCAGCCGCTCCCTCCCGACATCACTCTCACTCCATCGACTCCAGAATGCGGTCGAGTGTGCGGCGCCCCATTCTGCTCATCGTCGGATTACTCTCGACGTAGTACCAGACAACACCCATCGCCTGTTCGAACGCCCATGCCTTTCCGCGCTCCCACTCCAGATCGTCACAGCCCAGTGTCCGCCGGAGCACTTCCCGCGGGCCCGGCTGCAACAGGTGCCAGGCACTGACCAGATCCAGCGCGGGGTCGGCCGGGCCGAAGCCGCCGGTGTCGAGTACGCCGCTGAGCCGGTCTCCCGCGACCAGCACATTGCCGGGAATCAGGTCACCATGGCTCATCACGTCGGCCCCCGTGCGTGGCAACTCCCGGAAATGGCTCCACACCTGGCACAGCCGGGGCACGTCGAGCAGCCCCTCACTCTCCACGAAGCACTTCGCCATCCAGTCGTCGTGGTGAGCGAGAACGCCGCCACGACTTTCGCCGCTGAAAAGCCGCCCCCGCGTCTCGGCGTCCCGCAGGGCTGCGATGAAGGCCGCAAGGTCCTCGGCAAAGGCGTCCGACCGACTCGGGTCGGCATCAAAGGCGACCGTACCCGGCAGCCATGTCTGGACCGACCACGGCATGGGGTAACCCGCTCCAGGCCTTCCCAAGGCGACGGGTTCCGGGGCGGGGAACCGAGACACCCGTGCCAGTTCCGCGCTCGCCTGGACTTCCTGTTCGAGAACCGCCAGCGCCTCGGCAGCATCGGCCAGACGCAGTGGGAAACGCGCAGAGAGGTCGTTCCCGATGCGGAAGATGGCGTTGACCGTCCCGGTCGACGACTGGAGTTGGATCGCCTTGCCGCTCCACTGAGGGAACTGTTCTTGGATCAAGGTCGCGACGATTTCGGTCGTCACGTCCACTTGGTCATCGTGCATGGTCATTCGCGCAGGCTCTTCCACTAGTCCAATTCGAAACGCCGGAAGCAGGCCAGACCGACTGAGACGACAGCCAGTATTCATGCGCCAGGGTCCAGATCAACTGAGATTTTTTCGGCCACCCAGCCGGCCGGTGGAAGCTGGTGCGTTGCCGCTGAGCTGCGAGGACTTCATCGAGAGTCTGCCTCCGGATCGGCGACCACCCAAGAAGTGAGCGTGTGGCGTCCGGGGCAGGGCAGGCGCAGCGGCCGCGGGTGACCGGCGTTGACCCTTTCAAGGGGTTCGGAAGCTCGCGCATGCAGCGGATGAACCCTTCGTTCCCCACGGATCCCGCTGCGTGTCCATCGCCGTCCTTCGGGCACTCGGCCCGAGAACAGGGACCCATGAGGAGGATGTGTGCAACTGTCATTCCTGGAACCGCTCTTCGACCACGCAGGCCCCTGGGCCACCGTGTACTTCGACCCTGCTCAGAACGACGAGTCGGGGGCGAAGCGGCGCGAGCTGTCCGTACGGGAAGCGTGCCGAGTACTGGAGGAGGAGGGCGCGGACACGGCGACCACCCGGGCGGTGCGCGACGCCCTGATGAACATCAGCCCCGCGGAAGACCCGGCAGGGCGAGTGATCTTCGCCTGCGGAGGGGAAGTGGTGCTCAGCTGTCGTCTCTCCCGGCCGCCACAGGGCCCGATCGCGTGCTGGAACCCGCTGCCACGTCTGACGCCGCTGCTGGAGCTGTGCGGCCAGGACCCGGTCTGCCTCGTGGCGTACATCGACCGGACCGGCGCCGATTTCGAACTGCGCGGGGCAGCCGGCCCGCAGAGCGCCGGGCAGGTCCAGGGGCGGCAGTGGCCGGTGCACCGTACGGCCTCGTCGGACTGGTCCGAGCGGCACTTCCAGCTCAAGGTCGAGGACACCTGGGACCACAACGCCGGCGAGATCGCCGAAGCGCTGAGCTCGGCGTACGAGGAGTCCGGCGCCGACCTGGTCGTCCTGGTCGGCGACCCTCGCGAACGGCCCGCCGTGCGGGAAAGGCTGCCCGAGGCCGTCCGCGGGGTCACGGTGGAGACCGAGCACGGCGGACGCGCTGCGGGCTCCTCCTCCACCGTGCTGGAAGAGGCCATCGAGCAGGCCCGGCAGCAGTACACCCGTCGCCGCGTCGAGGAGGCGCTGGACCGCTTCCGCGCCGGACGGGTGGGCACCGACCGGCCGACGGACGCGGTGGAGGGAGTCCCGGCCCTCACGGAAGCGGCCCGGGAACACCGCATCGACACGCTGCTCATCCGTCCCGACGGGGCGGACCTGGCCCGTGAGACATGGGTGGGCGGCGAACCGGACCAGGTGGCGGTGCGCCGGAGCGATGTGCGGACCCTGGGCGAGGGCGATCCGACCCCGGTACGTGCCGACGACGCGCTGCTGCGGGCGGCTGCCGTCACCGCCGCAGACGTACTGATCGTTCCTCCTTCGGACGGGGACGGCGACGGGGCCGACGTTCCGGCAGGTGGTCTCGGCGCGTTGCTGCGCTGGACGTACGAGCCGACCGCTGTCTGACGACGGCGTACGGCGATGAGGGCGACAAGGGGGACGCGGTGCTGGATGCCGTGCGACGGCTGCCGGACAGCGGCGAGTACGCCAAGGTGACCGAGATCGTCAACGCGATCGATCACGGGCACGACGGGTGAGGCATCCGGAGCACCGGCCGGGATCCTGTCGGCCAACCGGAGTGAAGTGGCGGACCGGCGTGAGGTCGTCGGTGCGCGCGTGGCAGGTATCCGTGCTGGGTGGCGAGTCGGTGGAGCGCTGGACGGTGATCGCTCCTGCGTCTGCCGGAGGACCCAGCGCACGGGACGCGGACGGCCCCGACGACGCACGGGCTGACCAGAGCCGGTCGGCCCCCGGCCTCAGCACTACAAGGAGTGAAGAAGCATGGGACACGGCGGAAACGTCATCCAGGAACTGACCGCGGATCATCGCGAGGTGGACGAGCTCTTCGCGCAGATCGAAGCGCTGCCCGGTGCCGACCAGCAGCGACGCGAACTGGCGGACCGGCTCACCATGGAGCTGATCCGGCACTCGGTGGCCGAGGAGCAGTATCTGTACCCGACGGTGCGCCGGTACGTCGACGGGGGAGACGACCTCGCCGACAAGGAACTCGCCGACCACGGCGAAGTCGAGCGCATGCTCAAGGAACTCGAAGACTGCGAGCCCGGGGACGGGCGTTTCGACACGCTGATCACGCGGCTGAAGAACTCCGTCACGGCCCATGTGAGCGACGAGGAGAACCGGCTCTTCCCGATGCTGGCCGAAGTCTGCTCCGCCGCCGCACTGGAGGAACTCGGTGAGAAGGTCCGCTCGGCCAAGGAGCACGCTCCCACCCGCCCACACCCGTCGGCGCCTGACACTCCACCGGCGAACAAACTCCTCGCGCCCGGTACCGGCATGGTCGACCGCCTGCGCGACATGCTCACCGGGCGCGGAAAGCAGGACTGACAACAGGACTGACAACAGGAATGGGATCTGGCCCGCGTCGTGGGCCTACGAGCGCATCCCGGGCCGCATAGGCCTACGAGCGCATCCCGGCCCGCGCGAACTCCCGTATGCCGGGACTCCGGCTGCGCAGCGCGGGCCGGGCCTACTTGGGAGGGAGGCTCGCGGCGAAGGCGCGTCCCCCGGCGATCCACTCGTCGAGGACGTCATCCTCCGAGAGGGCGGTCCCCGCGACGAGGATCCAGCCGCGCATCGGTCGGCCGGTCATGTCGAAGACACGTGTGCCCGGCCGTGCCAGTGCGGCGTCGGTATGGTCCGGGCCGACTCGCACCATGAGATCGTCGCCGCTCACACCCACGGCCATGTTGCCGCGGTACAGGAAGGCGATCCCGCCGAACATCCGCCTCTCCGCGACGTCCGGATCGGCGCCCAGTCGTTGTCTGATCCGTTCCGCCAGTCCCTCGTCGTACGGCATGAAGGCGCCCCCTAACGTCTCGTGAGCCTGTGCTCGAGGTCGCGCAGGTCCTTGCCGATGGAGGTGCGGACCTGGCGGGCCAGTAGAGGAGCAGCCAACCGGTAGAAGCCGCCTGCGCCGCCGCGGACCCGGATGCGGGTGAGGGTGCCGCGCAGGTCCGGCTCGAAGGTGTACGTCACATGCATGGGCATCGGCCCGGCCACAGAGACCATGTCCAGCAGGCGGGGCGGCTCGTGCGAGGCCACACGTAGGACGTAGTCGATGCGCCGGCCGAGGAAGTACGCCGTCCGGGTGACTTCGGCGACCACCCCGAAGCCGCCCTCGTCCGTCTCCCGGGTCAGCTCCGCGGTACGGATGCCCTGGGTCCTCCCCCATAGCCCTGAACGGGCATGGGAGGTGCCCCCAGGCGTCATGGCGCCAGTCCATGGCGTACTCGGCCATCCGTTCGTGCGGGAGCGGGATCATGCGCTCCGCGGACACTTCGATCGTCATCGTGCTGCTGCCTCGTCCTCGACCGGCCGGGATCGGGGCCCTGTTCGTGTGTCGTTTGCTGTGTCGTTCGCTGCGTCCAGGATCCTCGAGGCGGAAGCGGGGCGCACCACGACTTGTCGGATGCCGGTGGAAACCACCATGTGCCGGTGCGTCGCAGCGGGACAGCGCGGCATTTCCGCGAGACGCTGCCGCGGCGGCGGCGCGGAGTGCCGCTCCCCGCACCCTCGACCCTGTCCGCCTCTCCTTTCCCGGGAGCCCGCCATGGCAGCACCAACCGCCCCGTCCACCGAGGACGGCTACCGCTTCGACGACCTGCGCGCGCTCTTCATCAACTGCACGCTCAAGCCGTCACCCCAGCTCAGCCACACCCAGGGGCTCATCGACAAGAGCCGGTCGATCATGGAATCGCGGGGGGTGACCACGGAGCTCGTCCGTGCGGTGGACGAGGACATCGCTCCGGGTGTGTACCCGGACATGACCGAGCACGGCTTCTCCACCGACGCCTGGCCCGCGCTGTACGAGCAGGTGACGGCCGCGGACATCCTGGTGCTGGCAGGACCGATCTGGCTCGGCGACAACAGCTCCGTCACCAAGCAGGTCATCGAGCGCCTGTACAGCTGCTCCAGTCTGCTCAACCCGCAGGGGCAGTACGCCTACTACGGGCGGGCCGGCGGCTGCCTGATCACCGGCAACGAGGACGGCGTGAAGCACTGCGCGATGAACGTCCTCTACAGCCTGCAGCACCTCGGCTACACGATCCCGCCGCAGGCGGACGCGGGCTGGATCGGCGCGGCGGGGCCCGGCCCGTCCTATCTGGACCCTGGTTCGGGCGGCCCGGAGAACGACTTCACCAACCGCAACACCACCTTCATGACCTGGAACCTGATGCACCTGGCGGCCATGCTCAAACGCGCCGGAGGCATCCCGGCCCACGGCAACCAGCGCACGGAGTGGGACGCCGGCTGCCGACCGGGGGCGGACAACCCCGAGCACCGCTGAAGAGTCCTCCCGGGTCTCCCGCCGCCCGCAGACGATCTGCCCATAAGGCGGTTTGCGCGTGTGGGGATCGCTCAGCGTCTCGGCCGCTTTCCGGGGTCGGCGCCGGCTCGGCGCCACTGTGTGGGGCTCATTCCGTGCACCTTGCCGAAGGTGCGGGCGAAATAGCCGGCGTCCGGGAAGCCCACTTGCCTGCCTATCTCGCTGATCGGCAGTTCGGTCGCGGCAAGCAGGCGGCGGGCTTGTACCAGGCGCCGCTCGGTGATCCACTCCTGCACGGTACGCCCGGTCCGTCGGCGTACCGTCGAGGTGAGGTGACCTGGGGAGATGCTGACCGCGGTAGCCACGTCGCGCAGTGACAGCGGTTGTGGGTACCGCTGCTCGATGACCTCGAACACCGCGGCGAGCAGTGGTTCCCGGTTCTCGCGCAGGTCGCCCACGACGTCGGTGGCGAGCCGGGACACCGCGACCAGCAGCAGTGTCAGGTGGGCCGGCACGGCCTCCCGGTAGCCGTCCCGTCGTTGCGCCAGTTCGTGGTGCAGGGCCTGGATCCGGGCGGCCCACTCGGGCCGGTCGGGTTCGGGTACCCGCATCCGCAGGGCGCCGATCGCTCCGCCGCGGACGAACGGGAACAGCAGTGGGTGGGTGCGCCAGGCCAGGTGGGCGCCGGGGGCGTCGGGGCCGAGCGCGTCGGCGGTGAAGAACACGCCCCAGCCTTGGGTGTGCGCCAGGTCGGTGGCGTGGATGTGGCCCATCACGTCGCCGGGCGCGATGACGAACAGGTCACCGGCCTCGATCGGCCAGGTCCGCCGCCCCGTGCGCAGCTGCCCGCCGGCGGTCTCGAAGTACGCCACGCCGGGGAAGTCGTGCGCGTGCTCCTCGAAGGTGCCGGTGCTCTCCCAGCCGTGCTCCAGCCGCCAGGTCGCCACGGGCAGCTCGCCGGGTGCCGGCAGCATCGAGTAGGTCGCCGGCCGGTCCCGGCTGGGCGCCTGTCGCACAGTCTCCACCGTCGAATCGTCCCACTGATGCCGCAAATCGGCACAGGTCAGCAGCTCCTGACGCGGTCAGAATGGCGGTATGACCGAAAAAACGTCTCAGCCGCTCACCGAGCGGGAGTACATACCGGGCTTGGGCAAGGACTTCCTGACGCCGCTCTACGACGTGGCACACCACGTGTTCGGGCTGCACCCGATCCACCAGAGGATGATCACGCTGGCCGAGTTGCGGGACGGGCACCGGGTGCTGGACGTCGGCTGCGGCACGGGGAACCTGCTGCGGGCGACCGGTCAGCGGCACCGGAACGTGGATCTCTTCGGGCTGGACCCTGACCCGAAGGCCCTGGCACGCGCCGGCCGCAAGGCCCGGCGAGCCGGCCTCACCGTACGGCTGGACCGCGGATTCGCCCAGGAACTGCCGTATGGCGACGGCTCGTTCGACCGAGTCTTCTCCAGCCTGATGCTGCACCACCTGGACAGCACGTCGAAGGACGCACTGCTTGCCGAAGTGCGCCGGGTGCTGCGGCCCGACGGGCTGCTGGTCCTGGCCGACGCGGTCCTCGGCGAGCACGGCCATGACCACTGGCACGGCCGAGGCCGTCGGCAGATCGGGACGCGCGGCCGGACGCGCGGCGGCATGCGCGAACGAATGCGCGAACAGATGCGCGACAACGTCGGCGATTCCGTGTCGCAGCGGATCGCCGCAGCCGGCTTCACCGTGCAGCCAACCCGCACCATGGCCCTGCGGATCGGCGGAAGAGTCGGCATCGAACTGGCCCACCGGGGCGGGTGAGCCCAGGAGCAGCCTCGGCCGCACCGCCTGTGCCGGGGATGGCCGACGCCCCGTGACGTCCGGCGGTGATGCAGCCGGCCTGCCGGCCGTCCCGGGTGTGACAGTCGCGATGCGCGCCGCGCTGTACGTGGTGGGCGGTGGACTCACGGCCCTGTGAGGCCGCTTCCTCCTGAGCGGCTCTCGCACCAGGGCGGGCAGGCGCCCTCCCCCGTCGCCTGCCCGTCCTGTGCGGCCATCGGCGCGGCGGTCCCGGCCGATGGCGAAGCGTCGAGGGCTGTGCCCGAGGCGGCGGACTGGCCGAGCCGTCCCGCCGGCCGCGAGGTCTCGGTACGCTGTGCGCACATGGAACATATGGCGCGCTCATGTTCAGATCGCATGATTCAAGGCGTCCGATGACCGCTGTCTCAAGCAGGAATGGTGTTGCACGTGCTCGTTGCCGATCGGTACCAGCTCAACAAACCGCTCGGACGCGGCGCGATCGGCGAGGTCTGGCACGCCACCGACCATGTGCTCAACCGCCCCGTCGCCGTGAAGCTGCTGCTGACGGGCCCGGAGGGCCAGGCCGCGGACGCCGACGCCGAACGCTTCCGCCGGGAGGGCCGCACGGCCGCCCGCCTCAACCATCCCAACGTAGTGAGTGTCTATGACTTCGGCTCCCATCAGGGGCGCCTGTACCTGGTCATGGAACTCGTCGAGGGCCGGACTCTCGCCGAGGAACTCACCAGGCGCACCGTCCTGGAGCCCGAGGAGGCCGTCGCCATCGGGGCACAGGTCGCCGCCGGCCTGTCCGCCGCTCACCGCCAGCAGGTGATCCACCGCGACATCAAACCCGGCAACATCATGCTCACCGCCGACGGCACCGTGAAGATCACCGACTTCGGTATCGCCCGCTTCGCCGATGCCATCGCCAGCACCCTCACCACTCCCGGCAAGATCGCCGGTTCCGCGGCATACCTGGCACCCGAGCGAGCCGTCGGCCGCACCGCGCAGCCACCCTCGGACGTGTATTCCCTGGGCTGTGTGCTGTACGAGGCGCTCACCGGCCGCCTGGTCTTCCCCGGTACCACCGCCCTGGCCATGGTCCGCCAGCAAGTCGACGCCACCCCCGTCCCGCCCACCGAACTGCGCCCGGAAATCCCACGCCCGCTCGCCGACTGCGTACTGACCATGCTCGCCAAGGACCCGGCGCAGCGCCCCACCGCCGACCAGGCCGCCGCCTGGTTCGGCGAGGCGGGCCAACGCCCCGAGTCCACGGACGCACCGCCGGAGAACGACTCCACGACCACGCTGGCCGCCCTGCCTTCCCTGGCCGAGCCATCGGCCACCGGGGACCGCGGCCACTGGGCCCGCGGCCGCCGACTGCCACCGAAAGTGCTCCTCGGCCTGGCCGGCGCCGCCCTCCTCGCCGGCACTGTGGCCGTGAGTACGTCCCTCGACTCCGACGACAGCGCCCCTGCGCCGCCTCCCGCCGCCACGACCCGGACCTCATCCGCGCCCGCCCCCTCGACCGAGCCCCCGACGCCACGCCCCGCCGCCTCGCCCAGCAGCTCCGAGCCCCGAAGGGCATCGGAAAGCGAGGGGCCCCCAGACCAGCACAAGGCGGAAGAGGCCACGAAGGACGCCGGGGACGAACGAGGGAAGAAGCAGAAAGAAGACAGGAAGAAAGCCAGGCACTGACCGTTCCTCTCGCTCTCGGCTGCGCCCGCATCCTCCGGCACGGCCGAGTCGTGCTCCGAGGCGGACCCTACGGCTCTTGCGTGGGCTTGACGTGCTGGGAGGGAATCCGATGATGGCGGCGTGAGAACACAGAACGGCGAGTCCGTCCTGGCGAGGGTCGTACGGATCTTCGAGGCGTTCACGCCGGAGGAGTCGGCCCTTACCGTCTCGGAGATCTCCCGCCGCACGGGGCTGCACGTGGCGACCGCGTCGCGCCTGGTGGCCGAGTTGGTCTCGTACGGGTTCCTGACGCGGGACACCGACCGCCGGGTCCGAATCGGCATGCGCCTCTGGGAGCTGGCCACCCGGGCCTCGCCGACCCTGTCGCTGCGCAACGTGGCCATGCCGTTCATGGAGGGCGTCCACGATGTCGTCGGCCACCATGTACAGCTCGGCGTGCTGGACGGCGACGAGGTGCTGTTCCTGGAGCGGCTGACGGCACCGGGCGCGGTCATCAACTACACCCGCATCGCGGGCCGCCTTCCGCTGCACGCATCCTCCAGCGGCCTGGTCCTCCTCGCCCACGGCCCCGCCGACCTGCGCCGACGGGTGCTCGACGGGGCCCTGGAGCGCTACACTCCGGATACTCCCGCCACCGCCGCACGGCTGCGGGCCGTGCTGGCCGAGGTGCGTCGGCAGGGATACGCGTACTGCCCGGGTTACGTACACCCCGACGCACTCGGCGTCGCGGCGCCGGTGCGCGACGCGCAGGGTGAGGTGGTGGCCGCGCTGGCGGTGATCGTCCCCAACGAGACGGGGGCCTCGTCCGTCGTACCGGTGGTGCGGACCGCCGCACGCGGTGTCTCCCGGGTGCTGGGAGCACCGGACGCCCACCGGAATTTCCTCTCTCACTGATTGAGAATGCCGTCGCGATCGTCGGTGGCCGCCGCGCATCCTGCCTGCAACCCAACGACGGGAGGCGACAACGTGGTGGGAAGCAGCGCGGTTGCGGACGCCGGGTCCGACATCGGCGAGGGACGGTCGGCGCCGAGGAACGCGGCGACCCTGACGGTCTCCGCGAAGGAAGAAGTCGCCGAGGGCGTCGTGTCACTCACCCTCGCCCACCCGCGCGGTGCCCGGCTGCCGGACTGGACGCCGGGTTCCCACATCGACCTGGTGCTGCCGGAAGGGACGACCCGGCAGTACTCCCTGTGCGGCGACCGATGGGACGCGTACACCTACCGGATCGCCGTGCTGCGGGAACCCGTCGGACGATGGGGGTCTCCCCGCTCGAGCGAAGCCGGGAGTGGGGGAGTAGCCGGGAGTGGGGGAGTAGCCGGGAGTGGGGGAGTAGCCGGGAGTGGGAGAGGGTCCGCGTATGTGCACGACCGGCTGCGTCCGGGGGACCCGGTCGGGATCGGCGGCCCGCGCAACCACTTCCCCCTCGTGCCGTCGGAGAAGTACCTGTTCATCGCGGGCGGCATCGGCATCACCCCGCTGTTGCCCATGGTGCGTCAGGCCGAACTGCTCGGCGCGGACTGGCAGTTGCTGTACGGCGGGCGTACCAGGTCGTCGATGGCCTTCCGGGAGGAGCTGACGGGGGCCTACGGCGGACGGGTGCGCGTCGTCCCGCAGGACGAGCTCGGACTGCTGGACCTCGCGGCCTGGCTGGGCACACCGCGCCCCGACACCAGGGTGTACTGCTGCGGCCCCGCTCCGCTGCTCACCGCCGTCGAAGCGGCGTGCGCGTCCTGGCCCCCGTACGCCCTGCGCACCGAACGCTTCACCGCCGCCAGGCAGACTCCGCCGGTGCGGGAGGCCCCCTTCGAGGTCGTACTGCGCCGCACGGGACGGACGGTCACCGTCACTCCGGACGTGTCCGTGCTGGAGGCGGTGCGTAGTGCCGGAGCGGACGTGCTGACCTCCTGTGAACAGGGCACCTGCGGCACGTGCCTGACGCCCGTACTGGAGGGGCGGCCGGACCACCGGGACTCCGTCCTGGCCGACCACCAACGGGCCGCGGACGACTGTATGTTGCTGTGCGTATCCCGCTCCTGCGGCGACCGTCTCGTCCTCGATCTCTGATGATCGAACTCCGGTCCGCGAGGCATGCGACGAAGCTCTGACACGAGACGAAGCTCTGAATCTGTGAGACACGAGACGAAGCTCTGTCTCCGAGGCGAAAGCCCCATCTCAGATCCCTGACTACTGTTCACTTCCCAAGGAGCCGCGATGACCGAGGCACTCGAGCATGCCGTCGTGCCGCCCGTCAGTGACGCCGATCCGTTCGCCCACGACGTCCTCCTGCACCCCGGACCGCTGCACCAGGCCCTGCGCGAGGCCGGTCCGGTCGTGTACCTCGCGCGCTACGACGTCCACGCGCTGGCCCGCTACGAGCAGGTGCACGCCGCTCTCGTGGACTGGCAGAACTTCGAGTCGGGTTCGGGGGTGGGCCTGGCCAACTTCCGGCACGAGAAGCCGTGGCGCCCGCCGAGCCTGCTGCTGGAGGCCGACCCGCCCCGCCACGACGCCCCGCGCCGGGTGCTGCGGGAGATCCTGGCCCCGCCCGGACTGCGTCGCCTGCGCGAGACCTGGCACGCCCTGGCCGAGGAACTCGTCGACCAAGTCCTCACCGACGGCGCCGAGTTCGACGGCCTAGCGGTGCTGGCGGAGGCGTTCCCGCTGCGTGCCTTCCCGGACGCGGTAGGCCTCGGCCCGGACGGCCGGGACAACCTGCTGCCGTACGGCAACATGGCCTTCAACGCCTTCGGCCCGCGCAACGACCTCGTCGCGGCGGATGCCCACCGGGTGGCCGAGCTGTCGGCGTGGGTCAACGCCCGATGCGCACGGGAGGCGCTCAGCGAGGACGGCTTCGGCGCGCGGATCTGGTCCGCCGCCGACCGTGGCGAGCTGACGTACGAGCAGGCCCCGTTGGTGGTGCGTTCCCTGCTCACCGCCGGCGTCGACACCACCGTGCACGGCCTGGCGGCCTGCCTGTACGCTTTCGCCACCCACCCGGCGGAGTGGCAACGGCTTCGGGAGCGGCCGGAGTTGGCGCGGACCGCGTTCGACGAGGCGGTGCGCTGGCAGTCACCGGTGCAGACCTTCTTCCGCACCGCCACCACCGATGTCACCATCGCCGGCACCCTCATCCCCGCGGACACGAAGATCCTCATGTTCCTCGGCGCGGCCAACCGCGACCCGGCCCGCTGGCACGACCCCGACCGCTTCGACCTCACCCGCGACCCCTCCGGCCACGTCGGCTTCGGCATGGGCATCCACCAGTGCATCGGACAGCACGTGGCCCGGCTGGAGGCCGAGGCGCTGCTGACCGCCCTGGCCCGCCGCGTCGAACGCATCGAACTCACCGGCACACCCCACCGCCACCCCAACAACACCCTGCGCTCATGGGCGTCCCTGCCCCTGCGCGTACAGCCGGCTGACTGATCAGCCGCCCGTCCGTTCCGCGGTACGGTCCATCGGACGCCGCCCGGTTCAGTGGAGGGCGGTCCGCTGCACCGCGGAAGGCGCCCGGCAGACGGTGCGCTGCGCGCCGAGCCCGGAGATCGTCCATCACATCGCCCGGCTGCAGAGACGTGCAGCCGATCCGCGGCAGCGCTGATCGTGTCCTCCTCGGCGATGGCTACGAAGTACCAGAGCGGGCGCAGGGAGAAGCCTGGACGCGCCCCGGCGGTGCGGTGCACGGCGCCCCGGCACTGGGGAAGCGCTGGTTGCCCGGTTGCCTCGGCGCGGGTCCTGAACCGCGATGGAAGCCGCGAGGGGAACTCTTACAGTCCGAAGGGGCCTGCGTCCGGCTCACCTACTCCGACTCCCGTCTGCTCATCTCGGTCCAACGACGGGGCCGCCGCCACCGCGTCGGTCCCGGGCGGCGGCTACGGTCTGATGGGCATGCGTGAGCGTGCCCACTCCGTCGGCGGCGCCCTGAACGCCGGCCCTCGCCCCGAGGGCGGCTTCGAAGTCACAAATGCACTGCCGCTGCACCCGCTCGCCCCGGAAGAAGACGTGGCAACCCGTTGAGCATTCGCGTACTGCTCGTCGACGACCAGGCCCTGCTGCGGGGCACGTTCCGTCTGCTGATCGACTCCTGTGAGGACATGGTGGTGGTCGGCGAGGCCGCCAACGGCCAGGAGGCCGTGGACCTCGCCCGCATCCACCGCCCCGACATCGTCCTGATGGACATCCACATGCCCGGCACGGACGGTCTCGCCGCCACCGCCGCCATCTGCGACGACCCGGAACTGGCCGGCACCCGGGTCCTCGTCCTCACCGTGTTCGAGACCGACGAATACGTCGCCCGGGCACTGCGCGTCGGCACCAGCGGGTTCGTCGGCAAGTACGTCACCACCGACGCCCTGCTGGCCGGCATCCGCACCGTCGCGGCAGGCGAGGCCCTCCTCTCGCCCGGCGCCACCCGCGCCCTCATCACCCGCTTCCTCACCGGCCCGGCCCCCAGCGTCCTCCTGGCACCTCCGGAGCGCCTGAACGACCTCACGCCCCGGGAGCGGGAGGTGACCGAGCTCGCCGCCCGGGGCAAGTCCAACGACGAGATCGCCGGGGAACTCGTCCTGAGCGTCCTGACCGTACGAAGTCACATCCAGCGCCATGACCAAGCTCGGCGCCCGCGACCGCGCCCAACTCGTCGTCATCGCCTACCAGAGCGGACTCGTGGGCCCGACACAGGCCGGAGACGCCCCGGCTGACCGGTCAGGGCACCAGGCGTGGCCCTAGAGCAGGTCGCGTGGGATCCTCTTGTTCCAGGTGCGGGAGAAGACCCGGCGGTCGGCCTCGTACGCGTCCAGGGTCGCGTCGACGAAGAAGTCGGTCTCGTCGCAGCCGAGCGAGGTGTGCGTCACCACGCGTACGTCCCAGTCGTCCCGCCGGAACCGCATGGTCCAGGTGGCTTCGCCGTTGACCGAGGTGAAGTCGTCGGCGACCGCGGCATAGCGCTCGTAGGCGCGACGGCCGGCCTCGAGGCCGATGTCCTCGAAGCGGACCGTGCCCCGGTCCTTCACGATCTCCAGCTCGGCCTGGTAGCCGACCAGGTCCCGCTTGACCTCCCAGCGCTCTTCGGGTGGCGTCACCTGGCGTGTGGCGATCGGGGGGGTGCCCTCGGGTTCGCCGAAGGGGCTCGGCTCGATGTCGTCGGGTTCGTCCACCGGCCGGACCGGCAGGGTGAGCGTGCTGGAATGCTCGTGGACGCTGAGCAGCGCGGGCTTCGGCGGTGGCCAGGCGAGGGGCCAGTAGGACGTGGAGAGGGAGAGCCTGATGCGGTGGCCGGGTGGGAACGACTGTGCGACGCCGTTCAGCGGAATGGTGGCACGGTAGCGCCGGCCCGGCTCCAGGGGCTCGGGGGCCTCCGTGCTGTCGCGGCGGGTGAGGTTCAGCAGGCCGTACGAGACGCGGGTCGCGGCGCCGTCGGGGCTCACGTCGGACAGGCGCGCGGCCACCATGGCGACGGGCTCGTTCACCGACAGGTCGAGCTCCACACTCGGTGAGCCGAGGATCTCCAGCAGTTCGGTCAGCGGCTCGCTGTCGAAGACGAGGGAACCGCCGTCCTCCTCGCGCTGGTCGTACGGCAGGTCCGGTGGCGCGTTGTAGGAGGCCCACTTGCCCGCGAACTGGCCGACGGACAGCGGCGACTGCACGGTCATCGTGTCGGTGGCGTCGGTGGCGTCCGTCGTGCCGGTCGCGTCTGTCGTGTCTGTCGTGCGGGTCGTGTCGGCCCGGTCGATCATCGCGTCGCCGTAGGGCGTCCCTCGCGTACCCGTCCCCGCGTCCGTCGTGTCCCGCGGTGGTTCGATCCTGTGCCGAGTGAGGGGATGCGTGACCGGCCGGATGTGCGGGGAGGGCCAGTCGGGCTCTCCGACCCAGCGTCCCGGACGCTCTTCGTACGAGGTGGAGGGCGGCACGCTGTCCTGCATCCACGTCCGCAGCATGGGACCGTCCATGACGCCGTTGTCGACGCCCTTGAGCCAGTGGTCCCACCACCGCACGACCTCCTGGAGGTAGCCGATGGCGGGACCGGGCTCCCCGAGGTGGGGGAACTTGTGCGACCAGGGGCCGATCAGTCCCTTGCGGGGCACGTCCAGGTGGCCGAGCAGCCGGGTCACGGCATTGGAGTAGCCGTCCGCCCACCCGCTGGAGGCCAGGACCGGGCAGCGCACGCTCTGGTAGTCCTCGCACACCGAGGCGTGCCGCCAGTAGTCGTCGCGGCGCTGGTGGCGCAGCCACTGCACGACCCAGGGCTCCGTGTGCTCCAGCCGTTCGTGCCACATCTCGCGCCAGCTGTCGCCGACCACGGCGGGGTCGGGCGGACAGGTGCCGTAGGCGAACATCGTGCCGGCCTCGGCCAGGTTGTCCGACAGCAGGGCGCCGCCCATGTAGTGCATGTCGTCGGCGTGCCGGTCGTCGGTGAAAGAGGCGATGACGATGGCCTTCAGGCTGGGCGGCCGGCGGGCCGCCACCTGGAGGGCCGCGAACGCGCCCCAGGAAATGCCCATCATGCCGGTGCCGCCGTCGCACCAGGGCTGCTCCGTCAGCCACGCCAGGACCTCCTCGGCGTCGGCCTGCTCGCGGTCCAGGTACTCGTCACGGAGCACGCCTTCCGAATCGCCGGTGCCGCGCAGGTCGACGCGGACGCAGGCGTAGCCGTGTCCGGCGATGTAGGGGTGGTGGATCGAGTCGCGTACGGCCGTGAGGTCGCGTTTGCGGTATGGGATGTACTCCAGTACCGCCGGGACCGGCTCGCGGTCCGAGGAGGTGGGGCGCCAGACGTGCGCGGAGAGACGGACCCCGTCGGACATGGGGATCGTGACGTGCTCTTCTTGCTTCGTCGCGTACGGCAGGTTGGTCACGTAACGCATGGGACCGACGTGCTCCTTGACTCTTACGGGGTCGTGTCACTCCGCCGGGATCTCGTCGAAGGAGAGACCCAGGGATGCCACGCAGTGGTCGTACTTCTCCCGCAGTTCCTCCTCGCTCGCCCCGCCGGTGAAGATGTGCGCCAACTCGTAGCTGTAGCTGTCCTGTTGGGGAAGGTCGGAGAGCCTGCTGCCTGCCTCGGGGATCACTTCGACGCGTACGCCCGGCGTCTCCCGCTCGATGCGGGCGATGTCCTCCGGCCCGGGCACACGGCGTACCACGCCGTCGGTGAACCAGCGGTGGTACCACTTCGCCGCCATCGCGTACTGGCCCTCGCGGTGCGGCATGCGCGGGTCGTCGCCGAGGGCGAGGCGGACCATGCAGTGGTGGTTGGGCACGCCGTCGACGTACTGGAACAGTTCCGCGTGCGACTGGGAGTGCCGGGGGTTGATCTCCAGCAGGCTGATCTCCTGCGTTCGTGGATCGTAGAAGTACTCGATGCTGAAGGTGGCCGAGTCCATTCCGATCTGCCGCATCACGCGCTCGGAGACGTCGTGGAGCTCCGAGAGGACCGGCTGCGGCAGCGTCGAAGGGTACTGGTGGCGCAGGAAGCACGGAGAATCCGGGTAGTTGATGGAGTCCAGGGTCCCGTAGACCGTCACCTGGCCCTGGTGGACATAGCCCTCCACGGCGACCTGTACGCCGGACATCGCCTCCTCCGCCAAGCAGACCCGGCCACCGACACCGTCCATCTCCGGCGGCAGGTCGACGCGTTCGAGGATGTGCTCGAAGGGGCGGCCGATCCGGGCGATTCCCTCGCGGATCTCGCTGACGGCCGTGCGGAACTCCTGCTCGTCCCCGACACCGAAGGCGAGTTCGGAGGAATAGGACAGCGCCGGCTTGACCCACATCGGGAATCCGACGTTCTCGGGCGGGCGCGGCGGCTCGCCCGTGAGGTCGACCCTGCCGAAGCGCGGGTGCCGGTCGGTGACCTTCTGCTGTTCCAGCCGACTCCAGTACTTGTGCTCGCACTTGACGACGGACTCCAAGCTCGTGCTGCGGGTGCCGTGGCGCTCGCTCAGGATCGGGACGAGGGTGCTGACCGGGAAGTCCCAGTAGCCGACGATCGCGTCGATGCTTCCGTCGAAGTCATCCAGTACGCCCTGGGCCTTCTTGATCAACGTGGGCAGGTGCACCTCGCCGACCTGCAGTTCCTCGATCGTCAGAAGTTGGTGGAAGCGCAGCGAATCCGCTCCCGGGATCTGCTGGAGCGTCGGCAGATTGGCCTCGTCGAGCCCGATCACGAAGACGTTGCGGACCTTCTCGTCAGGCACGGCTCTCCTTCCGACCTCCGGCCGAGTGGCCGGTCTGCCAAGATCGTTGGAGTACCCCTCAGCGCGAAGGTCAATCCGGTCCGGGCCGATACCCGGTCGCGGTGCGGCGGTGCCGCGGTGCGGCCGACCTGAAAGCAGCAACTCCTGAAGCAGCAACTCCGAAAGCAGTAACTGGCGAGCACTCAGGGACCGGGAGCGGTCACGACGATGGGACGGCATCCCCCTCGCGGTCCTGCTGATGGAACGGTCCGTCAGCGAACCGGCCGCAACCCGGCCCTGCGCCAGGCATCAGCGTGACGACGCGGTACTCATTCCGTGTCGTTGCGCAGCGGCACTACCCACTCCAGGACGGTCCCGCTGGGCTGGTTGGTGCCCAGGGTGAAGGTGCCGCCGAGGTCGTCGGCGCGGGTGCCGATGTTGGCCAGTCCGCTGCGGCGGTCGGCGGCCGGGTCGATGCCGCGGCCGTTGTCGGCCACCCGCAGGCGCAGATCGCTGCCGGTGGCTTCGGCCGTGACTTCCACGGAGGTGGCGTTGGCGTGCCGGGCGGCATTGGACAGGGCTTCGCGCAGCACCGCGAGCAGCTGCTCACGGTGGCCGTCGGGGACGTCGGTGTCCAGCAGACCGCTCATGCGCAGGGCGGGCGTGAAGCCGAGGGCCTCCGCCGCCTTGCCCACCTCCGTCACGAGCCGGGCCCGCAGCCCGGCGGATTCGGAACGGTCGCGCTCGTGCAGGGAGTAGATGGTGGAGCGGACGACCTTGATGGTGTCGTCCAGGTCGTCGACGACGCGTCGGACGCGCTCGGCCACTTCGGGACGGTCGGCCAGGCGGTTGAGGACCGACTGCAGGCTCAGTCCGCTGGCGAACAGGCGCTGGATGGCCAGATCGTGCAGATCCCGGGCGATGCGGTCGCGGTCGTTGAGGACGAGCAGCTGATCGGCGTCGCGGCGGTGCTCGGCGATCTCCAGGGCGAGCGCGGCATGGTCGGCGAACCCCGTGATCATCTCGATGGTGGCGTCGGGGAAAGCGGGGCCGCCCTGCTGGTTCGCGACCTGGAGGACGCCAAGGGCGCGCTCTCGGGTGCCCAACGGGATCAGGAACGCCGGACCCAACTCCCGCAGGGCCGAGCTCCCGGCCTCCGCACGCGGGTCCTGGCTGAGGGCGGAGCTGACGATCGTCTCGCCGGAGGCGAACACCTTGGCCGCCAAAGTCGTGTCCTCCGGAAGGGCCAGGCCCCGGACCCGGTCGGCCTCGGTTCCGTCGGCGGCCTCGATGACGAGGTTTCCGGTGCCGGTCACGGGCACCGCCAGCGTGACCAGGTCGGCGCAGGCCAGCTCACGGACCGTGGCGGTGAAGGAGTGCAGGACCTCGGTGGGATCGGTACCCGACAACAGGGTGCGGGTCAGTTCGCTGCTCGCGGTCAGCCAGCGTTCGCGGCGGCGGGCGTCGTCGTAGAGCCGGGCGTTGTCGATCGCCACGCCCGCCGCCGCGCCGAGCGTGCGCAGCACCGCCTCGTCCTCGGCGTCGAACTCCACCCCGCCGTGCTTCTCCGTCAGATAGAGATTGCCGAAGATCCGGTCGCGCACCTGGACCGGAGTGCCGAGGAACGTGGTCATCGGCGGGTGGCCGGGCGGGAAGCCGACGGAATCCGGGTGATCGCTCAGGACCGGGAGCCGCAGCGGGTGAGGCTCGCGGATGAGCAGGCCGAGGATGCCCTCGCCCCGCGGATAATGGCCGATCCGGGCGATGGTCTCCTCGTCGATACCCACCGTGATGAACTGCTTGATGCCGCCCTCGTCGCCGACGATGCCGAGCGCACCGTAACGGCAGTCCACCAACTGGACGGCGGATTCGACGATCTGGTGCAGCACCGCGTCCAGATCCAGATCGCTGCCGATGGCCAGCACCGCGTCGAGGAGGGTGTGCACCCGGTTCTGGGTGCTGCGTACCCGCTCCACCTGCTCCTGGAGACCGTCCAGCAGCGCGTCCAGGCGCAGTTGCGGCATCGGTGGTGCCGAGGCCGGACGATCCTTCGGATCGTGTGCGCGCTGGTCCATCCCAGTTCTCCTCACTCGCCGCACGGTCGGTCTCATGATGCCCGATCTACATCGCGCACGGTCGAGCGCTTGTTCAAAGACGGTGGGTGGAGGTCCACCGACCGGAGGCGCGAGCGTCTCCCGGGAATCACCGAGCGTAGCGGTACGGGTGGGTGAACAGTGAGCCCAGCTCACCGGCAGGCGGAGGGAGTGTCCTCGGTCAGGGTCCGCCGTGCCGGGCGACGGGGCGAAGAGGGACCTTCCGGGCCGTAACCCATACGGATCATCATCTGCGCGTGCTCGCGCCTGTCGCCGGACTCCTGTACCAGCTGATTCCGCAGGTCGGGCCACTCCAGTGCTTGGTGCAGCAGGGATGCCCGTACGCCGTGCGCGGTGGCCACCAGCAGGACACGTTCGAGTGCCTGTCCGGCGCGCAGCCAGTCCGCCCGCCGGTCGTGCCCTGTGGACAGCACGGAGATGGACGGCCGCTTCTCGAAGAGGCGGGCGGTCAGCACCGAGGGATGCCGGTGTGCACCGAAGTCCCGCATCGGGATCCGTTCCCGGAAGTCCTGCGGTCCCAGAGCCCGCGGTGGCATTCCGAGTGCCCCGCCATCCGGCTCGTGCACCCAGCGGCGGCTTTCCGCCGCCCGGTCGGCATCGGCCGTGTTGCGCTGCTCGGCCTCGTGGGTGAGCTGGAGCAGACGGTCTGTTCCGTCGGGACCAGGCCGGTTCAATGAGGCCCCTTCCGCGTGGGCGGCCTCGGCGAGTTCGGTCAGGAGGAAGGTGGGCAGGGGGCGTTCGGAGAACGGGAAGCGGCTGCTGTGCCTGCGCCACAGAGCCTCGTACAGCTGTGGCGGTGGGGGCGTCCGTGCGGGGCCGCCGAGCCGCACGGTGGCGAGCAGGTCCGGTTCGCCGGGCCGGGGCAGCAGCCGGGTCACCGGCTCCCAGCCGGCGTGGGCGACGGCGATCCGCAGGTTGAACAGCGCACAGCCGACGGAGACGTGCAGGGCGCGCCCCGCGGGGTCGGTGTGGCGGAGCCCGCGGTCGGCGGCGGCACGGATCTCCAGCGTGAGGGTGTCCGCATCGAGCCGGAAGCGCCAGGGCTGGGTGTTGTGGATGGAGGGCGCGGCCACGGCCGCGGAGATCAGCCTCTCCAGGGCCGGCACGTCGAGGACTGCGGGGCACATGGGGAACTCCTCACTGCCCCGCGTCTTCGGGCTGCGGGGCTGCTCGGTGACCCTGTCCAGCGTGGTGCCCGCGGAGTGACGGCAGGAGGGGCCGTACGGCCTCGATCGGGTGCCGGAGGGCCCGGGGCCGGAGAGTCCGCGTGGCCGGGGGCCCGGGGCCGGAGAGTCCGCGTGGCCGGGGGCCCGGGTGCCGGGTCGGGTGCCGGAGGGTCCGCGGTGCCGGGGGCCCGGGGTACCTGGGTGCAGGAGGGCCCGGCCACCGGGCGTCACCTCGCCGTGCGGTCGCCGGATTCCGGGGTGTCGAGCTGCGAGGCGAGGACCGCGGCCTGTACCCGTCGTTGGACGCCGAGTTTGGCGAGCAGGCGGGAGATGTGGTTCTTGACGGTCTTCTCGGACAGGTAGAGCTTCTTGCCGATCTCGCGGTTGGTGAGTCCGT
>NZ_RPDJ01000071.1 GCF_004023625.1 Streptomyces cavernae | reverse complement strand
GACCCGTCGAAGCCCCAGATCGGGAGCTCGGCACCCTTCGCGTCGTCGGCCAGGATCTTCGTCTTCGAACGGAGCTTGGCCGTCGGCTCGGTGCCGTCGATCCAGATGTACTCAGCCTTGAAGGTCATGACTTTCCATTCTTCTCAGTGCGTGGGATGTGTAGGTCGGCGGTGAACACGCGGTCGTGTTCGCCGCCGGACGGCGGCCGAGCTGTGCCCGGGTGCGTAGGTCGTTCCCGTGGGTCCAGTCGCTGGATGCCTGAAGGGGAAAGCCAGAAGCGGGTCGAATCACGCCCCGCGGGGCCGGGCGTTGCCGGGAGGTCGCTGCGGCGCCCGGCGGAACCCACTACTTCGACCACGGCAGTGTGCTGTCGTCATCAGCTACGGCCTCTGGCCAGAAACGGTTCGATACGACATCCCGGTCACACGTCGTTCGCACCACTCGGAAGGTGGTGCAGTGACATGGCAACAGTGACATGCCTCTGCACCGGTGCAGAGGTGAACCTGCCGACGGGAGTGGTCGTAATACGAGGCGCGGAGGGGGGCCCGTCCTCCCTCCCGTCTCCGTCCGGCCGGTGACCGCACCAGCACATGCCCCGCGGCCTCTGACGGGCGCACGACGCACCACGCGCACGGCAGGCGATCGCCTCGCCTCCGGGCGAAACTCACACCAGGAGCACCGTTGACGGACACCAGCCTTCCCACCGCCAGGTTCACCTCGTACTCGCCGGCCACCGGGAAGCCGCTCGCCGAGTACCCGGTCGAGGGGCCGGAGCAGATCGCCGAGGCCGTGCACCGGGCACGGAAGGCCTCGGCTCGCTGGGCCGCTCTGCCGGCGGAACGGCGCCGCGAGCATCTGCTGCTGTGGAAACGGCTGTTGGCGGCCTCGATGGACACCGTGGTGGCGATGGTGTCCGCGGAGACGGGCAAACTGCGGGGCGACGCGGAGCTGGAGATGATCCTCGCTCTGGAGCATCTGTCCTGGGCGGCGCGCAACGCCGGCCGGGTGCTGCGCCGGCGCCGGATCCGTACGGGGCTGCTCGCCGTCAATCAGGGGGCGACACTCGTCCACCGTCCGCTGGGCGTCGTCGGTGTGATCGGGCCGTGGAACTACCCCGTCTTCACTCCGATGGGATCCATCGGATACGCCCTCGCGGCAGGCAACGCCGTGGTGTTCAAGCCCTCCGAGTACACACCCGGCACCGGCGCGCTGCTGGCGGAGCTCTTCGACGCGGCCGTGCCCGAGTACGCCGGTCTGCTCACCACCGTCACCGGTGCGGCCGCGACGGGCGAGGCGCTGGCCCGGTCCCGTGTGGACAAGGTCGCGTTCACCGGCTCGCCGGGGACCGCGCGGAAGGTGATGGCCGTGTGCGCCGAGTCGCTCACGCCGTTGCTCGCCGAGTGCGGTGGCAAGGACGCCGTGATCGTCGCCGCCGACGCGGACCTCGACGCCGCCGCCGACGCCATTGTGTGGGGTGCGATGGCCAATGCCGGCCAGACCTGCGTGGGTGTCGAACGCGTTTATGCCGTGCGGGAAGTGCACCAGGCCCTGTGTGACAAGGTCGTTGAGCGGGCCCGCGCACTTCGCCCCGGGACGGGCCCCGACGCGGCCTATGGACCGATGACCATGCCGGGTCAGGCGGCCGTGGTGGAGCGTCACGTCAACGAGGCAGTGGCATCCGGGGCACGAGCCGTTCTGGGCGGTGTGGAGCCGGTGTCGGAGGAGGGCGTCAATCCGGTCGTCCTGGTAGACGTCCCGGAACACTCGGTGGCCATGACGCAGGAGACCTTCGGGCCGACCGTCGCGATCAATGCGGTCGCCGATCTGTCCGAGGCGGTGCGGCGCGCCAACGCGTCGCGCTACGCGCTCGGGGCCTCGGTCTTCACCCGCAATCGGCGGAGCGGTGCAGAGGTGGCCTCCCAGCTGCGCTCCGGCATGGTTTCGGTCAACTCGGTCCTCAGTTTCGCCATAGTGCCCGCTCTCCCCTTCGGGGGCTCCGGAGACTCGGGCTTCGGACGCATCCACGGCGAGGACGGCCTGCGCGCCTTCACCGCGCCCCAGTCGGTCACGGTCCAGCGCTTCGCCCCGCCGGTCAATCTGACCTCCTTCACGGCCCCCGCCGCGGCGAAGGAGCGCGTCGTCTCCCTCGTCCGCAAGCTCCATGAGCGGCGCTGACGCATCGCTCGATGTGCCAGGGGCCAGGCCCGCCGAGGCCGCCGGCCTGCGCCTCAGGGCATCGGTTCGGCCGCCCCGAACTCGATCCGGACCGTCAGCCCACCCTCGGGGCGAGGCATCGCCGTCAGGCGGCCCCGGTGCACATCGGTGACGGCCCTGACGACCGCGAGACCGAGTCCGGAACCCTTCACCCGAGCGGTGCCTCGCTGGAACGGTTCGAACAGGCCCGGAAGGTGGGCAGGGTCGACGAGCGGTCCGGTGTTCTCGACCTCTACGCGAGACCACCCCATATCGGTCTCGGTGGTGATACGCACATTCCCCGCGGGACGGTTGTGCCGTACCGCATTGGTGACGAGGTTGGCGACGAGCTGCGCCAGCAGAGGTACATCACCCGCGACGGGCGCCGGTCCAAGGACCGAGTGGACGCTCACACCGGTCGCGTCCAACTCACTGCCCAGCTCCGCGAGAGCGTCCCTCACCAGTTCGGCGAGATCGGTGGGACGGTGGTGGAGGGCGCCGCTCTCTCCGCGGGCCAGTACCAACAGTGAGGCGAGCAAGCGTTCGCAGCGTTCGGTGGCTGCCAGTGCCCGACGGATGTCGGGTTCGAGCTCGGTGGGCACCCGACCGTGAGCCAGGGGGATCTCCAGGGCTGTGCGCTGGATGGTCAGGGGCGTACGTAATTCGTGTGAGGCCTGGGCGGTGAACAACCGCTGGTTGGTGAGACTGCGCTCCAGCCGGTCGAGCATGGTGTCGAAGGTGTCGGCCAGTTCCTTGACCTCGTCGTCCGGTCCGACGAGACGCAGGCGAGCGTGCAGGCTGTTCTCACTGATGTCCCGTGCCGTGCCCGTGACTTGGCCTATTCGCGACAGTGAGCGTCCCGCGATCCAGACGGCTGCCAGGACCGACAGTGCGGCGAGGGGTACGAGAATCAGCAGCGAGCGCGTCATCAGGTCGGACAGCACGTCGTCGCGGAACGCCTCAAAGCGGCTTTCCGACACGCCCGGTGCCATGGTGCCAGGGTTGCCGAAGTCCGTTGGCGGGGGCGCCACACCTGCGGTTGGCGCGGCAGCCGGGGTGGCCGCGACCGTGGCGCTGTTCTCTTCGATGATCTGCCGTGTGCTGAGCCACGACGCGACGAGCAGCAGACCACTGCCGACTGCGAAGACAGCGGCGTTCAGCAGTGCCAGGCGAGTGCGGATCCGGAGGGCCGGCCGGGTGGGGATCCGGAAGGCTGGGGTGCGGGGCCTCACAGTCGGTAGCCGAAGCCGGGCGCCGTCTCGATCAGCGGAGGATCGCCGAGTTTACGGCGCAGTTGATGCACCGTGACCTTGGCGACCGTACTCGAGGGATCGACCTCGCCGTTCCACACCGTGTCGAGAAGTTCGGCCGCCGACACCATGCCCCCGTCGGCCGCCAACAGCGCCTCCAGCACGCCGAACTCCTTCGGGGTCAGCCGCAGCAGCCTGCCGTCGCGCTCCGCGAGCCGGCGCAACGTGTCCACGCGTAGGCCACGCCGTTCCAGGACGGTCGGAACGGTTCCGGGTCCGCGCCGTCCCAGAGCGCGCAGCCGAGCCACGAGCTCCAGGTAGGAGAAGGGTTTCGCGAGGTAGTCGTCGGCACCGTGGCCCAGTCCCTCGACGATGTCTCCCAGACTGCCGGCGGCCGTCAGCATGAGGATCCGGGCGGGATGGCCTGCGACATTGAGCGCACGGCACACGGCATCACCGTGCACCATGGGCAGTTCACGGTCGAGGATGAGAACGTCGTAGTCGACGGCCGACGCCATCTCGAGGGCTTTAGCACCGTCCCCGGCGATGTCCGCGCTCATGCCCTCGGCCCGCAGTCCATCGGCGATCATCTGCCCGAGTTCTTCCTCGTCCTCGACCACCAGCACCCGCATCGCGGCTCCTCTCCTGGGCCTACCGGCCCGCTTTCGGCCGTGCCCGTCCCAGCATGGCTGAACGGGAGTTAGGAACGGGTTAGCCGGTCCCTCCACAACGCCGAACTATGCGTGTTCTGCGGTGAGTTTGCGTTGCGATCAGCAGGTCGACGACGTCCTTGCGGGGCGTCCAGCTGGTGGAGGGGCCAGTTCCCGGTCTCGATTGCAGTGCGGGCCGCCCGGTCGGCTGTGTCGTCATCGGCTTGTCTTCTCCAGGGTCCCCGCAGTTGGCCGTCGTCAGTACTACGGGCAACCGGTGCGTACCGGTTCGGTGCAGTCACGCGCTCATGACGCAGCTGTCATGCGCCCGTGCCACGAGCCGACGGCGAGTCAGCCACTCCGCATCGGTCTTGAACCCTGACTTGCCTCTCCACGTTGCCTACAGCGGTGGAGGACGTGCCGCTCGAACCGTCCGGACGCCTCCATCCCTTCTGGGCAGGCTGTCCTGCCCCCAAGCGTTGGGAAGAGATACCATGCAGCGATTGAGGCGAAGATCCCTCGCCATCTCCGCGGTTTTGGCGGCGTCGGCGTTATGGCTGGGGGGCACGCCCGCCGTCGGCGCGACCCCTTCGGAGCGGCCTGTCGAACCGGCCGCGGACCAGCGCGCGGCACCTCCGGCTTCGGACATCGTGCCGGGGCGATACATCGTTCTTCTGAAAGACAGCCGGCTACCCTCCGCGCAGGCCGCGGCGGCGACGGCGGTCGAAGACATCGCCCAGGATCTGACTGATCGGTACGGCGGAACCGTCGATCAGACCTACAGCAGGGTGGTGAGCGGCTTCTCGGCCCAGCTGAGCGAAACCGCCGCCCGGCGTCTCGCCGACGACCCGCGCGTCGACCGCGTCCAGCCGGACGCGGTGGTGTCGACTCAGGCGACGCAGCCGTACCCGGGCTGGGCACTGGACCGCATCGACCAGACCAACCTGCCGCTGAGCTCGACCTACTCCAGCGACGCCACCGGCTCCGGCGTCTCGGTGTACGTCCTTGACACCGGCGTGCGGATGACGCACAAGGACTTCGGCGGACGGGCGCGTTCGGGATACGACTTCGTCGACGGCGACGCGGACGCGACCGACTGCGACGGCCACGGCACGGCGGTCGCCGGTGTGGTGGGAAGCAGCACCTACGGCGTCGCCAAGGCCGCCGACCTCTACGCGGTGAAGGTCCTCGGCAGCAGCTGCGCGGGCCGCGAAGGCACGGTCGCCGACGTCATCGGCGGCATGGAGTGGGTGAACGCGAACGCCAAGCGTCCCGCCGTGATGAACATGAGCCTGGGAACCAACTGGGTCGACCCGGTCTGGGAGCAGGCCATCGACAACTCAGTGGCGGCCGGCATCACCGTGGTCGTGTCCGCCGGCAACGACAGCACCGACGCGTGCACCGGCTCGCCGTCGCACAACGCCAACGCGATTGTCGTGGCAGCCAGTGATGCCAATGACAAGCGGGCCGGGTTCTCCGACTTCGGAACCTGCGTCGATCTGTTCGCCCCCGGCACGTCGGTGCAGTCGGTGGCGCACACCAGCGATACCGCCAACGGCGCGGCATCCGGTACCTCGTTGTCGTCGCCGATCGTGGCCGGCGCGGCCGCGCTCTACCTTCAGGTCCACCCCACGGCCACACCCGCTCAGGTGGAGGCGGCACTCGTGGGATGCGCCACCACCGGCAAGATCACTGATGCGGGTACGGGCACACCCAACAAGCTTGTCGACGTGTCCTGTTCGCGAACGGTCTCGATGACCAATCCCGGACCGCGCAGATCCGTCGTGAAAACCAGCACCTCCTTCCAGGTGGAGGCCACCACCAGCAACACCGGCCGGTCCCTCACGTACAGCGCCGACGGGTTGCCCACGGGCCTGAGCATCAACATGTCCACCGGCCTCATTACGGGCACGCCGACTACCACGGCCGACAGGACGGTCACCGTCAGGGCGTCCGACGGCACCGGCGCGGTCGGCAGCACGTCGTTCATGTGGCGGGTCGTCGACGGCTACGGCGAGATCAAGAACCAGGGCGAGTGTCTCGACGTCTGGGCCTCGGGAACCGGCAACGGCAATCCGATCAACCGGGTGCCGTGCAACCAGACCGCCGCGCAACAGTGGACACTGCGAGGCGGACTCCTGGAAGTGTCGCCCAGCTCCGCCATGCCGGTCGGCAAGTGCGCGACCGTGGAGAACGGCGGGACCGACGACGGCTCGAAGGTCGTACTGTGGGACTGCGGCTCCGGCTCTCAGACATGGACCCCTCAGTCCAACGGCGGGCTGCGGGAGAAGAACTCCGGCAAGTGCCTGCAGATGAAGCCGAAGCAGTTGATCATCGCCACCTGCACGGGGCTGAGGGAGCAGCAGTGGTCCCTTCCGGGCGGGGAGCCGTTCGACGTCATCACCGTCACCGATCCGGGCACATTCACCGCTTCGCTCACCAAGACGGTGAGCAAGCAGATCAGGGCCGGCGCCTCACTGCCCGGGCAGACCCTCACGTACTCCGCGACGGGCCTGCCCGCCGGAATCTCGATCAGCGCGTCCACCGGCCTCATCTCCGGCAAGGCGACCGCGAAGGGCTCCGGTTCGGCGACCGTCACGGTCCGGGACGCGGGCGGGTCGGCCGGCGCGGTCACCTTCCCCTGGACCGTCTTCGACGGCGAGATCGTGACCGCGTCCGGGTGCGTCGACGTCCGCAACTCCGGTACAGCCAACGGGAGCATCGTCCACACCGTCGGCTGCAACGAGACCAAGGCGCAGATGTTCACCCTGCGGTCGGACGGCCGACTTGAGGTCCTCGGCAAGTGCCTCACAGTCAACGGAGCCGCCACTGCGGACGGAACCGGGATCGTGCTGTGGGACTGCGGCAGCGCCGCGCAGGTGTGGGCCCCGGGCGCGGGCGGCACGCTGGTCGACGCGGCCTCGGGTAAGTGCCTGACTGCACCGGGCAACTGGAGCCAGCTGACCATCACCACCTGCACCGGCGCGAACAACCAGCAGGTCAGGCTGCCGGCCCAGACCGTCCGGCACGAGGCCGAGGCCGCCGTGAACAGCCGAACCGGCACCGCCGGTGTCATCTCCTGCGCCGCGTGTTCCGGCGGCGCGCTCGTCGGGTTCGTCGGCTCCGGCACCGCCGGCACCGGGACCCTGACAGTCAACGGCGTCCTGCCGGCCGCCGGACCGGGCACCTACCGGGTCGCCATCGCCTTCACCAACGGCGATACCTCGCGGCCGCTCCAGATCAGTGTCAACGGCGGCACACCTCAGACGGTCGAGTTCGGCACGACCGGCAGCTTCTCGACACCCGGCACGAAGACCATGACCCTCAGCCTCACCGCAGGCATCAACAGGATCACCTTCTCCAACCCCTCGGATTGGGGACCCGACATCGACGCCATCACCATCGCAGGCACCGAGGCCTGACATGAGCGGACCCGAGCTCACCTGACTCGGCCGCCCTGACGAACCGCATCAGCACGGCGAAGGCCCGGACCACCCTTGGATCTAGTGGTCGTCGCAATACCCCACTTCAGGGGTGCGATGGACGGAGAGATCCGGGATGGCCGGAAGCCGCAGGGCCCGAGGCAGTTGGTCAGTGAGCGGGAGGAATACCTTCGGCTAGTGGATCAAGGGACCCCTCTACGAGGACGCCTGCCGGGTCGTCGGCATCAACTCGAAGACCGGCAGGCGATGGCGTAACGGCCGCAGCGCGGACCGCCGTCAGAAGGCGGCACCACCCATCACCGAGGTGGTGCCGCCTCACCTCGTTCCCGTGGCTGAGGGGCCGACCGGACCGTCGCGCTACCTGCATGGGCCCGGCGGCATCGGCAAGTCGATGCTGCTGCGCCGCTTCGCCGCCGAGGCGCGGGCGGCGGGGCGTGAAGTGCTGGAGGTCGACGGGCGGATCACCGAGCCCACACCTCCGAGGCCTTCGAGACGGAGGCCGGGACGGTACTCACCGGCGACCGGGTCGTCCTGCTCATTGACGCCTTCGAGCGCTGTCAGGGCCTTGAGGGCCGGCTGCGGGACAGGTTCCTGACACGACTGCCGGCGGGCGCTGGTCGTCATCGCGGGACGCGAGGCGACGGACGCGGGGTGGACCTACGATTCCGGCTGGGCCGGGCTGATGCGGACCGTGGCGCTGCGCAACCTGACCCCCGACGAAGCCACGGCTTTCCTGGACGCCCGCGGAGTGCGTCGCCTCCGACTGGCTGGTGCAGTCGGTCTACATGGGCGGAGCGGAAGACCCGTCTGATGCTGTCGGACGCCCGGCGTACCCGGCGCGCCTGATGAGGCCCCGACTCCCAACCCGCCGAACTCACCGTACTGTCCCGGCCTGAATTCGACGCCGCCGTACGCGACGCACTGCGCGCGTTGCGGCGCCCGGAGACTCTCGCGGGGAACCCGTTGGCCCGCAGCAGGCTGACTGTCGAGCAGGGTGCTTCACTGCAGGACGTACTGACCCAGGCCGTACAAGCGCTGCACGAGGAGCGGAGCGGTGAGAAGTACCACCGTGCGGTGGCGACGACCTACCTGCTTGGCAGGACCACTCAGGAAGCGGCCGCAGTACGGCTGGGGCTCCCGTTCGGTACATACCGCAGGCATCTGGTCAGCGGGGTCGAGCGGATCCTGTGACGCGCTGTGGCGACAGGAGATCTACGGGGCGGACGACGACGCACAACGGTTGGCGTAGCCACCAGCCGTCTTCGACCGGCAGCTGGTCCGTCAGGCGGTGGCATCCAGTACGCCGCGGCTCACCAGGGCGCTCTTGAGAGCCCTGATGGCGTAGTACGAACGGGATTTCACCGTACCCGGAGGGACCCCCAGGTGCTTCGCCGCGTCGGCCACGCTGTATCTGGAGTAGTGCATGAGCCTGATGACCTCCTCGTGCTGCGCGCTCAGTTCCCGCAGGGCGTTGCTGACGACCTGGGAGGTGAGCATCCGGTCTATCTGATCGCCGGTGGGAGTCTCCGGCCTCTCTGCCGCCGGCACCTCCGTCGGGCGTATCTGCCGTGCCCGATGGTGATCGATCACCAGGTTGCGTACGACGGTGAACACCCAGGGACGGGCTTCGTCCGCGGTCCGCAGGGTCGCCAGATGGTTCCACGCCCTCGCGGCCGCCTCCTGGACGATGTCCTCCGCCTGGTGCCAGTCACCTCCCAGGAGCCGGGACGCGTACCGCAGCAGATCCGCGCCGTGCCGTTCGTACAGGTCCCGGACGAATGTCTCGCAGTCGTAACTCGCGTGCGTCGACTGCGGCAGTGACGAGCGCGGCTCGGCGGAAGCGCCGGGGGCATCCATGGTGCGCCTCATGGCTTGGAGTCCTTGTGATCGAAGATGGAGCTGTCGCATGGCCACGCTGTGCGTGGTGTGCTCACGCTCGCCGAGAGGACTTGGCCTGAGCTTGTCGTCGGCTTGCCGCGGCGACGCAGCGGGGCGCCGCCCACGACGACGACATGTCGTGCGCACAGGCGGACCGTGGGCAGACGTCACACGGCAAGGAACCAGCAAAGGACCTTGACCAGGTTGTGGCCGTCAGGGGGCATCACACGGACGGTCCGGACCTCGAAGTCGCCTCCATGCGCCCGTACTTGTGCATGTGGGTAAGGAGAGGCATGAAGAGAAGGCCGCTGTCCGCGCTGACGCTGGTTTCGGCCACGCTGGCCTTGTGTGGGTTGGTGACGGAGTCGGCCTCCGCAAGCACACCCCGAGTCAGCGTGTATTTCTCCGCGGTCGCCTGCCAGACCGCGGGCAACATGGCAGCGCAGAAGGGTGAACTGACCGGCTTCGAATGTATCTACATGGGCATTCTGGACGGTTGTCCCGTCTACGTCCTGAGGACTTGGTGAGGGGCTGGGCGTCGTTGATCGAGGGCGGTTCACCGGAAACCGGGACTGCGGATCGTGCCGCGCGGTGAACCGATGCCCCTCTGCTCCTCGTTGAGCTACTCGGGAGCATCCACGGCGGGCCCACGAGTCCGCCGTGCTCTCTCCGAGGACCGGTCGGGGCACTGTTCCGTTTCCGACCGACCGGCATCCAGCCGTCACCTCTCGGGGCGCGAGGCGGCCGGGAAGAACTTCACCCCGCAGCGCGCCGCATCCATCCATTCATTTCGACGAGACCTCAGAGGCGTTGTGGCACATTTCAGAATGACGCATCCCCAAAGCAGGCCGACACGGAAGCGCCGCGCGGCCGCAGGAGCCGCCGCTGCCTCGGCCGCTCTGCTCTCGCTGTGCGCGCCGGCCGCGACGGCCGCGACGGCCCAGAACGCGGCGGTCACCTCGGCCGACGGTCCCAACTATGTCGCCCTCGGCGACTCCTACGCCTCGGGTGCCGGGCTGGCCGGGGTGAAGGACGAGTACTGCGACCGCACGACCGGCAGCTATTCCAGCCTCATCGCCGGGTCGTCCGTGGTCAAAGGGCTGAACCGCGCCTTCAAGGACGTCACCTGCAGCGGGGCGACCACCAGCAACTTCTGGAACTCCCAGGGCGCCAAGCCTCCCCAGGCCAATGCCCTCACCCCCAACACGAAGCTCGTCACGCTGAGCTTGGGCGGCAACGACGTCGGCTTCACGGGAATACTCAAAAAGTGCGTGGAGGGCTACTTCTCCAAGCCGAATGGCAGCCCGTGCAAGGAGTACTACACGGGCGGCAAGAATGACCTGGGCGTGCGCATCAACGACATGGAGGGTCGCATCCGCGATGTCCTCAAGGAGGTCAGGCGCCGCAGCCCGGACGCCAAGGTGATCGTTGTCGGTTACCCCGCGCTGTTCCCGGACACCGGAGTCGGGTGCAATGAAGTTCCCTTCGCCAAGGGTGACTTCACCTTCCTCCGGGACATGACGAAGAAAGTCAACCGGGCGCTGGAACGCCAGGCGGTGGCCGGCGGCGTCGGTATGTCCTTCGCGGACACATACACGCCGACCGTCGGTCACGACATGTGCCAGCCGCGCGAGCGACGGTGGTTCGAGTCCCTGAGCCCCGCACAGAACACCATGATGGCGCATCCCAACGAATACGGCCACTACGCGATGGCCATGCTGACTCACGCGAAGATTCTCAAGCCGTAGTGTCATGTCAACCCGTCGGCGCCGATCCGGCGCCGACGGGTTGGCCGTAGGTAACTCCTCGGCCGGTTGCTCCGGCAGAAGCGGCACCACGCCCTTCTGCCGGAGCAACCGGCCGACACAGTTCAGGGGCTCTGCGCGGAGAACCATCCCCCGGCTGGGGTCAGTTCGTTCCGTAGCGAGCGCTGACCTCGTGCAGAACGCTCCCGGCCGACGCCCCGAGCATGGGTCCGGCCAGCCACGCAGTCGAGCCGGAGGCGGCGGAAGTACCGGAAGCAGTCGATGTGTTGGAGACCAGCACGGTTCCGCCGACGCCGTCCGTGGCCAACCAGCCGCCGCCGGACGAGCGCCCGGTTGTCCCACAGCCCACGCGGTGCATTGCCACCCCGGCCCGCGTCACGGAGCCTCGCCGTGGCCGGCCGGTGCACAGGCGCAGAGTGGCACCGTCCGCAGCAGCCTCGCCCGCCGGGTAGCCCCAGATGCCCACCGTTCCCACGGCTCTGGGGAGTGTGTCGAAGGCGACCGGCAGGGCTGCCCCCACTGTCTCCTCCAAAGACGTGCCACCCGCGCCCGCCGGCGGCGTGACATGCAGCACCGCGTAGTCGAAGGCGGCGCCGGCTGCCCCGGCCGCGGTGCCTTCGGACCGCCATTCGCCGGGGGTGGCCGCCCAGTCGGCCCACCACTGCCCGAACGGCGCCGGCCGCGCGCCGGAGGCGGACAAGCGCGCGTCAGTGGGCACCGCCCGCTCGTTGAAGGACGGGACGAAGCTGATGTTGCGGAACCAGCCGCCCTCCTTCCCGGCGTGCAGACAGTGCGCCGCGGTCCACACGAGACTCGAGCGGCCCGGACGTGCCGGGTCCCGGACCACCGTGCCGGAGCAGGCCGACGGGCCCCGAGGAGTGTCGAAGAAGATCTTGCCCACAGCAGGCGCGGTGCGGCGATGAGGGACAGGGACGGTTTCGGTGCCGGTCGGCTCCGGTGCGCGGTCGGCATCGCCCGCCGCTTCCGCGTTTTCCACCGGCGCCTCCTTGACCGGGTCGCGGGCCGCCCTCATCCGCTCCGGGCTCCACAGACCGTCGATGACGGGATTCCAGAAGCTGCCCGGGTCCCGGGGCCAGGTGTCGGCGCTCCAGTCCTGCCATCCGCCGTTGCGCCACTCGTGGAGCCGAGCCCCGCTCGGCCCGATGCCGTCCTCGCCGCCGACGGTGCACGCCGAGGTCATCACGATCGTCGCCAGCAGGACTCCGATACGACCGCGCCGCTGCCGTGGCAGGACTTTGCTCGCTGTCATGGGCTTCACGGCACAAATCTCCTCATACAGGTGGGACGATCCCGCTTCCTCGCGTTCGTCCGTTGATTGCTACGGCGAGCCTCGAACTCGGGTTCACCCTGTCTTCCGGCTGCCGCCGGACTTCGCCGTCCCCGGAGCGAACCGGCTGCGAAAAGTGGACGTAGTGCCCTGTACAGCGCCTGCTGCCAGCCCACTGAGGCGGAATGTGAAGCATGTGGAAGATCCGCAACAGCCTCGGTAGGCAATCACTTCTCTCCGAATCCGGAAGCCGTGGGGACATATGCAAGCAAATCGCGCAACTGTCATCGCCGGACGCACCGGTGGAGGTCTCGCCGATGCCGTTTTCGACAGGGCGATCCGCCAGCCAGAATTCATTCAGTTCTCACGAAGAGCGGGTCACGGCTGGATCGACACGACATCGGCCCGGTTCGCGAAAGATGTCAGGGCACTGTCCAGAGGCCTTTTGGCCCGTGACATCGCCGCCGGAGACCGAGTGGGCATCATGTCGGCGAACCGTTATGAGTGGACTCTTTTCGACTACGCATTGTGGACCATCGGCGCCGTGTCCGTCCCATTGCACCACGCCGCCTCCGCCGAACAGGTTGTGCAGGTGCTTTCCGAGACCAAAGCTGTGGCATGCGTGGTTGAGAACGAGGAGCACCTCATAAAGGTTGGCGTGTCAATGCGTCACCTTCCGGCGCTCCGTGACATCTGGCAGCTCGACAAGGGGATCGTCGACCGGCTCGTGCACGAAGGCCAACAGGTGGACGTCCGGCGTGTGGAGGAGCGGCGCCGCTCGGTCGGCCCGAGCACACCGGCCACGATCGTGTACACGGCGGGTACGACCGGCGAGCCCAAAGACTGCCTGATCACGCATGGAAACCTGGCGGCGCAGGCGGACGCGATCATGGCTCACGCTCGGGAGATCATCCAGGTTCCGCCCAGGGGCCGGACGGCGTCAACGCTCCTTTCCCTCCCGCTTTCGCACATCTTCGGACGCACGGTGCAAGTCTGCGCGGTCCGGCACGGCGTGCAGCTGGCCCACAGCTCGTCCATCAAGCTGTCGACGCTGCTGAACGACCTGCGGTCATTTCGCCCGACATTCCAGCTGGCCGTCCCCGAGGTCTACGAGAGCATTTATCGAAGAGCTCAGCAGGCCGCTGTGGGACAGATTCGGAAAAGAATATTTCTGCACGCCGTCAGGGCCGCCAGAGATTACGCCCTCGCATACGAGAGATACACCTTCAGTGGCGGCCCCCACCCCTCCGCCCGGCTTCGGGTGCGCCGCGGTTTCTACGACGTGCTCGTATACAGAAAGATCCGTCGATCACTCGGTGGCCGTATGCGGCATTCCATATCCGGAGGCTCCGCCCTCAGGCGGGACATCGGCCTTTTCTTCTTCGGTGCCGGCATCGCCGTACACGAGGGATACGGACTCACCGAATCCTGTGCCGGCGTAGCATGCAACCCGCCCGGCCGCATCAAGTTCGGCACAGTCGGGCAAGCAGTCGACGGCGTCGAAATGCGCATTGCGCAGGACGGCGAAATCATGTTGCGGGGCCCACAGATCTCCTCGGGAAGCCCGGTCGCTTCGCCGCCGGAGTCAGACGGCTGGTTGCACACCGGCGATCTGGGCCGCTTGGACCGTGACGGCTATCTGCACATCACCGGCCGCACGGAGGTGGTGACCGTGACAAGTGGTGGTCTGCGGGTGTCCCCGGAACCGCTCGAGGAACGGGTACGAGCCCACGCGTTTGTCGCCCAGTGCCTGTTGGTCGGTCACGGACGCCCCTATCTCTCGGCTCTCATCACGCTCGACTGGGAGGTTGTGGAGCGCTATTTCCCGGCCGCGCGGTTCGAACGCTCGGAGCTGATCCGGACGGATCTCATACGGCAGGTGATAGAGCGAGCGGTCGCCCTGGCGAACGACACCGTTCCCCGGGCTGAAGCCATCCGGGATTTCCGGATCCTGGCCGACACCTTCACCGTGGGCAACGGGATGCTCACCTCGGCCCTGCGAGTCAGGCGTGCCAGGGTGGTGGCGGAGTACCGCGGTGTCATCGAGGCCATGTACGCACCCTCAGGCCCCACGACGGGCCGAGCGGGGGGCACCAGTGACTGACAGGTGGCCTCAGAGGCCGGGCGGCCCGGCGTGGTTCGCGGCGCTTGTACTGCTCGCGCTGGTGCCGGCGGGAGCTGTGATCGCTTGGTCCCCGGCCGGCGAACAAGAAGGAGACAACCGTGTCAGGGCAGGCCGGGTCTGCAGTTCCACACTCTCCCCCGGCCTCGAACTCTCCTGCGGAACCCATGGGTTCGGGGATCTGCGTCAGGTGTGCCGGGCGGAGGCCACCGGCCACCGGTGCGTGCGGACACGGGCGGTGACCGTACGCAACACCGGGAGCTCCGTCGCGTATGTGACAGTCATCAGCGGTCCCCGGCAGGGCACCCGCGAGCAGGGCAGGGACCGGGCGATAGCGCCGGGGTGGTCGGCCACCCTCCGCCCCGGCACGGGAAGGCTCTTGTTCGACATCACCTTGCGTCGTACCGGAAGTGCGGCCGGACGCCTTGAAGTCACCCACGTGGATTAGGGGCTTCTGATGGATCTCCGTGGAGGAAGGAGCGGCGTCTGGTGCGTGCGATCGCAAGGCGCCGGAGCGCCCTCGTGGCGGAGCCACGTGGGCGGTTCGGCCACGCGGCGAGCGTGCCGGCCAGGCCGCGACGCCGCGGAGATCCATCAGAAGCCCCCTAGGGGGAGGGGCCGGGTGCTCAGGCACGCCGCACCGGCAGATAGACCACGCTGCTCCCTCCGTCGGCAGCGCCATCGGATGCGGCCCCGACGGCGACTTGCGGCACCGCTCCCCTCCCACTCCCCCGTGCCCGTTCCGCACCGGCCTGGCCCGCGAGAGCGCGGGCCAGCCACTCACGGGCCTCGTCCACGTCGTTCCGCTTCAGGCACGCGTAGCCGGCCCGCAGCGCGGCATGGGAAAGATCGTGGTCATCGACGAGCGGCCCCGCCGCGATGGCATGCTCGGCGACGGCTTCGACACTGCTCCCGGGCCGGGCAGCCAGCACGTGGTACGCCGCCGCGTGCACCTCATGGCTGCGCGCCCGGCTCAGGCCCGCCTTCAGCACCTCACGGACCAGTCCGCAGGAGAAGCGGTACGCCCCTGGCTCGCGGGGGGTACCGCCGGCGGACCACGCCACAAGAGCGGACTCCACGGCGACGTCCAGGGCGGAGAGTACGGCTGCCGTCGAAAGCGAGGCCATCGCCGCCAGTTCCGGCACCTCCAGTTCGTCTCCGATGACGGCCGCGATCTCCAGCACCTGCCGTGTCTCAGGAGCGAGCGCCTGCAGTCGGGCCCGGATCACGGAGGTTACGGCGGGCGGTATGACAAGGCGCGGACCCGTGCATCGAGCAGCGGGCAGACGCAGCAGTTCGGCCAGGAAGAACGCGTTGCCCCCGGTCAACCCATGCAGCGCAGCTGCTTCCGACTGCGGATCGTCGACGGTGGCGCCTGCGGCTGCACCGGGACGGGAGTCGGCAGTCGACCGGAGCAACGCGGCTATGTCCTCGGGGGTGAGCGGCCGGAGTTCGAAGTGTTCCGCGTCGCAGCGGGCGAGGTCCGCCAGTAATTCCTCGGTGCCCGGTTCACCGCCGGGATTCACAGCGCAGACGACGAGCAAGGGGGTATCCCGTACCAATGCGGCATAGGAGGCGAGTTCATTCATGACCACCGGGGAGGCCCCCTGAACATCGTCGATCAGGCACAGGACGGGGGGCTGGCCCGCGAGTTCGCTCGTAGCCGGCCTGTCGCGTTCACTCTCGGGCAGGATCCCGTGCTCGCCCTCGTATGCGGCAAGGCTGCCCAGGATCGGCGTGACGGCGGTTCCGCCTGCCGGGCGGACGGCTTGGCGCTTCTTCGGGTGGCGGACCCAGTGCACTTTGAACCCGTGTTGTTCGGCCTCGGCACCGAGTACTTCCAGCAGACGTGTCTTGCCGCTACCCGCTCCTCCGGACACCACGGCCCACCTGGTGCTGCCGGCGCGTGCGGCGGACAACAACTCGGTCAACCGGGACTGTTCGGCTTCGCGCCCTGCCAGTCGTGTCGGGCCGGGGGAAGAAGCCCGGCCGAGGGAAGAAGCCCGGCCGGGGGAAGGCGTCCGGTCGGGGGAAGGCGTCCGGTCCGTCATGTCGGAAGCCGGAGCGACGCGCACGCTCGTCCGTGCGGCGGGATGCAGGGCACCGGTGTCATGCCGAAGGATGGCCATGTGCACCCGTTGCAACGCGGGTCCGGGGTCCGTGCCCAGATCCTCCGCGAGCAGGCGGCGGACCGCGTCGAAGCGACGCAGCGCCTCACCAGCACGCCCTGCCAGATAGAGACCGCGGAGCAGGACGGCCCAGGAGGCCTCGCGCAGCGGATTCCTGCTGACTATCTCCTCGGCGACCGCAATGGACCGCGCGACTTCTCCCTCTTCCAGCAGCAGGCCGGCCTGAAGTTCCCTGGCGGACCAACGAAGCTCTGAGAGCCGGTTCATCTCACGCTGCGCGAAGAGTCTTCCGTCCGCGTCGGCGTACGGCCTGCCACGCCACAGGGAGAGAGACTTCTCCGCCTCCGCGCGAGCCTGGGCCCACTTCTTTTCCTTCGCGAGCCCATGGGCGTACTGGACGGCGTCCTCGAACAGCCCGGCGTCCCGCTGCTCGCGCGGCACGTGCAGCGCATAGCCCGCCGAGGTGTAGGTGAGCATGCCGGTCCCGGCCTCCGGGGCAACCGCCAGCGCAGAGCGGAGCCTGCTGATGTGGGCGCGCAGGGAGGACAGTGCCGCACTCGGCGGCCGTCCCTCCCACAGGTCTTGGCAGAGACGTTCCACCGATACCGGCCAGCCGTCCTCGGTGAGCAGGCGCAGCAGAAGTACCCGCCGCTGCGGCGGCCCGAGCGCCACGGGACCCGTGGGGGCGTGGACCTCCAACGTACCCAGCACGCCGAAGGACCATGTCCCGGAAGGTCGGCTGCGCGCGGCCCACCCCTGATCAGGTGCCTGCTGGCCAACTGCCCCCTGTTGCATGCCCCTTGTATCGGTATGCCCTTGCCTCCCCGGGCAGATAGTGGTCATCTGCAGTGCTCCTGTCTCGCGTGACGCCGTGCTGCTCACGCTGCCGCAGACAACTGCTCACTTTGAAGCCCGTCGGCCTGCCCAGTACTGCTCACCAAGTCCAAAGCCGGTTCCACAACCCGCACGACGGGCCCCATGACCAGCGTGAACCGCTCACCTTCGCAAGTCGTCCTGGGTTGCACCCGCGCACCTTGACCCGTCGACCCGTCGACCCATCGACCCATCGACCCATCGACCACGGAGCGATGACCGCGCCGGGAAGGCCGATCCGCCCGCACGACCCCGGAAAGGACCGATGACGCGTGTCCGTCGAACAACAAGTTTCCCAAGTCGTCTGCGTCAAAACACGGTTGACCAACCATTCCCTCAGCATCTGCCGTGCCACCACCCCCTGCACTGCGACGAACACCAACATTGCGAAGCAGGCGCCGCAGTTGACTCGCCGAACGAGGTGGACCTGCTGGGGTGTGCCCTCGACCTTCTTTCCTCTGCTTTCGGACTCGTCCGGAACATGTGTGCCGTGGGACGACCGCAGAAGCCGGACCGCTGCCCCGCGTCACCCCGCACCGCTGGTCACGCACAGCGATGAACCTCGTACGGAACACAGCCGTTTCTTGCATGACGGTCGGTGAGACCGGGCGGCTGCACTGTATCTGCCGTCCTTCACCCGGACCAGAGTCCTTCCAGCCGCAGCCATGGAGTGAACGCATCCAGTGAACCTCAACTCACCCCTGCGCACTGTCGTCGTCACCGGTGTCGGTGCCACCACCCCCCTGGGCGGGGACACCGCATCGACCTGGGAGTCACTGCTCGCCGGGCGTTCCGGCGCCACCGCCCTCCAGCAGGACTGGGCAGCCGAACTACCGGTACGTATCGCCGCGCCCGCCGCGGTCGACCCGACGTCCGTGCTTCCCGGGCACCTGGCGCGCCGACTCGACCGGGCCGCGCAGTTCGCAGTGTTAGCGGCACGGGAGGCATGGGCGGACGCCGGTTTCACAGGGAAGGCCGGTGAAACCGGCGGGTCGTTCGACGCGGGCGACGGGACCGGTCGCATCTCGGCGCCGGCTGACCCCTACCGCGTCGGCTCAGTCGTCGGCACCGGCGTCGGTGGCGTGACGACCCTCCTCAGCCAGTACGACGTACTGCGCGAGCGAGGGTCCCGCAAGGTGTCCCCCTACACGGTGCCGATGCTCATGCCGAACAGCCCGGCCGCCCACGTAGGCATGGAGGTGGACGCACGAGCCGGTGTCCACACCGTGGTCAGCGCCTGCGCGTCCGGCGCGGAGGCCATCGGCTACGGGATCGACATGATCCGTACCGGCCGCGCCGACGTGGTGGTCGCCGGCGGGACGGAAGCAGTTATCGTCCCCCTGAACCTCGCGGCGTTCGGCAACATGATGGCGATGTCGAAGAGGAACGACGATCCGCAAGGGGCCTCACGCCCCTACGACAAAGGCCGTGACGGCTTCGTGCTCGGCGAGGGCGCCGGCGTAGTCATCCTTGAGGCGGCCGAGCATGCCGCCCGCCGCGGTGCGGCCGTCTACTGCGAGGCAGTCGGGCAGGGGTTGTCCGCCGACAGCTACCACATCGCCCAGCCCGAGCCGACTGGTCGCGGCATCGCGGCGGCGCTGGAGCAACTGCTGGCCACGACCGACATCAGGCCCTCCGAGATCGCGCACCTCAACGCGCACGCCACCTCGACCCCGCAGGGCGACGTCACCGAACTCAAGGCCCTGGAGAAGGTGCTGGGAGACGACATGGGTCATGTCGCCGTCTCCGCCACCAAGTCCATGACCGGTCACCTGCTGGGCGGCGCGGGTGGTATCGAGACGGTCGCGACAGTGCTGGCCCTGCGGCACCGGACGGCGCCCCCGACCATCAACATCACCGAACTCGACGACGAGGTCGACCCCTCCCTGGTCTCCTCCCGTCCGCGTCCCCTCCCAGGCGGCAACATCGTCGCCCTCAACAACTCCTTCGGTTTCGGCGGCCACAACGTGGTCCTCGGCTTCCGCGTGACCGACGGACAATGAGCTGTCAGCGGGGCCATGTGCGTGTGTCGTACCTGACGCGCCTTGAGTCGGACCGAGTCCGGCCGGGAGGGGTGGGCGATGTTGAACCCACCACGAGTCCTCACCGTTGTGCGGAGCAGTGACGGACGAACCTCGCAGTCATCTGACTCAAGGAGCACACGGTGCAAGGAATCCGCGGGTGCACGCTCATGGCACGCTATAGGCGGCATCGCCGCCGTCACAGCCGCTCCTGAGTCCTGTCCGGTCTTACGGACGGAGGCGGGCACGCGTGGCTGAGCGGCTGCCTGCTGGCTGAGGGTTCAGGGCCTTACCGAAATCACACGTCGGAACGGTCAGAACTGATGGGTTGTGAGGCGGTATTCCGCCGCCTCACAACCCATCACGCTGCGAGGAAGCGGTCAGTCCGGGGAAGCCCGGCCCTTCGCGCGGCGCCCATGACCGACCCATGACTCGCTGCGGTTGCTCGTCCCCACAGCGATCGCCGCCCTGCCCTCACCGCACCTCGTGCCGTCGCTCACAGCGAATCCAGGTCGGTCCTCCATGAGCCATGTCAATGATCCATATCAATGAGCGACATCAACAGGGCGACATCAACCCGAAGGCGTCGCCGGACCGAAGAAATGACGGCCCCCACGACCGGCAGCGCGCTCTCAAAAGGCAGAAAAAACGGGGCCATGGATGGCCCCGACCACAGGAGTGCCGCGCCGCCGCCGGCCGGATCGGTCCTGCGGCAGCGGAAAGGAAACCACGGTGTCCGACGTAGGACGTTTGATCGCCGGCCGATACCGCGTTCTCGACCGGATCGGACGAGGCGGCATGGCCACCGTCTGGCGCGCCCACGACCATCTCCTGGCCCGCCAGGTCGCCGTCAAGAAGCTCCACGCCCAGCCGCATCTCGACGACGCCGAGCTCGCCACCCTCTTCGAGCGCGCCCGGCGCGAGGCCCGCAGCGCGGCCCGGATCAGCCACCCCAATGTCGTTGTCGTCCACGACGTCGTGGACGACGAGGGCCTGCCCACCATCATCATGGAGTACGTGCCTTCCACCACGCTCGCCGACTTGATCGAGGCACATGGCCCGGTCCCGCTCGAAGAGGTCTCCAGGATCGGCCGTGGCGTGATCGCCGCGTTACGGGCGGCGCACCAGGCCGGCATCCTGCACCGGGACGTGAAGCCGGCCAATGTGCTGCTCGCCGAGGACGGCCGGGTGGTCCTCACCGACTTCGGTATCGCCCAGGCCGCCGAGACCTCACATCTCACCCGTACCGGCCAACTTGTGGGGTCGGTCGACTTCATCGCCCCCGAACGCCTCGTCGGCGCCAGGCCGGGCCCGGAGGCCGACCTGTGGGGGCTGGGCGCAACGCTCTTCCAGGCGGTCGACGGCCGCTCACCGTTCCTCCGGGACTCGGTGACGGAGACGATGTACGCCATCGCCATGGAGCCGGTCCCCGAGGTACGAGGCGCCGGACCGCTCACCCCACTGATCCAGGGGCTGCTCGCCGGTAACCCGGCCGAGCGCCTGTCGGCCGGGGACGCCGAGCGCCTTCTTCGGCTACCGGTCGGCGAAATGGGCTCCTGTGATGGCTCGTCTGTCGCTCCGCCCGCCGCCCCTGCGGTCGCCGACGACGCTTCGACATCGACGACGCGGTTGGAGGCGGAGACGAGGTCGGAGCCCGCGTCGGAGTCGGAGCCCGCGTCGACGACGAAGACGGAGCCGGGGCGGAACTCCGGTCACGGAAGGCATGAGCCATCCGCTGCCGGGAACCCCTCGCAAGGTCCGCAGCCCGCCACGACCGACCTGCAGGCGCAGCGGCCCTCGGGCCGTTCGAAGAAGCCGGTCGTGATCGCCGCAGCGGTCGCTGCGGCGGCCCTGACCACCATCGCGTGGCTGGTCACTCCGACGCCAGAGAAGAGCGGCACCAGCGCCCCGGCATCGGACGGCCCGCTCCCGGCCGGCGACACCACACCGCAGTCCACGGACACATCCGCACCCGCGACGTCCCCTCCCCTCACGTCACGCCCCGCGAGTTCCGGCGTCACGTCGCCGACGGCGCTCACCCCATCGCGGTCGCCGTCCAAGGACCCGCAAGGGAGCCCCCAGCCGGAACCCGGAGGCGAGAACACGTCCACGGAGAGCGGATCTGACACATCGGTCCCCCCGGCCGGCCGTGCCCTGGTGGTCGCCGCCTCGGGGAAGTGCCTGAGCAGCGGCGACGGGACCGAGGGGATGCAGCTCTTCCAGGCCACGTGCGACGGCTCCGCGGCGCAGCAATGGCAGACCGGATCGGATGGAACCATGCGGTCATCGGGGAAATGCATGACCGTCGCCGGAGGGGCGACCGCCGACCGGACAGAGATCCGGCTGGCCGGCTGCGACGGCAACGCCGGCCAGCGATTCCACCTCTCCGGTACGAAACTGATGGCTGATCAGTCACAGAAGTGTGTCGACATCTTCGGGGGCGCGAGCGGAACGGGGGCGGTCCTCTGGGAATGCAACGGGCGGGACAACCAGGTCTGGGCGTTCCGCTGACCGCCTACCTCCTTCCGGGGTCCGGTTCGCCGTTGAGGGCGAACCGGATACGGGATGCGCCCGTAGCAAAGACGGCGTCGCTGTGACCCGGCCGGTTGCGCAGGCGGCGGAATCGGAGTGGTTCCGGCACTTCGCCCCGGACAAAGCAAACGGAACATGTGCCAAGGTTCCGGGTCAAGCCCCAACTGTCCATGGCGAAGGTGTAGGGCACATCCACGGCAGGCTCCTTCGTGGCCTGGCCCGAGGATGCGCCGGTCACCTGCTCGGTGCCCACCGAATCAGGCTCATCCGCCTCCGGCCCGGTGGCCGTCAGCTCGTCACCCGGTTTGATCATGCTGTCTTCGCTTCCACGGCCCGGCCGGAGCGGACCTTCGCGCGCACGGGCGCACCCTGGTACCGCAGACTTACTGCTCTTGCCGGCTACGCACCCGGGCACCATCCGGTTCATCCACTCGAAGCGGGCCGACTCCGCCCCCGTACACCGGAACCTCTGTCGCGGGAAAGGCCGGTTGGGCCGCCGGCGCGATCGCGTCGCGCAGGGCTCCCAGGTCCACGGTCATGGAAACGGGGCCGGACGGGTTGAGGTAGATCACATGTTCGTCGGGGACGAGCGGCAACACGTCCACCACTGGCATCAGTTCGTATCCGAAGCGGCCGGCGGTGTGCAGGTACGAGGGTGAAGTGAATACCGGCACCACCGAGGCGCCGTCGGGTGCGGTCGCGGACAGCGGGCGGCCGCCGGGAGCAACCAGTACGGCCACCTCGGCCTTCGCCAGAGCCTGCGGCACGGCCTCTCCCGGTCCGTAACCGGTGGCGGCGAGCTGCACCGCTTCGTCGACCTCTTCGGTGGGCTCGGGCCAGCCCAGCGCCCGCGGGGAGGGGCGGTAGTCCTCGTTGGCTCGCCACTCGTCGATTTCGCCGTCATGGCCGGACCGCCACTCGCCGTGCCTGGACGCCTACGACGGGCAAACGATCCTCGGAACGAAGGTCATCCTCTGGGACTGCAACGGCGACACCAACCAGCAGTGGAACGTGAACGCCGACGGCACCGTCAGAATCGTGAACAGCGGCCTCTGCCTGGACGCCTACGACGCGGGAACGGCCAATGGGACGAAGATGATCCTCTGGGTCTGCAACGGCGACCCCAACCAGAAGTGGACCCTGAAGTAAGCGCACAGGGCAGCCGCTGCGGCACCGTCAAAACCCATCAGTGACGCCCCTGGGCTAAGGGGTCCTGTCACTATGCCCGCCCGGGTCGCGTGGTCTGGCACCGCGCCTCGCCGCG
>NZ_RPDJ01000070.1 GCF_004023625.1 Streptomyces cavernae | reverse complement strand
AACGGACGCTTCCTTTGTACTCACCCGAGAGACTCTCTCGCGGCTTTCCTCCGGGCGCTTCCCTTCGGTCTTGCGTTTCCGACTCTATCAGATCCTTTCGGACCCGATTCCCAGTCGGCGGGATTCTCGCTGCCGTTCCGAAATCCGCTTATTCGCGTTTCTCTTTTCCGGCGACTCTGACTTTAACAGAAGTTCTGAGTCAGATATTCCCGCCCTGTTCGTGCACCGGTTTCTGGTGCACGAGGCGACCGGGTTCCCGTTCAGGCGGAGCCGTAAACGTACTGGAGCGGGGCGCCGCGATGCAAATCGAGGCGCCCCGCTCCGGGTTCGGGGCTCGGGTCAGCCCTGATGAGGTGTCAGACCTCGACCACGACCGGCAGGATCATCGGGCGGCGACGGTAGCTGTCGGAGACCCACTTGCCCAGCGTGCGCCGGACGAGTTGCTGCAGTTGGTGGGGTTCCACGACACCGTCCTGGGCCGATCGCTCCAGGACTTCCGTGATCTTCGGGATGACCGCCGCGAACGCCGAGTCCTCGATGCCCGAACCGCGGGCCTGGATGTGCGGGCCGCCGGTGATCTTCCCGGTGGACGAGTCCATCACCACGAACACCGAGATGATGCCCTCGTCTCCGAGGATCTTGCGGTCCTTGAGCGCGGGCTCGCCGACGTCGCCGACCGAGAGCCCGTCCACGTACACGTATCCGGCCTGAACCTTGCCCACGATCTTGGCCTTGCCCGCGACGAGGTCGACGACCACCCCGTCCTCGGCGATCACGATCCGGTCGTGCGGGACGCCGGTGAGGGCGCCCAGCTCGGCGTTGGCGCGCAGGTGGCGCCATTCGCCGTGGACCGGCATGAGGTTCTTCGGCCGGCAGATGTTGTAGAAGTACAGCAACTCGCCGGCCGACGCGTGGCCGGAGACGTGCACCTTGGCATTGCCCTTGTGGACGACGTTGGCACCCCAGCGGGTCAGTCCGTTGATGACGCGGTAGACGGCGTTCTCGTTGCCCGGGATGAGCGACGAAGCAAGGATCACCGTGTCGCCGTCGACGATGCGGATCTGGTGGTCCCTGTTGGCCATCCGGGACAGTGCCGCCATCGGTTCGCCCTGCGAGCCCGTGCAGACCAGCACGACCTCGTGGTCCGGAAGGTCGTCGAGGGTCTTGACGTCGACCACCAGACCCGGGGGGACCTTCAGATAGCCGAGGTCGCGCGCGATGCCCATGTTGCGGACCATCGAGCGGCCGACGAAGGCCACCCGGCGACCGTACTCGTGGGCGGCGTCCAGGATCTGCTGGATGCGGTGGACGTGGCTGGCGAAACTGGCCACGATGATCCGCTTGCGGGCGCCCGCGAAGACCTGGCGCAGGACGTTCGAGATGTCGCGCTCGTGCGGGGTGAAACCCGGCACCTCGGCGTTCGTCGAGTCGGAGAGGAGGAGATCGATTCCCTCCTCGCTGAGCCTGGCGAACGCGTGCAGGTCGGTGAGGCGGTTGTCCAGCGGAAGCTGGTCCATCTTGAAGTCGCCGGTGTGCACGGCCATGCCCGCTGGGGTGCGGATGGCGACCGCCAGGGCGTCCGGGATGGAGTGGTTGACCGCGACGAACTCGCAGTCGAAGGGGCCGATGCGTTCGCGGTGGCCTTCCTCGACCTCGAGCGTGTAAGGCCGGATGCGGTGCTCCTGGAGCTTCGCCTCGATCAGGGCGAGGGTCAGCTTGGAGCCGATCAGCGGGATGTCCGGCTTCTCGCGGAGGAGGAAGGGGACACCGCCGATGTGGTCCTCGTGGCCGTGGGTGAGGACGATGCCCTCGATGTCGTCGAGGCGGTCCCTGACGGAGCTGAAGTCCGGCAGGATCAGGTCGATTCCGGGCTGCTCCTCCTCGGGGAAGAGCACTCCGCAGTCGACGATCAGCAGGCGGCCGCCGTACTCGAAGACGGTCATGTTTCGGCCGATTTCCCCGAGGCCGCCGAGTGGGGTGACCCTCAGGCCGCCGTCGGGGAGCTTGGGCGGTGGGCCGAGTTCAGGATGCGGATGACTCAAAAGACTCTCCTGACCACGCGCGCCACGTACCGGTCGGGCACGTGGCGCGCATGACGTTCGTGCAGAAGCAGTTGTCGGTTGGGATTTCGGGACCTCCGTCCCGTCTATTCAGTTGTGAAGTCTGGTGTCAGAGCTGTACCCCGCCCGCCGCAAGATCGATCTTGAGCTGGGCCGTCTCCTCGGGGGACAGGGAGACCATGGGCAGGCGCAGCGGCCCGCCGGGCAGGCCCCGCAGGGCGAGCGCCGCCTTGGTGGTCATGACGCCCTGGGTGCGGAACATGCCGGTGAAGACCGGGAGCAGCTTCTGGTGGATCTCGGTGGCCTTCTGGACGTCGCCGGAGGTGTAGGCGTCCACGAGGGCACGCAGCTCGGGGGTGACGACGTGGCCGACCACGGAAACGAAGCCGACGGCGCCGACCGAGAGCAGCGGCAGGTTCAGCATGTCGTCGCCGGAGTACCAGGCGAGGCGGGAGCGGGCGATGGCCCAGCTGGCTCTGCCGAGGTCGCCCTTGGCGTCCTTGTTGGCGACGATCCGGGGGTGCTCGGCGAGGCGCACCAGTGTCTCGGTGTTGATCGGGACGCCGCTGCGGCCGGGGATGTCGTAGAGCATGACCGGCAGTCCGGTGGCGTCGGCGACCGCCGTGAAGTGGGCGTACAGGCCCTCCTGCGGGGGCTTGTTGTAGTACGGCGTCACCACGAGCAGGCCGTGTGCGCCGGTGCGTTCCGCGGCGTGGGCGAGTTCGATGCTTTGGTGGGTGTCGTTGGTGCCGACGCCCGCGACCACGAACGCCCGGTCGCCGACGGCCTCCAGGACGGCTCGTACGAGATCCGATTTCTCCGCGTCGCTGGTGGTCGGGGACTCGCCGGTGGTGCCGTTGATGATCAGGCCGTCGTTGCCTGCGTCCACCAGATGGGAAGCGAGCCGCTGCGCGCCGTCGAGGTCGAGTGCGCCGTCCGCCGTGAAGGGCGTGACCATGGCGGTGAGGACCCGCCCGAAGGGGGTCTGCGGAGTCGAGGTCGGAGCCATGGGTAACACGCTACTCGCTGCTCATTGCGGGGTACCCCCTCGGGGGAGGCGACAAGTGGTGACAAAGTGGAGCCCGGCACTGCCCGCTCGGGGGTTCAAGCAGTGCCGGGTCCGTTTGATCAGGCTAGATGAACCTATGCAAATACCGCAATACGGACATCGCTCTAGGCTGACGCTGCCCGCGGCGGACATCGGTGGTGCGCCGTGACCGGGTGGCCCCGTCCTACGGCGCCACGCGGCCGTTGGCGTTGAAGGCCGCGTACGTCAGCGGCATCAGCCGGGCCCACTCCTCCTCCATCTTCTCGCCCACCATCTCGATCTCCCGCTGCGGGAACGACGGCACCTTCGCCAGCTCGTGCTGGGTGCGCAGCCCCAGGAAGTGCATCAGGGAGCGGGCGTTGCAGGTCGCGTACATGGAGGAGTAGAGGCCGACCGGGAGGACCGAGCGGGCCACCTCGCGGGCGACTCCGGCGGCGAGCATCTCCTGGTACGCCTCGTAGGCGTGGCGGTAGGAGTCCTCCATCACGCGGCCGACCAGTTCCTGCTGGGCCTGGGTGCCGTCGACGAAGACGTACTTGCCGGGGCGGCCCTCCTGGACCAGCTTGCGGGACTCGTCCGGGACGTAGAAGACCGGCTGGAGCTCGCGATACCGGCCCGACTCCTCGTTGTACGACCAGCCCACGCGGTGGCGCATGAACTCCCGGAATACGAAGATCGGGGCGCTGATGAAGAAGGTCATCGAGTTGTGCTCGAAGGGACTGCCATGCCGGTCCCGCATCAGGAAGTTGATCAGGCCCTTGGAGCGCTCCGGGTCCTTCCGCAGCTCGTCCAGGGACTGCTCGCCGAGGGTCGAGACGCGGGCGGCGAACAGTACGTCCGCGTCGGACGCGGTGTGCTTGACCAGCTCGACGGTGACGTCGCTCCGGAAGCTGGGTTTCAGGTCGTCGGCGGGCGTTGCGGACACGGCTCGGGGGGTCCCTTCGTCACGGTCTGGGGCGGCGCCCACTCTACGGGGCGGTACTGACAACGGGGCGTTCGGCGGCCGTCCCCGACAATCTTCGACGATTTCTGTGAATTCGGTGAAACTGGGCACCGTCTGGGGAACTCACTCGTCTCATCCAGTAGCAGTGACCAGTTCGACCCCTTGAGGAGTAGCTGTTCCCATGTTCCGTCGGCGCGAGCCCGTTCCCTTCGCCTTCCTCGCCGAAGCCGACAAGTTCCGCAGTAATGTCACTCCCCCTCCGCGTGAGCGCGCCTCCGCCGGCCAGATGGCCGGTCGCTGGCTTCTGGGGCTCACGGTGGTCGCGGGGCTCGCGGGCTCCCTGATCGTCGGGATGCCCGCTCTGTCCGTCGACCAGACGCCCGCGCACACCCAGCAGTCCGAGGCATCCGTCAGGCGGTGACCTCCTGCCTCCCCGGCCCCGCGTGGCCGGGGAGGCACTCCCCCGGGCCCCCCAGGGTGGTGGGCGGGGACACGGCTCGGTAGCCTCACCGGGCAACGCCCGCGTGGATTGTTTTGAGTGAGGATCAGTCGTGCCCCTGCCTTTCCTGACCGCTGATCGCGCTTTCGACGAGGCGGCGGCGGACGATCTGGCACTGCCCTTCGACGACCGCGACCGCTGGCGGCGCCCCTACCGACTGGGGCCCTGGCGGGTGGGCGCCGCAGCGCTCGTCCTGCTGATCGCCTCGTACATGCTCGCCGCCACCATGATCATCGCGCTCGCCGGGACGACGACCGCCGCGGCGGCCTGTCTCGTCGGCGCCCTTCTCGTCATCGTGTGTGCGCTGCGGCTGCTGCGGATGGGTGTCTGGGTAAGTGCGCGCGGATTGCGTCGGGTCGGTTTCCTGCTGACCCGGACCACGCCGTGGGAGAACGTCGTGGCGGTGCGGATGGTGCAGCAGCCGGTGCGCTGGCTCGGTCTGCCGCGCACGGTGCAGGGCCAGGCGCTGGTCCTCGCGCGCAAGGACCGCTCCGAAGACGATCTGCCGCCGCTGCTGACCACGCACAACGCCGACTTCCTGGCCCGGTTCGAGGCCTTCGACCGGGCGGCTGACGCGGTCGAGGTGTGGGCGGACGAGTACCGCGGGGGCTGAGTCCCCGGGCGTCCCCTCGCCCCCTGACGCTTCGAGGGCTGGTCCGCGGGTGCGGACCGGCCCTCGAAGCGTGTGCGGCCGGTTCAGCCCGGCGCCTACGCCTCCACGGGCGGCCTGCCGTCGTGCAGGGCGATGGCGCGTTGCATCGCCCTGCGGGCGCGGGGCGTGTCACGGGCGTCGTGGTAGGCGATGGCGAGCCGGAACCAGCTGCGCCAGTCGTCCGGGGCGTCCTCGGTCTCGGCCTTGCGCCGGGCGAAGACCTCGTCGGCTGAGGCGCGGTCGATCCTCCCGGACGGGGTGCGCTTCAGTTCGTCCACGGGCAGCCCGCCCTCGGCGTCGAGTTCGGCGGCGAGCTGGTTGGCCTTGCGGACGAACTGGGTGTTCTTCCACAGGAACCACAGACCGATCACAGGCAGGACCAGCACGGCGACACCGAAGGTGACCGTGATGGGGGTGCCGCTCTGGATGAGCATGACCCCGCGGCTGCCGACCAGGACGAAGTAGACGACCAGGACGGCGGCCGTGACGGCGTAGGTGATCTTCGCGCGCATCTGAGGGTCAGCCCAGGTCCAGGAAGTGTTCCAGGCCGAAGGTGAGGCCCGGGGTGGTCACGACGCGGCGGGCGCCGAGCAGGATGCCCGGCATGAAGCTGCTGTGGTGCAGCGAGTCGTGGCGGATGGTGAGCGTCTCGCCCTCGCCGCCGAGGAGGACCTCCTGGTGGGCGAGGAGGCCGCGCAGCCGGACCGAGTGCACCGGGATGCCGTCGACGTCCGCGCCGCGGGCCCCGTCCAGGGCGGTGGCGGTGGCGTCGGGCTGCGGGGCGCTGCCCGCGCGGTCGCGGGCGGCGGCGATGAGCTGGGCGGTGCGGGCGGCTGTGCCGCTCGGGGCGTCCACCTTCTTCGGGTGGTGCAGCTCAATGACCTCGACGGATTCGAAGTAGGGCGCCGCGGCTTCGGCGAACTTCATGGTCAGGACCGCGCCGATGGAGAAGTTCGGTGCGATCAGTACGCCCGTCCGCGGGGAGGCGTCGAGCCAGGACCGGAGCCGGGCGAGGCGCTCGTCGTTCCAGCCCGTCGTGCCGACCACGGCGTGGATGCCGGCCCGCACGCAGAATTCGAGGTTGCCCATGACCGAGTCGGGCGTGGTCAGCTCCACGGCGACTTCGGCGCCGGTGTCGAGCAGCGTCTGCAGCTGGTCGCCCCGGCCGAGCGCGGCCACCAGTTCCATGTCCTCGGCGGCCTCGACGGCCCGTACGGCCTCTGATCCGATCCGGCCCTTGGCTCCGATGACCGCCACGCGCAGCTTGCTCATTGCTTGTTCCTTACCGGGAAGACGAGGGTGACGAGGGTGGGGAGGCCGCGGGCCTCAGGAGACCGCTTCCTGCAACCTGGCGGCCTGCTTGTCCTTCAGGGGGCCGATGACCGACAGCGAGGGCCGCCGGCCCAGGACGTCACGGGCGACCGCGCGCACGTCGTCCGGGGTGACCGCCGCTATCCGCGTCAGCATCTCGTCGACCGACATCTGATCGCCCCAGCACAGTTCGCTCTTGCCGATGCGGTTCATCAGCGCGCCGGTGTCCTCCAGCCCGAGGACCGTGGAACCGCGGAGCTGGCCGATGGCGCGGTCGATCTCGTCGTCGGACAGGCCGTGCCGGGCGACCTGGTCGAGTTCGTCGCGGCAGATCTTCAGCACGTCGTGGACCTGGCTGGGGCGGCAGCCCGCGTAGACGCCGAAGAGGCCGCAGTCGGCGAAGGACGAGGTGTACGAGTACACGCTGTAGGCCAGGCCGCGCTTCTCCCGGACCTCCTGGAAGAGGCGGGAGGACATACCGCCGCCGAGCGCTGTGTTGAGCACGCCCATGGCCCAGCGCCGTTCGTCGGTGCGGGCGAGGCCCGGCATGCCGAGGACCACGTGGGCCTGCTCGGTCTTGCGGTCGATGACCTCCAGCCGGCCCGCGGTGCGAATGACACGGTGGCCGTCGCGCGGTGCGATGGGCGCGGCCTGGGTCTCCTTCAGGGCGCCGGCCTTCTCGAAGGCGGCCCGGACGAGACGTACGACCTTCTGGTGGTCGATGTTGCCGGCGGCGGCCACGACCAGGTGCGTCGGGTCGTAGTGGCGCTTGTAGAAGCGGCGGATGCGGTCGGCGGTGAGTGCGTTGACCGTGTCGACCGTGCCGAGGACGGGGCGGCCGAGGGGGGTGTCGCCGAGCATGGTGTGCGCGAACAGATCGTGCACACAGTCGCCCGGGTCGTCCTCGGTCATCGCGATCTCCTCGAGGATGGCGCCGCGTTCGACGTCGACGTCCTCCTGAAGGATCACCGAGCCGGTCAGCATGTCGCAGACGACGTCGATGGCGAGCGGCAGGTCGGTGTCGAGCACGCGCGCGTAGTAGCACGTGTACTCCTTCGCCGTGAAGGCGTTCATCTCGCCGCCGACCGCGTCGATCGCGGAGGAGATGTCGAGGGCGCTGCGCCGGGAGGTGCCCTTGAAGAGCAGGTGTTCCAGGTAGTGCGTGGCGCCGTTCAGGGCGGGGGTCTCGTCGCGGGAGCCCACGTGCGCCCAGATGCCGAACGTCGCGGAGCGCACGGACGGCAGGGTTTCGGTGACGATGCGCAGGCCCCCGGGGAGGGTGGTCTTACGCACCGTGCCGATGCCGTTCACGCCCTTGATGAGGGTTTGGGTACGGGCGACGGCCCGCTCCTCCGAAGAGGTGCGGGCCGTCACCTGGGGGCTACGGGACGTCACTTGTCGCCGTCGTCCTTCTGGTCGCTCTTGTCGGTGTCGGAACCTTCCTCGCCCTCGATCACGGGGATCAGGGAGAGCTTGCCGCGGGAGTCGATCTCGGCGATCTCGACCTGGACCTTCTGGCCCACGCCGACGACGTCCTCGACGTTCTCCACGCGCTTGCCGCCGGCCAGCTTGCGGATCTGCGAGATGTGCAGCAGACCGTCCTTGCCCGGGAGCAGGGAGACGAAGGCACCGAAGGTGGTCGTCTTCACGACCGTGCCCAGGTAGCGCTCGCCGACCTCGGGCATCGTCGGGTTGGCGATGCCGTTGATGGTGGCGCGGGCGGCCTCGGCGGCCGGGCCGTCGGCGGCACCGATGTAGATGGTGCCGTCGTCCTCGATGGTGATCTCGGCGCCGGTGTCCTCCTGGATCTGGTTGATCATCTTGCCCTTGGGGCCGATGACCTCACCGATCTTGTCGACCGGGATCTTCACGGTGATGATCCGCGGCGCGTTGGGGGACATCTCGTCCGGGGTGTCGATCGCTTCCATCATCACGTCGAGGATGTGGAGGCGGGCGTCACGGGCCTGCTTGAGGGCGGCGGCCAGGACGGAGGCCGGAATGCCGTCCAGCTTGGTGTCGAGCTGGAGGGCGGTGACGAACTCCTTGGTGCCGGCTACCTTGAAGTCCATGTCGCCGAAGGCGTCCTCCGCACCGAGGATGTCGGTGAGGGTGACGTAGTGCGTCTCGCCGTCGATCTCCTGGGAGATCAGGCCCATGGCGATACCGGCGACGGGGGCCTTCAGCGGCACACCGGCGTTCAGCAGCGACATGGTGGAGGCGCAGACGGAGCCCATCGACGTGGAGCCGTTGGACCCGAGGGCCTCGGAGACCTGGCGGATCGCGTACGGGAACTCTTCCTTGCTCGGCAGCACCGGCACCAGGGCGCGCTCGGCAAGGGCGCCGTGACCGATCTCGCGGCGCTTGGGGGAGCCGACGCGGCCGGTCTCGCCGGTGGAGTACGGCGGGAAGTTGTAGTTGTGCATGTAGCGCTTGCGGGTCACCGGGGAGAGGGTGTCCAGCTGCTGCTCCATGCGGAGCATGTTGAGCGTGGTGACGCCCAGGATCTGGGTCTCGCCGCGCTCGAACAGCGCCGAGCCGTGCACCCGCGGGATGGCCTCGACCTCGGCGGCGAGCGTACGGATGTCCGTGACGCCGCGACCGTCGATGCGCTTCTTCTCCTTGATCACGCGCTCACGGACCAGCTGCTTGGTCAGAGACCGGTACGCGGCGGAGATCTCCTTCTCGCGGCCCTCGAACTCCGGCAGGAGCTTCTCGGCGGCCAGCGACTTGACGCGGTCCAGCTCGGCCTCGCGCTCCTGCTTGCCGGCGATGGTGAGCGCTTGGGCGAGCTCGGCGCGGACGGCGGCGGTGAGCGCCTCCAGGACGTCCTCCTCGTAGTCGAGGAAGATCGGGAACTCGGCGGTCGGCTTGGCGGCCTTCGACGCGAGGTCGGCCTGGGCCTTGCACAGGACCTTGATGAAGGGCTTCGCGGCCTCGAGACCGGCGGCGACGACCTCCTCGGTGGGGGCCTCGGCACCGCCCTTGACCAGCTTGACCGTCTCCTCGGTGGCCTCGGCCTCGACCATCATGATCGCGACGTCGCCGTCCTCGAGGGCGCGGCCGGCGACGACCATGTCGAAGACGGCCTCCTCGAGCTCGGTGTGCGTCGGGAAGGCCACCCACTGGCCGCGGATCAGCGCGACGCGGACGCCGCCGATCGGGCCGGAGAACGGCAGACCGGCGAGCTGCGTGGACGCGGAGGCGGCGTTGATCGCCACCACGTCGTACAGGTGGTCGGGGTTGAGCGCCATGATCGTGGCGACGACCTGGATCTCGTTGCGCAGGCCCTTCTTGAAGGACGGACGCAGCGGGCGGTCGATGAGGCGGCAGGTGAGGATGGCGTCCTCGCTCGGCCGGCCCTCGCGGCGGAAGAAGCTGCCGGGGATCTTGCCGGCCGCGTACATCCGCTCCTCGACGTCCACCGTGAGCGGGAAGAAGTCGAGCTGGTCCTTGGGGTTCTTGGAGGCTGTGGTGGCCGACAGCACCATGGTGTCGTCGTCCAGGTACGCCACGGCGGAGCCGGCGGCCTGCTTGGCCAGGCGGCCCGTCTCGAAGCGGATGGTACGGGTGCCGAAGGAACCGTTGTCGATCACGGCCTCGGCGTAGTGGGTCTCGTTCTCCACTAGCGTTTTCTCCGTTACTTTCGTCTTTTGCCTCCGCTGCCCGTGTGGCAGGAAGGCGATGGGGTGCCCCCGCTGCCCGTATGGCGTTCAGAGGCTGTGACGGAGAAGCGCTCCACTGGTGCGGGCCGGTCTTCGATCGAAGCACCCGGGGCTCACTTCCCCCGGGGGCCACTACCGAGGACCGGCGGCGGCGAGGTGCGCTTCTCCTCGTTCTGTGTGTTTCGTGCGTTCTTTGTGTTCGGTGTTCCGTGTGACGGCGCCCGTGCGAGTGCCGTCACGCTCAGTGGTCCGTATTGCTTTGTGCTACCACACTACAAAGGGGCGGAGACACTCCGCACGTACAGCAAAGGGAGCGGCCCCCTTCGAGTGGGAACCGCTCCCTTGCTGACGTCCTACTTGGCGCCGCCCGCCGCACCGCGGCGGATGCCGAGGCGGTCGACCAGCGCACGGAAGCGCTGGATGTCCTTCTTGGCCAGGTACTGCAGCAGCCGGCGGCGCTGGCCGACCAGGATGAGCAGACCGCGGCGGGAGTGGTGGTCGTGCTTGTGGGTCTTGAGGTGCTCGGTCAGGTCCGAGATGCGGCGGGAGAGCAGCGCGACCTGGACCTCGGGGGAGCCGGTGTCGCCCTCCTGGGTGCCGAACTCGCTGATGATCTGCTTCTTCGTGGCGGCGTCGAGCGACACGCGTGACTCCTTGATGTCTTCTGGATGGCCTTCGAGTGCCCCCGGTCTTCATCTCGGGGAACTTCCGTTACTCGGAAGGCGACGTCCGTGGGGCGCTTGCTCCGGGCTGACCGTCAGTCTTCGTCAGAATTCGCCGGTCGGTTTCGGTCGTCGTCGGCTGACCTTGGACGACCTGTGTCCGGAGTGTGTGCGCACACGGCGTTACACAGGGTACCAGGAGGCGAGGGGCGGTCCTCCCCCGTCCCGCCCGGTCGCCGTTCCCCGCTCCGTTCCCGCCGAGCGGCGGGTGCGCCGCCACTAGGGTGTTGCGGGCAGTCGTTCACAAGTCGGGACACGTCGGGAAGGGGCCGCTGGGCGATGGCGGAGACGGAAGAGGAGATCAAGGCGCGCAAGGAACGGGAGAAGGACGAGTTGTACGCGCTCGACATCTCCGGTGTCGAGTGGCAGGGCGCGCCGGGCACCGAGGAGCACGAGGAGCGGGTGGAGATCGCCTACCTGCCCGGGGGCGCGGTGGCCATGCGATCGTCCCTCGATCCGGAGACCGTGCTGCGGTACACCGAGGCGGAGTGGCACGCGTTCGTCCTGGGGGCGCGCGACGGGGAGTTCGATCTGGAGCCCGCACCGCACAACGGGGGTATGGCGGCCGAATAGGCCGCATCCGCGCGGGGAGTTGACACGGAGTCACTCCGGGACGCTCCGGGAGCCGTTCTGGACGGTTGTGGGAGCCGGCCCGGGAGGCGGTCCGGGAGCCGTCCCGATTGACACCGAACACCGAGCGGTTTTTACGGGAGGGGGCCGACATGCGGGGCACGTCGGCCCCCTCTGTTGTGCGTTTATGGCGCTTCCGAGGTGACGGTGGGGCCGATGGGCCTGCCGTCGTGAGGGTTGCGGTGATTAGGCTGGGACGGGGCGCGCTGCCACAACCCGACGACGGGCGGCCCGCGTTCCGCAGGGGGAGCATCGGCGGTCGAACGGTCGCGCCCACCCCGGCCCGAGGGAGCAGGACCACACCAGGAGGCATTGTGAGCAGCGATCGGGACGAGATCCGCGGGGGCTGGGACCCAGCCGGCGATGATCAGTCCGACGCCGAGTCCGACGCCGAGACCACGGGCGAGTTCACCATCGACTACGCACCGCCTGCCTGGTACACGCAGAACGCTTCCAACAGCGGGGGTGCGATGGCGCCTTCTCCTACGTCGCCGTCAACGCCTCCTGCCGACCCGGCTGTTCCGCCCGTCGCGGCCGGTCCATCGGCTCCCGCTGTTCCATCGGCTCCCGCTGTTCCGCCCGCGCCGGCTGTTCCGCCAGGGGGTCTTGCCTCGGTTCCCGGCCTTCCGGCGGGTAGTGGTTTTCGGCCCACTTGGGAGCCTCCGGCGGTGTCCGTCCCACCAGCCCTCCCTGTCACACCTGCACCGGCGCCCGTCGCGGGCGACGGTGACGGGGAGCCGGAGTCGGAAAACGGGGACCTGGAGAGCAGGGCCACTCTGCGCATCTCTCCGATGGCCCTGAAGCGGGAGGTAGTTGAGCGGGGCGCCGAAGCGGGTGCCGCGTCCGGGGCCGTCGACGCCGAAGGCGACGCAGGTGACGTAGGCGACGCAGGTGACGTAGGCGACGCAGGTGACGTAGGTGAGCCAGTCGAGGCGGAGGCACAGGCAGGGAACGTACAGGGCGCGGAAAGCCCGGCCGTCGAGACCACGGCTGACGGGCCGGGGGTTGGCGAGGGATCCGAGGAGGGATCCGCGCAGGGATACGGCGGGGGACCCCGCGAGGGTTCGAATGACGTTTCCGTCGGCCCGTCCGGTGCCGCTGATGACGACGGCGCGGTGGGCGACGGCGCCGCCGGGAGCGAAGGTGACATAGACGAGAACGGTGACGCCGCCGCACAGGTCGCGGAGCCGGTCGTAGCCCAGGCCGGGTCGGACGCAGACGGTGCGGAGACCGGCGAAGGCGGGGCCGCGACGGTCGAAGGCGGTGCGGAGACCGGCGAAGGCGGGGCCGCGACGGTCGAAGGCGGTGCGGAGACCGGCGAAGGCGGGGCCGCGACGGTCGAAGGCGGTGCGGAGACCGGCGAAGGCGGGGGCGCGACGGTCGAAGGCGGTGCGGAGACCGGCGAAGGCGGGGGCGCGACGGTCGAAGGCGGTGCGGAGACCGGCGAAGGCGGGGGCGCGACGGTCGAAGGCGGTGCGGAGACCGGCGAAGGCGATGGCGAGCCGGTCCGGGACGACGCGGCCGAGGTCGCTGGTGACACGTCTCGGGGTGAGGTCGTGGCTGGCGCGGATGGGGACGAGCCCCAGGATTCCGCGCCTGCGCCCCAGGTGCTCGCGCCCCAGGCGCCGGCGGCACCGGGCCTCGTGCCTCAGGACGCGGAGCCGGATTCGCGTGATGGCGAGCCCGAGGCGTCCGAAACGCAGGACGCCCAACCGCAGGAGGCTCAGCCGCAGGACGCAGGGCCTTCGGAGGCCGAACCACAAGACGCGGCGCCCCAGGACGCAGACCCGCAGCACGTCGAGCCGCAGGACGCCGAGCCGCAGCACGCCGAGCCCCGAGACGCGGTCCCCGCGGACGCCCCGCCGCATGATGCCGAGCCTCAGGACGTCGTGCCGCAGGACGTTGTGCCGCAAGACGTCGCCCCTCAAGACGTCCTGCCCCAGGACGTCGCGCCCGAGGCCGGAGTCGGCGATTCCGGTGTCGTACAGGACACGCCTCCCGCTTGGGCGCCGCCGCCGGTCCCGCAGGGCGGGCTGCCGCCGCTGCCGCCCGCCTTCCAGCCCGCCGCACCCGCGCCCGGTGGTCAGTGGCCTATGACGCCCTCGGACGCGGTTCCGCCACAGGCTCCGGCCGCGCAACCGCAGGCACAGGCACAGCCCGAGGCGCAGCCGCAAGCCCCGATGCCGCCGGACCAGCCGCAGGCACCGCAGCCCTCACCGCCCGCCTGGCCGTCGACACCGAGTGCTCCCCCGGCGAGCCCGCCGTCCCAGACCGGGGGCTACGGGTTCCCTCAGTTCAGCGCAGTTCCTCAGGCCCCGGCGCCAGTTCCTGGTCCGGCTCCGGCCGAGCCCCCGGCTTCAGCGCCGAACCCCGGGACACCCGCCGCCCCGTCACAACCCGACCCGCCAACCCCGCACGGCGGCTACGGCTTTCCCCAGATCGGTACGCCACCATCGGCGCCGCCCCCCGAACTCCCAGGGCCTCAGGACCAGCCGGAGCCCCGTGACCAGCCAGGGCCTCGGGACCAGGCCGGACCCGTACCACAGGCACCCTTCGAAGATCAGGCCCCGACCGCTCCGCAAGACCCGCACAGTCCGCAAGTTCCGCACAGTCCGCACAGTGGCTACGGCTTCCCGCCGTTCGGTGCCGCGGCCTCGCCGCCGGCCGCGCAGCCCGGTGCCCCGACGGACCATGCCCAGCCTCCGGTGGCGCCCCCTGCCGGCCCGGCCGAGTCGCCTGCCGCGGCCCGGGCGGACGCCCCCGAACCGACGGACGCCCCAGCCCAGTCGGCCCCCGACTCGCCTGCGCAACCCACACCCGCCGGTTATGGCTTCCCCCACCAACGGACCGCCCCGGAGCCGCCTTTCGGAGCCCCGCCGCAGCAGACGCCACCACCCGCCCAGCCGCTCCCGCAGCAGCCTCCGCACCAACCCGCCGCCCCGTTCCAACCACAACCACAGCCGGAGCCACCGGCGCAGCCGCAGCAGCAGGCCCAGCCAGCGCCGCAAGCACAGCCCCAGCCCCAGCCCCAGCCCCAGCCCCAGCCCCAGCCCGGCGTACCGAACCCGCAGGGTCCCGTCGATCCCCGCCTCGGCACCTCCTGGCCCCAGCCGGTGCAGCATGATCAGCGCGAGCGTACGAACCCCGGTGCGCCGCTCGGGTACACCGCCGCGGTGGAGCTCTCCTCCGACCGGCTGCTCAACAGCAAGAAGCAGAAGGCGAAGAGCAGCCGTCCGGTCGGCGGGAGCTCTCGGTTCAAGTTCGGCGCGAAGAAGGAGGAGGCCGAACGGCAGCGGAAGCTTGAGCTGATCCGCACCCCGGTGCTGTCCTGCTACCGCATCGCCGTCATCAGCCTCAAGGGCGGCGTCGGCAAGACGACGACCACCACGGCGCTCGGCGCCACCCTCGCCAGCGAGCGGCAGGACAAGATCCTGGCGATCGACGCCAATCCGGACGCCGGAACGCTCGGCCGTCGAGTGCGGCGCGAGACGGGGGCCACCATCCGTGATCTCGTGCAGGCGATCCCGTACCTCAACTCGTACATGGACATCCGGCGGTTCACCTCCCAGGCGCCGTCCGGTCTGGAGATCATCGCCAATGATGTCGACCCGGCCGTGTCCACGACCTTCAACGACGAGGACTACCGGCGCGCGATCGACGTGCTCGGGAGGCAGTACCCGATCATCCTGACCGACTCGGGCACGGGACTGCTCTACAGCGCCATGCGCGGTGTCCTCGACCTCGCCGACCAGCTCATCATCATCTCGACGCCGTCCGTGGACGGGGCCAGCAGCGCCAGTACGACGCTGGACTGGCTGTCCGCGCACGGATACGCGGACCTCGTCTCGCGGTCCCTGACCGTGATCTCCGGGGTGCGCGAGACCGGAAAGATGATCAAGGTGGATGACATCGTCAACCACTTCAAGACGCGGTGCCGCGGGGTCGTGGTCGTGCCCTTCGACGAGCATCTGTCCGCCGGCGCCGAGGTCGACCTCGACATGATGCGGCCGAAGGTTCGCGAGGCGTACTTCAACCTGGCCGCGCTGGTCGCCGAGGACTTCGTCCGGCACCAGCAGTCGCACGGACTGTGGACGTCGGACGGCAATCCCCCGCCGGTGGCAGCCCCGCCGCTCCCGGGACAGCCCCTGCCCGGGCAGCCGGTTCCCGGCCCCGTTCCCGGCCCCGTTCCCGGCCAGCCCGTTCCCGGGCAGCCCATTGCCGGCCAGCCCCTTCCCGGGCAGCCCCTTCCCGGGCAGCCCATTGCCGGCCAGCCCGTTCCCGGGCAGGTACCGCCGGGACAGGACGTACCGCAGGGAGGACCACAAGGACAGGTCGTGCCGCCGGGGCATGGCCTACCGCAAGGACAGCCGTACCCGCAGCCGGGCGGGCAGCCCGGAGCCCAGCCGGTCCCGGAGGGACAGCCGACAGCCCCGCCGCCCGGCCAGCCCTACGGCTACCCGCAACCCGGCCAGCCCTACGGCTACCCGCAACCCGGCCAGCCCTACGGCTATCCGCAACCTGGGCAGCCGTATGCCTATCCGCAGCTGGGGCAGCCCGCACCGGGCGTGCCCCAGCCCGGCCAGCCCGCACCGGGCGTGCCCCAGCCCGGCCAGCCCGCACCGGGCGTGCCCCAGCCCGGCCAGCCCTACGGGTACCCGCAGCCGGGCCAGCCCTACGGTTACCCGCAACCGGGCCCGGCCGCGCCTCCCTACCAGCAGGAGCCGCCGGGACAGCCGCGGTACCAGCCGGGACAACCACCCCACCAAGCGGGGAATCCCGCCCAGCCAGGCCCCGCCCAGCCGGCTCCGGCGAACTGGCAGCAGCCACCCCAGCCCACCCCGGGCGGGCCCCAGCTGGGCGGGCCCCAGCCGGGCCAGCCGTTCCACCCGCCGACCCCACCCGGTCACCAGTCCCAGCCCGGCCACGGACAGAACCCCGGACACCCGCAGGTGCCGAACCAAGGGCAGGTGCCGAACCAAGGGCAGGACCCGGGGCCGGAGCAGACGCCTTCGCCGCCCTCGCAGCAGTAGGCCGTCCGGCCCAATCCGGACGCGGCCCGCACCCTCGATCGAGGGTGCGGGCCGCGCTTTTTCCCAGATCAGCCCATGGGTGCCCGCACAGTCGGAGGACTTCGAGTGATGACGCGAGGTCACAGCCCATGGACAGACAGGATCAGTACGGCGGGGGCCCCACGCGCCCGTCGTCGCGGCCCACAGGCCGGGCGCCCCGGTTGCTCGCCGGCTCGGCGGCCGCCGCCCTCACGCTGACTGCCGCCCTCACCACCCCGCTCGACCCGGCACCCCGGCGTGCCCACGCGGCTGAGGAGAAGGTCCTCACCGTCGCCGTGGCGCAGAGCGTCGACTCGCTCAGTCCGTTCCTGGCGACCCGTCTGGTCAGCACCAGCATCCACCGGCTGGTCTACGAGTACCTGACCAACTACGACCCCTCGGACAACCGCGCCATCCCGGGCCTGGCCACCCAGTGGGAGACCACGGACGACAAGCTCACCTGGACCTACCGGATCCGCTCGAACTCCACGTGGTCGGACGGACGTCGGGTGACCGCCGAGGACGCGGCCTGGACGTTCAACAAGATGATGACCGACAAGGGTGCCGCCACCGCCGCCGGCAGCTTCGTCGCCAACTTCAAGAAGGTCACCGCGCCCAGTCCCACCAAACTGGTCATCCGGCTGAAGAAGCCGCAGGCCACGATGGCCGCGCTGGACGTGCCGATCGTTCCCAAGCACGTCTGGGAGAAGGTCGGTGACGTCTCGAAGTTCAACAACGACAAGACCTTCCCGATCGTCGGCAACGGTCCGTTCATCCTCACCGGCTACAAGGCGGACAGCTACGTACGGCTGAAGGCGAACAGGACCTTCTGGCGTGGCGCACCCAAGTTCGACGAACTGCTCTTCAAGTACTACAAGGACGGGGACGCGGCGGTCGCGGCCCTCCAGAAGGGAGAGGTGTCCTTCGTCAGCGGTCTGACCCCGGCACAGGCCGCCGCGCTCAAGGGCCGGCCGGACATCGAGGTCAACGACGCTCCCGGCCGCCGCTTCTACGCCCTCGCAACCAACCCTGGCGCCCGGGCCCAGGACGGCACCGAGTTCGGCGACGGCCACGGCTCCCTTCGTGACCAGAAGGTCCGGCACGCGCTGTTCATGGCGGTGGACCGGAAGACCATCATCGACAGGGTCTTCCAGGGGCACGCGATCGCGGGCGCGGGCTACATCCCGCCGCGCTTCGCCCCGTACTCCTGGAAGCCGTCGCGCAAGCAGGAACTGGCGTACGACCCGAAGAAGGCGGCGCGGCTCCTCGACGAGGCGGGCTACGAGAAGAACGACGAGGGCAAGCGCCTGGGGAAAGACGGCAAGCCGATCACGTACCGGGTGCTGTGCCACGCCACCGACCCGAACGACAAGGCGGTCGGCAAGTACCTCCAGGAGTGGTGGGGTGAACTGGGCATCGGCGTCAGCCTCGACTGCCGGGACAACGTGACCGACCCCTGGCTGGCCGGCACCTACGACCTGGCCTTCGACGGCTGGTCCGTCAACCCCGATCCCGACTACGTGCTGTCCATCCACACCTGCGCCGCGCTCCCGAAGACCCGCAAGGAGACCGGCGCGACCGACAACTTCATCTGCGACAAGAAGTACGACAAGCTGTACGAGCGGCAGCTGGCCGAGCACGACCCCGCCAAGCGGGCGGCCATCGTAAAGGAGATGGAGTCCCGGCTGTACGACACCGGGTACATGAACGTCATCGCGTACCCGAACGCGGTGGAGGCCTATCGCACGGACCAGATCGCGTCGATCGAGGCGATGCCCAGGTCCGGGGGCAACATCTACGGCCAGGACGGCTACTGGAGCTGGTGGTCCGCGGTACCGGCCGAGTCGTCCGGCAAGTCCTCCGAGGGGGCGGGTTCCACGGGCGTCATCGTCGGGATCGTCACGGGTGTCGTCGTCCTGACCGGCGTCGCGGTCCTCCTGGGGCTGCGCCGCAGGGCCACCGCCGACGATCGCGAATAGACCGATGGCCGCTGAAGCGACGCCCGCGCTCGCCGAGGACTCCGGCGGTCCGCGGGCATCCGGGCCACGGGCGACCGGTCCACGCGCGACCGGGCGGCGGGCCGGGCGGGTCGGTTCCGGGTATCCGCGGTATGTGGCGGGCAAGGTGGGCGGTGCGGTCGTCTCACTGCTCGCCGTCCTCGTCACCAGTTTCTTCCTCTTCCGGCTGATCCCCGGCGACCCGGTGAAGTTCATGACGGGCGGCCGCCAGGTGTCGGCGGAGCAACTGGCCGCCTATCGGCAGGAGTTCGGGCTCGACCTGCCGCTGTGGAAGCAGTTCACGAACTACTGCGGCCAGGCGCTGACCGGTGGTCTCGGGACCTCGTACCAGTTCCGGGCGCCGGTCATCGACAAGATCACCGAGGCGCTGCCGAACACGCTGCTGCTCACCGGCACGGCGTTCGTGCTCTACACGCTGCTCGGCGTCTGGCTCGGCGCCCGCGCGGCCTGGCGGGGCGGCGGACCCGGCGACCGGTTCAACACCGGGCTGGCGCTGACGCTTTACTCCATCCCGTCGTTCTGGCTGGGGTTGCTGCTCATCATCGTGTTCGCGGTGGGCATGGGACCGATCCCCGGGCTGTTCCCGACGGGCGGCATGGAGTCGGGCGGCCAGGAGGGGTTCGCGTACGCCGTCGACGTCGCCCACCATCTGGTCCTGCCGGTGGTGACGCTGGTCGCGGTCGAGTACGGGCAGACGCTGCTGGTGACCCGTTCGGCGCTGCTGGACGAGATGGGCGGCGACTATCTGACGACGGCCCGGGCCAAGGGCCTGCGTGACGATCTGGTGCGCCGTCGGCACGCGGTCCCCAACGCGATGCTGCCGACCGTGACGTTGATCTTCGTCAATCTCGGGCGGACGGTGGCCGGGGTGATCCTCGTCGAAACGGTGTTCTCCTGGCCCGGCCTCGGCGGGCTGTTCTACCAGGCGCTGAGCGTTCCCGATCTGCCGCTCGTGCAGGGGCTGTTCTTCGTCTTCGCGGCGGCGGTGATCGTGATGAACACGCTGGCCGACCTCGTCTATCCGCTGCTGGACCCGAGGGTGGGCCGATGACGACACAGACCCCGGAAACTGATGCCCCGGTCCCGGCCCCGAGCCCGAGCCCGCGGGCGCTCGCCCGGCAGCGGCGCCGGGACACGGCCGTGCGGTTCTGGCGGCAGTACCGCACCCATCGGGCGGGCCTCGCCGGTCTGGCCGCGCTCGGGTTCTTCGCCTTGCTGGCGCTCACCGCGCCGCTGACCGTCGGCCCGGACGTGCAGAGCGTGACGGACGCGCCGGGCCGCCCGCTGGAGCGCCCGAGCGCCGCGTTCCCCTTCGGCACCGACCGGTTCGGCCGGGGCGTGCTGGGGCTCGTCGTCTGGGGGGCCCGGGTCTCCCTGCTGGTCGGGCTGCTCGCGGCCGTGCTGTCGGTCGCGATCGGGGCGGTGGTGGGGATCACCGCGGGGCACTTCCGTGGCTGGTACGCGACCGTGATGATGCGGATCACGGACTGGTTCCTGGTCATGCCGACGCTGGTGCTGGCGATCGCGCTGGCCACGGTGATGTCCCGGTCGCTCGGCACGGTCGTTCTCGCGATCGGTGTGACGTCCTGGCCGACCACGGCCCGGCTGGTGCGGGCCCAGACGCTGGCCGTGGAGTCGCGCCCGTACATCGAACGGGCCACCGCGCTCGGTGGCGGGCACTGGCACATCATGTCCCGTCATGTGCTGCCGAACGTCATGCCGCTGGTGCTGGCCCAGACGACGCTGATGATCTCCTCCGCGATCCTCGCCGAGGCGACCCTCGCGTTCCTCGGCCTCGGCGACCCGACGACCGTGTCGTGGGGCGGGCTGCTCCAGGACGCGCGCGAGGCGGGCGCGGTCAGCTCGGGCCACTGGTGGTACCTCGTCCCGCCGGGTATCGCGATCGCCGTGGTCGCGCTCGCCTTCACCCTGTGCGGACGCGCCGTCGAATCCGTTCTCAACCCCAAGTTGGGGGTGGCCCGATGAAGCCGAGTCTGCTGGACGTACGGAACCTCGAGGTCACGTACCCGGGAGGTGCCGCGGCCGTGCGCGGGGTGAGCCTGGCCCTGGACGCGGGGCAGAAGCTCGGCATCGCGGGCGAGTCCGGGTGCGGCAAGTCCACCCTGGCCCTGGCGCTGCTCAGGCTGCTGCCCCCAGGGACCCGGGTCACCGGGGAGGTCCTGCTGGACGGCGAGGACGTGCTGGCCATGAAGTGGGGCCGGCTGCGGGCGGTCCGCTGGGCCGGCGCCTCGATCGTCTTCCAGGGGGCGATGCACTCGCTGAACGCGGTGCACCGCGTCGGGGACCAGATCGCCGAGCCGGTACTGCTGCACAGCGGGGCGACACCGGCCGCGGCGCGGAAGCGGACCGGCGAACTCCTCGAGCAGGTGGGCCTGCCGGCCGCCCGGGCGGCCGCGTATCCGCACGAGTTGTCGGGTGGCCAGCGCCAGCGCGTCATGATCGCCATGGCGCTCGCCTGCGATCCCCGGCTGGTCATCGCGGACGAGCCGACGACGGCGCTGGACGTGATGGTCCAGGCCCAGATCCTGCGCCTGATCGAGGAACTCGTCGCCGAACAGGAGCTGGGACTGGTGATGATCAGCCACGACCTGGCGGTCCTGGCCGACACCTGCGACCGGCTCGCGGTGATGTACGCGGGACGGGTGGTCGAGGAGGGCCCCGCACGCGACGTGTACGAGGACGCCCGCCACCCCTACGGCCGGGCGCTGTCTGCGGCGTTCCCGCGGATCGGCGACCCGGCTGCGCGGTTCGCCCCGCGGGGGCTGCCGGGCGATCCGCCGGACCCCGCGGGACTGCCACCGGGATGCACGTTCCATCCGCGGTGCCCGGTGGCGCTGGACACCTGCGGTTCGCAGGACCAGCCGCTGCGGGACGCCGGGCCGGGGCGGCGGGCGGCCTGTGTACGGGTGGAGGTACCGGTGGGCGCGGGGCCGGGTGCGGGTGCGGGTGCGGGTGCATGGGAGCGGCCGGGGACCGACGCGGGCCAGATGCCACCGTCGGCGGTTCTGACGGCGGACGGCTCGACCCGTGCCGGAAGGGACGACGGCTCGGCCCGAGTCGGGGCGGACGGCTCGGCCCGAGCCGGGGCGGACGGCTCAGCCCTTCCCAGGACGGACGGCCCGGCACAGGCCGTCGCGGACGGCTCGGTCTGTGCAGCCGCGGGTGGCTCGGCCCGTGCAGTCCCTGACGCCGGCGCGGCCGTCGTCTCCGAGTACGAGGATGGCGCCCCCGCCGCCGTCTCCGAGAGCGGGGGTGGCACCCCGTGACCGCCACGCCCCGGGCCGCTTCCGCAGCCTCTCCCCCGGCCCCGGCACCGCTGCTCAGCGCCCAGCAGTTGCACGTGGCCTTCCCCGGCCGGCACGGTGCCCCGCCCGTCAGAGCCGTCGACGGGGTCGACCTCGACATCCGGCCCGGTGAGATCGTGGCCCTCGTCGGGGAGTCGGGCTGTGGCAAGACCACGCTCGCGCGCTCACTGCTGGGGCTGGTGCCGACCTCCTCGGGCCGTGTGACCTTCGCCGGGAGCCCGCTCGACTACGCCCCACGCGCCCTGAAGTCCTACCGCAGACGAGCCCAGTTGGTGCTGCAGGACCCCAGCGGGTCCCTCAACCCCCGGCACACCGTGTACGACGCGGTGGCCGAAGGGCTGCGCATCCACCGCTACCCCGGTGACGAGCGGACCGCGGTCGCCGGAGCGCTCGCACGGGCCGGGCTCCGACCGCCCGAGCGGTTCTTCCTGCGTTACCCGCACCAGTTGTCGGGCGGCCAGCGGCAGCGGGTCGTGATCGCGGGCGCGCTGGTCCTGGAACCCGAACTCGTCGTCGCCGACGAGCCGGTGGCCTCGCTGGACGCCTCCGTGCGCGGTGAGATCCTGGCGCTCCTGCTGCGGCTGCGCACTGAACTCGGGCTGGCGGCGCTGGTGGTGACGCACGATCTGGGGCTGGCGTGGAACATCGCCGATCGGGTCGCGGTGATGTATCTGGGCCGGATCGTGGAAACCGGTGAGGTGGAGCAGGTGCTGACGGCACCGCGGCACCCCTACACCCGGGCGCTGTTGTCGGTGCTTCCCGAGGCGCCCGGGGAGCCGGTGGTGCTGACCGGGGAGCCGCCGGATCCGTCCCGGGTGCCGTCCGGGTGCCGCTTCCATGCCCGCTGCCAGGTGCTGGCGAGTGGGGAGGCGGCGCGTGCGGGGGTCGCCGATGCCTGCCGTACGGAGGAGTTGCCGGTGCTGGGGGCCGGGACGGGGACGCAGGTGGCCTGTCACTGGGTGCGGGCGAAGGCGGCGCGGGCGGGGGCGGGGTGAGCCGGGCGTTCGGACCACGGCGCACACCCCGCACTCGAGGGGGCTGCGGATCAGCCCTCGTACGCCGCCACCAGTTCCCGCGCCTGCTTCACGTCGTCCGCGATCGCCACCAGCAACGCGTCGATGGACTCGAAGCGTGCCTGGCCGCGGACGTAGGCGAGGAACTCCACCGCGACGTGCAGTCCGTACAGATCGAGGCCCACGCGGTCGATGGCGTACGCCTCCACCGTGCGTTCCGTGCCGTCGAACTGGGGGTTCGTACCGACCGAGATCGCCGCGGGCATCGCCTCGCCATCCGCGTGCAGCCAGCCGGCGTAGACGCCGTCGGCGGGGATCGCGGTATGCGGCAGCGTCTCGACGTTGGCGGTGGGGAAGCCGAGTTCACGGCCGCGCTGGGCGCCGCGCACCACCACACCCTCCACCCGGTGCGGCCGGCCGAGGATCTCATGGGCGCCCTCGACGTCGCCCTCGGCGATCAGCCGGCGGGTGAGCGTCGATGAGAAGGGTTCGCCGCCGCCCGCCTCACCGGTCACGAACAGGTCCACGACCTCGACCTCGAAGTCGTAGGTGACTCCCTGCTCGGCCAGGAACGCCACGTTGCCCGCGGCCTTGTGGCCGAAGCGGAAGTTCGGCCCCTCGACGACGGCCTTCGCGTGCAGCTTGTCGACCAGGACCTTGGCCACGAAATCGGCGGGCGAGAGCTTGGAGAACTCGGTGGTGAAGGGCAGGATCAGCACGGCGTCGACACCCAGCTCCGCCATCAGCTCGGCCCGTCGGTGGTGCGGGGCGAGCAGCGGGGGATGGCTGCCGGGGCGCACGACCTCGCTCGGGTGCGGGTCGAAGGTGACGACCACCGAAGGGATGCCCAGCTCACGAGCGCGGTCCACGGCATGCCGGATGATCAGCTGGTGTCCGCGGTGGACTCCGTCGTAGGAGCCGATGGTGACGACGCTGCGTCCCCAGTCCTCGGGGATGTCCTCCAAGCCACGCCAGCGCTGCACTGTGACCGCTCCTCGTCGAACCCGTGTCCGTCTCTTCCTCTTACGCAGGTCTAAGGGTGCCATGCCGGACGCCTCCCGCCCGCATCGGCACCGGGCTGTGACGCGGCGCACGCGGAGAGCGCACGGTACGCCCCATCCTCCCGCCACGGGCGAACCGCACCGGGCGATCGCCGGCACAGAACCCGATTCGCACAACCGGCGGCAGAGATCCCGAAGCGAACGCGCCCCCTTCCGACCCTCGGTTCACTCCGAGCGCCCGCTCGGTCGGGTGAATGGCCATGGAGCGATGGATACACGTCATGGGGAGGGGGGACGTGGAGCGGCGCGAACGTGTGTCCCCGTGAACGTCGCTCCACGACGAAGCCGACCGGCTCAGCCGAACACGGCCAGGCTCTTCGCCTTGCCCTTGTGTTCCTCCAACAGGGCCAGCAGGCGCCCCTCCGGGTCGAAGGCCGCCACCGCGCCGACGCCCGCGTACTCCTCGGGCATCTCCAGCCGGACGCCGTTGAGCAGCAGCCGCGCCCGACGGGCGTCCACGTCCCAGCGCGGGAACGCCGCCGCGGCGGCCTCGGCCACGGGCATCACGGTCAGCTCCTGCTGGAGTTGCTCCAGAGTGCGGGCGGACTCCAGTTTGTACGGGCCGACGCGTGTCCGGCGCAGTGCGGTGAGGTGTCCGCCGACGCCGAGGTCAGCGCCGAGGTCGCGGGCCAGCGCCCGGATGTACGTGCCGGACGAGCAGACCACCGACACGACGAGGTCCAGCACCGGTGTGCCGTCGTCGGCTACGGCGTCCCGGACGTCGTACACCGCGAACGACGAGACGGTCACCGGGCGGGCCGGGATCTCGAACTCCTCGCCCTCGCGGGCCCGTTTGTAGGAGCGCACACCGTTGATCTTGATGGCGCTGACCTTGGACGGCACCTGCATGATGTCGCCGGTCAGCTTGGCGATCCCGGCGTCGATGGCGTCCCGGGTCACCTCGGAGGCGTCCACGGAGGAGGTGATCTCGCCCTCGGCGTCGTCGGTGATCGTGTTCTGGCCGAGGCGGATCGTGCCGACGTACTCCTTCTCGGTCAGTGCGAGATGGCCGAGCAGTTTGGTGGCCTTCTCCACGCCGAGGACGAGGACGCCCGTCGCCATGGGGTCGAGCGTGCCCGCGTGGCCGACGCGTCGGGTTCTGGCGATCCCGCGCATCTTGGCGACCACGTCGTGCGAAGTGAAGCCCGACGGCTTGTCGACGACGACAAGCCCGTCGGGCGTGGTGTGCTTCTGCGTCATTCCGCGGCGTCGCCGTCCGTCTCGTCGTCCCCGGGCTTCTTGTACGGGTCTGCCTCGCCGGCGTAGTCGGCGCCCGCGGAGGCCTCGCGGACCTTGGCGTCGGAGGCGCGCGCCTTGTCGAGGAGGTCCTCGATGGTGCGGGCGGTGTCCGGGAGGGCGTCCGCCACGAAGGTCAGGGTCGGCGTGAACTTCACGCCCGCGGCCCTGCCCACCTCGGAGCGGAGCACGCCCTTGGCGCTCTCCAGGCCCGCCGCGGCGGCGGTGCGCTCCTCCTCGTCGCCGTACACCGTGTAGAAGACGGTCGCCTCCCGCAGGTCCCCGGTCACCCTGGTGTCCGTGATGGTGACGTGCGAACCGAGCCGCGGGTCCTTGATCCCGCGCTGCAGCTTCTGGGCCACCACCTCTCGGATGAGGTCCGCCAGCCTCTTCGCCCGCGCGTTGTCGGCCACTGGTCCGTCTCCCGTTCTTCCTGTTCTACGTTCGTCTTCGGTCTCAGTCGTCTTCGCCGTGGAAGCGTCGTCTGACCGACAGCAGTTCCACTTCCGGGCGTCCGGCGACCAGCCGCTCGCAGCGGTCCAGTACGTCGCTCAGATGTCCCGCGTCGCCGGAGACCATCGCGAGGCCGATGCCGGCCCGGCGGTGGAGGTCCATGTGATCGACCTCCGCCGCGCTCACCGCGTACTTGCGCTGGAGCTCGGCCACGATCGGACGGACGACGGAACGCTTCTCCTTCAGTGACCGTACGTCGCCGAGGAGGAGGTCGAAGGACAGAGTCCCCACATACATGTGTGTACCCGGATGACCCGCCGGTACGGGATCGATGGTCCCGGTGCCTTGGTTTGGCAGGAACATCAGAACCGTACAGGGAAGGCTCGTTTTGCTCGACGGGGTTTTCCGCCCCCGCCGCCCTTGCCCTTCCCTCCCCCAGGGGCTGCCGCACCTTCGACCCCGCCAAGGAGGCTGCCCCCCTTGAAGCTCTTCGCGAATTCGGGGCTGCCCCGGGCTGTGGTGCCGGGTGCCGGTGGGTTGTGGCTGGTCGCGCAGTTCCCCGCGCCCCTGAAAACAGGGCACGCCCCCACACGGCTCGAGGTCCCGCAACAGCCAGGCGGCCGGAGGGGACTTGCCCCTCCGGCCGGACTGCTGGGCGGTTACGCCCGCGGCTTCTCCCGCATCTCGTACGTCGCGATGACGTCGTCGACCTTGATGTCGTTGAAGTTGCCGAGGTTGATACCGCCCTCGAACCCTTCGCGGATCTCGGTGACGTCGTCCTTGAAGCGACGCAGGCCCTCGATGTTGAGGTTCTCCGCGACCACCTTGCCGTCGCGCAGCAGGCGGGCCTTGGTGTTCCGCCTGACCTCACCGGAGCGGATGAGAACACCCGCGATGTTGCCCAGCTTGGACGACTTGAAGACCTCGCGGATCTCCGCCGTACCGAGCTCGACCTCCTCGAACTCCGGCTTGAGCATGCCCTTGAGGGCCGCCTCGATCTCCTCGATCGCCTGGTAGATGACCGAGTAGTAGCGGACGTCCACACCCTCGCGCTCGGCCATCTGCTGCGCACGCCCGGCGGCGCGCACGTTGAAGCCGATCACGATGGCGTCCGAGCCCATCGCCAGGTCGATGTCGGACTCCGTGACCGCACCGACGCCGCGGTGCAGGACCCGGATGTCGACCTCTTCGCCGACGTCGAGCTGGAGCAGCGAGGACTCGAGTGCCTCGACGGAACCAGAAGCGTCACCCTTGATGATCAGGTTCAGCTGCTGGACCTCGCCGGCCTTCAGCACCTTGTCCAGGTCCTCGAGCGAGACGCGGCGCGTGCGCTTGGCGAAGGCCGCGTTGCGCTCACGGGCGGCGCGCTTCTCGGCGATCTGACGGGCCGTACGGTCCTCGTCGACCACGATGAAGTTGTCACCCGCACCCGGGACGTTGGTCAGGCCCAGGACCTGAACCGGCGTCGACGGGCCGGCCTCGGCGACGTTGTTGCCGTTGTCGTCGAGCATGGCGCGGACTCGGCCGTAGGCGTCGCCGACCACCATCGTGTCGCCGACCCGCAGCGTGCCTCGCTGGACGAGCACCGTCGCCACGGCACCGCGGCCGCGGTCGAGACGGGACTCGATCGAGATGCCCTGCGCGTCCTGCTTCGGGTTGGCCCTGAGGTCGAGCGAGGCGTCCGCGGTCAGGATGACCGCTTCCAGCAGCTCGTCGATGTGCAGGCCCTGCTTGGCGGAGATGTCGACGAACATCGTGTCGCCGCCGTACTCCTCGGCCACCAGACCGTACTCGGTCAGCTGACCGCGCACCTTGGTCGGGTCCGCGCCCTCGACGTCGATCTTGTTGACCGCGACGACGATCGGCACGTCGGCCGCCTTGGCGTGGTTGAGCGCCTCGACCGTCTGCGGCATGACGCCGTCGTTGGCCGCGACGACCAGGATCGCGATGTCGGTCGACTTGGCACCACGGGCACGCATGGCGGTGAACGCCTCGTGACCCGGGGTGTCGATGAAGGTGATCTTGCGATCCTCTTCGTTGACCTCGGTCGTGACCTGGTAGGCACCGATGTGCTGGGTGATGCCGCCGGCCTCGCCCGCGATGACGTTCGTCTTGCGGATGGCGTCGAGCAGGCGGGTCTTACCGTGGTCGACGTGACCCATGACGGTGACGACCGGCGGGCGGACCACCAGGTCGTCCTCGTCGCCCTCGTCCTCACCGAACTCGAGGTCGAAGGACTCGAGAAGCTCGCGGTCCTCCTCCTCGGGGCTGACGATCTGAACGGTGTAGTTCATCTCGTCGGCGAGGAGCTGCAGCGTCTCGTCGGAGACGGACTGCGTGGCCGTGACCATCTCGCCGAGGTTCATCATGACCGCGACGAGGGACGCCGGGTTGGCCTTGATCTTCTCCGCGAAGTCGGTGAGCGACGCACCGCGCGACAGGCGAATGGTCTCGCCGTTGCCGCGAGGCAGCATCACGCCGCCGACCGACGGGGCCTGCATGGCCTCGTACTCCTGACGGCGCTGCCGCTTCGACTTGCGGCCACGACGCGCCGGACCACCGGGACGGCCGAAGGCACCCTGCGTGCCACCGCGCCCACCCGGACCACCGGGACGACCGCCGAAGCCGGGACGGCCACCGCCGCCACCGAAGCCGCCGCCGCCACCGGGACCGCCGCCACCGGGACGACCGGCGAAACCGCCGCCGCCACCGGGACGACCGGCACCGCCGCCGCCACCCGGACGACCGGCGAAACCGCCGCCGCCACCCGGACGACCGCCGCCGCCCGGACGACCGGCACCGCCGGGCCCACGGCCACCGGGGCCGCCGCCGGGACGGGGGCCGGCAGCGGGACGCTGCGGCATCATGCCGGGGTTCGGACGCGGACCGCCGGGGCCGCCG
>NZ_RPDJ01000069.1 GCF_004023625.1 Streptomyces cavernae | reverse complement strand
CATCGTCAGCTGCCCTCCGCCGCCCCTGACCAAGTAGCAGCAGACTGCCGAGCAACAGGACTCACCGCCTCAACAAGCGGCCCTTTTCACTCGTACGTGACTGGCCGCGTTCACGTGTACGCCGACACCTGCCGGAAAGCCTCCTACGAGGCCCGCTGGGCCAACGGCCAGTGCGCACACTGCGGCCGACATCTCCAGCCCCAAAGGATCCGCCCACCCCAAGACGAACACCATCCAACGAGGTGCTCGCCCGGCTGCCACGCCGCAGCTCGCCGCGAACGCCTCAGAATGCATCCCGACACACATCGTCTGCAAGATCTCGACAGCTGATGCCATTGCGACAGCCGCTCCCTTGCACCATTCCTCTCTTCCACAACGAGACCCTGGACTCCTTCCTGCGCCGACTGGCCACCGCCAACCACCTCCCCACCGACCGGCTACTGCCCCTCCTGCACATTCGCCGCACCACGAAGACGCCCGCCAACTCGCTTCTGGAACCTCTCGCCACCGCGGCCGGAGTCCATAGCGCCGCGCTGGAGCTCGCGCTGCCGGAGTTTTTCGACGATGACAGCCCCGGCAGGCCTGGAACCTTCGGCCGTCCGCGGACCACCTTGCGAACCGCCGTCCAGCGTCCCGCCTGCCGCCGCTGCACACACACCGCAGGCATCACCATGCCCGTGACCTGCTGGACCACCCACGAGCGCAACATCTGTCTGCGCCACCGCCTCTGGATCGGCGACGGCATCACCAACGCTGAGGAGAGGTCGACATCAGCAAACTCCCCGACGCACTACAGGCCCAGAAACACCACTGGAACCTGATCACGCGTCACGGTCGTCGCTGGGTCCGCAACGCCTATCCGGGCGCGCGCAAGATCTACCTCACGTGGCTGCAGGACACCGCGGACCCATTCGGCCTCGTCAGCACAGCCCACTGTCTTCTTACCGACGGCAGCGGGAAATCCCCCTCTCAAGACCTCACACTCGCGATGCTCTTTCACCCACAGGTCGTGGCACTCACTGGCCTTCTCGCAGGTCAGGAGTGGGAACGACGGACGGTCGCCTCTGGCCACATCAGTTGGCTGGTCGAACAAATCACCGCCCGCGGCATCCTCCTCGGCTACACACCAAAGAACCGCAACGACCCCCTGATCCAATGGGTTGAGCATTACTTCTCGATCCACAAGTTCGTTGCGTTCCACCGCAGCTGGCGCATCTACGATGCCTTCTTCCCACGCGAAGTCGTCGCCTCGGCATCCCAACCGGGCAAACCGCCTCCCGAGACCCGGCGGAGCCCGTTGCACCCCTACTACCGCAACTGAGAGGATCGTCTCCGTCTGCACACCTTGGTCGGAGCACATAATCACAGGGTCGAAGCCTTATGCACCCACCGCGGCCTGCACGAATCGCCGAAGGTGCGCACGCACGACGTCGGGCTGCTCCAACCAGGGTTCGTGCCCAGCGCCCTCGATCCGCGTCAGCGGAAGATCGAGCCGGAGCGCAAGTGATTCAAGAGCCGACACAGGGCGAGGATCATCGGCCCCACCGAGGAGCTCCGCTCGCGCGGGCAGGCGAGCGCGCAGCTCGACAAGATGCTCATCGAGCGGGTCCGCGCGTCCTTCCTTTCCGAGTTCACCGTTCATATCCCAGTTAACGGGGCGACGCCGCCGGGCGCCCTGCGCGGCCCAGTGCCACCCGCGTTCGGGATCCGCGTGGTCGGTGAACCAGGCCAGCGTGAGCAGCTCGACTTCCTGCTCCTCCGTGCGGTCCGGCGTCTCCTCCAATGCACGGAGTCGCTCCTGCTGTGCTGCGGACATGCGGCGGCCTCGCTCCGCTCGGTCCCCAGTCCGCCAGTCACCGACGAATGGCCCGCACATCAGCAGCATCCCGGCAACCCGGTCTGGGTGCGTCAGGCAGAACCGGCTGGCCAAGGTGGCGCCATAGGAGTGCCCAATCAGCACGGCCTTGGGCACGTCCCATGCATCGAGCAGCTCGGCGAGATCGTCGACATGCCGGGCGAAGGAATGGTGCCCCCGCCACGGGGATCGGCCCGTGCCACGCTGGTCATACCGGTACACGGGCGCAAGATCCGCGACCATGGGGGCGACATCGCCCAGGTAGTCCGGCAGACCCGGACCGCCATGGAGCATGACTACGGGCGGCTTCCGGGTCGTGTCTCCCAGCGCCATCCAGCGCAACTGGGCCTCGTCGGTCATTGACGCGAGGCCCTGCCTCTCCATCAAGGTCACCGCGGAGAACCTACCGGTCTTGCTGAGGGTCCGCCCAAAGGTTAAAGAAGAAGCAGGCAGAAAGTGCCGCTTCACAGCCAGGCCAAGTCCAGGGTGGTCGTCATGACCACGAGGTTGCGATCGGCGTTTTGACAGGGAAGTTAGTCGCCGCAGGTCACACGACCGCCGTCGACTAACTTCCCTGTCCCAACTTGTCCCGTCTCAACGATCCGAGTCGAGCAGCGATCCGCCTCAACAAATCCAGTCGTCGCAGGTCGACCAGATGGGATGGCGGCGACGGCTCGATGAGCGGTCGTCTCAACGAAGTCAGTCCGGCCTGGTCAGCGAGTCGGCGTCGACTGGGTTCGGTGAGAACGGACAGCACTTGTCCCGTCTCGGGAATTTTCGAACGTGACCGCAGCCCCGGCCTTCTTCGACGCCGAGGTGATGATGGTGGCGTCGAGGTCGATGACGATCCAGCCGGTCAGCCGCCTGCCCGCCACCGTCAGCCACGGGAGGCCGCCCGGCCACACACGCAGCAGACTCCACACATGCCGACGCGCCCTCGCCCGCGCCTTCGCGATCTTCACCAGGGTGGCCTCGTCGAGGGGCCGGCGTCCCGGGAGCGGTGGAGTCCGAGACCGCGAGTCCGAACAACGGCCGTTGATGCAACTGGAGTTGCTCGGCCTCCGGAAAGTTCGCCGCCCCAGCACGGTCGCGACCGGAGGTGCGCCAGTACCCCGGCGCGTTCCCGCCAGCCGACTGCCGTGCTGGACGGCAGCACCCCGGTCAGTGCACCCGTGAGTCCCGTGCGGTCCGCGCACCGGCGCAGCAGCACCGCCCCGGCATGCCCGACCGGCCTGTCCCCATCAGCCACGACGGACAGCCGACGGCCCACTGAGGAGCCGTTGAGGGTGTCGATGGCTTGGCGTTGGAGGCGGAGTCGGGCGTGGGCGTAGACGCCGGCGGTGACGCCGATGTGGGTGGCCGAGGAGTTCCTTGATCACGACGAATCGACGCCGTGTCCCGGCTCAGGCGTAGATCGGGGCGGGGCGCTTCACTCTCTCCTTGAGCCTTGTCCGGTGGCACTGCTGCAGCTGTTGTGCGTTGGTTCGCCGTTCCCAGGCGTCATTGCAACCGGTGTTCGCTGCAACGTTCTGCGATCGGCACGTTCGTCGCCTCGCTGCCGCGGACTCACCCTCGATCCGGCCCTCGCCGGAGGATCTGACCCTCGAACAGCGGAACACTTCTTGTCAGCTCGGACCATCCCCACTGGGAGCAGGACAGCCCCGGGGAGCCGCCGTGGACCGACCGAGCGAAGATCCACCGCGGCTCGGCTTCTGCCGCCGAACTGTCAGTCGGCGCCACCAAGGCTGCGGATCATCCGGCTCCACAGGTGCGTCTGGCAGCGCCGAAAAGACGCCGGCCTTTGCGTGCCAACTGTGGAACACGCCACGGAACATCGGGTGGGGCTCGTGCGGTAGAGGGCCCCTCGATGAAGCCACTGTGCTCTCCTTCGCTCATTCCGTTACCGCTAACGTGACCGTTAACGGGATTCTTGCTCAGGGAAGGAGATTCCGTCAACGCCCGCCGCCGGACGGCTCACGATCCGCCGGTGGCGTTCTGGCGCCGCCTTGCTCTCGTGGCAGTGCCGGGCTGGTGATGGCGCGGCAGGCCGGTGAACCTGATTGACTTGGACACAGGGCGGCACAGGAACAGAAGTGAGTGGGCAGCGTGGCCGGACAGCGGGAAACGGAAGACCAGCGGGCGCGGGGTGTGAGAACCGTCAAGCGCGTCACGCTCCGCGACGTCGCTCAGGCGGCAGGCGTGTCCCATCAGACCGTCTCCCGGGCGATCAACGGCAAGGGGGAGATCGATCCGGGGACTCAGCAACGCGTGCTCGATGTCGCAAGGCAGTTGCGGTACCGGCCCAGCCGGTTCGGCCGGGGGCTGGTCCGCCCGGACGTGGTATCCGTCGGGCTCATCGTCCCCGACGTGGTCAATCCCTTCTTCCCAGAGTTCGTGGCGGGAGTGATTGCGGCCGCGGACGAACGCGACTGGCAAGTGCTCGTGGCCAGCACCGAGAACGACCGGTCCCGGGAACTTGCCTTGGTCCGCTCACTCGGCCAACAGGTTGACGCTCTTGTCGGCTACATCAGCCATCCCGATGCGCAGCTCGAGCCGTACGTGGGCACCGTGCCGCTGGTTCTGGTCGATCGCGGGCTGGACTCGTCGAACCACGCGTTGGTCCACATCGACACCGCGGCCGGAATCCGGGCCGGGATGCAGCACCTGATCGACCGGGGTCACCGCCGGATCGGCATGATCGACTGCGAGTGCGTGAGCGCCCCGATGGTCCGGCGCCGCACTTTCCTCGAAGTCGTCGGCGAACATGCGCTGCCCGTCGACGAGGGCTGGGTTGTCATGGGTGAGCAGTCCCCGGCCGGGGGCGCCGCCGCGTTCGAGGCGCTGTACTCCGCGCGCCCAGACCTCACCGCCGTGGTCGCCTTCAACGACCTGGTTGCGATCGGCGCGCTCCGGGCCGCCCGCCGGCTCGGCGTCCAAGTACCGGACGACTGCGCACTGGTCGGCTACGACGGGCTGAGCGTCGTCGATCTGGTCGACCCGCCACTGACCACCCTCCACCTCGACAAGCGACGGCTGGGCGAACTGGCCATCCACCAAGTCGACCAACTCCTGGCCGGCGAACTGCCACCCCCTATCGTCCTGACACCAAGGTTGAATGTACGCGGCACCACGTGACCGGCCTTAGGGCTTGCCGGGATACAACTTGCGTGCTCCGGGTCTTGACACTGCAGCTCAGGACAGATGCTCGCCGACGATTTATTTCCCGGCAAGCCCTTAGACCTCGATCCGTCAGCGGGGTTCGGTCGCTGAGCGGCTCGGTGGCTCGCCCGTAATGTCTGTCCCCTGACGTCGGGGGTGGGCCGTCGCGTGACGCTGCCGGCGCACCGTCCGACGGGCCTTCGCCATCCGCGTCAGCGCCGATTCGTCCAGGCCGGCCAGGGTGCGGCGGGTGGTGGGGTCCGATGCGGCCGGGCCGAACAAGTCCCGCTGGTGCAGGCCAAGTTGTACGGCCTCGCTCAGGTTCGCCGCGCCGAGCCCGATGGTCACCGCAAGCTGGACGACGACCGCGCACGCTCCCGCCGGCCGTGCCCGACACCCACCAGCAGCACGGCCGCGAGCGCATCGGTCAGGCCCACCCGGTCCGCGCACCTGCGCAGCAGCACCGCACCGGCATGCCCGACCAGCCCCTTGCCGCCGCCCCGCACGCGCAGCCGACTCTCCCACCCTGTACGCGGATCGACTGAGACCACACGACACGGACAGCTGCAGTCCGTCTCGACGAACCAAGTCCACGCGTCTCACTCAATCCGGTCCGCGCAGGTCAGCGCAACGCAGGCGACTAACTTCCCTGAGACAAGCCAGCACTCTCGAATTGGCCTTGGCCTGCGGCTTCGCCGGCCCCCTAGCTTCGGCCCATGCGGATTCGTATCGTCGACGCCTTCACCGACCGCCCCTTCGCCGGCAATCCGGCCGGGGTCCTCCTCCTCGACTCCTTCCCCGAGGACACCTGGCTCCAGAACGTGGCACGCGAGGTCAACCATGCCGAGACCGCGTTCGCGCACCCGCTGCCGAACGGCGAGTGGGCCCTGCGCTGGTTCACCCCGGCCGCCGAGGTCGCGATGTGCGGTCACGCCACGCTGGCGACAGCGCACGTGCTGCACAGCACCGGGGCCGCCTCCGGGCCCGTACGGTTCAGCACGCTGAGCGGCACGCTCAGCGCGACGGTCCAGGACGACGGCTCGATCGTCCTTGACTTCCCCACCGCCCCGCTCACGCCGGCCGACCTCCCGGACGGGCTCGCCGGAGCCCTCGGCGCCGAGCCACGGACCGTCTTCGACACCGGGCCGAACGTCGGCGACCTGCTGCTGGAACTCGCCGACGAGAAGACCGTGCTGTCCCTCGTACCCGATCACAGGGCCCTGGCGCGGTACTCCGAGCGCGGCGTCATCGCCACCGCCCGCGCCGAAGACCCCTCACGCGGCTACGACTTCGTCTCCCGCTGCTTCTTCCCGCGCATCGGCATCGACGAGGACCCGGTGACCGGCAGCGCCCACACCGCCCTCGCCCCCTACTGGTCCGAACGCCTCGGCCGGCCGGCCCTCACCGGTCTCCAGGCCTCACCCCGCACCGGCCTCGTCCGCACCGAACTGCGCGGCGAGCGCACGCTGTTGAAGGGACGGGCGACCACCGTCATCGACGGAGAACTCCTCGCGTAGGAGCAAGCGCAGTCGAGGGGTGTACGACCCCGTCGTACACCCCTCCGACCACGGCACTTCCCGGCGCACTCCCAGGAAAGCCTTTGGCAGTCCCGAATACGCCTTCCGCACCCCGATGCACGCCCTCGGCCCCGAGGCACGCCCTCACGCGCCCCAGGCACGCCATCACGCACCCACAGGCACCCCCTACCGCGTACACCGGGCACGCCCTCACGCTCCCACCGGGCACCCTCACGCGGTGGGCAGCCACCCCACCTTCCCCGCCAGCAGCGCGTACCCCACGAACGCGCCGATGTCGAGCAGCGAATGGGCCACCACCAGCGGCCCCACCCGGCCCCAGCGGCGGTACAGGTAGACGAAGACCACGCCCATCGCCACATTGCCGAGGAAGCCGCCGATGCCCTGATAGAGGTGGTACGAGCCGCGCAGCACCGAACTCGCCATCAGCGCGGTGCCCGGGGTCCAGCCCAACTGCCCCAGCCTGCGCAGCAAATAGCCGACGACGATCACCTCCTCGAGCACCGCGTTCTGGATCGCGGAGAGGACGAGGACCGGGTACTTCCACCACACGTCGGGCAGCGCCTCCGGCACCACGGTGAGGTTGAAGCCCAGCCCCCGGGCCGCCAGATAGAAGGCGATGCCGGTGCTGCCGATGACGGCGGCGATCGCGGCGCCGCGCCCCAGATCGGGCCAGGGGCGGCTGCGGTCGAATCCGAGGGCGCGCAGCCCGCTCCCCTCCCGCAGCATCAGATGCGCGACGAGGACCACGGGCACCAGCGCCGACGCGATCCCGAACAACTGCCAGGCAAGATCGAGCCAGGGCCGACCGGGCGCCGCCGAGGAGTTGAGGGTGGCCGCCTGGTCCTTGAGTCCTCCCGGTTTGGTGACCGACCCGACAAAGCTGATCAGCGCGGACACCCCACTCGCGCCCAGCGAAAGCCCGAGGACGATCAGTGTCTCGTTCCGAAGGATCTTTCGTGTCGGCCGCTCAATGGGAAAAGAATCGGCCACAGGCCCCGCCTCCGCATGCACTCCTGCCTCCAGTTGTTAAATCCCGCCACCCCTATCTTCACCCCGCTAAGGTCTCGAATGAAGTTGCGAAGAACCTGCGCGACAGACCGTTGGGGGGACGGACGCCGTACGGGCGTGCCTCCCCTTTTTGCGTTGACCTACGGCTGTCACCGTTTCAGGTCTCACTTCATGGAAGGCACTCACCGCCATGGGAAGACACAGCTTGCCCAACGCGCGCAGGGCGGGTGTCACCGACCCCCGCCCGCGGACCCGCGGCCGCAGTGTGGTCCTGGCCACGGTCCTCGTCCTGTGTGCGGCGTCCGGCACGGCGGTCGCGGTCCGTGCCGGGCTGCTCTCCTTCGGTGAGTCCTGCCGTGACGAGGCCGTACGCCTGAACGTGGCCGCCTCGCCCGACCTGGCCCCCGCCCTGAAGGCCGTCGCCCGGAAGGCCAAGGAGGACGAGGCCATCTCGGACGGCCACTGCTTCGACGTCCGGGTCACCGCTCGCGAGTCGGCCAAGATGGCCGAAGCGTTCCAGGCGGGCAAGGGCAAGGGCACGGACGGCTTCCAGGTGTGGGTGCCGGACTCCTCCGTGTGGGTGGACCGTGTCTCCCGACAGGGCAACGGCGACCCGGTGACGTCAACGGGCAATGTGGCGTCCTCCCCGGTCGGCGTCGCCATGGTGCCCTCGGCGGCGCAGTCGCTGGGCTGGCCGCAGAAGACCTACACCTGGGCCGAGCTGGCCGCCGCGACGATGCGGAGCGACCAGCTGAAACTGGGCACGGCCGACCCGTCCCGCAGCGCGACCGGGCTGCTCGCCCTGACCCAGTTGACCGCCTCGACCGCCGGCTCCGGCAACTCCGGTGGCGACACGCAGGCCGCGGCGATGCTCAAGGCGCTCTCCCAGCGCACCAGCGACACCGACAGCCAGGTCCTGGACACCCTGCCACGTGACGTCTCCGGCACCGAGCAGGGCAATCCGAAGCGCAACCAGGCGCTGATCCTGTCCGAGCAGTCGGCGTTCGTCCACAACTCCGCGGAGAACAGTGGCAGCGGACTCGATTTCTTCTACCCCGAGGACGGATCACCCCGGCTCGACTACCCGTTCACCCTGGTCAACTCCTCGTCCCCGACGACGGACCAGAGCCGTGCCGCGCTGCGCTTCCTGACGCTGCTCGGGGAGAGGTACGGCCGGGAGATCCTGGAGGACCACGGCTTCCGCACCGACAACGACGACGTGCCGACCGCGTTGGTCACCCGGGCGGGCGGCAGTTCCCCGCAGCCGTACTCGCAGTCGGCACCCCGGCCCGCCTCGGTGAAGGCCGTCGAGGAGACGTTGGGGGTGTGGACGATCACCGTGCAGAGTGCCCGTCTCCTCACGGTCGTCGACGTCTCCTCCTCGATGTCGGATCCGGTGCCGGGCGGCAGACAGTCGCGGATGGACGTGACCAAGGCGTCGCTGCTGCAGGCGCTGGCGACCTTCACGCCGGAGGACGAGATCGGGCTGTGGGAGTTCTCCACCGAACTGGACGGCGACCGGGACTACGAAGAACTGGTGCCGACCAGGAGGCTCGGGGACCAGGTCGGCTCGGGCACCCAGCGTGACGCGCTGTCGGTGGCCTTCACCGGCCTCAAGCCCATCCCGGGCGGCGCGACCGGCCTGTACGACACCACGCTGGCCGCGTACAAGGCCGCCAGCTCCACTTACGCACAAGGGAAGTTCAACGCCGTGGTGGTCCTCACCGACGGCGCGAACCAGGACCCGGGCAGCATCTCGCGCTCCAACCTCATAACCGAACTGCAGAAGATCACCGATCCGGAGCGTCCGGTGCCGCTGATCGCGGTCGCCGTGGGCCCCGATGCCGACAGGAACGAGGTCGAGCAGATCGCGAAGGCGACCGGCGGCTCGGGCCATCAGGTCAGCGACCCCTCGCAGATCCACTCGGTGATCCTCAAGGCCATCGTGAATGCGGGCAGCCTGGGCTGAGACCGGGCCCGAGACCGGGGGAGACTCCCGGCCGGAAGTCAGCTCAGCTGCGCCGCCGGTTCCGGTAACCCGACCGGCCAGGAGTGCACCGGGTCCCCGGCGTGCATCAGCTCGCAGTAGCGCTGGGTCGTGGCGGCGAGCGCGGCCTCCCGTTCCAGGCCGCTTTTCAGGGACCGGTGGAAGGTGGTGGACTGCCAGGTCGCGCCGTTCACCCGCAGCCGGCACCGCTGCTCGATCACCCCGAGGTAGAAGTCGCGGTCGACGGGTTCGACGCCCCAGGCGTCCAGCCCCGCCGCGGCGAGCGGAAGCAGTTCGTCCAGCACCAGTTCCGCCGCCGGCACCCGGTTCACCCCGCCGTACCGGCCCCTCCGCGGCCAGTCCAGCTCGGCCTCGATGCCGTAGCGGCAGGCACGCTCGAAGTTGTCCGCCGCGGCCTCGAACGGCAGCCGGGTCCACACCGGCCGCGGTTCGTCGGCGAGAGCGCGCACGAGCCCGTAGTAGAAGGCCGCGTTGGCGATGACGTCGGTGACCGTGGGACCGGCGGGCAGCACGCGGTTCTCCACGCGCAGGTGCGGGACTCCGTCGGCGATTCCGTAGACGGGGCGGTTCCAGCGGTAGACCGTGCCGTTGTGCAGCACCAGTTCACTGAGCTTCGGGATGCCGCCCTCGTCCAGGACGCGCAGCGGGTCCTCGTCGTCGCAGATGGGCAGCAGGGCGGGGAAGTAGCGCAGGTTCTCCTCGAAGAGGTCGTACGCCGAGGAGATCCAGCGCTCGCCGAACCAGGTCCGCGGCCGCACCCCCTGGGCCTGGAGTTCGGGCGGCCGGGTGTCGATGGACTGCTGGAAGAGCGGGGGCCGCGACTCCCGCCACAGCTCGCGGCCGAACAGGAACGGGGCGTTGGCCCCGACCGCGACCTGCGCTGCGGCCGTCGCCTGCGCGGCGTTCCAGGCGGCGGCGAAGCGCTCGGGTGTCACCTGGAGGTGCAGTTGCACCGAGGTGCAGGCGGCCTCGGGGGTGATGGAGGCGGAAGTGCACCTGAGGTGCTCGACGCCCTCGATGTCGAGCGCGAAGTCCTCGCCGCGGGCGGCCACGATCTGGTCGTTGAGGAGCGCGTAGCGATCGACGTCGGAGAGGTTCGCGGACACCAGATCATTACGGCCGAGCGTCGGAAGAATTCCGATCATCACGATCCCGGCATCGACCTCATTGGCCTTGCGGTTGGCATAGTTCAGCGAGGTACGCAACTCCTCGGCGAGCTGATCCAGCACCCGCCCGCCCAATCGGTGCGGAGCGATATTCACTTCGAGGTTGAACATTCCGAGTTCGGTCTGGAAATCCCTGCTCGCGATGCGCTCGAGTACTTGCGCATTCATCATTCTCGGCATGCCGTCCGACCCGGCGAGATTCAGTTCGATCTCCAGACCCATGAGATTCCTGGGGCGGTCGAACCGCTCCGCCTCCAGCAGTCGCGCCAGCCCCGTCAGGCACTGCCGGAGCTTCTCACGGTAGCGGTGTCGATCGGACAGGCCGACCGGCCCTGCCACGACCTTCTCCCCCATGGAAGCGTCCCTCCTCGGATGGGCAGCCCGCCACGCACGGGCTGATGTCCCGGGGATGATGCCCCGACAACGTCATTAATAACTCTCCTGCCCGGCCCCGTCGACCGCTAGGCTGTGCGGTGCTGTCCATTGGCACATTCACCGGGCATGGCGCACCGTGCGGTTTCAGCGCCGGAGGACCTCGTGATAAATGCCGACGACAACCGGCCGTCCGCGGGGCAGGTGAAAGACGAGGTCATCGCCTTACGGTCATGAAAATTCCTGGTGAATAGCACGTTTCAGTGACCGAATACCGCCTTGCGGGCAATAGCCGTAACGACTAGCCGAAACATCACCCGAACACGCCTCGTATAAACTCCGCGAGAGGCAGAGAGTCGGCACTCGTGGTCTCCGCACGCGCCCCCTCTGACCCCGAGAGCTGACAGCGTCGTCCGCCCCCGCCCTCGCGCCGTCTTGCCTGTCGAATGAGAGGCGACCCACCATGCCGCTGCATGTCCCCCCGGCTCCCGCGCCCGCCCTCCGCACCGTTCTCACAGCCCTCAGTTCCCCGACCGCCGTCCGTGAGGCCCGTACCCCGTCCCTGCGCGCCGCCCAGGGGCCCGCCGTGGCGGAGACACCCCTGCCACTGCACGTCCTGGACCGGATCACTCCGGCAGGCGCATCGGCCACCCGGCTCGCCGGGTGGCGTTTTCTCGTCCGCGGCGGTGACCGTGCGCTCGCCGCGGCGGAGACCAGGCTGACTCCGGACGGCTGGGCCTTCTCGCACTTCTTCGAGGGCCCGTACGTCGCCTCCACCGAACACGCCCTCCGGCAGGCCGAGGCCATGCAGCAGCCCTACCAGCCGCGGCTGCTGTCCGTACCGGAGCTGTACATGCTGACGCTCTGGCTGCACGGCGACTGCGCGGCCGACGGAACGACCGGCCACCCGGCCGCCACCGATCTGCTGGTACCCCTGGCGCCGGCGCCGCCCGGTATAGCGGCCCACCGCCCGCACCGCGTCTCCGAACTCCTGCCGGTCCTCACCCACCGGCTCACTCCTCCCGCGCCACTGCTCATCACTCCCGCCTAGTACCCCGACAGGCCACTGGGTCCCGTACGAACCTCCGTCCGGGGACCCGTCCGCGACTCCCGCCCAGGACCACCGTCTGACGCCTGCCCGCCGTCCGCCGGAGCATTCCCTCGGCGACCGTGCCCCGCCGCCGCGACCCGGCCGCGGGGCACTTCGCTCATACGGGCCGGACAGCGCTCGTACGAGGGGAATCGAGGGAAAAACGCCTGATCACCCGACCGGACTAGCCCTATCCGGCCACTGAGAACCACCCGAAGTAACCGGGGAGTAGCACTGAACCGCCCTCTCGAGGGATGCGTCATCAACCTGTGAGGAGCGCTACTGCAAAATCCCTGCGGATTTACGTTTCGTAGGGCAACACTGGGTTCCGACGAATCGTCGACGGGGGGCGGCCATGAACACATCGAGCCGCAGGACAGACAGCACGACACACATCGCAGCCATCACGACACAGCGAGAGATCCCATCCACCATGTGCCAGCACCAGCCACCGTGTCCCACAGCCGACTCCGCCGACAGGGAAGCAGCGCTTCTCGTGGCGCACCACCCGGAGCAGGGGTGGAGCCTGCTGTGCAACGGCGTCCTGCTCTTCGAGGACACCGGTGAGCTCCTGCCGGACGGCCAGATCATCGCCCCGCACCGTCCGCTGGACTTGGAGCAGGTGATGACGGCGGCCTGAGCCGCAGAGCGCACAACCGGGCAGTTGCGCGTACCGCACATCCGAGTAGCTGCCCAGGCATATGAGGGGCCGGACGGAGACCTTCCGCACCGGCCCCGACGCATGTCCGAAGATGGTCACTCCACGTAGTCCGACGACCTCGGCGGTGTACCGCGCTCAGTCGGCGGCCCGGACACCGGCCCCGGCGAGGAAGTCGAGCAGCGCGGCGTTGACCTCGGCGGGCCGCTCCTGCTGGGTCCAGTGCCCGCAGCCCGGCAGCGTCACATCGGCCTGCAGCAGCGGCGCCGTCACCCGCAGCGAGGCGCGCAGTCTGTTCGTGCCGCGCAATGACGTGACCATGTCCCGGTCGCCCACCATGTACAGGGCCGGCACGTCGATCCGGCGGCCCCGGAAGGGCGCCAGGAGTTCGTTGTTCCGATCGACGTTCCTGTACCAGTTGAGGGGGCCGGTGAACGCCCGCTCGCCGTGCCCGGCGTAGCCGTCGACGAAGACGCGGATGTCCGCCTCGGTGAGCCAGCCCGGCAGTTCGGCGGGCTCCGGCATCGTGTCCAGCAGCCCCTGACCCTCCGGAATGATCCATGGACGAGGCTCTTCGTTGACGGGGTTGTCGCCGGAGGCGCCGTACAGGATCCGCCGGAACGTCGTGGGCAGGTCCTTCACCAGCTCGGCGTCGGCGACGCCCGGCCGCTGGAAGTGCACCTGGTAGAACCCCTCGCCGTACCGGGCGCGCATCGCGGAGGTCGAGCCCATCCCGCCGGGCGGGCTCGGCGGGATGCTGAGCCCTGCCACGGCACGCACCACGTCCGGCCGCAGCAGCGCCGCTGTCCAGGCGACCGGTGCTCCCCAGTCGTGCCCCACCACGACCGCCCGCTCCTCACCCAGCTCCTGGATCAGACCGATCACATCGCCGACCATGTGCAGCAGCGTGTACGAGGCGACGTCCGGCGGCTGCTCGCTGTCGGCGTAGCCACGCTGGTCGGGTGCCACGATCCGGTATCCCGCCGCGGCGAGCGGACCGAACTGGTACCGCCACGAGTACCAGCTCTCGGGCCAGCCGTGCAGCAGCACGACCAGCGGCCCCTCCCCCTGCTCCGCGATGTGCAGCCGGACCCCGTTCACATCGACATGGCGATGGCTGAGAGAGCCGTCCACTTGAACCTCCCCGGAGGACGTTGCGCCAAGCACACCATTCGCCGGGCCAGGCCCGTGTGTCCAGCACAGCTCCCTCACTGGATTCACACCCTGGGCCCGGGGACCCTCGGCATGGAGAGTGCTCGGGCCGGCCCGTCACGGCCCGGCCCGAGCACTGCCGGCACAACGCAGGCAGAGCCGGTACCCGAGGTCAGTCCTCGTAGGCGTCCAGCGGCGGGCAGGAGCAGACCAGGTTGCGGTCGCCGTAGGCCTGGTCGATGCGCCGCACCGGCGGCCAGTACTTGTCCGCGGCCACGACACCGGCCGGGAAGACGGCCTCCTCGCGGCTGTAGGCGTGCTCCCAGGCACCGGCGAGCGCGGCGGCGGTGTGCGGAGCGTTCCGCAGCGGGTTGTCGTCCGCGGGCCACTCCCCCGAGCCGACCTTCTCGATCTCCCCACGGATCGCGATCATCGCCTCGCAGAACCGGTCCAGCTCCTGAAGGTCCTCCGACTCGGTCGGCTCGATCATCAGCGTCCCGGCCACCGGGAAGGACATGGTCGGCGCGTGGAATCCGTAGTCGATGAGCCGCTTGGCGACGTCGTCGACGCTCACGCCGGTCGCCTTCGTCAGCGGACGCAGATCGATGATGCACTCGTGCGCGACCAGCCCGCCCGGGCCGGTGTAGAGCACCGGGTAGTGCGGCTCCAGACGCTTGGCGATGTAGTTGGCGGAGAGCACGGCCACCTGTGTGGCCCGCCGCAGGCCGTCGCCGCCCATCAGCCGGACGTACGCCCACGAGATGGGCAGGATCCCCGCCGAACCCCACGGAGCCGCCGAAATGGGTCCCACACCCGTCTCGGGACCCGCCGCCGGCTGCAGCGGGTGGTTGGGCAGGTAGGGCGCCAGGTGCTCCCGCACACCGACCGGCCCGACACCCGGACCGCCGCCGCCGTGCGGGATGCAGAACGTCTTGTGCAGGTTCAGGTGCGAGACGTCACCGCCGAAGCGGCCCGGCTCGGCGAGGCCCACCAGCGCGTTGAGGTTGGCGCCGTCGACGTAGACCTGCCCGCCGGCGTCGTGCACGGCCGCGCAGATCTCGGCGACGTGCTCCTCGAAGACCCCGTGGGTCGACGGGTAGGTGATCATCAGCACCGACAGCTCGTCCCGGTACTGCTCGATCTTGGCGCGCAGGTCCTCGACGTCGATCTCGCCGTCCTCGGCGGTCTTCACGACGACGACCTTCATCCCCGCCATCACGGCACTCGCGGCGTTGGTGCCGTGCGCGGAGGACGGGATGAGGCATACGGTGCGCTGCTCGTCGCCGTTCGCGCGGTGGTAGCCGCGCACGGCCAGCAGTCCGGCCAGCTCGCCCTGCGAACCGGCGTTGGGCTGCAGCGAGACCTTGTCGTAGCCGGTGACCTCGGCGAGCCGCTCCTCCAGCTCACGGATGAGCGTGAGGTAACCCTGCGCCTGCTCGGCCGGCGCGAACGGGTGCAGCTGCCCGAACTCGGGCCAGGTGACCGGCTCCATCTCCGTGGTGGCGTTGAGCTTCATGGTGCAGGAGCCCAGCGGGATCATGCCGCGGTCGAGCGCGTAGTCGCGGTCGGCGAGCCGGCGCAGATAGCGCAGCATCGCGGTCTCGGAGCGGTGCTGGTGGAAGACCGGGTGCGTCAGGTAGTCGTCGGTGCGCAGCAGCGCCTCGGGCAGGGTGTCCTCGGTGGTCTCGTCGAATGCCGCGATATCGCCCTCGACGCCGAACGCGGTCCAGACGGCGGCCAGTTGGCCGCGCGTGGTGGTCTCGTCGCAGGCGAGGGAAATGTGGTCGGCGTCCACGAGGTGGAGGTTGACGCCCCGCTCACGGGCAGCCGCGACGACCTCGGCGGCCCGGCCCGGGACCCGTACCGTCAGCGTGTCGAAGTAGGCGCCGTGCACGACCTCGACTCCGCCGGCCGCGAGCCCCGCGGCGAGGATCGTGGCGTACCGGTGTGTACGACGAGCGATGGTGCGCAGCCCCTCGGGTCCGTGGTAGACGGCGTACATCCCGGCCATGACGGCGAGCAGCACCTGGGCGGTGCAGATGTTGCTGGTGGCCTTCTCACGACGGATGTGCTGCTCGCGGGTCTGCAGCGCGAGCCGGTACGCCTTGTTGCCGTCCGCGTCCACGGAGACGCCGACGAGTCGCCCCGGCAGGCTGCGCGCGAACTTCTCGCGCACGGCCATGTAGCCGGCGTGCGGCCCGCCGAAGCCCATGGGGACACCGAAGCGCTGTGTGGTGCCCACGGCGATGTCGGCGCCCAACTCGCCGGGCGAGGTCAGCAGAACGAGGGCGAGCAGGTCGGCGGCGACCGTCACCAGCGCGCCGAGTTCGTGCGCCTGCTCGATGACGGGCTTGAGGTCCCGCACGGCACCGGAGGTCCCGGGGTACTGCAGCAGCACGCCGTTGATCTCACGCCCGGCGATCTCCGCCGGGATGCCTTCGCTCAGATCGGCGACGACGACCTCGACACCGGTCGGCTCGGCGCGGGTCTCGATCACGGCGATGGTCTGCGGCAGCGTGTCCGCGTCGACCAGGAACAGGCCCTTCTTGTTCTTGCCCATCCGCCGGGACAACGCCATCGCCTCGGCGGCCGCGGTGCCCTCGTCGAGCAGGGAGGCCCCCGAGGTCGGCAGCCCGGTCAGGTCGGCGACCATCGTCTGGAAGTTCAGCAGCGCCTCGAGGCGGCCCTGCGAGATCTCCGGCTGGTACGGCGTGTACGCGGTGTACCAGGCGGGGTTCTCCATGACGTTGCGCAGAATGACCGGCGGCGTGAACGTGCCGTAGTAGCCGAGCCCGATCATCGAGTCGAGCACCTGGTTGCGGTCGGCGAGGGAACGCAGTTCCGCCAGCACCTCCGCCTCGGTGCGCGCGCCGGGCAGCTCGAGCGCCTCGGTGCTCCTTATCACCTCGGGGACCGCGATGGCCGTCAGCTCGTCGAGGGAGCCGTAGCCGACCTGCGCGAGCATCTTCGCCCACGCCTCGGTGTCGGGGCCGATGTGGCGCTGCTCGAAGGGGATCCCCTGCTCGAGCTCGGTGAGCGGAGTGCGATGGGCGGTCATTGCGGAGGCCTCCTGGTCTGACGCGACCTTCGAGGGGCACCCCGGTACGGGTACCCCGACGGCCTCCCCCTCTGTCATCTCGACCTGAGAGCTTCACCGGACCGCCGCACAGCGCTCCGGTTTTCACCGTCGGTGAGAGCGAGTTTCCAGGTGGACACCCGCTCTGCTTTCCAGAGTGACCTCGTCCGTGCGGTACGGGGGCCTGAGAGATTCCGGGGAGGAGTTGCTCCTTCGGCGCCTCCGGTGGCTCCGGAGGACTCTCCCGCACAGGGTCAGCAGCCGTTGTCAGCCTACCAGCGGCCGTCGAACGGAATCGCTCAAGTGGCCGCTTTCCGCGATCTGCTCTTTCGTAGTGCTTACGGATGAGTTGCGACCCCGTGGAGGGACCGTGCAGACCGACATCGATCCGCGCAACCTGATCGGCCGCAAGGCGTTCGACCGCAACGGCACCAAGATCGGCACCATCGAAGAGGTGTATCTCGACGACGCGACCGGGGTGCCCGAGTGGGCGGCGATAAGGACCGGCCTGTTCGGCAGGGACGCCTTCGTCCCGCTGGAGCCCAGCGAACTCGTCGAAGGTGCCCTGCGGATTCCCTTCGAGCGCGCCCTGATCAAGGACGCCCCCGATTTCGGAGTGGGCCGCCATCTCTCCCCCGAGCAGGAGCTCCAGCTCTACCACCACTACGGACTGGACGTCGCCGCCCCGCCCCCGCCGGACACCGACTTCGGGCAACTCGCGGGCACGGACGAGAACTGAGCGGCCTCGGGGACGTGAGGCGCCCCACCGCGCCGCCCGCACCACGCCTCGCCGCGTGGTCGCAGCACCCGGGCAGCCCAGGTACGAGGGCTCTTGCCACCCGGCGTGCACAGCACCGGACGACGCGGGACCGCACCCCGCTCCCCCGTGACCGCTCAGGGCCTGCCCAGCCCGGCGTATAAGGGCTGCTCGGGCTCGGGTCTGCGCGGCACCAGCGGCAACGGATCCGCGGGCTCGAGGTCGGGATCCTCGCAACGGAACGTGCGCACCCGCCCCGGCGCGGAGCCGGGCGTCTCGAACCGCACGGTGACCCGCCCGAGGCCACTTCCCTGGACCCAGCCCGGCCCGTGCTCGGCATGCCGTACGTCCTGTCCCGCGCGCCAGTTCCGCGCGGCCGGCGCGACCGCCCGCTCGACCCCGGCCGAGATCTCCGGCTCCTCCGGTTCGTGCCACGACGGCTCCCCCACACTCCCCACCGGCTGCGCCGCGTGGGCCGCCTGGGCGAACAGATCCTCCTGCGTGTAGTCGGCGAGCCCGCTGACCCCCACCCCCAGCAGCCGTACGCCTCCCGTGGTGTCCACCGACTCCAGCAGCCGCGCGGCGGCCTCCCGGACCACCGTGGGATCGTCCGTGGGCCCGCGCAGCGTCTCGGAGCGGGTCAGCGTGGAGAAGTCGTACCGCCGCACCTTCAGCACGATGGTCCGCCCCGACAGCCCGGCCTCCCGCAGCCGCCGCACACACCGGTCGGCGAGCCGCTGCACCTCGATCCGCACCCGTACCCGGTCGTGGATGTCCGTGTCGTAGGTGTCCTCGACCGACACGGACTTGGCGTCCCGCTCGGCCACCACGGGCCGCTCGTCGCGGGCCAGCGCCATCGCGTACAGCGCGCCGCCGTGGGCCTTGCCCAGCAGCCGTACGAGTTCGTCCTCACCGGCCTCGGCGAGCTCCTGCACGGTGTGTATCCCGGCCCGCCGCAGATGGTCCCCCGTGGCCGGCCCCACGCCCGGCAGCGTGCGCACCGGCATCGGCCCGATGTGCCCCCGCTCGCTCCCGGGCTCTATCAGCACCAGCCCGTCCGGCTTGGCCTCCTCCGAGGCCATCTTCGCGAGCATCTTGGAGGCCGCGAGCCCCACCGAACCGGTGAGCCCGGTCACCGCCTTGATGTCCGCGCGCAGTCCGGCCCCCACCGCCCGCGCCGAGTCGGCGTCCCAGGCCACCTCGCCGGCCTCCAGGTCGACGAAGGCCTCGTCCAGACTCAGCGGCTCCACCAGCGGCGACAGATCCCGCAACAGCGCCATCACCTGCTCGCTGATCTGCCGGTAGAAGCCGAACCTCGGCACCAGGTACGCCGCGTTCGGCGCCAGTCGACGCGCCTGGGCCATCGGCATCGCCGAGTGCACCCCGAACACCCGCGCCTCGTAGGAGGCCGTGGCCACCACTCCCCGCGGTCCGAGCCCTCCGACGATCACGGCCTTGCCGCGCAGACTCGGCTTGGCTGCCTGCTCCGCGGAGGCGTAGAAGGCATCCATGTCGAGATGCATGATCGTCGGTGAGGTCCTCACAGCACCGATGCTGCCTCATACCACTGACAATGGCCCCGGTACCGGGCGGCGTTGCCGCAACCCCTCCTTGTGATCGCAACGGGACCCTTCCGGAGAATGGCGGGGTCCGGGGGCGGCAGCCGCCCGGAACACCGTACGAACGGGGCCCAGCCGGCCCGTTCGCGCGCGAACGGCCCGATTACGCCGCCGCGCGAACTCAAACGGCCCGATTACGCCGCCGCGCGAGCTCATCCGCGGGGTTGGGCCGCACCAGGGTCTCCCCCGTGTCGATCCGCTCCCCGTGCAACTGCGACAGAGCGCTCTCCACGTCACGCCACACCACACCCACGGCGATCCCGAAGATCCCCTGCCCGCCCTGGAGGAGCGCGTGCACCTCGTCGGGCGAGGTGCACTCGTACACGGTCGCCCCGTCGCTCATCAGCGTCATCCGCTCCAGATCACGGAATCCGCGCTCCTTGAGGTGCTGCACGGCGGTGCGGATGTTCTGCAGCGAGACGCCGGTGTCCAGGAACCGCTTGACGATCTTCAGGACGACGACGTCCCGGAAGCTGTAGAGCCGCTGCGTCCCCGAACCGTAGGCGGGCCGCACACTGGGCTCGACCAGACCGGTGCGTGCCCAGTAGTCGAGCTGCCGGTAGGTGATGCCTGCTGCGGCGCAGGCTGTGGGGCCGCGGTAGCCGACCTCTTCGAAGGCGTCCCCGTCGTCACCGGGCACCGCCGTCGGGCGCCGCGGAGAAAGGCCGGCCGCGTTGCCGTGAGGGGGGTGCCCACTGCTCGAGCGGAGCCGAGAGTTCGGGGGAGGGTACGGACCATTTCCCCCCGGACTGATCCCGGGAGCGCCCCCAGCCGTACCGTCGCCGCTGCTACTCACGCCGACCTCCGTCCTAGACCTGCCTTCTCGACGGTAGGCAGTCACCAGGGGTGCGTCAACGATCGCCACACTCGGCACGCCGAGTGATAATCACCCTAGGAGTGGTTTCCCGTACCCCACCGCGGGGAAAGGCTAGCCGAATGCTCTGACAGCGGCTGCGGTACGGCCCGTCGAGGGGCGGCGCCGGAGGGTCACCAACGGCCGGCGATCCCGGTCACCGGCCGTGGATCCACCCCTCACTGGCTGTTGGTCCCGAAGTCTTCGGGCGAGATCTGATCGAGGAACTCGCGGAACTTCTCCACCTCGTCCTCCTGCTCGTCCGGGATCGCGATCCCCGCGTCGTCCAGCACACCGTCGCTGCCGTAGATCGGCGTGCCGGTGCGCAGCGCCAGCGCTATGGCGTCGGACGGACGGGCGCTCACCTCGACTCCGCTGGCGAACACCAGCTCCGCGTAGAAGACACCCTCACGCAGATCCGTGATGCGCACTTCCGTGAGCTCCTGACCGACGGCTTCCAGCACGTCCTTGAACAGGTCGTGGGTCAGCGGCCTGGCTGGGGCCATGCCCTGCTGGGCGAACGCGATCGCCGTCGCCTCCCCCGGCCCGATCCAGATGGGGAGGTAACGGTCGCCTCCCACTTCACGCAGGAGCACGATCGGTTGGTTGGAGGGCATTTCGACCCGGACACCTACGACATCGAGCTCGTTCACACAGCAACCCTAGGCCGTGCTCGGGACGTTTGGGTAGTCGAGCAGAGATTGGCTGGTCCAGGCGGCTCCCCCGTCAGGGCAGCCTCACCCCGAGTGCGCTCTGCACAAGAGCCGCGTGCAGCCGCACGGCGAGGCCCGCGAGTTCCTTCGTACGGGCCTCCGCATGCGCCCTGGTCTGCGGATTGCGGTGCCGCCGCAGCGGTGCGACCACCTGATCGACGAGCCCTGCCTCGCGGTCGGCCGCGGCCTTCATCACCCGTAGGTGTCGCGGCTCGATCCCGAACCGGCCCAATTCCACCACGAGCCCGGCGACCGTCACCGCCTCGGCGTCGTAGGCACCGTCCGGCAGGGGCGAAATCAGGCCGTACGACTCCCACTCAGCGAGCTCCTGGTCCCCGATCTCGACGGCGGCCAGCAGCTCGGCCCGCCCAATCCGGGCCGTGGTGGGCCGCTCGGGCTCATCGGCGGGCACCCCGTCCACAAGATCGCCCTGTTCGCGCCGCCCGCCGACGGCCGGCAGATGCACGGCCTCCCCACGCTCCACGGCGTCGAGATGCTCGCGGATCACCTTCAGCGGCAGATAGTGGTCCCGCTGCATCCTCAGTACATGGCCGAGGCGCTCGACGTCCTCGGGGCTGAACTTGCGGTACCCCGACGGGGTCCGCTGCGGCTCGATGAGACCCTCCGACTCCAAGAACCGGATCTTGGAAATCGTGACCTCGGGGAACTCGTCGCGCAGCACGTTCAGCACCGTGCCGATACTCATCAGCCCACTGTCCGCGGCGGCGGTGCCGTTCCCCGCACCGCCGCTCGGTGTTTGAAGCATGGACCTTCCCTGACGGGTCAGATGCCCCGCTGGCTCGCGTAGAAGACCAGCCGGTATTTGCCGATCTGCACCTCGTCGCCGTTGGAGAGCTGGACCGAGTCGATCCGCTCCCGGTTGACGTAGGTGCCGTTCAGGCTGCCGACGTCGGCCACCGTGAACGTGCCGTCGGCGGCACGGCGGAACTCCACATGGCGACGGGACACGGTCACGTCGTCCAGGAAGATGTCGCTCTGCGGGTGGCGTCCGGCCGTGGTCAGCTCGCCGTCCAGGAGGAAGCGGCTGCCCGAGTTGGGGCCGCGGCGCACCACCAGCAGCGCCGAGCCGAGCGGCAGCGCGTCGACGGCCGCCTGCGCCTCGGGGGACAGCGCCGGGATCGGCGTCTGCCCGGTGGCTTCGGCGTCGTAGGCCTCGAGACCGGAGATCGAGATCGTCGACGTGGTCTCGGACGGGCGCTCCGCCCCGGCCCGCAGCGGCGCACCACAGTTGGAGCAGAAGCGGCTGTTCTCCCCGTTGCGGTTACCGCACCTCGTACACACCAGGGCCGACATGGACGGGTCCTCCTGCCGTGGGGGCCCTCCGGGGGCATTGGACGCATACGGGCCGGGGGTGTGCCCTGCACCCGTACCTGCGGCTGACGGTTCCCCGAAACCTATGCGGCCGGATCCGGCAGGGTCAACAGACGCCGCGCCCTGGCCACCCGGAATGTCACCGACCTGATCACGGAACAGGGGACGCTCGCCCGCCTGCCCCTCCGCGTCTTCATGGCGTGGCGCGCGATGGCGCGCAGTGGCGTTGTCGCTGCCCTCTCGCGCGCTCTTGCCGAACAACTTCGCAAACAACTTCACGGGCGATTCCCCTTGACCGAAACAGACCCGCCCGTGGGGCAGGACGAACCCTGACAGCACACACCGGCCGAGCCGGACATCCTCACAACGTCCGTATCCACCAGACAGTTTCCACCACGCACCACCCATTCGGTGCGCCGACCCCCCGCAACCTCATGCCCTCGCCGGACGTGCCCCATGCACCCCCGCTTCACCGGGAGGACGACCGAGCGTAGTCAGGCTGCTTCGCCGGTCGCAAGGCATCCACAATGATCTTGTCGGACCGTTCCACAGTAACCGTGGCCTGCTCCTTCTCAAGAGTCTGCACCACGCCACCAGGGATGTTGAGCGCCGGTTCGAGATCCTGCGGCTTGCCGATGACCTTGAACACATACGGCTTGCCGATCTTCTTCCCGTCGACGCTCACACCGCCGTCGACGTCCGCGAGGTACGAACCCGCGACGATCCTCACGTCGTCGACCTGGATCGCCTCCGCGCCGGCGGCGCGCAGCTCCTGGATCGCGTCGAGCAGCATGTTCGCCTCGACCGTCCCCTTCGTGTCCTCGATGGTCAGCGTGATGCCAGGTCCCTGCGCGGCCACGGTGCCCGCCAGGATGCCGAGTTGACGCTCCTTCTCGACGGTCTGCCTGCGGGCCTCCTCGGCCTGGTTCGAGCTGTTCTCCAGCTCGGCACGCTGATCTTCGAGACCTTGCTTCTCATCTTCCAGACGTTGTGTGCGGTCGTCGAGTTCATCGAGGATCCGGACAAGATCCTCCTGACGCGCGCCGCGCAACGCGCTGCTGTCGTTGTTGGACGCCACCTGCACGGCCAGGCCGAAGCCCAGACCGAACAGCAGCAGGGCGACGATGAGTTGGGGGCGGGTCAGGCGCGGCGGCCACAGACCCTGGATGAGCCGCTGCCGTCCGGTGAGGGGCGCCTCGGGGGACTCCTCGGACGTGCGGGCGGCCGGAAGCGCCGCGGGAACCTCCGCGGGCAGTTCCCTGCGCAGCCGGCTCTCCACGGTCTTGGTGGCCTCCGTGGCCTCACGAGCCTCGGTAGCCTCGGTCGGCTCGGTGGTTCCGGTGCCCTCGGTGGTCTCGGCGCGTTGCGGAGTCCCGGGCGTCTGCGGTGCCTCGGGGCGCTTGCCGTTCCTGCTCTCCATCGGCCTCACGCCCGGAAGACGTGCCGGCGGATCGCGGCCGCGTTGGAGAAGATGCGGATGCCCAGCACGACCACCACACCGGTCGACAGCTGCGCGCCGACGCCGAGTTTGTCGCCGAGGAAGACGATCAGCGCGGCGACGACGACGTTGGAGAGGAACGAGACCACGAAGACCTTGTCGTCGAAGATCCCGTCGAGCATCGCGCGCAGGCCGCCGAACACGGCGTCGAGGGCCGCCACGACGGCGATGGGGAGATAGGGCTCGACGACCGCCGGAACCTCGGGCCGAACCAACAATCCAGCCACGACTCCCACGACGAGGCCCAGTACGGCGATCACGATGTGCCTTCCTCTGTGCTCGGCTTTGCTGTACGTACGATCACACTCGGAGCCGCGGGCAGCCGGACGTCATCCTCCACGGAAATGCTGCTCCTGATCCCGTAGTTCTCCTTCAGCACGCTCAGATAGACCCCGTCGAGGCTGCTCTGGAACGCCGCGCTGAGACGTTGGCCGTCCCCCACCGCGAGCACCGTATAGGGCGGCACCAGCGGCTTGTTGTCGACCAGTATCGCGTCACCCGCGGCCCGGATCGCGGAGAGGGCCGTCAGCCGCTGTCCGTTGATCGAGACGGCCTCGGCGCCGGACTGCCACAGGCCGTTCACCACGCGCTGCATGTCCCGGTCGCGTACGCGCCCGGTGTCGGAGAAACCGGAGCTCTCCCGCGGCCCGTCACCACCGCTGCCGTCGGCCTCCTCGGCGTCATCGACGACGAGTTTCACGCCGGGACCGTGCACCGCCGTCGCGCCCGAGAGCAGGTCGACCAGGCCGGAGCCATCACCGCCGGACGTCTTCAGGGCCTCGCGCTGCCGCGTGCTCACGTCGTCGCGGAGCTTGTCGACCGTCTTCTCGAGCTTGTCCGCCGCCGCGGTCTCGCGGTCGATGCGGTCGAGGAGTTCCTCGCGTTCCTTGGCCACCGCGGGCGCCGCAACCCGCGCCTGCGCCGCGCCGACGGTCACCACAAGCGCCGCGAGGACGAGTCCGGCCGCGAGACCGAGCCGGGCCCGGAGGTTCCTCGGCATGCCGACGGTGCCGTCGGCCTGTTTTCGGGCGGCCGCCTCCGCGTATCCCTCGTCCAGGCTGTGGTCCATGACGTTGGTGAGCAGCGACATGGAAGCGTCCGGGCGCGAGGGGCGCGTAGGGGTACTCCGAACGGGGGGCTGCTGCGGCATGCCGCACATCGTCGCACGTCGGGGACGCTACCTCCGAATGGCCCCACCGGCGTGCCGGACAGGCCCCCGCTTCGGGGACACCTGTCCGGCACGCGTGTGTGCCCTACGTCAGCGGCCCGCGCTGTCCACCACGGCCGACCATTCGTCGAGCAGAGCCTGCGCGGAGGCGTCGTCGGGGCCCTCGGCCCACAGGTGTGTGACCGCCTCTGCGGGGTCGGGCAGCACCATCACCCAGCGACCATCCGTTTCCACCACCCGCACACCGTCGGTGGTGTCGACGAAGCGATCGCCCGCCTCCTCCACGACCCGCCGCATGACCAGGCCCTTGACGGCCCAGGGAGTGGCGAGATCGCGCCTGAGGACATGCGCCCGCGGGATCCGGGCGTCGATCTGGCTGAGGGTGAGCTGCGTCCGCGCCACCAGCCCGATGAGCCGTACGAAGGCCGCCGTGCCGTCGAAGACGCCGCTGAACTCCGGGACGATGAAACCGCCCTTGCCGTCGCCCCCGAAGATGGTCGACTCGTCACGGCCGACCCGTGTGAGGTCGTCCGGCGAGGTGGTCGTCCACTCGACCTGTGTCCCGTGGTACGCCGCCACCTGCTCGGCGATACGCGTGGTGGTCACCGGCAGCGCCACCCGTCCGCTCCGGCGGTCCGCGGCCACCAGGTCCAGCATCACCAGCAGCGCGCGGTCGTCCTCGATGATCCGCCCCTTCTCGTCGACGAGGGACAGCCGCTCACCGACCGGGTCGAAACGCACACCGAACGCGGCGCGCGCGGACGCGACGATCTCACCGAGCCGCACCAGCCCCGACCTGCGGGCGTCGGAGGTCTCCGTGGGACGCCGCTCGTCCAGACCTGGGTTGATGGTCAGCGAGTCGACACCGAGTTTGCCCAACAGACTGGGCAGCACCAGTCCCGCGCTGCCGTTCGAGGCGTCGACGACGACCTTGAGCCCGGACTCCTTGATTCCGGTGATGTCCACGTTGCGCAGCAGCGACCCGGTGTAGGAGTCGAAGACGCTGGCGGGGAAGTGCAGGTCCCCGATCTCACCGGGGAACGCCCGGCGGTACTCCTGACGTGCGAAGACCCGGTCCAGTTTGCGCTGGCTGCCCTGCGAGAGGTCTGCGCCCTGCCCGTCGAAGAACATGATGTCGACGGAATCCGGCACACCGGGCGTCGTCCGGATCATGATCCCGCCGGCGCTGCCCCGCGCGGTCTGCTGCCGTGCCACCGGCAGCGGTACGTTCTCCAGGTCCCTGACGTCGATGGCGCTGGCCTGCAACGCCGAGATGACCGCCCGTTTGAGGGCACGGGCACCACGGGAATGGTCACGGGCGGTGGTGACGGTCGAGCCCTTCTTCAGGGTCGTCGCGTACGCCCCGGCCAGCCGCACCGCGAGTTCCGGGGTGATCTCCACGTTCAGGATTCCGGAGACGCCGCGCGCCCCGAAGAGATGGGCCTGGCCGCGGGACTCCCAGATGACCGACGTGTTGACGAAGGCGCCGGCCTCGATGGTCTTGAACGGGTAGACGCGTACGTTCCCCTGGACGATCGATTCTTCACCGATGAGGCACTCGTCGCCGATGACGGCGCCGTCCTCGATCCGCGCGGCCCGCATGATGTCGGTGTTCTTGCCGACGACGCAGCCGCGCAGATTGCTGTGCTGCCCGATGTAGACGTTGTCGTGGACAACGGATTTGTGCAGGAAAGCCCCACTCTTGACAACGACATTGGAGCCCACTACGGAGTGTTCCCGGATTTCCACCCCGGCCTCTACCTTGGCGTAGTCACCGATGTAGAGCGGCCCGCGCAGTACCGCGTCCGGGTGGACCTCGGCGCCCTCGGCGACCCATACGCCGGGAGAGATCTCGAACCCGTCCAGTTCGACGTCGACTTTGCCTTCCAGGACGTCGGCCTGCGCCTTCACATAGCTCTCGTGCGTACCGACGTCCTCCCAGTAGCCCTCGGCGACATAGCCGTAGATCGGCTTGCCCTCCTTCATCAACTGGGGAAAGACATCGCCCGACCAGTCGACCGGAACATCTGGTTCTACGTAGTCGAAGACCTCGGGCTCCATGACGTAGATACCGGTGTTCACGGTGTCCGAGAAGACCTGGCCCCAGGTCGGCTTCTCCAGAAAGCGCTCGACCTTGCCCTCTTCGTCGACGATGGTGATACCGAATTCAAGCGGGTTGGGCACCCGGGTGAGACAGACGGTGACCAGCGCGCCCTTTTCCTTGTGGAAATTGATGAGCTCGGTGAGATCGAAGTCGGTCAGAGCATCGCCGGAGATCACGAGGAAGGCATCGTCCTTCAGTGCTTCCTCTGCGTTCTTCACACTCCCGGCAGTACCGAGTGGCTTCTCCTCATTGGCATAGGTGAGCTCCATCCCGAGCTCTTCGCCGTCGCCGAAGTAGTTCTTGACCAGGGATGCCAGGAACTGGACTGTTACGACGGTTTCGTTGAGCCCATGCCGCTTGAGCAGCCGCAGCACATGCTCCATGATCGGCCGGTTGGCCACCGGCAGGAGCGGCTTGGGCATGCTCGAGGTCATGGGGCGAAGGCGGGTGCCTTCACCTCCGGCCATCACGACGGCCTTCATGTCGGAAGCGTCCTCCTTGAAGAGACGACGGTCTAGCCGACTTCACCCGTCCAGATTGTCCCGCAGTTTTCCGAGGCCGGCCATCGCAGGGCTTTGGCCATCCAATCGGGCGAGTTCAATCGGCCGTGGCGTCCGCACGGACAAGACGGCGGACCTGTACCACGTAGAGGACTCCTGCCCACCAGTACAGCGTTGTACCCCATCCCGCGAACGCCCATCCGAAAATAGCAGCGAGTGACGAGATCCATCCACTTCCGTCACTGAGCAAGAGCAACGGGAAGGCGTACATCAGGTTGAAGGTGGCGGCCTTCCCGAGGAAGTTCACCTGTGGCGGCGGATAGCCGTGGCGTCTGAGGATGCCCACCATCACCAGCAGGACCAGCTCTCGCGCCAAAAGTACAAGCGTCAACCACAGCGGAAGAATCTCCCGCCAGGTGAGCCCCACCAATGTCGACAGAATGTAGAGCCGGTCGGCAGCCGGATCCAGGAGCCGGCCGAGGCTGCTGATCTGGTTCCAGCGGCGGGCGAGCTTGCCGTCCAAATAGTCCGTGACGCCGCTGAGCGCCAGCACCAGTAGTGCCCATCCGTCACTCTGGGGTCCGCCGAACTCCGGCCTGAGGATGAGCCACAGGAAGAGGGGCACACCGAGGAGCCGGGCCATGCTGAGGATGTTCGGGATGGTGAGCACCCGGTCCGTCTGGACGCGAGTCTCCTGGACCTCCACCCGGGGGCCTCCTGTGGGAACGTGCCGACGATGCTCCCTGACCTTACCGTCAGCGTCACCACGGCGGAGCAGAGGGGGTGTTGGGGATCGCCACGGAAAACAAAAAAGCTCCGGCCCTCGGACTTGTCGTCCAAGGGCCGGAGCTCCAAAGGGAGTTCGGCGGCGTCCTACTCTCCCACAGGGTCCCCCCTGCAGTACCATCGGCGCTGTAAGGCTTAGCTTCCGGGTTCGGAATGTAACCGGGCGTTTCCCTCACGCTATGGCCACCGAAACACTATGAA
>NZ_RPDJ01000068.1 GCF_004023625.1 Streptomyces cavernae | reverse complement strand
GGCCGCTCCGGCACCCGCCGCTGCCGCCCCGGCTCCGGCGCAGCCCGCGGTTCCGGCGCAGCCCGCCGCTCCGGCCCGGCCCGCTCCCGTCACCCCGGCTCCCGCTGCCCCGGCGGCCACGAAGCCCACCGACGAGGGCGCCTACGTGACCCCGCTGGTGCGCAAGCTCGCCGCCGAGAACGGCGTCGACCTGTCCACCGTGAAGGGCACCGGCGTCGGCGGCCGTATCCGCAAGCAGGACGTCATCGCCGCCGCCGAGGCCGCGAAGGCCGCCGCTCAGGCGCCCGCCCCCGCCGCAGCCCCCGCCGCCGCGAAGAAGACCCCGGTCCTCGAGGCCTCCCCGCTGCGCGGACAGACCATCAAGATGCCGCGGATCCGCAAGGTCATCGGCGACAACATGGTCAAGGCCCTGCGCGAGCAGGCCCAGTTGTCCTCGGTCGTCGAGGTCGACGTCACCCGGCTGATGAAGCTGCGCGCCAAGGCGAAGGACTCCTTCGCGGCTCGCGAGGGCGTCAAGCTCTCCCCGATGCCGTTCTTCGTCAAGACCGCCGCCCAGGCGCTGAAGGCCCACCCGGCCATCAACGCCCGGATCAACGAGGCCGAGGGCACGATCACCTACTTCGACACCGAGAACATCGGTATCGCGGTGGACTCCGAGAAGGGCCTGATGACCCCGGTCATCAAGCACGCGGGCGACCTCAACATCGCCGGCATCGCCAAGGCCACCGCCGACCTGGCGGGCAAGGTCCGGGCCAACAAGATCACCCCGGACGAGCTGTCCGGTGCGACCTTCACCATCAGCAACACGGGTTCGCGCGGTGCGCTGTTCGACACGATCATCGTGCCGCCGAACCAGGTCGCGATCCTGGGCATCGGCGCCACGGTCAAGCGTCCGGCGGTCATCGAGACGGAGGAGGGCACGGTCATCGGCGTCCGCGACATGACCTACCTGACGCTGTCCTACGATCACCGCCTGGTGGACGGCGCCGACGCCGCCCGCTACCTGACCGCGGTCAAGGCGATCCTGGAGGCGGGCGAGTTCGAGGTCGAGCTCGGTCTCTGACGCCCCTGAACCAACGGGTGCCCCCGTCCGGAGTTCCGGACGGGGGCACCGTCATGTCCGGTGCGCGTCGGTCAGCGGAGCGAGCCGCCTTCGGAACGGGCGCGCCCGCCCCACCCGGTGTCCTTGTCGTCGTCGTGTCGGTCACACTTCCGCATGATCATGTTTTCCCCCGATGTCTCCGATGTTCCCGAGGGCATCCCCCGTGGGCACCCTTATGCCGAATGCGACACGTCTGACGGCGAAAGGGGTTCTGGAGGTGACACGGCTGTGACGACTCCGCGTCGGTTCCGCTATGAGGCTCTGTGGAAAGGCGCCACCGCGGAGGCGTGTAAGTCTCGTCTCACCTGCATGAAAGCGCCCCCGTGCGCCCCTCGGAGGCGGCGATCCGGCCTTATTGTCTAGAACGTCAACCCTCTCGGGGCTCGTACGCCCCTGCGAAGGAGCCCTCATGACCGCGCCCGTCATCCACTCGCTGCGCGAGCAGATCCGCGAGCACATCGTGGAGGGGATCGTCAGCGGGCGCTGGAAGCCGGGCGAGCGGATCGTAGAGCGGCGGATCGCCACCGAGCTCGAGGTCAGCCAGACCCCGGTCCGGGAGGCCCTGCGCGAGCTGGAGTCGCTGCGGTTGATCGAGTCGGCGCCCAACAAGGGGGTGCGGGTCCGCAACCTCACGGCGGCCGACCTGGAGGAGAGCTACCCGGTGAGGGCAGGTCTGGAGGCGATCGCCGCCGAGCTGGCGGCCGAGAAGCTCGCCGATGACTGCTCGGCGCTGGAGCCGCACGTGGTAGCGCTGTACGAGGCGGACCGCAAGTCCGACGGCACGGGCCAGGTCCGCCACACGGTGGCGTTCCACCGGGAGTTGGTGCGCGCGGCCGGGAACTCGGTCCTCCTCCACACCTGGGAAGGGCTGGGCATCGAGGTCTTCACGGCCCTGTCGATACGGTGGCTGGGGACCGTCCAGCAGTCGTACGCGGAGGAGCACGAGGAACTGGTCGCCGCGTTCAAGCGGCGCGATCCTTCGATCGCCGAGCTGGTCAAGGCCCACGTACTGGGCTGCGCTCCCCGCGCGTAGCGCCCCGCCGAGTGGGCCCCGCAGCAGACCGCACGGATCGTCGCCGGACGGGCTGAACACCCCGCGCCGCCCGGAAAGGGGCACGCCCCCACGGCCCGCAGCCACGGCCCGCAGCCGCCCGCCGGCGCGAGGGGACGTGCCGGAATCTCCGCCCGCAGCGGCTGGCGCGAATACCAGCGAGGCCTCTCCGTGAAACAGCAGCGCGCCAGCCGTGAGGACGGAGATTCCGGCGCGGCACCGCCCCGAACGGCAGCAGCACACGGCACCTCCACGAACGGCAGCGCGAGGCACCTCCACGAACGGCAGCGCGAGGCGACCAAGCCCACACGGAGCACAGAAGCAAGCACAGCCCCACAGCACCACCCCGCTTATCCCGTTTTGTCCGGCACCCCGTGCACCACTACACGACACCCTGTGCCGACTTTCGGCTTTCCGAGAGTTTTTCCGCGTTGAACCTTTGATCGATCATCGATCAGCGAGTTACAGTCGCCAGCGGGCTCGACCCAGGGCCCGCCGCCCTGTCCTGCCAAGACCAAGGGCATCCCAGAACCCCTTACCGATGAGGGAACCCCCCTCCACATCCGGAAGGCGGCGCAATGACCGACCCCAACGCCATCCAGCCGAGCGAGCTCGACCAGCTCCCGGACCGCGACCCGGAGGAGACCGCCGAATGGCAGGCCTCCCTGGACGCCGTCACGAAGGCGGCCGGGCCGCACCGTGCCGCGTATCTGATGCGCCGCACCCTGGAGCGCGCGGAGGCGGGCGGGCTGGCACTGCCCAAGCTGCTGGAGACCGACTACGTCAACACCATCCCCACCGCCGCCGAGCCCTCCGTGCCCGGTGACGAGGCGATGGAGCGCCGGATCACCGCGTGGAACCGCTGGAACGCCGCGGCGATGGTGACCCGGGGCAGCAAACACGGCGTCGGCGGCCACATCGCCACCTTCGCCTCCGCGGCCTGGCTCTACGAGACCGGCTTCAACCACTTCTTCAAGGGCAAGGAAGCAGACGGGAGCGGCGACCAGCTCTACATCCAGGGCCACGCCTCCCCCGGCATCTACGCCCGCGCCTTCCTCGACGGCCGGCTGACCGAGCAGCACCTGGACAACTTCCGCCAGGAGTCCGGCGGCAACGGCCTGCCCTCCTACCCGCACCCGCGCCGACTGCCCTGGCTGTGGGAGTTCCCGACGGTGTCGATGGGCCTCGGCCCGCTCTCCGCCATCTACCAGGCGCGCTTCAACCGCTACCTCACCAACCGCGGCATCAAGGACGTCTCGGCGTCCCACGTGTGGGCGTTCCTCGGCGACGGCGAGATGGACGAGCCCGAGTCGACAGCGGCGCTCGCCCTCGCCTCCCGTGAGGGCCTGGACAACCTGACCTTCGTCATCAACTGCAACCTGCAGCGCCTCGACGGCCCGGTGCGCGCCAACTTCAAGATCGTGCAGGAGCTGGAGGCCCAGTTCCGCGGCGCCGGCTGGAACGTGATCAAGACGCTGTGGGGCACGGCCTGGGACGAGCTGTTCCAGCTCGACACCACCGGCGCCCTCGTACGCCGGCTGCGCGAGGTGCCGGACGCGCAGGTGCAGACGTACCAGACCCGTGACGCGGCCTACATCCGCCAGGACTTCTTCGGCAAGGACCCGGCGCTCGCCGAGATGGCGAAGCTGCTGAGCGACGACAAGATCCTCGAGTGCTTCCACCTCTCGCGCGGCGGCCACGAGGCCCGCAAGGTGTACGCGGCGTACAAGGCGGCCGTCGAGCACAAGGGCGCGCCGACCGTCATCCTGGCGCAGACGGTCAAGGGTTTCACGCTCGGCGAGGGCTTCGCGTCGAAGAACGCCAACCACCAGATGAAGAAGCTGACGGCGGACGAGTTCAAGGCGATGCGCGACCTGCTCGAACTGCCCATCTCCGATGCGCAGTTCGTCGACGGCGTGGTCCCGTACGCCCACCCGGGCGCCGACTCCCCCGAGGTCCGCTACCTCCAGGAGCGCCGCGCGGCGCTCGGCGGTCCGGCCCCGGCCCGCCGTGTCCACCCGGTGGCCCCGCTGCCGGCCCCCGCCGACAAGGCGTTCGCCTCCTTCGACAAGGGCTCCGGCTCGCAGAACGTGGCGACGACCATGGCGTTCGTCCGCCTGGTCAAGGACCTGGTCCGCGACAAGCAGACGGGCAGGCGCTGGGTGCCGATCGTCCCGGACGAGGCGCGCACCTTCGGCATGGAGTCGCTCTTCCCGTCCCTCGGCATCTACTCGCCGAAGGGCCAGACGTACGAGCCGGTCGACCGCGACCAGTTGATGTACTACAAGGAGGCCAAGGACGGCCAGATCCTCAACGAGGGGATCACCGAGGCCGGTTCGATGGCCGACTTCATCGCCGCTTCCACGTCGTACGCGACGCACGGCGAGGCGATGATCCCGTTCTACATCTTCTACTCGATGTTCGGCTGGCAGCGCACGGCCGACCAGATGTGGCAGCTCGGCGACCAGCTCGGCCGCGGCTTCCTCATCGGCGCCACCGCCGGCCGCACGACACTGACCGGTGAGGGCCTGCAGCACGCCGACGGCCACTCCCCCGTCATCGCCGCCACCAACCCGGCCGCGCTGACGTACGACCCGGCGTTCGCCTACGAGATCGCGGTCATCGTGAAGGACGGTCTGCGCCGGATGTACGGGGAGGCCGCCCCGGGCGAGGACCAGAACGTCTTCTACTACCTCACGGTCTACAACGAGCCGCTGCCGCAGCCCGCGAAGCCGGCGGTGGCCGGAATCGACGAGGGCATCGTCAAGGGCCTGTACCGCTTCAACACGGCGGAGACGGCGGGGCTTTCACCCACTGCCAACGCCCCGCGGATCCAACTGCTGGGCTCCGGCACCGCGATCCACTGGACGCTCCAGGCACAGAAGCTGCTCGCCGAGGAGTGGGGCGTGGCGGCGGACGTGTGGTCGGCGACGTCGTGGACGGAGCTGCGCCGGGACGCCCTGGAGGCGGACGCGGCGCTGCTGCGGGGCGAGGAGCGCGTCCCGTACGTACGCCAGGCCCTGCACGGTGCCGAGGGTCCGGTCCTCGCCGTCTCCGACTACATGCGCCAGGTCCCGGACCAGATCGCGCAGTGGGTCGAGCAGGACTACTCCTCACTCGGCGCGGACGGCTTCGGCCTCTCCGACACGCGTGAGGCGGCCCGCCGTCACTTCGGGGTGGACGCCCAGTCGATCGTGGTGGCGGCCCTGGCCCAGCTGGCCCGGCGCGGCGAGGTCAAGGCGTCGGCGGTCAAGGAGGCCCGGGAGCGGTACGGGCTGTGAGGCCCGGGGGCCGGGGGGGGCGGGGGGGGGGCCGCCGGGCCCCCCCCCCCCCCCCCCCCCCCATGGGGGGGGTGGATGGTGGCCGGGGGGGGTTCGGGGCTGCGACACCCGGCCCCCGCGCCCCTGACGGGGCGCACCCCGCCCGGCATCATGAACGTATGCGTGCTGCCCGCCTCATCAAGATGGTGCTGCTCCTGCAGTCCCGGCCGTCCATGACCGCCGCGGAACTGGCCCGGGAGCTGGAGGTGTCCGAGCGGACGATCACGCGGGACGCCCAGGCGCTGTCGGAGGCGGGGGTGCCGGTCTACGCGGACCGTGGGCGGGTCGGCGGTTACCGGCTGATCGGCGGCTACCGCACCCGGCTGACCGGGCTGGCCCGCAGCGAGGCCGAGGCCCTGTTCCTGTCCGGGGTGCCCACCGCGCTGCGCGAGATGGGCCTGGAGGATGCGGCCTCCGCGGCGAAGCTGAAGGTGTCCGCCGCACTGCTGCCCTCCGTCAGCGACGCCTCGCGCACGGCGGCGCAGCGGTTCCACCTCGACGCGCCGGCCTGGTTCAAGGAGCCCTCGGCCCCCGATCTGCTGCCTCCCGTCGCCGACGCGGTCTGGGACGACCGGCGGATCACCGCGCGCTACCGGCGCCGGGAGGAGGAGGTGGAGCGCGAGCTGGAACCGTACGGGCTCGTGCTCAAGGCGGGCATGTGGTACCTGTGCGCCCGGGTGCCGGACCCGGGCACCTTCCGGGTCTACCGCATCGACCGGTTCACCGAGGTCGCGGCGGACGGGCGGCGCTTCGACCGCGACGAGAAGTTCGACCTGCAGGCCTTCTGGGAGGAGCAGGCCGCCCTCTTCGCACGCTCGATCCTGCACGCCGAGATCGTGGTGAGGCTGACCGACACGGGCGTACGGCAGCTGTCGTACGCCGTCGACCCCGTGTCCGCGCGCGACGCGCTGGAAGCCGCCGCACCGCCCGACGCCGAGGGCCGGGTGACGCTCACGCTGCCGGTGGAGTCGTACGAGGTGGCGTACACCCAGTTGCTGGCCCTCGGTCCGGAGGCGGAGGTACTCGGGCCGCCCGAGCTGCGCTCGCGTTTCGCGGAGGCGGCGGCCCGGGCGGCGAAGTACTACATCTGAGCGCTACGACCGGTTCACCGGTAGTCCGCCACCTCCGGCCGCTCCCCGGCCGACTCCGCCGCCATGAAGCCCCACACGTCCGGGCGGCTGCCGTCCGCGTCGGTGAAGCCGTACTCCTTGGCCAGGCCTCCGCTGGAGAGGGAGCGTCCGTTGAAGCGGGCACGGTCCGGGTCGCCGGCGAGTGCCACGACCGCCCGGCCGGTGTAGACGGGCGACTCGGACAGCGCCCAGTGGGGCTGCTTGTCGATCCCGTCGCGCCAGGTGTCCTCCGTGAGCTTGAAGATGTCCAGCATCTCCTCGGAGCGGATGAAACCGGGGGTGACCGCGACCGCCGCGCAGTCGGCGTTCTTGAGTTCCTCGCCCAGGATGAACGCCATCCGGATCAGGCCGTTCTTCGTGAGGTCGTAGTAGAAGTGCTCGCGGAAGCCCTTGTTGGACTCGGCCGTGCCGTCGGTGACCTCGACGACCAGCCCGCCCGGCCGGCGTACGAGGAGGGGCAGGGCCAGACTCGCGGTGATGATATGGCTCTTCACGCCGAGCTCGAGCATCCGCATCCCGCGCTCCAGGTCGACGTCCCACATCCGGGTGTCGAAGTCGAGCAGGTGGTTGCCGCCCCAGATGTCGTTGACGAGGATGTCGAGCCGCCCGTGCTCGCGGTCGATCCGTTCGACCAGTGCGCGGACCTGATCGCGTTCGAGGTGGTCGGTGGGCACGGCGATCCCGGTGCCGCCGGCCGCGTCGACCAGTTCCGCGGTCTCCTCGATGGTTTCGGTGGGTCGGCCTACCTCGCTCACCCGGGTACGGGTGGTGCGGCCGGTGACGTAGACGGTGGCGCCGGCCCGGCCCAGTTCGACGGCGATGGCGCGGCCTGCGCCCCGGGTGGCACCCGCTACCAGGGCGATCTTCTCGTGGAGTGGCTTCGCGTTGTCCATGCTCCGATGGTCCCGCCGAAACCCGACATCTTCTGTCCGGCTTTCCGTCCCGGGTCGGCGTGGCGGATCGGATGCGTTTTCCGTCGGCATGTGCGCGGATAACGATCCGTATCACTCGGCGTGCGTGGAAGTGTCCGAAGGTCGATGCTGGTCCCGTGATGGACGAGACCGAGTTCTGGGAGCTCATCGACACCACCCGGGAGGGCGCCGAGGGCGATCCCGAGGACCAGGCCGACCTGCTCGTCGAACGCCTCGTCCAGCTGGATCCCGACGCGGTGCTGGACTTCGCCCGGCACTTCGAGTCCCGTTTCAACCGCGCCTACCGCTGGGATCTCTGGGGGGCCGCGTGGGTGCTGCTCGACGGTGCCAGTGACGACGCCTTCGACTTCTTCCGCTGCTGGCTGATCGGGCAGGGACGGGAGGTGTTCGAGGGCGCCCTGCACGACCCGGACGAGCTCGTCACCCTGCTGACGGACTTCGACGAGGAACTGGACGGCGACGGCGAGGAGCTGGGGTACGCGGCCGACGAGGCCTACGAACAGCTCACCGGCACGGTCGCCGCCGACCTCGGCATCCCGCCGGCACCCTCCGAACCGGAGGGCACACCGCTGGACCTAGAGGACGACAAGGTGCTGGCGGAGCGCTATCCGAAGTTGTGGGAGCGCTTCAGGGTGTGACGGGTCGGCAGGACCGCGGCCGTCGGTTCGGGATGCTGGAGATTGGGCCGGCGGGGCGGGGTGTCCGAGCTTTTCCCGGATCCCTGTTCGGCGGCCGCGTGCAGTGGGGCCGCGTGCAGTGGGGCCGCGTTGGCCCGTTCCAGGGCCGAGGCCGTGACCGCCGCCGGACCGAGCAGCACGGTCGCCACGGTGACCGCCACCGTCCAGGGGCCGCGCAGGCTGGTGACGACCCAGGACTTCTTCGGGCTCGTCCTGCTGCTGTTCGTCGGGCTGCTGTTGGTCAGGCCGCTCATGTTTCCCCACCTCCGGTTCGGCTGTGCCCAGACCGCAGGATCCGGGGCTCGGAGAAAGCTGTGAGACGGCTGCGGTGACTCTGTGGGATCCGCCCCTGCAACCGGGCTGCGGCCTCGCGGATCGCGGGGAGCCGGGCCTTGAGCGCGGCGCCGGGGCAACTGGTGTGGAAGCCGGCGTTGTGGCCCGCGACCGCCGGAAGCAGCGCGGTGGTGCCGGCGGCGTAGCGGCTCAGTCCGTTGCTGGAGATCAGCCGGGCGGTGCCGCGCGGATCGATGCCGGACAGGCCCAGCTTCCAGGCGGTCAGGGCGGCTACGGCCTCGGTCAGCGCCCTGGGGACGGGCACACCTTCGGTGAAGGTGCCGATGGCCGCGATGCCGACGGTACGGAGGTTGAACCCCTGGGTGTGCGCCCCGACGACCGCGCGCTCGATGCCACCGGCCCGGCCCTCGTAGATCGTTCCGCACCGGTCGACCAGGAAGTTGTAGCCGATGTCGTCCCAGTGCTGGAGCTCGGTCTGCCCCGTGTACAGGCCCCGGATGATCGCGGGCACGTCCGCGCAGTCGTACGCGTTGGGCGAGTCGGTGTGGTGCACGAAGACGGCGACGACGCGGTCGGCGTAGCGCGGGGGCGGGGGCCGGGGCGCGGAACGCTCCGCCCACCGCTCACGCGGCACGATCACGGGCCGGGGGGCGGTGTACGCGGCCGCGGGACGCTCACGTTCGGCCCGTGGCCCCGTGCCCTCCCGGTCCCCCACGGCTCCGGGCACACACAGCACGAGTCCGACGACGGCCAGTACCCACGGCAGCCAGCCGAGCCCCGCGCGCAGCGCCCCGCCCGCGCCACCGACCGAGCCCGTCGCACGCCGCGCCCCGCCCGCGCCGCCCACCGCGCCCGCCGCACGCCGCTCGGGCCATGAAGTTCCGCCGGCTCGACCCGGCCGCGCACCATGCATGGGGGCACGCGGCCCGGACGTCCTGCCCCGCTCCAGCCCCCGCAGGCCGCCACGCCGCCGCGCATGCGGCACGCGCTGGGGTCTGCGGGCCCCCGCCCGGCCTCCGCGCGGCGCACGCACCGGGTAGAGGCTCCCGTTCCGGTTCCCGCGCGGAAGGGCCTTCGGCCAGGTCCGGGTGGCCCCTGCCACCCGGCCACCGGGCACACGGACGCGTGCGGGCCGCTCCGCCCCCGTGGAACCCCCGGCGGTCGCCGACGAGAGGCCCTGAGCGCCCCGGCGGGGTGGGGGCCCGGGGTCGGACGGCTCGGGCGCGTAGTACTGAGTGGACGGTTTGGGCTGCGCGGACGGCTCGGGTGGCTCGCAGGGCGCGGACGGCACGGACGGTGGCTGCCCCGCGACGGTCGGCGTGCCGGGGCCGAGTGGCGGTTCTCGGGACGGCTCCTGGCTCGCGCCCGAGGAACCAGCGGAACGCGAGGACGTCGAGGAACCACCAGCGCCGAAGGAACCCGTGGAAGGGCCAGAACCAGACGAACCCGACGAACCCAAGGAACCCAACGAGCCTTCGGAGCCTTCGGAGCCCTCGGACCCCCTGGAACCCGCGGAGCCCCCGGGACCTGCGGCAGCACGGGAACCTGCGGCGGCACGGGAACCCGAAGAACCCGCCGAAGCCGGCCACCGCGCCCACATCCCCCGCAGCCACCCCGCCGGGCCGGTGCCCGTCCGGCGGGGGGAGGTCCGTTCGCCGACGCCAGGGTCCGCCCCCGCAACCCTCCGCGTCCGGAACCCACGCATGGCCCCACTCTCGAACGGCCCCGTGCACTCCGCCATGTGGGTTACGCCACCCGGAGGAACCTTCGCCCGGACCGGAGGCGTTTCAGCAGTACACGCACGCGTGGCTCACGTGTGGCCGAAACCCGTGGGCCACGCGCGCGTGCTGATCATTGGGACTCCGTCGCACGTACTAGGGGACCCAAGAAGAAAGGCGGCTCCGTGGACGTGCTCGACATCCTGCTGATGCTGGTCATCCTGGCCTACTCGGCGTCCGGCTACCGGCGCGGCCTGGTCGCGGGCTGTGTCTCCCTGGCCGGCTTCGTGGGCGGTGCCGTCATCGGTGTGTGGGCACTGCCCTGGGTGATGAACTTCGCGACGCCGGGCACGGTCAGCGCGACGATCACGGCGGTGCTGACGGTCCTGGTCCCGGCCGTGATCGCACACGAGCTGGCGGGCCGCCTGGCGCTGCGGCTGCGGCTGGAGCTGGACCGCGGCCCACTGCGGGTGGTCGACGGGGTGGGCGGCGCGGTGGCCAACTCCCTGGCCGTCCTGGTGGTCGCCTGGGTCGCCGCCAGCGTCCTGGCCGCCTCGTCGTCGACGTTGATCACCCAGTCGATCCGGAACTCGTCCCTTCTGGGAGCCGTGCAGAACGTCATGCCGGACACCACCCCGGCGTGGTTCTCGCGCGCCACCTCGGCTCTGACGTCGGCGGGCTTCCCGCAGGTCTTCAATCCGTTCGAGAACGAACCCACGGCGGCCGTGGCGGCCCCCTCCGGTGACAGCGTCACCCCGGCGGCGACCCGCGCCGCCGAGGTCAGCACGGTGAAGATCCAGGGCGCGGTGGGCACGCAGGGTCGCGAGGGCAGCGGCTTCGTCTACGCGCGGGAGCACGTGATGACCAACGCGCACGTGGTGGCGGGCATCGACAACCCCACCGTCCGGGTGGGCGGTACGGGCCGCACGTACGAGGCGCGCGTGGTGCTCTTCGACCCCGACCGCGACATCGCGGTGCTGGACGTACCGGGCCTCGAGGCACCCGTACTCAGCCTGGACAGTGGCGCCAAGCGCGGCGACTCCGCGGTGGTGGCCGGCTACCCGGAGAACGGCGGCCTGGATCTGCAGGCGGCCACCGTCGCCAGCAAGATCGACGCCAACGGCCAGGACATCTACGGGCGGGACAACGTCACCCGCGAGATCTACTCGATCCGCTCCACGGTGCGCCCCGGCAACTCCGGCGGCCCGCTGCTGACCACGGACGGCAAGGTCTTCGGCATGGTCTTCGCCCGCTCCACCACCGACGACGAGACGGGCTACGTACTCACCATCGACGAGATAGCGGCCGACGCCGAACGCGCGGCGACGGCCACCGCACCGGTGGACACGGGTGAACTGATCTCTTCCTGAAGGCCGCGGGGCGTGGCTTCAGGACAGGTGCCACAGCCTCAACAGGCCCCAGCAGGCCCAGCCCCCGGCCCCCGGCCCCCAGCCCCCAGCCCCCAGCCCCCAGCCCCCAGCCCCCAGCCCCCACAGGCCTACAGCCCACGGCCCATGAGCACGTCGTCCACGTACTTCCCGTCCAGCAGGAACTCCTCAGGCAGGACGCCCTCGACCACGAAGCCCTCCGACTCGTACAGCGCGCGGGCCGGCGCATTGTGCCCGAGAACCCGTAGCGTGAGGCGGCGCGCGCCCTGGCGCCGCGCCTCCTCCTGCGCGGCGCGCAGCAGCGCCCTCCCGACTCCGTGTCCGCGTGCGTCCTCGGCCACGGCCAGCCCCTGGATCTGCCGCACATGCGCGTTGCTGGCGAGGGACGTGGGCAGGCCCAGGCGGACATAGCCGACGAGCCGGCTCCCGAGTTCGGCGACCAGATGGTTCCCGGGCACGGACCGCTCACTGAAGAACGGCGCGTAGGGCGGCTCGGGGCGGGGCGCGACGCCGTGCAGGGTGGACCAGACGGCCCGGTCCAGGCGGCCGAGCGCCTCGTCGTCGTCCGGGGTGGCGATGCGTACGTACGGATCCGGCATGACGATCACCGTACTGCTGACTTACCGCCCTTGGTCAGGGATTTTCGGGCAGGATGGACCAATGGTCGATTCCGTTCCGGAGCCGGGTTCCAGAATCGCCGTCGCCGGTGCGTCCGGCCTGATCGGCGGCGCGCTGGCGCGATCGCTGGCCAAGGACGGCTACGAGGTGGTGCGGCTGGTGCGCCGCCCGCCGCGGGCCGGGGACGAGATCCGGTGGGATCCCGCCGAGCTGTACGTGGACACGGCCGCCCTGGAGGGCTGCGCGGCCGTCGTGAACCTCGCCGGCGCCCCGGTGTCCGGGCGGCGCTGGACGGAGGCGTACAAGCGCAGGATCCACGACAGCAGGGTCCTCGGCACCCGGACCCTGGCCACGGCCGTCGCGGCGCTGGACCCGCCGCCCCGGGTGTTCGTGAACGGCAGCGCGATCGGCATCTACGGGGAGACGGGCGACAACGCGGTCGACGAGACGGCTCCCGCGGGGGACGGTTTTCTGCCGTCCCTGTGCGTCGAGTGGGAGGCGGCGGCCGAACCCGCCAGGCAGGCGGGTGTGCGCACGGTCCTGCTGCGGACGGGCCTGGTGGTGTCCCGCGAGGGAGGCGCCTGGCAGACCCTGTTCCCGCTGTTCAAGGCCGGCCTGGGCGGGCGGCTCGGCGACGGTCGCCAGTACTGGAGCTATGTGGCCCTGCACGACGAGGTGGCCGCGATCCGCCACCTCATGGACGACGCGACGCTGTCCGGCGCCTTCAACCTGACGGCGCCGAAACCCCTCACCAACCGTGAGATCACCGAGGCGATGGGCCGGGTACTGCACCGCCCCACCCTCTTCACAGCGCCCGCGCCGGCGCTGCGGCTGGCCCTCGGCGAAATGGCCGGCGACGTCCTGCGGGGCCAGCGGGTACTGCCCGCCCGTCTGCTGGAGTCGGGCTTCGTCTTCGCCTTCCCGGGCATCGAGGAGACACTGCGCGCGGCGCTACGCCCCTGAGCCGTCGTACGCCCCCCGTCCCCGGGCCCCGTGCGTCCCGGCTCCCCGCGGCTCCGGCGGGGCGTCCGCCCTGAGCCCCGTGTGCGACCGTGCCCGTCGGCGCGCCCCTTGTCCCGGCCGTCCGGGTCCCCAACCCTCGACCCGAACTCGGGTATTTCACTGCGCTGTTGGGGCGGGACCCCACCGGCCGCACCCTGAGGAGGGGCACGTGCTGGACCGTGCGTATCGAGCGGACGTCGTCGTGGTGGGAGCGGGGATCGCGGGGCTCGCCGCAGCCGCTCATCTGACCAGGGCAGGTGTAACGACCGTTGTCCTGGAGGCCGCCCCGTGCGTGGGCGGTCGTATGGCGACGGAGAAGGTGGACGGTTTCCGGCTGGACCGGATCGGCCGGCCGCTGTCCACCGCCTACCCGGAACTGCACCGCACCCCGGGACTGGAACAGCTCGTCCTGCGCCCGTTCGCGCCGGGCGTCCTCGTACACAGTGGCGGCCACCGCCACCGGGCCGGGGAGCCCGCCCGCCCTCGGAGCGCGAGGGGCGCACTGACAGCCGTACGCGCCCTCACGAGCGCCCCCCGGAATCCGCGCGGCGGGCCACCGGACCGGACCCGCCGGGTACCGGCCCTCGCCCGGCTGACCGGAACCCCGGTTCGGCGACTGCCCGCCCGCCCCGAACTCTCGACCGCCGAGGACCTCGCGGCACGGGGTTTGCCGCCGCGCACCGTCGACGGCTTTCTGCGCCCCCTGTTGGCAGCCCTGCTCTGCGACCCCGAGCTGATCACGGCCGGCCGCGGCGCGGACCGCGCACTGCACGCCTTCGTCTCGGGCCGGCTCTGTCTCCCGGAGGGGGGCGCGGACACGATGCCCGAATTGCTCGCGAACGCGCTGCCACCGGGCACGGTGCACACGGGCGTGAGGGCCACCGCGATCTCCACGACCTCGGTCCGGACCGAGGCGCACGGCACTTTCCACTGCCGCGCGGTCATCCTGGCCACTGGCGCCCGAGCCGCCGCCGAACTGCTGCCGGGGCTGCGTGTGCCCACCTTCCACCAGGTCACGGTGGTCCACCACACGGCCGACGAGCCACCGCTCACCGATCCGTCCCTTCTCCTGGACGCGGACCGCGTCGGCCCCGTCGCCCACACGGCGGTAACGAGCCAGATCGACCCGACGCGAGCCCCCGCCGGCCGTGCACTGATCTCCTCCACGGTCCTGGGCCCCCCACCACCCCACCTGGACGAGACCGTCCGCCGCCACCTTTCCCGCCTCTACGGCACGTCCACGTCCCACTGGGAACTCCTGACGGCCCACCACGACCCCGAGGCCGTTCCCACGATGCCCCCGCCCTACGACCCACACCGCCCGGTCCGCCTCCTGTCCGGCCTGTACGTCTGCGGCGACCACCGCGACACGAACTCGGTACAGGGAGCCCTCCACTCGGCCCGCAGGGCAGCCCGAGCAGCCCTGGCAGACATAGGAGGCCAAGCCCCCACCACAGAGGAACCAGTCCAGGCCGCGGCGTAGGCGCCTCGGGCGAGTCAGCCGGTCCCACCACCCGCACCCCTGGGGACTCGGCCCCACCGGCCGCGACCAGGGCCCGCCCCCGGGCTGGTTTTCTCGGATCCGGGGGGACGTGGCTGATCGGGGCAGTTCCCCGCGCCCCTGTAGGCGTGTAGGGGCGCGTATCCCCACCGGTCGGCAGCCGCCATCCGACGGAAGGGGGTGCGCCGGATTCTCCGCCCGCAGCGGCTGGCGGTCGGACCAGTCGGCACCTCCGTGCGACATGTATCCCGCCAGACCGAGGACGGAGAATCCGGCGCGGCCCCGACCCAGCCACCGGCAACAGGCGCACCCGCCACCACCCACCAGCAGACGCCCACGCCCCAACCTGAAAACTCAGCAGGAGCACCGGGCCCAAGCCCGACAACCGACAGCAGGAGCACCAGGCCCAAGCCCGACAACCGACAGCAGGAGCACCAGGCCCAAGCCCGACAACCGACAGCAGGAGCACCAGGCCCAAGCCTCCGCCCAAGGACTACCCCAACGCAGCCACCCGGTCCCGATAACCCCGCACGGGCGCCGCATCCCGATAAGGCTCCAACCGCCGCTCGAAGTCCCGCACGTACTCCACCGCCCGCACCGACCGCATCTCCGCCGCCTGTCCCGCCGCCTCCGCCCCCAGCTGGCAGGCCTGGTCGAGCTCGCCGAGCCCGAGCCGGGCGGTGGCGAGCACGACACGGCAGAACAGCCGGCTGCGGGCGTACCCGGGCGCCCGCAGTTGCAGCGACCGCTCGGCGTGCTGGGCCGCCGCGCGGAACTGCTGCAGGTCCCGGTGGCAGTGGCCGAACTCGTCGGCGAGCTGCGCGTCGTCGAAGAACCGCGCCCAGTAGGGGACCTCGTCGCCGGGCTTGGCGGTCTCGAGCGCCCGCTCGGCCCGCACCAGCGAGGCCGTGCAGGCCCGCACCTCACCGAGCACCCCGTGCCCCCGCGCCTCGGCGGAGTGCAGCAGCGCCTGCACCACGGGCGGCGCGGAGGAGCCGACCCCCTGCTGCGCGACCCGTGCCAGTTGCACGGCCTCGCGGCCGTGCCCCAGGTAGACCGCCTGCCGGCTCATGGTCACCAGCACATACGCGCCGTAGGCCCGGTCTCCGGCCGCCTGGGCGAGCCGCAGTGCTTGCACGAAGTAGCGCTGGGCGAGGCCATGGGCGGCGATGTCGTACGAGGTCCAGCCGGCGAGCCGGGTGAGGTCCGCGGCGGCGGCGAAGAGGCGGCGGCCGGTCTGCTCGCCGTAGGTGCCCCGCAGCATCGGCTCGGCCTCGTGTTCGAGGTAGCGGACGAGGGCCTGCCGGGCGTGGCCGCCGCCGTAGGCGTTGTCGAGGGCGCGGAAGAGCTCGCCGACCGAGCGCAGCGCCGCGATGTCGCCGCCGGTGACCTTCTGGCCCGGGCCGCGTTCGGTCTGGGCGCGCTGCCGGGGCACGGCGACCGGGCGCCCCTGGGCGGGCACGCGTGCGCCCGGCGCCGGCTCGCCCCGGCCCACCCGGTCGTCGGCGCGCCCGATGAGCCAGTCCCGGCTGGGCACGACCAGCCCGGCCGGGGTGAAGGCGATCTTGCGCAGCTCGGCATGGCTGCCGGAGTCCTTGCGCCACAGACCGCTGACGATGTCGACGGCTTCTTCGGGGGTCGCGGCGAACTCGAGCCCCGCGTACACGGGGGCGCACGCGTCGAGCCCGAGATCCTGTGCGGTGAGCCTGCGCCCCAGGCGACGGGTGAAGACCTCGGCGATCAGCGCCGGGGTGGTGCCGCGGGGCTGCTGGCCGCGCAGCCAGCGCGTCACGGACGTCTTGTCGTATCTGAGGTCCAGGCCGTGTTCGAGCCCGAGTTGGTCCACTCGACGGGCGAGCCCCGCGTTGGAGAACCCCGCTTCTGCGATGAGCGCGGCGAGCTGTCGGTTGGGGGTGCGCTGCGCGGGTCGTTCCGTCATCTGCGGTGCGGTCTCCTGCCTTCTGGGCGCGTTTTTTCCCGAGCGCGCCCGGATTGCCTGTGAGCAGCCCTTATGGCCTCGTGAACGGCGTGAATGTAGCGGAGCGTAAGTAGCCGATCACACACTTCGACATCCATTCATCCGATCGTGTGAGGATTGGCTGCGGGGCTGACGGGACCGGCGGGAGCACGCCGGACGTATAGTGGCGTGGGCGCCGGTAGCGCCTTACGAGGGTTTCGAGGGAGGCGCTTGCCGTGAGTGAGTTGCGGTTCGTCCGGATGGGCTTCGGTGCGGACGCGGTCGAATACCGGGAGGCCTGGGACGAGCAGCGCCGGGTGCACGCGGCGCGCTTCGCCGACGAGATCCCCGACACCTGTCTGCTCCTGGAGCACCCGCCCGTCTACACCGCGGGCCGGCGCACGGCTGACAACGAGCGCCCCCTGGACGGCACCCCGGTCGTCGACGTGGACCGCGGCGGCAAGATCACCTGGCACGGCCCCGGTCAGCTCGTGGGCTATCCGATCATGAAGCTGCCGCGTCCGGTGGACGTTGTGGCGCACGTACGACGGCTGGAGGAGGCCCTGATCCGCACGTGCGCGGAGTTCGGCCTCGAGACCACGCGCGTGGAGGGCCGCAGCGGGGTGTGGGTCCTCGGCGACCCCGTCGAGCAGCGCCCGCCCCTCGGCGGACTGTCCCTGGACTTCGACCCCCGTATCCGCGACGAGGAGTTCGACCCGCGGATGAACGGTCCCGAGTACGCCCCGTCCAACGCCGGGCAGCGCCGCGAGGACCGCAAGATCGCCCAGATCGGCATCCGGGTGGCCAAGGGTGTCACCATGCACGGCTTCTCGTTCAACGTGAACCCCGACATGACGTGGTTCGACCGCATCATCCCGTGCGGCATCCGGGACGCGGGTGTCGCCTCCCTGGCTGCCGAGCTCGGCCGGGAGGTGACGATCGACGAGGTGCTGCCGGTCGTCGAGCGGCATCTGCAGGAGGTGCTGGAGAACGCGGAGCTGAAGCCGCGAGAGGTCGAGCGGGCGACCGCATAGCGTTTTCGCCCCCTCCGAACGGAGGAGGAATGGCCTCCCGTACCCGAAGGTTGCCCGAGGACAGGGCAGGAGAGGCCCGAAAACGCACGGGCGTACGCTGGTGTACGCCGACGAATCGAAGTTGTAGGGAGCCGGACGTGTCCGCAGTCGCACCCGACGGACGCAAGTTGCTGCGCCTGGAGGTCCGCAACAGCCAGACCCCCATCGAGCGCAAGCCCGAGTGGATCAAGACCCGGGCGAAAATGGGCCCCGAGTACACCAAGATGCAGAGCCTCGTGAAGAGCGAGGGGCTGCACACGGTCTGCCAGGAAGCCGGCTGCCCCAACATCTACGAGTGCTGGGAGGACCGCGAGGCCACCTTCCTCATCGGCGGCGACCAGTGCACCCGGCGCTGCGACTTCTGCCAGATCGACACCGGCAAGCCCGAGGCACTCGACCGCGACGAGCCGCGCCGCGTGGGCGAGTCCGTCGTCACGATGGACCTGAACTACGCCACCATCACCGGTGTCGCCCGCGACGACCTGGAGGACGGCGGCGCCTGGCTGTACGCGGAGACCGTCCGCCAGATCCACCAGCAGACCGCCGGCCGCGAGGGCGGGCACACCAAGGTCGAGCTCCTCGCCCCCGACTTCAACGCCGTTCCGGAGCTGCTCGAAGAGGTCTTCGCCGCGCGCCCCGAGGTCTTCGCGCACAACGTCGAGACGGTTCCCCGGATCTTCAAGCGGATCCGCCCCGGCTTCCGCTACGAGCGCTCCCTGAAGGTCCTCACCGCGGCCCGCGACTACGGCCTGGTCACCAAGTCGAACCTGATCCTCGGCATGGGCGAGACCCGCGAGGAGACCAGCGAGGCACTCCGGCAGCTGCACGACGCGGGCTGCGAGCTGGTGACCATCACCCAGTACCTGCGCCCCTCCGTGCGCCACCACCCCGTGGAGCGCTGGGTCAAGCCGCAGGAGTTCGTGGAGCTGAAGGAGGAGGCCGAGCAGATCGGCTTCTCCGGTGTGATGTCCGGCCCGCTGGTGCGCTCCTCTTACCGCGCCGGACGGCTCTACCGGATGGCCATCGAACAGCGCCATTCAGCCGCTCCCCAGCCGGGCGCCGCACAAATCGCATCGCAGGCGGTCTGAGTCTGAGCTCGGTATGAGGACGGCCTTCTCACGGCCTTCCTCGGGACACAGGGAGGACCCTCGACCACGACTCGTCGAGGGCCCTCCCGTCCGTTTGCGACAGCCCGCGATGCAGCACCACGGGCACGGTCGGCGGCCAGAACGACGGCCATCGCAAGGCGGCGCCGACCCGGCTTCCCTGCCGGGCCGACGCCGTTTCGACGTGCTGTCCCGAAGCAGGCCAGTCCGTAGGTGAGCAGGTCAGTCGGCAACGCGAACGTGCGGCCGACCGTGTGAATCTGCGCACAAGAACCTACTGCCCAGTAATGGCCGAGACGATCCCGTACCCGGGATCTCCGCAGATGAGAGCCACCATCAGGGCTTCTTGTGCGTTTTGAGGTGCCAATTCAAGGCTTCATTCGTGTTTGACCGGTCAGTCACGCCCTGGTAACACCAAACAGTGACTCTGGTCTTACACCACGTACACCCTTAGCCAGTGCCACTCCCAAGGGGGGACCTCCGCCATGCAGGCCGCGCCCGTTCGCGCCACCGCCATCCCGTCGTTCACCGATGCACTCCGCGCTGTCGAGTCGCTGCTGATGAGCAGTGGCCAGCGCACCGCCCGTCGCAACGCCTGGACCTCCGTCCTGGAGGACCGCCGCCGCGCCAAGGACCGGGTCGAGGCCCAGCGCGTACTCGAGGAGGCCGCGGTCACGCGTCTGTCGTGACCCGCCCCCACGGGTCCGTCGTGACCCGCGGCCACCGCGCCGTCGTCCCCGCTTCCGGGGGCACGTAGACTTCCTGCCATGGCGAGGAAGGAATCCGCAGCGGACGCTGCGAACCCCGGGCGACTCAAGCAGATCGCCCTGACCTACAAGATGACCCGCAGGGCCGACCCCAAGATCGGTCTTGTACTCGCGGCTGTCGGAATCGTCACCCTTGGTGTCTTCCTCGCGATCGGGTTCTTGATCGGTCACCCGATCTATCTCGGCATCCTCGGCTTCCTGCTCGCCTTCCTCGCGATGGCGATCGTCTTCGGACGCCGGGCCGAGCGGGCCGCTTTCGGTCAGATGGAAGGCCAGCCGGGCGCCGCCGCGGCGGTCCTGGACAACATCGGCCGGGGCTGGACGACGACCCCCGCGGTGGCGATGAACCGCAGCCAGGACGTGGTGCACCGCGCGGTCGGCAAGGCCGGCATCGTGCTGGTCGCCGAGGGCAACCCGAACCGGGTGAAGAGCCTGCTGGCCGCCGAGAAGAAGAAGATGGCCCGGATCGTCGCGGACGTGCCCGTGCACGACGTGGTGGTGGGCACCGGCGACGGCCAGGTCGAACTGAAGAAACTGCGCACCACGCTGCTGAAGTACCCGCGTGTGCTGACCGGCCCCCAGGTCACCGCGACCAACGACCGGCTGCGCGCGATGGGCGACCTCATGAGCAACATGCCACTGCCGAAGGGCCCCATGCCGAAGGGGATGCGGATGCCTCGGGGTGGCCCCAAGATGCGGTAGCGCGCCGCTGGGCTGAGCAGTGAGGGCCCCGGAACCGTCAGGTTCCGGGGCCCTTCGCCGGGTGTCCCCGCGGGTCGGCGCCCGCACCCGGCGCGGTACCGCCGCCCTTGCCGCTGTTGCCTGCCGCTGCCGCTGTTGCCTGCCGCTGCCGCTGTTGCCTGCCGCCGCCGCTATCCACTGCCGCCGCTGCCGCTATCGCCTGCCGCCGCTGCCGCCTACCCCTCCCCCTGCACCGCCCGCGGGGTTGCCCCCGCAACCGACCCGGCGACTGCGGGCCGTCCGTGGCCGATCGCGCAGTACCCCCGCGTCCCTGACACCGCGGCCCCTGACACGCGAAGCCCGGCCCCTCCGGGGTCGGCGCCGGCGACCGTCAGATCCGGACTTCCACCGTCCGCGCCAAGCGGTCGTGCAACCCCCTGCCGTCCCGGTCCCAGATCAGCGCGGGGAGCGCCAGGCAGAGCAGAGCCGTGCGGACGAGGACGCGCAGCGGGGCGACCGTGCCGGTGTCCTCCGTGACCACCCGGAGACCGAGCAGGCGCTTGCCCGGAGTGAAGCCGACCGTACCGACCGTGAGGACGGAGAGCACGAAGAAGATGAGCAGGGCCCAGTTGCTCGTCGACTGGTGGTAGCCGTCAGTGATGAGGCCGTATGCGATCAAGAGGCACAGACCCCAGTCCACGGCGAGTGCGCCGAGCCGTCGGCCGGGGCGGGCGATGGAGCCCGGACCGGACTCGGGCAGACCCAACTGCTGCCCCCGGTAACCGAAGTCGATTCCCGCATCCTCGGCGGCCGCGCGGGGGCCGGAGAGCCACGATCCGATTGCTTGCCTCTTGTCCACCAGACCACCGTACTGCCCGCCTCTCCGCATCCCCACAGGTGGGGCAGGTCGGACAGGAGCTGGTTAACTTGAGCGAAACAAATGGGTCACGCTCGAGAAACCACGCGTCCCTATGGTCGGGGTCAGCGTGTGCCACCGCACTGGCCGCACGAACGAACTACCACCCCGGCCTTGAACGGACGGGAGTAGGAGGAGCTGGATGTTCCAGAACGCCGACGAGGCCAAGAAGTTCATCGCGGACAAGGACGTCAAGTTCGTCGACGTCCGGTTCTGCGACCTGCCGGGTGTTATGCAGCACTTCACGGTGCCGGTCGAGGCGTTCGACCCGGACGAGCAGCTGGCCTTCGACGGGTCCTCGATCCGCGGTTTCCAGGCCATTCACGAGTCCGACATGGCGCTGCGCGCGGACCTGTCGACGGCCCGTGTCGACCCCTTCCGCCGTGACAAGACCCTGAACATCAACTTCTTCATCCACGACCCGATCACGGGCGAGCAGTACTCCCGTGACCCGCGCAACGTGGCGAAGAAGGCCGAGGCCTACCTCGCGTCGACCGGCATCGCCGACACCGCGTACTTCGGCCCGGAGGCCGAGTTCTACGTGTTCGACTCGGCCCGCTTCGAGACGAAGGCCAACGGCGCCTTCTACGAGATCGACTCCGAGGCCGGCGCGTGGAACACCGGCGCGCTGGAGGACAACCGGGGTTACAAGGTCCGCTACAAGGGCGGTTACTTCCCGGTCCCGCCGGTCGACCACTTCGCCGACCTGCGTGCCGAGATCTCCCTCGAGCTGAACAGGGCCGGCCTGCAGGTCGAGCGCCAGCACCACGAGGTGGGCACCGCCGGCCAGGCCGAGATCAACTACAAGTTCAACACGCTGCTGGCCGCCGCCGACGACCTCCAGCTCTTCAAGTACATCGTGAAGAACGTGGCGTGGAAGAACGGCAAGACGGCGACCTTCATGCCGAAGCCGATCTTCGGTGACAACGGCTCGGGCATGCACGTCCACCAGTCCCTGTGGTCGGGCGGCTCCCCGCTGTTCTACGACGAGCAGGGCTACGCGGGCCTGTCGGACACCGCCCGCTACTACATCGGCGGCATCCTCAAGCACGCCCCGTCACTGCTGGCCTTCACCAACCCGACGGTGAACTCCTACCACCGCCTGGTGCCCGGCTTCGAGGCCCCGGTCAACCTGGTGTACTCGCAGCGCAACCGCTCCGCGGCCATGCGTATCCCGATCACCGGCTCGAACCCGAAGGCCAAGCGCGTGGAGTTCCGCGCCCCGGACTCCTCCGGCAACCCGTACCTGGCCTTCTCGGCGCTGCTGCTGGCCGGCCTGGACGGCATCAAGAACAAGATCGAGCCGGCCGAGCCGATCGACAAGGACCTCTACGAGCTCGCCCCCGAGGAGCACGCGGGCGTCCCGCAGGTCCCGACTTCGCTCCCGGCCGTCCTCGACTCCCTCGAGGCCGACCACGAGTTCCTCCTCCAGGGCGACGTGTTCACGTCCGACCTGATCGAGACGTGGATCGACTACAAGCGCACCAACGAGATCGCTCCGCTCCAGCTGCGTCCGCACCCGCACGAGTTCGAGCTCTACTTCGACGTGTGATCGGCGCTCTCCGCAGCGGCCACAGCGAGGGCCGTCATCCCGTACTCGGGATGGCGGCCCTCGCCGCGTCCGCCATGCCGTTCTCTTTGCCTCATCCGAACCTGAACAGAACCTGATCCCAACCGGATCCGAACCAGATCCAAACCCGTTCATTCCCGTTCGCTTCATGCCACGGGCGCACAATGGAGCTGGGACGAGTGCCTGATGTGCGGGGTGATGGAAGATGCAGAATCGCTTCCGGGCCGACCGGCGGTTGACCATGCGGATCGGGATCACGATGTTCCTGCTCGGTCTGCTGTATGTGGCGTTCGTCGCCGTCTTGATCGTGCTGCTGAAGTCCTGGGTGCTGGTCGTGGTGATCGCGGCAGGCCTGCTCGGCGCGCAGTACTGGTTCTCCGACCGGATCGCGCTGTACGCGATGCGCGGCCGGGTCGTCGAGCGTGAGGAGTATCCGCAGCTGCACGGCGTCATCGACCGGCTCGCGGCGACCGCCGACATCCCCAAGCCCGTGGTGGCCGTCTCCGATCTGGACATGCCCAACGCGTTCGCCACCGGACGCAACTCCGATCACGCGGTCGTGTGCGTGACCAAGGGACTGCTGCGCCGGCTGGAGCCCGACGAGCTGGAGGGTGTGCTCGCGCACGAGCTGTCGCATGTGACGCACAAGGACGTCGCCGTGATCACCATCGCCTCGTTCCTCGGGGTGATCGCGGGGCTGATCGTCCGGTTCGTCTTCTACTCCCAGCTTTTCGGCCAGGGACGCAGGGACCAGAACACGGCCGCGGTCCTCGCGGCGGTCATGGCGGTGTCCGCCGCCGTGTACGCGCTCAGCTTCCTGCTCATCCGGGCGTTGTCCAGGTACCGGGAGCTGGCCGCGGACCGGGCCGGTGCCCATCTCACCGGGCGGCCCTCGGCGCTCGCGTCCGCGCTGACGAAGCTGGACGGGGAGATCGCCCGCATCCCGACCAAGGACCTGCGGACGGCACAGGCCTTCAACGCCTTCTACTTCACTCCCGCGCTCGGCAGGAACCCCGGTCTGGGCCGGCTCTTCTCCACCCATCCGAGCCTCGAGCAGCGCCTCGACCAACTGGGCCGGATCTCCATGGAACTCGGTGAGGCCGCGGCGCCGGGGAAGGCGGGTTGAGCATGGGCCTGCTGGACATCCTGCTGGGCCGCAGCAAGCCCGTCACACCGGACCTCGACCAGCTGTTCGCGCTGCCGTCGGCGGCCGTGACGCTCCAGGCGGCCGCCGGGTTCACCCCGACCGGGCGCGGCTCGGTGTGCTTCGCGACGGTGGAGGGCGAGGCGTTCGCCGAGGTCCACCGGGAGGTCCAGGCGCTGCTCGACGCGGACGCGGACCGCAGCGGCCCACCGGTGGAGCTGACTCGCGACGAGTACGGCTACTCGTGGCTCGTCTCGCGCCGTGACCCCGGCGACCTGCCCGCGCTCGTGAGCGATCTGCACGCCGTGAACAGCGGGATGGAGATCAACGGGTTCGGTCCGCAGTTGCTGTGCTCGGTGGCGGGTTTCGAGGACCCGGACGGCCGTCGGCTGGGGCTTGTCTACCTGTACAAGCGGGGGACGTTCTACCCGTTCGCGCCGAAGGGCGACGAGAAGCGGGACAACGCGCTGGAGTTGCGGATCAGGGCCGTGCTGGCGAACGACCTCAGGATCGAGCCGGACCTGGGACGCTGGTTCCCGATCTGGGGCTCGCCCGGCCTGTGAGGGCCCTGGTCCCCTGCCATAGGCCGTGCCGCCGGACCGCGGCCCCCGCCGGCCCCGGCGGTGCGCCGGGGCCGGTGTCCGGGGCTGGTCAGTTGTCGGGGCACTCCTTCCAGGCCAGGTGGTACTTGGTGCTGATGTCACCGTCGGTGGAGTCCATGGTCATGAAGCTGGTGCTGTTGGCCGGGGACGTGCCCTTGTTGACCCGCAGCTCGGTGTTGATGTTGAAGTTCCGCTCGACACCGCAGGGCGCCCACACAAGTTGGGCCCAGTCGGTTTCGTCGGTGGCCTGCCAGTTGTCCTCGTAGGGGCCGCTGAGCGGATGGGTCCTGGCGGCCGTGTCCGGGGAACCCTGGAAGTAGTACGAGGCCTTCTGGGTGGCGGTCGCGCCGCGCTGCAGTGAGGCGAAGCCCCGGTAGTCGGCGCTGGCGATGGCGTACGTGAACCCACCCGGTACGTGGACGATCAGGTTGAGCTGGCAGTTCTTACGGAACGCGGTGGGGGCGGCGCCGCCGCCGACCTGGGCGAGATAGTCGCTGTAGGTCACCGTGAAGGCGGTGTTGTCCGGGGAGACGGCGACCGCCGTCGTGCCCTGCGGGCAACCGGACCCGTTCACCGTGGCGACCTTGATGACGATCTTGTCCGGGGGCGGGTCGATGAACGGGGACGACGAGGCCTGAGCGGGTAGTGCGGTGGCGAACAAAGCGGCGATCGTGCCGCTCGCTAGCAGCCCACCAGCCATGGTTCTCCAATCCGTTGCTTCGGTGGTCCGGCGGTTCGGATGCGGATGCGTACCGCCGTGAATTGGGGGGTGCGGCCCACCGCCGCATGGGCGGAGGACCGTCGCAGACCAGTGCGTTGGATTGGCCCGGGAGCACCGGGCTTGTTGCGTTTTTTGCGGTGCCGAGCAGTGCAGTGCAGTGAGTGGAGTGCAGGAAGTGCCGTGCGATTCCCTGCCGTGCGCTTTCGTGCCGTGGTGCCGTGCGGTGCCGTGCGGTGCCGTGCTCTGCAGCAAGACAAGGCAGAAGTCATGCGGAAATCATGAGCATGACAACGCGCCACACACACCGGCTCCCGATCTGTGAAGAACCTGTGAGCCCGGGAGCGACCGAATCGTATGGATCCACGGGCGGCGCGGCTAGGGCGAAGTCCGGCCATTCACACCGATGCCGCCCACCCCCACGGAGTGGACGGCACCGACCGCGGACGGCCTCAGCGGCTGTAGCGCATGAACGCCCGCACCATGTGGCACGTGGTGTCGGACGGCGGGTGGACGCCGATGAGTTCGGCCGTGTCCCGGATCCTGTCGTTGCCGGCCTGGTTCGGCAGGTACACACCGGAGTCGAGCAGCGCGATCGCCAACCGCATCGCCTTCAGCCGGCGGTTGTGCGAGACGTACCACTCCCGCGGACGGCCGGGCGGAAGCGGACGCTTCTCGACGGGGGCGTACGGCAGGTCGAGCAGGACCGGCCTCTTGGACGTGGACTGGGTGGGCAACGGCTTGAGTGCGGCAGCGGGCACGGGCATCCTCCTGTCGCGGTCAGGGCGCCTCCGGGATCTCCGGCCGCACCCTCGAACACTGCTTCTATTCTACTGCCGACCACTGACAAAAGCCGCTGGCCACAGGGCTGTTGAGCGCTATGTGACGGCAGCGTACGCACGAGTTTCGCGTACCGTGTTCGACCATGGAGATCTGGATCAACCCGGCCTGTTCCAAGTGCCGCAGCGCCATCCGTCTGCTCGACGAGGAGGGGGCCGAGTACACGGTCCGCCGCTACCTGGAGGACGTGCCGACCGAGGACGAGATCCGCGCGGTGCTCGACCGCCTCGGCCTCGAACCGTGGGACATCACCCGGCCCCAGGAGCCGGCCGCGAAGGACCTCGGCCTCAAGGACTGGCCCCGGGACGCCGGTTCACGAGACCGCTGGATCACCGCCCTGGCAGCCCATCCGAAACTGATCCAACGTCCGATCATCACGGCGGACGACGGCACGGCGGTGGTGGCCCGCACGGACGAGGCGGTACGGGACGCCTTGTCGCGGTGAGGCGCACCTCTGCCCCTCACAACATCCGTGTGACGCAAGTTACTTGGGGTTACTCCTGTAACTGTCGAGTAACTTGACCGGAATTCTCGTACGAGTGGACGTACGTTCCCCCGCCTTGACCCTGACCGGCGGGGGACCGCCATTGTCCGGTCGCCCTGGGCGCGACCGGGGACAGGAGGCGCGCATGTCTCGCAGGAGAACACTCGGCACGAAGAAGAAGGTCGCCCTGCTGGTCGGCGCCGTAGCCGTGGCCGGCGGCGGGGCCTTCACCCTCGCGGCCACCTCGAACGCGGCCTCGGTCGCGGGCGATTCGACGGTCTGCCAGGGGCTGGCCACCGCGCTCGGCAACAACCAGAAGTTCATCGACGGCCAGCGGGCCAACCCGGACGCGCTCTCCGAGGCGCGGATCGCCAACCGGGAGGCCGTGATCGCCGAGATCGAGCGCAAGCAGGAAGCCTCCGGGTGCGAGGTCGGGGAGTCCGCGCAGAACGCCGGCGCCGGAGCGGGCGCCGGAGGCGCGGCGGGTGACGCCGGCGGCGCTGCCGCGGGTGGCGCCGCCTCCACCGCACCGAGCGCGTCGGCGAGCGCGCCCGCCGGAGCCGGAGCCGCGGCGGGGAGCGCCGCGGACGGTGCCGCGGCCACCGGCGAGCAGGTCTGCGTCGGCTCGACGGTCACTCTCTCCGGCGAGGCCGGCGCTCCTGCCGCGTCCAGCAATCAGTTCCCCGCGGGCACCCGGCTGAAGGTGACCAACCTGGACAACGACAAGTCCATCACTGTGGAGGTCACCTCGACCTCCGGCAGCTGCGCCCTGCTCAACAACGCCGCCTTCGAGGAGGTCCGCGAGCCGGGGAAGTTCCTGATCCGTAACGCACGGATAGAAAAGGTGGGTTGAGATCGGCCTGCAGAACGCAACACCCCTTGATGTGACGGGTGGCGGCGTCAGCCGCTCAGGAACTCGGCCGTACGGCGGTTCAGTTCGCCGGGCGACGTGTGCGGCAGCGCGTGGTGCGAGGCGTCCGGGAGGACGCGGACGCTCACGCGCGGCAGCAACTCGGCGGCCCGTGCCGCCACCCGGTGCGCATCATGCGTCCTGCTGTTCCGGGCCAGGAGCAGCAGGACCGGCACATCGAGCGTGCGCAGCGCGTCGGCGGCCGGCCGGGGACCGGTGACCGGCCGTGCCGAGGGGAATCCGGCCGCGGCCTCCTGCAGCCGCAGCCAGCCGGGGTTCAGCGGTGCTCCGCCGGTCTCCCACTCCAGGAAGGCGCGGGTGCGGCGGGCGGAGGGCCGTAGCAGCATCGGAAGTGCGCGCAGCAGATAGGCCGGCCGGTATCCGGCGAAGCACTGGGTGGGATCGACCAGCACGAGACGGCGTACGCGACGGGGAGCGTGCAGGGCGAAGTGGAGGGCGATCCAGCCCCCGTAGGAATGGCCCGCCAGGTCCGTCGCGGCCGGGACACCCAGTCCGGTCAGCAGCGCGTCGAGCCAGGCCGTCAGATCGGCCACCGTACGCGGCGGCCGGTCGCCCGGCACACTGCGGCCCGGGTCACCCACCAGGTCCACCGCGTACACCCGGTGGGTGCGGGAGAGGGCTCCGGCGTTCGCGAACCAGGACGCCGAGGTCGCGCCGCCTCCGGGGAGCAGCACCAGCGGCGGACCGGCCTGGGGCCCGCAGGCGTTCACATGCGTGTCACCGAAGGGTGTGGGCACGGTGAGCTGCTCGGTGCCCTCGGGCCACGCGCCCACGACCTCGTCGTACGCCTCGAAGAACCGCTCACACCCCGCGTCCCCCGCCACACCCTGCGAACCGCCACGCCGCGTCAACTCCCCCGCCTCCTCACGCCCCTCGACTACTTGGACCCCCACGCTTCCGGGACCGCGGAACCGCACAGCGAAACCACTCCTTCGGCCTTGGGCTTATTATCTCGCTCGGCGAGATGATTGCTAGGCGAGATAATAGACAGAGGACGGGCATGCAGGACCACGAACGGGAACACGAACGGGAAATGGAGATCGTCCATCTGCTGCGCGCGGTGGCCGTCGAACTCGGCCTGCACAGCACCCGGTTCGCCGGCCGCTACGGTATGCATCCGACGGACGTGCGTGCGCTGATCTCGCTGATGGACGCGGCCCGCGCGGGCCGGGACATGACCGCCGGGCGGCTGGGCTCGGAGCTCGGTCTCAACTCCGCCGGGACCACCGCGCTCGTCGACCGGCTGGAGCGGCTCGGGCACGTCCGCCGGGCGCGGGACGAGCGGGACCGGCGGCGGGTGCTCATCGAGGTGGACGAGCGGGCGATCGCTCTGGGTCAGGACTTCTTCGGACCGTTGATCGACCGGACCGTGGAGTTGCTGGAGGGCTTCGACGAGCGCGAGCGGTCGGCCGTGCACAGGTTTCTCACCGGGGTGCGCGAGGCGGCGGCCGGTGCCGGGTGAGCCTCATGAGGCACCGCCCGTCACCTCACAGGACGCCGTGCCGCGTAGTCGCACCAGGTAACACGGGGTTCACAGTCGGGCAATGATCGGGAAATCGCCTGTTGACAGGCTTCCGACCGATACCAGCGGCAATCCCGACTGCCGCAACGCCGCACCCGCAGTGCGCCCGGAGACACGAAGGAAGAGACCCGTGACCTTCAAGGCTGAGTACATCTGGATCGACGGCACCGAGCCGACGGCCAAGCTCCGTTCGAAGACGAAGATCCTGGCCGACGACGCGAAGGGTGCCGAGCTCCCGATCTGGGGCTTCGACGGGTC
>NZ_RPDJ01000067.1 GCF_004023625.1 Streptomyces cavernae | reverse complement strand
TGCGGCGACCTGGGGCGGTGCCTCGCAGGGCGCGTACGCGGTGGGCAACGCGTACCTGGACGCGCTGGCCGTGGACCGCCGCGGGCGCGGCCTGCCCGCCACGTCCCTCGCCTGGGGCGGCTGGGACGCCGGCATGAGCTCCGCCGCCGATGCCGAGGCCCTTGAGCGCCGTGGTCTGCGGCTCATGGAACCGCGGCTCGCGCTGACCACGATGGGCCAGGCGATCGCCGACGACGAGACCCACCTGACCGTCGCGGACATGGACTGGGCGCGGTTCGCCGTCAACTACGCCGTCGCCCGCCGCCGCCCGCTCATCGAGGACATTCCCGAAGCCGCTCCCGCCGACCCCGAGCCCGTCGAGGACGGCGCGGCCGCCGCGTTGCGTCGCGAACTGAACCCGCTCACGCCCGCCCGGCGCCGGGAACGGCTCACCGACCTCGTACTCCGCGCCGTCGGCACCGTGCTGCGGCTCGGCTCACCCGGAGACGTCCCACTGGACAAGCCGTTCCAGTCGATCGGGTTCGACTCACTCACGGCCGTCGAACTGCGCGGCGTGCTCCGCGGCGCGACCGGCCTCGCCCTGCCCGCAACCCTCGTCTTCGACCACCCGACACCCCTCGCGCTCGCGGACCACCTGGCCGCGGAACTGTTCGGCCGCACCGACGACCGGGCCGAGCGGGCGACGGCGTCGTCGGCCGACCCGATCGCGATCGTCGGCATGGCCTGCCGCTACCCCGGCGGGGTCGCCGACCCCGACGACCTGTGGGAGCTGGTGCGCGAGGGCCGCGACGCGGTCGGCCCGGTGCCCGCCGACCGCGGCTGGCACGAGTGGCCGGACACCGACGTCGTGGCCGGCGGATTCCTAGCCGACGCGGCCGGGTTCGACGCGGAGTTCTTCGGCATCTCCCCGCGCGAAGCCCTCGCGATGGACCCCCAGCAGCGGCTCCTGCTGGAGTCCGCCTGGGAGGCGTTCGAGTCCGCCGGCGTCGACCCGTCGTCGCTGCGCGGCAGCCGCACCGGTGTGTTCGTCGGCGGCTCGGTGCAGGAGTACGCGACGCTGCTGGTGAACTCCCCGGAGAGCACGAGCGGTTACACCGCGACCGGCGCCTCGTCGAGCGTGATGTCCGGACGCATCTCCTACGTGCTCGGCGTCGAAGGCCCCACGGTCACCGTCGACACGGCCTGCTCGTCGTCGCTGGTGGCCCTCCACCTGGCGGCGAAGTCCCTGGGCGGCGGCGAGTGCGACCTGGCGGTGGCCGGCGGCGTGACCGTCATGGTCACCCCCGGCACGTTCGCCGAGTTCGGCAGGCAGGGCGCCGTCGCGGCGGACGGGCGGTGCAAGGCGTTCGGTGCCGGCGCGGACGGCACCGGCTGGGCCGAGGGCGTCGGCATGCTCGCCCTCGAACGGCTTTCCGACGCGCGGCGCAACGGCCACGACGTACTCGCCGTGCTCACCGGCTCCGCGATCAACGCCGACGGCGCCTCCAACGGCCTCACGGCACCCAGCGGCCCCGCGCAGCAGCGGGTCATCGGCGCGGCCCTGGCCGACGCGGGTGTGCGACCGTCCGACGTGGACGTGGTGGAGGCACATGGCACCGGTACCGCGCTGGGCGACCCGATCGAGGCCCAGGCGGTGCTGGCGACCTACGGTCAGGACCGGCCCGTCCCGCTCTACCTGGGTTCCATCAAATCCAACATCGGCCACTCCCAGCACGCGGCGGGCATGGCCTCGGTGATCAAGATGGTCCAGGCACTGCGCCACGCCGAACTGCCGGCCACGCTGCATGCCGAGGAGCCGAGCCCGGAGGTCGACTGGACCGCCGGAGCGGTGGAACTGCTGACGCGGACCCGCCCCTGGCCGCGCACGGACCATCCGCGCCGCGCCGGCGTGTCGGGCTTCGGCATGAGTGGCACGAACGCGCACGTGATCCTGGAGCAGGCCCCGACCGCCGCACCCACGAGTGCCGAAGCCGAACCGCCGTCCGACGCACCGACCAGTGCTTGTGCCGGATCGCCGTCCGACGCCCTGACCGGTGCCGGTACCGAACCGCTGTCCGACGCCCTGACCGGCACCGACTCCGGCGTTGATGCCCCGCCGCCGTCCCCCGGGCCGGGCGCACCCGCGCAGCCCGGCGCAGCACAGGCACCGGACCCCGAGACGGGCGAGCGGCGGACCGGCGGGGCACCCGCGGCAGCGGCACCCACCACCGCCCCCGGACCGCTGGCGTTCGTGGTCTCCGGGCACAGCCCCGACGCTCTCGCGGCGCAGGCCGCGGCGCTCGCCGCCCACCTCGACCGGACCAACCCCGCCCTCGCCGACCTCGCGCACTCCCTGGTCACCAGCCGCACAGCCCTCGCCCACCGGGCCGTCGTCGTCGCCCCGGACCGGGCGGCTCTCGCCACCGGCCTCCAGGCGGTCGCGAGCGGACGGCCGCAGGCGGGCGTCGTGCGCGGTGAGAAGTCCGGCCGGGGCCGGGTCGCCTTCGTCTTCCCGGGGCAGGGCGCTCAGTGGGCCGGCATGGGCCGCGAACTGTGGGACACCTCCGAGGTCTTCGCCGACTGGATGAACCGCTGCGAAGCGGCCCTGGCCCCGTACGCCGACTGGTCGCTGCGCGAGGTGGTCGACCGGGGGGACCTCACCGACGTCGACGTCGTGCAGCCCGTCTCATGGGCCGTCATGGTGTCACTCGCCCAGGTCTGGCGGGCCGCCGGCGTGGAGCCGGACGCCGTGGTCGGACACTCGCAGGGCGAGATAGCCGCCGCCGTCGTGGCCGGTGCGCTGTCGCTCGACGACGGCGCGCGCGTCGTGAGCGTCCGCAGCAGGCTCATCCGCTCCCACCTCGCCGGACACGGCGGCCTCGCCTCCGTCTCCCTCGGCCGGACCGACCTCGAACAGCTGCTCCGCACCCGGGACCGAGCCCTGTCGATCGCCGCGGTGAACAGCCCCGGGCTGTGCGTCGTCGCCGGACCGCCCGACGCCCTCGACGAACTGCTGCTCGCCTGCGAGGCCGACGGCGTCCGGGCCCGCCGCATCCCCGTCGACTACGCGTCGCACTCCGCACACGTCGAAGTGCTGGAGGAGCCGCTGGCCGACCGGCTCGCCGGACTCGCGCCCACCGCCTCGGACGTGCCGTTCCACTCGACCCTGACCGCCGGACCGCTCGACACCACCGGACTCGACGCCGGCTACTGGTACCGCAACCTGCGCTCGCCGGTCCGCTTCGCGGACGTGACCGAGCAGTTGCTGAACGACGGCTTCACCGTGTTCGCCGAGATGAGCAGCCACCCCGTGCTGGCGATGGCCGTGCGGGAGACCGCGGACGAGGCCGCCGTGGACATCGCCACCATCGGCACCCTGCGGCGGGACGACGGAGGCCTCGACCGGCTCCTCACCTCCTTCGCGGAGGCGTACGTCCGGGGCGTCCCGGTCGACTGGGCCGGCGTCCTGCCGCCCGGCCGCCGGACGCCGCTGCCCACCTACGCCTTCCAGCACACGCGCTACTGGCTCCAGGCACGCCCGCCCGGCACCGGCGGCGACCCGCGCGACGACGCCTTCTGGTCCGCCGTGCGGGACACCGACCTCACCACGCTCACGGCGCAGCTGAACGTCGACGCGGACACCCCCCTCGCCGACCTGGTGCCCGCGCTCGCCCGCTGGCGCCAGGAGTCCCGGCTCGGTTCCTGGCGCTACCGGCTGATCTGGAAACCGGTCGGGAACGCCACGGGCGGCGCGCTCACCGGCCGGTGGCTGAGCGTGGAACCGGAGGCCGGTGGGGAGACCGCCGAGCGGGTCCGGACCGCGCTCGCCGGCGCCGGGGCCGACGTGGTCCCGTTCCCCGTGCCCGCAGGAGCCGACCTCGCCCGGCTGGGCCACGCGCTCGCCGCCACCGGGGACCTCGCCGGCGTCGTCTCCTCGCTCGCCCTCGACGGTGAACCGCACCCCGAGCACCCCGAACTGACCGCCGGACTCGCGGGCACCGCACGGCTGTTGCGCGCCCTGAGCGAAGCGGGGGTCGCCGCGCCGCGGTGGCTGCTGACCACCGAGGTCGACACGCGCGCGGACCAGGCCCAGGTCCGGGCCGTGGCACAGATCGCCGGGCTGGAGGAACCGGACGGCTGGGGCGGCCTGATCGACCTCGCACCCGGCTGGACCGGCGCCGACCTCGTCGCCGCGCTCACCTCGGACGAGGACCAGCTCCGCATCGGCGCCGACGGCCCGAGCGCCCGCCGTCTCGTCCGCGCCCCCGCGGGGCGGGTCACCCGGCCGTGGCAGCCGCGCGGCACGGTGCTGATCACCGGCGGCACCGGCGGCATCGGCGGCCACCTGGCACGCTGGGTCGCCGGACAGGGCGCGTCGCGCGTCCTGCTGGTGAGCCGACGCGGCGCGCACGCCCCCGGCGCGCAGGAACTGCGGGAGGAGCTGCGGACCGCCGGCGTGGAGGTCGGCTTCGGCGCCTGCGACGTCGCGGACCGGGACGCGCTGGCCGCCGTACTGGCGGACATTCCCGCCGAGCACCCGCTGACCGCCGTCCTGCACGCCGCCGGTGTCGGCGACTACCGCGAGGTACGCGAGCTGGACGTCGCCGAGATCGCCCACGCCGCCCGCGGCAAGGTGCTCGGCGCCCGGCACCTCGACGAGCTGACCGCTAGGCTCGACCTCGACGCGTTCGTCCTGTTCTCCTCCGGTGCCGCCGTCTGGGGCAGCGCGGGCAACGCCGCCTACGCGGCCGCGAACGCCGCCCTGGACGCCCTCGCCGCTGACCGCCGCGGGCGCGGTCTGCCCGCGGTCTCCGTCTCGTGGGGCGCGTGGGGCGCCGGCGGCATGCTCACCGACCACGCGGAAATGGGGGAGCGGCTGGCCCGGCTCGGCGTACGGCCCATGGCCCCCGAAGCCGCGCTGACCCTCCTGCGGCAGGCCGTCGAACGGGAGGAAACGACCCTTGCCGTGGCCGACATCGACTGGGCGCGCTTCGCCCCCGGCTACACCATGATGCGCCACCGGCCGCTGATCGAGGACATCCCCGAAGCACGGGCCGCCCTCGACGCCGACGCCGCCGGCGGGCCCGCCGAGGCGGCGACCGGTCTGCGGGAGCGGCTCGCCGGGCTCACCGAATTCGAACGCGCCGCCGCCGTGCTGGACATCGTGCGCGGTGAGATCGCGGCGGTGCTCGGCCACGGCAGCCCGGAGAAGGTGACCGACGACCGGCCGCTGCGCGAACTCGGCTTCGACTCGCTGACCGCGATGGAACTGCGCAACCGGCTCACCACGGCCACCGGCCTGCGGTTGCGCGCGACGCTCGTATTCGACTTCCCCACCGCGGCCGAAGTCGCCACGCACATCGAGGCGGCCCTCGCCCCCGAACCCGGCCCGGGCCGGCCCGAGCTGACCGACGCGGCGGACGTCGCCCGTGAACTCGACCGGATCGAACGCGCCCTGCCCCTGCTCGACGCCACCGCCGGCGGCCCGATCGGCGACCGGCTGCGCGACCTGCTCACCGTGGTCAACCAGGCGCGCGGCACCACGGCCACCGACTTCGACTCGACCACCGACGACGAGCTCTTCGACATCATCGACCGGGACCTCGGCGTCTCGTGAGGCGGGAGTGACTACACCATGACCGAGGACGACAAGCTCCGCACCTACCTGCGCCGGGTGACCGCGGAGCTCCAGCAGACGCGCACCCGGCTGCAGGAGGAGAAGGCGCGGGCGAGCGAGCCACTGGCGATCATCGGGATGGGCGCCCGCTTTCCCGGGGGTGTCGACACCCCGCAGAAGCTGTGGCAGCTGGTCGCCGACGGCGTCGACGCGATCGGCGGGTTCCCCGTCGACCGCGGCTGGGACCTCGCCTCGCTCTACGACCCCGACCCGGACGCGCCCGGCAAGACCTACACCGACCAGGGAGCCTTCCTGTCCGGCGCGGGCGAGTTCGACCCCGCCCCCTTCGGCATCTCGCCCCGCGAGGCCGAGTCGATGGACCCGCAGCAGCGCCTGCTACTGGAGACCTCCTGGGAAGCGGTCGAGAACGCCGGCATCGACCCGCTGTCCCTGCGGGGGAGCAGCACCGGCGTGTTCGTCGGCGGCAACGCCGTCGAGCACACCACCCTGTTGATGAGCTCCCCCCGCGACCAGGGGTACGCGCTGACCGGCGGCTCCGGCAGCGTGCTGTCCGGCCGGGTCTCCTACACCCTCGGCCTGGCCGGGCCCGCCGTCACCGTGGACACCGCGTGCTCGTCCTCGCTGGTGGCCCTGCACCTGGCCACCCAGGCGCTGCGGCAGGGCGAGTGCGGCCTGGCCCTGGCCGCCGGCACGGGCATCCTCGCCACCCCCTCGGCGTTCATCACCCTCTCCCGCCAGCACGGCCTCGCCTCCGACGGCCGCTGCAAGGCGTTCTCCGGCGACGCCGACGGCATCGGCTGGGGCGAGGGCGTCGGCGTCCTGCTCCTCGAACGGCTGTCGGACGCCCAGCGCAACGGGCATCCCGTGCTGGCCGTGCTGCGCGGCAGCGCGGTCAACCAGGACGGCGCGTCCAACGGCCTCTCGGCCCCGAACGGCCCGGCCCAGGAAGCCGTGATCCGCGCCGCACTGGCCAACGCGGGCCTGCTGCCGTCCGACGTGGACCTCGTCGAGGCGCACGGGACCGGCACCTCCCTCGGCGACCCGATCGAGGCCCAGGCGCTGCTGGCCACCTACGGCCAGGACCGCGACGAACCGGCGTGGCTCGGTTCCATCAAGACCAACATCGGCCACACCCAGGTCGTCTCGGGCGTCGCCGGCGTGATCAAGGCCGTGCACGCGATCCGCGCCGCCGTGCTGCCGAAGACGCTGAACGTCAGCGAACCCACCCCGGAGGTCGACTGGTCGGCCGGCAACGTACGGCTGCTCACCGAGGCCCGGCCCTGGCCGGACCGCGGCCGGCCGCGCCGGGCCGCCGTCTCCTCCTTCGGCATCAGCGGCACCAACGCGCACGTCGTCATCGAGCAGGCCCCGGCCGACGCCGACGGCGCACCCGGAACCCGTCCGGATCCCGATGTCCTGCCGTTCGTGCTCTCGGCCGCCTCGGAGAAAGCACTTGCCGGGCAGGCCCGGCGGCTGGCCGCACACCTCGCCGCCGACCCCGAACCCGCCCTCGCCGACGTCGGCTTCTCCCTCGCCACCACACGCGCCGCACTCGAACACCGCGCCGTCGTGGTCGGCACCGGCCGGGACGACCTGCTCGCCGGGCTCGACGCGGTGGCCGCCGGACGGCCCGATCCGCGCGTCGTCACAGGCGCGGCGGGCAAGCCGAAGGTCGCGTTCGTCTTCCCCGGCCAGGGCGCCCAGTGGGCCGGCATGGGCCGCGAACTGTGGGACACCTCGCCGGTCTTCGCCGACTGGATGGGCCGCTGCGAGGAGGCCCTGTCGCCGCACGTCGACTGGTCGCTGCGCGAGGTCGTCGAGCACGGCGATTACGACCGCGTCGACGTACTGCAACCCGTGACCTGGGCCGTCATGGTGTCGCTCGCCCAGCTCTGGCGCTCCTACGGCGTCGAGCCGGGCGCCGTCGTGGGCCACTCGCAGGGCGAGATCGCCGCCGCCGTCGTCGCCGGGGCCCTCTCCCTCCAGGACGGCGCGCGCATCGTGACACTGCGCAGCGCGATCGCCGTCGAACGCATGGTCGGCCGGGGCTGCCTGACGGTCGTCGCGGTGGGCCGCGACGAGGCCGAGCGCCGGCTGCGGCCCTGGGCCGGACGGCTGTCCGTCGGAGCGAGCAACGGCCCGGCGTCGACCGTGCTCACCGGAGAGGCCGACGCGATCGACGAGTTCGTCGCCGCCTGCATCGCCGACGGCGTCCGGGTACGCAAGATATCCGCCACCTTCGCCTCCCACGGCCCCCAGGCCGACGTCATGCGCGCCCCCGTCGTCGAAGGACTGCGCGACCTGAAACCGTCCACCTCGTCCGTCGCGTTCTACTCCACCGTCACCGCCGACCGGTTCGACACGGCAGGCGCCGACGCCGAGTACTGGTTCCGCAACCTGCGCGAGCCGGTCGAGTTCGCCGCCACCGCCGAACTGATGATGACGCGCGGCTTCTCCGTGTTCATCGAGGTCAGCCCGCACCCCGTGCTGGCCATGGCGCTGCGCGACGTGGCCGAGGCCGCCGACAGCCCCGTTGTCACGGTCGGCTCGCTGCGCCGCGACGAAGGCGGCCTCGGCCGCTGCTACCGGTCCCTGGCCGAGGCGTTCACCGCCGGGGTGCCCGTGCGGTGGGCCGAGGTGTTCCCGGACGCCCGGCGCGTCCCGCTGCCCACCTACGCCTTCGACCACCGGACGTTCTGGCTCACACCCGAACCCCCGCCCGTCGCCGAGGACCCGCTCGGCGGCGCCTTCTGGGGAAAGGTCGAGAACGCCGACGTGGCCGGCCTCGCCGCCGATCTGGGTGTACCCGCGGAGGGCGCCCTCGGCGAAGTGGTGCCGGCCCTCGCCGCATGGCGGCGGCGCAGCCGGGAGCTGTCGGAGACCGACGGCTGGAGCTACCGCACGCAGTGGCGGCCCGTCCCGCCCGCACCCGGCGCCGTCCTCGACGGACGCTGGCTGGTACTGGTCCCCGAGGACGTCGACGGCACGGCCGTGCTCGACGCGCTGGACGGCACGGACATCACCACGCTGGAGGTGCCCGGCACCACCGACCGCGCGTCGCTCGCCGCCGACCTGTCCCGCTTCGCCGACGTCACCGGAGTGCTCTCGCTGCTCGCCCTGCGCGAGGGCCGCGAGCCCCGCCACGACGTCGTGCCCCGCTCGGCCACCGGTGTCCTGCTCACCGCGCAGGCACTGGCCGACGCGGGTCTCGACGCCGCCCTCTGGATCGTGACCCGGTGCGCCGGCGAAACGGGCGAACCGGCCCAGGCGTGGGCGCTCGCGCAGGTCGCCGGCCTGGAACGGCCGGCCACCTGGGGCGGCGTCGTCGACCTGCCCGCCGACTGGGACGGCCGGGGCCTCGTCACCGCGCTCACCTCGCAGGAGGACCAGCTCGCGCTGCGGCCCGACGGCGTCCTCGCCCGGAGGCTCGTGCGCGCCCCCCTGTCGCTCACCGCGCCCTCCCGCTCCTGGCAGCCGCGGGGCACGGTCCTCATCACCGGCGGCACCGGCGGCATCGGAGCGCACCTCGCCCGCTGGGCTGCCGCCGAGGGCGCCGAACACCTCGTCCTCACCAGTCGCCGGGGCAGGCGGGCCCCCGGCGCCGCCGAACTGGTGGCCGAACTCGGGATCCCGGTCACCGTCGAGGCCTGCGACGTCGCCGACCGCGACGCCCTCGCCGGAGTACTCGCCCGCATCCCCGCAGACCGCCCCCTGTCAGCCGTCCTCCACACGGCCGGCACCACCCTCGGCTACCGCGAACTGGCGGACACCACCGTCGAGGACCTCGCCGAAGCCGCCGCCGGCAAGGTCGCCGGCGCCCGGCACCTCGACGAGCTGACCGCCGGGCTCGACCTCGACGCGTTCGTGCTGTTCTCCTCCGGCGCGGCGATGTGGGGCAGCGCCGGCAGCGCGGCCTACGCCTCCGCCAACGGGTTCCTGCACGGGCTCGCCGCCGACCGCCGCACACGGGGGCTGCCGGCGACCGCGATCGCCTGGGGTGCCTGGCAGGGCGGGGGCATGTCCACCGGCGACACCGCGGACGTGCTGGGACGCATCGGCTTCGGCATGATGGCGCCCAAACCGGCCATCACCGCACTGCGCCGGGCCGTCGAACGCGACGAGACCGTGCTCGCCGTCGCCGACCTCGACTGGGAGCGGTTCGCACCCAGCTACGCCATGTCGCGCCGCCGCCCGCTCATCGCCGACATCCCCGAGGCGGTACGGGCACTGGAGGGCGGTGCCGCACCCGAGGCAACCGAGACGTCGCTGCGGGAGGCGCTCTCCGGGCTCGACCCGGCCAAACGCCGCGAGCACCTGACCGACCTCGTCCGCGCCGAGGCCGCCGTCGTCCTGCGGATCCCCTCGCCGCGCGACGTCGGCATCACGAAGGCGTTCCAGGACATGGGCGTCGACTCGCTGACCGCGATGGAGATGCGCAACCGGCTGCAGACCGCCTCCGGCCTGCGCCTGCCCGTGACACTGCTCTTCGACCACCCCACCGTGCGGGAACTGGCCGCCGAACTCGACAGCCTGCTCGGCGGAGCCCGGACCGAGGCGGTGACGGTCGCCGCGCCGGTCGCCGACACCACCGACCCGATCGTCATCGTGGGCATGGCCTGCCGGTTCCCGGGCGGCGTCACCGAGCCGGACGACCTCTGGCGGCTGGTGGCCGAAGGCCGAGACGAGATGGGCGACTTCCCCACCGGCCGCGGCTGGGAGACCATGACCGCCCAGGCCGGTCTCACCTACACCGAACACGGCGCGTTCCTCTACGACGCCGGAATGTTCGACGCGGGGTTCTTCGGGGTGTCGCCGCGCGAGGCGATGGCGATGGACCCCCAGCAGCGCGTGCTGCTGGAGTCGTCGTGGGAGGCCCTCGAACGGGCCGGAGTGGACCCGACGTCGTTACGGGGCAGCCGGACCGGCGTCTTCGTCGGCGGCACGACCCAGGAGTACAGCGCGCTGACGATGAACTCCGCGGCCGCGCTCGGCGCGGGCTACGCGCTCACCGGCACCTCCGGCAGCGTCCTGTCGGGCCGCGTCTCGTACGTCCTCGGACTGGAAGGGCCCGCGGTCACGGTCGACACGGCCTGCTCGTCGTCCCTGGTGTCGCTGCACCTGGCCGTGCAGTCACTGCGCAACCACGAGTGCGACCTGGCGCTGGCCGGCGGTGTCACGGTCATGTCGACGCCCGGAGTCTTCGCCGAGTTCGCCCGCCAGGGCGGCCTCGCCGGTGACGGCCGGTGCAAGTCCTACGCCGAGGGCGCGGACGGCACCGGCTGGGGCGAGGGCGTCGGGGTCGTCGTGGTGGAGCGGCTGTCGGACGCCCGGCGCAACAACCACCACGTGCTCGCCGTCGTACGGGGCTCGGCGATCAACCAGGACGGCGCGTCCAACGGCCTGACCGCGCCCAACGGTCCCTCCCAGCAACGGGTGATCCGCGCCGCGCTGGCCGGCGCCGGCCTGGAACCCGCCGACGTCGATGTGGTGGAAGGCCACGGCACCGGGACCGCCCTGGGGGACCCCATCGAGGCCCAGGCGCTGTTGGCGACGTACGGCCAGGACCGGGAGATCCCCGCCTACCTGGGCTCGGTGAAGTCCAACATCGGTCACACCCAGTACGCGGCCGGAGTGGCCGGGGTGATCAAGATGGTGCTCGCGCTGCGGGAAGGGGTCATTCCGGCGACCCTGCACGTCACCGAGCCGACAGGACAGGTGGAATGGTCCGCCGGGGCCGTGCACGTCGTCTCGGAGCAGCGTGAGTGGCCCGAGACCGGCCGCGTGCGCCGGGCGGGCGTGTCGTCGTTCGGGATGAGCGGCACCAACGCCCACGTCATCCTGGAAGCGCCGCAGGAGCCGCAGGAACCCGATGAGCCGCCGGCCTCCGAGCCCGCCGGCACGGCCGGACCCGTGCCGCTGGTCGTGTCCGGCCGCAGCCCGGCCGCCGTCCACGCCCAGGCGGAACGGCTCACCCGATTCCTCGACGCCCGTCCCGGACTGCCACCGGCCGACGTCGCCTGGTCGCTGGTGTCGACGCGGGCGCGCCTGGAGCACGGCGCCGTCGTGCACGCCGACGGCCGGCCCCCCACCACCGAGAGCGCCGTCGAGGGCGGCCTCGGCTGGCTGTTCACCGGCCAGGGCACCCAGCGGCTCGGCATGGGAGCCGAACTCCACGCCCGTTACCCCGTGTTCGCCGACACCTGGGACGAGATCACCGCGCAGTGGCCGTCCTCCGTCCTGGACGCCTGGGGTCTGGCCGACCTCGCGCCGGTCCTCGCGGCCGGACCGGGGGCGCCGGCCGGTGACATCGACCGGACCGGGACGGCCCAACTGCTGCTGTTCGCGTTCGAGGTCTCCCTCGCCCGGCTGCTGATCTCCTGGGGCGTGCGGCCCGAGGCCGTGGTGGGGCACTCGATCGGCGAACTCGCCGCCGCGTGCGTGGCGGGCCTGTGGTCCGTGCCGGACGCCTGCCGCATCGTGGTCGCACGGGCCGGACTGATGCAGGCGCTGCCGCCAGGCGGCGCCATGTGGACGGTCGGCGCGAGCGAGACCGAGGTCGCCGGCCTGCTCGGCGACGGGATATCCGTGGCCGCCGTCAACAGCGCCCGCTCGATCGTGCTGTCCGGCCCCGGGGAAACACTCTCCCGGGCCGTCGGGACACTGCGGGAACGCGGCGTACACGTACGGCAGTTGCGCGTCTCGCACGCGTTCCACTCGCCGCTGATGGAGCCGATGCTGGACCGCTTCCGCACGGTCGTCGAATCGGTGGCGTACCGGGAGCCCGCCATCCCCGTCCTCGCCACCGGCGGAGGCCGCACCGACGTCACCGACCCCCGGTACTGGGTGGCCCAGGTGACCGGCACGGTCCGGTTCGCCGACGCCGTCACCGCCGGCATGGGCTCCTGGCTGGAGATCGGCCCGGCACCGGCGCTGAGCACCCTCGTCGGGGACGGCCTCGCCGCCGTGCGCGGCCCCGAAACCGAGGCCGCCGACGTCCTGGAGACCGCCGGCCGCCTCTGGCTGCGGGGACACGACGTCGACTGGGCCGCCGTGCTCCCCGGCCGCCGCCGCGTCGACCTGCCCACCTACGCCTTCCAGCACCAGCACTACTGGCTCAACGCCCCGGCGACGGCCGCCACACCGCCCGGCCTCACCGCCGTGACGCACCCCATGCTCTCGGCCTCGCTCACCCTCGCGGACTCCGGCGCGGCCGTCCTCACCGGACGGCTCGACCCCGCGGCACAGCCCTGGCTTGCCGAGCACGTCCTGGCCGACACACCGCTGCTGCCCGGAACCGCCTTCGTCGAACTCGCTCTGCAGGCCGCCCTGCACACCGGATGCGACACCGTCCTCGACCTGACGCTGCCGACCCCGCTGGTACTGGCGTCGGCCATGGACGTCCAGGTCGGCGTGGACGCCCCCGACGAGCACGGACAGCGGCCCGTCACCGTCCGCTGCCGGGAGGCCGGAGCCGCCGCCGACGACCCGTGGACGCTCCACGCGTCCGCCACCGTGGGCGTCGCCCAGGCCGGCACGGAGAACACCGGGGCCGAGTCCTGGCCGCCGCAGGACGCCGAGGAGATCGCCCTCGACACGCTCTACGCGGACATCGCCGCGGGCGGCGTCGACTACGGACCCACATTCCAGGGGCTGCGCCGGCTGTGGCGGCACAAGGGCGACCTCTTCGCCGAAGTCGACCTGCGCGACCACCTCGCCGCCGACGGCCTCGCCCTCCACCCTGCCGTCTTCGACGCGGCCCTGCAACCGCTCGCCCTCGGCGTCCTCGGCGACGGCGCGCCCGGCCGCGAAGCCGTGCCCCCCGGACTGCCGTTCGCGTGGACCAGCATCCGCCTGCACCGCACCGGCGCGACCCACCTGCGGGCACGGCTCACCCCCTCGGGCCGCGACGGGGCCTCCGTCGTACTCACCGACGGCGACGGCGACCTCGTGCTGTCCGTCGAGTCGCTCGTGCTGCGCGCCCCGGCGCAGCCCCGCGTCACCCCACCGCTGTACCGCGTCGACTGGCCGGCCGCCGGCACCGGCGGCCGGGCACCGGCCCAGGTGACCGTCCTCGGCACGGACCCCTGGCAGCTCGCCACCCGGCTGCGCGACAGCGGCCTGGACGTCACCGCCACCGACGATCCGCACACGGCCGCGCCGGACGTCGTGGTCGTCGCGTGCGGCGGCGCCCCCGGGACCGTTCCGGAGGCGGCCCACGCGACCACCCGGCGGGCGCTCGACATCCTCCGCGCCCGCATCGACCACGGAGGGCCCGCCCGGCTGGTGGTGGTGACCGCCGGCGCGATCGCGGCCGGCGACGAGGACGTGCCTGATCCGGCGGCCGCCCCGGTGTGGGGCCTGGTCCGCACCGCCCAGAACGAGCACCCGGGCCTGGTGTCGGTCGTCGACCTCGACGGCAGCGAGGCCTCGTACGCGGCACTGCCCGCCGCGCTCGGCTCGGACGAACCACAGCTCGCCCTGCGCGACGGCGTCGCGCGGGCCCCGCGGCTGGCCCGCCTCGGCGCGGAAACCGGCGGTCCGGCCGCGGAGTTCGACGCGGCACGCACCGTCCTGGTGACCGGCGCCGGCGGCGCCCTGGCCGGCCTCGTGGCCAGGCACCTCGTCGTCGCACACGGCGTACGCCACCTGCTGCTGGCCGGGCGCCGCGGCCCCGCCGCCCCCGGCACCGGCGACCTGGTGGCCGAGCTGACCGCCCTGGGCGCCACGGTGCGCGCGGTGGCCTGTGACGTCGCCGACCGCACCGCGCTGGCCGACCTGCTGGCCTCGGTCGACCCCGCCGCACCGCTCGGCGCCGTCGTCCACACCGCGGGCGTCGTGCACGACGGCCTCGTCGCCACGATGACCGGAGACCAGCTCGCGGAGGTCCTGCGGCCCAAGGTCGACGCGGCCTGGGCACTGCACGAGATGACCGCCAGCCTCGACCTCTCCGCGTTCGTGCTGTTCTCCTCGGCGGCCGGCGTCCTCGGCAGCGCCGGACAGGGCAACTACGCGGCCGCCAACACCTTCCTCGACGCGCTCGCCCACCGGCGTCGGGCCGAGGGCCGGCCGGCACTGTCGCCGGCCTGGGGCTGGTGGGACCTGAACGCGGGCATGTCCGCCGCACTCGGCGACCAGGACCGGGACCGGATGCGCAAGGGCGGGCTCCTGCCCTTCGACCCCGCCCGGGGCCTCGCCGCCTTCGACAGCGCGTGCGCCGGCGCCGAACCGGCACCGGTCCCGATCCGCCTCGACACCGCCCGCACCGGCGACCGGGTGCCGCCGGTGCTGCGCACCCCCGCCAGGCCCGGCCCCCGCCCTGCGAGGACCCGCACCGACCTGCGCGACCTGCCGCACGCACAACGCCACGACGCCCTGACGGAACTGGTGCGCACCGAGGCCGCGCGCGTGCTCGGCCACGACGGCGCCGAGGAGATCGGCGCCCGGTCCTTCCCCGAACTCGGCTTCGACTCGCTCACCTCGGTCGAACTGCGCAACCGGCTCGCCGAGGCCACCGGCCTGCGGCTCCCGCCGACCCTGGTCTTCGACCACCCCACGGTCACGGCCCTGGTCACCGCGCTGGAGGCGGACCTCGGCGACACCGCACCCGAAGCGCCGGAAACCAGCCGTGACACGGCCGTGGCCGACAGCGTGGAAGTGCTCTACCGCGAGGCGTGCGGGGCGGGCCGGTTCGACGTCGCGGCCAAGCTGCTGACGATGTCCGCCGCGCTGCGCCCGGTCTTCACGGCGGCCGACACGGACGTCGACGGCCCCGCCCCGGTGCGGCTGACCTCCGGTTCGGCGCACCCGCGCATCATCGGCATCCCGTCGACGTCGGTGTGGTCGACCGACCAGGAGTTCATGAGCCTGGTCGAGGCCCTGCGCGGACAGCGCGACGTGTGGTCGTTGATGGTGCCCGGCTTCGTCGGCGGCGAGCGCGTGGCGGAGGACGTGGACGCCCTCACCGGCTACCTCGCTGCCCGCATCGTGGAGCACGCGGGCGGCGAGCCGTTCGTGCTGGCGGGCCGCTCCTCGGGCGGCTCGGTGGCCCACGCGGTCGCGCACCGCCTGGAGTCGACGGGCCACGGCCCGGCGGCGGTGGTCCTGCTGGACACCTACCTCAGCGGCACCCCCCAGACGGCGTACATCATGCCAGTGATGGAGCAGCGGTCGCTGGAGCTGGAGAAGGACTTCGGCCGGATGAGCGGAGTCCGCCTGACGGCCATGGCGGCCTACTTCTCGATGTTCGAGACGTGGCAGCCCCAGCCACTGGCCGCGCCGACGCTGCTGGTCCGGGCGAGCGAGTGCTTCAGCGCGGAGCCAGGGGAGGAGCCGCCGGCCGAGGAGTGGCAGACGACGTGGCCGATCCCGCTCGACGTGGTCGACGTCCCGGGCCACCACTACACGATGATCGAGCAGTACGCCGACGAGACGGCCGCCGCGATCCACGACTGGCTGCTGAGGCACTGACCCCGATCGGGCGACCGGCTCGGCCCTTCCACGGGGAGGGGCCGGGCCGTCGTTCGTCCCGGCGTCCCCCGCGGCGGCTCCCGCGTTGTGAGGAGGGGACCGGGCGGCCCCACGGGGTGCGCGTTTCGGCGGCGTGGTGCGGGCACTTCGCCACGCAGGTGCAGACCGGTCGTCTCAGGCGGGAAGCCGGCTCCGCCCGCCACGACGACCGGCAACCGTACGTACAGCGGCCCGGTGCCGTACGTACAGCGGTCCGGTACCGACGGGCGACCGCCCTTCGTGCGCAGCGCCTGCGGGCTCCGCCCACCGGGTGGCCGGCCTCCGCGCACGAAGCGGCCCGGCGGTCATCGACCGCCGGGCCGCAGGTACGCCCCCGTCCTCCTCCTACTGCGGCTCGCGTGCCGTCATGGCCATGCGGACCAGGTCGGCCGCGTTCATGCGGGAGATGTCCGCCTCCGGAACCTCCGGCTCCTCCGCCGAGAGGCCGGTGACCGAACGGCCCAGCTCCACCAGGGCGTCCAGCAGACCCGCCGCCCGCAGCCGGGACACCGGGATCGTCCTCAGCAGCTCGCGGACCTCGTCGTCCGGATCCGCCGGGCGGTCAGGCGCGGCATCCGGCACCAATTCGTCCGCAAGGAACGCGGCCAGGGCCGTCGGCGTCGGGTAGTCGAACGCCAGCGTCGCCGGCAACCGCAGCGCCGTGGCCGCGTTGAGCCGGTTCCGCAGCTCCACCGCCGTCAGCGAGTCGAAGCCCAGCTCCCGGAACGAACGGTCGACGGCGACCCCGTCGGGACCCTCGTGGCCGAGCACGGCCGCCACCTGCGCCCGCACCAGCGCGACCAGCTGCTCCTGACGCTCCGCCCCGGTCATCGCCGCCAGGCGGCCGGCCATCGACTCACCGGTATCGGCCGGACCGGCCACCCGACGGCGCGGAGCCCGGACCAGGTCGCGCAGGAGAGGCACGACCTCGCCCGCGCGGCGCGGGCCGAGCCGCGCCGGGACGAGCACCGGCCGGGCCGACCGCACCGACCGGTCGAACGACGCCAGCGCCTCCTCCGTCGCCAGGCCGGGGCCCTCGGCCGCCTCCGTCATCGCGCTGCGCTCCTGCCACAGCCCCCACGCCAGCGACGTAGCGGGCAGTCCGCGCGCGTGCCGGTGCTGCGCCAGACTGTCCAAGTAGGCGTTCGCCGCCGCGTAGTTGCCCTGTCCCGGGTTGCCGAACGTCGCCGCCGCCGAGGAGAACAGCACGAACAGCCGCAGATCGAGGTGCTCGGTCAGGCGGTGCAGATGCCACGCCCCGTCCACCTTGGGCCGCAGCACGGCGGCGAGCCGGCCGGCATCCAGGGTCTCCACGATGCCGTCGTCCAGCACACCCGCCGCGTGGACGACACCGGCGAGCCGGTGCCGACGCGTGATGCCGTCGAGCGCCGCGCCGAGCGCCCGTTCGTCGGAGACGTCGCAGACCAGCACCGTGATGTCGGCCGGCAGCCCGGCCAGCTCCTCGGGCACCGGGCCGCCGCGGCGGCTCAGCAGCGTGACGTGACGCAGCCCGTGTCCGGTGATCAGGTGCCGGCAGAGCAGCCTGGCCAGGGTGCCGGTGCCGCCGGTGATCAGGACCGTCTCGTCCGCGGCGAACGAGGGATCGACGCGCAGCACGATCTTGCCCACCACCCCGGCCTGACTGAGGACCCGGAACGCCTCCGGTGCCTCGCGGACGTCCCGCACCGTGACGGGCGGGGGCACGAGCGTGCCCGACTCGAACAGGTCCACCAGCGTCGCCAGCATCTCCGCGATCCGGTCCGGACCCGCCTCGGCCAGGTCGAACCGCTGGTAGCGGACGCCCGGGTGGGCGGCCGCGACCTCGTCGGCGTCCCGCGGGTCGGCCTTGCCCATCTCGATGAACCGGCCGCCGCCGTGCAGCAGCCGCAGCGAGGCGTCGAGCAGGTCACCCGTCAGCGAGTTGAGCACGACGTCGACGCCGGGGGCGAAGGCCTTCTCGAAGTCCGCGGTCCGTGAACCGGCGAGGTGCGCCGCGTCCAGTCCCGCCTCGGCCAGGTGCGGGTGCTTGGCCGGGCTCGCCGTGCCGAACACCTCCGCGCCCAGGTGCCGGGCGAGCTGGACGGCGGCGCCGCCGACCCCGCCCGCGGCGGCGTGCACCAGCACCTTCTCCCCGGGCCGCAGCCCCGCGAGGTCCACCAGGCCGTAGTACGCGGTGAGGAACGCGATCGGTACCGAGGCGGCGCGCTCGAAGGACCAGCCGCGCGGAACACGCACGACCCGCCGGTGATCGGCGACCGCGAGAGGCCCGAACGCGCCGTCGAACATGCCCATCACCGCGTCCCCGGGAGCGAAGGTGTCCACCCCCGGCCCGGTCTCCACGACGACGCCCGCGCCTTCGCTGCCCAGGTTCGCCGCGCCGGGGTACATGTCCAGCGCGATCAGTACGTCGCGGAAGTTCAGCCCGGCCGCGCGGACGGCGATCCGGACCTCGCCCTCGGCGAGTTCGCGCCCGGCCCCGGGCGCCGCGACCGGGGCGAGGCCGCCCAACGTGCCGCGTGCGGTGGTGTCCAGCCGCCAGCCCCCGCCGTCCGGGACGGCCAGGGCCGCCCCGGGGGAGCGGTGCAGCCGGCGGACCTGGGCCCGGCCCGCCCGCAACGCGATCTCCGGCTCGCCGTCGACCAGTTGCAGCGGGCCCGCCGGATCGTCGGTGTCGACGAGCACGATGCCGCCGGGGTTCTCCGCCTGCGCGCTGCGGACCAGCCCGGAGACGGTGGCGTGCGCCGGGTGGACCGGCTCGCCGTCGGTCACCGCGGTCGCCGACCGGGTGACGACGACCAGCGTGCGTCCGTCCGGCTCGGCGAGCCACGCCCGCAGCCGGTCCAGGGCCCACTCCGCCGCATGATGGGCGTCCGCCACCGGGTCGCCGCCGGGGTCCGGCGCGTACGCCACCACGGCGTCGCCGGGCACGGGCACCGTGGTGCCGGCCGGCACCCAGTCGGCCTGGAACACGGTGTCCGCCGCGGAGCCGGCCGCGTTCGACGCCGGACGCAGCGCCACCCCGCCGACGCCGGCGACGGGGGCGCCCGAGCCGTCCTCGGCGGTCAGCCGCGCCGAGCCGTCCGCACCGCGGCCGAGCCGGACCCGGAGCGTCCGCGCGCCCGCGGAGTGCACCCGGACGTCGGTGAACTCGAACGGCATCGACGCCACCCCGGCCCCGTCGAGGAGGGCGAGGCCGTGCAGCGCGCCGTCGAGCAGCGCGGGGTGCACCGCGTAGCCGTCGTCGGGCCGGGCGGCCAGGACGACTTCGGCGAGCACGTCCTCGCCGTGGCGCCACGCCCGGCGCAGCCCGCGGAAGGCCGGTCCGTACTCCAGCCCGCCGGCGCGCATCCGCTCGTACAGCCCGGTCACGTCGACCGGCTCGGCGCCGGCGGGCGGCCAGGCGGTCGTCTCCGTGGGCGGGGGCGCGGGAACCTCACCGAGGACACCGAGGACACCGAGGACGCCGACCGCGTGGCAGGTCCACGCCTCGCCCGCCTCGGCACGATCGGGGCGTGAGGACACGGTGACCGTCCGCTCGCCGTCCTCGTCCGCACCGCCGACGGCGACCTGCAGACGCACCGCCCCGCTCGCGGGCAGCAGCACCGGTGCCTGGAGGGTCAGCTCGCGCACGACGTCGCAGCCGAGCTGCCAGCCCGCCCAGCAGCCCAGTTCGAGCAGGGCCGTGCCGGGGAGCAGCACCCGGCCGGACACGGCGTGGTCGGCCAGCCAGGGGTGCGTCGCGACCGAGAGCCGGGCGGTGGCGACCAGGCCGCCGTCGTCGGCGAGGTCGAGCGCCGCGCCCAGCAGCGGGTGGTCGGCGGTGTCGAGCCCGGCCGCGCGCACATCACCGGTGCCTGGCCGCGCGTCGAGCCAGAACCGCCGCCGCTGGAACGGGTACGTCGGCAGATCGGCCCGCCGCCCGGCCGGCACCGGGAACTCCACGGGCGTGCCCGTCGTGTGCGCCTCGGCCAGGGACAGCAGCGCCCGCCGCAGGTCCCCCTCGCCGCGGCGCAGCGACCCGACCGCGCACACACCGGTGCCGGCGGCGTCCGCGGTCTCGTGCACGGCCGAGGCGAGCACCGGATGCGGGCTCGTCTCCACGAACGTCCGGTGGTCCTCGGTCAGCAGGGCCCGCACGGCGGTGTCGAACCGCACCGGCTCGCGCAGGTTGCGGTACCAGTAACCGGCGTCGGCCAGCGCGGTGTCCATCGGCTCGCCCGTGACCGTCGAGAGGAACGGCACCGCTGAGGAGACCGGCCTGATCCCGGCCAGCAGCTCGCGCAGTTCGTCCTCCAGCACCTCGACGTGCGGGGAGTGCGACGCGTAGTCCACCGCGATCCGCCGGGCCCGGATGTCCGCCCCGGCGCACTGGGCGAGCAGTTCGTCCGCGGCATCGGCGTCCCCCGAGACCACCGTGCTGCGCGGGCTGTTGAGCCCCGCGATGCCGAGCCGGCCCGCCCACGGCTCCAGCAGCTTCGTCACGGTGCCGGCGTCGGCCGCGACCGAGATCATCGCACCGGCCCCGGACAGCTTCGCCCGCACCAGCTTGGCGCGGGTGACCACGATCAGCGCACCGTCGGCGAGGGTGAGCCCGCCCGCGGCGCACATCGCGGCCACCTCGCCCTGGGAGTGCCCGACCACCGCCGCGGGCCGCACCCCGCAGGAGCGCCACCACGCCGCCAGCGACACCATCACCGCCCACAGCGCGGGCTGTACGACATCGACCCGCGCGAGGAGCGGATCGTCCGCGTCACGGGCCAGCACATCGGTCAGTGACCAGTCGACCAGCGGCGCCAGGGCCTCGGCGCACTCGCCGAGCGCCTCGGCGAACACCGGGGACTCCGCGGCCAGCGCACGGCCCATGCCCGCCCACTGCGAACCCTGGCCGGGGAAGACGAACACCACGCGGCCGTCCTGCCGCCGGCCGGTCACCACGGACGGGTCGGGCGCGTCGGTGGCAAGCCGGCCGAGGCGCTGCGCCAGCTCGTCAGCGTCGGAGGCCACGACGACCGCCCGCTCCTCGAAGAGGGCCCGGTGGCGCAGCAGGGAATGCGCCACATCACCGAGCGGCACGTCCAGGTCGGTCACCCACGACCGCAGCCGGCCGGCCTGCTCGCGCAGCGCCGGCGCGGTACGCGCCGACAGCACGAACGGCAGCGGCCCTCCCATGGACGGGGGCGCGGCCTCGCTCTCGTCCGGGGGCGCCTGCTCGAAGACGGCGTGGGCGTTGGTGCCGCTGACCCCGAAGGAGGAGACCGCCGCCCGGCGTGGCCGGCCGGTGTCCGGCCACGGGATCGTCTCGGTCAGCAACCGCACCGAGCCGGACGCCCAGTCCACGTGGCGGCTCGGCTCGTCCACGTGCAGGGTCCTGGGCAGCACACCGTGCCGCAGCGCCAGCACCACCTTGATGACACCGGCGATGCCCGCCGCGTACTGGGTGTGGCCGATGTTGGACTTCACCGACCCCAGCCCGACCGGCTCCGCGCGGTTCTGCCCGTACGTGGCGAGGACGGCCCGTGCCTCGATCGGATCGCCGAGCGTGGTGCCGGTGCCGTGCGCCTCCAGCAGGTCGACGTCCGCGCCGGTCAGCCCGCTCGCCTCCAGCACCTGCCGGATCAGTCGCTGCTGCGACCGTCCGTTGGGCGCGGTCAGGCCGTTGGACGCGCCGTCCTGGTTGATCCCGCTGCCGCGCAGGACGGCCAGAACCGGGTGCCCCAGCCGCCGCGCGTCGGACAGCCGCTCCGCCACGACGACCCCGACGCCCTCGCCCCAGCCGGTGCCGTCGGCGGCCTCGGCGAACGCCTTGCAGCGGCCGTCGCCGGCCAGCCCGCCCTGCCGCGAGAACTCGCCGAAAGCGGCAGGCGTGGCCATCACGGTGACCCCGCCGACGAGGGCGAGGGCGGACTCCCCGCGGCGCAGTGACTCCGCGGCCAGGTGCAGCGTCACCAGCGACGACGAACACGCGGTGTCCACGGTGAGCGCCGGGCCCTCCAGCCCGAGCACATAGGCCACCCGGCCGGACAGCACACTCGCCGACGTGCCGGTCAGCATGTGACCGTCCTCGGCGTGCTCGGACGCGGCGAGCAGACCGCCGAACTCCTGCGACGTGCCGCCGAAGAACACACCGGTCCGGCTGCCGCGCAGCGTGTGCGGGTCGATCCCCGCCCGCTCCAGCGCCTCCCACGACACCTCCAGCAGCAGCCGCTGCTGCGGGTCGGTCGCCCGGGCCTCGCGCGGCGAGATGCCGAAGAACTCGGCGTCGAAGTCGCCGGGCGCGTCGAGGAACCCGCCGTGCGCGGCGCGGGCACCCGCGTCTTCCCCGTAGACGTCGGCGGCGTCCCAGCCGCGGTCGGCGGGGAAGGGGGAGAGACCGTCGACACCGTCACACACCATGCGCCACAGGTCGTCCGGACCGGTGACGCCGCCGGGGAACCGGCAGGCCAGCCCGACGAGCGCGATGGGCTCGCGGGCCTTGTCCTCGGTCTCCTGCAACTGCCGACGGAACCGGTGGGCGTCGGCGACGGCGCGGCGCAGGTAGTCGCGCAGCTTGTCCTCTTCGGACATTCGGGGTGGCTCCTCGCTGGTTCCGGGGGCAGCGCGGGTCAGGGCCCGGCATAGCCCTGGTCGATCATGGCGAACAGGTCGTCGGTACCGGCGTCGGCGAACGCGGGCCCGCCGGGGTCGTCCCCCCAGCCGGCCAGCAGCGCCCGCAGCCGCCGGGTGACGCGGTGGCGGTCCCCGTCGTCGGCCGGCACCGCGGCCAGCAGGGCCTCGGCCCGCTCCAGCGCCGTCAGGCCCGCCTCCAGCGCGGAGACCTCCGCCGGGGCCAGCTCCGTCCGCAGATACCCGGCCAGCAGCTCCGGCGTGGGGTGGTCGAACACCAGCGTCGAGGGCAGCCGCAGCCCGGTCAGCCGGTTGAGGTGGTTGCGGAACTCCACCGAGGTCAGCGAGTCGAAGCCGAGGTCGTTGAACGCGCGGTCCGCGGGCACCGACTCCGACGAGGCATGGCCCAGCACGCGGGCGGCGCCGGAGCGCACCAGATCGGTGAGCAGCCGCACACCGTCCTCGGCCGACACCGCACCCAGCCGGTCGCGCAGCGACGTACCGCTCCCTGTCCCGCCCGCCGAGGCCGCGGCCCGGCGTGGCGCGGCCCTCAGCAGGCCGCGCAGCAGCGGCGGCACCACCTCGTCGGGGCCGGGCCGCCGTCCGGTGGCGAGCGGAACCGCCGCGGTCAGCGCCACGTCGCGGACCACCGCCGCGTCGTACAGGGCGAGCCCCGCCCCGTCGGTGATCGGGGCGAACCCGTTCCGCGTCATCCGGCGCACCGCGGTGTCGTCGAGCGTCCCGGCCATGCCGCCGGACGCCGTCCACGCGCCCCACGCCAGCGACTGGCCGGGGAGCCCGTGGGCGCGGCGGTGCTGGGCCAGCGCGTCGAGGAACGCGTTGCCGGCCGCGTAGTTGGCCTGCCCGGCGCCGCCGAACAGCCCGGCGGCGCTGGAGAACAGCGTGAACGACGCCAGATCGAGGTCACGGGTCAGCTCGTGCAGGTGCCACGCGCCGTCGACCTTCGCCGCGAGCACCCGGTGCAGCTGCTCCTCGGTCATCGTGGCCACGACGCCGTCGTCGAGCCGGCCCGCCGCGTGCACCACCGCGGTGAGCGGATGCGCCGCCGGGATCGAACCCAGCAGTGCCTCGACGGCCGGCCGGTCTGCGACGTCGCAGGCCGCGACGGTGACCTCGGCGCCCAGCCCGCGCAGTTCCTCGGTGAGCTTCCGCGCTTCCGGCGCGTCCCCGCCGCTGCGGTTGGTCAGCACCAGCCGCGTGGCGCCGTGCCGCTCGACGAGGTGCCGGGCCAGCAGCCCGCCCAGCGCACCGGTACCGCCGGTGATCAGCACGGTGCCCGCCGGGTCCGGCGTACGGGGGAGCGTCAGCACCGCCTTCCCGACTAGCGTCGCCTGGCTCAGCGCCCGGAACGCGTCCGGGGCGCGCCGCACGTCGTACACCGTGATCGGCTGCGGGGTCAGGGAACCGTCGGCGAAGTGTGCCGCCAGGACGTCCAGCATCTCCCGGGTCCGGTCCGGACCGGCGTCCTGGACGTCGTACACCCGGTAGCGCACCCCCGGGTACTGCCCGGCGATTCGGTCGGCGTCGCGGATGTCGGTCTTGCCCATCTCCAGGAACCGGCCCCCGCGCGGCAGCAGCCGCAGCGAGGCGTCGACGAACTCCCCGGACAGGCAGTCGAGCACGACATCGACGCCCGCCCCGCCGGTGACGGCGAGGAACTCCGACTCGAAGTCCAGGGTCCGTGAGTTGGCGATCCGCTCCGCGGGAATGCCCCGGCCGCGCAGCACGTCCTGCTTGCCCGGGCTGGCGGTCGCGTAGACCTCGGCGCCCAGCACCCCGGCGAGCTGGACGGCGGCCGTGCCGACGCCGCCCGCAGCTGCGTGCACCAGCACGGACTCACCCGGCCGCAGGTCCGCCAGGTCGACGAGGCCGTAGTAGGCGGTCAGGAACGCGACGGGGACCGCCGCTCCCTGCTCGTAGCTCCAGCCCTCCGGCAGCTTCGTCAGCCAGCGGTGGTCGGTGACCGCGACCGGAGCGAACGCGGCCGGGCACAGACCCATCACCCGGTCCCCGACGGCGAGGTCCCGCACCTCGGCGCCGACCTCCAGGACGTCCCCGGCCAGTTCCCCGCCGATGCCGTCGAGTCCGGGCACGACCGCCAGCGCGACCATCACGTCCCGGAAGTTCAGCCCCGCGGCCCGGACCGAGACGCGCACCTCGTGCGGGCCCAGCGGGCGCCGCGACTCGGGGAACGGCACGAGTGCCACCGCGTCGAGCGTGCCCCCGCCGGTGCTGTCCAGCCGCCACGGCCCGGCCGGGGGCACCAGAGCGCCGGCCGTGTCCACGGGGGCGAGACGCGGCACGTGCGCGACCCCCGCACGAAGGGCCAACTGCGGCTCACGCTGCCCGAGCACGCGCGGCAGCAGCGCGAGCGAGGCCGGGTCGTCGTCGATGTCCACGAGGGTGAAGCGGTCCGCGTGCTCGCTCTGCGCGGAACGCACCAGCCCCCACACCACCGAGGCGCCGAGGTCCGTCACGTCCTCGGCGGGCCCGGCCGCGACCGCGCCCCGGGTCACCACGACCAACTCGCCGTCCGCCGCGGCCTGCACCCCGGCCAGCACCCGTCCGGCGCTCGCGTGCGCCGCGGCCACGGTGTCGCCCGGCTCACCGCGCACGCACAGCACGGCGATCCCGTCACCGCTCCCGCCGCCGCCCGCCCGGGCCAGACCGAACACGTCCTCGCCGGTGACGACGAGGCGGCGCGGCTCACCGGCGGGCACCTGCGTCGTCCAGTCCAGCCGGAACAGCGAACCGCCCTCGGACGGGGCCTGTTCCGGCGACACCGCCCGCAGCACCAGGGAATCGGCAGCGAGCACCACGTTGCCCGCGGAGTCCGCCAGTTCGACGCGCCGGCCGTCGCCCGCCGGACTCAGCCGCACCCGTGCCGCCGACGCCCCGGTGGCCCCCGCACGCACTCCGGTCCACGCGTACGGCAGCCTCAGGCCGTCCTCCTCCCGCACGGCCAGCGACAGGCCGTGCAGCGCGGCGTCCAGCAGCGCCGGATGCACACCGTAGGCGTCCGCCCCGGCGGCCGCCTCCTCGGGCAGCGCGAGCTCGGCGAACACCTCCTCGCCGCGCCGCCAGGCCGCGCGCAGACACCGGAACGTCGGACCGTAGCCGTACCCGGCCGCCTCCAGCGCGGGGTACAGCGACGAGACGTCCAGGACCTCGGCACCGGCGGGCGGCCACGACAGGGTCCACTCCGGCACGCCCGCCGCGGCGCCGTCGTCACGCACCGTCGCCGACGCGTGCTCCGCCCAGTCGCCTCCCTCGCACCGCGCGTGCACCGACACCGCACGCCGCCCGTCCTCGCCGGCCGCCCCCACCCGCACCTGGATGTCCACCGGGGACGCGTCGGACGCCGGCAGCCGCAACGGCGCCTGCAGCAGCAGTTCCTCGACCACGGCCGCCCCCACATGGTCGGCGGCGTGCGTGACCAGCTCGACGAACGCACTGCCCGGCAGCAGCGGCGTACCGCCCACCACGTGCTCGGCGAGCCACGGCAGCGCCGCGGCCGAGAGCGTGCCCGCGAACAGCGCCCCGTCCCCGTCGGCCAGGGCGACGCCCGTGCCCAGCAGCGGATGCTCCAGCGGGGTCAGACCGCCCCCGCGCGCGCCCGCACCGGCAGGGCTCCGCGGCAGCCAGTACCGGGACCGCTGGAACGCGTACGTCGGCAGCGCGACGCGGCGCGCGGACCGGCCCGCGAACACACCCTCCCAGTCCACGTCCACACCGTGCGCGTGCGCGGTCGCCACCGCACGCAGCAGACAGTCCGGCTCGTCCTGGTCACGGCGCAGCAGCGGCACGTGCGGAAGATCGGCGGGGGCGTTCGCGGTGAGCGCCGCGTCCGGCCCGACCTCGACGCACAGCCCGATCCCGTCGGCGCGCAACGCCGCCCGGACATCGGCGAACCGCACGGTGTCGCGCACCTGCCGCGCCCAGTACTCCGGTGCGGCCCACTCCCCGGCGTCCAGCACGGTGCCGGTGACGCCGGAGACGAGCGGCAGCCGCGGCTCGCGGAAAGTCAACTCCGCGGCCAGCGCCGTCAGTTCGGCCAGCATCGGCTCCATGCGCGCGGAGTGGAACGCTTGACTGACCCGCAGACGCCGCGTACGGCGGCCCGCCCCGGCCAGCAGCTCGGCGATCGCGGTGACGGCGTCGTCGTCGCCGGAGATCACCACCGCGTCCGGGGCGTTCACCGCGGCGAGGGACGCTCCCGGGCCCAGCAGCGGGACGACCTCCGACTCGGGTGCGGCGACCGCGATCATCGCGCCCCCGGCAGGCAGCGCCTCCATCAGCTGACCGCGCGCCGCCACCAGCGCGCACGCGTCGGGAAGGTCCAGAACCCCCGCGACGTGCGCGGCGGCCAGTTCGCCGACGGAGTGCCCGGCGACCGCGTCGGGCCGCACCCCCCACGACTCCAGCAGCCGGAACAGGGCGACCTCGACGGCGAAGGTGGCGGTCTGGGTGAACACGGTCCGGTCGAGCAGGGTGCCGTCCTCGCCGAACAGCACGGGCCGCACCGGCGCCGTGAGGTAGGTGTCCAGATGGTCGCAGACCTCGTCGAGCGCGCGGGCGAACACCGGGAACGCCGCGTACAGGCCCCGGCCCATGCCCGCGCGCTGCGCGCCCTGGCCGGTGAACACGAACGCGGTCCGCGGCCTGCCCGCCGTGACGACGTCGTCCGGGGTGAGCGCGGCCAGCGCGGCGAGGAGGCCGTCCCGGTCGGCGGCGGCCACCGGAACCCGGTACCGCAGGGGCGACCGCCCGGTGCCCAGCGTGTACAGCACGTCGGAGGAGGACAGCCCCGGCCGTTCCCGCACGTGGCCGGTGAGCGACTCGGCCTGCGCGAGCACCGCTCGGGGGGTGTGCCCCGACAGCACACCCGCCGCCGGCAGCGGCGTCTGCTGCGCTTCGGCGGCCCGCTCGTCCGCGACGACGCCTTCGAGGATCACGTGCGCGTTGGTCCCGCTCACCCCGAACGCCGACACCGCGGCCCGGCGCGGCCCCTGCGGCCACGGCCGCGCACCGGTCAGCAGCGCGACCGCGGACCCCCAGTCGACCTGACCGGACGGCTCGTCCGCGTGCAGCGTGGCAGGCAACGTCCCGTGCCGCATGGCCAGGATCATCTTGAGCACGCCCGCGATCCCGGCCGCGGCCTGCACGTGACCGATGTTGGACTTCACCGAACCGAGCCACAGCGGTTCGGCCCGGTCCCGCCCATACGTCGCCAGCAGCGCCTGCACCTCGATCGGATCGCCGAGCACCGTCCCGGTGCCGTGTCCCTCGACGACCTGGACGTCCGCCGCGGACAACCCGGCGCCGGCCAGCGCGGCCCGGATCACCCGCTGCTGGGAGGGGCCGTTGGGCGCCGTCAGACCGTTCGACGCGCCGTCGGAGTTGATCGCGGAGCCACGCACCACCGCCAGCACCTCGTGCCCGTGACGGCGCGCGTCCGAGAGCCGCTCCAGCAGCACCAGGCCCGCACCCTCGCCCCAGCCGGTCCCGTCCGCACCCGCCCCGTACGACCGGCACCTGCCGTCCGCGGACAGACCGCCCTGCCGGCTGAAGTCGATGAAGGTCGAGGGCGTCGACATGACCGTCACCCCGCCCGCGAGCGCCAGATCGCACTCGCCCGCACGCAGCGCCTGGGCGGCCAGGTGCAGCGACACCAGTGAGGACGAGCACGCCGTGTCGACACTGACCGCGGGACCCTCCAGACCGAGCACGTACGCCACCCGACCGGACAGCACGCTGCCCGCCGTGCCCAGCCCGCCGTAACCGCCGGTCTCCGACGACGGATCGTGCAGCCAGGACCCGTAGTCGTTGTACATGACCCCCGCGAACACCCCGGTCCGCGAGCCCCGCAGGCTCTCCGGCGCGACCCGCGCGTCCTCCAGCGTCTCCCACGCGACCTCCAGCATCAGACGCTGCTGGGGGTCCATCGCCGCCGCCTCCCGGGGGGCGATGCCGAAGAACTCCGCGTCGAACTCGTCGGCGTCGTGCAGGAACCCGCCGTGACGGGTGTGGCTCCTGCCGGGCGTCCCGGGGACGGGGTCGTAGAGGGCACCCAGGTCCCAGCCACGGTTCGACGGCATCTCCGAGATGGCGTCCGTACCGGCCGCGACGAGCTCCCACAACTGCTCGGGCGTCCGGACGCCGCCGGGGAACCGGCAGCCCATCCCGACCACGACCACAGGATCGTCCGCGGGCCCCGGAACCGGCGCCGTGTCCCCCATCCCGGGCGCGACAGCACCGGCCATCTGGGCCCGCAGATGTTGGGCCAGCGCGACCGGCGTGGGGTGGTCGAACACGAGCGTCGCGGGCAGTGGCCGTCCGAGCGCGGTGCCGAGCGCGGTACGGAACTCGACCGCGGCCAGCGAGTCGAACCCCAGCTCCTGGAAGCTGCGCCGCGCCTCGACATCGGCCGCGCTGCGGTGACCGAGCACCGTGGCGGCGGCGGCCAGCACGGCGTCCAGCAACTGCCGTTCGGCGTCGGCCTCCGGCAGCGACCCCAGCCGCGCCGCGAGACCGGCGCCGGTGCCGCGCGTGGGCCTCGGCGCCAGATCGCGCAGGACCGGGGGCAGGGACCCGTCGGCGGCCGACCTGCGCAGCTGCGCCCGGTCGAGCGCCACCGGGGCCAGGCAGGCGGTACCGGACGCGAGGGCCGCGTCGAAGAGCGCGGCACCCTGCGCGTCGCCGATCTCGCGGAGCCCCGCCCGCGCCAGCCGCCGGACGGCCAGTGGGGAGAGGGAGGCGGCCATACCTCCACCGGCCGCCCAGACGCCCCAGGCCAGCGACTGGGCGGGGAACCCGTACTCGGCGCGGAGCCGCGCGGCGAACGCGTCGAGATGGGCGTTGGCGGCCGTGTAGGCGGCCTGGCCCGCGCCGCCCAGCAGCCCGGACGCGCTGGAGAACAGCACGAACGCGCGCAGATCGAGGTCCCGGGTCGCCTCGTACAGGTGCCGGGCTCCGTCGACCTTGGGCGTGAGCACCCGGTCGATGCGTTCCGGGGTGAGCGAGGTGAACAGCCCGTCGTCGAGCGCACCGGCCAGATGCAGCACCGCGGTCAGCGGGCGGCCCGGGGGAGCGGCGGCCGGCAGCGCCGCCACCGCCGCCGGATCGGCGAGGTCGCACGCCACGACGTCGACCTCCGCCCCCAGCGCCCGCAGTTCGGTGGCCAGCGCCGCCGCGCGCGGCTCGTCCGGGCCGCCGCGGTTGGTCAGCAGCAGCCGCCGAACACCGTGCCGCTCGACCAGGTGCCGGGTGAGCAGCCCGCCGAGCGCCCCGGTGCCGCCGGTGACCAGCACCGTGCCGTCCCCGCCGAGGCCCCCTGCACCGGGCTCCGGAACGCTCGCCGGCACCGCGGCGAGGCGGGGCACCAGCACCGACCCCGCCCGGACCGCCAGGCGCGGCTCGTCACCGTCCAGCACCGGCAGCACCGTGGCCGGGTCGAGGGCGGCCGGGTCGGCGTCGACCAGCACGATCCGGCCGGGGTTCTCCGCCTGCGCCGCACCCAACAGGCCCCAGCAGGCTGCGAGAACCGGGTCCGGGACCGCGTCGTCGGACGTCGCGACCGCGTTCCGCAGCACCGGCACGAGCAGTGCCCCGGCGAACCGGTCGTCCGCCAGCCACGACCGGCACAGCTCCCAGGCCGCAAGGACGGCGCGATGGGTGGCGGTGACACTGCCGTCCGACGCGTCCGCCGTGAGGGCGACGAACACCACGTCCGGCACATCGGATCCCCCGTCGGCACACAACGCGTCGAAGCCCGGCCGGTCCGCGGGGCCTCCGGTCCCGAAGTTCACCGTCGCCCACGAACGGGAGGCCCGCGCCGACGATTCCGGCAGGGGCAGGGGACGCCACCGCGTGGCGAAGAACGCGTCGCGCAGCGGGTCGGGCTCGACGTCCGCGATCTCGCGCAGGACCAGGGAGCCGACCTGGAGGACGGGGTTGCCGTCGGAATCCGTGGCGGCGACGGAGAAGGCGTCCGGCCCGGTCCGGGTCAGACACACACGCAGCGCAAGGGCGCCCCGGGCCGAGAGGGACACGCCGCTCCAGCTGAAGGGCACACGCGGCGCCGCGTCTGCACCGTCCAGGAACACGGCCGCGTGCAGGGCGGCGTCGAACAACGCGGGGTGGACGCCGAACGCGCCGGGCGGGGTGCCCGACGGCAGGACGACATCCGCGAACACGGTGTCACCGAGGCGCCAGGCCGCACGCAGGCCCTGGAAGGCATCGCCGTACGCGACGCCGCCGTGCGCGGCGAACGCGTCGTAGAGGTCATCCGTCGCCAGGGGCTCCGCACCCGGGGGCGGCCAGGCCGCCGGAGGCGACGGAGGTGGGGGAGCGTCCGCGACCAGGGAGCCGCTGGCGTGCAGCACCCACGGCAGGTCGGCGTCGGCGCGGGCGTGCACGGCGACGGCCGCGGTGCCCACGTCGTCGGCGTCGGGGGTTACGGTGAGCTGGAGGTCGACGCCGCCGTCGCCGGGCAGCACGAGGGGCTGATGGAGGGTCAGCTCGGCGAGAGTGTCGAAGCCGTCCCGCACACCGGCGTGCAGGGCCAGCTCGGCGAAGGCCGCGCCGGGCACGACCGGGGTGTCCCCGAGCCGGTGATCGGTGAGCCACGGCTGGTCGGCGAGGGAGAGGTGTCCGGTGCAGACGTGGGCCGGCGCTCCCGCGAGCGCGAGGGAGCCGGTGAGCAGGGGGTGGGAGGCGGGCAACAGGGGCGCGGGCCTGCCGTCGCCGGAAAGCCAGAAGCGCTGGTGCTGGAAGGCGTAGGTGGGCAGGTCGACGCGGCGGCGGCCCGGGAGTACGGCCGTCCAGTCGATGTCGTGTCCGCGCAGCCACAACCGCCCCACGGCCCGCAGCACATCAGCGGCTTCGGACTGCGGGCCGCGCACCGCGGGGACACCCGCGTCCCCGGCCAGCGCGGTCAGGACCGGAGCGGGGCCGATCTCCAGCCAGGAGCCGATCTCGTGGGTGAGGGCGTCGGCGAACCGGACGGTGCCGGTCACCTGTGCCACCCAGTAGTCGGGGTTGGTCACATCGGTGCGGCCACCACCCGTCGCGAGCACCGGGATCCGGGGCTCGTGATACTCCACGGACTCCACGACCTCGCGGAAGTGGTCCAGCACCGGGGCCATCAGCGGGGAGTGGAACGCGTGCGAGACCCGCAACTGCCGTACTGGCACGCCCCGTTCGCGCAGCACGTCCACGGCACGGGTGACCGGCCCTTCCTCGCCGGACAGGACGACGGCGGCGGGTCCGTTGACGGCGGCCAGCGCGACGCCCTCGCCCAGCAGGCCGGCGACGTCGGTCTCGCTGGTGGCGGCGCTCCACATGACACCGCCGGCCGGCAGCTCCTGCATCAGCTCCGCACGTGCGGCAACGATCCGGCAGGCGTCCTCCAGTGACCACAGCCCGGCCACGCAGGCGG
>NZ_RPDJ01000066.1 GCF_004023625.1 Streptomyces cavernae | reverse complement strand
GATGTCGACGAGACCACCCCATCCGGCGGGCCACTCCAGGCCGGCCACCTGGCCGAGACCCCACAGACGGGCCTGCTCGGGCTCGATCCCCTCGCCGGGGGCGGTCGACACTCCCCCGCGCGTCGCCACCCAGAGCGGCGGCCCGTCCGCCGCCATCGTCTCCTGGATCACCGTCAGGGTTTCCGGGAGCCCGCTGAGGAACGACAGCACCCCGGTGGCGCGGTGACGGCCGAACGACTCGGCGAGCAGTACGGTGAGAGCCGCCCGGTCGGTGGGGCAGGCGATCACCTCGAACGGCCCGGACGACAGGTCCGGCAGCGGCCCGGCCCCGTCCTCGGGGACCAGGCACAGCCAGCGCCCGTCCGGCGCGGTGTCGCGGTCGACGGAGACCGGCTTCCACGTCACCCGGTAGCGCCAGCCGTCGTGGTCCCGACGCCCGCCGTGGTCGCGCCACCACCGTGTGAGGGCGGGCACCACCTCGGTGAGGTTCCGCGCGTCCACCGCGAGTTCGCGGGCCATGCCGTCCACGTCGGACGTGGCGACGAGCGACCAGAACTCGTCGCCGATCCCGGGCGCGGCGGCCGGGGACAGCCAGAACCGCTCGCGCTGGAACGCGTAGGTGGGGAGGTCGACCCGGCGGCGGCCGGGCAGCAGGGCGTCCCAGTCGACGTGGTGGCCGCGCAGCCACAGCCGCCCGGCGGTCTCCGTGACGTCGGCGGCCTCGGTCTCCGGTCCGCGGACCGCGGCGACGCCGGCGTCGACCAGTGTGCTCAGGACCCCGGCCGGGCCGATCTCCAGCCACGTTCCGGCGGCGCCGACGGCGTCGGCGAACCGGACGGTGCCGGTCACCTGGGCCACCCAGTAGCCGGGGTTCGTCACGTCCGCGCGACCTCCCCCGGTGGCGGCCATCGGGATCCGGGGCTCGTGGTGCTCCACGGACTCGACGACGGCCCGGAACCGCTCCAGCATCGGCTCCATCAGCGGAGAGTGGAACGCGTGCGAGACGCGCAACCGCCGCACCGGCACGCCGCGTTCCCGCAGTACCTCCACCGCGCGCGCGACCGGCCCGTCCTCGCCGGACAGCACGACGGAGGTGGGCGAGTTGACGGCGGCGACAAAGACCCCGTCACCCAGCAGGTCCGCGACCTCGGTTTCGCCCGCGCCGACCGTCCACATGACACCGCCGGCCGGCAGCGCCTGCATCAGGCCGGCCCGGGCGACCACGATCCGGCAGGCGTCCGGCACGGACCAGAGCCCGGCCACGCACGCGGCGGCCAGTTCGCCGATCGAATGCCCCACCACGACCTCGGGCCGCACCCCCCACGACTCCAACAACCGCGCCAGGGACACCTCGAACGCGAACAGCAGCAGTTGCGCGAGGCCGGTCCGGTCGACGTCACCGGACACGGAGGCAGGGTTCTCCAGCCCGCTCGCGAGGTCGTCCAGGCCCCATTCGGCGAGGACCCCCTGCGGCCAGTGCGCCACGATCCCGTCCCAGGCCTCGGCGAACACCGGGAAGGTCCTGTGCAGTTGAGCGCCCATGCCCGGCCGCTGCGCACCCTGACCGGTGAACATCCACGCCAGGCCGCCCTCGACCGCGCTCTCGGGGAAGGACGACCGGGCGCGGGCGTCCAGCACGGCTCCGTGCTCCAGCCGTGCCCGCGTGGACGTCAGCGACCACGCGACATCGCCGAGGGGGACGTCGGGGTGGGTGTCGAGGAAGGTTTCGAGCCGTTCGACCTGGGCGCGTACGGCGGCGTGGTCGCGCCCCGACACCACGAGCGGCACGGGCCCGGCCGGATCGGGGACGGCGTCGTCGGCCGCCGCGGGTTCCTCGACGCCTTCGAGGATCACGTGGGCGTTCGTCCCGCTGATCCCGAACGACGACACGCCCGCCCGGCGCACGCGGCCGGTCTCCGGCCACGGGCGCCGCTCGGTCACCACGTCGACGGCCCCCGCGGCCCAGTCGACCCGCGAACTGGGGCGCCCGACGTGCAGGGTGGCCGGGATCACGCCCGCGCGCATCGCCAGTACGGTCTTGATCACGCCGGCCACGCCCGCGGCGTACTGGGTGTGTCCGATGTTGGACTTGACCGAGCCGAGGTAGGCGGGGACGTCCCGGTCCTGGCCGTAGGTCGCCAGGAGCGCCTGGGCCTCGATCGGGTCGCCGAGGGCGGTCCCGGTGCCGTGGCCCTCGATCACGTCGACGTCGGCGGGTTCCAGGCCGGCGCTCGCCAGCGCGGCGCGGATCACCCGTTGCTGGGAGGGACCGTTGGGCGCGGTCAGGCCGTTGGAGGCGCCGTCCTGGTTGACCGCGGAGCCCCGTACGACGGCGAGCACGTGGTGGCCGTTGCGGCGGGCGTCCGACAGCCGTTCCAGGACGAGCACGCCGACGCCCTCGCCCCAGCCGGTGCCGTCGGCACCCTCGGCGTAGGACTTGCACCGGCCGTCACCGGCGAGGCCGCCCTGGCGGGAGAACTCGGTGAAGATCGCGGGTGAGGACATGATGAGCACGCCGCCCGCCAGGGCCAGGTCGCACTCGTCGTTGCGCAGGGACTGTGCCGCGAGGTGCAGCGACACCAGCGACGACGAGCACGCCGTGTCGACCGTGACCGCGGGGCCCTCCAGCCCCAGGACGTACGACACGCGGCCGGACAGCACGCTGCCCGGGAGGCCGGTGAGGGCGTAACCGTCGTCGGCTTCGGCGGAGTTCATCAGCAGCGCGCCGTACTCCTGCTGCGCGCCGCCGATGAAGACGCCGGTCCGGCTGCCCCGCAGCGACGTCGGGTCCACCCCGGCCCCTTCGAGGGCCTCCCACGAGGACTCCAGCAGCACGCGCTGCTGCGGGTCCATGGAGACCGCCTCGCGGGGTGACACGCCGAAGAAACCCGCGTCGAACAGCGCGGCGTCGTCGCGGAACGCACCGACGCTGCCCTCGGGCACGCGCCCGGTCTCCCAGCCGCGGTCGGCGGGCAGCGCGCCCATCGGATCGCGCTCGTCCATCAGGAGGTCCCACAGCTTCTCCGGCGTGTCGGCGCCGCCGGGGAACCTGCACGCCATGCCGACGATCGCGACCGGATCGCCCGCGGCGGCCAGCAGCGTGCTGTTCTGCTTGCGCAGCCGCTCGTTCTCCAGCAGGGACGCCCTCAACGCGTCGACGACGTCGGCGACGGAGACATCCTGGTTTGCTGCGGAATCCATCACCAGCTCCTGAGATTCGTTCACGCCGGGCAGCGGACCGCCACCGCGGCCACGCTAGGTCGGCCGGTCCGGGCCGGTACCCCGACTCGGACCGGCCGAGCCCCTACTCTTCGCGGACTTCGCCCCTGGGGCGGGGGCGGGAGCCGGTCAGGCGGGTTCGACGTCCAACGGCAGCTTCTTCGCGCCCAGCACGACCTGCGGGTTGTGGAACTCCACCGGCTCGTCCGTCGCGACCGACATCCGGCTGTAGCGGTCCAGCATCAGCTCCAGTGCCACGCGGCCCTCCAGCCGGGCCAGGGGCGCGCCCAGGCAGAAGTGGATGCCGCTGCCGAAGGCGAGGTGGCGGTTGGGCTTGCGGTCGAGGTCGAAGCGGTCCGGGTCGGCGAAGTGCGTCTCGTCCCGGTTGGCCGAGGCCGCCCAGACGCAGAGCACCTGCCCGGCCGGCACCGTCCTGCCGCCGACCTCGACCTCCTGCTTGGTGAGCCGGGACTGGCGGACCAGGGTCGGGCGCAGCCGCAGCACCTCTTCGATCGCGGCCGGTATCAGGCTCTTGTCGGCGCGGAGCCGGTCGGCCACCCCTGGGTTCTCCTCAAGGCACATGATCGTGTTGCCCAGCAGTGCGGTGGTCGTCACGTGACCGGCCATCAGCAGCAGGGCGCAGAAGGAGACGATCTCCTCGTCGGAGAGGCTGGGGGTGCCGTCCTCCTCGGTGGCGACCAGCTCGCTGATGAGGTCGTCGCCCGGGTTCGCGCGGCGCTTGGCGACGTGCTCCAGCAGGTAGGCGTTCATGGCCCGGCCGGTCGGCCGGAACGCCTCGATCTGCTCGGGCGTCGGCATGGCGCCCTCCTCGCCGTTGTTCTTGACGAACGCCTCGGCCCAGCCGCGGAACAGGTCCAGGTCGTCGCCGGGCACGCCGATGAGCTCGGCGATGATCACCACGGGCAGCGGGTACGCCATGGCGGCGACGACGTCGATGCGGGACTGGCCGGCGACCTTGTCCAGCAGGCCGGACGCAATCTCGCGGACCCGGGGCTCCAGCGAGGCCACGTACCTGGGTGTGAACGCCTTCGACACCAGGGAACGGAGCCGGCGGTGCACGGGCGGGTCCATCATCAGGAAGTTGCCGGTGGCGAACCAGTCCATGTCCGGGTTCGGCGGCAGCAGGGCGCTGAAGTCGCTGGAGAACCGGGTGTGGTCGCCGAAGATCTCCGCGATGTCGTCGTAGCCGAACACGTGCCACAGCCCGGGCGTCTCGCCCTGGATGATCCGGTCGGTCGAGCGGTGCGCCGCGAACCAGTCGTAGAGCCCGCTGATCTGCTCGGGCCAGGTACGTGCGAGCACGTTGTCTCCAGTGGTCATCGGAATATCGCCTTTCGGTGGTGTTTCAGCGGATGCCGAACTCGTCGTCGATCAGGGTGAGAAGTTCGGCCGTATCGAGGTCGTCCTCCAGGTCGCCGAGGCCGTCGTCCGGGCTCGGCGGCTGCTCGACGCGGGTGAGCAGCAGGCGCAGTCGTGACGCGAGGGCACCGCGGTCGCCCGGGTGGTCGCGCACGGCGGTTTCGAGGTGGTCGAGCGCGGCGAGCGCCGGGTCGGCGTTCGTGGGCTCGGGCGGCGCGAGTTCGTCCAGCAGGTGTGCGGCGAGCGCGTCGGGGGTCGGGTGGTCGAAGATCAGGGTGGCCGGGAGCCGCACCCCGGTGAGGGCGCCGAGCCGGTTGCGCAGGTCCACCGCCATCAGAGAGTCGAACCCGGCCGAGCTGAACGTCCTGGTGCGCGGCAGGGATCCGGGCGACGGCAGGGCGGCGACGGTCGCGGCCTCGCCGCGGACGAGTTCGGCGAGCGTGGTGAGCCGGTCTTCCGGCGGGAGTCCGGCGAGCCGCTGCCGCAGGGACGTCGCGGGGGCGGTGACGGGGCGGGGACGCACGGCCAGGGCCCGCAGCATGGGGTGTGCGTCCGGCTCGCCGAGCGCCCGCGGGTCGAGGCGGACGGGGACGACCACGGGCAGACCGGTCCCGACGGCATGGTCGAGTACCGCGCCGCCCTCGTCGGGGGTGAAGGCCAGCAGTCCGGACCGGGCGATCCGGCTCCGGTCGGTGTCCGACAGCGCCGCGGTCATTCCGGCGCCCTCCGCCCAGGGCCCCCATGCCAGGGACTGCCCGGGCAGTTCCCGTGCGCGCCGCACGCGGCACAGGGCGTCGGCGTAGGCGTTGGCGGCGGCGTAGTTCGCCTGCCCCACGCCACCGAGCGTGCCGGCCAGCGACGAGAACACCACGAACGCCTCCAGGCCGAGGCCGGCGGTCAGTTCGTGCAAGTGGTGGACAGCGTCGACCTTGACCCGCAGCACCCGCTCGACCTGCTCGGACGTGAGCGTGCCGAGCACACCGTCCTCGACGACGCCGGCGGTGTGCACCACCGCGGTGAGCGGGTGCTCCCCGGGGATTCCGGCGAGTACGCGCTCCAGCGCGGCCCGGTCGGTGACGTCGCAGGCGGCGAACGTGGCCGTGACGCCGAGGGCGGTCAGTTCCGCGCCGAGGGCCGTGGCCGCCGGTGCGTCGGGGCCGCTCCGGCTGAGCAGCAGCAGGTGCCGGACTCCGTGCTCGGTGGCCAGGTGCCGGGCGACCAGTCCGCCGAGCATGCCGGTGGCGCCGGTGATCAGGACCGTGCCGGACCGGGGCCACGGCGCGGCGGCCGGGTCGCCGCCGGTGACCCGGGTCAGCCGGGGCACATACGCCTGTCCGTCGCGCACCCGGATCTGCGGTTCGTCCGCGACCCGCAGCGCGGTGCGCACCGCGGCGTCGGCGTCGGCGTCGGCGTCGGCGGAACCGGTGTCCACCAGCACGATCCGGTCGGGGGCCTCCAGTTGGGCGGAGCGGAGCAGTCCCCAGGCCGCGGCGTGCGCGGGGTCCGGGTGGTCGTCGTCGGTCGCGGCGACGGTCCGGACGACCAGCGGGGCACCGGTGTCCGGGCCGTCGAGGAAGGTCCGCACCTCCTTCAGCAGCCGCTGGACGAGGGTGTGGGTGGTCGCGGGATCGGCGCCGGCGGGGTCGAGGGTGAGGGTGACCGGCTCGGGCCGCGCGGGCTGCTCGGTCTGGGGGGCGGGCACCCAGTCGACGCGCAGGAGGTCGTCGGCGCGTGAGCGGCCGGTCTCGCGCAGCGCCAGTGCCCCGACGCGGACGACGGGACGGTTGTCGGTGTCGGTCAGGGTGACCGATACCTGGTCGGGGCCGGTCTCGCGCAGGTGCACGCGGACGGTGGAGCTTCCCGGTCGTCCCACGCCGATGCCGCTCCAGCTGAACGGCAGCTTCGGCCGTGCGCTCGCCCGCGCTCCCGGCCGGAACGCCAGCGCGTGCAGGGCGGCGTCGAGCAGGGCCGGGTGCACGGTGAAGGACCCGGCCGAGGCGGCGAGGGCGTCCGGGAGCGAGACCTCGGCGAAGACCTCGTCCTCGCCCTGCCAGGCCGCGGTCAGGCCCCGGAAGGCGGGTCCGTAGCCGAAGCCGGCGGTCACGAGGCCGTCGTAGAGCCCGTCGACGTCCACGGCGCGGGCGTGCGCGGGCGGCCAGGGGCCGGGGTCCGCCGGTGCCAGGGGTGCGCCGGGCGCGAGCCATCCCTCGGCGTGGCGGACCCAGTCCTGTTGCGGCGCCGCCGAGTAGACGGCGACCGGCCGGCGGCCGTCCTGCCCGGCACCGACGACGACCTGGACGCGGACGCCCCCGGCCGGCAGCGGCAGCGGTTCGCTGAGGGTCAGGTCCTCCAGGGCGGGCGTGCCGACGCGAGCGCCGGCCCACAGCGCGAGTTCGACGAAGCCGGTGCCGGGGAACAGCACCGTGCCGAGCACGGTGTGGTCGGCCAGCCACGGCTGCCGCGCCGGGGACAGTTCCCCGGTGAACAGCACGTCCCCGGTGGCCGCCGAGGTCTCCTCGACGCCGAGCAGCGGATGCCCGGACGCGGTGCCGCCGGCCGGAGCCGGGTCCGGCCAGTACCGGCGGCGCTGGAAGGGGTAGGTGGGCAGGTCGACCCGGCGTGCACCAGTGCCGGCGAACACCGCGGACCAGTCCGGGCCGGCCCCGCGGACGTGCCCGGCGGCCACCGCGGTGAGCAGGGACTCGACTTCGTCCCGGTCGCGGCGCAGGGCGGCGACGCACTCGGTGTCCGTCCCGCTGTCGAGGCACTGTGCCGCCATGACGGTCAGGGCGCGGTCCGGGCCGAGTTCGAGGAAGGTGCGGACGCCCGCTCCGGCGAGGAACGCGATGCCGTCGGCGAACCGGACGGCTTCGCGGGCGTGCCGCAGCCAGTACCCGGGGGTGGTGACGTCGTCGGCGGCGACCGGTGTGCCGGTCAGGTCGGACACGATCGGTACGGTCGGCGGGGCGAAGTCCAGTTCCGCGAGGACGTCGGCGAAGGCGGCGAGCGCGGGTTCCACCAGCGGGGAGTGGAAGGCGTGGCTGACCGGCAGGCGGCGGGTGCGCGCCCCTTCGGCCGAGAAGTGCTCGGCGGCGAGGTCGAGCGCGGTGACCGGGCCGGAGAGGACGACGGCGGCGGGCGCGTTGACCGCGGCGACGGCGACCGTGCCGGCCCGGTCCCCCAGCGCCTTGTCGAGTCCGGCGGTCACCGAGGCCTCCGGCAGTCCGACGGCGAGCATGCCGCCGCCCGGCGGCAGGTCCCCCATCAGGGCGGCCCGGGCGGTCACTAGGCGGCAGGCGTCGGGCAGCGACAGCACGCCGGCCACGTGGGCCGCGCCGATCTCGCCGACGGAGTGTCCGATCAGGTAGTCCGGCCGTACTCCCCAGCTCTCCACCAGGCGGTAGAGGGCGACTTCGACGGCGAACAGCGCGGGCTGGGTGAAGCGGGTGTCGTCGAGGCCCTCGCCGCCGAAGACGACGTCGCGCAGTGACGTCCCGGCCGGCAGGTGCGGATCGCATGCGGCGCACACGGCGTCGAACGCCGCTGCGTAGGCCGGGAACGCCTCGTACAGCTCGCGTCCCATGCCGGGGCGCTGGCTGCCCTGGCCGGAGAAGAGCACGGCGAGGCCGCCGTCGGCCGCGGTCGCGCGCAGCAGCCCGGGTTCCGGTGTGCCGTCGCGCAGGGCGGCGAGCCCGGCCAGCGCGGTCGCCGTGTCGGGCGCGGGCACCGCTGCCCGGTGTTCCAGGGCGGCTCGGGTGGTGGCCAGCGAGTACCCGACGTCGGACGGGTCCGCGCCGTGGGTCAGGTGTTCGTGGACCGCACCGGCGAGTGCGCGCAGGGCGGGTTCGTTCGCCGCGGACAGCACCAGCGGGACCGGCGGCACGGGACCGCGCTCCGGTGCGGGTGCCGGGAGGGCGGGGGCCTGTTCGAGGATGACGTGGGCGTTCGTGCCGCTGATGCCGAAGGACGACACAGCCGCGCGCCGGGGCCGGTCCAGGTCGGGCCACGGGGTGGTCTCGGTCAGAAGGCTGACCGCGCCGGCCGCCCAGTCGACGTGCGGGGTCGGTTCGGTCAGGTGCAGGGAGCGGGGCAGCACGCCGTGGCGCAGGGCCTGCACCATCTTGATGATGCCGCCGACTCCGGCCGCCGCCTGGGCGTGGCCGATGTTGGACTTGAGCGAGCCGAGCCGCAGCGGTTCGGGGCGTTCGCCGCCGTACACCGCGAGCACCGCTCGCGCCTCGATCGGGTCGCCGAGGGTGGTGCCGGTGCCGTGCGCCTCGACGACGTCGACGTCGGACGGTGCCAGCCCCGCACGGTCGAGGGCGGCCCGCAGGACGCGCTGCTGGGCGGGGCCGCTGGGCGCGGTGAGGCCGTTCGACGCGCCGTCGGCGTTGATGGCGCTGCCGCGCAGCACGGCCAGCACGGGGTGTCCGTTGCGCGTCGCATCGGACAGCCGTTCGAGGACGAGGATGCCCGCGCCTTCGGCCCACGATGTGCCGTCGGCTGCCGCGGAGAAGGCCTTGCAGCGTCCGTCGGCGGCCAGGCCGCCCTGGCGGGCGAAGTCGTCGAAGAGGAACGGGCTCGCCATGATCGACACGCCGCCGGCGAGCGCGAGGTCGCACTCGCCGTCCCGCAGGGCCGCGGCCGCGTTGTGGAGCGCGACGAGCGAGGACGAGCAGGCGGTGTCGACGGTGACCGCGGGTCCTTCGAGCCCCAGGGCGTAGGCGACGCGCCCGGAGACGACGCTGGCCGAGGTCCCGGTCACGCCGTAGCCGGCCATGCTGTCCGAGCCCGCGGCGAACAGGCTCGCGTATCCCTGTGCGGCGGCTCCGACGAACACGCCGGTCCGGCTGCCGCGCAGGGCGTGGGCGTCGAGGCCGGCCCGTTCCACGGCCTCCCACGAGGTTTCGAGCAGGATCCGCTGCTGCGGGTCCATGGTGAGCGCCTCGCGCGGGGTGATGCCGAAGAACTCCGCGTCGAAGGAGGTCGCGTCCTGGACGAAGCCGCCGCGCACCGGGGTCTTCGGGGTCCAGCCGCGGTCGGCGGGCAGGCCGGAAACGGCGTCGCGTTCGTCGATGACGAGGTCCCACAGGTCGTCCGGGGAGGCGACGCCGCCGGGGTAGCGGCAGGCCATGCCGATGATGACCAGGGGGTCGTCCGTGTCCGGGCGCGCGGCCCGGGCGTCGGGCGCGGGTGCGGGGGCTTCGGAGGTGTCGGCGGCGCCGACGAGTTCGGCGAGCAGGTGGCCGGCGAGGTCGCGCGGGGTGGGGTGGTCGAAGACCAGGGTCACCGGAAGGCGCAGGCCGGTCGCGGCGGAGAGCCGGTTGCGGAACTCGACCCCGGTGAGCGAGTCGAAGCCGTGCTCCTTGAAGGTGCTGCCCGGCTGCACCGTCTCGGCGTCGGCGTGGCCGAGTACGGCGGCCGCGTGCTCGCGCACCAGCCGCAGCACGACGGTGGCGCGTTCGGTGCCGGTGAGGGGCGTGAGGCGGTCCCGGAGCGAGCCGTCGTCGCTCCGTCCGGCACGCCCGCGGCGGCGCGCGGCCGGCCGGACGAGGTCCCGCAGGACGGGCAGGACGCGGGCGCCCTCGGCGGTCAGCGGGGCCGGGTCGAGCAGGGCGGGTGCCAGGGTGGGCAGGCCGGCGTCCAGGGCGGTGTCGAGCAGGGCGAACGCCTCGTCGGTGGAGAGGGCGAGTACGCCGCCCCGGCCCATCCGGCGGACGTCGATGTCGCCGAGGTGGCCGGTCATCGCGCCGCGCTCCTCCCAGAAGCCCCAGGCCAGCGACAGGGCGGACAGGCCGCGTGCGGCGCGGTGGACGGCGAGCCCGTCGAGGACGGCGTTGGCCGCCGCGTAGCTGCTCTGGCCGGGGCCGCCGAGCACTCCGGCGAGGGAGGAGAACAGCACGAACCCGGCGAGGTCGGCGTCCTTCGTCAGCTCGTGCAGGTGCAGTGCGGCTTCGGTCTTGGGCCGCAGCACGCGGTCCGCCCGTTCGGCGTCGAGGCTTTCCAGCAGGCCGTCGTCGAGGACGCCGGCGGCGTGCACGACGAGGGTCAGGGGGTGCTCCGCGGGGATCCCGGCGAGCAGGCCCGCCAGGGCGTCGCGGTCGCCGACGTCGCACGCGGCGACGGTGACCCGGGCGCCGAGCGCGGTCAGTTCCGCGACGGTCTCCGCCGCGCCCGGGGAGTCGGCGCCGCGCCGGCCGGTGAGCAGCAGGTGCCGGACGCCGTGCCGCTCGACGAGGTGACGGGCGGTCAGCCCGCCGAGGGCGCCGAGTCCTCCGGTGATGAGCACGGTGCCGTCGGGGTCGAGGGCGCGGGGCACGGTGAGCACGGCCTTGCCGATGAGCGTGGCCTGGCTCAGCGCCCGGAAGGCGTCCCGGCCGCGGCGCAGGTCCCAGGTGGTGAGCCGGGGCGGGTGGAGTTCGCCGGCGGCGAGGAGGCGGGTGATCTCGGCGAGCATCTCGCCGATCCGGTCCGTGCCCGCTTCGAGCAGGTCGTAGACGCGGTAGGCGACGCCGGGGTGGTCGGCGGCGACGCGCTCCGGGTCGCGCTTGTCGGTCTTGCCCATCTCCAGGAACCGGCCGCCGTGCGGCAGCAGCCGGAGGCCGGCGTCGACGAACTCGCCGTTGAGGCAGTCGAGGACGATGTCGACGCCGGCGCCGCCGGTCGCGGTGCGGAAGCGGTCCTCGAACGCGAGCGTGCGCGAGTTGGCGAGGTGGTCGTCGGGGATGCCCAGGTCCCGCAGGAAGGCGTGCTTGGCGGGACTGGCGGTCGCGTAGACCTCCAGCCCGAGGTGGCGGGCGAGTTGGAGGGCGGCGTTGCCGACGCCGCCGGCGGCCGCGTGCAGCAGCAGTTTCTCGCCCGGCTGTGCGTCCGCGAGGTCGACGAGCCCGTAGTAGGCGGTGAGGAACGTGATCGGCACGGCGGCCGCCTCGGCGAAGGACATCCCCTCGGGAATCCTGGCCAGCAGCCGTTCGTCGGTGACGCCGACGGGGCCGAGGGTTTCGGTGGACAGGCCGAACACGCGGTCGCCGACCGTGAAGCCGTGTACGCCGGGTCCGGTCTCCAGGACCACACCGGCGACCTCGCCGCCGAGCCCGGACAGGCCCGGCACCATGTCCAGTGCGACGACGACGTCCTTGAAGTTCAGCCCGGCGGCCCGGATCCCGAGGCGGACGCGGCCGGGCGCGAGCGGGGCGAGGGCGTCCGGGAACGGTACGAGCGCGAGCCCGTCGATGGTGCCCGGCCGTGTGTTCTCCACCCGGTAGGCGCTCTCGCCTGCCGGGGGCGCCATCACGGTCCCGGAGTCCCAGGAGGACAGCCGCGGAACGCGCAGCACACTGCCGCGGACGGCGATCTGCTCCTCACCGGATCCCAGGGCGTGTGCCACGGCCTCCGGCGCGCAGCCGGCGGGGTCGAGGTCGAGGAGGGTGAACCGGCCGGGGTGCTCGGACTGGGCCGACCGCACCAGGCCCCACACACCGGCGGCGGGGACGTCGGTGACGTCGCCGTCGGCGGGGACCGCACCGGTCGTGACGAGTACCAGCCGCGTGTCCTCGCGGGCGGGGTCGGCGAGCCATTCCTGCAGCAGGGCCAGGGTGTCCAGGACCGGGCCGGTGCCCTCGCCGGCCGGCACCGGATACAGCACGGCGTCGGGCCGGTCGGTGCCTTCGAACAGTGCCGTCAGGCCGTCGGGGCCGTCGACGGCGACCGCGTCGGGGAGTGCGTGGGCCAGCACGGGTGCGCCCGGGCAGCGCGCCCAGCGGCCACCGGGACCCTCCGCGTGGTCGAGCGCGCGCCAGCGGAGCTGGTAGAGCGAGTCGTGCCGGACAGGGGCCGCGGGAGCGGCCGTCATCGGGCGGACCACGAGCGATCCGGCGGACGCGACCGGCGCGCCGGTCGTGTCGGCGACCAGCACTGACACGGCGTCGGCGCCGGTGCGGGTGAGCCGGACGCGCAGCGCGGTCGCGCCGTCCGCGTACACCTCGACGTCCTGCCACGAGAACGGCAGCCGGACCGCGTCCTGGCCGTCGCCGAGCAGGAACATCGCGTGCAGGGCGGCGTCGAACAGCGCGGGGTGCAGGGCGAAGTCGGGTGCGTCGCCGACGGCGGGCCCGGGCAGGGCGACCTCGGCGTACACCTCGTCGTCGCGGCGCCACGCCCGGCGCAGGCCGCGGAAGACGGGGCCGTAGCCGTAGCCGGCCCCGGTCATCATCCGATAGACCTCGGTGCCGTCGACCTCCTCCGCTCCCGTGGGCGGCCACTGGTCCAGCCGTTCCGGTTCCGTCGCCGTGCCGTCCCCGGGGGCGAGGGCGCCCGAGGCGTGCCGGGTCCACGGGGCCTGCGGTGCCGCCGCGGTGGGCCGGGCGTAGACGCCGAAGTCGCGGACGCCGTCGTCGTCGGGTGCGCCGGCGCGGACCTGGACGAGCACGCCGCCCTCACGGGGCAGCACCAGCGGCACCTCGAAGGTCAGCTCGGCCACCTGGGGGCAGCCGACCTGGTCGCCGGTGAGCACGGCCAGTTCGACCAGGCCGGTGCCGGGGAGGACGACCTGTCCGGCCACGGCGTGGTCGGACAGCCAGCCGTGGGTGTCCGTGCCGAGCCGGCCGGTCAGCACGACGGTGTCGTCCTCGGCGCTCGCGACCAGCGCGCCGAGCAGCGGGTGCGCGACCGGCTCGACTCCGACGGCGGGCAGGTCGCCGGCCGCGGCACGCACCCGGGTCCAGTAGGTGCGGTGCTGGAAGGCGTACGTCGGCAGGTCGACGGTCCCGGTGCCCGGGAACACCTTGGTCCAGTCGACCGGCGCGCCGTTGGCGTGGGCCTGGCCGAGGGCGGTGGCCAGGCGCTGGGGGCCGCCGTCGTCGCGGGCGAGGGTGCCGGACACCGAGGCGGTCACCTCGGCGTCGTCGATGATCTGCTGCACGGGCAGGGTGAGCACCGGGTGCGGGGCGATCTCCACGAACACTCGGTGGTCCCCGGCGAGCAGGGCGCGGACGGCGGGTTCGAACAGGACGGTCCCGCGGACGTTGCGGAACCAGTACTCCGCGTCGAGGGCGCCGGGTTCGGCCCAGGTGCCGGTGACCGTGGACAGCATCGGGAGGGCGTCGGTGCGCGGGGCCAGGTCGGCGAACGCGGTGAGCAGTTCGTCGCGCAGGACGTCGAGCAGGGGCGAGTGGCCGGCGACGTCCACGCCACGGACGCGCCGGACGCGGATCCCGTCGGCCTCGCAGGCGGCGGCGAACTCGTCGCAGGCCCGGGCGTCGCCGGCCACGGTCGCAGCGGCGGGGCCGTTGACGGCGGCGAGGGAGAGGCTGTCGGCCCACGGTGCGAGGCGGCGGGTGATCTCGTCGGCGGGGGCGAGCACGGAGAGCATGGCTCCGTCGCCGGCCAGGGGGAGCATCGCGAGGCTGCGGCGTGCGATGACGGCGGCGGCGTCCCGCAGCGAGAGGGCGCCGGCCACGTGGGCGGCGGCCACCTCGCCTTGCGAGTGCCCGACGACGGCGTCGGGTTCGACGCCGATGGCGCGCCACTGTGCGGCGAGGGAGACCATCACGGTGAACAGCACGGGCTGCAGGACGTCGACGCGCTCCACCGGGGGCGTGCCGGGTTCGCCGCGCAGCACGGCGAGCACGTCCCAGTCCAGGAACTCGCGGAGCGCTTCGGCGCATTCGGCGGCCTTCTCGGCGAACGCGCCGCCAGCGGCGAGGAGTTCGGTGCCCATGCCGGGCCACTGCGAGCCCTGGCCGGGGAATACGAAGACGACCTTGCCGGGCGTGGCGGTGCCGGTGACGGCGGTGCCGTTCTCCGCGAACGAGGCCAGCGCCGCCTCCAGTTCGGCTTGGTCGGCGCCGACGACGACGGCGCGCCGGGGCAGCGCGGTGCGGGTGGTGGCGAGCGACCGGCCGACAGCGGCGACGTCGAGGTCCGGGGAGCGGCGCACATGGTCGAGCAGGCGCCGGGCCTGGTCGCGCAGCGCGTCCTCGGTGCGCGCGCTCAGCACCCAGGGCAGCGGTCCGGCCGCGGCGGGCGCGTCGTCGGGCGCGGGCTGGGGCGGGGGCTCCTCGAGGATGACGTGGGCGTTGGTGCCGCTGATGCCGAACGCCGAGACGGCGGCGCGGCGGGGGGTGTCCCCGGCCGGCCAGGCACGCGGCTCGGTCAGCAGGCGGACGGCGCCGGAGTCCCAGTCCACGAGCGGTGAGGGCTGTTCGGCGTGGAGAGTCCTGGGCATGGTGGCGTGCTGCAGCGCGGTCACCACCTTGAGGACGCCGGCGGCTCCGGCGGCGGCCTGGGTGTGCCCGATGTTGGACTTCAGCGCGCCCAGCCACAGCGGCCGGTCCGCCGCGCGGGTGCGGCCGTAGACGGCGAGGAGTGCGTCGGCCTCGATGGGGTCGCCGAGCTTCGTGCCGGTCCCGTGCGCCTCGACGAGGTCGATGTCGGCCGCCGACAGGCGGGCGTCGGCCAGCGCGGCGCGGATCACGCGCTGCTGGGAGGGGCCGTTGGGGGCGGTGAGGCCGTTGGAGGCGCCGTCGGAGTTGATCGCGGTGCCGCGGACGACGGCGAGGACGCGGTGGCCGTGGCGGCGGGCGTCGGCGAGGCGTTCGACGGCGAGGACGACGGCGCCCTCGGACCAGGAGGTGCCGTCGGCGTCGGCCGAGAAGGCCTTGGAGCGGCCGTCGGTGGCCAGGGCCTGCTGGCGTGACATCGCGACCAGCACGGCCGGGGTGGACATGACGGTCACGCCGCCGGCCAGCGCCAGGTCGCACTCGCCCGCCCGCAGTGACCGCACCGCCATGTGCAGCGCGACGAGGGACGAGGAGCACGCCGTGTCGATGGTGAGCGAGGGCCCTTCCAGTCCGAGGACGTAGGAGACCCGGCCGGACAGCACGCTGTTGGAGCTGCCGGTCGCCGCGTAACCGTCGATGCCTTCCGGGGACGCGGCCAGCAGCGAGCCGTAGTCCTGCTGGGACAGCCCGGCGAACACGCCGGTCCGGCTGCCGCGCAGGGTCGCGGTGTCGACGCCGGCGCGTTCCAGCGCCTCCCAGGAGGTTTCCAGCAGCAGCCGCTGCTGCGGGTCCATCGCGGTGGCTTCGCGGGGCGAGATGCCGAAGAACTCGGCGTCGAAGCCGGCGGCGTCGTGGACGAAGCCGCCCTCGGTCATGTAGCAGGTGCCGTGGTGGTCGGGGTCGGGGTCGAAGAGCCGGTCGAGCTGCCAGCCCCGGTCGGCGGGGAACGCGCCGATGGCGTCGGTGCCGTCGGCCAGAAGCCGCCACAGCTCCTCGGGCGACCGCACCCCGCCGGGCAGCCGGCAGGCGGTGCCCACGATCGCGATCGGCTCGCTGTCCGCGTTCTCCAGCTCCGCCACGCGCGCGCGGGCCTTGTGCAGGTCGGCGGTGACCCACTTCAACGCGTCGAGCAGCTGCGATTCAGTCGCCATCGGAGTCTCTTCCGGTTGTCGGGTGGTCGCTCACGGTCGGCCGAACTCGGAGCGGATGAAGGCCAGAACGTCGTCCTCGGACGCTTCGGCGAGCTGAGTGCTGACGTCTTTCCCGGGGGTGGGGGCCTCGGACGGGCCGGGCGCGGTGCCGTCCCAGGCCGTGACGAGGTCCCGTACACGGGTCCGGACCCGTGCGCGTACGGGGTCGTCCGAGGGGAGTTCGGCCAGCGCGGCCTCGAGGAGGTCGAGCTGGGCGAGTACGGGCAGCCGGGCGGGCGCGGCGGCCCGTTGGACGACGTCGTCGAGGTGTGCGGCGAGCGCGGCCGGGGTGGGGTGGTCGAACACCGCTCCGGCCGACAGCGGCGCGCCGATCGCGTCGGCGAGGGTGTTGCGCAGCTCGACCGCGGTCAGTGAGTCGAACCCGATGTCGCGGAAGGGGAGCGCCGTGTCGAAGTCCGCCGGCGAGTCGTGGTCGAGCACCGCCGCGACCCGGGTGCGGACGAGCTCCAGCAGCTCCCGCTCCCGCTGTTCGGCCGGCATCCCACTCCACTGGGGACGCCGCGGGGCGGTGGCGGCGGCGGCCCGATGGGGCCGGGCGCGCACCAGGCGAGCGTACACGGGGTCGAGCCTGCCAGCCGCGGCATGCGCGGTGAGCACGCCGTGGTCCAGCCGGATCGGGACGAGCGCCGGGTCGTCGGAGGTGAGGGCGCGGTCGAACAGGGCGAGGCCGTCCCGGGCGGAGAGCGGCAGCGCGCCGGCCCGGGCCATCCGGCGCAGGTCGGTGTCGCGCAGGCCGCCGGACATTCCGGCGTCGACGCCCCACAGGCCCCAGGCCAGGGCGGTCGCGGGCAGGCCGGCTCCGGCCCGCTGGTGGGCCAGCGCGTCGAGGTAGGCGTTGGCGGCGGTGTAGTTCGCCTGTCCGGCGCCGCCGCGTACGCCGACCGCGGAGGAGAACAGCACGAACTTCTTCACGCCGAGCGCCGCGGTCTGCTCGTGCAGTACGCGGGCGCCGTCGGCCTTGGCGCGCAGCACCGGCTGGAGCCGCTCGGGGGTCAGTTCGGCGACGGCGGCGTCGTCGAGCACGCCGGCCGCGTGCACGACCGCCGTCAGCGGGTGTTCGGCGGGGACGGCCGCCAGCAGCGCGGCGACCGCGTGCGGGTCGGCCGCGTCCCCGGCGACCAGGGTGGCCCCGGTGCCGGTGGCGGCCAGGTCCGTGAGGAGTGCGGCGGCCTCCGGCGCGTCGTGTCCACGGCGGCTGAGCAGGGCCAGGTGGCCGACGCGGTGGTGGGTGGCGAGGTGCCGGGCGACCAGTCCGCCGAGGGCTCCGGTCGCGCCGGTGACGAGGACCGTGCCGTGCTGCGGCTGTTCGCCGTCCGCGGGGGTGGGCGTGAGCCGGGGGGCCAGGATCTCGGCGCCGCGCAGCGCCAGTTGGCGTTCGCCCAGTCCGAGGGCCGTACCGAGCAGGTCGCGGTCGGGCTCGGTGTCGGTGTCGGTGTCGATGAGCAGGAACCGGTCGGGGTGTTCCGCCTGCGCGGCCAGCACGATGCCGCGCGCGGCGGCCCGCACGGGGTCGGCCGGGTTGCCGGGAACGGAGACGGCGTTGCGGGTGAGGACCGCGAACGTCGTCCCCGGCCGGGCGAGCAGCGACTGCACCAGGGCCAGGGCGTTCGCGGCGGCCTCCTGCACCGACTCCCCCGGTGCCGACGGCATCCGGACCACGGCGAGCGGCGGGGTGTCCTCGCCGCACTCCTCCAGGTAACTCCACCGCGGACGTTCGGCGCGTTCGCGCACCGGTGTCCAGTCGAGCCGGTGGAGGGCGCCCTCGGTGGTCGTGGCGGCCCGCCGTTCGGGTGCCCGCAGCACGATCCGCTCGGCGGAGAGCACGGGTTCGCCGGTGGGGTCGGCCGCGTCGACGCGGCCGTCGGCGGTCAGCCGCACCCGCAGCGTGGCCGCGCCGACCGCGTGGAGGGCGACGTCGGACCAGCCGGCGACGATCGCGTTCTCGCCGCGCAGGGCGGCCGCGTATCCGGCCAGCAGTTCGATCCCGGCGAGGAGGTCCGGGTGCAGGGTGTGGGCGTCCGGTTCGACGCCGTCGGGCAACTCCAGTTCCGCGCAGAGGTCGTCGCCGGCCCGCCAGGCGGCGGTCAGGACGTCGATCCCGTCGGCGCGTTCGACCGCCGTCGCGATGTCGGCGGGTTCGACCCCGACGGCCCCGGCGGGTGGCCACGGGCCGGCCGGCCGGGGTTCCGCGGTGCCGTCGTGCAGGACGGCTTCGGCGGCCCGCGTCCAGGCCGCGGCGGGGTCGGAGGCGGGCCGGACATGCACCGCGCAGGTGCGGCGGCCGTCCGCTCCCGGCGGCGGGACGGTCAGCCGGACGTGGACCGGGCGGTCGGGTTCGGCGGTGAAGGCGACCTCCTCGACCCGGCCGGTCCCGGCGGCCCACAGCAGGGCCTCCAGGAAGGCCGTCGGGCGGTGCCGTGAGCTGTCCGGCGCGGTGCCGAAGTACACGGTTCCCGCGGCCCCGGGCAGCTCCGCGGCGCCGGTGAACAGGGGGTGCCCGGTGGCGTCGAGGGCGGCGGACGGCGCGGCGGGCCGGTCGAGCCAGTAGCGGCGGCGCCGGAACGGGTAGGCCGGCAGGTCCGTCGTCCGGGCGCCGCTGCCGGCGTAGTACGCGGACCAGTCGACGGTGCCGCCGCGGGTCCACAGGGCGCCGAGGGCGCGCAGCAGGGTGGTCGCCTCGTCGCGGTCGCGGCGCTGGGTGGCGAGGGCGGTCTGCGGGCGGTGCGCGGCCAGGCCGGTGAGCACTCCGTCCGGCCCGATCTCCAGGAAGGTGTCCGTGCCGGAGGCGGCGAGGGTGTCGAGGACGGCGTCGAACCGCACCGCGTCCCGGACCTGCCGCACCCAGTACTCGGGGGTGCGCACCTCCGGGCCCAGCGGCTGCCCGGTGACGCCGGATACGAGCGGGAGCACGGGCTCGGCGAAGGCGACCTTGCCCAGTTCGCGTGCGTACTCGGCGAGCATCGGGTCCATCAGCGGTGAGTGGAAGGCGTGGGAGACGGCGAGCCGCTTGACGCGTACACCGCGGCTCTCGAAGTCGCCGGCGATCCGCTCGACCTCGGCGGCCGCTCCGGAGACGACGACCGCGGTCGGGCCGTTGACCGCGGCGATGCTCACGTCGTCGGCGCCGGCGAGTGCCGCGAGGACGTCGGCCTCGGGGGCCCCGACGGCGGCCATCGCGCCGGGCACGTCCACGGCCTGCATCAGGCGGCCCCGCGCGGCGACGACGGAGCAGGCGTCGGACAGCGTCCAGAGGCCGGCGCAGTGGGCCGCGGCGAGTTCGCCGATGGAGTGACCGGCGAGCCGTCCGGGCCGGACGCCGAAGGAGGCGAGTAGTTCGACCAGGGCGACCTCGAACGCGAAGAGGGCGGGCTGGGTGTACTCGGTCCGCTCCAGCAGGGTGGCGTCGTCGGCGAGGACGACGTCTTTGAGGGACCGTCCCGACAGCGGGCCGAACGCGGCGCAGACCTCGTCGAAGGCCCGGGCGAAGACGGGGAAGGCCGCGTGGAGGCCCCGGCCCATCCCCGCGCGCTGCGCGCCCTGGCCGGTGAAGAGGAAGGCGGGCTCCGAGCCGTTCCCCGCGATGCCGTGCACGGGCGTGTCGAGCTCGGTTCCGACGACCACGGCGCGGTGGTCGAACGCGGTCCGCGTGACGGCGAGGGAGTAGCCGATGTCGAGGTCCCGGACGGCAGGGTCGGCGAGCGGTTCGCGCAGCCGCAGGAGTGCGGCGTCGAGTGCCTCGCGGCTGCGGGCGGACACCGGCAGGACCACCGGAACCGGGGACTCCTCGGGTACCGGGGAGGTCTCGGGCAGCGGGGCGGTCCCGGCCCCGGGCTCCCGGTCGGCCGGAAAGTCCTCCAGGATCACGTGGGCGTTGGTGCCGCTGATGCCGAACGCCGATACCCCCGCGCGCCGCGGGTGGTCCGTCGGCGGCCACGGTTCGGGTGCCGTCAGCAGGCGGACCGCGCCCGCCGTCCAGTCGACGTGGTCGCTGGGACGGTCCACGTGCAGGGTCCGCGGGAGGAGTCCGTGGCGCATCGCCATCGTCATCTTGATCACGCCTGCCATGCCCGCGGCCGCCTGGGTGTGGCCGAGGTTGGACTTCACCGAGCCGAGCAGCAGCGGGGTCGCGCGGTCCTGACCGTACGTCGCCAGGATCGCCTGGGCCTCGATCGGGTCGCCGAGCGTGGTGCCGGTGCCGTGTGCCTCGACCGCGTCGACGTCCGAGGGGGCGAGTGCCGCGTCGGCGAGCGCCGCGCGGATGACGCGCTGCTGGGCGGGGCCGTTGGGCGCGGTCAGGCCGTTGGACGCGCCGTCGGAGTTGATCGCGGTGCCGGCGACCACCGCGAGCACGGGGTGGCCGTGGCGGCGGGCGTCCGACAGCCGTTCCGCGACGAGCGTGCCGACGCCCTCGGCGAGGGCGAACCCGTCGGCAGCCTCGGCGAACGACTTGCAGCGGCCGTCCTCGGCGAGCGCGCCCTGGCGGCTGAAGGCGACGAACGCGGTCGGGTCCGACATCGCCATCACGCCGCCGACGAGCGCGAGGTCGCACTCGCCGGCCCGGAGGGCCTTCGTCGCCAGGTGGAGGGCGACCAGCGCGGACGAGCACGCGGTGTCGACGGTGACGGTCGGCCCCTCCAGCCCGAACAGGTAGGAGATGCGGCCCGCGGCGACGCTCGCGGCCGCGCCGGTCACGAGGTAGCCCTCGGCGCCGGAGCCCTCCGCGCGCAGCCGCTCGCCGTAGCCCTGGTCGGTCATTCCGACGTACACGCCGGTGCGGCTGCCGCGCAGCGAGGCGGGGTCGAGCCGCGCCCGCTCCAGGGCCTCCCAGGCGCTCTCCAGCAGCAGCCGCTGCTGCGGGTCCATCGAGACCGCCTCGCGGGGCGAGATACCGAAGAACGCGGCGTCGAACCCGGCGATGTCGTCGAGGAAACCGCCCGAGCCGACGTCACTGCCGGAGGGCGAGCCCGGGTCGCGCAGTCGTTCGAGGGGCCAGCCGCGGTCCTCGGGCCATGGCCCGGTGAGGTCGCGGCCCGCCTCGACGGCCTGCCACAGCTGTTCCGGCGAGGCGATCCCGCCCGGGAAGCGGCAGCTCATCGCGACCAGGACGACGGGGTCGTCGTCAAGGGCCGCCCGGGGGGCCGCGGCTGCGGGCGCGGGTTCGTCCGCGAGCGAGCCGGCGAGGAACGCGGTGAGCGCCTCGACGGTCGGGTGGTCGTAGGCGAGCGTGGCCGGCAGCCGGGTGCCGACCTCGGCGGCCAGCCGGCCGCGCAGGTCGACCGCGGCAAGGGAGTCGAGCCCGAGTTCGGAGAAGGCGCGGCCCGGGTCGACGGCGACGACGTCGTCGTGGCCGAGCACCGCGGCGACGGCGCGGTGCACCATCTCGCGCAGTGCCCGGCCGCGTTCGGGCCCGGCAAGGCCGGCCAGCCGTCCGGCGGGCGACGGGTCCGGCTCGCCGGTACGGGCTTCGGGCAGTTCGGCCAGGAGCGCGCTGGGGCGCCGGCCGGTGAACACCGGCAGGAATCCGGCCCAGTCGACGTCGGCGACGACGACCGCGCCCGGTCCTCCCGCGACCGCCGCTTCGAGCGCGGCCAGTGCGGGCCGCGGCTCCAGTGCGGGGACGCCGTTGCGGCGCAGCGCGTCGCGGTTCTCCTCGGTGACCATCGCGCTGCCCGCCCAGGGCCCCCAGGCCACCGACAGGGTGGGTACGCCGTCGGCGGTGCGCCGCAACGCGCGGGCGTCCAGTACGGCGTTGGCGGCGGAGTACGCGCCGTGGTCGCCGGCGCCCCAGACCGCGCTGATCGACGAGAAGTAGACGACGAGGTCCAGTTGCCCGGGCGGCAGGGCTGCCTCGACGTGGGTGATCCCGGTGACCTTCGCGGCGAGGGCGGTGGCCAGGTCCCCGGCGCCGGTCTCGTCGACCTGTCCGCGCACCCCGGCGCCGGCGGTGTGCACGACCGCCGTGACCGGGTCGCCGTCGGCCTGCACCTCGCGCAGCACACTGGCGACGGCGGCCGGATCGGTGAGGTCGCACGCGACGGCGACGACTTCGGTGCCCTGGGCGGCGGCTTCCGCCGCCAGTTCCCGTACGCCGGCCGCGGCGCCGCCGCCGCGGCTGAGCAGGACGACCCTGCGGGCTCCCCCGCGGGCGAGCCAGCGGGTGACGTGCGCGCCGAGCGAGCCGGTGCCGCCGGTGACCAGCACCGTGGCCCCCTCCGGTCGCCAGCCGGAGGCGGTGGTGAACGCGGCACGGTGCAGGCGGCGGCCGAAGAGGCCGGCCGCGCGCACGGCGATCTGGTCCTCCCCCGGGCCGCCGGCCACCGCGGCGGCCAGCAGCCGGGCCGCCTCCTCGTCCAGGGTGGGCGGCAGGTCGACCAGGCCGCCCCAGACTCCCGGGTGTTCCAGGGCCGCGACGCGTCCCAGGCCCCAGACCGCGGCCTGCGCGGGAGCGGCGGGCGCGTCGTCGCAGCCGGGCACGGCGATCGCGCCCCGCGTCGCGCACCACAGGCGGGCGCCGGCACCGGAGTCCGCCAGTTCGCGCAGGACCACGGGTATCGCGGCCAGTCCCGCGGGGACGTCGGGGTGCTCCGGGTGCGGGCGTTCGTCGATGCCGAACAGGCACAGCACTCCGGCCGGGGCGGGGACGCCGGCGAGCGCGGACCGCAGCTGTTCGCGGATCCCGCCGCCGGCGGCGAGGTCGATACGGACCACGGACGCGTCCGCGAACCCGTCCGCGAACCCGTCGGCGGCGCCGTCGACGTCGCCGGAGGCGAGGACCAGCCACCTGTCGGCCGGCTCGCCGGGGTCCCGCAGGGCGGTCCAGTCGACGCGGTAGAAGTGGCCGGCGACGGCCGAGCGGTCCCGGTGGCCGCGGTGCCAGTCCGACAGGGTCGGCAGGATCCGTCCGAGCGCGGTGCCGTCCGGCAGGCCGAGCGTGCCGGTCAGGGCCTCGACGTCCTCGCGTTCCACCGCCGCCCAGAACTGTTCGTGCGCCGGGTCGCCCGCCGGCGCGGGCCGCGTGTCGGGCCAGTGGCGGCGCCGCTGGAAGGCGTACGTCGGCACGTCGACGTGCCCGGGGCGTACGTCCCCGAAGGCCGGGCCGAAGTCGACCGGGACACCCTGTGCGTACAACTCGGCCAGGGAGGTGAGGATCCGGCGGAGGCCGCCGTCGCCGCGGCGGACGCTGCTCACCACGACCGCGTCCACGCCCGCCGCCTCCGCGGTCGCGGCGATCGCGCCACCGAGCATCGGGTGGGCGCTGACCTCGACGAAGGCGTGGTGGTCCCGTTCGGCCAGGGCGGTGATCGCGTCGGCGAACCGCACGGGTTCCCGGACATTGCGGTACCAGTACGCGGCGTCCAGTGCGGTGCCGTCGAGCAGGTCCGCGGTGACGGTGGAGAAGAAGGGCACCTCGGCGGGGCGCGGGGCGATCCCGTCCAGTGCGGCGAGCAGGTCGTCGCGGACGCTCTCGATCTGTGCCGAGTGGGAGGCGTAGTCGATGCGGATCCAGCGGGCGGTCACGCCGTCGTGCTCGGCGGCGGCGACCAGTTCGCGCAGGGCGGGCAGTTCGCCGGTGACGCCGACGGACGCCGGGCCGTTCACCACGGCCACCGCGAGGTCGCCGGCCCAGCGCTCGATGCGCCGCCGCACGTCGGCCGGCGGTTCGGCCACGGACACCATGCCGCCCCGCCCGGACAGCGCCCGCAACACCCGGGCGCGCAGCACGGTGATCCGCGCGGCGTCCTCGACGCTCAGGGCGCCCGCGACACACGCCGCGGCGATCTCGCCCTGGGAGTGCCCGACCACCGCCGACGGTTCCACGCCGTGGGAGCGCCACAGCGCGGCCAGGGAGACGACGAACGCGAAGAGCAGGGGCTGCACGACGTCGGGGTGCTCGGGCGAGCCGGGGGCCTCGGCGCCGCGGGCCACATCCAGCACGGACCAGCCCAGGTGGGGTGCGAGCGCCCGGTCGCAGTCGGCGAAGCTGCTCGCGAAGACCGGGGACTGCGCCAGCAGTTCGGCCGCCATGCCCGGCCACTGCGAGCCCTGGCCGGGGAACACCCACACCGGGCCGCGGCCGAGCACCCGCGCCCTCCCGTTCACGGCGTGGTCCGGGTGCTCGCCGGCCGCGAGCGCGCGGAGCGCGGCCACGACGCCCTCGCGGTCGTCGCCGACCACGATCGCCCGGTGCGGGAACGCGGCCCGGGTGTCCAGCAGCGCCTTGCCGACCCGGGCGAGCCCCGGCCCCGGGTGGTTGTCGAGGTGTCCGGCCAGCGCCGCGGCCTGCGCGCGCAGCGCCTGGGGGGTGCGCGCCGACACGACGACGGGCAGCGGCCGGGCCGCCGGTTCGTCCGAAGGCTCCACCGGCGGGTCGCCCGCCTCGACGACGACGTGGGCGTTGGTGCCGGACATGCCGAACGACGACACCGCGGCGCGGCGCGGGCGGCCGGTCTCCGGCCACGGGCGTTCCTCGGTGAGCAGCCGCACGGTGCCCGCCGACCAGTCGACGCGGTGGTTGGGCTCGCTCACGTGCAGGGTGCGCGGCAGTACGCCGTGGCGCAGGGCGAGGACGGTCTTGATGACGCCGCCGACGCCGGCCGCCGCCATGGTATGGCCGATGTTGGACTTCAACGAGCCGACCCAGAGCGGCTCCTCGCGCTCGCGGCCGTAGGTCGCGATGAGTGCCTGTGCCTCGATGGGGTCGCCGAGCGCGGTGCCGGTGCCGTGCGCCTCGACGAAGTCGACGTCCGTGGTGCGCAGTCCCGCGTCGGCCAGCGCGGCGCGGATGACCCGCTGCTGGGCGGGGCCGTTGGGCGCGGTGAGCCCGCTGGACGCGCCGTCGGAGTTGACCGCGCTGCCGGCGACGGTCGCCAGGACGCGGTGGCCGTGGCGGCGGGCGTCGGACAGCCGTTCGACGACCAGCACGCCGACGCCCTCGCCCCAGCCGGTTCCGTCGGCGCTGTCGGCGAACGCCTTGCACCGGCCGTCGGCGGCGAGGCCGCCCTGCCGGGCGAACTCGGTGAAGCTGTCCACAGTGGACATGACGGTGCAGCCGCCGGCCAGGGCGAGGTCGCATTCCCCGGACCGCAGTGCCTGTACGGCCAGGTGCAGTGCCACCAGCGAGGAGGAACAGGCCGTGTCTACGGTCAGCGAGGGGCCTTCCAGGCCGAGGGCGTAGGAGACGCGGCCGGAGAACACGCTGGCCGCGGTCCCGGTCATCACATGGCCCTCGGCTTCGGCGAGCCCGTTCAGCACCTGGCCGTAGTCGGAGCCGGCGACCCCGGCGAAGACGCCGGTCCGGCTGCCGCGCAGGGCCGACGCGTCGAGGCCGGCGGTCTCCAGTGCCTCCCACGAGGTTTCCAGCAGCAGTCGCTGCGCCGGGTCCATGCTCGTCGCCTCGCGCGGCGAGATCCCGAAGAACTCGGCGTCGAACTCGGCGGCGTCGTGCAGGAATCCGCCCTCGCGGCGGACGTGCGGTGCCAGCGCGGAGGTGTCCCAGCCCCGGTCGGCGGGGAAGGCGGTGATCCCGTCGGTCCCGTCGCGCACCAGGTCCCACAGGGCGTCGGCGGTGGTGGCGCCGCCGGGGTAGCGGCAGGCCATGCCGACGATGGCGACGGGGTCGTCGTACAGGGCGCGGCGCGCGACCGGCGCGTTCTCCCTCCCGCCGAGCAGTTCGGCGCGCAGGTACGCGGCGACGGCCTGCGGGGTCGGGTGGTCGTACACGAGCGTGGTGGGCAGGTCCAGATCGGTTTCGGCGGCGAGCATGTCGCGCAGCCGGACCGCGAGGAGGGAGTCGAAACCCAGTTCGCCGAACCGCTCGTGCGGTGCGACCGCGTCGGCGGAGCGGTGGCCGAGTGCGGTGGCGGCCACCGACCTGACGCGGGTGAGGAGGTGGTGGTCGAGTTCGGCGGGGGCCATCGCGGCGAGCGGGTGCCCGGGGCGGCGCGGCGCGGTCGTGACCGGTTCGCTCGCGGGGGTGTCGGGCAGCCGTGTCGAGGAGAGCCAGTAGTGCTCCCGCTGGAAGGGGTAGGTGGGCAGGTCCAGGTGGGGCGCGGCCGGGTCGGCGGTGATGCTCTCCCACGGCACGTCGGCCCCGGCGACGTACAGCTGGGCCAGCGCGGACAGCAGTGCCTCCGGTTCGCCGCCCTGCCTGGCCATGGTGGGCGCAACCTCGTGCGTGCCGTCCAGGCAGGCGCGGGCCATGGGGGTGAGTCCTCCGGGGCCGACCTCCAGGAAGGAGGTGACGCCGAGGGAGGCCAGGTGCTCGACGCCGGCCCGGAACCGGACGGTGGAGCGCGCCTGGCGCACCCAGTGGTCGGCGCTGCCCAGCACCTCGGCCGGCACCGGTTCGCCGGTGACGTTGGAGACGACCGGCAGCGACGGGGTGCCGTAGGCCAGGGAGGCGGCGACCTCGCGGAAGCGGTCCAGCACCGGCTCCAGCCGGGCCGAGTGGAAGGCGTGCGAGGTGTCGAGGAGCCGGGCCCGGACGTCCCGCTCGGCGCAGGCCGCCACGATCCGCCCGACGGCGTCGGCGGCGCCGGACACCACGATCGACCGGGGTGCGTTGACCGCGGCCAGTTCGGCGTCGTCGCCGGTTTCGGCGAGCAGCGCGGGCAGGTCGTCCTCGCCGATCTCCAGCGCGGCCATGGCGCCGCCGGCCGGCAGTTCCTGCATCAGCGCGCCGCGCGCGGCGACCAGTGTGCAGGCGTCCGGCAGCGACAGGACGCCCGCGACGTGGGCGGCCGTCAGCTCGCCGAAGGAGTGGCCGATCAGGTAGTCGGGGGTGATTCCCCAGGCGGCGAGCTGGCGGTGCAGCGCCACTTCCACCGCGAACAGTGCGGGCTGGGCGTACTCGGTTCGGTGTACGAGTTCCGCCGACTCGACCGCCTCGGTCAGCGGCCGGGGCAGCAGCGGGTCGAAGAGGCGGCACACCTCGTCGTGGGCGTCGGCGAACACGGGGAAGGCGGCGCGCAGTCCGCTGCCCATGCCGGGGCGCTGACTGCCCTGGCCGCTGAACAGGAACGCGAGCGCACCAGCCGGGCGGACGCGGCCCCGTACGGTGCCGGTGGCGCTCTCGCCGCGGCTCAGCGCGCTCAGCCCGGCGAGCAGGTCGTCGTGGTCGCGGCCGACGACGACGGCCCGGTGGCCGAGCCGGGCCCGGCGGGTGGCCAGCACGGACGCGAGGTCCGCGTCGGGGTGGTCGGTGGCGAACCGGTGCAGGCGGCCGGCCTGTTCTCGCAGCGCGCCGGGGTCCCGGGCGGACAGCAGCCAGGCCGACACCGGCCGACGCGAGGCGGGCTCCGGGGGGTCCGCGGGTTCTTCGCGGGGCGCCTGTTCGAGGACGACGTGCGCGTTGGTACCGCTGATGCCGAACGCGGAGACCCCGGCGCGCAGCGGACGGCCCGTGTCCGGCCAGGCCCGCGCTTCGGTCAGCAGCCGGACGGCGCCGGCCGTCCAGTCGACCTGAGGGGTGGGCTCGTCGACGTGCAGGGTCTTCGGCAGGACGCTGTGGCGCATCGCCAGCACCATCTTGATCACCCCGGCCAGCCCGGCCGCGGCCTGGGTGTGGCCGATGTTGGACTTCACCGAGCCGAGCAGCAACGGGTGTTCCCGGCCCTGCCCGTAGGTCGCCAGCAGGGCCTGCGCCTCGACCGGGTCGCCCAGCGAGGTGCCGGTGCCGTGGGCTTCGACGGCGTCGACCTGGCCGGCGCTGAGCCCGGCGTCGCGCAGCGCGCGGCGGATCACCCGCTGCTGCGAGGGCCCGTTCGGGGCGGTCAGGCCGTTGGACGCGCCGTCGGAGTTGACGGCGCTGCCGCGGACCACGGCCAGGACCGGGTCGCCGGCCGCGCGCGCGTCGGACAGGCGCCGCAGCACGAGCATCGCGACGCCCTCGCCCCAGCCGGTCCCGTCGGCGGCCGCGGCGAAGGACTTGCAGCGGGCGTCGGCCGCGAGGCCACCCTGCTGTTCGAACTCCGCGTACAGGCCCAGATCGGCCATGACGGCGGCCCCGCCGACGAACGCCGTCGCGCACTCTCCGGCGCGCAGCGCGCGGACGGCCAGGTGCAGGGCGACGAGCGAGGACGAGCAGGCGGTGTCCAGGGACAGCGCGGGGCCCTCGGTGCCCAGGGTGTAGGCGATGCGGCCGGAGGCGACGCTGCTGGTGGTGCCGGTCAACAGGTGGCCCAGTACCTCCCGTTCGGCGGCGGTGTCCCGCGGCCCGTACTTCTGGTCGGCCATTCCGACGAACACGGCGGCGTCACTCCCGCGCAGTGTCGCCGGGTCGATGCCGGCGTGTTCCAGGGCCTCCCAGGTCACTTCGAGGAGGAGCCGCTGCTGGGGGTCCATGGCGAGCGCCTCGCGGGGGCTGATCCCGAAGAAGGGCGCGTCGAACCCGCCGGGCCCGGTCAGGAACCCGCCCTCGCGCCGCACCTCGGCCCCGAGGCGGCCGGTGTCCCAGCCGCGGTCGGCCGGGAACTCTCCGACGACGTCCTCCCCCGCGGAGAGCACGCGCCAGAACGCCTCGGGCGAGTCGATACCGCCCGGGAACCGGCAGGCCATGCCGACGATCGCGAGGGGTTCGGTGTCGGCGGACTCGACCTCACGCAGCCGCTGCCGGGTGCGCTGCAGGTCGGCGGTGACCTTCTTCAGGTACTGGACGAGCTTCTCATCGTCAGCCACGTCGGTCGGCTCCGTCCTGGTCGAGATCGCTGAACTCGGTGTCGATGAAGGCGAGGACCTCGTCGAGCGAGGCGTCGTCGAGTGCTTCGGCGGCGGGGGCGCCGCCGTCCCGCAGCCGGCTCAGCATCCGGCTGAGCCGGTCGACGATCTCAGCGTGCGCGCCGTCGGTCGCGGACACGGTCTCCAGAACCGGTTCGAGGCCGTCGAGTTCGCGCAGTACCGCTTCGGCCGCGCCGAGTTCGGCGGGGGCGAGCAGGCCGACGACGTGCTCGGCCAGGGCGAGTGGGCTGGGGTGGTCGAACACGGCGGTCGCCGGGAGCGCCGCCCCGGTCGCCGCCTTGAGCCGGTTGCGCAGTTCGACCGCGGTGAGCGAGTCGAAGCCCATCTCCTTGAACGCCTGCCCGGCGTCGACGTCGTCGGCGGAGCCGTGGCCCAGCACCGCGGCCGCCTGCGCACGCACCAGGTCGAGCACGGCCCGCAGTTGCTCGGGCCGGGCCAGGCCGGCCAGGCGTGCCGCGCCGGTGGTGTCGGGTTCCGGTCGGCCGGCGGCGGTCCGCGCCGGCGGGACCAGGGTGCGCAGCAGGGCGGGCGCCGGGTGGTCCCGGTGGGTGCGCCGCAGGGCGGACAGGTCCAGCCGCGCGGCGACGAGGGCCGGCTGGGTGCTGCCGGTGCCCGCGTCGAAGAGGGCGAGCCCTTGTTCGGCCCCGAGCGGGAGCACCCCGGACCGGTTCATCCGGCGCAGGTCGACCGCGGACAGTCCCTCGGTCATCGTGCTGCTCTCCGCCCACAGGCCCCAGGCCAGCGCGGTCGCGGGCATGCGGTGGGCGCGCCGGTGTTCGGCGAGGGCGTCGAGGAAGGTGTTCGCGGCGGCGTAGTTGGCCTGGCCGGCGCTGCCGAAGGTGGCCGAGGCCGAGGAGAACACCGCGAACAGCCGCAGATCGAGCCCCTGAGTGAGGCGGTGCAGGTGCCAGGCGCCGTCGGCCTTCGGGCGCAGCACCGCCGTCAGGGCGTCCGTGTCGAGGGAGGTGACCACGCCGTCGGCCACGGTGCCGGCCGCGTGCACGACGCCTGCCAGGCGCCGCCCCGTCGTCGCGGCGGCGAGCAGCTCGCGGACGGCGTTCTCGTCGCCGATGTCGCAGGCCCGTACGTCGACCTGCGCGCCGGCCGCGACCAGTTCGGCCGTGACGGCGTCGGCCTCCGGGCGGTGGCTCCGGCCGACCAGGGTGATGTGCCGTACGCCGTGGCGCAGGACGAGGTGCCGGGCCACCTGCCGGCCGAGGGTGCCGGTGCCGCCGGTGACCAGCACGGTCTCGCCGGCCTCGAAGCGCGGTCCGACGGTCAGCACCGCCTTGCCGGTGAGGGCGGCCTGGCTCACCGTGCGGAGCGCCTCGCGGGCGCTGCGCACGTCCCAGACGGTGATCTCGGGCGGGCTCAGCTCACCGGCCTCGAACAGCCGGACCAGTTCCGTGAGGATGCCGGCGATCCGCTCGGGGCCGGCGTCGGAGAGGTCGAAGTGCCGGTAGGTGACCCCGGGGTGCTCCGCGGCGACGGTTTCGGGCGCGCGCAGGTCGGTCTTCCCGATGTCGACGAATCTGCCGCCGGGCGCGGTCGCGCGCAGTGACGCGTCGGTGAACTCGTCGGCGAGGGAGTTGAGCACCACGTCGACGCCGCGCCCGCCGGTGGCCTGGAGGACCGTGTTCTCGAACTCCACCGTCCGTGACGAGGCGATGTGCGTGTCGTCGAGTCCGGCGGCCCGCAACCGGTCGTGCTTGGCGGGGCCGGCCGTGCCGAAGACCTCGGCGCCGAGGTGCCGGGCGAGCTGGACGGCGGCCGTGCCGACGCCGCCGGCCGCCGCGTGCACCAGGACGCGCTGCCCGGCCGCGAGTCCGGCGAGGTCGACAAGGCCGTAGTAGGCGGTGAGGAAGGCGACCGGCACGGCGGCCGCGGTGGTGAAGGACCAGCCGTCGGGGATCCGCACCAGAGTCCGCGCGTCGGCCACGACAGTCGGTCCGAACGCGTCGGGCACGAGGCCCATGACGCGGTCGCCCTCGCGGAGGCCGGTCCCGGGCCCGGTCTCGACGACCACGCCGGCCGCCTCGATGCCCGGCCGCGCGTCGCCCGGGTAGACGTCGAGCCCGATCAGGACGTCACGGAAGTTCACTCCGGCGGCGCGCACGTGGAGGCGCACCTCCCCTGCCTCCAGGGGCCTGTCGGCTTCCGGCGCCGGTACGACGGCGAGGTCGGCGAGCGAACCGCGCACCGGGAAGTCCAGCCGCCACGGTCCGGCGGCCGGGACGTCCAGCAGTGGTTCGGCCGGCACCAGCCGACGCTTGAGCAACTGCCCCTCGCGCACCGTGACTTCGGGCTCGTCGGTGGTGAGCGCGGCGGCGGGGGCCGGACCGGTTTCCTCGTGCACGAGCGTGATCCGGCCGGGGTGTTCGGTCTGCGCGGTGCGCACCAGCCCGGTGACGGTCGACTGGGCGACCCCGCCGTCGATGACGACGACGAGCCTGCTGCTCGCCAGCCGCGCCTCCGCCAGCCACGTCTGCACCAGTTCCAGGGCCCAGGCGGCGGCGTGGTGCGCGGCGGCGAGGTCGTCGCCGCCGGTGCGCGGGCAGCGGGCCACGACGGTGTCCGGGACCGGGGCGCCGTCGACCAGCGCCGCCACGAGCGCGGCGACGCCGGCGTGTTCGCTGACGGGGGCGGGTGCGCCGGTGGGTGCGTGCTCGCCCGCTGTCGCGGCGAGGCCGGTGCGGTCGGCGTCCAGCACCGCGCACGTACCGAGCGCCCGCGTGGGCGCGGCCGGGTCGAGCCCGGTCCATTCGACGCGGAACCGGCTGTCGGCGAGCACGTCGTCGGGGCCGTGCAGTTTGTCCGCGTCGACCTCACGCAGCACCAACTTGCCGATACGGGCAGCCGGTTGCCCGGCGGCGTCGGCGGCGTCGAGGACGACCGCGCCGGACTCGTTGCGGCTCAGCCGGATCCGCAGCGACCACGGCTCCTCGGCGGTGAGCGAGACGTCCTGCCAGGAGAACGGGATCCGCGGGGTGTGCTGGGGGCCGTCCCACAGCAGCGCCATGGCGTGCAGAGCCGAGTCGAGCAGCCCGGGGTGGGCGGCGAACCCGTCGACCTGGACCGAGCCCGGCAGGGTGATCTCGGCGAAGACCTCTCCGTCGCGGCGCCAGGCCGAGGTGAGGCCGCGGAAGGCGGGGCCGTAGTCGAAGCCGGCGTCGACGAGGCCGTCGTAGAAGCCGTCCAGGGCGACCGGCTCGGCCCCGGTCGGGGGCCAGACGTCCGGCCGCCACTCCAGGGCGGTCGCGGCGTCGAGGGTGCCCGATCCGTGCAGGTTCCAGTCGTCCTGGTCCTCGGACCGCGAGTACAGGGTGACGGGCCGGGCGCCCGTGTCGTCCGGGGCACCGACGACGACCTGGACGAAGTGTCCTGTGTCTCCGGTGAGGACCAGCGGGGCGCCCAGCGTCAGTTCGGTGAGCCGGGGGCAGCCGAGGGCGCGGCCCGCGGTGACCGCGAGGTCGGCGAAGCCGGTACCCGGGAACAGCACGGACCCGAGGACACGGTGGTCGTCCAGCCACGGGTGCGCGGCCAGGGACAGACGTCCGCTGAAGATGGTCTGGTCGCCGCCGGCCGCGCCTACGGAGGTGAGCAGCACCGGGTGCGCGGTGGACGTCAGCCCGGCGGCGGAGAAGTCACCGCGTTGCGGGGCGGGGGTGAGCCAGTAGTCCTGGTGCTGGAAGGCGTAGGTGGGCAGGTCGACGCGTCGGCGGCCCGGGAGTACGGCCGTCCAGTCGACGTCGTGGCCGCGCAGCCACACCCGCGCGACGGCGTTCAGTATGTCGCCGGTCTCGGACTGCGGGCCGCGGACTGCGGGGACGCCGGTGTCGTCGGCGAGTGCGGTCAGAACGGGAGCGGGGCCGATCTCCAGCCAGGAGCCGATCTCGTGGGTGAGGGCGTCGGCGAACCGGACGGTGCCGGTCACCTGTGCCACCCAGTAGTCGGGATTCGTCATGTCGGTGCGACCGCCGCCCGCGGGACGGAGGGGGATGCGGGGCTGGTGGAACCCGGCCGCTTCGACGACGGTGCGGAAGCGGTCGAGCATCGGGGTCATGAGCGGGGAGTGGAAGGCGTGGGAGACGCGTAACTGCCGTACGCGCACGCCCCGTTCGCGCAGCACGTCCACGGCACGGGTGACCGGCCCTTCCTCGCCGGACAGGACGACGGCGGCGGGTCCGTTGACCGCGGCCAGCGCCACACCCTCCCCCAGCAGGCCG
>NZ_RPDJ01000065.1 GCF_004023625.1 Streptomyces cavernae | reverse complement strand
ATGCCGCACAGGCGATTTTCCCGGTACTAGGGGTGGTAGTGGATGACACCCCAGGGGCAAAACGGACACTTCGCCCCTGGGGTGCCGGGGGGTGGCCGCGAGGTCGGCCCCGGGTGCCGCGCGGCAATGGCGCGGCTGACGGCAGGACCCTTTCACGTGGGGCTAAACCGCCCTTTCAGGAGAAAAGCCGACACTTCTCCATGCCTCTCCCCGCGGCAGGGGCCCCTGTCAAGAAGGAGGGAGATTTACGCATCAAATACGACTTGGGGTCGTAGATACCCGTTTTGGGTGATTGTGGCGGTGCGGGTTACCAAGGGATGGCCCACCCGGCAGCGAGCTGTGCGTGCCGGGTGGACCTGTGTCCGTCCCCCTGGAGGTAACCCCCATGTCGAAGCGCGCCAGCACCCGCACCCCCCGTACGTCCCTGCTCCGCACCCGGGCCGCCGTGGTCACCCTCGGGCTGGGAGCCTCGGCCGTGCTGGGAGCCGGGGTCGCGGCCGCCGACACCGGTCAGTCGAGCGTCGCGCTGCCCGAGAAGGCCGTCGCCCAGGCCGCGGCCAAGAAGGCGAAGAAGACGGCCGGCTGGGTCGACCCGGTGGCGAAGTACAAGATCTCCGCCCGCTTCAACCAGGGCGGCAGCATGTGGGCGCACAAGCACTCCGGCCAGGACTTCGCCGTACCCACCGGCACCAACGTGATGGCCACGCACGGCGGCACCGTCGTCAAGGCGGGCGGCAACGGCGCCGGCGACGGCCCGGCATACGGTAACGCCGTCGTGATCAAGCATGGTGGCGGCGTCTACTCGCAGTACGCCCATCTGTCGCGCGTCGACGTGAAGGTCGGCCAGGTCGTCAAGACCGGCCAGCACATAGCCCTGTCCGGCAACACCGGCAACTCCAGTGGCCCGCACCTGCACTTCGAGATCCGCACCACTCCGAACTACGGTTCCGCCGTCGACCCGGTGAAGTTCCTGCGCTCCAAGGGCACCACCGTCTGACGGCGAGCCGCACCCGGACCCCCCGGGCCCAGGGCCCCCGGACACCCGGGCCCCGGACCGCGGGCCCCGGACGCCCGGACCCAGGACGCCCGGACCCAGGACACCCGGACCCAGGACACCCGGACACCCGGGCCCCGGACTTCCGGACCCCGGACCCTCCAGACCCCCCGGGCCCGCGGCGGCCTCAGTCTCCGCCGTGCGCCCGGGTCACCAGGTCGATCGCGACCTCGAGGACGGCGCTGCGCTTCTCCTCCATGTCACCCTCGACCTCCGCGAGGACGTGCATCCCCGCGTGCATCGTGAACAGCGCGCTGATGCAACGGACTTGGTCGATGAGCGGAGCGTCCGGCTCCCTGATGATGTCGCGCATCTGCAGCATGCGGTCCTTGAACCGGTCGCCGATGCTCAACTCCCGGATCGCCGCCTGGTTGTCCTGCATGAAGCGGAAGAGCGGGGCCGCGTTGTGCAGGGCCTCGCTGTAGCGGCGCAGGACCTCCTTCTTGGTCTCGAGCGTATGCGGCTGCTGCCGGCCCCACTCGATCAGCTCGTCCATGGGACACGCCAGATCCTCGAAGATGCTTACGACGATGTCTTCCTTGGTCTTGAAGTGGTAGTACAGCGCCGCCTTCGTGACCTCCAGCCGCTCCGCGATCTCGCGGAGCGAGGTCTTCTCGTATCCCTGCTCGGAGAAGAGTTCCAGGGCAACGTCTTGGATGCGCTGGCGGGTGTTCCCCCGCCGCTGCTGCTTGGTGCCGTCCATGGTGCCGCCCATCCTCTTACTCCTCACGCTCCCCGCTGTGACCGCGCCGCTTCAGGCCGGTCCGGGTCGGTTCAAGTCCACGAAAACTTACTTGACGCCCGGCTAGTTACGCGTCTACCTTCTCTCAGTGTAGTCAACTTGCCGGGCGGCAAGTAAGTAGCCCGGACGGGGCAGCACCAGGCAGTACCCAGGGGAGTGGAAACGATGGCGGACACAGCGAAGGCCGAGGCGGCCGAGGCGGCCGGGACGGAGGAGCAACCCAGGAGCGTGCGGGTCGTCCTGCTCGCGCTCATGATCACGATGATGCTCGCGATGCTGGACAACATGATCGTCGGCACCGCGATGCCGACGATCGTGGGCGAGCTGGGCGGGCTCGAGCACCTCTCCTGGGTCGTCACCGCCTACACCCTCGCCACCGCGGCCTCCACCCCCATCTGGGGCAAGCTCGGTGACATGTACGGGCGCAAGGGCGCCTTCATGGCCTCGATCGTGATCTTCCTGGCCGGTTCCGCGCTGAGCGGCATGGCGCAGGACATGGGGCAGCTGATCGGCTTCCGGGCGGTGCAGGGGCTCGGTGCCGGCGGTTTGATGGTCGGCGTCATGGCGATCATCGGCGATCTGATCCCGCCCCGGGAGCGTGGCAGGTACCAGGGCATGATGGCCGCCGTGATGGCGGTCGCGATGATCGCGGGACCGCTCGTGGGCGGCACCATCACCGACAACTGGGGCTGGCGCTGGGCCTTCTACATCAACCTGCCGCTCGGAGTCGTCGCCCTGCTCGCCATCAGCGCCGTGCTCCACCTGCCGAAGAAGCGGGCACAGACGCGGATCGACTACCTCGGCGCCGCGCTGCTGACCGTCGGCATCACCGCCATAGTCCTGGTCACCACCTGGGGAGGCACCGAGTACGCCTGGGGCTCCGCCGTGATCATGGAGCTGATCGGGATCGGCACGGCCGCCCTCGTCGGTTTCCTCTTCTGGCAGACGAAGGCCACCGAGCCGGTCATGCCGCTGCACATCTTCCGCAGCCGCAACTTCTCGCTGATGGCGTTCATAGGCTTCATCACCGGCTTCGTGATGTTCGGGGCCGTGCTCTTCCTGCCGCTGTTCCAGCAGTCGGTGCAGGGCGCCTCCGCGACCAACTCGGGACTGCTGCTCCTGCCGATGCTCGGCGCGATGCTCGTCGTCTCGATGATCGCGGGCCGGGTCACCACCGGCAGCGGCCGTTACAAGGTCTTCCCCGTCGTCGGCAGCGTCCTGATGACCGCCGGACTGTTCCTGCTCGCACAGATGGACACGGACACGACCCGGCTCACCTCGGGTCTGTACATGGCCGTCCTGGGCGCCGGCATGGGCTGCCTGATGCAGATCACCATGCTCGTGGCGCAGAACAGCGTCGAGATGAAGGACATGGGCGTCGCGTCCTCGACCAGCACCCTGTTCCGCACACTCGGCTCGTCCTTCGGTGTCGCGATCATGGGCGCTCTGTTCAACAGCCGGGTGCAGGACATGATGGCCGAGCGTGCCGGGGCGCTGGGCTCGAAGGTCACCGAGCAGTCGGCACAGCTGGACGCGGCGAGCCTCGCCAAGCTCCCCGCCGCCGCACGCGAGGCCTACCAGCACGCGGTCGCGGCCGGTACCCACTCGGCGTTCCTGCTCGGGGCGATCATCGCGGTGACGGCGCTGGTGGCGGCGGTGTTCGTCAAGGAGGTGCCGCTGCGCGGGGCGGGCCCGAAGCAGTCCGACGACGGGGGAGCGGACTCCGGCGCCCCGAAGCAGGTCGAGGACGCGGCTGGGGACGCCGCGGGAACCGGTGCGAAGCCGACGGTCGCGGAAACCGTCTGAGCGCCGTCCATCCTCGGCCCGAAGGCCCCCGGTCGCAGTCCGCCCGGGGGCCTTCGCCCGTGTGCGGCGGCTCCTCCCGGCCACCGCCGTGCCGTCCGCGCCGTGGCAGCATCGTCCCGTGGACAAGATGCGGCAGCTGCGTCTGGCCAAGGACGCCATGGACCGGGACTGGGCCGAGCCCGGCCTCGACCTCGACGCGGTGGCCGCGCACGCCGGGTACTCGCGGTACCACTTCATCAGGGCCTTCAAGCAGGCGTACGGCGAGACACCCGGCCAGTATCTGACCCACCGCCGTATCGAGCGGGCCCAGGACCTGCTGCGCACGGCGAACCTGTCCGCGACGGAGATCTGCCACCTCGTCGGCTTCAGCAGCCTGGGCACCTTCTCGGCACGGTTCAAGGCGTGGACCGGGCTGACCCCGAGCGAGTACCGGGCGAAGCACGTGGGGCGCGGGGCCGCGCTGATCCCCGGCTGCTACGCGATGCTGTGGGCCGGTGGTTTCCCGTCCGCGCCGGAACGCGGGGAACGCGATTCCGGAGAAGGGGAACGCAATTCCGGAGAAGCGGACTGAGCGGGCGGCCGCCTACCGTGGCAGGGCGGTCACCCGACCGGCCGCCGCTCGGGCGGTGCCCCGTCGACCTGGGAGCTTGCCATGATCAAAGGACTCGCCATCTCCACCGTCTGGGTCCTGGACCAGGACCGCGCCAAGGAGTTCTACACGCGGAAGCTGGGGCTCGAAGTCCGTACGGACATGACCATGGGCGAGGGCGGCATGCGCTGGCTCACCGTGGGGGCGCCGGGCCAGCCCGACGTCGAGCTGACGCTGATGGTGCCAGGACCGCCCGCCATGGACGCCGAGTCCGCGGAGATGATGCGGAAGCTGGTGGCCAAGGGTGCCCTCGGGGCGGGGGTCCTGACCACGGACGACATCCACGGGGACTACAAGAAGCTCAAGGACCGCGGGGTGGAGTTCCTCCAGGAGCCGCAGGAGCGGCCGTATGGGACGGAGGCGCTGTTCCGCGACGACTCCGGGAACTGGTTCTCCTTCACGCAGCGGCGCGAGGGCGGACTGGACATGGAGAAAGCCTGGACTTCCTGAGGGAGTCCGGGACGGTGAGGGAGTCCGGGACGAGTGCGACCCGGTGCGGGTTCGGGGGCGGAGGGGCCGCGACCACCCCGCCCCCGCCGGCCTCACATCCCGGGCGGCAGCATCGGATGGCTCCCGGTGTTGGTCGGCGCGTGCTCCGGCAGCCACAGCACCGCCACCGCGCCTTCCGCCGGCACGCCCTCCGGGGCGCCGGGAGGGCGTACGTTGCGGAACGTCAGCCGGGCGCCCAGCACCCGGGCCTGCCCGGCCGCGATGGTCAGGCCCAGGCCGTGCCCCTGACCGGAGCGGTCCTTCCTGCCGGTGCGGAAGCGGCGCGGCCCTTCGTCCAGCAGTTCCTCGGGGAATCCGGGGCCGTGGTCCCGTACCCGGACGACCCGTCCCTCGACCGTCACCTCGATCGGCGGCCTGCCGTGCTTGGCCGCGTTGGTGAGCAGGTTCAGCAGCACACGTTCGAGCCGGCGCGGATCGGTCGTGACGGCCGACTCGTGGACCACGCGCACCTCGATGCCCGTGTCCCGGGCCGCCACCCGCCGGGTCACGAACTCGCCCAGCATGATGTCCTGCAGCTCCGCCCGCTCGGAGGCGCCGTCCAGCCGCGCCACCTCCAGTACGTCCTCCACCAGCGTGCGCATGGCCTGCGCCCGGTCCCGCACCAGCTCGGTGGGGCGGCCGGGCGGCAGCAGCTCGGCCGCCGTCAGCAGCCCGGTCACCGGAGTGCGCAGTTCGTGCGCGATGTCCGCGGTCACCCGCCGCTCGGCCTCTATGCGCCGCTGCAGGGTGTCCGCCATGGCGTCCACGGCCCGGGCGAGGTCGTCGGTCTCGTCGATCACGACGCCGCCGATCGCGTCCCGCACCCGTACGTCGGTCTCACCGTTGGCGACCTGCCACGCCGCGGTGGCCGCCTTGCGCAGCCGGCGTGAGAGCTGGCCGCCGACCAGCACACCGAGCGCGCAGCCGCCGAAGACGGTGGCGATCGAGCCGATGAGCAGCGCCTGGTCGAGGTCCTTCATCACGGTGGCGCTGCGGTCGGTGAAACCGGTGTGCAGGGAGAGGACCCGGCCGTCCTTGAGCGGCACCGCGGCCCAGATGTCCGGCACGCCGTTGCGGTGCTCGGCGATGAAGGTGGCCCGGCGGCCCTTGGCGGTCTTCTCCCGCAGGGCCTCCGGCAGGTCGGGATCGTCGATCTTGATGCCCGGGAAGTTGGGCCGGCCGGTCGTCTCGACGTTGCGCTGGGCGATCTGCACCCGCTCGTCCGCGAGATCACGCGCGTTGGACAGCATCGACACCCGGGCCGCGTTGTGCACCACCAGGCTCAGCGAGACCGCGACCAGCGTCCCCACCATTGCGATCGCCGCGCTCAGCTTCCACCGCAGACCGGTGCGCAGCCCCGTGCGCGCACTCAGTCGCCGGAAGACCCTCCTGAACCCCCGTGCTCCGCGGCCGGGACCGCCCTGTTCCGCGTACCCCCCGGTCTCCTCCATGCCGTCGGTCACCCGCATCGTCAGCGTTCCCCGCGCCGTCAGCGTCTCCCGCGCCCTCGGCGATCCCGTCCCCCGCGCCCGCGTCCCCGGATCCGCCCCCGGCCCCCGTCTCGCACGCGCGGTCTCGAACTCCCCCGTGCCCCGGAAATCCCGCATACCCGCGTTCAGGCCTTCAACTTGTAGCCGAAGCCGCGGACCGTCTCGATCCGGTCCTGGCCGATCTTGGTCCGCAGCCGCTGCACATGCACGTCCACGACCCGGGTGTCGCCGCCCCAGCCGTAGTCCCAGACGCGTTCGAGCAGTTTGTCGCGGGAGAGAACCGTGCCGGGCGCCGACGAGAACTCCAGCAGCAGCCGCATCTCGGTGGGCGTCAGCGCGACCGGCTCGCCGCTCCTGCGCACCTCCATGCCCTCGGTATCGACCTCCAGTTCACCGAAGGTGAGCACACCGCTCGCGTTCGCCGCGCTCTCCTCGTCGGCCCCGCCCGCCGCGGAGCCGGCGTGGCCGAAGCGGCGCAGCACCGCACGGATGCGCGCCATCAGGACGGCCCCGTCGAAAGGTTTCGTCACATAGTCGTCCGCCCCCGCCTCCAGGCCGAGGACGACGTCGATGGAGTCGGCGCGTGCGGAGAGCATGATGACGGGAACGGTGGACTCGTCGCGGATGCGCCGGCACAACGAGACCCCGTCCAGACCGGGCACCATCACGTCGAGCAGGGCGATGTCCGGCCGGTCGGCGCGGAACGCATCCAGCCCCGAGAGCCCGTCGGGCATCGCGGTCACCGCGAAGCCGTCCCGCTCCAGCGCCAGTTGGGTGGCCTCGCGGATGACGTCGTCGTCCTCGACGAACAGGACATGGGTCTGCTCTGCCATGCGGCTGCTCTCAGTTCGACTCGGGGATGGGCGTTACGGCACCCACCGCGTTGCTGTAGTCGTTCTCCGTACGGTTGCGCACCGCGAAACGGTTCACGGACCAGCGGTATGTGGTGACGACCTCGCCGGACGGATACTGCAACGGATCGCTCTTCTCGTACACCTGCTCGGTGACGACCAGGTCGCCGCGGTCGATCTCCGCGTAGACCGGTGACTCCTCGGACGTGAAGACGTTCTTGTACGTCGAACCGACCTCGCGATACACATACGAGCCGACCCCGACCGCATCGCTGCAGGTCATCACGTTGACGACCACATCGCTCACCCTGCCGCCGGTGAGATCGCCGTACGACACGTCGACCGGGTACTCGTCGGACACGCACGGCCGCAGGTCCGCCTTGACGTCCGCGCTGACGGCCGGATCGTTCTTGACCAGCTGTACCGGGTCCACCCGTTTCGGGATCGTGGCCGGTGAGGCGGTGGGCGAGGGCGAGACGACGGCGGCCCCGGCCGCGGAGTCGCCGCGGGCGGGGCCCTCGTCGCGGGCGCCGGTGCCACCGGTCGCGCAGGAGGTCAGATAGACACTGACGGCGGCGACCGCGACCGCCACCGTCAGCACCTTGACAACCCGACAGGGCCGCACGGTGACCCGTGCGGCCCTGCCGGTAGGTGTGCCTAGGCCGCGCAACGCTCCCTCTCCTCACCCTCGAGCGCGCCTGCGCCGCGTTCCTGCGCGTCGCGGGCCTCCAGCTCCTGACGGAGCCGGGCCAGCGCCCGGTGCAGCGTGCTCTTGACCGTTCCGACCGACATGCCGAGGGCGGCGGCCGTCTCCTCCGTGGACATCTGCTCCCAGTGTCGCAGCACCACGACACTGCGCTGCTTCGGTGCGAGCACCTTCATGACATCCATCAGCAGAGCGCGGTCGGCGTGCTGTTCGGCGGCGTCCTCGACACAGGCGTCCGGCAGCTGCTCGGTGGGCACCTCCTCGAGCTTGCGTGCCCGCCACCACTCGGTCCGCGTGTTGATCATGACCCGGCGCAGGTACGCGTCCGCGAGCCGCTTGTCCGCGATACCGTCCCAGCGGCCGTACGTGCGGGCCAGCGCGGTCTGCAGCAGGTCCTGCGCGTCGACCGGGTCCGGCACCAGACGGCGGGCGCTGCGCAGCAGCGCGTCCTGCCGGGTGCGGACGTACTCCTCGAACTCGAGCACCTCACCGTGCGCCATCGCCAACCGCCTCCGTCCCCGTTTCCCGACCCGCGTGTTGCCCGCAGTCAGTTCTTGTTCGACCGCTGTCCGCGGTATGGGAATGAAGCTACGGAGGGGTTGTCACGGAGCTGTGCGCACGAACGCGCGGTGGACGCACGGCTGTCCGTCGGTTGTGTAACGGAAGTAGGGACGGGGTAAGGCCCAGCCCCGAAGGATGTGCGTTTGGGGGGATTTGCTGGTCGGTCGAGGCTGGGGTGAACGGGCCGCGGAGCGGCGAATGTTACGAGCGGGACTCCTGCGGCGGCCGGACGGTCAGGTGAGCGGCAGCCTGTAGAGCCCGCCCGGCAGGGGTTCCACGAGACCGTCGGCGACCAACCCGTCCAGCGCGCGGGCCCGTTGCACGGGCTCGTCCCACACCCGGTCCAGGACCGCCTGCGGAACGGGGCGCACCGCCTCGCGCAGTACTGCGAGGAGCTTGCCGCGGACCTGGCGGTCGGTGCCCGCGTAGGTCTGTCCCTTGCGCGGCGGCCCTGCGTGCTCCGGCTTGCCGGCGAGCTGCCAGGCGCACCGGTCGGTGATCGGGCAGCGGTGGCAGTTCTCGTTCTTCGCCGTGCAGACGAGGGCGCCCAGTTCCATGGAGGCGGCGGCCCACAGCGCGGCGGTGCGTTCGTCCTCGGGCAGCAGTGCGCGGGCGAGCTTGCGTTCGGCGGCGGTGGTGGCGCCCGGCGGGTACTGCACACCGGTCACGGCCCGGGCGAGGACGCGCCGCACGTTGGTGTCGAGCACGGCGTGCCGCTGCCCGTAGGCGAAGGAGGCGACGGCCGCCGCGGTGTACTCGCCGATGCCCGGCAGGGCCAGGAGTTGGGCGTGCTCGGTGGGAACGTCGCCGCCGTGCCGTTCCGTTATGGCGACGGCGGCACCGTGCAGTCGCAGGGCGCGCCGCGGGTACCCGAGCCGCCCCCAGGCGCGTACGGCCTCCCCGGGCGCCTCGGCGGCCAGCGCGGCGGGGCGCGGCCAGCGCGCCATCCACTGCTCGTAGACGGGCAGCACCCGGCTCACGGGTGTCTGCTGCAGCATGAACTCACTCACCATCACCCCCCACGGCCCGGCCTCCGCCCGCCGCCACGGCAGATCACGCGCGTGCGCGTCGAACCAGGCGATGACGGGAGCGTGCAGATCGTCGCGGGCAGGGCTTACGGGAGGCTTCGTGGGCACAGTCATGGCATACCGATCCTGCCATGCGGGGGGTGCCGGGCGGGCTCAACCTCCGGGTGTGGCGACCGGACTCAGCCCGTCGGGCGCTGACGTCGCCGGGCCGGCCGAGGTGTTCTCGGTGTCCCAGCTGCCCCAGAGTCCCCCAGATGCCCCCGCCGGGTCACGCCCAGCCCATGTGGTCCAGCCTCCGCAGGATCACACCCTCCCGCAGCGCCCAGGGACAGACCTCCAGGGTGTTCACGTCGAAGAGGTCCATGGCGGCCTCGGCGACGAGCGCGCCGGCCAGGAGCTGACCGGCGCGCCCCTCCGAGACGCCGGGCAACTCGGCCCGCTCCGCCGCCGTCATGCCGACGAGCTGGGGAACCCAGGACTCCAGCGCCCCCCGCTTGAGTTCGCGCTGGACGTACAGCCCCTCGGCCGAGCGCGCCGCCCCCGCGATCCGGGCCAGCTGGCGGAAGGTCTTCGAGGTGGCGACCACATGGTCGGCGGTGCCCAGGCGGCTGAAGTCCCCGACGATCCGCGCGATCTCCGCACGGACGTGCCGGCGCAGCGCACGGATGTCGTCGGCACTGGGCGGGTCGCCGGGCAGCCACCCCGCCGTCAGCCGCCCCGCGCCCAGCGGCAGCGACACCGCCGCGTCCGGCTCCTCGTCTATGCCGTACGCGATCTCCAGCGAGCCGCCGCCGATGTCCAGGACCAGCAGCTTGCCGGCCGACCAGCCGAACCAGCGGCGGGCCGCGAGGAAGGTCAGCCGCGCCTCCTCCTCACCGGTCAGCACCTGGAGCTCGACACCGGTCTCGGCCTTGATCCGGGCCAGTACGTCGTCGGCGTTGCTGGCCTCGCGCACCGCGGAGGTCGCGAACGGCAGCAGGTCCTCGACGCCCTTGTCCTCGGCGGCCTGCAGCGCCTCATGCACGACCGCTATCACCTTGTCGACGCCGTCCGAGTCGATCGCTCCGCTGCCGTCGAGCAGTTCGGCGAGCCGCAGTTCGGCCTTGTGCGAGTGCGCGGGCAAGGGGCGCGCGCCAGGGTGTGCATCCACCACCAGGAGATGCACCGTGTTCGATCCCACGTCGAGGACACCGAGTCTCATAAGGGGCACGCTACTGCCAGCGGGCCCGCAGCCCAGCCCCGGAGTCGCCGTCGGCCGCTTACCCTGGACTCGTGCCAAAGACGAAAAAGGCGAACGACAGCAAATCGACCAAGTCGGCCAAGTCGGCGGTGTCGGCCGAGGCCGCCAAGGGCTCCGCACGGGCGAAGTCGTCCAAGGTCGCGAAGCTGCCGAAGCCGCCCCAGTCCCCGCCGCCGGGCGACGAGAAGGGGCTCGACCACGCCCGCGCATGGGTCGAGTTCCCTGATCCCGCCGATGAGGACCAGGTCTTCCGTTGTGATCTGACCTGGCTGACCTCCCGCTGGAACTGCATCTTCGGCAGCGGCTGCCAGGGCATCCAGGCGGGCCGCGCCGACGACGGCTGCTGCACGCTGGGCGCGCACTTCTCGGAGGAGGACGACGAGAAACGGGTGGCCGAGCACGTGGCGAGGCTCACTCCGGACATCTGGCAGCACTATGACGTGGGCATGGAGACGGGCTGGGTCGCGGAGGACGACGAGGGCTCCCGGCAGACCCGCCCGTACAACGGCTCGTGCATCTTCCAGAACCGCCCCGGTTTCGCGGGCGGCGCGGGCTGTTCGCTGCACATCCTCGCGCTGCGGGAGGGCCGCGAACCGCTGGAGACCAAACCGGACGTCTGCTGGCAGCTGCCGATCCGGCGGACGTACGACTGGATCGACCGTCCCGACGACACCCGCGTCCTCCAGGTGTCGATCGGCGAGTACGACCGCCGAGGCTGGGGCCCCGGCGGCCATGACCTGCACTGGTGGTGCACCTCCGCGACCTCGGCGCACGGCGCGGGGGACCCGGTCTACGTCTCCTACCGGGCCGAGCTCACCGAGCTGATGGGCAAGGCGGGATACGACCGGCTCGTCGAGCTGTGTGAGGACCGGCTGGCCGCACAGCTGCCGCTGCTGGCCCCGCACCCGGCCGACCCGGTGGCCCCGCCGGCTGACGCCTAACCGGCCGTGCCGGGATCGCCGCTGTCGTCGGGCGTCGGGCCACCCGGGTCCGACGGGTCGGGTGGGTCGGACGGGCCGGACGGATCGGACGGCGTGGGAGACGACGGCGTGGGCGTCGTCTGCGGCCCGGACGTCGGCGTGGGGCCGCCGGGCGGCGTGCCGGGATCGGCCGGACCGGACGCCGACGCCTGCGGTGAACTGGGCCGGGGGGCGGGAGCCGACGGGCGCGGCTCGGGACCGTGGCCCTCGATGGAGACGACGGCCGCCGCGGGAGCGACCGACACCCGCGCCGTCCAGCGCCCCCGTGGCTCGCGCAGCCGGTCGACGTAGACCCTGATCGTCGAAGAGTCGCCGGGGGCCAGGGTCCCCGAGGAGCGGCTGAGGTGGAGCCAGGAGGCGACCGCGCGCGCGGACCAGTGCACGGGGGCGCGGCCGGACGCGGTGATCCTGATGAGTGTGATGTCGCCGCTGGAGCGGGCGGTCACGTCGAGGTGACCCTTGCCGGTGGCGCCGATCACCTCCACGGAGACGTCGTCGCTGCCCTGGGAGAAACCCGCATCGGGCTTCGTACGGGCGTTGCCTGCGTTCTCGTAGCCGCGGCCCGGCTCGGCGCCGAGCGCGTCCCGGCCGTGGGCCTCGTTCGCGGCGACGGGGCGGCCGTCCCGGTCCTCGCCGGTCAGCGGCGCGCCCCGGTAGGCCGCCCACAACGCGAACACGGGCGCGGCCACCACGGTGGCGACGACCGTCGTCGTGACGACACGCGCGCGCAGCCGGTGGCGACGGGCCGCGTGGTCCTTGGGGTCCATCGGGAAACCCCGCCGGTCGAAGCGGGGACCGCCGCCCCGCGCGCGGGAGCCGTGCGCCATCGCCGAGTGCAGGGCCGCGCGCGGGGCCGCCACCACGGGCAGCGCGGCGGGCGTCACGCTGGTGCCCGGCCAGACCCCGGGAGCGGCCCGCTCGGCGGTGCGCCGGCACCGCGGACAGTCGTCGACGTGCCGGACGAGGTCCAGACGCAGCGCGGAGCTCAGCATCAGCCGGCTGTCACACGCGAACCGGGCCACCCCCGGGCAGCCGCCGGCCTCCACGACGGCCAGGGCGGCCCGGGTGCGCTCCACCTCGCAGGCCGCGGAGGAGAGGAGTTCCCGGGTGGCGACCGGATCCATGCCGAGGACGGCGGCGACCTCCCGCGGGGCGAGCTGGTGGCGTACGGCGAGTTCGAGCGCCTCGCGCTGCTCGGGGGTGGTGCCGGCTGCCTCCGGCCAGGCCAGCAGGGCGAGTTCGCGTTGGCGCCGCTCCTGCTCGGCGGCCGACGGCTCGGCCGGTCCGGCGGCACAGCAGGGCGCGTCCCGTCGCCGGGGAGCGCGCCTGGCCGGGGCGGACGAGCCCTGGCGCCCGCTCCTGGCCTCCGCGAGCCGCCGCAGACACGACCAGCGCGCCAGCGCGTACAGCCAGGCCTTGCGGTCGCCCTCGGCGTCCGGGCCGTGCCGCCCGCGGCGTTCGGCGACGACGAGGACGTCCCCGAGGGCGGCGGTCGCGGTGTCGTGGTCGCAGAGCACGGACAGGCAGTATGTGAACAGGCCGTCCAGGTAGGGCTCGTAACGCATGGGCGGCTTCTGCTGCAGCGCGCAGGGCGCGACGGGCTTGCGCACGGCTGTGTGCGCCGGGTGCGCGCCGGTGGGGTGCGTCGGAGTCTCCGGACTGCTGCTCATCACCCGTGCGACCGTAGGGCGCACGTGCCGAACCCTTCCTGCGGCTTGAGTGCATTTACTCCTTACGGGTGAACAGATCGCTCAAAAGGGGACAGGAGTGCCGGATTCCGTGCTGGATTCCGTGCGGGATCCTCAAACGGTTGTTCAGGGGTTGCGTGAGCGTGCCCCCTCGCCTCACCGCACGCCTCCCCCGGGACAGACCCGTGTCGTCGGCGTTGTCAGTGGGGCCCGTTACGGTTCTCGCATGGCTGCCCGTACGAAGACCGCGAAGGACCGCCCGTCCTACCGCTGCACCGAATGCGGCTGGCAGACGGCCAAGTGGCTCGGCCGCTGCCCCGAGTGCCAGGCCTGGGGGACGGTCGAGGAGTACGGCGCGCCCGCGGTGCGCACCACCGCCCCCGGCCGGGTCACCACCTCCGCCGTGCCCATCGGCCAGGTCGACGGCCGTCAGGCCACCGCCCGTTCCACGGGTGTGCCCGAGCTCGACCGGGTGCTCGGCGGCGGACTCGTCCCCGGCGCGGTCGTCCTCGTGGCGGGCGAGCCGGGTGTGGGCAAGTCCACCCTCCTGTTGGACGTGGCCGCCAAGTCGGCCAGTGACGAGCACCGCACCCTCTACGTCACCGGCGAGGAGTCGGCGAGCCAGGTCCGGCTGCGCGCCGACCGCATCAAGGCCATCGACGACCACCTCTACCTCGCCGCGGAGACCGATCTCGCGGCCGTCCTCGGCCACTTGGACGCCGTCAAGCCGTCCCTGCTGATCCTGGACTCCGTGCAGACCGTGGCCTCACCGGAGATCGACGGAGCCCCCGGCGGCATGGCCCAGGTGCGCGAGGTCGCCGGCGCCCTGATCCGCGCTTCCAAGGAACGCGGCATGTCAACCCTCCTGGTGGGCCACGTCACCAAGGACGGCGCGATCGCGGGACCGCGCCTGCTCGAACACCTCGTGGACGTCGTCCTGCACTTCGAGGGCGACCGCCACGCCCGCCTGAGGCTCGTACGCGGCGTCAAGAACCGCTACGGGACGACGGACGAGGTCGGCTGCTTCGAACTGCACGACGAGGGCATCACCGGACTCGCCGACCCCAGCGGCCTGTTCCTCACCCGGCGCGACGAACCCGTGCCCGGCACCTGCCTCACCGTCACCCTCGAAGGCCGCCGCCCTCTGGTGGCGGAGGTCCAGGCACTGACCGTCGACTCCCAGATCCCCTCCCCGCGCCGCACCACGTCCGGTCTGGAGACCTCCCGTGTCTCGATGATGCTCGCCGTCCTGGAGCAGCGCGGCCGGATCAGCGCCCTGGGGAAGCGGGACATCTACTCCGCGACGGTCGGCGGAGTGAAGCTCTCCGAACCCGCCGCGGACCTGGCGATCGCCCTCGCGCTGGCCTCCGCCGCGAGCGACACCCCCCTGCCCAAGAACCTCGTCGCGATCGGCGAGGTCGGTCTCGCGGGCGAGGTCAGGCGGGTCACCGGCGTCCAGCGCAGGCTCGCCGAGGCACACCGCCTGGGCTTCACACACGCGCTCGTACCGACCGATCCGGGCAAGGTGCCGCCCGGTATGAAGGTCCTGGAAGTCGCCGACATGGGGGACGCGCTGCGCGTACTGCCGAGGGCCCGTCGCAGAGACGCCCCACGGGAGGAGGAGGACCGCCGGTAGACTTTGCCCAGGTCTCGCCCGTGCGTGCGAACCTGAGGCGACCCTGAGGGCGACCGGAAACCTGCGACCGGAGGAGTGCAGTGGCAGCCAACGACCGGGCAGCAGCTCCCGGAAAGTCGGGCGGGAGCACCGGTGCCGATGGCCTGATGCGCGCCTCCCTCAGCGCCGTGGCACCCGGCACCGCGCTGCGTGACGGCCTGGAGCGGGTCCTTCGGGGCAACACCGGCGGACTCATCGTCCTGGGCTTCGACAAGACGGTCGATGCGCTGTGCACCGGCGGCTTCGTGATCGACGTCGAGTTCGCCGCCACCCGGCTGCGTGAGCTGTGCAAGCTCGACGGCGGGATCGTCCTGTCCACCGACCTGTCGAAGATCCTCAGGGCCGGCGTCCAGTTCGTGCCCGACCCGACCATCCCCACCGAGGAGACGGGCACCCGCCACCGCACCGCGGACCGGGTCAGCAAGCAGGTGGGCTTCCCCGTCGTCTCCGTTTCCCAGTCGATGCGGCTGATCGCGCTGTACGTCGACGGCCAGCGCCGGGTGCTCGAGGACTCGGCGGCGATCCTGTCCCGCGCCAACCAGGCCCTGGCCACCCTGGAGCGGTACAAGCTCCGCCTGGACGAGGTCGCGGGCACGCTCTCCGCGCTGGAGATCGAGGACCTCGTCACCGTCCGGGACGTCTCCGCGGTGGCCCAGCGCCTGGAGATGGTGCGCCGCATCGCCACCGAGATCGCCGAGTACGTGGTGGAGCTGGGCACCGACGGACGCCTTCTCGCCCTGCAGCTCGACGAGTTGATCGCCGGAGTGGAGCCCGAGCGGGAACTCGTCGTACGCGACTACGTCCCCGAGCCGACGGCCAAACGTTCACGCACGGTCGACGAGGCCGTCTTCGAACTGGACTCCCTCACCCACGCCGAACTGCTCGAACTGCCCATGGTGGCACGTGCCTTGGGCTACACCGGCTCCCCCGAGGGCATGGACTCCGCCGTCTCCCCGCGCGGTTTCCGCCTCCTCGCCAAGGTCCCGCGGCTGCCGGGCGCGATCATCGACCGCCTCGTCGAACACTTCGGCGGCCTGCAGAAGCTGCTCGCCGCGAGCGTGGACGACCTGCAGACGGTCGACGGGGTCGGCGAGGCCCGCGCCCGCAGCGTCCGCGAGGGCCTGTCGCGCCTGGCGGAGTCGTCGATCCTGGAGCGCTACGTCTAGTGCCGCGGCAGGCAACGTTTGCCCGGTAAGGAGCGGCGTCCGGTGCATGCTCTGGGGGTACCCCTGCTCGAAGAGCTTGGGGGAGTGCCGGCCGGAAGTCCTCGTACTGGACGTACTTGGGCGAGTGGGGTCCCCCCGGTTCGAAGAGCTTGGGGGAGTGCCGGGCGTCGCGACGGGGCGAACGTTGCCTGTTGCGGCACTAGTGCCTGTCGGGGCACCAGCAGCGCCCGGATGGCTCCTCCAGCTTGGTGATCGGGGTCAACAACCCCTGGTGCCCGACGAGGCGCACCAGTGCCTGGCATGACGGCCCACCCGGCGAAGAGTGTCCCAGTGCCTGGCATGACGGCCCACTTGTCGAGGGCGCTCCAGTCTTCGGCGAGGGCGCCCGAAGTCTCGGAGTTGACGGCCTAGTCCTTGGCGAGGACGAAGGACGTCTGGGCCTTGGTGAAGCCGGGCACCTTCGCCTGCACCAGGTAGGTGTCCGCCGCTGCCGACCCCGCCGGAGGCGTCCCGCACTCGGGTGCGCTCGGCTTGCGGTCCCAGCTGATCGTGTGGGTGATGGCGGCCTTCGCAGGGACGAGGAAGTACACGCTGCCGTCCGACTTGGGGCAGTCGTCCGAGGCCCAGACGGTCTTGTCGTCGGTGCTCTCGGTGATCGTCACCACGGCCTGCTCGGGCCCGAGCCCGATCTTGCAGTCACTGCCGGAGACGTTCTTGGCGGTCAGCTCGAAGACGGGCTTCTGCCCGGGGGAGTAGGAGTTGTGCAGGCTGCGCAACGTCAACTGCACCGAACTCGAGGTGCATTCGGGCAGGCTGGACCCGGCCGGGACCTGCTCGCCCACCGCACCGCCGCCGCCCGAACCTCCGTCACCGGAGGAGCCGGAGGACCCAGAAGACCCGGCAGACCCCGCGGAACCGCCGGAACCCCCCTCCGATCCGCCCTCGGACCCTCCGCCCGAACCGCCTTCCGAACCACCGGAGGAGCCCGCGGAACCTCCGGTCGAACTGCCCCCGCCGCTCGACTCGTCGCGTCCGCCCGGCGCCTGGCTGATGGCAGGACCGGAACCGGACGGGCCCGGGGTGATGGAGGGCGCGGGATTCTTGCCGTTGGACCCGCCCGAGTTGTTCTTGCTCCCACCGCCGCCCGAACTGACGATCCACACGATCAGGAGAGACAGCAGCGCCAGGATGGACAGCAGAACGGCCCTCCGGCGCCAGTAGATGGAGGAGGGAAGCGGCCCGACAGGATTGCGCAGAGATCCCACGGCGCAAACCTTACGAGAGTCCGGACCGTTGTCCTGCGCCACCCGCCGCCCAGGGCCGCAAACTTTTACGGATCATCATCCCGCAGCCGCCGGCGACCCGGCTTCGGCAGCTCGGGGCGGCGGGGGCGAGGTACGCCGCCGCCGTGGCCGCGGGAGTGCTCGGTGACACCGGCGGGATCGACGGGTTTCGGTCGGGTCCGCCGACGACCCCGTCGCATCCGTGCGCACCCGGGGCGACGACCCTGTCGCATCCTTGCGCACCCCGGGCGCGCCCGGGCGACCTCGGGCGAGCGCGCGCGGGCGTAACCAGGCGCACGGACGTGCGGAGGCGCGAACGGGAGGGAGGGGCGCGGGGCCCGGCATCCGCACCGTATGTGCCGGTCATCGCGCCGGACAGCAGGACAGGCGACCGTTCCACGGGGCGCCGGCCCTCGGTCCCCGGGGCAACGCTTCCGGCCAAGGAGTCCCTCGCAAAGGGCAGCCAGCCGCCCCTACGTCGGACGCGCCCCGTACCCTGGTGCCCGTGGCAGAACCAGTCGTGCGGATCCCGGATGCGAAGGTCGCGCTGTCGACGGCTTCCGTGTATCCGGAGTCAACGGCGACGGCCTTCGAGATCGCCGCGCGTCTCGGGTACGACGGCGTCGAGGTCATGGTGTGGACCGACCCCGTCAGCCAGGACATCGAGGCACTGCGCCGGCTCAGCGACTACCACCAGATCCCGATCCTGGCCGTGCACGCCCCCTGTCTGCTGATCACCCAGCGCGTCTGGTCCACCGACCCCTGGGTCAAACTCCAGCGGGCCCAGACGGCCGCCGAGAAGCTGGGCGCGTCCACCGTCGTCGTCCACCCGCCCTTCCGCTGGCAGCGCCAGTACGCCCGCGACTTCGTCACCGGCATCTGGCGCATGGCGAGCGAGACCGACGTGCGGTTCGCCGTGGAGAACATGTACCCCTGGCGCTACCGCGACCGCGAGATGCTCGCGTACGCGCCCGACTGGGACGTCACCAAGGACGACTACCGGCACTTCACGATCGACCTCAGCCACGCCGCGACGGCCCGCACCGACGCCCTGCAGATGGTGGACCGCATGGCCGACCGGCTGGGCCACGTCCACCTCGCGGACGGCTCCGGCTCCAACAAGGACGAGCACCTCGTCCCGGGCCGCGGCACCCAGCCCTGCGCCGAGGTGCTGGAGCGCCTCGCCCTGAACGGCTTCGACGGGCACGTGGTCATCGAGGTCAACACCCGCCGCGCGATGTCCGGCGCCGAGCGCGAGGCCGACCTCGCCGAGGCACTGGCCTTCACCAGGCTGCACCTGGCCTCCGCCGTGAAGGTGCCCAGAAGGTGACCTCCCGGACCCCGCGCGCCCCCAGTGCCCCCCGAACCCCACGCGGCCGGGGACGGCCCCCCGGCACGGAGCCGTCCGACACCCGGGACAAGATCCTCGACGCCGCCCGGGCGGAGTTCTCCGAACGCGGCTACGACAAGACGTCCGTGCGCGGCATCGCCAAGGCGGCGGGCGTGGACTCGGCCCTCGTGCACCACTACTTCGGCACCAAGGAGCAGGTCTTCGAGGCGGCCATCGAGGTCGCCTTCGCGCCGGCCCTCAACGCGACCAAGGTGATCGAGGAGGGCCCCTTCGACGGGGTCGGCGAGCGGCTGACCCGGTTCGTCTTCGGCGTCTGGGAGAACCCGGCCACCCGCATCCCGCTGCTCGCGGTAGTCCGCTCCGCGTTCAACAACGAGACCGCCGCGGCCGTCTTCCGCCGTCTGATCGCCTCCCAGCTGCTGCGCCGCATCGCCGGGCAGCTGGACCTCCCGGACGCCGAACTGCGTGCCGAGCTGGCCGCGGCGCAGCTCGTCGGGACCGCCATGCTCCGCTATGTGATCAAGGTCGAGCCGCTGGCCTCCGCCGACCCCGAGCAGATCATCGCCAGGATCGCCCCGGTGGTCCAGGGCCACCTGACCGGCACCTGACCGCCGTCGGCACACGGGGCGCCATGTCCGGGGCCACCGCCGTCGGCACACGGGGCGCCATGTCCGGGGCCACCGCCGTCGGCACACGGGGCGCCATGTCCGGGACCACCGCCGTCGGCACACGGGGCGCCATCTCCCGGACCACCGTCGTCAACATGCGGCGCACCATTTCCCGGACGGCACGTCCGGATCGCGGACATGAGGTTCGGTGGCCGGGGGCGAGGCGTAGCCTGAAGGATCCAAGGGACCGGAATGGTAGGGAGTGGAGCAACCGTGCCCGAGCTGAGGTCACGTACGGTCACCCACGGTCGCAACATGGCGGGAGCCCGCGCGCTGATGCGCGCTTCCGGCGTCGCGAGCGAGGACATCGGCAAGCCGATCATCGCGGTCGCCAACAGCTTCACCGAGTTCGTGCCCGGCCACACCCACCTCCAGCCGGTCGGCCGGATCGTCTCCGAGGCGATCAAGGCCGCGGGCGCGGTCCCGCGCGAGTTCAACACGATCGCCGTCGACGACGGCATCGCGATGGGCCACGGCGGCATGCTGTACTCCCTGCCGTCCCGCGACCTCATCGCGGACTCAGTGGAATACATGGTGGAGGCGCACTGCGCCGACGCCCTGATCTGCATCTCCAACTGCGACAAGATCACCCCCGGCATGCTGATGGCGGCGCTGCGCCTGAACATCCCGACGGTGTTCGTCTCCGGCGGCCCGATGGAGGCCGGCCGCGCGACCCTCGTCGACGGCACGGTCCGCACCCTCGACCTGATTGACGCGATGGTCGACGCGGCGAACGAGAAGGTCTCCGACGAGGACGTCCTCCGCATCGAGGAGAACGCCTGTCCGACCTGCGGTTCCTGTTCCGGCATGTTCACCGCCAACTCGATGAACTGTCTGACGGAGGCGCTCGGCCTCGCGCTCCCCGGCAACGGCTCGGTCCTCGCCACCCACACCGCCCGCAAGGACCTGTACGAGCGCGCCGGCGCCACGGTCGTGGAGCTCGCCAAGCGCTACTACGAGCAGGATGACGACTCCGTCCTCCCGCGCTCCATCGCCACCCACGCCGCGTTCGAGAACGCGATGGCGCTGGACATCGCCATGGGCGGCTCCACGAACACGATCCTGCACCTGCTGGCCGCCGCCCAGGAGGCCGAGGTCGGCTACGACCTCACCGACATCGACGCCGTCTCGCGCCGCGTCCCCTGCCTCGCGAAGGTCGCGCCGAACGTGACCGCGACCCGCACGTACTACATGGAGGACGTGCACCGCGCCGGCGGCATCCCCGCCATCCTCGGCGAGCTCTACCGCGGCGGCCTGCTGAACGAGGACGTGCACACCGTCCACTCGCCGTCCATCAAGGAGTGGCTCGACGCCTGGGACATCCGCGGCGGCGCGGCCTCCGACGAGGCGCTGGAGCTCTGGCACGCGGCCCCCGGCTGCAAGCGCTCCGCCGAGGCGTTCTCCCAGTCCGAGCGCTGGGAGGAACTGGACACGGACGCGGCCGGCGGCTGCATCCGTGACGTCGCCCACGCCTACTCCAAGGACGGCGGCCTCGCGGTCCTCAAGGGCAACCTCGCCGTCGACGGCTGTGTCGTGAAGACGGCCGGTGTGGACGAGTCGATCTGGACCTTCGAGGGTCCCGCGGTGGTCTGCGAGTCGCAGGAGGAGGCCGTCGAGAAGATCCTCGGCAAGCAGGTGCGCGAGGGTGACGTGGTGGTCATCCGCTACGAGGGCCCCAAGGGCGGCCCCGGCATGCAGGAGATGCTCTACCCGACCTCGTTCCTCAAGGGCCGGGGCCTTGGAAAGGCCTGCGCGCTGGTGACCGACGGCCGCTTTTCCGGCGGTACCTCGGGCCTGTCCATCGGCCACGCCTCTCCCGAGGCGGCGTCCGGAGGCACGATCGCCCTCGTCGAGGACGGCGACCGCATCCGCATCGACATCCCGAACCGTTCGATCGAGCTCCTGGTCGACGAGGACACCCTGGCGGCCCGCCGCGAGGCCCTCGCCGGCGTCTACGCCCCCAAGTCCCGCGACCGCAAGGTCTCCACGGCACTGAAGGCATACGCGGCGATGGCGACGAGCGCGGACAAGGGCGCGGTGCGAGACGTGTCGAAGCTGGGCTGAGCCCCAGCAAGAGGGGCCGCTCCACGGGGGCGGCCCCTCGTCAATTCAGCGGGTCACCAGATCGAAGGAGCGTCCGCGGGCACCCCGAACACGGTCCCGTCGGGAGCGCTCGCATAGACCCGATCACGTACCACGACGGGTTCGGACAGATCCGACACGACTCGGTCCGATTCCGTCCCGAGTCGCGTGGGCGTCTGTCCTACGAGCGTGCCCTTTCGCGTGTCCACGGCGAGCAGCCGCCCGTCGGCCGCGGTGAAGTACACGTGCCTGTCGTCGGCGACGGGCGTGGAGCCCAGGCTCACGGAGGTCTCGAGGCGCCACTTCTGAGTCTGTGTCTTCATGTCGACGGCGATGAGGGTGCCGAACGGAGCGAGCACATAGACGACGTTCCCGCGGACGGAGGCCCTGGCGGGTGGGACCGGGTACCGGAGCGCCACCCGGATCGAGGTCTTGGTTCGAGGGTCGTAACGGACCAATGCGTCCGTTACTCCTCGGATGTCGTCGTTGACCGAGAAATAGACGCCGCTGCTGTTTTCACCGACCGGCTCCAGGGTGCCCTTCAGCTCGGCATTCCAGTGCACGGTGCCGGTCTCCGGATCCAGGGCACTGACCCGGGTTTGTGATCCGTCGTCGCTTGTGCTCGTCGCGTACACCACGTCACCCCCGGGGAACCAGGCGAAGTCCGGTGTGGTCTGCCCGCCCTGGCCGGTCATCCGACGCTTCCAGTCGCCTTTCCCCGATGCGCTGTCGAGCCCGGTGACCATGCCGTCCGGACGGGTGAGCAGCACCCTGTCGTCCGTGTGCTGCAGACGTATGTACGCGGAGATGTCCATCTTCCAGCGTGTTGCGCCGGAAGCCGGGTCGAGCGCCTCCAGCCATCGGCCGGCACGCGTGACAATGTGCACCAGCCCGCCCGAGAGGACTGGCTGTTCCTGGGGAGTCTCCTGCTCGTCGGCGAAGGCATGCCGCCACAGCACCGAACCGTCCGCCGGATCCAGGGCGGCGAGCTGCCCCACTTGGGCGCAGAACAACTTCCCGCCGCCGTAGGAGCACTGCGGCATCCGGCTGGCTCCCGGCGTGGGCTTCGCCTGCCAGGCGGTGAAACCCGCCGGGGCGGACCGCGAAGCCTTCTCCTGTGGCACGTTGGTGTTGCGTTCGGGCATCCGGGCCGACGCCAGCGCCCCTGCCGCCACGGTGAGAACCACCGCACCGGCCACGATGACCGCTCGCCTGCGTCGGCGTCCCGTGGGTTTCTCGCCCCGAACGGGGCGTGCCCCGGGCGGCTGGGGGTCGGCCTTCGGCAGCGTCTCGGGCTCCGGCTCAGGTTCCGGCGGAACTCCGGTCCGCTGGACCGGGACGAAGGCCTGAGTGTCGTACAAGGCCGACACCGACCGCAGCTCCCGCATCAGTTCGTCCGCCGTGGGCCGGTCCCGAGGCTCCTTGGCCAGACAGCGGAGCACGAGTGGTACGAGGTTGTCAGGCAGGCCGGTCAGGTCAGGCTCGTCGTGTACGACTTGGTAGGCCACGATGTACGGGCTGTCGGAGTCGAAGGGGCCCCGGCCGGTCGCGGCGTGCACCAGCACCGAACCGAGTGCGAAGATGTCGGCGGCCGGGCCGACCTCGCGGGGGCTGCGGAACTGCTCGGGGGCCATGAAGGGCGGTGTGCCGATCAACTTGCCGGTCTCGGTCCGCAGTTCACTGTCCGACGGCCGCGAAATGCCGAAGTCGATGACCTTCGGACCGTCCTCGGCGAGGAGCACGTTGCTGGGCTTCAGGTCCCGGTGAACCACACCCGCCCGGTGTATGTCGCGCAGCGCCTCGGAGAGTCCGGCCATCAGCTGACGCAACTGCGCGCCATCCAAAGGCCCGTTCCGCTTCACCTGCTCGGCGAGGGTCGGTCCGGGAATGAACAGCGTTGCCATCCATGGCCGTTCACCCTCCGGGTCGGCGTCGACCACGGAGGCGGTGAACGCGCCGCTCACTCTGCGCGCTGCCGCGATCTCCTGCCGGAACCGCCCCCTGAACTCCGGATCCTTGGCGAACTGGGCATGCACCACTTTCACCGCGAGCTTCAATCCCGAGGTGCTGCGGGCCAGATGCACCACGCCCATGCCGCCCGAGCCCAGGCATGACTCCAGGCGGTACTGACCGGCGTACTCGGGCAGTTCCGCTGCCGAGCTCGCTCCGGCGTCCCGCTGTGGCGCCATGGACCCACCCCCGTGCTGATCGTTCGCGCGCGCGACGCACGGAGCCTATTCAATGACTCGTACGACACTGATGCGGCTTGCTAGCCTCCGCGTTCGAGAACCGTACCTGTGTGCCTGACGTGTTTTCGCTGAAATCAGCGGCCCCTGCGCTGTGAGGGGCCCAACGGGGGAGGCATCAGTGTCTGTTGACCGTACCGAAGAGATCGAGGCCGACGACGCGGCAGGGGTCGCGACGACGACTGCGGCGAGCACGATCGCGACTGCGGCCGTCCGTTACTACCCGATCGCACCCGGCGTCACCCTGAACGTCCGCAGCGGCCCCGGCACCGGCTACCGCATCGTCCGTGTGCTGCGTGAGGGCTCACAGGTGCCGATCTTCTGCCAGCGCCCGGGTGAGACCGTCACCGGCCCGTACGGCACCTCGAACATCTGGGACAACATCGCGAACGGCGCGTACGTATCGGACACCTACGTGAGAACCGGCAGTGACGGCTATGTGGCCGCGCGCTGCGCCTGAGGAGAACCGGAAAGGGAGCATGATGAAGATTCTGTCGGGCAGACGCGCCGCCGTGGTGGGAGGCGCCGCCGCCGCCCTCGCGCTGGTGGTGGGAGCCTCTTCCGAGGCGTCCGCCGCCGTCAGGTACTACGCGATCGCACCGGGCTACTCGGTCAACGTCCGCAGCGGCCCCAGCACCAACTACTCCATCATCCGAGTGTTGCCCGTGGGCTCATACGTGCCGATCTTCTGCCAGCGCCCGGGCGAAACCATCACCGGCCCGTACGGCACCACGAACATCTGGGACAACATCGCGAACGGCGAGTACGTCTCGGACGCCTACGTGAACACCGGCAGCGACGGTTACGTGGCACCCCGCTGCTCCTGAGTACTCCAGCGGCGTCGGTCCACGCTCATGTGGACGTGGGCGTGGACCGACCCGCATGGTTCCCCTCCGCGAACCTTTGGCCATAATCAACCCCATGCGCGACGAATCCGGCACCGGAAGCGGCACGGGCACCGGCCCCCGCCCCGAACCCCTCCGCTTCTTCGGGACCACCTGGGTCGACCACCAGGGCGGCTACCTCTGGCGACGCGCCGGGGTGGCCCTCGGCTCGCTCGTCGTGGCGGTCGTCTCCTGCCTGGTGCTCCGCTTCGCCTACCAGGGCCTGGCGATCGCGGACGTCGGCGGCGTGGTCAACCTCCTCGTCGTGGTCATGTTCGCCGTGTGCAGCGCCGTCGCCTTCCGCCGCACCTGGGACGGGTTCACCAAGCGCCCCGACCCCGAACAGCAGGCTTCCCTCCGCGGCCTGCTGGCCATCGGTTTCGTCGGCTCCCTCTTCGCGTATTTCTTCCGCTCCCTCATCGAGGCCCCCGGCGAGAAGTTGCACCGCCAGGAGTACGAGACCGCCCGCGCCCGCCACGAACGGGGGAGCACGAGGCGCACGGGCAACCCGGCCCGTAAGAAGAAGTCCTGAAGTCGCGGGCAAGACGTCCTGAAGCACGTCCATGCCCTTGGGTCGGCACCGGCGCCCCGGCCAAGATGACCCCATGACCGAGGCCCCCCGCACCCAAGCCGACACCGCCGAATCCCACGCCCTCCACGCCCACTCCTTCAACGCCGCCGCGACCCAGTACGCCGCGAACCGCCCCTCCTACCCACCCGCCCTCTTCGACGCCATCGAGGAATTGAGCGGACGGACGCTGGACGGCGCACGCGTCGTCGACGTGGGAGCCGGGACCGGTATAGCCACCGCACTGCTGGTCGAACGCGGAGCCGAAGTCATCGCCGTCGAACCCGGCGACGGGATGATCGCCCAGCTCCGCCGCACCCTCCCGGAGGTCCCGGTCGTCCGCGCTGACGGCAACGCCCTCCCCCTCGTCGACTCCTCCGCCGACTTCATCACCTACGCCCAGGCCTGGCACTGGACCGACCCGGCCCGTTCGGTCCCGGAGGCGATGCGGGTGCTGCGCCCCGGGGGTGCCCTCGCCCTGTGGTGGAACGTCGACGCCGTGGACGTCCCCTGGATCGCCGTCCAGGCCAACCGCGTGGAACGCTTCCTCGCAGACGACACCGGCACCGTCGCTCCCGCCGAAACCGGCACCGGCGTCGACAACACCACCGACGACGACAACAGCACCGGCAACGCCCGCCCCACCGCGCCGGCCCTCTCCGGCAGGGGCGCCTGGAACACCGCCCCCCTCTCACCGCACGAATCCACCTGGCACCGCCTGCGCTGGAGCCGCCGTGTCCCGCTCGACACCCATCTCGCCAACCTCGGCAGCCACTCGAGGTTCCTGGTCCTCGGCACGGAACGCACCAACACCTTCCTCACCGAGGAGCGGTCCCACCTCCTGACCGTCTTCCCCGACGGAATCGTCGAGGAGACCTACAACGTCGATCTCCAGGTCGCCATCCGACACTGAGCCCGCGCCAACCGGGCCGCACAAGGCGCTCAGCGCACCGCGTCGGGTTGACGGCCCGGCTCGGCAGGCGCACTATTCATCGCATGATGAATTTCTCGACGAGCCCCCCGCCCCCACCCGACCCCGCGAGCCGAGCCGCCCACGAGCCGGCCGTGCGGGCCACCGGCCTCACCGTCGTCCGGGGCACCCGCCAGGTGCTGCGTGGTCTCGACTTCACCGTGCCGCGCGGCCGGATCACCGGACTGCTCGGCCCCTCCGGCTGCGGCAAGACCACCCTGATGCGGGCGGTCGTCGGCACCCAGGCCAAGGTCTCCGGCACCCTCGACGTGCTGGGCCGGCCGGCCGGAGACGCCACCCTCCGCTCCCGTATCGGCTATGTCACCCAGGCCCCGTCCGTCTACGACGACCTGTCCGTGCGCCAGAACCTCGACTACTTCGCCGCGATCCTCGACCCCGGCCGAGCCGCCGCCGAACGCCGCCACGCCGACGTCGCCCGTGTCATCGCCGACGTCGACCTCGGTACCCACGCCGATGCCCTGGCGGGCAACCTCTCCGGCGGCCAGCGCAGCCGTGTCTCCCTCGCCGTAGCCCTCCTCGGCGCACCCGAACTGCTCGTCCTCGACGAACCCACCGTCGGCCTCGACCCCGTCCTCCGCCGCGACCTGTGGCACCTCTTCCACACCATCGCCACGGAGCGCGGAGCCACACTCCTCGTCTCCTCCCACGTCATGGACGAGGCCGAACGCTGCCACCGCCTCCTCCTGATGCGCGAAGGCCGGATCCTCGCCGAGGACACCCCCGACGCGCTCCGCTCCCGCACCGGAGCCGAGACCGTCGAGGCCGCCTTCCTGCACCTGGTCGACGAGGCGATCGCGGCCGGTGCGCAGTCGCAGACCGGCGAGTCGTCCCGCGACGACTCATCCCGCAACAAGACATCCCACAAGGAGACGGTCCGATGAACACGCGACCGCACCGGAACCCCGGCCCAGCGCAGGCCGAATCCCCGGACACCGCCACACCCCCCGCCGCTCGCCCGGCCCCGCGTCCGACCGCTCGCCCCGGCGCGATCAACGCCTCCCGCACCGCCGCCACCGCGGCCCGCGTGCTGCGCCAGCTCAGCCACGACCCGCGGACCATCGCGATGATGATCCTCATCCCGTGCCTGATGCTCCTGCTGCTGCGCTACGTCTTCGACGGCAGCCCCCGCACCTTCGACTCGATCGGCGCCTCCCTCCTCGGCATCTTCCCGCTGATCACTATGTTCCTGGTGACCTCGATCGCCACCCTGCGCGAACGCACCTCCGGCACTCTCGAACGCCTCCTCGCCATGCCCCTCGGCAAGGCCGACCTCATCGGCGGCTACGCCCTCGCCTTCGGCGCCCTCGCCATCGTCCAGTCCGCCCTCGCCACCGGCCTCGCGGTCTGGGCCCTGGGCCTGGACGTCACCGGCTCACCCTGGCTCCTGCTGCTCGTCGCACTGCTCGACGCCCTCCTGGGCACGGCCCTCGGCCTGTTCGTCTCCGCCTTCGCCGCCTCCGAGTTCCAGGCCGTCCAGTTCATGCCGGCCGTGATCTTTCCCCAACTTCTGCTGTGCGGCCTGTTCACCGCCCGCTCCGACATGCATCCGGTCCTGGAAGCGATCTCCGACGTCCTCCCCATGTCCTATGCCGTCGACGGCATGAACGAGGTCCTCAAGCACGCGGACATGACGGCCGCCTTCATCCGCGACATCCTGATCGTGGCGGGCTGCGCAGTCCTCGTACTGACCCTTGGCGCGGCAACCCTGCGCCGCCGCACGACCTGACCGGGACGTCCGACACATCCGCCGCGTCCGGCAAACGGACACCCCGGCCCCGCCGAGTACCTCCGGTGCGAGGATGTTCCCCAGGACGACGCACCCCCCCCGGAGGGCCCCGCACCATGACCCAGAAAGTCGCAGTCCTCGGCACCGGCAAGATCGGCGAAGCCCTGCTCAGCGGAATGATCCGAGCCGGCTGGGCCCCGGTCGACCTCATGGTCACCGCCCGCCGCAGCGAACGGGCCGAAGAACTCCGCACCCGCTACGGAGTCACCCCGGTCACCAACCCCGAGGCCGCCAAGACCGCCGACACGCTCATCCTCACGGTCAAGCCCCAGGACATGGGCACCCTGCTCGACGAACTCGCCCCGCACGTCCCCGTCGACCGCCTGGTCATCAGCGGTGCCGCGGGCATTCCCACCTCCTATTTCGAGCAGCGCTTCGCCCCGGGCACCCCCGTCGTCCGTGTCATGACCAACACCCCCGCCCTCGTCGACGAGGCCATGTCCGTGATCTCCGCCGGCTCTCACGCCACCCGCGATCACCTCGAGCACGCAGAGGAGATCTTCGGTGCCGTCGGCAAGACCCTGCGGGTCCCCGAGTCGCAGCAGGACGCCTGCACAGCGCTCTCCGGCTCGGGACCGGCTTACTTCTTCTACCTGGTCGAGGCCATGACCGACGCGGGCATCCTGCTGGGCCTGCCCCGCGACAAGGCCCACGACCTGATCGTCCAGGCCGCGATCGGCGCCGCCGTGATGCTGCGCGACAGCGGGGAACACCCCGTGAAGCTCCGCGAGAACGTCACGTCCCCCGCCGGCACCACGATCAACGCGATCCGCGAACTGGAGAACCACGGTGTGCGCGCCGCCCTGATCGCCGCGCTGGAGGCGGCACGCGACCGCAGCCGCGAACTCGCCTCCGGCAACGGCTGACCGCACCGCCGGGCCGCACCGCCGGGGCCGGGCCGCCCCGGCCCCGGTATCACGGTCGAGGACAGCGCCCGCCGCTTGCTGGCACCGACGGTATGTACAGCTTCGCCGACAGGGGCGGCTCCGCCGATACGCCCGGCACCGCTGATGTGCCGGGCATCAGCGACATACGCGGCACCAGCGACAGACACGGCACCGGCGCTATGCACGGCACTGGCGTCCGGCCATCACGCCGTTGCCAGCAAGCCGATCGCCCGGTACGCCTCGTCCACTCTCGGCCTCGCCATTCCCCGCGCCTTCTCAGCACCTGCCCTCAGCACCCCCTCCACATAGCCTTGGTCTCCCGCCAGCTCCCTGTGCCGCGCCTGCACAGGACGAAGAAGCTCCACCACGGCCTCGGCGGTATCCCTCTTCAATGAGCCGTACGACTCGTATACACCGCTCAGGTCCTTCGGGTTCCCACCCGAACACGCAGCGAGGATCTCCAGCAGATTCGAGACACCGGGCCGGGCCCCGGGGTCGTACACGACCTCCCGCCCGCTGTCCGTGACCGCTCGCATGATCTTCTTCCGGATCACATCGGGATCGTCCAGCAGATAGACGATCCCGGCCCCGGACTCATGGGACTTCCCCATCTTCGACGTCGGCTCCTGCAGGTCCATCACGCGCGCCGCGACCGGGGGATGCGTGGCCCGCGGCACCACGAACACCTGCCCGTACCGCTGGTTGAAGCGGAGGGCGAGATCCCGCGTCAGTTCCACGTGCTGCGACTGGTCGTCCCCGACCGGCACCTCGTCCGTCCCGTACGCCAGGATGTCCGCCGCCATCAGCACGGGATACGTCAGCAACGACAGCCGCACGCTCACGCCGCCTGCCCGCTCGCGCGCCGACTTCTCCTTGTACTGGATCATCCGCCGCATCTCCCCGTCCGCGGCGACGCACTCCAGCACGTACGACAGTCGCGTGTGCTCGTCGACGTGACTCTGTACGAAGACGGTGCACAACTCCGGATCGAGCCCCGCCGCCAGCAACAACGTTGCCGCCTGTCGGCTGAGCCTGCGCACCCGCCCGGGATCGTGGTCCACGGTCAGCGCGTGCAGATCGACGACGCAGAACAGCGCGTCGGCCCGGTGCTGATCGACCTCGGCCCACCGCCGAACGGCCCCCAGATAGTTCCCCAGCGTCAGATGCCCGGTCGGCTTGGCCCCGCTGAAGATGCGCGTCATCACTCCACCTCCTGGTCGAGGCCGCCGCGACCGTCGGCCGACGTCCCGGGAGGGGGAACGCGAACGGCCGCCGAAGCGGCGGCCGTTAGAACGCATGTGCTACACGGCCGCCCTCAGGCGGCCCGCCAACGCAGCACAAGCTCGGTCATGCCTGCCAACGTACCGTGCGGGCGCCCGCACGGTACGTGCATTTACGTCTCCCGAGCCTGGCCGCGTCCCCCGGTCTACCTCAGGAACAGCTCGATGACAGGCACTGCCACCTCGGGCCGCCGCACCGGCAGCCGAAGCGTCAGCGTCCCCGCTGGAGGAGCGGACATCCGCGTGGTGTCCGGCGCCTGACCCGCGTCAATGCGCTGCGGTCCCCGCCCGGTCGGCCCGACATTCAGCAGCAGATTGCCGTCCTTGGCGACGGTGTCGACGAGCATCAGGATCAGCAGGTCGGCAGCCTTGTCGTCGAGGTTGTCGCGGTCGTATCCCCAGCTCCCGTTCAGTGTCTGGTACACCTCCCACGGCACCCGAGAGCCGTCGGCGGCGCGCATGGGCTCGTCGGGCTGGTACTGCTCGGGGGTGACGAAGTCGCCGGGGATGTCCAGCCGGTCGTTGACCAGGATCCCCGGCTGCAACTGCCTCACCATCGCGAAGCAGTTCCTCCGAGCACCAGTCGGCCCGGCCCTTCCCGCCCCCAGGTGTCGGGCCTGCCCTCGTAGGAGAAGTCGAAGAAGAGGTAGTCGATCCGGCCGTACCCGGTCAGCAACTCCCGTACCTGCGCGTGGAGATAGTGCCTGTACTCGGCGATGTCGCGGTCTGCGTCGGCCGCCTTGAACACCTCGTCGTCGCGCTGCGGATGGTGCCCGTCGACAGGGAACTGCGGATGGTGCCCGTCGACAGGGAACTGCGGGTGGTGCCAGTCGATCGGCGAGTGATAGAAGCCGATCTTCATGCCCCGGTCCTGCACGGCCTTTATCAGCGGTGCGATCAGGTCCTTCCCGTAGGGGGTGTTGGTCACCCTGTAATCGGTGTGCGCGGAGTCCCACAGACAGAAGCCGTCGTGGTGTTTGGTCGTGATCACGAGGTAGCGCATCCCGGCGGCCTGGGCGAGCCGCGACCACTCCTCCGGGTCGTAGAGGTCGGGGTCGAAGTGGTCGAAGTAGGGCTGGTAGTCCTCGTCGGTGAGCGCTCGCGGTTCTTCACCCACTCATGGCGGGCTGCCAGCGAGTACAGCCCCCAGTGCACGAACATCCCGAAGCGGGACTCGGCGAACCACGTCTGGTCGCCCGTCGGGGATCCGTCGGACATGCTGTTCCCTTTCCTTGAAAAGGTCCTGCTCCCTGCCCTTGCCGACCGACGGTCCTTAGCGACCGTCCTTACCGACCGCCGAGGCCGCTGGTGGCGATTCCTCGGACGAGGTGTTTCTGGAGGACGATGAGCAGCAGCGTGGTGGGCGCCATGGAGATCACGGATGCGGCCATGACCAGATTCCATTGGGTGCCCTGCTGCCCGAAGAACAGCTGCAGGCCGAGCGGGATGGTCGCCTTCTGATCCACAGAGGTGGTGATGATCAGCGGCCACAGGAAGCCGTTCCAGTAGTTGATGAAGGTGAACACCGCCAGCACCGCCAGCACCGCCAGCACCGCGAGCGCCGGACGCACCGGCGGCAGCATGATCTGCGCGAAGATCCGAACCTCGCCCGCGCCGTCCATCCGTGCGCTCTCCCCGATCTCCGCCGGTACGGTCAGGAAGAACTGGCGCATCAGGAACGGGATCATCAGCGTCGCGAGGAACGTGACGAACACCGCTCCTGGCCCCGCCAGTGAAGCTTGGCGAAAGGCGTACGCCGACATGCGTCGACGCCACCGGGATCACGAGCGTGCCGCAGACGGCGACGAGGAAGCCGTTGAGCACGAACCGGCCCAGCGGCAGAAAGGTGAACGCCTCCTTGAAGTGGCCCACCGCAGCACCGAGCCCCACAGCTTCGGCGGCGAGCCGAACTCGTCGGCCGGCTTGAGCGAGGTCGCGACCATATAGATCAGCGGTGAGACGAAGGCCGCGGCGACGAGGTAGACGAGCACGTGCGAGACCACGATCCGGACCCGGCCGGGCCGCGCCGGCCGAGACACCGTGCCTGCCCGCAACGGCCGCGCGGCCGGAGCCGTGCCGGCCCCTGTCGGCTTGCCCGTCCCCGCCTGCTGCTGGACCTACCCTCGGCCAACTCCCGCGCGACCAGCTCCCGGTCCCGGTCCCGGTCCCTGGTACTGGTCGACAACGACCTCATCGCCAGCACCACCGCCGAACTCATCTACGGTGCGGGCCGCGTGTACGACGACTTCCTCGGCCTCGGCGACGGCGTGGGCCTCGGCGCCGTTGTGGATCGTCGGGTGTACCGCGGCCCCGGCGGACTGTCCGGCACCTTCGGCAACACCCCGATGAGCGACACGGGAGTGCAGTGCGGCTGCGGCGCCCGCGGATGTCTGGAGACCTTCACCAACGACCAGGGGATCCTGCGCGAGGCCCGCCGTCGCGGTCTCGCCACTGCGGCCACGGACATGGAGGAGATCCGTACCCGCGCCATCGCCGGCGACCAGAACCTCCTGGTGCTCCTCGCCGACATCGGCGCGATCCTCGGCCGAGCGCTGGCGGGCGTCGTCAATCTCCTCGGTACGCCGACGATCGCCGTCATCGGCGAGAACTACGCCCTGTGGCCCGGCCTCGAACCCGGATCCGCGATGCCATGCGCACGAGTCCGGTCACCGCCGCGCACCGGGTGATGGTGGTCGTTCGCCCCTCGCACGACAGTCAACACGCCCGTGGCGCCGCGACGTTGGCCCTCGGTGCACCCGCAACCCTCACTCAGGTTTGAGCCTGCGGGGCCGGTGGTGTAGCGTCGTCTAGCCGCTTCGGACCGGTCACGGTTCGCACGGCCACTCAGCCGCATTGGCGGCAACCACTACCGCACGGACTCCCTACGGGGTGGATTTCGGCATGTCGAAATTCCGATCCGGAAGGCTCGATTAGGAGCTCACCGGAAAAGCCGCTAAAGTGGTGGACACGCCGGAAGGCCCCGAAAGGAGCCGGAAAGCACCGAGGAAATCGGACCGGGAAACGGTCTGATAGAGTCGGAAACGCAAGACCGAAGGGAAGCGCCCGGAGGAAAGCCGCGAGAGAGTCTCTCGGGTGAGTACAAAGGAAGCGTCCGTTCCTTGAGAACTCAACAGCGTGCCAAAAGTCAACGC
>NZ_RPDJ01000064.1 GCF_004023625.1 Streptomyces cavernae | reverse complement strand
GAACTCCACCGGTGCGAGCACGTACAACTGCGGCAACAGGGTCTCCTGGATCTCGGTTGGCTTCGCAACCCCGAGCTACCAAGAGGCCCTGCCGTCATGCCCGCAGCCGGCGGCAACCACCCGATCGGGCACCCCGTTCGACGCGCAGCCCTCAAGATCGGAACGACAACAGCTACTGAGGACATCGCTCCGTAGCCCTCAGAACCCATCCTTGAACCGGCCCTCCGGGCCCTCCGAAGCAGTGCCGTCCGCCGACCCGATCGGCTGCCGCGTCATGGGTTTTCTCGTTACTCCACAGCGCGGCCGATGAGTTTGTGGCTCCCGGCCGGTCCAAGCTCATGACACCTAGGAAAGGACACCGCCATGTCGGAGCTTCTCGTCGATTTCATCACCTCCCTCGACGGCCACGCATCGGGACAGGGATGGCCCGGGTTCTGGGGCCTGGAGGGCCCGGAGTACCTCGCATGGCTCGGCGAGCAGCCCGCGGCCACCTACTTGATGGGAGCGAACACCTACCGCCTGATGTCGGGCTTCGCCGCAGGCGAGGTCCCGGAGGGTCAAGACGAGTTCAGGCCTTGGGCGCGAGGCGCTCCGGGAGCGCGAACACCGGCGCGGTGTCACCGTGTGACTCATGGACGGATAACTCCGCACGCACGTCGTGATTCTTTCATTTCCGCAGCTTCCTGGCCTGATCCAGCGATTCTGCGGCACCACGGGGGCCTTGCCGCAAGCCCCCCCCGGTGGGCTATACGTTGAGAGTGCCGAGGAGTGGGTACACCTCCTTCTCCCGCGGTGGGGTCAGACGGCGAACAGCTTGTCCTGCTCCGCGCGGAGCGTGTCGACGAGCCGCCCCGGCGGGAGGGTCACGTCCCCGTAGCTGAGCACGGTGTCCTTGTCGACGGCTCGGCGCAGCACGCAGCCCTCAGAGATGCCCATCGGCAGCAGGTCGTCCGCCCGTGTCGCGGCGTGCGACTCGGCCACCCCGTAGGTGTCGTAGCCGCCGATCCCGTCCAGCACCGTGCCGGCCGGCAGGTCCCGCTTGGCGGTGGCCACCACATCGACCCGGGGACCCGCGGGCGGGGTCAGGGCCGCGTCCCCAAAGTCCACGGCACGGACCACGGTGTGCGGCACCTCGAAGTGGCATAGGTGGTAGGGCGTGTAGAAGGCGTACAGCGGACCTCGGCCCAGCTTGTACAGCTCCAAGTAGCTGCGCTGCACCGGGTCGTCGTGGGTGCCCAGGACGTACACACCGGGGGCGGGCTTGGTGCCCACCACGTAGTCCACGATGCCGCCGAACTCGCGCAGTTCGTCGACGTCGTACATCTGGGCCAGCTCGTCGACGTGGCCTGTGTGGTCGCGTCCGTACATGCCGCGCCGGGGCACGGTGAAGCCGAAGGCGTTGGCCACGATCGCCTGCTCGAAGGAGACCTTTGTCCCGTCGGTGAAGCTGGTGATCATGTGGACGTTCTGGCCCCACCGGTCGGCGAACGGCTGCTGGGTGGTGGGGGTGCGGTACTCGTCATGGAAGCCCTTGATGTTGCCGGCCACCAGCGGGGTCACGCCCAGACTGCGCACGAAGCGGAGCAGGTTGGCCTGCACCGCCGGCTGGTCGCCGTCCGCGCCGGTGAGCACGACCCCGGCCGAGCGGGCGCGGTGCGCGAGCAGCGGACCCACGGTGCAGTCGAGCTCGGCGTTCATCGTCACCACCGGTAGGCCCCGCTCGATGGCGCCGATGGTGATCCGGGCGCCGAAGTCCACCGCACCGGTGACGTCCACCAGACAGTCGATGCCCTCCGCGGCGATCAGCGCGAACGCGTCCTCGGTGACCACCGGCCGGCCCCCGCCCACCGCTGCCGAGATCGCGTCCGCAGTGTCGGCCCGCGCGGGCGCAAGCCCCGCCTCCTTGTAGGCGCGTTCGGCGTTGGCCGGATTGCGGTTGGAGATCGCCGCAACCCGCATGCCGGGCACCGAGGCGGAGATGTGCCGTACCAGGCCGCGCCCCATGTAGCCAGCGCCCACCATGCCGACCCTGATCGGCCGGTCCTCTTCCGCGCGGCGGCGCAGCGCGGTGTCGACGATGATCATCGGCTGCCCGCCGGAATTTCTGCCGACCCGGGCCGGCGGGCGGAGCACGGGGTGCCCGGGCGGCGGCCGGACGACGCGTCACACCGTTCGCCTGAGCGGAGAAGGCGCACGCCGCCTGAGCGGAGAGGGCGTGAGTCGCCCGAACGGAAAGGGCGTAAGGAGCGGGTGGGTGACCCGCGGTCGTCATCCGGTTGTTTCCGCTCGATGAGCGCCGCACCCGTCGGCGGAGTGGCGTGAACCAGCATGGCGAATCTCCGATGCCTGTCGATGCGTCAGGGAATGGCGAGACTAGGTCGGTGGCACGAAGCTGGGCAACAGCCGCCGGAGCGCGTCATGCCGACAGCGGCGCGGGGCTCTGGTGGCCGGCCTTTCGACTGCTTACCGTACGCAGTCGAACAACGAACAAGGCGCGGGCACAACGGAGTTGACGATCCGTCCGGAGTACTCGATATCGTCGCGCAATGCGTCCGCTCCCCGTCGCAGACCCAGGTCATCCCGATATCCGATCGGCCTCGCGCTATTTGCTGTGGCTCGCCGGCCGTATCGCCGGGCCACTGAGCGCGGCGGCCTTCCTGGGCCTGCTCTGGCTCGGCTCGCAGGCACTCATGCCGGTCGTCGTCCGCGAGGCCATCGACGAGGGGCTCGTTCCCGGCGACATGCGCGCCGTGCTGCTCTGGTCCGCCGTGCTCCTCGGCCTCGGCGTGGTTCAGGCGGTGTCCGGCATGATCCGGCGCCGGCTGAGCATGTACAACGCGCTGGCCGCGGGCTTCCGCACGGTGCAACTCGTGGTCGGCCACGCGGGCCGGCTCGGCGCGGACCTCGAACGCCGCGTCGACGACGGTGAACTCGTCAGCGTCGGCACCTCCGACATGACGACCATCGGCAACGCCTTCGACGTCGTCGGCAGGGCCTTCGGCGCCGTTGTCTCGACCCTGCTGGTGGCCGTGGTGCTGCTCGACCAGTCGCCCTCCCTCGCCCTGCTCCTGATTGTCGCCCTGCCCGCGATCATCCTCACCATGGGCTACACCCTGCGCCCGCTGCACCGCAGACAGAGCGCCTACCGGGAGCTCCAGGGCGAACTGACCTCCCGGCTCACCGATGTGGTCACCGGCCTCCGGGTCCTGCGCGGCGTCGGCGGCGAGACCTCCTTCGCCCGCTCCTACCGCCAGCGCTCCCAGCGGGTGCGCGCCGCCGGCTCCCGGGTCGCTGGCGCCGAGGCCCTGATCCGTGCCGCCCAGGTGCTGCTGCCCGGCCTGCTGGTCGGCACCGTCACCTGGATCGGCGCCCGCGCCGCGCTGACCGGCGCGGTCACGCCCGGCGAGCTCGTCGCCTTCTACGCGTACGCCGCCTTCCTCGTCGAACCGCTCGCCATCTTCACCGACACCGCCGACCGGTTCGCCCGCGCCCACGTCGCCGCCCGCCGCGCCATCGCCGTGCTCGCCCTGCCGACCGGTCCGCCCGACGGCACGCACGGCCGCACCCCTATACCCGCCGGTCCGCACGACCTGGTCGACGAGCGCACCGGACTGGTCGTGACCGCCGGCTCGTTCCTCGTGGTCGTCGCGCCGCCGGCCGACGGCGTACACCTGGCCGACCGGCTCGGAGGCTACGCCCACGGGCCCGTCCGCTACGCCGGGCTGCCGCTGACCGAGCTGCGCCGCTACGACCTCCTCAAACGCGTTCTCGTGGTCGACAACCGCTCCCGGCTCTTCCGCGGCCCCCTGCGCGACAGTCTCGACCCGCACCGCACCGCAGGCGACGAGGTGCACGCCGCGCTGCGGGTGGCCGCCGCGGAGGACATCGTCGAGGCGCTGCCCGACGGCCTGGACACCGAAATCACCGCCGACGGGAGCCGCTTCTCCGGCGGCCAGCGCCAGCGGCTGGTCCTCGCCCGCGCCGTGCTCGCTGACCCGGACGTCCTCGTCGTCGTCGACCCCACCTCCGCCGTCGACGCGCACACCGAGGACCGGATCGGCCGCCGGCTGCGGGCCGCCCGCGAGGGCCGCACCACCGTTCTCGTCAGCTCCAGCCCGCTGCTGCTCGACCACGCCCAGCAGGTCGCCCTCGTCCACGACGGCTCGGTCGTCGCCACCGGAGGCCACCGCGACCTGCTCGCCACCAGCGCCCTGTACCGCCGGGTCATCCAGCGCGAGACCGGCGCGGAGCCCACCGGGGACGCGCCCGCCACCAGCCTCCTCACCCGGGAGAACACGGAATGAGCAGGGCAGCACTGCCGGTCGCCGACACGGCGGAGGTACGCCGGCACGCCCGCGCCCTGGCCCGCCGTCACACCGGCGACCTCGGCCGGCTGCTGGCGCTGCACGGACTGGCCGCAGCGTGCGGCCTGGTCGCCCCCTGGCTGATCGGCCGGCTCATCGACGAGGTGGTCGGCGGCACCACGGCCGGCACCGTCGACCTGCTCGCCCTCGGCCTGCTGGCCTCACTGGTCGCCCAGGCAGCGCTCACCTACGGTGCGGTGCAGCGCTCCTGCCGGTTCGGCGAGAAGATCACCGCCGAGGTGCGCGAGGACTTCGTCGACCGGGTGGTGGACCTGCCGCTGTCCACCGTCGAGGACGCCGAACCCGGCGACCTGATCACCCGCGCCTCGCGCGACACCGACGCCCTCACCAACACCGTCCGCTACGCCGCGCCCGAGACCCTGATCGCCTCACTGACCTGCCTGTTCACCTTCGGAGCCCTGCTGCTGACCGGCCCGCTCACCGCGCTGCCCAGCCTTCTCGTCATCCCGCCCCTGTGGATCGGCACCCGCTGGTACCTACGGCGCTCCGGCATCGCCTACCGCAGGCGCGGGGCCAGTTACGTGGCGCTCGGCGACAGCCTCGCCGAGACGGTGCCAGGGGCCCGCACCGCCGAGGCGTTCGGCCTCCAGCAATGGCGCCGCCGGGCGCTCGACCGCGACCTGGGCACGGCCTACCGGGCCGAGCGGCACACCATGTGGCTGCGCAGCTCCTGGTACCTGCTGGTGGAGCTCAGCTACGCCGTCCCGCTGGTCGCCACCCTCGCCATCGGCGGGCTGCTCCACACCCAGGGCCTCGCCTCGCTGGGCCAGGTGGTCGCCGCGACCCTCTACGTACGGCAGCTCATCTTCCCCCTGGACGACGTGCTGAGCTGGATGGACGAGCTCCAGATCGGCTCGGCCTCGCTGGCCCGGGTCCTCGGGGTGAGCAAGCTGCCCGCCGACCGCGAGCCCACCGGCGCCGGGCCCGCGGGCCAGGACCTCACCGCCCGCGCGGTCACCTACTCCTACGTGCGCGGACGCCCCGTCCTGCACGGCGTCGACCTGGAAGTCGCGCCGGGTGAACGGCTCGCCGTCGTCGGCCCCTCCGGGTCCGGCAAGTCCACCCTCGGCAAGCTGCTCGCCGGTATCTACCACCCCGGCTCCGGTACGGTCCGCCTCGGCGGCGTACCGCTGGTCGAGCTGAGCACCCGCGACCTGCGTGGCCGCATAGCCCTGGTCACCCAGGAACACCACATCTTCCGCGGCACCCTGCGGGAGAACCTCACCCTCGCCCGGCCAGCCGCCGACGACACCGAGGTGCGCCGCGCCCTGGACGTTGTCGGCGCGGGCGACTGGGCGGCGGCCCTGCCCTACGGCCTGGACACCCCGGTCGGCTCCACCGGGCACGACCTCACCGCCGCACAGGCCCAACAGATGGCCCTGGCCCGGCTGCTGCTCGCCGACCCGCACACCCTGGTGCTCGACGAGGCTACTGCGCTGCTTGACCCGGCCACGGCGCGGCACACCGAACGAGCCATGGCCGCCGTCCTGAGCGACCGGTCCGTCATCGCCATCGCGCACCGGCTGCACACTGCCGAGGACGCCGACCGGATCGCGGTCGTCGAGAACGGCCGTATCACCGAACTGGGCAGCCACCACGAACTGCTGGCCGCCGACGGCGCCTACGCCGCACTGTGGCGCGCCTGGCACGGCGAATGAAATAGCAGTACGCGGACGGCGATTGAAATCGTTGCGGCGAATACGGCTCCGAACCTAGCCTGAGGAATATGAACCCAAGGCAGCCGCATGTGGACTGGGACGCCCTTTTCGGCGACGACTACGACTACTTCGATCTCCCTGATCTCACACCGGAACTGAGTGAGAAGGAAGCGTCGAGCATGGTCGCACTCGGCGGATTCGAACCGGGAATGGACCTCCTGGACGCCCCGTGCGGGCACGGCCGACACGCAAACGTGCTGGCCTCGCGAGGCTATCGGGTGGTCGGCATCGACCGCGACGAGCGCTTTCTCGCGATGGCCCGCAGCGAGGCCCGGGAAATGGGGGTCCAGGTCGATTACCGGCACGTCGACCTGCGGGAGATGTCCTTCGAGGCGAAATTCGACGCGGCCGTCTCCTGGTACAGTTCCTTCGGCTACTTCGACGACGAGACGGACCGCGACATTCTCCGGCGCTACCGCCGCGCGCTCCGTCCCGGCGGCCGGTTTCTGCTCGACATGCATTCCCCCTACCGGCACATTCCGAGCGTGCTCGCCAATCACGAGATGCACGTCGACATCCTGCGCCGGGGGTCGGACATGGCCGTCGACATCCAGGAACTGGACGCCGAGGCAAGCCGCTACTACGCGGAGAAGATCACCATTCGCGACGGCAAGGCAGAGCGGGCCCGCTACAGCGTCCGCATGTTCACCGCCCCCGAAATCCTCGAGTGGTTCCGGGCCGCCGGCTTCTCCCACGCGCGGGTCATGAACGAGACCGGCGGCACCTTCACCGTCAGCAGCCGCCGCCTCGTGGTCCTCGGCACCGCCTGAACCACCCCCGCGCCCGTCCCCGCCGGGTCACGCGTGCCCGGCCTCGTCCAAGACAGCCCACCGTGACGACCATCCGCGAAAAAGAGGGGTTCCCGTGGACGTCCACTCCGCCCAGCCCGTGGCCTCGACCGGCCGGTTCCGCACCGAGGGCGCCGACATCGGCATCGACGCCCTGCGCGCCCACTACTCCGCCCACCGCTGCGCCCAGATACCGCGGGTCACCGATGTCACCGAGCTCAAGGCGGCGGCCCTGTCGGCCTACCGGGAACTGGGCGACGAGGTCGAGCTCGACGCCCAGGAGCACACCTCCGCCGACGGCGGGCTCGGCTACGGCTTCCGGCTGCGGCGAATCGACACCAAGACCGACTCACCCGCCCACGCCGAACGCGTCACCACCGTCCTGCGGAACCACGGCCTGCTCGACTGGGCCGAACACGCGGCCCACCAGCTGCTGCCCGTCGTCGACACCATCACCGGCCGCGGGCTGCACTACGAACGGGTGTTCCTGCTGGTCTACCGCGAGGGCGACTACATCGGCCCGCACGGCGCCGAGGAGGACACCGACCTCGACCGGTTCAACCTCCAGTTCCCGCTCTGCTACGGCACCGTCGGCTCCATGCGCGTCCTGCGCCAGGGCTTCCTGGAGCCGATGTACGACCGCGACGGCGACGCCCGCCTCCTCGGCCCGCGCATGTGGCACGAGGTGCCGCCGCTGCTCCGGCTGCCCGACGGCCCGGACCCGCTGCGCCTGGTCGTGTCACTGCGACTGAGGGCGCACGGATGACCGGCGTCGCCACCGGCGCCGAACGCGCGGCGCGCGCCGCCGAGACCGCCGCCGTGGCCGCCGATGTCTTCCGGCGCCACGGCGCGGACTTCGCCGCCGCGCGCCGCGCGGCCGGCTGGACGAACGCCACCTGGCTGGGCGGCGGGCTCGCCGTACGCGTCGCCGGCTCCGCCGGAGTCCAAGACCTGGTCCGCGAGACCCGGCTGGCCGCCCTGCTGCCACCCGAGGTGGGCTACCCGACGGTTCTGGATTCCGGCGCGACCCGCGGTTTCGAGTGGGTCGTCACCCGGGAGATCGCCGCGACCAGCCTGGACGACGCCTGGGACACCCTGGACGGCGAACGGCGGGTGGCCGCGGCACGCCGGCTGTGGGAGCGCGCCCGGGCGGTGCACCGGGTCGACCCGGCCGCCGCCGCGGCCGTGGCCCGGCCCCACAACCCCTTCTACGCCATCTCCCCGGACGAGGCCATGGCCGCCCTCCTGCGGCTCCACACGGCAGGGGTGCTCACCCGGGACGAACGCGCACGGCTGAGTACCGCGCTCGACCGCCACTGGGCGGCCCTGCCCGATGCCCCCCGGGTGCTCAACCACGGCGACCTCTCCCCGGTCAACGCGCTGTGGGACGGCACCGACGTGGTGGCCCTGCTGGACTTCGAGTTCGCCGTCCTCGCCCCCGTACAACTCGACCTGAATGAAGTGGTGAAGCTGGCCTTCGCGCCCCCGCCGGTCGGCGCCGGGTCGACCGCCCGGGAACGCGCCGACCGGGCACTGCTACAGGAGGCGGTGGCCGAACTGGCCCGGCCGCTGCTGCGCACCGACGCGGACGCCGACCTGCTGATCGGCCACTCCATCCAGCTCGAGACCTGGGGCCTGGAGCGCGAGCTGGCCAAGCCCGGCAGGAAGGACTACGAGGACTGGGAGCCGTACCGGATGCTCGTCGCCTGCGCGCACACCGACGGCGGTTGTTACGCCCCCCTGCTGGGGCGTTGAGCCCGCAGGGCCGTCACCGGCTCCCGGGGGGAAAGGGTCTGAAGCATGATTCGAGCGTTGTTCGTGGACGCCGGCGGCGTGCTCTACAACAACATCAACGAGGAGACGGACTTCCTCGACCGGGTCGCCGACCGGTACGGCGTGGACCGCGCCGAACTCGCCCGGCGCGTGGAGGCGTCGGCGCCCCGGTACGAGAGCGGCGCACGCCATGTGCACCAGGTGCTGAGAAGCCTCGTCGCGGACGGAACGGGACCACCGGCCGGCATCACACCCGAGGAGGCGCGGTGGCTGGACCGCGCGTACCTGGGCTCCGTCCGTGCCCACCGGGACAACTTCCGCGCCCTGCGCCGCCTGCGCGAGGAGCGGCCGGGCCTGACGACGGTCCTCACCAACAACGAGGCGGAGCACTGGGACCGTATGAAGGACGCTGCCTACGGGCACTTCGCCCTGTTCGACGCGCTGTACTCGTCATGGCGCGTCGGCCGGGTGAAACCGGCGCTGTCGTTCTTCACCGAGGCCCTGCGGGGTTGCCGGGTGGCGGCCGCCGAGACGCTGCTCGTCGACGACCGCGTCACGGTGCTGAGGGCGGGGGCGGAACTGGGGATGCACACGCTGCACGTGTCCACCCCGGAGGTTCTCGCCGAGCGGCTCGGCGCGGCGATCCGCGGGGACGTGCTGCCTCCCATCCGTGACCCCCTCAGCGAGGGATCTCCCGGACGTTGTCCATGACCTTCCGGAACGCCCGGGCGATGTCGTCGATGGCGTCGAGCGGGGCCAGCAGCACCTCGTGGCCGAAGCTCACCACGCTCTCATGAATGCGCTTGGCGACCGGGAGGTCGAACCGCGCCGGGTCCACCCGCTCCAGGTAGCGCGCGTCGGTGGCGAACCGCCGGCGCGAGGCGGGCCGGTGCAGCGGGTTGTCGTTCAGCGGCCGGTGGGTCAGCATCACCGGGAAGCCCAGCTCGGCGGTGAGCGCCCGGGCGATCCGCTCCACCGGTGCCACCGCCAGCACCTCGTCGGGCAGCCGCACCATGAAGCGGTAGTAGGCCCGGGCGGTGGTGCCCGGTGAGGTGTCCTGCACCGTCATCCCCATGTCGGCGAGCCGGCCAGTCAGATGGTCGGCGGCACGCACCCGGCGGGCGTTCTGTCCGTCCAGCAGGGCAAGCTGGTCCAGCAGCACCGCCGCGTGGAACTCCGACAGGCAGGCGTTGCTGCCCATCAGCCGGCCGGTCTCCTCCAGCTCCATCTCGCCCACGCCCACCGGTCCTTGGCGCACGATCCGCCCGTCCGCCCGCAGATGCTCCGCGCGGTTGGCGATCTCCGCGTCATCGGTCACCAGCGCACCGCCCTCGCCGCAGGTCAGCAACTTGCTGCCCTGCATGCTGAACACCCCCGCCGCACCGAACGCACCCACCGGCCAGTCGCCGTAACCGGCGCCGTGCGCGTGCGCGCAGTCCTCGATCAGGGGCAGACCGTGCCGCTGGGCGATGTCCAGCAGCGAGTCCAGGTCCGCCACCGCCGAGTACGCGTGCACCACGGTGATGGCCCGCGTCCGTTCCGTGATCGCCGACTCCACGGCCGCCGGATTGAGGCAGTACGTGGCCGGATCGACGTCCACCAGCACCGGTACGGCGTTGATGCCGAGCACGGCCGACGCGGACGCCACCCAGCTCAGACCGGGCACAATCACCTCGTCCCCGGCCCCCACCCCGCACGCCTCCAGCGCGATGGCCAGCGAGGCGGTTCCCGTCGCCATCGGCACGCACATCGCCGAACGGCAGTAGTCCGCGAATGCGGCCGCGAATTGGCGCTCGTAGGACTGCCGCCCCTGATATGCGCAGCTGATGGTCCAGCGGCCGCTGGTCAATACGTCCTCGAGGCTTTTCAGTGCCCGCTCGCCCGGCTGTGGCCAACTGGGCCACTCCCGCTCCGTCAGACGCGGTCCACCGGAGATCGCCAGTGCATTTCCCATGATTGCCCTCGCTTTCGAGAATGCGACGGATGGGCATCGGAATTTACGCACCCCCACCAGCCGTACGCCACAGTGCGCACGGTACGCCCGGACCACCGGGAACTCCCGGCCGTGTTCGACCGGGGAAGACACGCAGTCGAACGGGATGGGTACGCTGCGGCGAACCGGCCGCCCGGATATCAGGTCGCCTCTTCACGGCCGGAGGCGGGAAAGCATCAGGCGAGGAGTCAGAGATGTCCGGCAATCCCCCGTCGCACCACGACCTGGCCGCCTCCCGTGCCGAGGGACCGGGCCCGTGGGGACCTCCTCCGCGGCACGCCCGGACGGTGATCGTCGGCGGCGGCCTCGCGGGCGTCGAACTCGCCGCCGCGCTGGCCGGCCACGGCGCCGAAGACGTCCTGTTGCTGGAGGCGGGCCCCGGCGAGGACCTGTCCCACATCCACATGACGCACCCGCGGGGGGCCGCCACCGAGGTCGTCTTCGCGCCAGAGCGCGACCCGCACTTCCACCGGCCCTGGCGGTCCGACGTGCCCCCGCACTACACCGGCATCTCCGGGCTGCGACGCCGGCTGGGCGGCCGGTCCCTGTACTGGCACGGCGTCATCCTGCCGCTGGAGGACTGGGCGCTGCGCACGCCCGAGTGGCCCGCCGAGGTCGTGGCCGACCTGACCACCGCCGCCGCCGGAGGGCCGTCCTGGTACGACCGGGTCACCGCGGACCTGACCGCCTGGAGCGGCGGCGTGCTGTGGGACCCCGCGCAGCCCGCCCGGACCCCGTTCGGCGGTCGGGAGTTCCGCCCCCTGCCCCGGGCCTGCCGGCACCTGCCGGGCACCGGCCGCTGGGAGGCGTACACCGCGCTGGCCGCCTGGCGCGGGCCCGGCGGCCGCCCCGCCCCGCCCCCCGGCGTCCGGGTGCGCTGCGATACCGACGTGCTCGCCGTGGACGTGCGGAACGGCCGGGCCCGCGGGGTCCTGGTGCGCGCCGCCGACGGCACCGTGGCGACGGTCGCCGCCGACACCGTGGTGCTGTGCGCGGGCACCGTGGAGAGCACCCGGCTGGCCGCGCACGCCCTCACCGAGGCGGGCGCACTGCGCGCCCCCCGGCTCGGCAGCCTCGCCGACCACATCGTGCAGGGCTTCGTGGTCCGGCTGCCCGCCGGCCGGCTGCCCGCACCCGGCTCGTACCACCTGCCGGCGGACCCCGTGCTCCGCTCCTACCTGCGGATGGACGTGCACGACGAGGGGCACGGCGAGGCGCTGCTGGACGTACGGGTCACCGGCGAGCAACTCCCCAACGAGGACAGCGTGGTGGAGGGCCGGCCGTCCGCCGGACAGCCCTGGAGGGCGCACGTCCGCACCGAACTGCTGCCCGAGGACCGCAAGATGATCGGCGGCCAGCGCGACCTGCTGCGCGCCTTCTGGGCGGCGGCCGCACGGGAACTGGGACTGCCCGCCGCACCCCTGGAGTTCACCGGGTTCGGCGACGCCGACCGCGACAACACCCGGGTGCTGCCCGACCACACCCGCGGCCAGGCCACCGGCCGGCCCGAGACCTGGGCGAGCCTGCTCGGCACCGAGGACCACGAGGGCGGCAGTCTGCCGCTCGGCCGGCTGCTCGACGCACGCCAGGCCTTCCCCGCGCTGCCCGGTCTGTACGCCGCCGGGCCGGCCGTGTTCCCCCGCCTGGGCGCCGCCAACCCGTCCTTGACCACCATCGCGCTGTCCCGTCGGCTCGCATCCCTGCTCGCGGCCGGCTGACACCGCACGCCCGGACCACCGGGCGACACCCAGGGAGGAATCACAGTGCCGGGACCGGGCTACCGCTTCTTTGGCGACGAGGAGCGCGCCAATGTGATGGCCGTGCTCGACCGCTGGTACGCGGGCCGAGAGGCGTTCGACGACCCCGGCGAGGGGGAGTGGGTCCGCCACTTCGAACGGGCGGCGGCCGAGCGCTTCGGCGCCGCCCACTGCCTCAGCGTCAACAGCGGGACGTCCGCGCTGGTCGCGGCCCTCGTGGGCCTCGGCATCGGACCGGGTGACGAGGTCATCGTGCCCGGCTACATGTTCGTCGCCTCGATCGCCGCGGTACTGCACTGCGGTGCCGATGTCGTGCTCGCGGAGATCGACGAGTCCCTCACCCTGGACCCGGACGACGTACGGGCCAGGATCACCCCCCGCACCCGGGCGATCATGCCCGTGCACATGCTGGGCGCCCCTTCGGACATGGACGCGCTGCGCGCCCTCGCCGACGAACACGGCCTGCTCCTGCTGGAGGACTGCGCCCAGAGCGCCGGTGGCAGCCACCGGGGCCGCCCGCTCGGCACCCTGGGCAGCGCCGGCACCTTCTCCCTCAACCACTACAAGGTGATCACCTCGCTCCAGGGCGGGTTCTTGCTCACCGACGACCCGCTGGTCTTCCAGCGGGCTTACTCCTTCCACGACCAGGGCTGGTTCCCCTACCGCCAGGACAGCGGCCGGGGCGACCTGCTGCTCGGCATGAACCTGGGACTCGGCGAACTGCACGCCGCCGTGGCGCTCGCCCAGCTCGGCAAGCTCGACCGCATCCTCGGCCGGGTCCGCGACGTCAAGCAGCGGCTGGTCCGGGCCGTCGGCGAACTGCCCGGAGTGCGCCGAAGGCACCTGCACGATCCCGAGGGGGAGTGCGGCACGACCGCCGTGTACGTCTTCGACGACGCCGCGCACGCCCGGGACGTCGCCGCCCGGCTCGGCACCCGGACGCTGCTCTACTCGCCGACGCACTACTACGGCGGGCTGCCCGCGCTCACCGCGTTCGGCCGCGGCGACCGTTCCACCGTGCCCTTCCGCGCCCCCGGCGGCCGCCCTGCCCCGCACGCGTTCGAGCCCGGCGCCCTGCCCCACACCGACAGCGTCCTCGCGCGTTCCCTCGCTCTGGCGACCGGCGTCTCCGACGGCTACCTCGGCCCCGGATTCGGCGTCCACCCCGGCTCCTCGGACGCGGAGATCGACCGCGTGGCGGACACCTTCCGCCGCGCGGTCAAGGGCGAGGCGCTGACCTGAGCGGTGCGGGCAGCGCGGGACCGGCCGGCGGCGGCGCCGGCTGGTGACCTCACACCCCCGCGTCCCGCAGCAGCCCGGCCAGCCTGTCCGCGACGCCGTCCGCCGCGTACAGCAACCAGCGTCCGTCCAGCCGTCCGCCGCCGCGCAGGTCGTCGACGTGCCCCCCGGCCTCCCGCACCAGCAGGGCGGCCGGGGCACGGTCCCAGACGTGGCCGCCCTCGTCGACCACCGCGTCGGCCCGGCCCTCCAGCAGATCCGCGACCAGGCACACCGGGGACTCCACCCACCGCACCCGGTCGCGCACCGGCTCGACGGGGGAACCCGGCATCAGGAAGCCGCCCACCCGGGCCTCGGCCAGCGGCACCGCCGCCCCGGGGACGCGCAGCCGACGTGCCGCCGACAACGGCTGTCCATCGGTGGACGCGAACGCCCCCCGGCCCCGGACCGCCCACCACCTGACACCCTCGGTGGGCCGGCTCAGCACGGCGGCCCGCAGCTCACCGTCGACCTCCAGGGCCACATGGGTGCCCCAGTCGCGCGCCACGGCCAGGAACGGGATCGTCCCGTCGATGGGGTCCAGTATCCAGCGGCGCCGGGACGTGCTCCTCAGCGCGCCGCATTCTTCGCTCAGCACCCCGTCCCCGGGCCGTTCCGCCGCCAGCACCGCCAGCATCGCCCGCTCCACGGCGAGGTCGGCCTCGCTGACCGGGCTGCCGTCGCTCTTGTGCCGCGCGGCCGGCCGCCGCCCGAAGAATCCCAGCGCCAATTCGCCCGCCAGATCGGCGAGTCGGTGCGCCAGCAGTACGTCACTGTCATTCTCCATCGGCCCACCATATCCACGGACGGATTACCGGTGGCGCGCCGCATTCCCCGCCGCCATTCCCGGCGCCGGACGGTTGAACACCCGCTCGGAAAAAGACCCGTGGCCGCTCCCGGTGTTAGCCTCTGGCATGCTCTTGGAGAACAAGCTCGTGGATCGCCGGAGCCTTGTCCGGCTTGTCGAGGAGAACTTCCAGGAATACATACCGAGCGGCCGGGAATTGCCCGATCCGAAATTCTTCCCGCTCGGCGAGGACAGTTGGTCCTACCGCTGCGGACCCCTGTGGATCAGTGTCCGCCGCGATCTGGACGGGCATTTCCCCGGGGCGTACGAAGTGGCGCTCCTGCTGCGCGAGAGCGGCAAGGGGTACGTGCTCGCGCCGCTCGCCGGACGGGACGGACGGGTGGTGCACCGGATCGCCGACTTCCCCATCGTGGTCTTCCCGTACGTGGAGCGTGCCACCGCCTCCTCGGCCCCGCCCACCTCCGCACAACTGGACCTGCTCATCCGCCAGTTGCGCGAGGTGCACGGTTTCGAGCCGCCCGCCGACCGGCACGTCGACGTACCCACCGAGGACTTCCGCTTCCCCTTCGAGAACGACCTCGACAAGGCGCTGGAGGCGGCACTGAGCGGCGGCGCCGCGGAGTGCGGCCCCTACGGCGGCCGGCTGGCCGGTCTGGTGACCCGGCGGTGGGACCACCTCACCGCGCTGCGCGAGGAAGCAGCCCGAGTGGCCGCCCGGTGCACCGCGCAGTGGCGCGGCGAACGCCCCGCGCTGACCCACGGCGACCCCAGCCCGGCGAACGTCCTGTTCGGGCGGGGCGTGGACATCATCGACTGGGGCGGGGCGATGTGGGCCCCGCCGGAACGCGACTGGGCCGCCCTGACCCGGGTGTTCGGCGCCGCCCCCGAGGGCCGCCCGGCGTTCCTGCGCTTCTACGAACTGCGCTGGACCCTCGCTGAGATCGCCGAGTACGCCGGCCGCTTCACCGGCCCCCACACCGGCGACGCCGACGACGACGCCATGTGGGGTCGGCTGGCCCGCTACCTCCCCGCCGCCTGAAACCCGTCCACCGCCGCAAGCGTCCCGTGACCGACTCGTACCGGAGGGTTGGCCGTGAGCCTGGTCAGTGTCCACAACGAATGGGATCCGCTGGAGGAGGCCGTCGTCGGCACCGCCCTCGGCGCCCGGGTGCCGGTCGCCGACCGGAGCCTGCTCGCCGTCGAGTACGCCGAGTACGCCGGGCCCGGCCGCTGGCAGGAGGTGCCCACGGGCCCCTACCCGGACCGGGTGGTCAAGGAGACCGAGGACGAACTGGAGGAGCTGTGCGAGGAGTTGCGCGGCCTCGGCGTGACCGTCCGCCGCCCCCGCCCCCGCAACCACGCCGCCCGTGTGCGCACCCCCGACTGGGAGAGCGACGGCTACCACGACTACTGCCCCCGCGACGGGCTGCTCACCGTCGGAAACACCGTCATCGAGACCCCGATGGCACTGCGCGCGCGGTGGCTGGAGTCGTCGGCCTACCGGGAACTGCTGATGGAGTACTTCACCAGCGGCAGCAGATGGGTGTCCGCGCCCAAGCCCCGGCTCGCCGACGCGATGTACGACCCTTCCGCGCCCCCCGGCGAGCGGCTGCGCGAACGGGAGCCGGTGTTCGACGCGGCCAATGTGCTGCGGCTCGGCACCGACCTGCTGTACCTGGTCTCCGACAGCGGCAACGAGCAGGGAGCCCGCTGGCTCCAGTCCGCCCTCGGCGAGACGTACACCGTCCACCCCTGCCGCGGCCTGTACTCCTCCACCCATCTCGACTCCACCCTCGTCCTCCTGCGGCCGGGCCTCGTCCTGGTCAACCCCGCCAGGGTGACCGAGGACAACCTGCCCCCCGTGCTGCGCTCGTGGGAGCGGATCGAGTGCCCCGAACTCATCGGCCTCGGCTACGCCGGGGACGTACCGCACTGCTCCCCGTGGATCGGGATGAGCCTGCTGGTGCTCCGGCCTGGCCTGGTCGTCGTGGACCGCAGGCAACGGGCGCTGATGACGGTCCTGGAACGGCACGGAGTGGACGTCCTTCCGCTGCGGCTGACCCATGCCCGGATGCTCGGCGGGGGCTTCCACAGCGTCACCCTCGACGTCCGCAGGACCGGAACCCTCGAGACCTACCGCTTCTGACGAGAGGAGGGCGGATGCGTCCGCTCAGTGTGGACGGCGCCTGGCTGGCCGAGACCCGTGCGTTCGCCGACGACCGGGGTGAGTTCCAGGAGCTGTACAGCGGCCGGGAGCTGACCGGAGTGCTCGGCTACGAACCCGGCGCCGCCCAGATCAACCGGTCCGTCTCGCGGCGCGGGGTGCTGCGGGGCGTGCACTTCGCCCAGGTCCCGCCCGGCCAGGCCAAGTACGTCACCTGCCTCAGCGGCGCCGTGCTCGACGTGGTGGTCGACATCCGCGTCGGCTCGCCCACCTACCGTGCCTGGGACGCAGTCCGCCTCGACGACCCCCACTGCAGCCTATACGTCGAGGCCGGGCTCGGCCACGCGTTCATGGCGCTCACCGACGACGCCGTCGTCCTCTACCTCACCTCGCGGGGCTACGCCCCCGGGCGAGAGCACGGCGTGCACCCGCTCGATCCGGACCTCGGCATCGCATGGCCCGAGGACATCGAGCCGGTGCTCTCGCACAAGGACCACCAGGCCCCCAGCATTGCCGAGATGGAGCGGCGCGGCCTGCTGCCGCTGTACGAGGAGTGCGTCGCCTTCCACCGCTCCCTGCGCGAGCAGTCCGTGGCCTGAGCGCACGACCGGACGGCCCACCGGTGGACATCCACCGGTGGGCCGTCGTCCGCGTGCGCCCCCGGCCGGGAGCGGCACCTCACCGCCGGGGCACCGCCGAACGGCCCACCGCACCGCAGAGCGTGGGGAACGCCTCCGTCAGCGCGGCGCGCCAGTCCCGCAACGGCTCCAGGCCCGCCTCCCGCCAGCGCGGCTGGTCCAGCACGCTGTAACCGGGCCGCGTGGCCGGCCGGGCCAGCGCCCGGCTGGTGATGGGCCGGACCCGGTCGGGATCGGCGCCGAGCAGCCGGAACGTCTCGCGGGCCAGGGCGTACCAGGTGGTACCGCCGGTGTTGGTCGCGTGGTAGACACCGGCGGGCGCCGCACCGGCGAGTGCCGCCGAGCCCAGCGCCGCCAGCCGGTCGGCGAGATCGGCGGTCCAGGTCGGCTGGCCGTGCTGGTCGTCCACCACGCGCACGGTGTCCTGCTCGGCCTCCAGGCGGATCATCGTGGCCACGAAGTTGGGCCCGCCCGCCCCGTACAGCCAGGCGGTGCGGACCACGTAGCCGGCCTCCGGCAGGGTGCTCAGCACCGCCCGTTCACCGGCCCGCTTGGTGTGGCCGTACACCGTGCGCGGGGCGGTGGGGTCGTCCTCCCGGTACGGCCGCGTGGCCGACCCGGCGAACACGTAGTCGGTGGAGAGCTGGAGCAGGACGGCGTCCAGGGCGCGGCAGGCCCGGGCGAGATGACGCGGCCCGTCGCCGTTCACCGCCATGGCCCTTGAGGGCTCCGACTCCGCCGCGTCGACCGCGGTCCACGCCGCGCAGTTGACCACCACCGCCGGCCGGTGGCGCGCCAGCGCGGCCCGCACGGCCGCGCCGTCCGTGATGTCCAGGGCGCCGCGGCCGAGCGCGGTCACCGCCGCACCCCGGCGCAGCAGCAGGGAGGTGAGTTCGCGTCCCAGCATGCCGGACGCACCGATGACGAGCCAGCGTGGGCGAGGGTACGGGGACATGGTGTCGGTCTCCGGGGGATGCGCGCCCGGCGTCGGGCGGAGGGAACCCAGGGCGTGCCTTTCGGATCGTGCCGGGCGCGACCCGAAAGACGCGCCCTGGAAAACGGATGAAGATCTTGCTTCGGCCGCCCGGATCGCCCTGAATTGCCGGTAAATTTCATTAGGGCGAACCGGTATAAGACCGGCGCAATTCCAAGATCTTCACGACACTTCTAGGCGGGCAGCGAGCCGGCCGGGAGCAGCGGCTCCCACCAGGGGCGGTTCGTCCGGTACCAGGCGACGGTGGCGGCCAGCCCCTCGGCCAGGCCGGTGGCCGGCATGAAGCCCAGTTCCCGCCGTATCCGGGTGGAGTCCACCGAGTAACGCCGGTCGTGCCCCTTGCGGTCCTCGACGTGCACCACGCTGCTCCAGTCGGCACCGCACGCCTCGAGGAGCAGCCCCACCAGCTCCCTGTTGCTCAGCGTGGTGCCCCCTCCGATGTTGTACACCCGGCCGGCCCGGCCGCGCGTCCGGACCGCCTCGATGCCCCGTACGTGGTCGTCGACGTGCAGCCACTCACGCACGTGCAGCCCGTCCCCGTACAGCGGCACCCGGTGTCCGTCCATCAGTAGGGTGATGAAGCGGGGGACCAGCTTCTCCGGGAACTGGTGGGGCCCGTAGTTGTTGGAGCAGCGGGTCACCCGCACGTCCAGGCCGTGGCTGACGTAGTGGGCCAGCACCAGCAGGTCGGCGGACGCCTTGGAGGCGGAGTAGGGGCTGTTGGGCCGCAGCGGTTCGTCCTCGGTCCACGAGCCGTGCTCGATGGACCCGTAGACCTCGTCGGTTGACACCTGGACGAACGGCGCCGCCCCGTGCCGCCGCGCCGCGTCCAGCAGCGTCTGGGTGCCGTGCACATTGGTGCGTACGAAGGCGGAGGCATCGACCAGGGAGCGGTCCACGTGGGACTCGGCGGCGAAGTGCACGACCTGGTCCTGGCCGGCCATCACCCGGTCGACCAGCACCGCGTCGCAGATGTCGCCGTGCACGAACCGGTAGCGGGGGTGGTCGCGCGCGGTTGCCAGGTTGGCCGGATTGCCGGCGTAGTTCAGGGAGTCCAGCACGGTCACCACCACATCGGGCGGGCCGTCGGGGCCGAGCAGGGTGCGGACGTAGTGGGAACCGATGAAACCGGCTCCCCCGGTGACGAGCAGATGTGTGGTCATGGGAACGGGCTCTTGCCTTCCGCTCGGAACGGGTCGGGATCAGGAGGCGTCAGGAGGAGATCTGCGCCGTGCTGTGGTCGCCGAGCACGAGGCGATGGGCGTGCGGCACCGGCGGCGCGGACGTCACCCGCACATGGCGGCCGATGAGTGACGCCTCGATGCGCCGCACCCCGCTGATGGAGGCGCCGCGCAGCATGATGGAGAACTCGACCTCGCTGTCCTCCACTAGGCAGTCCTCGGCGATGGAGGTGAACGGCCCCACGTACGAGCCGGCCACGACCGCGCCCGCACCGATCACGGCGGGGCCCACCACACGGGAGTTGCGCACCTCGGCGCCCTCCTCGACCCGGACGCGTCCGATGAGGTTGCTGTGCTCGTCCACCAGGCCGTCGCAGCGCGGCTCGGTCGCCTCAAGCACGAGCCGGTTCACCTCCAGCATGTCGGCCACGTTGCCGGTGTCCTTCCAGTAGCCGGTGATCTGCGTGGAGCGCACGTCCCGGCCGGCGTCGATCAGCCACTGCACCGCGTCGGTGATCTCCAACTCCCCGCGCCACGAGGGATTGATGGCCCGCACGGCCTCGTGGATCGCGGGGGAGAAGAGGTACACCCCGACCAGCGCCAGGTCGCTCCTGGGGTGGGCGGGCTTCTCCTCCAGCCCGCACACCCGCCCCGAGGCGTCCAGTTCGGCCACGCCGAAGGACCGGGGGTCGGACACATGGGTGAGCAGCAGATGCGCGTCCGGCCGGGCGGCGCGGAAGTCCCGGATGGGTCCCTCGATGCCGCCCACCACGAAGTTGTCGCCGAGATACATGACGAAGTCGTCCTCGCCCAGGTAATCGCGGGCCACCAGGACGGCGTGCGCGAGTCCCAGGGGTTTCGCCTGCGGTATGTAACTCACGTCGAGACCGAATTTCGAGCCGTCCCCCACGGCATCGGTGATTTCACCGAAGGTGTCGCCGACAACGATACCGACATCGGTGATGCCGGCCGCGGCGATCGCCTCCAGCCCGTAGAACAGGACGGGTTTGTTGGCCACCGGTACCAACTGCTTCGCGGACGTGTGCGTTATGGGCCTCAGGCGCGTGCCCGCTCCGCCGGCCAGTACGAGCGCTTTCATGTCGTTCTCCCTGTGTGGTCTTGGGAACACGGGGGGCGTGGGAACACGGATGCGTGGCGCTGTCGCGGGAGAGGCCGCGCCGCCGGACAGCGGCGGGAGGCGGCGGACGGTGTGACGTTTTCCCGCCGCGCGATGAATCCTTTTGCGTAAGACTGCGTTGACGAGGACGACTGATTGTTCGTCGGCAGTGGCCAGAAAGGAGTGCATGGCTCGGGCCGTCGTCCCCGCGGCCCTGTCCGGCACCCCCTGTTCTGCCGGTCTGCCGTGCGGCGACGGTGCCCGCGCCGGTGAGTGACCCACCCGCCCCGAGGTCGCCTTTCGGCCGCTGGGGGTTGCTTTACGCAAGCGTTCATGGATGCTAGGCATATGCCGGGAGAAAGAGCGAAGGTCTTGACACGTGCTGCCCTGAATGCCCGGCGACCAAAGGATAGGTAATGGAGCCTGTTTTAGGTAACAGTCCTGTTCAAGTGCGTGACCAGCCAATTGGGTGCCTGGGAGAATCCGACGAGAATAGCTTCCAATTGTCCGACGTGGTCATGGTGCCGATCGATTCGCTCCGGGCCTCCGATTCCCCTCGCAGTTCCGGCGAGGATGCCGAACACATTCGTACTCTCGCAGAATCCGGAGCGGAACTTCCTCCCATTGTGGTGATGCGCTCCACACTGCGGGTCATCGACGGCATGCACCGGCTGCGGGCCGCCGGACTCCGCGGCGCCACCGAGATCGCGGTCCGGTACTTCGAGGGGGAGGAGAAAGAAGCTTTCGTCCTCGCGGTCAAAGCGAACATCGCCCACGGCCTGCCGCTCTCCCTCGACGACCGAAAGGCCGCCGCGAGCCGCATCCTCACCAGCCATCCGCTCTGGTCCGACCGGGCCATCGGACGGGCGACCGGCCTCTCCGCGAAAACGGTGGGAACCCTGCGGTCCTGTTCGACCGCGGGAGTTACACAGTCGAACGTACGGGTCGGCCGGGACGGGCGGACCCGCCCCCTGGACGCCACGGAGGGACGGCAGTTGGCCGGCCGTCTGATCCAGGAGAACCCCACGGCCCCGCTGCGTCAGATCGCCGCCCGGGCCGGGGTGTCCCTGGGCACCGCCTCCGACGTCCGCAAGCGGCTGGGCCGGGGCGAGAGCCCGCTGCCCGGACGCGACCGCGTGCGGGACACGCCGGCGGTCGCCGAACAGCCATCGGCCCGTACCGAACGGGCCGAGAAAACCGCTCCCTCATGTGCCCTGATGCTTCGTCACCTCAGCCGCGACCCGTCCATACGGTTCACCGAGGACGGCCGGGTGCTGCTGCGCTGGCTCAACGTGGTGGCCGTGCGCAGCCAGGACTGGGACCGGCTGCTTGGCAACGTGCCGCCGCACCGCGCCGAGGTCATCGCCGAACTCGCCCGGAGCTGCGCCGAGATATGGCAGCGCGTGGCCGAGCAGCTCGAACGGGTCGACGCCGACAGGACCGACGAGCGGGCTCCGGACGTCACCGACGGCGACACGGACGCCCCGCTGCCCCGGGCCGGCCTGCGGTGAGGTGCCCGGGCACGGCCACGGACGGCGCCCCCGAGAACCCCGGCCCCGCGGCCGGCCACGCGCACACCGCGCGACCCTGGTAGACCGCCCGGTCCCGCCGACGGGCCCGCTCGGGTCACCACGGCCGGGCCGCGGCGGGCAACTCCCCGTGAAGGAAAGACCGATGAGTACGCCGGAAAAAATCGAAGTCCCCGACGCCCTGGCCGCGTCCCTGACGAGGAACGGTGGTGAGGAGGAACGGGCCTGGATCGCCACCATGCCCGCCCTGGTCGCGCAACTGCTCAGCCGGTGGGACCTGGAGCAGGACGGCGGCGTCGCCTCCGGTGAGGCCTCGCTCGTGGTGCCCGTACGGCGCGCCGACGGCACCCGGGCCGCGCTCAAGCTCCAGATGCCCCGCGAGGAGACGACCGCCGCGCTGACCGGGCTGCGCGTCTGGAACGGCAACGGCGTCGTGCGGTTGCTCGACCACGACCCGGTGAGCAGTGCCATGCTGCTGGAGCGCCTGGACGCCTCGCGCACCCTGGCGTCCGTCGAGGACGACGACGTGGCCATGCGCACCCTGGCCGGGCTGCTGGAAAGGCTGCACTCCGTCCCGGCACCCGACGGGCTGCGCGACCTGGGCGGAATCGCACGCGAGATGCTGGAGGCCGTGCCCGGGGCCGTCGGCTCACTGACGGACCCCGCCGACCGGCAGCGCCTGCGCGGCTGGGCGTCGGCCGTCACCGAGCTCGTGGGCGAGCCGGGGGACCGGATGCTGCACTGGGACCTGCACTACGACAACGTGCTGGCCGCCGAGCGTGAGCCATGGCTGGCCATCGACCCCGAACCGCTGGCCGGTGATCCGGGCTTCGACCTGTGGCCCGCGCTGGACACGGGCTGGGAGAAGCTCGAGGGGACCGGCGACCCGCTGCGGGTGGTCCGCCGGCGCTTCGACCTGCTGACCGAGGCGCTGGGACTGGACCGCGATCGCGCGGCTGGCTGGACCCTGGGCCGGCTGCTCCAGAACACGCTGTGGGACATCGAGGACGGGCGCACCACGATCCACCCGTCGCAGACCGCCGTGGCCGACGCGCTGTCGCGCCACTGACCAGGCACACGCCCCCCAGCGCACTGGCCTCACGGGCCTGACGAGCCGTACGCCGCCGAACGCGACGCGCACCCACCCGGGTGCGCGTCGCGTTCTTTTCGTTGCCCGGAGGCCCCGATGTGTGCCGCCCTCCCGGTGTGTCCATGGAAGGCGGCGGGCTGCGCGGGCCTTGACCCGTGCCCGGGAAAGCCCAGGTGGCGACCTCGTCCGCGACGGCGCGGGGCGGCAGCGGACACAGTCGCGGATCGAGGCGGCGGTTGTTAGCCTTCGAGCGGTCCGGTGGTCCGGGCGACGCCGCTGAGGAACGTCGCACCGGAATCCCGCGCGGTCCCCCGGAGCGGGGCCCGAACGCCCACCGGTACCGTCGAGGCCGTTCCCGCCGTTCGTTCCGTACCTCCCGTCGTACGCCGTACCAGCCGGGCCGTTCCCGGCAGCCGGCACACGTCCCGGCCCGCCTTCCGCCCACCGCCGCGCCCCCGGGGCCGGCGGCACACGCCGCGGGCCGGCCCACGCCGCACCGGCCACCGGTCGTCGCATCCCCCTGCCCATCCACGTGAGGAGTGTCATGAGCCTTGTCAGCGTGCACAACGAATGGGACCCGCTGGAGGAGATCATCGTCGGCACGGCGGTGGGCGCCCGCGTCCCTCGCGCCGACCGCAGCGTCTTCGCGGTGGAGTACGCGAGCGAGTACGACAGCCAGGGTCAGGTCCCCTCCGGCGCCTACCCGGACCGGGTGGTGAAGGAGACCGAGGAGGAACTCCACATCCTGGTGGAGGAGCTGACCAAGCTCGGCGTCACGGTGCGCCGGCCCCAGGCCCGTGACAACGCCGCACTGATCAGGACCCCCGACTGGGAGACGGACGGCTTCCACGACTACTGCCCCCGCGACGGGCTGCTGTCCATCGGCCGGACCGTCATCGAAACCCCGATGGCGCTGCGCGCCCGCTTCCTGGAGTCGCTCGCCTACAAGGACATCTTGCTGGACTACTTCGCCAGCGGTGCCCGGTGGCTGTCCGCGCCCAAGCCGCGGCTGACCGACGCCTCCTACGACCCTCAGGCCCCGGCCGGTGAGCGGCTGACCGACGTGGAGCCGGTGTTCGACGCCGCCAACGTGCTGCGCTTCGGCACCGACCTGCTCTACCTGGTGTCCGACAGCGGCAACGAACTCGGCGCCAAGTGGCTCCAGTCGGCGGTCGGCGACACCTACACGGTGCACCCCTGCCGGGGGCTGTACGCGTCCACCCATGTGGACTCAACCATCGTGCCGCTGCGGCCCGGCCTCGTGCTGATCAACCCCTCGCGGGTCAACGACCGGAACATGCCCGACTTCCTGCGGTCGTGGGAGACCATCACCTGCCCCGAGCTGGTCGACATCGGCTTCACCGGCGACAAGCCGCACTGCTCGGTGTGGATCGGCATGAACCTGCTGGTGGTGCGGCCCGACCTGGCCGTCGTGGACCGCCGGCAGACCGGGCTGATCAAGCTGCTGGAGAAGCACGGGATGGACGTGCTGCCGCTCCAGCTCACCCACTCGCGCACCCTCGGCGGCGGCTTCCACTGCGCCACGCTCGACGTCCGCCGCACCGGCGCGCTGGAGACCTACCGGTTCTGATGGCCCGCCACGTTCGCTACCGCCAAGGGAGGTTGACCACGTGATCGGTTACGGCGTCTGCGTAGGCCCGGGCAATCTGTTTGAGCGCATCTGCCTGCCGGGTATCGAGCGGGTCCGGACACCGGGCAGCCCAGTGTTCACCATGCGCAACCAGCGCTCACTGTTCTCGGCGTACAACGCCATGTTCGACCAGGCGGCCGCCAACTCCGACATCACCGGGCTGGTGATGCTCCACGACGACGTCGAGCTGCGGAAGAATCCGGTCGAGGTGGCACAGCCGGTCTTCGAGGACGACTCCGTGGGGATGCTCGGCTCGGTCGGCGGCTCCGACACCGTCTCGCTGGCCTGGTGGAACGAAAAGGTGACCCGGCGCGGCCGGGTCACCGACTACGACAAGGTCCACGACTACGGGTCGGACCGCTACGAGGTCCACGCCGTGGACGACGTCATCCTGTGCGTCAACCGCTGGACCATCGAGAACATCCGCTTCCCCGAGGGGCACTACCGCGGTTTCGAGGGGCTCGGCGTCATCCTCGCCACCCTGGTCCGTGCCGCCGGCAAGCGCGTGATCGTCCAGGACCTCCAGGACGTCATGCACCACAACGACGGCCGCGGTTTCAATGGTCTGAAGGACTGGCGCCACAACGAACTGCGCTGGCAACGCGAGTTCTTCGACCTCAGCACGCTCGAGCGCCTGGGCAACCACCTGGAGCGGCTCACCATCCCCACCATCCCCCTGCGGCTCGCCGCCCGCCGGCTGGCGGTTCGCGCGGCCGGCCGGGCCCACGAGGTCAGCGATGGGGAGACGGGCGACCCGGTGATCGACGAACTGGTCGGCGGCTGGTACCGGCGGTGCAAGCGCCTGCGCGGCCGCATGCTGGTGTGAGGAGAACACATGGCCAAGTACACAAGGCTTCGCTATGACGTGACCCAGATCCCCCTCGCCGACCTCGTGCGCGAGGTGCTGAAGGTGGACGACCTGGAAGGCCTGGCGGCCAGCGAGTGGCTCGCCACCCGGGAGACCGACCAGAGCACTCCGTATCACAAGCAGTTCTACGACAACTTCGACATCGTCTCGCTCGCGTACCGCACGCTTGCACGGCACCTGCTCGGCGACACGGTCGACGACGTCTACCTCCAGCGGGTGCCCACCTTCCGCGTGCACCTGCGCAACTCCGTCGCCGTGGGCTCCTGGCACCGCGACCGCGACTTCGGGCACGACCCGGCGGAGGTCAACTACTGGGTGCCGGTCACCCGGGCCTTCGGCAACAACACCCTGTGGATCGACAACGAGCCGGTGCACGCCGAGTACGGCGAGGTCATCGTCTTCGACGGCGCCAACTCCTGGCATGGGAACGTCGTCAACGACACCGAGATAAGCCGAGTCAGCATCGACTTCCGCACGCTGCCCCGGTCCGCGTACCAGCCCAACGGCAAGAAGTCCGTGTCCTTCGGACTGCCCTTCCTACTCGGCCAGTACTGGGACGTCGTCTGAACCCCGGCCGACTCCCGCGCCACGACGAAATGGCCCCGACATGGTGATGACCTCCGATCCGACCGGGAAGCCCCCGGGCGACACACGCCCCGGGGAGTCCCTGACGCACCTCGACGACCGTTTCCGGGAGTTCCTGGCCGGTCTCCCGGACGACCGCCCCCCGTGGTTCTGCTTCTTCTCCTCCGGCCTGCTGCACGTCGTCCACCACTTCCTGCGCTTCGTCCCCGAGCGGCTGAACTGCGTGTTCGTGTGCTCCGCGCTCAACGCCGAGGAGGCTGCGCTGCGCGACCGCATGAGTGGTGGCCTGCCCGTCTTCGACATGGACGACCGGGTGGGCAGCCACGAGATCTTCGAGTTCCTGCTGCGCAACCTGGACCGGCCGTTCGGCATCGTCGACGTCGACTGCTTCGTCACCGACACCGACTGGTTCGACCGCTGCATGGACGGACTGGAGCCGGGCGTGGCGGTCAGCGGCCCGCTCAGCTACGGCCCCATCCCCCTGGCCGCGCCGCCCTTCCTGGCCCTGGACCCCCGGGTACGCCCCGAGATCGAACGCGCCATCGGCGGCCCCGTCACGCCCGCCGCGTACGCGTACATCCCCCCGGGCCCGGAGAAGGAGATCGACGGCGCGGCGGTGCGGCTTATCGAGCCGCACCACGAGCGGGCGCTGGCCCGAGTGATGGCCCTGGAGGGTCCCCGGCTGCCGTTCCCGCAGGGCGGGGTGGTGGACGTCCTCGACGACGGCCGGGAGGTGCGCAGCCACGAGCGGTACCACCACCTCCACAATGGCAACGAGGTGATCCGCGTCGTCTTCGACGGGCTAATGTTCTACCAGCTCATGGCCTTGGCCGCAGGCCTGCGGATCGTCCACTTCCACCAGTTCCCGGGCACCAAGGTCTTCGCCCCCCAGCTGGTCCACGCCGGCGGCATCTCCTACTGGCACCGGCTGCGGCCCAGCGAGATCGCCGCGGGCATCCATGAGCTGCCCTGGTCGGCGCACGTCGACGCCCTGCTGCTGGAGGACTTCAACAAACGGCCGGACGCCCCCTCGGGCTACCGGACCCGCAGCACCCGGCTCGCCGCCAGTCTGCGCCAGTCCAAGGCCGACCTGGCGGGGCTGCGCGAGGAGCTGCGCACCAAGCTCACCTCTTCCGGCGTGGACGTGACCGACCCCCGCTGGGCCGCCGTACTCGACTGACGCAGGAACCTCATACCGGCACTCCTCCCGGGGGCGCCGACGGGCTGTTACGGAGACTTTCGATGAGAGTGGGAATCGTCGGGGCCGGCCGCATGGGCCGGCTGCACGCCCGTACGCTCCTCCAGCTTCCCGACCCACCCGCCGTGGCGGTGCACGACGTCGACCCCGACGGCGCCCACCGGCTGGCCCGCGCCCTGGCGGAGGAGACCGGGGCCCGCGTGACGGTGCGGCGGACACTCGCCGAGGTCGTCGCCGGCGTGGACGCGCTGGTCGTGGCGACCCCGGCGACACAGCGGCGGGTCCCGCTGTTGGCCGCGGCACGGGCGGGTGTGCCGGTGTTCTGCGAGAAGCCGCTGACCGCCGACGTGGCCGAGGCCCGCGAGCTGGCCGGCGCTCTCGCCCACGCCCGCGTGCACGTCGGCTTCCAGCGGCGCTGCGACCCCGCCTACCGGGCACTGCGTGAACGGATCGTCTCGGGTCGGCTCGGCCGCGTCCTGCTGGTCCGGTGCACCGCCTTCGACCACGAACCGCCGGCCGACGCGTACGAACGGACGGCCGGCGACATCTTCACCGACTGCCTCATACACGACATCGACGCCGTGCACTGGCTGACCGGACAACCCATCGTGGCCCTGCAGGCCGACGGGGCACGGCTGCTGGGTGGCGCTGGGTACGACGTGGCCACGGCCGCCCTGACCCTCGCCGACGGCGCTCGCGCGGTGCTCACCGCGTCCCGGCTCGACCCGCACGGGTACGACCACCGCGTCGAGGTGCTGGGCACCGAGGGCTCGTACGCGGTCGGGCTTGACGCGCGGACTCCGCTGCGCCTGCTCGGCCAGGACGGCATGGGCTGCTCGCCCGCCCCCGGTGAGCACCCCCCGTACCAGCACTTCACCGACCGCTTCGCGACCGCCTACCGGCAGGAGATCCATGACTTCGTCGACATGGTGACGCGGGGTGCCACCAGTCCTTGCACCGCCGAGGAGGCGCTGCGCGCGCAGGAAGTGGCCGCGGTCGCCGGCCGTGCCGCCGCGACCGGCACCCGTGTCGTCCTGGACCAGGCACCGGCCGCTGGCGCGGCCATGCCCGTGGGGGGCTGGGCCGGATGAGCCGCACGTCCACCCACCGGGGACGCCGCTTGGGGCGGCGCGGCGCCGTCCTGGCCGCGGTCCTGCTGGTCCTCGTCACCCTGCCCGCCGCTTCCACCTCCGACGGGGCGGGCGGAGCGGACCGGGACCGTAAACCGGCGGACAACGTCCAAGGCCGCGCACCGGCGGACAACGTCATCCTGCTCATCGGCGACGGCATGGGCGACGCGGAGATCACCGCGGCGCGCGACTACTCCGCCGGCGCGGCCGGCAGGCTGGCCCTGGACACATTGGACACCACCGGGCGGCGCACCACCTTCTCCGTGGACGAGCGGGGCCGGCCGGTCTATGTCACCGATTCCGCCGCCGGCGCCACCGCCTGGGCGACGGGCCAGCGGACCGTCAATGGACGGGTCTCCAAGACGCCCGGCACTAATCGGCCGCTGCCCACGCTGCTGGAGAAAGCCCGCCGCCACGGCTACGCGACGGGCAGCGTGACCACCGCCTCGGTCGCCGACGCGACCCCCGCCGCCCTGACGGCCCACGTCACGGACCGGTCCTGCAAGGGCCCCGCCGACATGGCCGAGTGCCCGGCGGACACCCGGGCGGCCGGCGGCGCCGGCTCCGTCGTGGAGCAGACGGTCGCCGCCGGCCCCGACGTCCTGCTCGGCGGCGGTGCCGACCACTTCGCACAGACCGTCACGGACGGCCCGAACCGTGGCCGTACGGTGCTGGAGCTGGCCCGCGCGGCCGGCTACCAGGTGGTGCGCGACCGGGCGGAACTGACGGCGGCCCGCACCGACCGGCGCGTGCTCGGGCTGTTCGCGCCCGACTACCTGCCCGTGGAATGGACCGGGGCACCGGCCGCGCCCGGTGGCACCGCGCCCCAGCGGTGCGCCGTCCGCAATCCCGCCCGGCCCGCCGGCACACCCACCCTCGCCGAGTCCACCCGCGCCGCGCTCGGCCAGCTGACGGCCCGCCGCGACCGGGCCACCGGCAAGGGCTTCTTCCTCCAGGTCGAAGGCGCTTCGATCGACGACCGGGCGCACGAGGCCGACCCCTGCGGGCAGATCGGCGAGACCGTGGGGTTCGACAGGGCGGTCGCGGTCGCCCTCGCGTACGCCGAACACCACCCCCGCACCCTCGTGATCGTCACGGCCGACCACGGCCACGCGACCCAGATCCTGCCCGAGGACGCCCGGCCGGCCGGGCTGTCCACCACCCTCGTCACCGAGGAGGGCGGCCGGATGCTGCTCGGGTACGCCACCGCCGAACCCGGCGGGACGCAGGAGCACGCCGGGGTCACCGTGCCGGTCGCCGCCCGCGGTCCGCTCGCGCACCGGGTCCTCGGCCTCCGTGAGAACACCGAGCTGTTCGGCACCGTGTGCGCGGCGCTCGGACTGCGATGAACCACGGCCGTGCCCGACGGCCCCCGACCATTCCCGAACCCTCCCCCTCCGAACCGAAAGGTCACACCTTGAGCTCCTTCCAGGAATTACCGCGGTGGCCCCAGCTGACGGACGACGACATCGAGGCGGCGGTGGCGGCCCTGTGCTCCAACCGCCTGGTGGGGCAAGGCAACAGCACCGTCCAGGAATTCGAGGCGGCCCTGGCCGCCGGCCAGGGCGTGGAGCACGCTGTCGCGGTGTCCACCGGCACGGCGGCCGTACACCTCGCGCTGCACGTTCTGGACGTCGGACCCGGCGACGAGGTCATCGTGCCCGCCCACACCTTCATCGGCTCGGCGAGCCCCGTCGTGTACCTCGGCGCCCGCCCGGTTTTCGCCGACGTCACACCGGACACCCACTGCCTGGACCCGGGCTCGGTGAAGTCGCTGATCACCGACCGGACCAAGGCCATCGTGGTCGTCCACATCAATGGCATCGCCGCCGACATGGCCGCCCTGACCGCCGTCGCCGCCGAGGCGGGCGTCCCGGTCGTCGAGGACGCGGCGCAAGCGCTGGGCACCGAGATCGGCGGTCGTCCCATCGGCGGCTTCGGCGACCTCGCCTGCGTCAGCCTCTTCGAGCAGAAGGTGATCACGTCGGGCGGCGAGGGCGGCGCCGTGCTCACCGACAACCCGGACTACGCAGCGCGGCTGCGCCGCCTGCGCAGCCACGGCGAGGGCCCCATCGAGGGCCGCCCCGGCATGATCTGGGCACACGAGGTGGGCTACAACTACCGTCTCACCTCGGTCCAGGCAGCCATCGGCCTGGCCCAGCACAAGCGGCTCGGCGAGATGGTCGAGGCCCGCCGCCGCAACGCCGCCCGCCTCTCAGAGCGGCTGGCCGGTGTCGAGGGCCTGGAACTGCCGGTGGAGCCGGAGGGCACCACCCACGCGTTCTGGAAGTACGCGGTACGCGTGGCGCCGGGCGGCGGCCGCCGCCCGGCCGGCGAGATCGCGGCCGACCTCCGCTCGCGAGGCGTCCCGGTGCTGCTGCGCTACCCGTTTCCGCTGCACAAGCAGCCCGCGTTCGCCGGGCACGAGGGGATATCCCTGCCGGTCGCCGAGCGGCTGTCCCAGGAACTGCTTGCGCTGCCGTCCCACCCCGGGCTCACCGAGGGGCACCTGGACCACATCGCCCACGAGGTCCGCCGGGCCGTCGCCGTCACGGTGTGACCCGCGCCCCGTCCGTCGATGGACCCACGGCGCCGCACCGGCCGCGTACCGGCGCGGTGCGGCGCCCGCCGCCTCCCGACGACCCCGACACACCAGGAGAGCCACATGACCACCGCCCCCCGGCCCGCCTCCGCCCCGCCCCCCGGCCCCGAGGGCCCGCCGCTGCTCCTCGGCACCTCTGCCTTCGGCCAGAACGAACGCGGCTTCCCCGTCTTCGACGCCTACTGGGAGGGCGGCGGCCGTGCCTTCGACACCGCCTGGCTCTACGGCCATGCCTACGGCCCCGGCTGCTGCGAACGCACCTTCGGCGCCTGGGCCCGGTCGCGCGGCGTCGAGAAGGACGTCTGGGTGCTGGCCAAGGGCGCGCACACCCCGGAGTGCCTGCCCGACCGCGTCGAACCCCAACTGACCGAGAGCTTCGAACGCATGGGCCGCGAGGATGCCGCGCTCTACATGCTCCACCGCGACAACACCGACGTCCCCGTGGGGGAGTTCGTCACCGTCCTCGCCGGCCTCGTGGACCGCGGCCTCATCGGCGCGTACGGCATGTCAAACTGGACCCTCGAACGGGTCGTCGAGGCCGTCGCCTACGCCCGCGCCCACGGCCTGCCGCTGCCCGCCGGCATCAGCAACCAGTACAGCCTGATCAACATGGTCCACCCCATCTACCCGGGCACCGTGACCTCCAACGACCCCGCCTGGCGCGACTGGCTCGCCGAAGGGACCGTCCGGCTGTACCCCTGGGCCAGCCAGGGCCGTGGCGCGCACGCGCTCGCCGACCCCGACGAGCTGCGCACTGGTCCGCTCGCCGAAAGCTGGTACAGCGAGACCAACGCCGCCCGGGTCCACCGCGCCCGCCTGCTCGCCCGGCGCACCGGGATCTCCGCCACCGGCATCTCCCTCGCCTGGACCCTCTCCCAGCCCTTCCCGGTCGTCGCCCTCATCGGGCCCCGGTTGCCCGAGGAGGTCCGCGACTCCCTGGCCGCCGCGGCCCACCGGCTCACCGACGCCGAGCGCGACTGGCTGGAGACCGGCGAGGGTGACCTCCCGGACCGCTGACCCCGGCGGCGAACCCCGCACGAAGTACGCCTACTTCCTCGATCAGGCCGAGCAGAAAGTCCGCGACCGCGGCCGCGCTGCGGCCGGCGTCCTCGGCGAGCAGGCGCAGCCGTCTGCCGCACCGGAGCCGGAGTCCGGCGACAGCGAGGACCAGGCCGCCCTCGCCGAGCCGCAGCCGTGCGTCCTGTGCGGGCTGCCCGCACGGCATGAAGTGGCCGGCTACCCGCAGCACCTGGACCCCACCGAGTGCGCCGCCACCGCCATCACCGTCCAGTCCTCGGAGCCCGCGGCCGCCCCGGCGCCAGCGCCTGCACCGGCTGAGAAGCCCCGGACGGCGCCCCGTCCTCGCCCCGCCGCCCGGTCCGCGGGCGGTATGCGGGTGGTGCCTGCCGGACGACGGGTGCAGGCCGCCTCCGACATGCCGGATCTGATCGGCTCCGCCGTCGCGGCCGCCCTCCGGCGACGTCGAAGCCGCCATCGCGGCGTTGGTGAAGCGGGCGATCCCGGATGCGATGGCGTTGCTGGACGCCACCCGCAAGGGTGGCCGCTACGAGATCGTCGCCCACCCGTGGCTGCCGGACATCCTGCGCAAGCAGACCGCCCGCGGCGCCGACCAGATCTGGGAGGCCCGCCCCAAGTGGACCAGGCGCGAACTGCCGACCGGAGAGCACGAGGTGACCGCGCTGGACATCAACGGCGCCTACCTGTCCGCGCTCAAGACCCATCTGCCGATCGGGCAGCTGGAGCATTCCACCGGCTTCGACCACGACCGCCGCCGCGCCGGCGTCCACCTCATCACCCCGCCCGTGTGGGAGCACGAGGACGTCCTGCCGAACCCGATCGGCAGCCGGGACGAGCCGGGCCCGCTGTGGGTCACCGAACCCATCCTGCGCCTGCTGCTGCGGCTGTCCGGCCCGAAGTACGGGCTGTGCGACCCGCCCACGGTCCACGAGTCCTGGACCTCCGGCGCCACCGAGGGGCTGTTGGAAAAGTTCCGCGTCGCGCTGAAGGACGCGCGGGACCGGGCGATCGCTGAGGGCGACGAGGTGACGCTGGAGTACGTCAAGGCGATGTACTCGAAGTTCGTCTCCACGCTGGGGGAGTCGAACTACAACTGGGAGATCTACCGCGCGGACTGGATGCACATCATCCGGAGTCAGGCTTTCGCGAACCTGTGGTGGAAGGCGCATCGGGCGTACGACGAGGGGCTGATGGTCGTGCGTGCCATGGGCACCGATGAGCTGCACCTCGTCGGTGACTGGCGGCCGGTCTTCCCTGAGGGACGCGGCGTCACCGAGGTCAAGGTGAAGGACGCTACACCGTCGGATCCGACCCCGACCCCGTCGATGAAACCTGACCCTGACGCTCAACAGGCCAGGGAAGCCTCTCAGCGCGCCTGAGAGTGCTGATCTCTCTCCCCTGGCGTCGTCGAATCTCCGACGCCAGGGCGGGAGGTCGGCCCCCATACCCCCGTACAGTGATCCGCGAGCTTCAAGGACCGGAGACCATGCCTGGACGCAGCATCGAGTTCGGCGCGTACGGCGCCCGCGGCATCAAGGGTCACGTAGCCGTCGCCCGCCAACTGGACGCGCTCGCCGGCTTCATCGCCACGCCCATCACCGCGCGCCGCGGCCTGCTCGCCCGCCTGCACTACCTCACCCGCACCGACCACGCCCGCCAGATGGCCCGCGAGGCCGGCCTGGACGTCACCGACCGCACCCTCTAAGCCTCGATCCACCGATGGGGCCGAGAGTGATCTTCTGATGGGCTTGTGAGCCGGATGTGGAGCGGTTGCCGTGGAGTGGGCAGGCGTTGTCTGCTGGTCTGCCCAGCTCTTCCACGTAGGCTCTCCGGTCGGGCCCTGACGGGCGAGGCGGTCGGGGACGTCAGGCTGCTTCGGGCGGGCGGTGGACGGTGTCGAACAGGTGT
>NZ_RPDJ01000063.1 GCF_004023625.1 Streptomyces cavernae | reverse complement strand
CGATGTCCGGCTTCTTGGCGAACTTCGACTTCAGAAACCGCTCCGTACCCTCCGTCGGCCGGTGGTACATCCAGCTGAGCAGCCCCAACGCGAACATGTTCTTGCTGCGCTCGGCCTCCTTGCGGGACAGGTCGAACTCCTTGAGCGCCTCCACGGTCAGCGTGGTCAGCGGCACCGGGTGGAGGTTGTAGCCGTCCAGCGAGCCGTCCTCGAGCGGGTTGGTCGCGTAGCCGACCTTCTGCATCGCCCGCTTGGTGAACTCGTCCGTGTTGACGATGATCTCCGCGCCCCGCGGCAGATCGCCGACGTTCGCCTTCAGTGCCGCCGGGTTCATCGCCACCAGCACGTTCGGCGCGTCACCGGGGGTGAGGATGTCGTGGTCGGCGAAGTGCAGCTGGAACGACGACACGCCCGGCAGGGTGCCGGCGGGGGCCCGGATCTCCGCGGGGAAGTTCGGCAGGGTCGACAGGTCGTTGCCGAACGAGGCCGTCTCCGAGGTGAAGCGGTCGCCCGTGAGCTGCATACCGTCGCCCGAGTCACCCGCGAACCGGATGACGACCCGGTCCAGACGACGGATCTCTTTGACGGATGCTGGCGCCGTTCCGGGCGGCGTGGTGGTTTGCGCAGACATACGTGGGTCGGCTCCTGTCGGTCCGGCGGCGGACAGCCCTGGCGGCGCCAGGCGGGTCATACACCTGGTCGGAGGCTAACCAGGAGCGTTAGAGGGGCGCTTGTGCGCCACAGGTGCGCCGCCCCGGGGCCAGGCCAACGGACGCGTCAGCATGCCCTTGGCCGGGGGATTTTCCGTTCGGGCACTGACTGAGCCCGGATCCACCGGCTTGATGCCCGTGGATGGCTCACCCAGAAACGAAGGAGTGCCTTGCGACCTGCGATGATGGGGTTTCTCTAGGACCGCATCAGGCACGATCGGCAAGGCACATCCGAGATGCAGTCTTCCCATGCCGCGGCGGCGGTCTCGTCCGCGTTCGATGATCCGAACCTGATGGTGTACGGCGGGCTGGGGCCGGTGGTGCGGCTGGCCGAGCGGTGCGGTCTGCCCGCGCTGGTCGGGGAGACGGACCCTAGTACGGCTGAAGGGGTTGGACTATCCGTTGTGTGCTTCGAGCTCGGTCGCCAGCGTCTGTTGGGGTGGCCGCTCACGACGCCAGGAGCGCCAAATTGTCAGCGGTCGGCGTGCCCGCGGGTGCGGTGTAGACGTTGAGGTGCAGGCCGGGTTCGGCGGGCAGTTCCAGGGACTCGACGTCCAAGTCGAGCCGGCCCACGATCGGACCATGCGGACTGGCCTGCCCGGCCCACTCGGCGATGCTCCAGCAGTTCTTGCGCGGCAGGTCCGACAGCAGCCCCAGCACCAAGTCCCGCACCCGACGCCGGGGTTCAACCCGCGCGAACCGGCCCGCTATCCGGGTCATCAGGACCTCGAACGCCTCCTGCCAGCGGGCAGGGTCTACGCTGTGACTCGCGGCCACCGCATGATCTTCAGTCTTCACACACCGATGATCAACGGTGGCCGCGCCCGTCTTCACCGCCCCTCGGTCACGACGTGCGAAGACGGGGCCGCATCCCTTCCGTGTCCCGCACGGGGCACGCAGCGTTCGCCCGCCGTCTCGTGCCAGGAGGACACATGCAACGCGGTGAAGTCTGGTGGGTCGACTTCGATGAGCGACGCCCGGTCGTGCTGCTCTCGGACGAGGAGTCATCCGGGTTTCAGGCGATGCAGGTCGTTGCGCCAGCGGGCGTCGACATCAGCGGCTTGGGCGTTGAAGTGGCCGTAGGAGCCCCGGAAGGACTGCCCTTCGAAGGCGTGCTGCGGTTCGCGTTCCCGCGTCCAGGCTTTACTCCATGCACATGGCTGACCACCGTGGCCCGGGACGACCTGATCGAGCGGGCGGGCGTGTTGTCCTCCGTGAAGCTCAGCGAGGTTGGAGAAGCCCTCCGTGCCGCTGGACAGAGGAGGGAGTGGACCCCGATGACGGCTGCCAGGATCAGCGAGATCAAAGATGCCCGCCGTCTCGAAGGACTCGAGTAGCGGACGCCTGTGCTGCCCAGCTCGATCTCGTCGACGACTGACCGCTGCCCCCTCTCCACCGCACTCCAGCAACAAGATCACCACTCCAGCCGTAGATCGTTATGTGCCTTACTTGGGGCTGTCTGCCGCTGAAGGAAACCAGGTGGCCGCGGCGCAGCATCTGAGTAGAGTCGGGCAATGCCCGAGTTGCAGCGGCTGCATGCCGGCCATGCCCCGGCGGTCCTGGCCTTCGAGATGGCGAACCGCGCCTACTTCGCTGCCTCGGTCCCCGACCGCCGCGACGACTTCTTCGACCAGTCCACCGACCGGTACAACGCCTTGTTGGGTGAGCAGGAGGCTGGCATCTGCGCCTTCCACGTGCTCGTCGCCGAGGGGGACGGCTCGGTACTCGGCCGGTTCAACCTGGTCGACATCGAAGACCACACTGCGGAACTCGGCTACCGGGTCGCGCAGCACGTCGCCGGTCGAGGCGTGGCGACCACAACCGTCCGGGAACTGTGCCAACTGACGGCGGCCCGGTACCGTTTGCGCACACTGCGAGAGGCCACCGTCCGCCAGAATGCCGCGTCACAAAAGGTGCTGACCAAAGCCGGGTTCGTCCCCGTCGGCCCTTGATTACCGATGGGCATGGCACGCCGCTTGCGGTCCTGCTGACCGGCGGGAACCGCAACGACGTCACCCAGCTGCTGCCCCTGCTCGATGCGATCCCGCCGGTCCGCGGCCGCATCGGCCGTCCCCGCCGCAAGCCGGACTCGCTGTTCGCCGACCGCTGCTACGACCACGACGTCTGCCGCGACCAGGTCCGCGATCGAGGCATCGTGCCGGCGATCGCCCGCCGCGGAACACGGCACGGCACGGGGCTGGGCACCTACCGGTGGGTGATCGAGCGGAGTTTTGCGTGGCTGCACGGCTTCCGACGCCTGCGGATCCGGTGGGAGCGACGGGCCGACATCCACGAAGCGTTCCTCAAACTCTCCTGCTGCCTGATCACCCACCGACAACTCGGCTCATTGAGTAAGCCGGTGCCGTTGTAGCGACGCCCAGTTCGCCGTGCCGGGAGTGAATGGGCCAAAAGGGGCCGTCTTGCTTGACTGGCCAGATCAGAGGCGGATGTCGGCCCAGGCGAGGACCGTGTCCGGGCGACATCTTTACGTCGTGTTGAAGAAAGATCAGCTCACGCGATACTTGCCGAGCACGTGCAACACCCCTGCGATCAGGAACTTTCCGCGGCCGCCCAACACCCCGTAGATCTCGACATAGACGTCTCTCGAATCCGGCACCGCCGCGATCCGCACGGTGAACGTGCGTCGGCCTGCCAGCCGGTGGCTGTACCACGTATCACGCTCGATGTCCGTTCCCGGCAGGGCCGCATCGACGACCTCCCATTCGGAGTCCCCGAAGTCGTGCTCGGCGAAGTGCGCCAACACCTCGCACAGCGGCCGTAGGTTCTCGCCGTGGATCCGCCGCTTGTCCATGGCGCGGGTCTCGCCGACCGAATGGGCGTGGACACCGTCCCAGACTCCCAGACGCACGAGGCGGCGCTGGCGGCCCCTTTCGATCCGGGCGAACATCGCCAGCAATCCGCCGAGCAGCACGCCGATGCCCAACGCGGGCAGAACGTCTCCCTCGAGGAGGATGATGAAGAGGCCCCACCACACGATCCCTGCCACAAGCCAGACGACGAGTGGCCGTCTTGCTGCGAACATCTGCGATCTGGTCGGAGGCCGTTGACCTCCGAGGGCGCGGTCGACAGCCCAGTAGGCACGCGCCAGATCCCCACCTTTGACCGGCATGGCGGGATCGTAGCCGTCCCCGGCCACGGAAGCAGGCCCCGGCCTCCCCATCGCACTTCCACCCACCCGGCTGGTTGGAAGGCGCGCCTGCCTGAGTCCACGGCAACGCCGCCACGGGTGGTGGAGCGATAGGGTCCCGATAGGTGATCCTTGGCTCCGAGGCTGTGTCCCGCATCCGCCGGGTCTGATCCGCGCGCTCCCCCCCCCAGGACTCTTGGAGGGAGCGCGCTTACTGTGAGGCATTGTGAGCAAAGACAACTCTGGCTCAAGGAAAGATCGATCGCGTGCCTGGCCGATATTTCTCTGGTGTCTTTTGGGCTCTACCTGGTGGCTCCTGGATGCGGCATATGGCGCATCGAATTGGCGCTCGGTAAAGCTGTCTTTCTTTTCGATTACAACCGCAGCGTTCCTTGTAGCATTTGGTGCCGCTTGGAAGAAACGGAAGTGAGGAGGATGGGGGTGGGTGCAGCGTGCAGCGGTAAAGCCTGTCCTAGCCGCCGACCGCTGCCGAGCCGGCTGGTCCCCTCGCCCCCATCCCCTGAGAACCTCCTTCCGGAGAGGTGCCGCGAACCGCTGGTCCGCCTACCGTCCATTACTTGCCGGCCTGGTGCGGCAGTTGCTCGAACGAATATGACGTCCGCTCCGTCGCTACTCATGAGGCAGGGCACAGCTTCGGACTGAAGGACGTCCAGGGTTCGCACAGCACCCCACGATGCACGGTCATTCGATCGAGTGCTCGACAAGGGCAAGGACCCTTGCAAGGGCGATGTTCTCGGCCTCCGCAGCTTCTACTGATCCGGAGCCGTTGCTCCGGGAGGAGGTATCCAGGTGAAAGCCGTAGTGCCGGTCGGACGGAGCCCAATCATGAGGGCCCTGGTGGTGGCGGCCACCGACGCAGCGTCCGCCGCCTGTACGTCATCGAGCGACGGCGAGTCCGGGGCGTCGTGCGAGTACCGGGTCGAGTACGACAAGCGCATGTACTCGGACGTGACCAATGCCGAGTTCAAGGTCGGGGAGAAGCTGCGTACGGCGGTCTTTCGGCCGTGCGACGACTCATCGGTCGACGGGGGCGGCCAGGCGTCGCCGGACTCAACGGTCGCCTACGCGATTGATGGAGTGGACCCAGCATCGCCATAGCGGTGGACGACGCACCCAACGATGTGTGAGTGCCGGTGCCCGGCGGCGAGGCGCGCGAATGGTTTCGGCGTTTGACGGCCACATTGGTGTGCGTTGCTCGCATCACGTCATCGGCGGAGGTTCTGCCCTGGGCCGCGGCGGCCGGTTGTGAAGTGATGTGTCGTCAAGAGCCAAGAGCCAAGAGCCAAGAGCCAAGAGCCAAGAGCCAAGAGCCAAGAGTCAAAGCCAAAAGCAAAGAGGCTGCGGGCGGCTCTGCGGGCCACGCGGGTCGAACCGTTCACGAGCCGACGTCATCGATGGACGGCACCGGGGACATCACCCACAGCGATTGTCGTTGATCTTCAGCGACGATCCCCACTGGCCGACGGAGTAGCCCCGGAGATCGGCGATGCGGCCACCGGGCAGGATGCAGGTGTGGGAACCGCCGTAGCGGCTGTTGCGGTAAATGCGCGCCGTACGACCGGAGTTGTTGATCACGGAGAAGGTCTTGTCGTTGATGACCGTGTTCGCGAGACTCACCGAACCGTCGGAGGCGCGCCGTACGTAGGGCACGCCTCCGTAGTTCGTCTGTGGGTAGATGCACACCATTCCGGAACCGCAGGCAACCGCCGCCTGTGCCGTACCGGTCGGCCCGGCAACGACTGCTCCGGCCGTCAGTGCCACCGCACCCAGTGCCGCACCCATGACTCGGTTCATTCGTGTTCTCCCTCGATGTTGTCGCTGTGCAGGTCACCCAATGCTGCGCGGCCTCGAGCCTTGGCGGCGTCATGTAAGCCACGGAATCACCCGGCCGGCCCAACGCAGTTGCGCTTGTGCGGCGTCGTCAGCAAGGCGTCCCAATGCGTACGTCGTCGGCGTCCCAATGGTCCGCGATTACGTGCGTACGTGACGGCGGGTCTGCCGATCGGCGGAGGGAATCGGGCCCCTCGGTAGATGTCCTTCGAACGGAAGGTGCTCCGTTCTGCTGCGAAACCAAGGGCCCACGCAGCTGCGGCGGTCAACGCCGCGACAGTGCGCCGCGTCAGGATCGACCCACCGAGGACGGCGGTTTCCCAGTGAATAAACCCGCCCCGGACCCGGTCCACTTCCCACAGGCTCCGCGGCACCGGCTGCCGGCTTGGCGGCCCCACCTGCAACCGCCAGTACCTCTTCCCCGACCCCGGTCGGCCCGTCGGCGGCGCGGCCGGCGCGGGGTCAGTCGCGGCAGGGCGCCAGCCGCCACACCCCGGGACGTACCTCCGACCAGCCCGGGGGCCGGTGGCCGGTGCCCTGCACCCGGTCCAGCCACCGCTGTGCGTATGACTCGAGGCGGGGGTCGCGCAGTGCCGTCGCCAGGCTCAGACAATCGGTGAAGTGCGCCTCCGCCGCGTCCGGCGCGACGCCCTCCAGGGCCAGCAGTCCCAGCACCCGGTGCGCCTCGTAGCGGCCCCGGAGGTCGTCGGCCACCGCGTCGAGCGCGGGGGAGAGCAGCGCCGCGGCCTCCTCCAGCCCGCCCGCGTCCAACTGCAGGTCGGCCAGACCGACCAGTGCCCGGCCGCGTTCGGCGGCCGCCGGGGCCGCGTCGGCCGTCAGCAGCGCACGCTCGTAGAACTCGGCGGCCGTCGTCACCTGCCGTCGCTGCCAGGCGAGGTCGCCCAGCGACCGCAGCATCCGGGCCTCCGCGGCGAGGTCCTTCTGCCGCCGTGCCGCTTCCAGCGCCAGCGTGTGACAGGTGTTCCAGGCGTCCCAGGCCGCCCTGGCCTCCAGGAAACCGGTCATGGCGTCCGCGAGTTGCAGCGTCGCTTCCCAGAGGCCGGCCGCATGACACCGGCGTACGACGTCCACCAGCCCGTCCTGCCGTCGGCTGAACCACTCGAGCGGGTGCGTCCCGTGGGTCTCCGCGCGACCGTACGCCGCGCGGAGCTGCGCGGTGAACTCGGCCGCCAGCCTCGCGGTGGCCTCCCGCACCTCTTCGGCGCGGCCCTCCGTGGCCAGGCACTCCAGGGCCAGCAGCCGCCACAACGGGTACAGCCGGTGCGTACCGTGGTCCGGGCCGCCCGCCACCCGGCCCAGCAACTGCGCCTTGACCAGTCCGTTCAGCAGTTCTCCACTCTTCGCCAAGTCCTCCCCGAGGACCGCGGCCGCCGTCTGCGGGCCGAAAGGCCCCGCGGGCACGAGCCCCAGTCGGCGGAAGGCGTGTCGCAGCGCCGGCTCCGTCTCCTCGTAGCAGGAGCGGAGCCGGTCGTGGAAGCCGGGTGCCGCGGCGCTCAGTTCCACCAGCCGCCGCTGTTCGTCGCGCAGCCGGGCGGCCAGCATCTCCGGGCCCCAGTTGGGGCGGGAGGCCAGCCGTGCCGCCGCCGCACGCAGTGCCAGCGGCAGCCCGTCGCACAACGCGGCGATCTCGCGCACCGCCGTCTCGCCGCCGTACCGCGGGATCAGGCGGCCCGCCGCCGCGGTGAACAACTGCCTGGCCTCGTCCTGGGGAAGTACGTCCAGTTCCAGGACCCGTTCGGTCAGTCCGTCCGGCACGCGCCGACAGGTGATCAGCGCGGTGCTGCCCGGGGTGTTCGGCAGCAACGCCCGTACTTCTGCCGAGGATTCGGCCCCGTCCAGGATCAGCAGTATCCGCCGGCCCTCGGTCAGCCGGTGCAGGGTGAGGCGCAGTTCGGCCTCATCGGCCGGCAGCGGTCCGTCCCATCCCAGCCGACGCAGCAGACGGGGCAGTGAGTCCGCCGGGTCCGCCTGTCGCTGACCGCCCAGCTCGAGGAAGACCCGGCCGTCGGGGAAGAGGTCGCCCAGCTCGTGGCCGGCGGCGACGGCGAGCGCCGTCTTGCCGGTGCCGGCCGCTCCGGCGACCGCCGCGCAACCGCCGGCCGGGACGTCGCGCAACAGGGATCCGAGCCGGTCCAGTTCGTCCGAGCGGCCGACGAAGACCGGGTCGCGCGGGGGCAGCCGGTCCACTGTCCGGCCGGGCAGCCGGACTCGCGGGGGGCGGACCGGGTCCGGTGCCGTCCCATGGCCTGTGCGGTCCGGTGCCGTCTCAAGACGTGTGCCGTCCGGTGCCGTCCCATCGGGTGTGCCGTCCGGTGTCGTCCTCTGACGTGTGCCGTCCGGTGCTGTTTCCCGCGGTGGCCGGGGGGAGGGCGACGGGTGCAGCAGTTCCGGGTCGCCGGCCAGGATCCGCTGGTGGAGCTGCTGGATCTGCCGGCCAGGTTCGATGGCCAGTTCCGCGACGAGGTGCCGACGCAGCTCCGCGAAGGTCCGTAACGCGTCCGCCTGCCGGCCCGCCCGGTACAAGGCGGTCATCAGCAGCACGTGGAATTCCTCCCGCATCGGCATCTCGGCCACCGCGGAGTGGAGTTCACCGATCAGCCGCTGGTGCTGGCCGAGCTGGAGCTCTGCGCGCATGCGCTGTTCCAGGGCGGCGGCCCGGATTTCCGCCAGCCGCACCGCGGTCCGGGCGAGCAGCGCGCCGTGCGGGGTGTCGGAGGCCAGCGGGGCGCGCCAGAGCTGGAGCGCACGGCGCTGCAGATCCGCCGCGGCCTCGTGGTCGCCGCGCAGCAGTGCCTTCTGACCGCCTTGGTGCAGTTCTTCGAACACCGTGAGGTCGAGCTGTGCCGGGTCCAGATACAGCGCGTATCCCGGCGGCCGTGTGACCAGTGCGTCCCGGCCGTGCTCGGGGTCGGCGGTGTGCAGCAGCTTGCGCAACTGCGAGATGTAGACCTGAAGGGTGGTCGTCGCGGTGCGTGGCGGGTGCTCGCCCCACAGCTCGTCGATGAGGCCGTCCACCGAGACGATCTCGTTCGCCCTGACCAGCAGCGTTGCCAGCACCGCGCGGATCTTGGCCGCCCGGGGCCGGACCGGTTCGGCCGCTGCCGACGAGGTGATCTCCAGCGGACCCAGAATCCGAAAACGCATGCATCCCCCTTCTTTCTCCGTCGCGCCGGCCGGCGGGACCGGACGTTCTGTGCGCCGGAGTCACTCTCCGCCCCGCCCGCTCGGGCGCCGCTCCGGGCGGCTCCCTTCCAAGCCCCCGCAGCGGGCGTGGCGAGACCTCCGGGGAAGTCGAACCCCGGTGTCCGGACATCCGGCACATGTCCGACGACAGGCCGTGCCGCCTCAATGTAGGCATCGGCCGCACCCCAAATTCGGACAGCCGTACCCCTGACTTCCGTGAAGTGGGTGTGCGTCGCAAGCGGCGCTTTAGCCCGCGATCTCACGATGGGCGTGCTTCGGCGGCAGAGGGGCGTCCTGTGCCCCGCTTCTTATGCGCCATGAGGGGGCTCACGTGACGGCTGCTTTCACCACCTTCACCCACCTGATGCGGGAACGAGCCGCCGCACTCGGCGACACGGACGCCCAGGTGTTCCTGCGCGACCAGGGCGAACCCGAACACCTCACCTACACCACGCTCGACCGCCGGGCCCGTGCCCTGGCGGTGCGGCTGTGCGAACTCGGCGCCCAGGGCCGGCCGGTGCTGCTGCTGTACCCGCCCGGCACGGAGTTCCTCGTCGCGTTCGTCGGATGCCTGTACGCCGGTGCCATCGCCGTGCCCGCCCCGATGCCCGGGGACCGGGGCGAACGGCTGCAGCGGGTGTCCGGCATCCTCAAGGACACCGCGAGCAGCCTGGTGCTGACCGATTCCGAGCACGCGGCGGACACCTCGCTGTGGCTGGCCGTGTCCGGCCGCGGGGAGACGGTATGTCTGGCCACAGACCTCGAAGACACCGCCGGCACCTCCGATGACGCCCATGCCGATGCCTGGCGCGCCCCCCGGACCGGCCCCGACGACCTCGCCTTCCTGCAGTACACCTCCGGCTCGACCAGCAGCCCGCGCGGAGTGATGGTCACCCACCGCAACCTGCTGGCCAACCAGGAGGCGCTGCAGCGACTCCTCGGCACCAGCGCCGCCGACCGCTTCAGCAACTGGCTGCCCCACTACCACGACATGGGACTCATCGCCCATGTACTGCACCCCCTGTGGCTCGGCACCCACTGCGTCCAGCTCTCGCCGGTCTCCTTCATCAAGCGGCCCGTCCGCTGGCTGCGCTCGATCGGCGAGTACGGCCTGACCGTGGGCGGCGGCCCGAACTTCTGCTACGACCTGTGCACCCGCCGCGTCACCGACGCCCACCTCGGCGAACTCGACCTGTCGAGCTGGCGCCTGGCCCTGTGCGGCGCGGAACCCGTACGGGCCCAGACCCTGGACGCCTTCGCCCGCCGCTTCGCCCCCGCCGGCCTGCGCGCCGCGAGCCTCTACCCCGGCTACGGGCTCGCCGAGGCCACCCTCGTGGTCTCCGGTGGCGAACCGGGCGCCCCCGCCCGCCGGCTGACCGTGGACGCGGCCGGCCTGGAACACGACGAACTGCGTGCCCCGGCCGCGGACGTACCCACCCGCACCCTGATCGGCTCCGGGCGGGTGCACGACTTCGACCTGCGCGTCGTCGACCCGTTGGCGCACGTCGAACTGCCCCCCGGACGCGTGGGGGAGATATGGCTGCGCGGCGACAGCGTCGCCCAGGGCTACTGGCACCGACCGCTGGAGTCCGACGACACCTTCCACGCCCAACTCGCCGACGAGCCCGGCGACTTCCTGCGCACCGGCGACCTCGGTGCCGTCGACGACGGCGAGCTGTACATCACCGGGCGCCTGAAGGAGGTCATCATCCTCAACGGGCGCAACATCTACCCCCAGGACGTGGAGTGGGCGATCCGGGAGATCGGCCCGGCCCTCGCCGCCGGCCACGGCGCTGCGTTCACCGTCGACGCGGACCGCGAACAACTCGTCGTGATCCACGAGGCCCGGGCCCCCCAGGCGGACACCGCACGGCTGCGCACCCTGGCCCGCAGCATCCAGACACTCGTCGGAAAGGACTTCGACGTGCCCGCCGGCAACGTCGTCCTCGTGCGCCCCGGCACCGTACGCCGCACCACCAGCGGCAAGATCCAGCGCAACCTGATGCGCACCCTGTTCCTCCGGGGAGAGATCTCACCGCTCCACGACGTACTCGACCCGGCCGTGCGCGCCCTGATCACGCCTGCCGCCGTGCCCGGCGCCGAGCCCGCCCACGACATGGTGCGGAGCAGCCAGTGATGACCTCCGCGCCGTCCACGCTGCTCACCCACCCGCTCCCGCCCACCGAGCTGCCCGGCACCCCGGACCGTGTCGCACGGCTGGAGGCGCTGCTGGGCGACCCCGCGGACCCGGCCAACCCGGTCGGATACCGGGCGCTGCTGCACGCCGACCGGCGTGCGGCGCTGTCCACCGAGGCCGAGGGGCTGCTCGACGACTTCGGAATGAGCCGCGAGTTCGTGCCGACGGAACTCGGCGGACGGTTCGACTCCGCCGAAACGCTGCTCCGGGTGATGCGTCCGGTCTTCCGCCGCGACGTCGCACTCGGGGCCGGCTACGGCATGACCACCTTCATGGCCGCGTCCGACGTGTGGATGCGGGGCAACGCCGACCAACGGTCCTGGCTGGCGGGTCTGCTGCTCTCCGGTTCCAAGGCGGCCATCGCCCAGCACGAGACCGCCCACACCAACGACTTCGTCCGCAGCGGGGTCCACGCCCACCTGCGCCCCGACGGGCTGTCGGTCACCGGCGCAAAACCGGTCATCAACAACCTGCACCGCGCCGACGCCCTGGTGCTGTTCTGCCGCACCGAACCGCAGCCGGGCACCACGGGCCGCCACTCGGTGCTCCTGCTCGACCCGCACACCCTGCCCCGCGACCGCTACCGGGTCACCCGCCGGCCCGCCGCCCTCGGCCTGCGCGGCTGCTTCTTCGCCGGAGTGGAACTCGACGCCTGCCTCGTCCCCCACGACACCCTGCTCGGACCGCCGGGCAGCGGCGCGGTGACGGCCCTGCGCTCCTTCCAGGTCAGCCGCACGCTCATGGCCTCCCTGGTGTCCGCCGCGGTGGACACCGGCCTGCGCACCGCCGTACTGGTGGACCGCACCCAGGGACCCGGCCGGACCGGCCTCGACCCCGCCGACCCGCAGCACACGGCGGGCACCCTCGCCGGAGCCTTCGTCAACCTGCTGGTCTACGACTGCCTGGCCGTGGTGGCCACCCGGGCGCTGCACCTGCTGCCCGCCGAGACCAGCGTCTACTCCGCGGCGGTCAAGCTGCTGCTGCCGCGGGTGCTCAGCGACACCATGTACGACCTGGCGACGGTGCTCGGCTCGCAGATCTACACCCGCGAGGGCACCGTCGGCATCTTCCAGAAACACATCCGCGACGTGCCGGTGGTCAGCCTCGGTCACGCGGGCACGGTCGCCTGCCAGGCGACGATCATCCCGCAGCTCAGGTCCCTCGCCGAGGAGTCCTGGTTCCACGGCGTCGAGGCGCCCGCCTCGCTGTTCCGTCCGGGTGCCCCCCTGCCCCCGTTCGACTACGGCGGGCTTTCCCTTGCCTGCGGCCGGGACAGCGTCAGCGCCACCCTCCTGGCGACCGCCGCGTCCCTGCCCGGCTCCACCCCCGTCGAGCGCACGCTGCGCACCCTGGCCGGGCAGATGACCGCCGAACTCCACGAACTGCGCAGCCGGGTGCTCGCGCTGCCGCCCCCGGACGCAGAACATCCGGTGGGCCCGGCCTGGTTCGCCCTGACCGACCGCTATGTGCTCGTGCTCGCCGCCGCCTGCGTCCTCGGCGTATGGCACCACAACCGGGGCGGCCCCGACCCCTTCCTGAGCGACCCGGCCTGGGCTGCCGCCGCACTGCACCGCATCGCCCAGCGGATGGGCGTCCCCGCCGCCGACCTGCCCGCCGAGTGCACCGCGCGGGTCCACCGCGAAGTCCTGGCCCGCTACGGGGACCGGCGCAGCTTCGACCTGTACAACACACCGATTCCGGGCTGAGCGCGGGCCCGCAGCATGAGGACAAGGAGCCTTCAGGGATGACCCTCTCCCCGCCAAGGCACATCGAGGCCCCGTTCCACCACTGGCTGACCACGCACCTCGCGGTCTACCTGGACCGGCTGCCCGAGACCATCGACGCGACCGTGCCCCTGGCCGAGTACGGCGCGGACTCGGTGTGCGCGCTGAGCCTGTGCGGCGACATCGAGGACGACTTCGGCATCGTCGTCGAACCGTCGCTTCTCTGGGACCATCCGACGGTGGCCCAGCTGGCGGCCCATCTGACGGCTCGCGGCGCGGACCCCGCCCGGGGGCAACGGTGAACGCCGTGGCCGTGGTGGGTCTGGACTGCGTCTTCCCCGCGGCCCACGGCATCGAGGCCTTCTGGGACCTGCTGATGCGCGGCGGTGACGCGATCGGCCCGCTGCCCGCGGACCGCGGCGGTCCGGGCTTCGACGACACCGTCCGCGGCGGCTTCGTCGACTCCGCCACCACCTTCGACAACGACTTCTTCACCATCTCGCCCCGCGAGGCGGCGGCCATGGACCCGCAGCAACGGCTCCTGCTGCAGTGCGCCTGGCGGGCGTTGGAGGACTCCGGCCGTGCCCCGTCGGCGCTGGCCGGCAGCGACACAGGCGTCTTCGTCGGGGTGATGGGCAGCGAGTGGGGCCAGCTCCACATGAGCGACTACGGGCGGGTCACCCCGCAGCTCGGCGCCGGCAGCAGCGCAGGCATGACCGCCAACCGGATCTCCTACCACCTCGACCTCAAGGGCCCCAGCCTCGCGGTGGACACCGCCTGCTCCTCCTCGCTGGTCGCCGTGCATCTCGCGGTCAACTCGCTGCTGGCCGGGGAGTGTTCGACCGCGCTGGCCGCCGGTGCCAACCTGGTGCTCACCCCCGCGCTGGGCATGGTCTACCAGCAGATGGGTCTGAAGGCCCCGGACGACCGGTGCAAGCCGTTCAGCGTGGACTCCGACGGCATCGGCCGCAGCGACGGCGTCGGCGTGGTGGTGCTGCGCCCGCTCGAGGACGCACTCGCCGCCGGCCAGCGCATCTACGCCGTCATCCGCGGCACCGCCGTCAACCAGGACGGCCGCAGCAACGGGGTCACCGCGCCCAGCCGCTGGTCCCAGCAGGCCGTGGTGGCCGCCGCGTACCGGAGGGCGGGCGTGGACGCCGACCAGGTCCGCTTCATCGAGGCGCACGGCACGGGCACCGCGCTCGGCGACATCATCGAGTGCGCGGCCCTCGGCGAGGTGCACGCGGTGCCCCGCGACGAACCGTGCGCCATCGGCTCGGTCAAGGGCAACATCGGCCACACCGAGGCGGCCGCGGGCATCGCGGGCCTGATCAAGACGGCGCTGGCCCTGCACCACCGCATCGTGCCCGCCAGCCGCTTCGCAGCCCGGGAGAACCCGCAACTCCGTCTCGCCGAGCGGGGACTGGCCCTGCTCAAGGCACCCCTGAGGCTGCCGGCCGGCGAAGTGGTCGCCGGAGTGAGCAGCTTCGGGATGGGCGGCACCAACGCGCACGCCGTACTGGCCTCCGCACCCCGCCTCCGGGCCGTCGCCGCGCGCGGACCGGCCACCGCCGGCGTGTTCACGCTGTCCGCCGACACGCCGGAGGCACTGCGCCGCAATCTGGCCGCCCAGGCCGAGTCGCTGGCCCGCCGGCCGCGCGGCGACGCCGCCTCGGTGTGCTGGACCAGCAACCAGGTCAAGACCGGCCTGCCCTACCGAGCCGCCTTCACCGCGCGTGACACGGCCGAACTCGCCGACGCCCTGCGCACCGCCGCCGGCGACGAGCGGACGTGTGCCCGCGTCACCGACCGTGCCCTGCGCCCGCCGGCCATCGCCTTCCTCTACCCCGGGCAGGGCTGCCAGGAGCCGGGGATGACGGCCGCCCTCTACCAGGAGTCCGCCACCTACCGGCGGCACCTGGACGAAGCCGACGACGCCCTGCGCGACCACACCGGCGCATCCGTACGGGACCTCGTCCTCGCCGGCGACCCCGCGATCCACCACGCCCGGTGGGCGCAGCCCGCCCTGTTCGCCGTCGCCCACGCCCTCACCCAGACCCTGGCCGAGCTGGGCGTGGTGCCCGACGCCGCCCTCGGCCACGGCACCGGCGAACTCGCCGCCGCCGTGGCCGCGGGAGTGCTCACCCTGCCCGATGCCGCCCGCCTGGTCGCCGCCCACGCCGCCGCCGCTGACGACCTGCCGGACGGCGGCATGCTCACCGTGAGCGTCGCGCGGGAGGAGATCACCGACCTCCTCGCCGACCACCCCGGACTGTCCCTGGCCGCCGTGGACGGTCCGCGCGACCTCGTCCTGGCGGGCACCGCGGACGTGCTGGAACGGGCTGCCGAGGCCCTGGCCGACCGCGGGCTGAGTACCCGTCGGCTGGGGGGCCCGCACGCAGGTCATGGCCCGGCGGCCGACGCCGTCGCGGCCCGGATCGCCGACCTGGCGGGCCCGGTGACGGCCGCCCCGGCGCGTATCGCCCTGGCCTCCGCCCGCCACGGCCGGATGTTCGGCGACGAGATCCCGGACACCGCCTACTGGGCGGACCTGGCCGTGCGACCGGTACGGTTCGCCGACGCGCTGTCCGCCCTGGTCACCGAAATCGCGCCGACCTGTCTGATCGAACTCGGCCCGGCACCGCATCTGCTGCGGCTGGCCCGCCGGGCCGACCTGTCGGCGGGCATCCGGCTCCTGCACCCGGCCCCCGGCCGGGCCACCGTCACCGACCTCGCCGAGGCGGTGGGCGGGCTGTACCTGAGCGGCGTCGAGCCGTGCTGGGACGCCCTGTACGAGCCGTCCCACCGCCGCACCGAACGCCTCGCCCCCTACGTCTTCTCCGACGCGCGCCGCTTCCGGCAGACCGTCCCGGCCCAGCCACCTCCCCGGCCCGCCGCACAAGCGGCACCGGCCGCACCGGCAACACCAGCAGCACCGGCAGCACCCGAGGCGACCCCGCGGCAGGCGGACCCGGCCCCCGCCACGCACCCGCACCACTCCGACGGGCCCGGCACCGCGGCGGATGCCCGGCCGGACGCCGCGCTGTCCGCGGTCATCGAAGCGGTCGTGGAAGTCGGCGCGTACCCGCGGGAACAGGTCGACGCCGAGGCCCGGATCTACGAGGACCTCGGCTTCGACTCCGTCATGATCATGCAGTTGCGGAACCGGCTCGAGCAACAACTGCCGCAGGCATCGGGCATCACAGTGCAGCAACTCCTGCCCGCACTGCGGTCCGTGGGGACTCTCGCCGCCTTCCTGCGGGAGCTGACCAGCGCGGAGGTCACGGTATGACCGCGCGCACCGCACTCATGCACATCGCGGGCACGGCCAGCGCGCTGCCCGCCGAGCCCGTCGACAACGCGGCACTGAGCGACATCTTCGGCATCAGCGAAGGCTGGATCGACCTCTTCGTGGGCACCCGCACCCGCCACTTCGGCTGGGACCCGGCGACCGGGAAGGTCACCCACACCCTCGCCGACCTGTGCGCCGAAGCGGCCGGCCGAGCCCTGGCCGCCGCCGGGCTGGCCGCCGCGGACCTGGACTTCCTGGTGCTGTCCACCGCCACCCCCGACACCCTGCTGCCCACCACCGCCAACGAGACCGCGGACCGGCTGGGCCTCAACCACCTGCCCACCTACCAGATCCAGGCCGGCTGCTCCGGTGCCGTGCAGGCCCTCGACGTGGCCCGCGCCCTGCTTGCCTCCGGCCACCACGCCGGCCTCGTCGTCGCCGGCGATGTCACCGCCCGGTTCCTGCAGGCCGGACAGGACGCATCCGCGCTGGCCACCCAGGAACTGATCAACTACGTCCTGTTCGGCGACGGAGCGGCAGCCGCGGTGGTCACCGCGGAACCGCACGGCGACGCCGTCGCCGTCCGTGGCCTGCTGCACCGCTTCGCCGGGCGAGGGCGCCCGCCGGGGCAGATCGTGGGCTGGCGCGGCGTCACCGAACCCGAACCCGACCGGCAGATGCTCTTCGAGGACTACAAGACCATCGAGGAAGAGGTACCCGCCCTCGCCGGCGAGATCGTCTGGGAACTCCTCAGCACCGCCGACTGGACCCCGCAGCAGGTCGACTTCATCCTGCCGCCCCAGCTATCGGGCCTCATGACCGAGCGGATCGTCGCCGGCCTCGGCCTGCCGCCCGGCTGCCGTGAGGTGTCCTGCGTGCGGGACACCGGCAACACCGGCAACGCCCTGCCGCTGCTCCAGCTCGACCGCGCGCTGGACAGTATGGCGCCCGGAGAGCGTGCCCTGTCCGTGGTCGTCGAGTCGAGCAAGTGGATCAAAGCGGGGCTGGCACTGGAACGGCTCGCCGGGCCCGAAGAAGGAGGGCGCGGCCGATGACCGCCACCGCCCTGGACGAACTGGGCACCCTCCACCGCACCGGCCGGCTGGCCGCGGCCTACCCCGACGTAGCCCCCCTGTTGGCCCGGGTCACGGACGCGGCCGACCTGTCCGAGGAGCGGATAGGCGAGGAACTCACCCGCTGCGGCGGCCTGTTGGCACGACTGCGACCCGAGGACGTCCTCGCCCACCACCCGCACACCCCCACGGTCACCGTGGCCGTCACCGGCCACTCCACCACCGCCCAGCTCACCGACCCGCTGGTGGCGGAACTCGCCCGGCACGGCCTGCTCGCCCGCCTCGTGACCGGGGACCATGGCGCCTACCTGCGCGATCTCACGGACGAGCACAGCGAATTGAACCGCTGCCGTCCGGAGCTGACCCTGTGCGTGCTCGGGGCCGACGCCGTCCTGGAGGAACTTCCGCTGCCGTGGACGGTCGCCGACGTCGAGCAAGCCTGCGCCCGGCTCCTGAACCGCCTGCGGACCGCAGCCGCCGCCCACGGCGCGCACGGCACCGGGGCGCTGGTGCTCAACACCCTGCCGCTGCCCCGCAGCGCCACCCACCAGATCGTCGGCCAGCAGCAGCGTGCCCTGCTCGGCGCGGTGTGGCGGGAGTTCAACGCCCGGTTGCTGAGACTGGCCGTGACCCATCCCGCCCTGGCGGTCATCGACCTCGAACCGCTCGTCGGCGCGAGAGGACCCGCCACCGACGCCCGGCTGGCCCTCTACACCCGCAGCGCCTTCAGCCCGGCCGTCTTCGCCGCGCTGGCCCGCGAGGCCGTGCACGTGCTGCGCGCCCGGCGAGGCATGACGAAGAAGTGCCTCGTACTCGACCTCGACAACACCCTGTGGGACGGAGTCCTGGGGGAGGACGGACCGGACGGCATCGACTGCGGGCCCACCCTGCGGGGCGAGCCGTACGCCGCCGTCCAGCGGGTGGCCAGACAACTCGCCGCCCAGGGCGTGCTGCTCGCCGTCAGCAGCAAGAACGACCCGGGCCCGGTCCGCGACGTGCTGCACCACCACCGGGACATGACGTTGCGGGAGGAGGACTTCGTCAGTGTGCAGGCCGGCTGGGATCCCAAGGACACAGCCTTGGAGACGATCGCCGGCCAACTGGGCCTCGCCACCGATGCCCTGGTGTTCGCCGACGACAGCGCCGCCGAACGCGCCCTGATACGCCACCGTCTGCCGGACACCGCCGTCGTCCCGCTGGGCGCCGAACCGGCCTGGCACGTCACCCGGCTGCTGGCAGACGGCTGGTTCGACACGCCGCACGTGACCGACGACGACCGCGCCCGCACCGGGCGGTACCGTGCCGCCGCCGCCCGCGTCCGGCTGCGCGACACGACCGGCTCGCACGACGAGTACCTGCGCGAGCTCGGCATCGTCGTCCACATCTCCCCGCCCCGGCCTCACGAACTCGCCCGGATGTCCCAACTCTCTTTGCGCACCAACCAGTTCAACCTCACCGGTGAGCGCGTCCCGGCGGAGCGGATCTCCGGTCCGCACCGGCGCCCGCTGGCGGTGCGGGTACGCGACCGGTACGGCGACAGCGGACTGGTGGGCGCGGTCTTCGCCCGTGACGACCCCGACGGCCTGCACATCGACAACATGCTCCTGAGCTGCCGGGTGCTGGCCCGGGGCATCGAGCACGGCTGCCTGACCGCGGTACTGTCCCACGCGCGGGACCGCGGGCTGCCCGCCGTCCGTGCCCGCTATCGCCCCACCCGCCGCAACGGGCGGTCGCGCGACTTCTACCCCTCGCTCGGCTTCGTCCCGGACGCCGGGGCCCACGGCGGGGACGACGCCGCGGACTACGGCGGAGAGACGCTCTTCCGGCACGACCTGCACGACATCCCCGCCACGCCCGGTCACCTGACCGTGGAGGCCGACTTCGAAGGAGACGCCGATGAGCCGTGACGGCATGCTCGACCTCGCCGGCTTCCTCGCGATGGTGCGTGACGGTCTCGGCATGGACCTGACCGAGGAACAACTCGCGGCGGACTTCGACCTCCTGCCCGACTGGGATTCGGTGCATCTGCTCCGCCTGGTGATGCTCCTGGAACGCGAGACGGGCCGCAGCGTCCCCGTCCGCCGCGTGCTCCAGGCCCGCAGCATGCGCGAGATCCACTCATTGCTCACGACCGACGGGACGGAAACCCGATGAACGCGGCAGGCGGGGACCTGATCGGTGTCACCGCGGAGGACAGCGACTGGGCCGCGGTCCGCGAGGACCTGCGGCGGTACGGCACGGCGGTGGTCCACGGCCGGCTCGCCGACTGGCGTCCGCGGGCTCCGGACGGCCCCGCGCTACGGGCGGTGCTGGGCCGCGACTGGTCGCGTTACCGCGCGATCGGGCACCCCGACATCCGCGGCCGGTACGCGGCCTCCCGGCGGCTGCTCAAACACGCGGCCGCGGCCGCGCTGCGGGCCGAGGCGATCGACCTGGAACTGGCCTACGGTCCGACCGGACGGCCGTACCTGCGCGGCTGCGACCAGATCGACATCAGTCTCAGCCACACCGACGACCTGCTGCTGGTCGGGCTGACCAGCCGCGGGCTGATCGGAGTGGACGCCGAACGCGCGGACCGCAGCATCTACGGCCGCGGCCTCGCCCGGCTCATCTGCACACCGCACGAGCGGCGGATGCTGTCGGAACTGCCGGAGCCGGAACGCAACCCGAGCCTGGTACGGCTGTGGACGCTCAAGGAGGCCTACAGCAAAGCGATCGGCCAGGGCATGCAGTTCCGCTTCAACGAGTTCGGCTTCGGCCCGGAGGACCGCCGGGTCCAGCTCAACCGGCCGGACGGGACGGCGGGAGCGGGCGACGAGTGGACGCTGCGCACCCTCGCCCTGGACAGCGGCGGGACCGCGTTCGTCGTCAGCATCGCGGTCTACGACGCCGGAATGGGCCGCACCCTGGACACGGCCATCACCACGATGCTCGACGCGGAGGCCGTCGCGGCCGTTCAGGCGGCGCTGGACGCCGAGCGGGGAGAGTGGTCACAGATCCTCCACAACTGACACCGTCGCCTCCGTCACCGCGCGCCCGGCCTGCGTCAGGGCCAGGGTCAGTGTGACCAGCGGCCGCCCCACCGTGTCCTGCCGGGCCGCCTGTGCCACCGCGACACACCGCAGGGGCAGGTCGGGCTCGGCGTGGCCCCGGAAGTGCGTGTGCAGCGCGATGGGCGAACTGTGCCGCGGGTCCAGGCCGTGGAGCCGGTGGGCGGTCAGCAGCGCCGTCTGACGCAGAACTTCGAGCAGCAGCACGGACGACGGCGTCCCGTCCTGCCGTGTGAGCGCCGTCGGCCAGGTGTCGGGCGGAGCCACCGCCGCGGACAGCCGGTGTTCGTTGACGGTCACCGGGGACCGCAGCAGGACGTTGGCGGCACTGGCCCGCCCCACTTCCGACGGGGCGGGCCCCGGCGCCCCTTCCGGGGTGTCTTCGCCCCCGGCCCCGGGGTGCTGTTGTCCGGCCGCCGCGAGGGCGCTGTGCCGGGAGTGCTCGCGATGGCTGCGGTGTGCCATCGGGGCGAGGAAGAGCAGGTTCGCCGACCCCGTGCCCGCCGCGACGCCGTCGATCTCCAGGTGTGTGTCGAACTCCAGGGCCCGCGGGATGCCGGAGATCACCTTGTCGGGCCGTACCCGCAGGGTCGCCGTCAGCGTGCCGGGGCCCGAGTGGCGGCGCCAGGCGCCCACGTCGCCGGTCTCCAGACCGAACCGGTAGAAGATCGCCACACGGTCGGCCGCGACGCCGAAGTGGGCCTGGCCGATTCCCCCGCTGACGTGGCGGACCATGGCCATGGCCGCCTGCATGTCGTGGAAACGGTCATGGCCGTCGTTGAACAGCGGGTGAGCGGTGGGAAGTTCACCGGTGAGTACGAACTCCTGCATCCGGTCGTCGGCGCTGTCCGGCACCTGCGGGCCGAAGTGTCGCGGCCGGTGCACCAGATGGCGGCTTCCGTGTCGGTGCCCCGCCGGCGCGGTCCGGGAAGTCTCCAACGGCTGACCCTTCTCGGCGGTGTCCTGGTTCGGTGGGACTGAGCCGTACCAGGCTCCCGCGGACGGGGGTGGCAGGGCTATGCCCGCACCGTGACAGCTTGTTGCCTGGCATGGAGTACCGGGCCCTACGGGAGGTCGGGTTCCAGGTCGGCCGCTGCGGGAGGTCGGGTTCCAGGTCGGCCTCTACGGGAGGTCGCGCCCCAGGCCGGGCCCTACGGGAGGTCCTCCAACCCCGTCAGCGCGATGTGCACACCGGCCTGGAAACGGCTGGTGGCGTCGACGCTCAGCATGATCTGGGAGATGTAGCGGCGGCAGGTGCGCACCGACATGCCCAGCCGGCGGGCCACGAGTTCGTCCTTGTACCCCTGCGCCATCAGCTTGATGATCGACCGTTTCAGGTCGTCGGTGACCTCGGCGGTGTCCTCGGCCCCGGGGACGAACTGGGTGGCCCCGGCCCACAGATGCTCGTAGATCCGGCAGATGAACGCCACCAGGGTCGGCTCGCGCACCACCACCGCCCCGGGGGCCCGGCCGTCCACGTGCTGTTCGGGCAGGAAGGCCACCTCCCGGTCGTAGATGACGATCCGGTCGATCAGCTCGTCGGTGGTGCGTACCTCCGCTCCGTGCTCGGTCACCGCGCGCACGTAGGAGGTGGTCGCGAGGTCGCTGCGCGCGGTGTGCTGGTAAAGGTGGCGGATCCGCACCCCGCGCCCGAGCCGCTCCAGGGTCTTGGGCCGGGCATGGGCCAGGAGGCTGGAGGGGCGGGCGCCACCGGGCTGGGCGGTGAGCATCTCGGTGCGACAGCGCTCTCCCTGCTCGTCCAGCACGGCCTGCAACGCGTCGATGTCGCTGATCACGTCGAAGGCCTCGGCCTGGTTGCGCTGCTGACGGCTCTCGAAGTAGACCGTGCGCAGCGCGCCCATCTGGTCGCGGATCTCCTTGACCTCCCGCTGCAGGTCCCGGATGTGACTCTCGGTCGGCCCCACCAGATCGGCCACCGCGGTGTCGGGGCTCACCGGTACCAGCAGATCCGGCTCACCGGGCATGGGACGCAGCAGGCTGAGCGCCGTCAGGCGCTGCTCGACTTCTGCCGCCTTTTCGAGGGAGACGCCGAGGGCGGTCGCCGTCTCCTCGCGGACAAAGCGGCCCAGCAGCACCGCATTGCGGTACGCCTTCGCCTCTGCGTCATCCAGCATGGCTAAATCGCCTGCCGGGAGAGAGCTTTCAGACAATTGGAGGCTCGCATTCCCGTGCGACGGAACTTCTTGTCAGGCAACTTTACGACACCAGGAAAGGCTTTGGGAGAAAGCCTCGGTGCGGGAGTGTTGGTGCCGACCGGCCAACTGTCGAAACTGGGGGTAGCTATGAGGAAGCTTGCACTGCGCATCGCTGCGGCTGGACTTCTGACCTCTGCGGGATTCATCGGTCTGCTCGGAGGCGGCATTACGGCTCCCGCCATTGCGCACGACCAGGTCGCTGCGACGTCGGTACCGGCTCATTCCGCGCCGTCGGCCGCCCCGATGGACGACCAGTGGGGCTGATGAATCGGCTGTGACACGGGCGGATCGGGGCTTCCCGATCCGCCCGTCGGCATGCAGCAACCTGAGCATTGCTCCTGTTTCAGTCTTCACAGCCGGCCCTGCGCGGCGGGGCGGGCCGCCGCGGACGTCGGCGGCCCGCCCCACCGTGCAGGGCCGAGGTGGTTCCACGGGCCGTGCGGGCGGCCCAGGATGCCGCACGGCATGATCCGCGCGGCGATTCCCGGTGGGCGTTCCGCCGGCCCGTCAGGAGACTGTCGACGGTGACTTCGTCCGGCTCCTGACCGTCACCCCCCTCCCGCTCGCCTCGCTCGTGGGCAGGCTCCAGGGCGCCGGAGGCAGCGGCACAGCATCCAGTGCCGCCTTCGGCGCAGGCCTGACCACCCGTGTGACATGCGGCTGCGACGGCCGGCTGTGGGCAGGCCGCCGCAGGGCGTTCCCCGGCCCGCACCAGGGCAATGGATGCTGCTGTTGGGGCCTCGCGCGTCGCGGCGTCGCGGCCCGGCGGCGCGCTTCTGAGGCGATCGGCCGGAGGCGCGGTCGCCCCGGCCGCTGTGCGGCGCGGCGTTGGCGGGCGCGGCGGCAGGCTTCGCGGCCGGGCCACCCGCTGTATCAGGCAGCCGGTCTAGTGGATGCCGGCCCGCAGCCGCGGGGCGGTTCAGACGGCCGGTGTGGCACCCGAACCGCAGGCTTCTCCCGGCGAGGGCGCCCCGGTCCCCGCCTCGCGGCAGTCGGCTTCCTGGGCGCAGGCTCGGACCTGTGCATCGTCCCCGGCTGTCGCCCGGCGTGGGACGGCCTGGCTTTGTGAACGCAAAAGTTCCCCGAGGCGCCGCCGGCCGGGCGGGTCCTCCGCTAGGCCCCGGGCCGGCGGTGGACCCGCCGATGCTTGCTGCACCTCCTGTGCCACCGCCGTTCACCCAGAACCGGCTCGCGGAACACCCAGTTCCGGCGAACGGCGGTGGGTGCCGACGTGGTGCGGGCAGGAATTCCCTTACGGACAACGGAAGACAGCAACGAGAGGCCGGGCAGAGAAACGGTCTGCGCTCGGGATTCGTGCGAAATTTCTCGGATGTACGCCCGCGGAGAATTCTGTGATGTGGTGTCTGCTCTTTATCTTCACGTGTGCTCTGCTCATCGGTGAGTGCCGAGTCATAAGCGGGACGATTTCTCTTGTGTGCGCTTCGGCCGGATGCGGCGATCGTTCCCGTGCTGGATTTCCGTGGCCTGTCCGTTCGAAACGCGAGAAAATCCGCTGCGTCGGCTGCCGCATCGTAAGGGAACGGCATTCGTCCGGTCGTATGTGGCGGCGACGAATGCGGGTGAGCAGACGCGGCGACAGGTCTTCCGGGCCGGGCGGGCCCGTCCTCGGAGCGGAGCCGGTCCGGCTCGAGCCGCCGCGAACGGGGCGCGGTCCCCGGGGGTACCGCTCGTAGCGCGCGTCGTGTGTACGCCCGCCGCACGAGCGCGTGGCGCGGCGGTGGAAGCACGCCGGGCGGCGCAGCGGGGCGCTCCCGTCGGCGTGGGCCGGGGGCCCGGGCTGTGAGGGTCGGTCGCGTGAAGGCCGTGCGCGCATGCCGCCTCGAGGCGGGTTCGCGCGCCCCGTCCCTGGGGTGTTCCAGTGCCGCACCGTCGGTCCTGCCGCGGTGGACGAGCACGGGGAGCGCCGGGAGCACCGAGGGCGCCGGCATCGGTGGGCGGCGCGGCGGGGCTTCGGCGGACTCGGCTCGGGTTGACGGTCGGGCTGTCGCGGCGTCAGGTCCGTTCCCGGCGGTTGCTGCTGGCCGGTGCGGGAGGGAGGAAGCGCAGGTGGGGGTGGGTGTGCGGCTCGTCCCCTGTGAGGGAATTCCCGACACGGGGCCGAGCGCCCGAATGTTTGAAGCGGCAACAAGTTCTACGAAAAGTGGTCACAAATTGACGTTCGGGCTCCGCTATTTATCAGGCCTCGACTCGGTCTCGACTCGGTCTCGAGTCAGCCCGGCGCACGGTTCGATTTGTCTGAACCAGCTTTTAGGGAACGGAAGTTGAGGTTCACGAGCCGACTCACGGCAGAAGCGCGCAGGACGCCCCCGAGGGAATCATCCGTCGTTGTCCCACCCGTGGTGCCGATGACCGGCACGTTCTCGCGCTCTCGGCATGCGTCGGTCGAACCGCCTGTCACCCCTGGTGGTGTACGTGGCTATTCGATCGGCCTATTCGGCGGGGGTCACGCATGGCCATCCCCTGGGACGGCGGTGGCCACTGCCGTCTTCGCCCCGCCCTCGTCCGGGCCGCTCCTCCCGCCGCGACTCACCGACACCTGCGCGACACCTTCACCCGCCCCGTCGGCCCAGTAGCCGGTACGCCTGGCGCCACGGCCGTGCTCGCTCCGCAGCCGTTGCCGGCGCGGCCGCCGTGCCGAAGGTGGCCGGACGCGCGAACGGCCATCCTCGGCGCGATCGCCCGCCGACGGTTCGCCGGACGACGTACCGGGGTGGGCGGCCGCGACGACTGCCCCGCAGTCCCGGATTCGGGGCGGACGCCGGGCCGTCGGGGATGGCCGGGCGGGTGTCGGGCCCGATGGTCTCGGCGGGGTTGGGCGGTGTCAGACCACGCCCTGGTCGCGGGGCTTTGCGGTGGCGATCCGGGCAGCGGGCGGACGCCGTCCGTGCCGCCGCCGACATGAGGACGTCAACGCGCGAAGATCTTGCGGAAGGTGCCCGAGCGGTACAGCGAGATCTGTGTGACGATCTGGAGCACGATCCACGTCGCCGCGTACAGGACCGCGTCGAGTGCCGGCACGGTGTCGATCGGCAGGGTGTACGCCATGACCAGACGCAGCAGGGCGTCCGCGAAGAGCCCGATGCCCCACACCACGGTCAGGACGCGCCAGATCCGACGGAACGCCAAGTCCTCGCTCCACAGGCTTTCCAGCCGCTCGGACCGGCCGGGCATGAGCGCCTTCAAGGCCTGGTAGGTGAAGGGCCGCGCCGTGAAGAGGGTGACCAGCAGCCACACCCCGGCCAGGGCGGTGAACAGGCTGTTGCGCGCGAGTACGACACGTGGGCTCGCGGTCATCAGCGAGGCGAGCGCGCTCACGACGAGCAGCGTGAGGGTGAAGACGCCGATGGCGTCGAGCCTGCGGTGCCGGACTGCCAGGTAAAGCGTGTGCAGGGCGGGCGCGGAACCACTGACCAGCAGTGACGTGATCTCGTCGGCACCGAGGCCGCGCAGCAGGTAGTAGAGCCCGACCGGCAGGACGATGTCGCAGGCCACGGTGATGACGAAGCCCCACGAGCCGCCCGAGGGCCTGGGACGTGCTGGGGCCTCGGCCTCGTTCCCGGCGGGCGGGGGCGTCGGGGTGCCGTAGGCGGAACCGGGGGAGGTGGGGGGAGTCATGAGGACACTCCTCTAGTGCGGTCGGTATCCGTGCCGGCCGGTGGACCTGGCGCGCTGCGCCGGCTGCGTGGGTGGTCGTGGACGTCTGCGTCGCGGCCGCGGCGAACGAACCGGATTCGCCTTGGTCCGGCAGCCCTGCTTCCGGCGATCCACCGGTAGTGGACCACAGGGCACGAGTGTGAGGGTGGTCGATTTCCGGTCGTCGCACCTGCCGGGACGTCAGTAGAACCGCGGTCACCTGCCTCCGGCGTACTAGGGCCTGTGTCGGAAGTGGCGTCTGCCGGCCGACGCCTGGCACGCTCCCCCAAGCTCTCCGAGCAGGGGGCACCCCGACTCGCCGCACCGGGCGAAAGCCCAAGTACGTCCAGTACGAGGGCTTCCGCCCGGCACTCCCCCAAGCTCTTCGAGCAGGGGGTACTCCCAGAGCACGCTCCCCCAAGCTCTCGACTTCTCCCCCACTCTCGGCTGCGCTCGAGCGGGGGGGACCCCCATGAGCAGGGGGACCCCCATGACGCCGCCCGGCCCGCCCTTCGTGCGAACGACGCCACTTCCGACACAGGCCCTAGTCCCGTTCTTCCCGGCCGTCACCCACGGGTACGCGCACGGCCACTTCGTTCACGGCGTCGACCAGTTCCATGCCCGCCACCGCGGAGCCCAACCACTCGGTCTCCGCTCCACTGCCGCCCGCCTCGCCCCGCCGCACGGCGGCGGCGAACTCGGCGAGACAGCTGCGCAGTTGATCGGCGGCCGGGAGCGTGAACCGTTCCTCGTGGTCCTGCTCCTCCAGCACGAGCACGGGCTGGTGCGCCGGCTGTGGAGTGAAGGCGCGCGTCACCGTCAAGCGCGCCGTGTCGCCCCACAGCGAGTACGTGGACGTATAGGCGTGTTCAAAACCGAACGTCACGTTGACAAGGACGCCGGACGGCGAGACCAGCAGAGCCTGACCCGACAGGTCCAGCCCGTCCCGGGCCCGCGTGCGCAGCACGGCCCCGGCGACCCGCAGCCCCGTACCCAGCAGCAGTTGGGCGGCCCGCAGCGGATAGACCCCCACATCCAGCAGCGCGCCGCCGCCCATGCCGGGTGAGTAACGGATGTCGTCGGCGGGCAGCGGCGGAATGCAGAAGGCCGCCTGCATCGTGCTGAGCCGGCCCAGTCGCCCCCGCCGCAGCAGATCCGCCGCGAAGGCGTGCTGCGGATGGTGCAGGAACATGAAGTTCTCGCGCAGCACCAGCCCCCGCTCCCGCGCCAGTTCGGTCAGCTCGCGGGCTTCCTGAGCGGTCACCCCGATCGGCTTCTCGACCAGCACGTGCTTGCCCGCCCGCAGGGCCCGCGCGGCCCAGGTGTGATGCAGTGCGGTCGGCGTGGAGACGTACACCGCCTCCACGTCCGGCCGGGCGAGGACCGATGCGAGATCCGCTTCCGCCGCGCAACCGAACCGCTCGGCGAACTCCGCCGCCTTCTGTGCCGACCGGCCCGCGACGGCCACGAGCTCCACCTCCGGGGCGGCCACCGCCGTCGGCAGCGTACGGCGGCGCGCGATGGACGACGTCCCCAGTACGCCCAGCCTGAGCGGCCGGGTCACCGTGCCGCTCACAGCGACCTCAGCGCCGTGACCAGGGTCCGCGCCTGCACGTTCAAGTGGTGGCTGTAACGCAGGAGTTCGCCGATCTGGCGCAGCGTCAGCCAGCGGAACTCGTCCGACACGGCGGGGAAGTCGCCGTCCGTCTCGATGATCATGTAGTGGCTCTGCGCGTGCCGGAACCGGCCGCCCTCCTCGGACAGCACCACGTCGTAGCGGGCGTTCCGGCGGCGCGCCAGCACCTGGGAGAGATACGGTGGCTGGTCCGCCTCGGGCAGATGCTCGTAGTTCTCCGGCACGCACTGCACCGTCGGACCCAGCTCAACCACGTCGAGGAAGCCGGGCTCGGCGCGGGCGCGCAGCAAGGCGTGCGGGACCCCGTCGATCCGCTTCACGAACAGTGCCGCGATGCCCATGCCGCGCGGCTCCAGCAACGGCTGCGACCAGGCCGGCACCTCACGCCCGCCCGAGGACACGTCCACCGCGACGACATCGAAGTACAGGCCGTTGCAGTGCGTCACCGCGTGCGGGGTACGCAGCCAGCCCGGCGTCTGCGCCAGCGGGATCGGAGTGACGGAAACCTCGTGCTCCGCACGCCGCCGGGTGATCCATGTGCGGATCTCCTGATCCGGGTGCAGCGACCATCCGGCGTTCTCTCCCGACTCCCCTTCGGCGCCACGCCAGTCCGGGAGACAGGACAGGACGGTCCGGGCGTCCATGTTCACCACGTTGTCGTGCCGCAGCAGCAGGTTGACCTGGCCCAGCGTCAGCCAGGCGAAGTTCTCGCCGGCCGCCACCTCCGGACCCACCTGCACGACCATGTTCCGGTTGCGCTTGTGCAGGAACCACGACCCCTGCTCCGACTGCAGCACGTCCGCCACCACCTGACCCGGTCCGGGCCTGCGGAAGGAGTCCAGGTAGGGGACCGCGGAACCGCCGTGCACCCGCGTGTAGTTGCTCTTCGTAGCCTGCACCGTCGGCGACAGCTGCACGCCGTTCACGTTGCCCGGCTCCGACTTCGCCTGCATCAGCAGGTGCGGCACGCCGTCGAAGTCCCGCAGCGCGATGCCGAGGATGCCTATCTCCGGCTGCTGGATGATCGGCTGTGACCAGGTCCGCGCCGGCCCGAAGTCCGACCGCACCGCCAGCCCCCGCACCGAGAAGAACCGCCCGCTGTCGTGCCGCAGATCGCCGGTCCGGTAATCGAAGCGCCAGCCGCGCAGGGCCGCGAACGGTACTCGCTCGACATGCTGCCGCTGCGCACGCTGACGCTCGTCGAGCCAGGCGAACAGCTCCGCATTGCTCATCACCCCGCCCTCGACCGCCGCCGCCGACGCCGCCAGCCGGGACGTGATGTCAGGGTCCGCGGTGCGCGACGGCAGCACCAGGTTTGTCGCGGTCATGGATTTGGCCTCTTCTCCTTCCGGGGCACGTCGATGACGCGCACGCGACCGCGCTGTCGAAACACGCGGGGCACACCTCGCGACAGTCGGTCGCCGCCACTCGAGCGTGCCTGACCCAGTTCGGGCAGACGCCTAGACTTGTTCCTCTTGCCCGGGCCCCCCTTCCTCGCTATGGGCGGGTCAACGCGCCCGCGGACCGCACTTCCCCATGTCCGCGGGCACCGCTCCCGGGCCCGCGGGAACCGCTAGGAATTCCCCTAGAGCACCTGGCAGGAGCGCTGAGCGCGCCGGACGTCGTGCAACCGTGAGGGCTGCCCCGACCCCGTCGCCTTGGTGTTTGGAGTGCCATCCATGAACGAGCCGGTACCCGCGGACGCCCGGACCACCGTTTCGGCCCACGAGCCCGTGGCCGTGGTCGGCCTTGCCTGCCGGCTGCCCGGGGCCGGCGGACCCGCGGCCTACTGGAGCCTGCTCAGTGAGGGCCGCTGCGCGGTCACCGACGCCCCCGAGGACCGTCGTACCGGCGCACCGCACGACGACACCCTCACCACCGGCCGGGGCACCACCGTCCCCTACCGCGGTGGCTTCATCGAGGCCCCCGGCGACTTCGACGCGGACTTCTTCGGCATCTCACCCCGCGAGGCCGAGGCCATGGACCCGCAGGCGCGACTCGTCCTCGAACTCGGCTGGGAGGCACTGGAGAACGCCGCGGTCCCCGTCGCCCGCCTGCCGCACGCCACCGGCGTCTTCGTCGGCGCCGACGTCTCCGACTACGCCGAACTCGTCCACCAGCAGGGCCCCGAAGGCGTCGGCCACCACACCCTCACCGGCCTCAACCGCGGACTGATCGCCAACCGCCTCTCCTACGCCCTCGGCGTCGGCGGCCCCAGCCTCACCGTCGACAGCGCCCAGTCCTCCTCCCTCGTCGCCGTCCAGCTCGCCTGCGACAGCCTCCGCACCGGCGACTGCGAACTCGCCCTCGCCGGCGGCGTCCACCTGAACCTCGTCCCCGGCAGCACCCTGGCCCTCGCCGAGTTCGGCGGGCTCAGCCCGGACGGCCTGTGCCACACCTTCGACGCCCGCGCGAACGGGTTCGTCCGCGGTGAGGGCGCCGGCCTCGTCGTCCTCAAACCACTCGCCCGGGCGCTCGCCGACGGCGACCGCATCCACGCCGTGATCCGCGGCGGAGCCGTCAACAACGACGGCACGGGCGCCGCCCTCACCACCCCGGACGCCGCTGCCCAGGAAGCCGTTCTGCGCAGCGCCTGCGCCCGCGCCGGCGTCACCCCGGGAAGCGTCGACTACGTCGAACTCCACGGCACGGGCACCAAGGTCGGCGACCCCGTCGAGGCCGCCGCGCTCGGCGCCGCTCTCGGAACCGACCCGGACCGCAAGGCCTCGCTGGCCGTCGGCTCGGTGAAGACGAACATCGGCCACCTGGAGGGCGCGGCCGGGATCGCCGGGCTGCTCAAGGTGATCCTCTGCCTGTCCCACGAGCAACTCGTCCCCAGCCTCCACCACGCCACGCCCAACCCCGCCATCGACCTGGACGGCCTCGGCCTGCGCATGCAGTTGGAGACCACCGAGTGGACCGCGGCGGACCCCGCTCGCCCGCTCCGCGCCGGAGTCTCCTCCTTCGGCATGGGCGGCACCAACGCCCACCTTGTGCTCGAACAGGCACCCCCGCGCACCCCGGCGACGACCCCTCCCACCGACGCCGGGCAGCTCCCGGTGCCCTGGTTGCTGTCCGCCCGCAGCCCCGAAGCCCTGCGCGCCCAGATCGAACGGCTCGCCGCGCACCCCGCCACGCACGACGACCCCGCGGACGTCGGCTGGTCCCTGCTCACCACCCGCACCCACTTCGCATACAGGGCCGTCGGGACCGGCACCGACTCCGCCGGCATCCTGCGCCACCTCCGGGCCGCCCTGCCGCCGGGACCCGCGTCCGCCGACATCGACCGACCCGTGTTCGTCTTCCCCGGCCAGGGCAGCCAGTGGGCCGGCATGGCCGCCCAGCTCATGACCACCGCGCCCGCCTTCGCCGAACGGATCGCCGAGTGCGAGGCCGCACTCGCCCCGCACGTCGATTTCTCGCTCTCCGCCGTCCTGCGCGGCGACGCCCACGCACCCTCCCTGGACCGCTCCGACGTCGAGGTAGTGCAGCCCGTCCTGTGGGCCGTCATGGTGTCCCTGGCCGCACTGTGGCGCGCACACGGCGTGGAACCGGCAGCGGTCGTCGGCCACTCCCAGGGCGAGATCGCCGCAGCCTGCGTCGCGGGCGCCCTCAGCCTGGAGGACGGCGCCCTGGCCGTCGCCCTGCGCAGCAAGGCGCTCATCGCGCTCAAAGGACTCAGCGGCATGATGTCCGTGGCCCTGCCGGAACCGCGGACACGCGACCTCATCGCCCCCTGGGACGGCCGTGTCGCCGTCGCCGCCGTCAACGGCCCCTCCTCGACCGTCGTCTCCGGCGACACCCACGCCCTCGACGAACTGACCGCCGAGGCCGAACGACAGGGCGTCCGCGTACGCCGCATCGACGTCGACTACGCCTCACACTCCGTACACGTCGAGGGCGTCCGGGACGAGGTGCTGCGCCTCCTCGCACCACTCACCCCCCGCACACCCGAGGTCCCCTTCCTGTCCACGGTCACCGGCGACTGGCTGCGCGGCGCCGAGACCGACGCCGCCTACTGGTACGCCAACCTGCGGCAGCCCGTGCTCCTGGAGCCCGCCGTACGGACCCTGGCCGCCGCCGGACACACCGTGTTCATCGAGGTCAGCCCACACCCGGTGCTGACCGCACCGGTCAAGGAGACCGCCCAGGCCACCACCCGGGACGACTCCGTCGTCGTCACCGGAACCCTGCGGCGGGGCGACGGCGGACTCGACCGTTTCCACACCTCGCTCGGAGAGCTCTGGACGCGCGGCGCAGACGTCGACTGGACACCGGCCTTCGCCGGTCGCCGGCCCCGCACGGTCGACCTGCCCACCTACGCCTTCCAGCGCCGCCGTCACTGGATCGACGCCACCCCCGGCGCCGGCGCTCTCACCGCCCCGCTGAGCGTCCGGGCAACGCCGGTTCACCAGGCCACGGCGCGCGCGTCTTCCCGGGCCACGGCGCCCGCGTCTCCCCGGTCCGCCGCGCTCTCCGCCCCCGGGGCCGGCCACGACGACAGCCTCCGGCACGTCCGTGAGAGCGCGGCCGTCGTCCTCGGCCACGCCGACGCCGAAGCCATCGACCCCGCACGCACGTTCAAGGACCTCGGCTTCGACTCGGTCACCGCCGTCGAACTGTGCGAGCGCCTCAACCGTGCCACCGGGCTGAACCTGCCCGTCACCGTCGTCTACGAGCACCCTTCCCCCGCTCGTCTGGCCCGCCACCTCGACGCGACACGCAGCGGCACCGCAGCCGACGCTCACACCGAAGTGGGGGCCTTGGGCGGTGGTGTGGACGACGAGCCGATCGCGATCGTGTCGATGGGGTGCCGTTATCCCGGTGGGGTGCGTTCGCCGGAGGACCTGTGGCGGCTGGTGCGCGAGGAGGCGGACGTCATCTCGGAGTTCCCCGCCGACCGTGGCTGGGACCTCGACGCCCTCTACGACCCGGACCCCGACCGGACCGGTACCAGCTATGTCCGCGAGGGTGGTTTCCTGTACGACGCGGCGGAGTTCGACGCGGGGTTCTTCGGGATCTCGCCGCGTGAGGCCCTCGCGATGGACCCGCAGCAGCGCCTGCTGCTGGAGACCACCTGGGAGGCACTGGAGCGGGCCGGTATCGACCCGCACAGTCTGGAGTCCACCCCAACCGGCGTCTTCATCGGAGCCACGGCACCGGAGTACGGGCCTCGCCTGCACGAAGCGGCCGAAGCGGTCGAGGGCCACATCCTCACCGGCACCACGGCGAGCGTGGCGTCCGGCCGCATCGCCTACACCCTTGGCCTCCAGGGGCCCGCGGTGACGGTCGACACGGCCTGCTCCTCGTCGCTGGTCGCCCTCCACATGGCCGTCCAGTCACTGCGCTCCGGTGAGTGCTCACTCGCCTTCGCAGGCGCCGCGACCGTCATGAGCGGGCCGGGCATGTTCGTGGAGTTCAGCCGGCAGCGGGGGCTCGCGGTGGACGGCCGGTGCAAGCCGTTCGCGGAGGGAGCGGACGGTACGGGCTGGGGTGAGGGTGTCGGTGTCCTGTTGCTGGAGCGGTTGTCGGACGCGCGGCGCAACGGGCACCGGGTGCTGGCGGTGGTGCGTGGTTCGGCGATCAATCAGGACGGAGCCTCCAACGGCCTGACCGCTCCCAATGGTCCGTCCCAACAGCGCGTCATCCGGGCCGCGTTGGCGAACGCCGGGTTGTCGGCGGCGGATGTCGACGCGGTGGAGGCGCACGGTACGGGTACCAAGCTGGGTGATCCGATCGAGGCGCAGGCGTTGCTGGCGACGTACGGCCAGGACCGGCCCGAGGACCGGCCGTTGTGGCTGGGGTCGGTGAAGTCCAACATCGGCCATACGCAGGCTGCTTCGGGGATGGCCGGAGTCATCAAGATGGTCCTCGCTCTCCGCGAGGGCCTGCTGCCCAGGAGCCTGCACAGTGAGGCGCCGACCTCCTTCGTGGACTGGTCCGTCGGGGCCGTCGAACTCCTTGCCGAGGCCGTCGACTGGCCCGAGACGGGCAGGCCCCGCCGCGCGGGTGTCTCGTCCTTCGGTATCAGTGGTACGAACGCGCACGTCATCCTTGAGGAGCCTGAGCCGACGGCTGTTGAGTCCGTCGATGCCCCGGCCGACGACGTGATCGTGCCCATGCTGCTCTCGGCCCGCTCGGAGGCTGCGCTGAAGGACCAGGTGGACCGCCTGCGGTCCCACCTGCGGGAGTCGGACGCGCACCCGGTCGACGTGGCGTGGTCCCTGCTCAAGCACCGCTCTGTCTTCGACAACCGGGCGGTGGTGATCGGTTCGGACGTTGTCGCTTCCGGTGCCGGGCTGTGTGCTGGTGCTGGTTCTCCGGTGTTTGTGTTTCCGGGGCAGGGGGCGCAGTGGGTGGGGATGGCGGTGGAGTTGTTGGATGCTTCGCCGGTGTTCGCCGCCCGGTTCGGTGAGTGTGCGGTGGCGTTGGCGCCGTTTGTTGACTTCGACCTGGTTCAAGTGGTCCGTGAGGGCGGTTCTTTGGATCGGGTGGATGTGGTTCA
>NZ_RPDJ01000062.1 GCF_004023625.1 Streptomyces cavernae | reverse complement strand
ACGGACTCACCAACCGCGAGATCGGCAAGAAGCTCTACCTGTCCGAGAAGACCGTCAAGAACCACATCTCCCGCCTGCTCGCCAAACTCGGCGTCCAACGACGGGTACAGGCCGCGGTCCTCGCCTCCCAACTGGACTAGTGCCGCAACAGGCAACGTTCGCCCCGTCGCGACGCCCGGGACGACCTCTCACCGCACCGGCCGAAAGCGCAAGTACGTCCAGTACGAGGCCTTCCGGCCGGCTGGGAAAGCCTCATGCCGCGCCGCGCAGTACCGAGCGCAGGTGCTCCGCGCTGGTCCACACGTCCTCGACCGGTCCCCTGTCCCGGGGCTCCTCGGTGAGGATCGTGTCCTGCTCCAGGACGTACCAGCCGTCGTAGCCGCGTGCGCTGAGGTGGGTCACGATGGCCTCGACGTCGACGTCTCCGGCGCCGAGCGGGCGGTACATGCCCTCGCGTACCGCTTCGGTGTAGGTGAGGCGGCCGGACTGGACCTTGGCGGCGAGCGAGGCGTCCACGTCCTTCATATGGGTGTGGGCGATCCGTTCGGGTGCCTGCCGGGTGAGTTCGGCGGGGTCGGTGCCGCCGATGAGCAGGTGCCCGGTGTCGAGGCAGAGGGAGATCGCCGAGTGTTCCAGGACGCGGCGTACCTCGTCACCGTTCTCGATCATCGTGCCGACGTGCGGGTGGAGGACGGCGCGTACGCCGCGTTCGGCGGCCAGCGCGGTCAGGCGGTCGAGGTTGGACAGCAGCAGCTTCCAGCCGTCGGCGTCGAGTTCGGGACGGGTGTCGTAGCCGTCCTGGCCGGTGACGGCCGACAGGACGAGGACCTCGGCCTTCGACGCGGCATAGCTCTCCAGGAGCTGTGCCACCTCGGGCAGCGGGTCGTGGTCGGGGACATGCAGCAGCAGCGGGGTGAAGCCGCCGACGGCCTGGAGCCCGTGGTGGGCGAGGGCCTGGGCCATGGCGTCCGGTTCGCCGGGCAGGAACCCCTCGGGTCCGATCTCGGTCGCGGCCAGGCCCACCTCGCGCATTTCCTTCAGCACCCGGTCGGGCGTCAACTGGTAGCCCCACCCGGGGACTTCACACACACCCCAGGAGATGGGGGCGCCGGCGATCCGGTTCTGCGAGGGGGTGTCCATGCCGTGGCCTTTCGGTGGTTCCGGTCAGTGAGGGTCGTCGCACGGCGCGCCATTCCGTGGCCGCAACGTTAGGTCTGCTCCGGCGGAGTGCTCAAGGGGCCGGAAACCATCATTAACCCATCATCGAGAACGTCTTTTTCCATCAGCCGTTTCCTTCGGGGCTCCGGCCCCCGGGCAGCGCGAGGCCGGCATGCCGGGCTCGGGAAATTCGGCGTCTTGCGTGGGCGACGGCCGTGTCGGTCTCCCCCTGACGGGTACGCGTGCAGCCACCGAAGATCTGGAGGGAGACATGCAGCGAGGCAGCGACCGGCTCAGCGTCCACCGGGACGAGGAGATGAAGCATGAGCTCCAGGGGATGCTCAGGTCCGGGCACCCCACCCGAAGTGAGGAGTGGCACGACCCGGAGCCGAGCGCCGAGGACGACCCACTGCTCGCGGGCGGCCCCGTGACGCCCGGGGCAGGGCCGGTGTCCGTGGCGGACCTGCGGCTGGAGCTCGCGCGCCACCTGGGACGGACGTCGTTCCCCGCGGGACCGCGCGAGCTGACCGACGAACTGCGTCGTCGGCACGCTCCGGACGGTCTGGTGGAGGCGGTGGAGCGGCTGCCGCACACTTCGCGCTACCGCACGGCGCAGGAGCTGGCCGAGGCCCTGGCGGGGCCTCGGGAGAACGCATAGCACCGGCGCCCGGAGGACTGCGGGCGGCGGCGTCACACCGACACGCCACGCCGTACTCCTCAGCCACGCCGGGAGGACGCAGGGAGGCAGGCAGCAATGGCTGATTTCGTGAGGGACGTCATGACACCGGGCGTGGTGACGGTCCGCCCAGACGCCTCACTCGTCGAGGCGGCGCAGCTGATGCGGGCCCAGGACATCGGCGATGTGCTGGTCGCCGGCGACCACCAGGTCATCGGGGTGCTCACCGACCGCGACATCACACTGCGCGCGGTCGCGGACGGCATCGACCCGCTGACCGTGAGCGCCCAGGCCGTGTGCACGCCCAATCCGGTGGTGATCGGTCCGGGCGACGCCGTGTCCGCCGCGGTCGCGCTCATGCGCGACAACGCCGTGCGCCGGCTGCCGGTCGTCGAGGACGGTCGTCCGGTGGGCATGGTCAGCATCGGGGACATCGCGATGGACCAGGATCCCGAATCCGCGCTCGCCGACATCAGCCGCGCCGAGCCGGACAGCTGGCCGGGGACGTCGTCCGCGTGACGACCGGAGGTGACCGGGTGCCCGCGCCGGGGGACGTCCGTACGGCCGTCCGCGGCGAGCAGGAGGTCAGGCCGGTCGTGCCCGGTCGAGCAGCGGCCGTTAAGAACCGTTGAGAACCGATAAGGACCGCAACAAGCCAGCAGGAACAGCAACAAGAAGGGACGTTGAGCAGTCATGCGCATTGCGTTTCTGACCGCACCCGAAGGTGTCGAACAGGTCGAGCTGACCGAGCCCTGGCAGGCGGTCGGCAACGCGGGCGGCGAGCCCGTTCTGGTATCGACGAAGCCCGGTGAGGTGCAGGCCTTCAACCATCTCGACAAGGCGGACACCTTCCCGATCGACGAGGTCGTGGGCGAGTCCCGGGCCGACTCCTTCGACGGACTGGTGCTGCCGGGAGGGGTGGCCAACCCCGACGCGCTGCGCCTGAGCGGGCAGGCGGTCGATTTCACCCGGAGCTTCTTCGAGCTGGGCAAGCCGGTCGCCGCGATCTGCCACGCGCCCTGGACGCTCGTCGAGGCGGACGTGGTCCGGGGCCGGGTGCTCACCTCGTGGCCCAGCCTGAAGACCGACATCTCGAACGCGGGCGGCATCTGGGTCGACGAGCAGGTGCGGGTCTGCGAGGCCGGCTCGAACACCCTGATCACCAGCCGTAAGCCGGGCGATCTGAAGGCGTTCTGCGAGGCGTTCCTCAACGAGTTCGCCAAGGTGTCGGCGTAACGGCCGGGAGTGACGGCCGTCGACCCACTCACGACGGGAGCCCCGGTGCGGTCCACCGGGGCTCCCGTCGGTCACGCGTTCTTCTCGCAGGCCTCCCGGTCCCGGGCGCCCTCCCGGGTGCGCGACGCCGCCACCACGCGGCGCGGGTGGCGACGCAGGTACTCGCCCTCCAGTTGCGCCATGCGGTCGTTGTGCGCCTTCAGGGCGTCGTTCGAGCCGTGCAGAAGGGTGTCGTGGCGGGTGCGGTGGATGGTCTCCAGCTCCTTCATGAGCTGCTGGTCGTCCAGGCGGCCCGGGTCGACTCCGGTCATCGTGGTACCCCGATCGTCGTGTCCTTTGGTGCGCTTCGGGTACCCGCCGGACAGGCATTACCCGAGCGGCATCCGGGAGGGAGCCATGGATCTCGCGTTTCTCCAACCACTCTACGAACAACCGGGGCCCTGGGCCTCCGTGTACGTCGACACCTCGCAGCGCTCGGAGTCCATGGCCCATGAGCGATCCCTGATGGCGTTGGACGTGTTCCGGCAGCTGGCCGCGCAGGACGCCGACGAGCCGACCTGCCGGGCCGTGTACACGGCGATCGAGGACCTTCAGCACGCGTCCGAACCCTACGGCCGGGCACTCTTCGCCACCCGCGGCCAGGTTGTCCTGGACCCGCCGCTGGCCCGCCCGCCGCAGCGCACCTCCGCCCTGTGGGCGCCGCTGCCTCACACCGCGCCGCTGCTGGAACTGGCCGAGCAGGAGCCGGTCTGCCTGGTGGCGTACATCGACCGGCGCGGCGCGGAGTTCGAGCTGCGCGGGGCGCTGGGCAGCGAGAACGCGGGGGAGGTAAGGGGCAGGCAGTGGCCCATCCACCGCACCGCCAGCAGTGACTGGTCCGAGCGGCACTTCCAGCTCAAGGTGGAGAACACCTGGGAGCACAACGCCGCCGAGGTCGCCGACGCGCTCAGCGTCTGCCAGGAGGAGACCCGGGCCGACCTGATCATCCTCGTCGGTGACGACCGTGAGCGACGGTCCGTGCACGAGCGGATGCCGAAGCGGTTGCTCGACCGTACGACGGAGACGGAGCACGGGATCGGCAGCAGGCTGCTGGACCAGGAGGTGGAGCGGATCCGCGCGGAGCATGTGCGGCGGCGGACCGAGGAGGACTTGGAGCGGTTCCTCGCGGCGCGCGCGCCGGACGAGGAAGGGCGCTCCGGTGCGGTGGAAGGCGTGCCGGCGCTGGTCGCGGCGGCGCGCGAGCACCGCATCGACGAGTTGCTGATCCGGCTGGAGGGACCGGACGCGCACCGGGAGGTCTGGATCGGTGAGGCACCGGACCAGCTGGCGGTGCGCCGTACGGACCTCACCGGGCTGGGCCTGGACACCCACCCGGTCCCGGCCCGCGCGGACGACGCCCTGCTGCGCTGCGCCGTGGCGACGGGGGCGCCCGCGATCTCGGTGTCGACGCTGGCCCCGGAAGAGGCTCCGGCGGGCGGCCTGGGGGCACTGCTGCGCTGGGCATAGAGCCGGAGGCCCACGCACCTCGGCCGCCCGGTGAGCGGCCGGGGCCCACCGTCACGGGCTGACGCAACGCAACCCAGGCCGCGCCATCCAGCCCCTCCGGCCCGGCGTTCGTTCAGGAGCGGGGGTCCGGGGCGGAGCCCCCGGCGACGGGGCTCCAAGGGCGCGCAGCCCCCTTGCGGAGCAGGGTTCCGGGAGCATGAGCCCCCAACATCGGGGGCCCAGGGGGCGCAGCCCCCCCTTGCCCGGGGGGCCGAAGGGGCGAAGCCCACCCGCCCCCGCACCCCACGACCCTCACCGCACCCGATCGACCCTCCGCTCGTCCAGGGGGCCCGGGGGCAGCACCCGACATCGAGGGCCCAAAGGGCGCAGCCCCCTTGCCCGGGGTCGAAGGGGCGAAGCCCCTGGGATGGGAAGGGTAAGGGCGGCGGGGGCGAAGAAACCCTCCCCCGCACCCCACGACCCTCACCGCACCCGATCGACCCTCCGCTCGTCCCACACCGGTTCCGACGTCTCCCGTACCCGGCCGTCGCTGCCGAAGACGAGGTAGCGGTCGAAGGAGCGGGCGAACCACCGGTCGTGGGTGACCGCCAGCACCGTGCCCTCGTACGCCTCCAGGCCTTCCTGGAGCGCTTCGGCGGACTCCAGGTCGAGGTTGTCCGTCGGCTCGTCCAGCAGCAGCGCGGTCGCGCCCTCGAGTTCCAGGAGGAGGATCTGGAAGCGGGCCTGCTGGCCACCGGAGAGTGCCTCGAAGCGCTGCTCGGCCTGGGCGGTCAGCTCATAGCGGCGCAGCCGGGACATGGCGGCGCCGCGGTCCTGGGCGTGTTCCTTCCACAGGATGTCGAGCAGGGTGCGCCCCTCCAGCTCGGGGTGGGCGTGCGTCTGGGCGAAGTGTCCGGGGACGACCCGGGCGCCCAGCTTCCACTCCCCCGTGTGCGCCACGTCGTCCCCCGCGAGCAGCCGCAGGAAGTGCGACTTGCCGGAGCCGTTGGAGCCGAGCACGGCGACCCGTTCCCCGTAGAACACCTCCAGGTCGAAGGGTTTCATCAGGCCGGTGAGCTCAAGTCCCTTGCAGGTGACGGCCCTTACGCCCGTGCGCCCGCCCTTGAGCCGCATCCGGATGTCCTGCTCACGGGGCGGCTCCGGCGGCGGTCCGGCCTCCTCGAACTTCCGCAGCCTGGTCTGTGCGGCCTGATAGCGGGAGGCCAACTCATGGCTGATGCTGGCCGCCTGACGGAGATTCAGCACCAGCTTCTTCAGCTGGGCGTGCTTCTCGTCCCAGCGGCGGCGCAACTCCTCGAATCGGGCGAAGCGTTCGCGGCGGGCCTCGTGGTAGGTGGCGAAGCCGCCGCCATGCACCCAGGCGTCGGCGCCCGTGGGGCTGGGCTCCACACTGACGATCCGGTCGGCGGCGCGGGCGAGCAGTTCCCGGTCGTGGGAGACGAAGAGCACGGTCTTGCGGGTCTCCCCGAGCCGTTCCTCCAGCCAGCGCTTGCCGGGTACGTCGAGGTAGTTGTCCGGCTCGTCGAGGAGCAGCACCTCGTCGGTGCCGCGCAGCAGCGCCTCCAGGACGAGGCGTTTCTGTTCGCCGCCGGAGAGGGTGCTCACCTTCCGCCACTGGGCCTTGTCGTACGGCATGCCGAGCGCGGCCGTGGTGCAGATGTCCCAGAGCGTCTCGGCCTCGTAGCCGCGGGCCTCGGCCCAGTCGGCGAGGGCCTGCGCGTAGTCCATCTGGGCCGCTTCGTCGTCGACGGTCATGATGGCGTACTCGGCCGCGTCGACGGCCCGGGCGGCCTCGCGGATCCGGGGCGGCGCCACGGACACGAGCAGGTCCCGTACGGTGGTCTCGTCCCGTACGGATCCCACGAACTGGCGCATCACGCCGAGTCCGCCGCTGACGGTGACAGTGCCGCCGTGCGCCCTGAGCTCGCCGGAGATGATCCGCAGGAGGGTGGTCTTGCCGGCGCCGTTGGGCCCCACGAGGGCGACCGCCGCACCCTCCCCGACCCGGAAGGACACATCGCCAAGGAGCGGCCTCCCGTCCGGAAGGTAGTACTCCAGATGTGCTGCCTCGAGATGTCCCATGGTCGGGCATTCTCCGAAGTCCGGGGCCGTCCGGCAAACGCTTTTGCGGTCCCGCCGCGCCGTCCGTTCGCGCGCAGGTCACTTCCGGGCCGCGTGCACCGGGGCGGAGGCCGGGGTACTCGCAGGGCATGAGCCCTGACATCGACCTCACCGTTCCCGTTCCCGGGCACCACGCGCTGCGGGACCGGCTCCTCGCCCTGGACAGCCGTGTCTTCGACGCGGTGGCCACCCGGCACTGGCCGGGTGGCGATCGTGTGCTGCCGCGGCTGAGCCGGAGCGCCAACCACGGCGTGCTGTGGTTCGCGGCGGCGGCGACGCTCGCGGTGAGCGGTACGCCGAGGGCCCGCAGGGCGGCCGTCCGCGGCGTCGCCTCGCTGGCCCTCGCCTCGGCCACCATCAACACCCTGGGCAAGCGCTCGGTGCGCCGTCCGCGACCCGTGCTGGACGCGGTCCCGCTGGTGAGGCAGTTGAAGCGTCAGCCGATCACCACGTCGTTCCCGTCGGGCCACTCGGCCTCGGCGGCAGCGTTCGCGACCGGTGTCGCGCTGGAGTCCCCGGCCTGGGGTGCGGCGGTCGCGCCGGTCGCCGCGGCGGTCGCCGCGTCCCGCGTCTACACCGGCGTGCACTATCCCAGTGACGTCCTGGCGGGCGCGGCCCTGGGCGCGGGCGCCGCCTTCGCCGTGCGCGGTCTGGTGCCGACCCGTACGCAGCTCCCGCCGCCCGGCCGTCCGTTCGTGGACGCGCCCGCGCTGCCCGACGGCGAGGGTCTGGTCATGGTCGTCAACACCGGCGCCCGTACCGCCGAACGCGTCGGCGCGCTGCGTGACGCCCTGCCGCGCGCGGAGATCGTGGAGTGTGACCCGGCCGACGTGCGGGCGGAGCTGGAGAAGGCGGCCGCGCGCGCCCGGGTGCTCGGTGTGTGCGGTGGCGATGGCACGGTGAACGCCGCCGCGCACGTGGCCCTGCGCCACGACCTCCCGCTGGCCGTGCTGCCCGGGGGCACCCTCAACCACTTCGCGTACGACCTGTGCGTCGAGGACGCCCGTGATCTGGGCCGGGCCCTCACGGGCGGCGAGGCGGTCCGGGTGGACGTGGGTGTGTTCTCCTCGGGGGACATCAGGGGCTGCTTCCTGAACAACTGCAGCCTGGGCGTCTACCCGGAGCTGGTACGGGAGCGCGAGCGCTGGGAGTCCCGCGTCGGGGGCTGGCCGGCCGGTGTCCTCGCGGCACTGCGCGTGCTGCGCGCCGACCAGCATCCGCTGCGGGTCGAGGTCGGCGGCGCGCAGCGCCCGCTGTGGCTGCTGTTCGCGGGCAACGGCATGTACCACCGGATGGGCCTCGCGCCGGGGCGCCGCTACGACCTCGCCGACGGTCTCCTCGATGTGCGGGTGGTGCACGGCGGGCGCCGGCCCGGTCCCCGGTTGCTGGCGGCGGCACTCGCGGGCCCGCTGACCCGCTCCCCCGTCCACACCGGGGTACGGCTGCGCCGGCTGAAGGTGGCCGGTGTCGCCCCGGGCACGCTGTTCGCGTACGACGGCGAAGTCACCACGGTGGAGGGCGATCTGACGCTGGAGAAGATTCCCGAGGCGCTGACCGTCTACCGTCCGCTGCAGTCCCGGTAGCCACCGCGGCCCGATGCAGTCCCGGTAGCCACCGCGGCCCGATGCAGTCCCGGTAGCCACCCGCGGCCCGATGCAGTCCCTGTAGCCCCACCCGCGGCCCGATGCAGTCCCTGTAGCCCCACCCGCGGAGCGGCAGCCCCGCGCAGCCGCCAAGGGCACCTCCTCGGCGCCCGGGACGTCATCGCCCAACAGCTGACGCGTCCCAGATAGCAAGACAACTGGTCTCAATATTCGACATCGGACGTACGGTCGTGCCGTACCGCCGGCCGGGCCGCGCGTCGCGTGACCGGCCGGCTCCACGCCGTACGACGAGGGGATCCGCATGACCGGCATGTCGAGGGAGACCGCCACCTACACGCACGGCCATCACGAGTCGGTGCTGCGCTCGCACACCTGGCGCACCGCCGCCAACTCCGCGGCCTACCTCCTCGACGCCCTGGAACCCGGTATGCGGATCCTGGACATCGGCTGCGGCCCCGGCACCATCACCGCCGATCTCGCGGAGCTGGTGCCGGACGGGCACGTCACCGGGGTCGACCGCGCGCCCGGCATCCTGGAGCAGGCCCGCGCCACTGCGGCCGGACGCGGGCTCACCAACGTCGACTTCACGGTCGCGGACGTGCACGCACTGCCGTATCCGGAGGACGCCTTCTCGGTCGTCCACGCCCATCAGGTGCTCCAGCACGTCGGCGACCCGGTGCGGGCGCTGCGTGAGATGGGGCGGGTCTGCCGGCCCGGCGGGTACGTCGCCGTCCGGGACGCGGACTACGCGGCCATGACCTGGTACCCGTCGTCGCCGGGCCTGGACGACTGGCTGGCCCTGTACCGGCGGGTGGCACGGGCGAACGGCGGAGAGCCGGACGCGGGCCGCCGGCTGAAGGCCTGGGCCCTCGCGGCGGGTTTCACGGACATCGTGGCCACCTCGGGCACCTGGACCTTCGCCACGCAGGACGAGCGCGCCTGGTGGAGCGGGCTGTGGGCGGACCGTACGGTCGCCTCCTCCTACGCGGACCTGGCCACCCTCGGCGGCCACACGACCTCCGATCGGCTCGAGGACATCGCACGGGCCTGGCGGGAGTGGGGCGACCGGCCCGAAAGTTGGTTCTCCGTACTGCACGGAGAAATCCTGTGCCGAAAGGAAGCTTGAACTCGCGATTGAATCAGCGCATTCCGGAAACCCGAACAGCAGGAGGTCACTCACTATGGTTCCTATTCTGCTGGTTCTGCTTCTGGCACTGATTCTCTTCGGTGCGGGATTCGCGGTGAAGGTTCTCTGGTGGATAGCACTGATAGTCCTCGCCGTGTGGCTGCTGGGATTCCTGATGCGCAGCACCAACGCAACCGGGGGCAGGTCACGCTGGTACCGCTGGTAGCGGTACCACGACGAGCAGCGACGACAGAGAAACTACGACAACCGAATAACCCGACGACAGCAAACCCCAGGTAAACCGCGGAAACCCTGAAAACCCTTTTCTCTATTCGCCGGGTTCGCGGGGAAGCAGCGGTCCGAGCGGCCCGAGGTCCAGGTTGAGGTCCTCGGGCCGCAGTCCGTACCGCTCACGCAGTTCGGTCATCCGGTCCTCCAGAAGCATCAGGGTGAGCCCGATGCGCTCCTCCTGCTCCTCCGAGAGGTCTCCGGTGTCGAAGCGGCGCAGGGCCTGCCGCTCCATCAGCTGGCGCAGCAGCTCCACGACGGTCAGCACCAGCTTGACCAGGTCGCGCTCGACCGTGTCCGGATCCAGGTCCAGCCGGTTTCGGCGCTGTGCGGACACTACGGCTCCTCCCAGGGCGACGGAACCTGTTCGTTGACCGAGCTGATCAGGGCGTTCAGATCGATGCGTACGAGATCGACGTCGGCGATCCGCAGTGTGATGTCGCCGGTGATGACGACGCCGCCGGCGAGCAGCCGGTCGAGCAGGTCGACGAGGGCGATCTCCCGGCGTTCGACGACGGTCACTCGCCCTCCCCCTCCGGCACCCCGACCGGCTCCCCGCTGAAGGAGTAGGCCGCCCAGGGGCCGGTCAGCTCCACCCGGATTCCCGGCGCGTCGTCCTTCGTGCGGTCCACCAGTTCCACGAACGCCTCGGATTCCGACCGCGGCACAAGGTAGGCGGCATTCAGCACATTGGCGCCGGAAACACCGGAAAGCGCCGCGTTCTGCGGCGCATGCACCCGATGGTCCTCGGCATATTCGGAAAGAGTTCCGTGCAGCCGCCGCGAGAATTCCTCGGCGTGTACCCACCTGTCCTCGTGGGCCGTCCGCTGCTTACGCCGCCGACGCAGGTAGTCACGGCCGCTCAGCGGTTTATCGGAGTCCTCCGGCTGCTCTTCCTCGGCATCCGCACCGGCATTCTCCACATAAACCTTGACGCCCCATTCCACCCGCCCCTCGAGCCGGTCGAGCGTCTGCAGGAACTGCTCCTCGCGTTCCTGCATCATCATCCGTACGCCGCTGTCGTCGCGAAACACGGTGGCGAGCCGCAGGGGCAGCGGACTGGTGACGACGGTGAGCGCGTCGATCACGCTCTGGTGGGCGCGGGCCGTGGCACTCAGCCAGTCCAGGTCCTCCAGATGGGCGCGCAGCGCCTCCTCGGAGAAGTCCTCCTCCGGCACGTTGCTGACGATCGCCACCAGGTCCCCGTGAGGCAGCTGCTTGGGCGGAGCCCCGGCGACCCCGGTGAGCTGCGACTGGAGCGGGGTCGAGAAGGGACGGCAGATCGCGTAGACGTAGCGGAGTCCGGTCATGGCGTCTCCTCCTCCGTGTCGTCGCTGCCGTAGGCGCTGTCCGCGCTCTCCGCGTTATCAGCGCTGTCCGCGTAGTCCCTGTCCTCGGAGCGGTGGCGCCGGGTACCGGTCCGGTGGTGGGTACCACCGGACCGGTCACTCCCGGACCGTTCACGCCGGGCCTCCCGGCCGCCGGACCGCTCATGTCCGGCCGCCCGGCCACCGGAGCGCTCCAGCTCGGCCTGACCGCCCATGGCGTCTTCGAGTTCAGCCAGCCGATCCCGCAACTCCCTGTTCTCCCTGGCGAGTTCGGAACGGTTCGCCTTTGACGACAGCGCCGGATCGGTCTCCCACCAGTCGATGCCCATCTCCTTCGCCTTGTCGACGGAGGCGACGATGAGCCGCAGCTTGATGGTGAGCAACTCGATGTCGAGCAGGTTGATCCGGATGTCACCCGCGATCACGATGCCCTTGTCCAGGACCCGTTCCAGGATGTCGGCGAGATTGGCACTGCTGTCCCGACCGTAGGGTTCGGGAAGTCGGCCGGCCATGGTCATCAGCGGCTCCGGCTCTCGACGGGCTCTTCTTCCTCTTCTTCCTCTTCTTCCTCTTCCGCGGTCGGCTCCTCGTCCTCGTCCTCGTAGGCCTCCTCGTCCTCGGGGTACGCCTCGTCGTCCTCGTACCGGGCGCCCTCGCCCTCCTCCGGCTCTTCGGAGGTGTCCTCGTACTCGTCCTCGGGTTCTTCGTTCTCTTCGGACCCCTCGTACTCGTCCTCGGGCTCCCGCTCTTCCTCCTCCTCCGCGACCGCGTCCTCGTGGCTGCGGACCACATCGCCGTCGCGGATCTCGCCGCGCCAGGCGTCGGTGGCCTCGCCGCGCATCGTGATGAAGCGTGCGAAGTTCTTGAGGTCGAGCCGGGCCCTGCGGCCCTGGGCGCGCCAGATGTTGCCGGTCTTCTCGAAGAAGCCCTGCGGGTAGTACTCCATGATCAGCAGGACCCGGGTGAGGCGGTCGGCCAGCGCGTGGAAGGAGACCACGCCCTTGGTGGTGCCCTTGTCGCCCTCAGTGGTCCATGCGATGCGCTCGTCGGGCACCTGCTCGGTCGTGCGGCCCTTCCAGCTGCGGGTGGACAGGAAGATCTTCGCGGTCCAGTCGGAGCTGGTGTCGTCAGCGCGCTGGGCGTTCTTGATGCCCTTCGCAAACGTGCTGAACGACTCGAACTGGGTCCACTGGTCGTACGCCGTGCGCACGTCCACGCCGACGTCCACGTACTCGAGGATGACTGTGGGTTTGCTTCCCGTGGACTTCCCCTTGCCCTTCTTGCCCTTGGACCCCAGGCCCTTGAACGCGGTGATCACACTGTCCTTGGCGCGTCCGGCGCCCACCTCCACGGCGGTGCGCAGGGGCCCCTTTCCTTCGGCGAGCTTGCGCCCGGTGTTCAGGGCGAGCTTGGCGAAGCCGGGGCTCTTGCCCTCGGCGATGTCGTTGAGTTTGCCGGTGGTCTCACCCAGCTTGTGGCCGAAACCGACCAGCGCGCGCTGGGCCTGGGCCGCGAGGTAGTCCTGCACCTCGGCCTTGAGCCGGTCGGCCGCCTCGCTCTTCGCGAAGCCACCGAGTGTCCCGGTTGCGCCCTTGGCGGTGTCCGTCGCACCTTTCAGGGTGTCCGTCATCGTCGCCTCCCCTCAGAAGCCCGACGGGTCGTGCCCTTCGCGGCGGTCTTCTTCGCGGCCGTCTTCTTCGCGGCCTTCTTGGCGGGGGCGGTCTTCTGCGCTGGAGCCGCCTTCTTCCTGGCCGGAGCCTTCTTCGCGGCCTTCTTCGCCGGAGCCGTGGCCGTGCGCGCCGGCTCCGTCCCGCGAGCCCCGGGCTCATCCTCGTCCTGCTCCGCGGGTTCCTCCTCGCGCTCGTCCCGAGGAGCCGAGGTGTCCTTCCCCTCGGATTCCTCGGACTCCTCGGACTCGTCGTCCTGTCCGCCGAGTCCCGGCACGTCCGGCGCGACCCCCGAGATCTTGTCCCGTACCTGCGCGGTCCGGCCGTGCAGCCGGTCCGCGAGGCCCGACATCTGCCGTTCGACCAGCGCGCCGGACGCCGCCTTGCCGACCCCACGCAGATCCGCGCGGAGCTCGTCGCTGACCTCCTTCAGCTGCGGGTTGTCCTTCAGCTGCCGGTTCACCAGCTCCGCGACGGCACGCGGGCTCAGCTGCATGCGCTTGCCCGCCGCCAGCGTGCCGAGGGCGACGGCCATTTTCATCTTCTTCGTACGTCCGAGGACGTATCCGGCCCCTACCGCGAGGCCCAGTCCCACTCGGTTCATCGTGTCGTCCCCTCGCCCGTCGCCGTACCCCTGGTCGTGGCGATCTCCAGGCGGTCCAGCAATTCGTCCTCCCGGCGGTCGAACTCCGCCTCGTCGATCTCGCCCGCCTCCAACTGCTGTTCGAGCAAGCCGAGTTCGGCGCGGATCGCCCCCGGGTCGTAGTACCGGCGCTCCGCCTCGGCGACCAGTTGCTCGATCACCCAGAGGCTGCCGCGCGCCGGGGCGAACGGCAGCAGGAGCACCTCTCCGATCAGGCCCATGACCTCACTCCCGAGCTGCCCGGACGGGCTCGGCCGGACCGGGCTCGACGAAGCTGTAAGGCGGCAGCGGCCCGTTGACCCGCACCTCCAGGTGCGGGTGGCTCGTACGGATCTGCTCGACCGTCTCCAGGAAGCGGGCCGCGTCGTCGCCGGAGATCAGGAAGGACAGGTTGGCCAGCCACCCGGTGGACTCGGGTCCGGGGCTGACCGCCTCGGCGACCGGTTCCAGGTTCTGCCGGAGCACCTCCGAGTCCTCGGCCTCGCGGGCCTGCACCGCCGCCGCAACCATCTCGCCGAGCTTGATCCGGTCGTCGTAACTGCCGCCGTCCGCACGCCGGTTGGCCTCGGCCGCGGCCCGGATCTCCGGGCTCTCGGCCATCACGAGGTGCAACACGGCCTCCTCGTTGTGGGTGGCCTTGACGTTGTACTCGACACGGCCCGCCAGCGTCCGCAGCCGCTCCTGGTAGTGATCGACGCGTTCGGCGAGCACGTTCGCCACCGTCTCGTCGTCCGGGGCGAGGCTGCCGAACCGCATGGGCAGCACCGTGCCGCCCGCACCGGCCTCCTGCAGCACGTTCTGGTGGGCGAGCAGGTCCCGCCGCTTGGGGCGCAGCCCTTCGGGCGCGTCACTGACGACCGCCGCGAGCTCGCCCTCCTTGACGATCCGTACCTTCTGCGCCGGTTCACCGACGCCGTCGATGCCGTCCGGAAGGGAAGGGTGCGAGCCTGCGGTGATCCCGTAGATGTACGTGCTCACTCCTCTTCCTCCTTCCTGCGCGCCGCGGTGGACTTACGAGCGCGGGGCCGGGCTTCGCCTTGCTCCTCCTTCTCTCCCCTGGCTTCCCGGAACGCGCCGGAGACCGTCTCGGCGGCGCCGGACAGCGCCCCCTTCGACTTTCCCTTCGCGCCGGACTCGGTGATCTCACCGACCAGGTCGGGCAGCCCGGGCTGCTTGCGCGGGCCGGCCTCGAGGTCGAGCCGGTTGCACGCCTCGGCGAAACGCAGATAGGTGTCGACGCTGGCTACGACGACCCGTACGTCGATCTTCAGGATCTCGATGCCGACCAGTGAGACTCGTACGAATGCGTCAATGACGAGCCCCCTGTCGAGTATGAGCTCCAGAACGTCGTACAGGCCGCTGCTGCCGCCTCCGCCTGACTGCTGCTGCTGTGCGGGGACAACGGTCATACCGACCGGGCCTCCTTGTCCTGCTCGTCGCTTGTGTCGTCTGCTGTCTGTCGGTCGCTCGTGGTGCGTCTCGTTGTGCGTCTCGTCTTGGGTTCCTCGGTCGTTGTGGATCTCTCTTCTCGTCGCTCGTTTCGCTCGCTCGGTCTGCTTTTCCGTCGTTCCGCTGTCGTCACTTCGGCCGTCCCCACGGCTCCGACGGCTCCTGCTTCCAGCCGACTGAGCGCATGGGGGCTAGTGACCGCGGTGCGGATCGGCGCGCCCGCGTTCGTAGCGGCGCAGGCGCCGATAGCCGCTGAGCTCGCCCTGCGAGTCGACGAGCACCTCGTAGCTCGCGAGCAGACTCATCGTGTCGGGGACCCGTTCCAGTTCCAGGACCTCGATCTCCAACCGCCAGCCGTCCTTCGACGGCTCGAACGACGACACGGACTCGACGGTCATCCCGGTGAGCTCCTCGAGCTGCTCGCGCGCGTCGCGCAGCACCTCCACGGGCTTCATCAGTTCCTCCGCCGGCTGGTTCTCCTTCGATGTGTTCGCGTTCGTGTTGCTCTTCTCGGTGTCCGCGTTCGGTGTGTCTGCCATGGCCCCCTCCGCCACCTAGATACAGCGGGTGACCCGTCAGGCCTTGGCCAAACCTGCTGGGGAACATGCAGGAGGACGCACGTGTACCGCCCGCGGAGACCGGACCGTCTCACGGGTACGCAGGGTCCTTGTCCGGCGATATGGGCGCCTTGGTGAACACTCAGGGTGACCGTCGCCGCGTGGGCTTTCCGGGCGGGTTTCTCACCGCCCGCGCAGCGCGTCGAGTGCCCGCCGGGCCGGCCCCAGCGAGCGTCCGGAGCGCGGCAGACCGGCCCAGGGTTCCCTGCCTGCCTGCTCCACGGCGTTGTCGATGGTCCAGGTCCTGGCGTCGACGGACGGGTCGTCCAACTGCTCCCAGGCGATCGGGGCGGCGACCGGGGCGCCGGGTCTGGCCCGCACGGAGAACGGGGCGACGGCGGTCTGGGCATAGGCGTTGCGCTGGACGTCCAGATAGAGCCGGTCGCCCCGCTCCTTCTTGCGGGCGGCGGTGGTGAGCCGGTCGGGGTGGGCATCGGCGAGGGTGTCGGCGACGTCCCTGGCGAACTCCCGGACCTCGTCGAAGCCGTGCCGGCCGTTCAGCGGCACCACGACGTGCAGCCCCCGAGAGCCGGTGGTCATCGGCGCGGACGGCAGCTTCAGCTCCTGGAGCAGCTCGCGCAGCAGGTGGGCGGCTTCCCGTACCCGGGCGAAGTCGTCCTCGGCCGGATCGAGGTCGAAGACCAGGACGTCCGGGCAGTCGACCGCCCGGGTCCGGGAGAGCCAGCGGTGCAAGGTGATGCAGGCCTGGTCCGCCAGGTAGACGAGCGTCGCGGGCTCGTCACAGACGGGGTGGGTGACCGTGCCGCCCTCCTTCGGCACCTCGGCCCGGGTGATCCAGTCCGGATAGTGCTCGGAGACGTTCTTCTGCATGAAGCGGGGTCCGCCGAGCCCGTCGGGGTACCGCTCCACCATCAGCGGCCTCCCCCGCAGCTGCGGCACCATGTACGGCGCGACGCCGCGGTAGTGGTCGACGAGGTCGGCCTTGGTGTAACCGTCTTCGGGGAACAGCACCTTGTCCGGCCGGCGCACCTCGACGGTGCGCCGGCCGATGCGCACAGTGGTCATCGCGGTCCCGTCAGGCCACCACCGCGTGTTCCACCAGCAGCCGCGCCGAGGCCGCGATCGACTCGGCGTCGATACCGGCCGCGTGCAGCTGTTCGGCGGGCGACGCCGAGCCCGGCATGGTCCGGACCGCGAGACGGACCAGGCGGGGGGAGGGGCGGCCGTCGAGGAAGGCGTCGAGGACCGCGTCACCGAGGCCGCCCTCCTCGTGATGGTCCTCGACGGTGAGCAGACAGCCCGTCTGCTCGGCCGCCGCGCGCAGGGTGTGCCGGTCGACGGGCTTGATCGAGTACAGGTCGATCACCCGTACCTGGATGCCCTCGTCCGCCAGCAGGTCCGCGGCGGTCAGCGCCTCGTGGACGGTCGTGCCGGCCGCGACGACGGTGAGCCGGTCCTCGTCGGAGGTGCGCAGCACCTTGCTGCCGCCGACCGGGAACTCCTCGCCGGGCCCGTAGATCACCGGGGTCTCGCCGCGCAGGGTGCGCAGATAGCGGATGCCCTCGCCGTCCGCCATCCGTGCGACGAGATGGGCGGTCTGGTTGGCGTCGCAGGGGTGCAGCACGGTCGAGCCGTGCAGCGACCGGAACATGGCGAGGTCCTCCAGGCCCATCTGGGACGGGCCGTCCTGGCCGATGGAGACGCCCGCGTGGGAGCCGACCACGTTGATCCCGGCGCCGCTGATCGTCGCCATCCGCAGGAAGTCGTGGGCGCGGGTCAGGAACGCCGCGAACGTGGACACATAAGGGACCCAGTCGCGTGCCGCCATGCCTACGGCCGCCGCGACCAGCTGCTGCTCGGCGATGTAGAACTCGAAGAACCGGTCGGGGTGTTCCTTGGCGAAGTACTCGGCGCGGGTGGAGTCGCTGACCTCGCCGTCCAGGGCGACGACATCGCCGCGGACACTGCCGAGCGCGGCGAGTGCCTGTCCGTAGGCGTCGCGGGTGGCGACCTTCTCGCCGATCTCGTAGCGCGGCAGTTCCGGCCGGCCGGAGCGCACCGCGTGCAGCATCCGGGCCGCGGGCGGCTGCTGGACCTCGACCCGCAGGTCCTGGGGGCCGCCGAGTTCCGCGATCGCCTCCTCGGGCTCCTTCAACGGCTTGCCGTGCAACCCCTCGCGGTCCTCGACCGCGGCCACGCCCTTGCCCTTCAGGGTGCGGGCGATGACGGCGGTGGGCTGGCCGACCGTGGATTCCGCCTCGCCGTACGCCCGGTCGACGGCGTCCACGTCGTGGCCGTCGACCTCGATGGTGTGCCAGCCGAAGGCCTGGAAGCGGCGGGCGTAGGCGTCCAGGTCGTGGCCGTGCCGGGTGGGGCCGCGCTGGCCGAGCCGGTTGACGTCGATGACGGCGATCAGGTTGTCGAGGTGCTCGTACCCGGCGTGTTCCGCCGCCTCCCACACGGAGCCCTCGGCGAGCTCGCTGTCGCCGCACAGCACCCAGACGCGGTAGTCGAGCCGGTCCAGCCGCTTGCCCGTGAGGGCGATGCCCACGCCGACGGGCAGCCCCTGGCCGAGCGAGCCGGTGGCGGTCTCCACCCAGGGCAGCTTCCGGGGCGTCGGATGGCCTTCCAGGCGGCTGCCCTGATGGCGGAAGGTGAGCAGTTCGGTGTCGTTGATCGCGCCGGCGGCCTTGTACGCGGCGTACAGCAGCGGTGAGGCGTGTCCTTTGGAGAGCACGAAGCGGTCGTTGCCGGGGTGGGCCGGGCGCTCGAAGTCGTAGCGCAGATGGCGGGCCAGCAGCACGGCCATCAGGTCCGCCGCGGACATCGATGAGGTCGGGTGCCCGGAACCGGCCGCGGCGGCCGCCCGCACACTGTCGACCCGCAACTGCTGTCCCAGCGCGGCAAGTCGACGGTCGGTCATGCGTCTCCCTCCTTCGGGTTGGCGGCGGTGCGGTCAGCAGCCGTGTCCTCGGCCTTCTCGGGCGCCGGAACCCGGGCCAGCTCGGGGGAGGACGTGTCCAGCGGCACCGACCAGGACCTGAGCAGGCCGAGCTGCACGGCCTGGCGGGGCAGTACGGCGTCGAGCAGCCAGTCCGCGGCGACCCGGATCCGGTTGCCGGGCATCGCGGCCAGGTGGTAGCCGCGGGTGACGGCACCGGCGGCCGGGCCCGACAGATGGACACCGAGCGGGTTTGCGGCGGCCTTCACCCCGCCGAGGTCCACGGTGAAACCCATGTCCTTGTGGCGGTAGGTGTCCCAGGTGCCGATGCCGAGCGAGGCGGCGACGTTGCGGCCCGCGACCTTCCCGTGCCGCCAGGCGTGCTGGGCGGTCATCGGGGTGAACTTGCCCGGATTGTTGAGGTCCGGCACGGCGGCGGCGTCACCGCAGGCGAACACGTCGGAGTGGCCCGGCACCTGCATATACGGGTCCACGATCAGCCGACCGCGGTCCAGGGGCCGGCCGATGCCCTCCACCAGCGGGTCGGGCCGTACGCCGACGCACCAGACCAGGGTCCGGGTGTCGACGAACTCCCCGTCGGACAGCCGCACCCCGGTCGCCGTGGCCTCCGCCACGGACGTCCCGGTACGGACGTCGACCCCGCGCTGCCTGAGTACCCTGTCGGCGGTGCGGGACAGCCGCTGGTCGAGTTCGGGCAGCACCCGCGGGGCGATGTCGAGCAGCATCCAGCGGGGCCGGACGCCCTGCCACTGCGGCTGCTTGCGGACCAGCTCGTCCGTGAACAGCTTCCCCTGTGCGGCGACCTCCGTCCCGGTGTAACCCGCGCCGACCACCACGAAGGTGCAGCGCGACCGGCACTCCTTGGGGTCGCCGACGGCGGCCAGCTCGATCTGCCGGGTCACGTGGTCGCGCAGGTACAGCGCCTCGGGCATCCCCCGGAAACCGTGTGCGTGCTCGGCGACACCGGGGATCGGCAGCAGTTTGTTGACGCTGCCTACGGCCAGCACCAGCCGGTCGTAGGTGAGGGTGCCGCCGTCGCCCTCGGGGTCGGTGTAGTGCACGGTGCGTGCGTCGAGGTCGATGCCGTCCGCCTCACCGAGCACCAGGCGTACGCCCCGCAGGGTGCCGGAGAGCGAGACGGTGACCCTGCGCGGCTCCAGCACCCCGGCGGCGACCTGGGGCAACAGCGGCAGGTACAGGAAGTAGTCGGTCGGGTTGAGGATCGTGATGTCCGCTTTGTTCCGTACCAGTCGGGACAGGGTGTGCGCGGTGCGGTAGCCGGCGAAGCCGGCGCCCACGATCACGATGTGCGGTCGAGTCACGGTTCGCCTCCGAGATCGGCAGAGCTTTCCGCGTCCCCCTGGTCAGGGCCGCCAAACGTGCGGTGCCCCGCACGGGCCCCGGAGCAGGGGGTTTCCGGCCGGGACGCGGCGGTTACCCGGGAGCGGGCGAGCGTCCGGGACCGGACAGCGGGCGACCGCCCCGAACCCCAGCGCAGTGGTGGGGCCCGGCACAGTGGTGAGGAGCGCTCATGCTTGAATACGGCTACTTCCTGGCGACCGAGGAGCACGGTCCCGCCGAACTCGTCGAGCAGGCGAGGATGGCGGAGCAAGCGGGATTCCAGAGCCTGTGGATCTCCGACCACTACCACCCCTGGAACTCGGCGCAGGGCCAGAGCCCGTTCGTCTGGTCGGTGATCGGCGCGCTCTCGGAGGCGGTGTCCCTGCCCGTCGAGACCGCGGTGACCTGCCCGACCGTCCGGATGCATCCGGCCGTGGTGGCACAGGCCGCGGCCACCGGCGCGGTGCTGACGAACGGCCGTTTCCGGCTGGGCGTCGGCTCCGGCGAGGCGCTCAACGAGCACATCCTCGGCGACGCCTGGCCGCCCGCCCACATCCGTCTGGAGATGCTGGAGGAGGCGGTCCTGGTGATGCGCCGGCTGTTCACCGGTGAGGAGGTCAACCACCACGGCACCCACTACACCGTGGAGAACGCCCGCCTCTACACGGTGCCCGACGAGCCCGTCCCCATCGACGTCTCCGCCTTCGGCCCCAAGGCGGCCGCACTCGCCGCCCGGATCGGCGACGGCTACGTCACGGTGGCGCCGGACGAGGCGATGGTCACCCAGTTCCGCAAGGGCGGCGGGGGCAGCAAGCCGGTGAGCGGCGGTACGAAGGTCTGCTACGGCCCCGACGAGGACGAGGCGGTACGCACGGTGCGCCGGCTCTGGTTCAACGACCTGCTGCCCGGCGAGATGGGCCAGATCCTGCCCACCCCACGTCACTACGAGCAGCTGGCACCGCTGGTCACCGAGGACATGGTGCGCGAGAAGGTGGTGTGCGGGGACGACGCGGACGAGCATGTGGCGGGCCTCAAGGCCTACGCGGACGCGGGTTTCGACCGTGTCTACGTCAACCAGATCGGGCCCGATCAGCGGGGCTTCTTCGACTTCTACCGCACCAAGGTGCTGCCGCAGCTTTAGGGGAGCTTTAGGGGTCCTTTCACTATGAGCGTCCGATCAGGTCGCGTGGTCTGGTGCCGTGCATCGCAAGGCGCCGGAGAGCCCTGGATGGGGGTGCCCCCTGCTCGAGCGGAGCCGAGAGCTTGGGGGAGGAGCTACCTGGGCTTTTCGGCAACGCGGCGAGGTGCGGTGCCAAGCCGCGCGACCCGGGCGGGCATAGTGCAAGGACCCCTTAGCCCGCGGGGTGGTCGGCTTCACCCTGCGGGTCAGCCTGCGGGTCAGCGCCCGGGGTGGTCGGCTCCAGCGCGCGGGGTGGTCGACGGGGGTGGACGGGGGCGGGTTGTGCGCCCCCCGTTCCACCTGCACCGGACCGCGGAACGCTCAACCTCCGCCTGAACACGCTGAACACGCCACTTGACCCGCGCCCTGAAGAACGCTCGACCTGTCCAGCCAGAACTAGTGCCGCAACAGGCAACGTTCGCCCCGTCGCGACGCCCGGCACGCTCCCCCAAGCTCTTCGAGCAGGGGGCACCCCCACTCGCCGCACCGGCCGAAAGCCCAAGTACGTCCAGTACGAGGACTTCCGGCCGGTACTCCCCCCAGCCTCCGGCCGGGGGGACCCCCAGAGCACGCTCCCCCAAGCTCTCGGTTTCTCCCCCACTCTCGGCTGCGCTCGAGCGGGGGGACCCCCATGAGCAGGGGGACCCCCATGACGCCGCTCCTTACCGGGCAAACGTTGCCTGCCGCGGCACTAGGACGACGTCTTGGCCCTGACCCCGGGGATCTTCGCCTTGACCCCCTGCATCCTGGCCTTGACCCGGAGCACCTTGGCCTTGACCCGAAGCGCCACCGCGGCAGAGCCCGCGAGTGCCATCCCCGCCCCGAGCCGCCCTCGGTTCCGCGAGAACCACTCCTCGGGACTGCGCTCCACGGCCTCCGCGTCGAAGCGCCCGTGCGCCCCGAAGTCCCGGCCGTGCGGGCCGTCGGCCGGGGCCCACAGGTTGCCGTGGGCGTAGGAGTCGCCGGAGGAGTCACCGTCGGCGGGGTCCTGCTGCGCCCGGAAGGCCGTACGCGCCAGGTAGCGGTCGAGGAAGCCCGGCGCCACCGCGTTGACAATCAGCGTCGCCGCCGTGGCACCACCGGCCCAGTACTCGCGCCGCCGCGGATGCCCGGCCGCGTGCACGATCGCGCGGGCGGCCAGCTCCGGCTGGTAGACGGGCGGGACGGGCCGCGGGCGGCCGGGCATCCGGCTGAGCACCCAGTCGAACTGGGGAGTGTTGACCGCGGGCAGCTGAACCATCGTCGTACGGACCCGCGATCCCTCGTGCAGCAGTTCACAGCGCAGCGACTCGTTGAAGCCCTGGATGGCGTGTTTGGCTCCGCAGTACGCCGACTGCAGCGGGATCCCGCGGTAGGCCAGCGCGGAGCCGACCTGGACGATCGCCCCGCGGTCGCGCGGCAGCATGTGGCGCAGCGCCGCCCGGGTGCCGAAGACGTACCCGAGATAGGTCACCTCGGTGACCCGGCGGAACTCGTCCGGAGTCACCTCGGTGAACGGCGCGAAGACACCGGCGAAGGCGTTGTTGACCCAGACGTCGATCTCCCCGAACTCGTCCACTATCTGCTGCGAAGCGTCGTCGACGGCTTTCGCGTCGGCCATGTCGACGGTGACCACCAGCGCCTCACCGCCGGCCCGCTGCACGTCGTCCGCCGCCGCCGCGAGCCCCTCACGGCCCCGCCCGAGCAGGGCGACCCGGTCCCCGCGGGCGGCGAAGGCGCGGGCGGTGGCCCGGCCCACGCCACCGCCGGCCCCGGTCACCACGACGGATTTGCCGTGCCTGGCCATGGTTCACCCCCGGCGCCGCGGGGCTTCGGGGTCGGGCCGGGCACCGCCGGCGGTCGAGATGTCCTCGCCGGGTGCCTGGGGCCAGCGCGGGGCGTTCTCGGCGTCCGCCCGCGGGGAGGTCCCTGGCACGCCGCCCTCCGTCACCCCGGAAGCGCCCGGGGCCGTGGACGGCATGGGCGGATAGCCGGGTGCGGCCGGTCCGCCCGACGGCCCCAGCGGGGCCCGGGCCTCGGCCGCGCCACCGCTCACGGGGACCTGGTGGGGACCCGAGGGCCGTGCCGCCGAACGCAGGAGGTACGCCACCACGCCGAGCACCGCGGCGGTGATCAGCGCGGCGGCCCAGTCCGGCAGACCCATCGCGAGTGCCAGGCCCAGGGCGAGCGCCAACGCGCCGCCCGCGTACAGCGCGGCGGCTCCGGAGGCCGCGTACAGCACGGCTTTGCGCCGCTGCCTGCGCGTCTGCTCCCGCAGTTCGTCACGCACGGTCTCGCGCGCGACCTGCGCGAGTTCCTCCACCAGACTCCTGTCCAGATGTTCCAAGTGATCGATGCGGTCCATGCCGCCCGGGTACCCGGACCCTCGGGGGCGTAACAGACGCGGCGTAAGGCCGGACCGGGGAGGGGTACCCGGAGGAGGACTCGTCCGTGACGGAGGACCGACTCAACAGAAAGCCGGCTCAAGGACCGACTCAACGGAGGACCGACCCCTCCGTGCCTCGCCCGACATCGGAGGATGACCGAGGATGACCGAGCGAACCGACGCCGTGGAGCTGCTCGAGGGGCAGCACACGAGGATCCGCGAACTGCTGGACGAGGTGGCGGCCACCGATGGCGACCGACGAAGGCGGAGCTTCCATGAGTTCGTGCGGCTGCTCGTGGTGCACGAGACCGCCGAGGAGGAGGTGGTCCACCCGTTCGCGCGCATGCACGTCGACGGCGGTGAACTCGTCGTCAGGGAACGGGTCGAGGAGGAGGAGCGCGCCAAGGAGGCGCTGTCCCGGCTGGACGGCATGGACACCGACTCGCCCGATTTCCTGGTCCGGTTCGCCGCGCTGCGGCAGGACGTGCTGGCCCACGCGGACGCCGAGGAGCGCCACGAGTTCGCCCACTTCCAGCGGGTCGCCGACCGGGGCAGGCTGGAGGAGCTGGCCAGGGCGGTGCGGGCGGCGGAGTCCCTCGCGCCGACGCGGCCGCACCCGGGCGCGGACACCGCGTTGAAGAACGTGGCGGCGGGTCCGATCGCGGCGGTCGTCGACCGCACCCGGGACGTGGTCCGCAAGGCCATGGGCTGACCGGTCACCCGCCCGTAGTCGGCCCGACCACGCTCGGGAACCAGGCCGTTCAAGACCACGCTCGGGAACCAGGGCATCAAGGCCACGCTCGGCAACAGGGGTGCCGTCCAAGATCCGCCCGGAACCAGGGTTACCGCGCAAACGAAACCCCTAGGCTCGGACGCATGGAGATTCTGGGAACCACGCTACGTGTCTGCGTCCCCGACCTGGACGTCTTCGTCCCCTTCTACGAACGGCTGACGGGCGGCACGGCGCTGCGCTTCGAGCGCGGCGGTGTCCAGGTCGCAGCGGTCGGCTGCTTTCTGCTGATGAGCGGGCCCGAGGAGGAGCTCGAATTGCTGCGCAAGGTCTCGGCCACCATCGCGGTCAAGGACGTCGACGAGGCCCACCAGGTGCTGAGCGAGTCGGGAGCCCAGATCCTCGCGGGCCCGGTCCCGACACCGGTCGGCCGCAACCTGATCGCGCTGCACCCGGACGGGACGGTCTTCGAGTACGCCGACCGCAGCTCCGCCGGGTGAGGGCGCCCGAAATGCGCACCGGCAGCCGACCCGGGGTCGGCTGATCGTCGAAGGGCCCGGATTCCCGGCAGCCACGGCGGCACTCAAGTGCACACTCAGGTGCACATTCAGGCGCCCACTCAAATGTCCACTCAGGTGTCCGTGAACGCGGCCACGACCAGGTCGGCAAGCAGGACCCCGGCCTCGCCGTCCGGGTCGAGGTCGGGATCGTAGATGGTGACGTTGAAACCGACGCAGTGCGGGGAGCGCACCAACGGCCTCAGCAGCGCGAGGAGTTCGTCGGGCTGCAGACCGTCGGGGTCCGGGCTGTCCACGGCGGGCATCACCGACGGATCGAGGACGTCGGCGTCGAGATGGACCCAGAAGCCCTCCAGTTCCGGGGCTTCGAAGCTCTGTGCGGTGGCCCGGGCGATGTCCTCGGCGCCCCACTCGCGGATCTCGCCCACGCTGACGTTGGGGATCTTCAGCGCGGTCAGCTCCGCGCGCTCGTCGTCGTAGTCCCGCAGTCCGAAGAGGCGCACGTCCTCGTCACGCAGATACGGCCCGAGTCCCTCCAGGTTCGTGAGGTCCTCCTGTCCGCGGCCCGTCGCCAGGGCCAGTTCCTCGCCCCCCGCCGCGCCCACCCGGTCGGAGTTCCCGGGGTGCCGGAAGTCCGCCGAGGCGTCCACGGCGACCAGCCCGTACCGGCCGAGGCGGCGCAGCGCCAGCGAGGCGCCGAGCTGGATGGAGCAGTCACCACCCAGAACAACTGGCAGCTCACCGGCGCGTACGTGGTGTTCGATGCGGTCGGCGAGTTTGCGGGTGTAGGAGGCGATGGCGGAGGCGTTGAAGACGCCGTCGCCCTCCTGCCAGTCACCGCGGTCGTAACGGGGCGGCACCACCACCCCGCCTTCGAAGGCGCCGAGCCGCTGCACGATCCGCTGCTCGCGCAGCGCGCCGGCGAGTTTGTAGCAGCCGGGGACGGTGCCGGGAGCGGGCGGGCGCAGGCCCAGATTGGAGGGGGCGTCCACGACGACGATGTTCCTCGGGTTCGGCATGGCCCCATCCTCACCCGACCCGCGGATCGACCGCTCAGCTTTTCGCGGTGATCGCCCAGCGCTGGTGGTCGCGCCAGGCGCCGTCGATGAACAGGAAGTCCGGTGAGAAGCCCTCGAGTCGGAAGCCGCAGCGGCGGGCCAGCGCGATCGAGGCGGTGTTGCCCGGCTGAACGTTGATCTCCAGCCGGTGCAGTCCCAGGGGGCCGAAGGCGTGCTCGACCACGAGGTTCAGTCCCTCGGTCATCAGCCCCCGCCCGGCGGCGTGTGCGAAGGCCCCGTAGCCGAGGGCGCCGCTCAGGAAGGCGCCCTCGACGATGTTGTTGATGTTGATGAACCCGGCGATGGCTCCGGTCGCCCGCTCACAGACCAGGAACCCGGCCTTGGCCGGGTCCTTGATCAGCCGCCCGGCGTATGTGGCGAAGGCGGCCGCGGTCACCGGCGGAAAGAGCCACGGGTGGTGCAGGTCCTTGCTCTCCCGGGCGCGCGCCGTGAACTCGTCCGAGTCCTCGTACCTGAAGTGGCGTATGCCGACGCGGTCCGAGACGGCGAGGTGGTTCTGCGGCATTCCCTTACGGTACGCGACGCCTCACCGCCGCCGTCGGCTCATCGCATACGCCCCGAGGACCGCACCGATCACGCCCGTGATGAGCAGCGCCAGCCACAGCGGCATGGTGACCTCGGGGATGATCAGCCGGATCTTGGTGTTGCGGGTGTTCTCGAAGATGAAAATGAGCAGGAGGACGGTCAGTACGGCCATGCCGATCCGCGCGGGCGTCCACATGCTGGCCCGGGCGCTGCTCTGGCCGCCCGTCCGCCGGGTCTGCTTGGTCGTGCTCGTCCTGGACTGATTGCTCCGGGTCTGCGGGCTCATGGGGACGCCCCTTCCGAACCATCGGGGATTCTCCCTACAGGATGACCCTACGCCCCAGGTCACGCACCCGGCGGGCTCAGGGGTCCTTGCACTATGCCCGCCCGGGTCGCGTGGTCTGGCACCGCTCCCCCAAGCTCTCGGCTGCGCTCGAGCTGGGGGCACCCCCATCGCCGCGTTGCCGGAGCGCCCTCGTGGCTCCTCCCCCACTCTCGACTCCGCTCGAGCGGGGGCACCCCCATCGAGGGCGCTCCGGCGCCTTGCGATGCTCCCCCACAGCCCGAAAGGCGTGGGAGGTGCCCCCAGCAACAGACCACGCGACCTGATCGGACGCTCATAGTGCAAGGACCCCTCAGAGCAGCGCCGGTTCGTCCAGGGTGAGCATCCCGGCGTCCGCGTCCAGCTCGGCCCGCACCCCGAAGGGGACGGTGAGCGCGCCGTCGCGGTGGCCGAAGCCGAATTCCTCGGCGACCGGAACGCCGAGCCCGCCGAGCCGGTCGGTGAAGAGGGCGCGCAGCCTGTCGTAGGGGCCGCAGTCCTTCCAGGAGCCGAGCGCGATCCCCGCGACGCCGTCCAGCCGGCCCGCGCGCAGCAGTTGGGTGAGGATGCGGTCGAGGCGGTACGGCGCCTCGCCGACGTCCTCGATCATGAGCAGTCCGCCGCGGGTGGCGGGGCGGGCGTGCGGAGTGCCGAGTTCCGCGGCGAGGAGGCTGAGGCAGCCGCCGAGGGTGACGCCGCGGGCCCGGCCCGGGACGAGCGTGGTGCCGGCGGAGGCGATGGTGGTGACGGACTCCGGCCGGAACAAGCTGGCGCGCAGATGCTCCTGGGTACGGGCGTTCTTCAGGAAGTCGACGCCCGTGACCCCCGGACCGTGCAGGGTGACCAGGCCCATCCGGGTCGCGAAGGCCTCGTGGAGCGCGGTGATGTCGCTGAAGCCGAGGAACACCTTGGGCCCGGCGGCCGCGAGGGCTTCCCAGTCGAGGAGGTCGGCCATGCGCTGGGCCCCGTATCCGCCGCGGGCGCACAGCACGGCGGCCACGGACGGGTCGCACCAGGCGTGCTGGAAGTCCGCGGCCCGGTCGGCGTCCGTCCCGGCGAGGTAGGGGAGCTCGGGGTGCCGGTCCAGCACGTGGGGTGCGACGACAGGGTCGAGGTCCCAGCCGCGCAGGATGTCGAGACCGGCGCTGAGCCGTTCTTCGGGTACGGGTCCGCTGGGGGCGACCACGGCGACGCGGGCGCCCGGGGCGAGGCGGGCGGGCCGGGTCAGGGGCTTCATCGGGCGGTCCCTGTCTGGGGTTTCATCGGGCGGTCCCGGTCAGGGACTTCATCGGGCGGTTCCCGGTCAGGGGCTTCATTTGGCCAGCTCCAGCGTGGGAATCCCGGGCGGTTCGAGCCGGAAGACCTGAGCGTACAGCGAGAGCTCCGCCTCCAGCACGCGCACCATGGTCTCCGCCCGGCGGAAGCCGTGCCCCTCCCCCTCGAAGGCGATGTACGCGTGCGGCACGCGCCGTCCCGCCATCCGTGCCAGGAACCGCTCGCACTGCTCGGGCGGGCAGATCACGTCGTCCAGTCCCTGGAGCAGCAGGAACGGCGCACTGATCTTGTCGGCGTGTTCGACGGGCGACCGCTCGGCGTACCGGCAGGGCACCTCGTCGGCGGGCCCGACCAGCGACTCCAGGTACTGCGACTCGAAGTCGTGGGTGCCACCGGTACGGCCCCAGCCGGCCAGGTCGAGGATGGGGTAGAGGATGGTGCCGCAGGCGAACACGTCGGTGGCGGCCAGACAGGCCGCGGCGGTCCAGCCGCCCGCGCTGCCGCCCCGGATCGCCAGCCGTCCGGGGTCGGCGGTGCCCTCGTCGGCGAGCGCCAGCGCGACCGCCGCGCAGTCCTCGACGTCGACCACGCCCCACTGCTCGCGCAGCCGGTCCCGGTATTCCCGTCCATAGCCGGTGGACCCGCCGTAGTTGACCTCGGCGACACCGATCCCGCGTGAGGTGAAGTAGGCGATGGCGAGATCGAGGACGAGCGGCGCCCGGTCGGTGGGTCCGCCGTGCGCCCAGACGACGTACGGCGGCAGTTCGTTGCCGGGTGCCGCGTGGCCAGGGTTGTGCGGCGGATAGACGTGTGCGTGGATCTCCCGTCCGTCGGGGCCGTGGAAGGTGCGGATCTGTGGTTCCGGGTAGTACGCGGGGTCCACCGGGTCGTCGTGGGTGGCGCCGATCACCCGGGCGCGGCCGACGGGGGCGCCCCCGCGCGAGTCGGGTCGGGCGTGGGGGACGGTGTCCAGTTCGACGACCTCGTACGCGCTGCGCGGGCTGGCCGCGACGCCGACGACCCGGGTGCCGTGCACGGCGAGCGTGGGCGCGAACTCGGTCCAGGGGCCCGCGGTGTCCACGACTTCGCCGGTCTCCGGGTCGAGGACGCCGAGCGCGGTGGCGCCCCGGCCGTGCACGACGGCGATCAGCCCGTTCTCCAGCGGGGCGAACCAGCGCCGGCCGAGCGTCCACAGCGGCCCGCCGAACTCCTCCTCCCGCGGGCACAACGGCACCGCGCCTCGGTGGGGGTCGGCCCGGTAGAGGTTCCACCAGCCGCCGCGGTCGCTGGAGTACAGCAGCGTGCCGTCAGGGGCCCATTCGGCCTGGGCGACGGATTCGTCGGGGCCGCCGCCGAAGGTCCAGGATTCGCCGAAGGTGCCGTCCTCGGCGACCTCGGCCATCATCAGCTCGGTGCCGTCCCAGGGCATCCGCGGATGGTCCCAGGCCAGCCAGACCGCGCGCCGCCCGTCGGGCCGGAGGCGGGGCCCGGTGACGAAACGGTGCCGGGCGCCGGTGAGTTCGCGGACGGCGGCCCGGTCCTGGGCGGCCGAGCCGTCCAGCGGCACCGCGGCGAGCACCCGGCGCACGTCTGTGGGCCCGTCGCCGGTGAACTCCTCCAGCACACACCACACCTCGCCCCGCTCCGGGCACAGGGTGAGGTCCGCCCAGCGCAGTCCGCCGCCGACCGGGGACAACGGGGTGAGGGGCCGGGGCTCGGACCCGGGTTCGAAGGCGTACAGGCGCTGGTCGGCGTGGTGGACGAACACCAGCAGCGGGCCGTTCTCCCGCATCTCGCCCGCCCAGGGCTGCCCGCCGTACTCCATGACACGGCTGCGCACGTTCCACGGGGCGGGCAGCACCGACTCCTCGCGGCCGTCGGCGTGCCGCCGTACGAGGGTGCGCCGGCCGCCCTCCGCGGGCCGGGGCTCGGTCCACCATGCCTCGTCGCCGACGAAGCCGACGTACTCGGGGCGTCCGTCGTGCGCGGCGGCCACACGCGCGTCGATCGGTGAGGGCCAGGAGCCGTAGGCCAGCTTCCGCATCGTCTCCCCCTAGGCGTTGCGCAGAAAGCGGTCGAGGACGCGGACGCCGAAGTGCAGTGCCTCGACGGGCACCCGTTCGTCCACGCCGTGGAAGAGGGCCTGGTAGTCGAAGCCCTCGGGAAGCTTCAGTGGGGCGAATCCGTAGCCGGTGATGCCGAGGACGGAGAACTGCTTGGCGTCCGTGCCGCCCGACATGCAGTACGGCACCACGTGCCCCTCCGGGGCGAACGCCTCCACGGCGGCCCGCATCCGCGCGTACGTCGGCGAGTCGACCGGCGCCTGGAGCGCCGGCGTCCGGTGCTGGAACTCCCACTGCACATCGGGTCCGGTGAGCCGGTCCAGAGTGGTGAGGAACTCCTCCTCGCCGCCGGGCAGACAACGCCCGTCGACGTGGGCGACGGCCTCCCCCGGGATCACATTGATCTTGTAACCGGCGTCGAGCATGGTCGGGTTGGCGCTGTTGCGGACGGTGGCTTCGACGAGCGAGGCGGCGGGCCCGAGCTTCGCCAGCAGCCCGTCGATGTCGACGGGACCGGCGTCGACGGCCGCGGGAGGGGTGTCGCCGGGCGCCAGATGCACGCCGTACGTCCTGGCGTCGACGCCGTACACGGCCGCGAGTTCGGTGAGTGCCGCGCGCACGGTCGGGGTGAGCCGGAGCGGCCACTCGTACTCGCCGATGCGGGCGACGGCGGCGGCGAGCCGGGTGACCGCGTTGTCCCCGTTGACCTTGGAGCCGTGGCCGGCCCGGCCGCGTGCGCTGAGCTTCAGCCAGGCGGTGCCCCGCTCCCCCGCGGCGACCGGGTACAGCTGCCGTCCGCTGCCGTCGTGGAAGGTGAACGCGCCGGACTCGCCGATGGCTTCGGTGCAGCCCTCGAAGAGGTCCGGGTGGCGCTCGGCGAGGAATCCGGCGCCGTCCTCCGCGCTGGCCTCCTCGTCGGCGGTGAAGGCGATGACGATGTCCCGGCGTGGGCGGAAGCCCTGGCGGGCCCAGTTGCGGACGACCGCGAGGATCATCGCGTCCATGTTCTTCATGTCGACCGCGCCCCGGCCCCAGAGGACGCCGTCGCGGACCTCCCCGGAGAACGGGTGGACCCGCCAGTCCTCGGCCCGTGCGGGGACGACGTCGAGGTGGCCGTGGAGCAGCAGCGCGTCGGCCGAGGGGTCGGTGCCCCGGATCCGGGCGACGACGTTGGTACGCCCCGGTGTCCGCTCCAGGAGGGCCGGCTCCAGTCCGGCCCCGGCGAGGTGTTCGGCGGCGTACTCGGCGGCGGGCCGCTCGCGGCAGTCCCCGCCGCCGTGGTTGGTGGTGTCGATGCGGATGAGGTCGGACGTGAACCGGACGACCTCGTCCAGCGCCCGCTGGTCGACGTCCTCAGCCATACTGCTCCTCGTCCTCAGCCATACTGCTCCTCGGTCGCGGCCGAGACGATCGTGGTGACCGCCTTGAAGGTGCGGATCCCCTCGTACATCGTCTCGCTGGTGTACGAGATCTTCCGCTCTGCGACCCGTTCCACACCTGGAACCACGGTGGCGGCCATCGCGAGGTGTTCGGCGTCGCACTCCACCGCGATCGTGAAGGGGCCACCGGCCACCGGCTCATGACGTACCGCCAGCGCGGCGGCCTGCTTGGCGGCGGCGCGGATCTCGGTGGCGGTTCTGGCCGGGGTGCGGCACACGGCGGCATACCGCGAGACATGGTCCTTGACGGCGACCTTCAGCGCCTCGGGCGCGTAGCCGAGCGCGTCCTCGCAGGCCACGTCGTCGCCGGTGACGAGGACGACCGGGACGCCGTACTCGGCGACGACATGGGCGTTCAGCAGGCCCTCGCTGGCCCGCACCCCGTTGAGCCACACCGCGGTGATGGAATTGGCGAGATACGTATGGGCGAGCACCCCTTCCATGCCCGCGCCCGCGTGGTAGCCGACGAACGCGATCCCGTCGATGTCGCCGTGCTGCACACCCTCGACCATGGACAGCGCCTTGTGCCGGCCGGTGAGCATCTGCGTCCGCTCGTCCAGTCGCTCCAGCAGCAGGTTGCGCATGCTCCAGTGGGCCTCGTTGACGACCACGTCGTCGGCGCCGCCGTCGAAGAACCCGAGCACGGCGGCGTTCACGTCGGAGGTGAACAGCGAACGGCACCGCTCCCACTGCGGGGCGCCCGGCAGTACGTCCCCCGGCCAGGTCACTCCGGTGGCGCCCTCCATGTCGGCACTGATGAGGATCTTCATCGGCGTCCATCCCATCGCTGGTCAGAGGCTTGTCGTCGTTCCGTTGACAGCAGTTTCCGACAGCATGCGGGGGCGGCGACGGGGATCTTCATGCCGCGTCACATTACGCACCGCCGGGACTGCCCGCCACGAGGTCCACGGGCCCCTTCTCGGGCCGGCGCCGCCCGCGTCGGCCGCTCACCGCTGCGCGGTCGGTGCGGGAAGGGGACAATCAGGGCATGAGGCGTCGACTCGCCGACGTGAGCACCCCCGCCCGGCTGGCCTCGTCCGGCGAGGGCCTGGGGCGGGACGAGCTGGCACTGGCCGCCCGCAACCACGGCCTGCCGCTGGAGGCGATGCGTTACGACGTCACCCCACCGGGCCTCCACTACGTCCTGACGCACTACGACATCCCCCATGTGCCGGACGCGGCCGCCTGGAGGCTGACGGTGAGGGGCCGGGTACGGCGCGCGCTCAGCCTCTCGGTGGAGCAGCTGCGCATCCGCCCTTCGGTCACCACGCGTCTGACGATGGAGTGCGCGGGCAACGGCAGGGCCTTGCTGTCGCCGAGGCCGGTGAGCCAGCCGTGGCTGGTGGAGGCCGTCGGCACGGCGGACTGGACGGGTGTTCCGCTGCGTCTGCTCCTCGACGAGGCCGGGGTGGAGCCCGACGCGGTCGACGTCGTGTTCACCGGTGCGGACCACGGCGTGGAGCGCGGTGTCGAGCAGGACTATCAGCGCGGTCTTTCCCTCGACATCGCCACGGGCGACCGGCCCGAGGTTCTGGTGGCCTACGGCATGAACGGCGCGCCTCTGCCGCCCCAGCACGGCAGCCCGCTGCGCCTCGTGGTGCCCGGTTGGTACGGGATGGCCCAGGTGAAGTGGCTGCGGGACATCACGGTCGTCGACACACCTTTCACGGGCTTCCAGCAGTCCGTGGCCTACCGGATCAAGCAGGAGACCGAGGAGGCGGGCGAGCCGGTCACCCGTATCGCCCCCAGGGCACTGGTGATCCCGCCGGGCTTTCCCGACTTCATGTCCCGGACGCGGGTGGTCGCGCCGGGCCCGGTCCTGCTGGAGGGACGGGCCTGGTCGGGGCGCGCCGCGGTGGCATCGGTGCAGGTGAGCACGGACGGTGGCCGTTCATGGCACAGGGCCGAGCTCGAACCGGATCAGGGACACCGATGGGCCTGGCGCCGGTGGTCCTACCGGTGGTCCGCCGTCCCCGGCGACCATGAGCTGATTGCCCGAGCCCGCGACGAGGCGGGGAACACCCAGCCACTGGAACAGCCATGGAACCGAGGGGGGTTCGCCAACAACCGCGTCCAGCGGGTGCCTGTCTTCTGCCCGGACCCCGGCCCCACCGATCCCACGTGACGGCGCGGGCCCGAGCGCGGCGCGGGCCCGCGTTCACGGTGAGCGTCGGCTCCCGCCCGTCGGCACCTGCCGGGGGCGCGGACTCGTGCCGTGGACGAGCAGAGCCCGCGGCTCGGCCGGACCGGACCGAACCGGAGCGGACCACACCAGACCAGCCACAGCGAACCAGACCGGACCGGACCAGACCGGACCGGCCGTGGCCGCACGGCGTCAGGCGCGGGCGAGTTCTGCGGCGCCGAACGAGACGTCGAAGCGGTCGCACCAGATGCTCACGCTGCTGTAGCTCGACGGATTGACATCTCTGGGCAGGGCGTAGTTCTGGCTGCCCTTGTTGCCCTTGAGCTTGCCGAGGCTGACGTACTTCCCGTCGTCGAAGACGTGCCACCCGGCCTGCCCCTGCTTCACCGGCGCGTCGGTCAGCCAGACACGCAGGTCGGGTCCGTTGCTGGTGTCGAGGTTCTCCAGCCGGACGACGTGAGAGCCGTCGGACAGGCGTACGAGCTTCACCGTGCCCGAGGTCGCGTGCTCGTGGCTGATCAGCTCACCGCTCGCGAGCGTCTGCGGACCGCCGGCAGCCGAGGAGGGTGACTCGGAGGGCTCTTCCGAGGGCGCCACCGCAGGAGGAGCGGTGGTCTCCACGGAGCCGGGCAGGGCCTCTTCGACGGTCTTGTCCTGCCACAGCTTCCACGGCTGGAACCAGTACAGCCCGAAGCCGACTCCGCCGGCCACCACCACCAGCATCGCGATCACCAACGGACTGGTCAGCATCTTTCGCACGTCCCGCATCCCCGCTCGCCTCCCGAAAGGTTTTCTGTGCTTTTCCCATCCAACGGAAGCGGGCGGCCGTCCCGTACCCCTCAGGTGATGACGGAATCCTTACGCCGCGTCGTCGCGCGCGGTGGGCAGCACCACCTCGAAGCGGCAGCCGCCGGGGATGTTGCGGACCGTGGCACGGCCCTGGTGTGCCTCCACGATGCCGCGGACGATGGCCAGGCCCAGTCCGGCCCCGGCGGGCGGAGTACGGGCGTGGGTGCCGCGCCAGCCGGTGTCGAAGACGCGCGGCAGGTCCTCCTCGGGGATGCCGCCGCAGCCGTCCGTCACGGACAGCACCACGCCGTCGGGCAGGCGTTCCGCGGCCACCATGACGGTGCCGTCCGTGGGCGTTCGCCGGATCGCGTTGACCAGGAGGTTGCCCAGCACGCGGCTCATCTCCCTGCCGTCCACCTCCACCGGAACC
>NZ_RPDJ01000061.1 GCF_004023625.1 Streptomyces cavernae | reverse complement strand
CCTGACCGCCGTCCTTGTCCGCACCCATCAAGTCGACGCGGTGCTGGAGTCACTCGCCGGCCTCGAAGGCGACGTGCTGTTCCTGCACAACTGGGCGGCCGGCGCGGAGCCGCTGGGCGCGGCGATCGGCCACGAGCGAGTACTGCTCGGCTTCCCGGCACTGGGCGGCACGATGGACGGCGACGTAGTCCGCTACCGCGCGACCAACTTCATGACCAGCCGGGTCCCGATGCCGATCGGCGAACCCGACGGCCGGACCACCCCGCGCCTGGAACGGATCGTCCGGGAGTTCCGCACCGCCGGGATCAAAGCCAAGGCCGAGCCGCGGATGGATGCCTGGCTCAAGACACACGCCGCGTTCGAGGTACCCCTCGGGCAGGCGGTGCACGCGGCGGGCGGCCCGGTAGCGCTGGCCGACGATCCCGACGCGGTCGGCGGCATGCTCCACCTCATGCGGCAGAACCTGGCCGCCCTGCCGACCCCGCCGGTCCCCCGCGCGTTCGTCGCACTGCAGACCCTGCCGGAAGGGCTGCTCGTGGCCCTGCTGCGGCGCTTCCTGCGCAGCCCAACGGCCGTACACAGCGGGCTCAGCGACGTCTCCCCTGCGACGGCGGCCGAACTAGGGCGGCTGGCAGAACAGACGCGTGCCCATGCGAAGGTCCGGTAGGCCATCGGCGGCAGTGGCTCCTCAGCTACGTGTGCGGCGCCGTGCTCCCCAAGGGGGCGACACGGCGGCGCCTGTACTGCGGTCCGGCCTGCCGTGCCCAGGCGTACAGGGACCGGCAGGTCACCGAGCGGCTCGGTGCGCTCGGCCGACTGTTCCTGAAGGCCGTGGCCACCGACGACAAGCGCCTGCTGAGGCGGCTGACGTGCCCCGTGTGCGGACGCATGACCTACGCAGCCGGGTCCCGCCGCCGGGACGCAAGGTACTGTTCCGCGCGCTGCCGAGACCGCGCATACCGCCGTCGTCATCGCCAGTACGGTGACGTCAAGACATCGGGCCAACGAGCCGTACCGACGGGTACGACGCACTGACGTCACGCAACGTCAATCTGTTCGCGAAGTCCTCCCAGGTCAGCGCTAGCGCCGAGACCCTACGGACGGGCTACGCACCCCTGATGCGCCTTCAAGATCCTCACGTGGCCCCTTTTGGGCTTACCTCGGAACCGGCGCGAATCGCATCTGATGCGAACTGGACGCATCCTGCGTCGCGCTGGCCGAGCGGGCATCGGAAAGCCGCTGATCAGCGGGTGAAGGGCCCGCCGTGTGTCTGTCGAGACGGTAGCCGACAGACCGGGCTTGTGTCCTTGCGCTTCACTCGATCGGATGGCTGACCTGCTGTTCCGCCCCCCTTCGCATCTGATGCGAGATTCTCGCGCCGGATGCGATCTACGGAGCGTGACGGTTTTGGCGGGCAAGGACGGGACATCACCGGGGGCCGCGCGGCTACACCTGGCCGACGGGGTGCCGCTGCTGCGGCCGGAAGAACAGGTCTTCGAGGCGATGCTGGACGGCTGGCGCAACCAGCAGCTGGCCCGGAACCTCGCACTATCGACCATCAACGGCCGGGAGCGAAAGGTGCGGGCGTTCGCCTCCCACGCGGACGCCTTCCCGTGGACCTGGTCCTCGACGCTGGCGGACGAGTGGTTCGGCGACCTGCGGGCGGTCCGCGGCTGCGTCCGCTCGACGCTGCGCGGCTACCAGGAGGCGGTACGGCTGTTCTGCGACTACGCCACTGACCCGGCCTACGGCTGGGCGGCCGAGTGCGAGCGGCGCTTCGGCACCCATCCGATCCAGGTGTGTCACGAGTGGAACACCGCCGTGCACATGCAGGAGTGCGAGGCCGAGACGCCGAAACGGGCCTTCACCCGGGACGAGTTGCAGGCGTTCTTCGACCACGCCGACGACGAGGTGAGCCGGGTCCGCGGACGCGGCCGCAAGGGCTGGCTGCCCGCCTTCCGCGACGCGATGCTCTTCAAGACCGCGTACGCCTTCGGGCTGCGGCGCAACGAGACGAGGATGCTGGACGTCGCCGACTTCGGCCGCAACCCCGAGGGGCCGGAGTTCGGCGAGTTCGGGGTCTGCTACGTGCGCCACGGCAAGGCGAAAAAAGGCTCGCCCCCGAAGCGCCGCAGCGTGCTGACGGTGTGGGAGTGGTCGGCCGAGATCCTCGACCAGTGGACGAGCGAGGTGAGGCCCGCGATGCGGCACGCGGACGGGCCCGCCCTATGGCCATCCGAACGCGGCCGACGCGTCGGCCTGCAACGGCTGGACTCCCGCTTCGCCGCCTACCGCGACGACCTCAGCCTGGACCCGGTCCTGGACTTCCACTCGCTGCGAAGGTCGTACGTCACACATCTCATCGAAGACGGCTGGGACGCCCTATTTGTCCAGCAGCAAGCCGGCCACGACCATGCGAGCACCACTTCCATCTACACCTGCGTGTCCTCCGACTTCCGCACCCGCACCCTGCGGCGGGCGCTGGACGCCACCGTCGAGGCGGCGCTCAAGCCCGCGAGGAGGGCCTGATGAAACGGCAGGTCAGCTACCAGTGGCGGCTGCGCGAACGGATGGCCGCAGCCGGGATGTTCACCACCAGTGAGCTCGCCCCGCCGCTCGCCGAGCGCGGCATCAACCTCTCGCTCTCCCAGGTCCACCGCCTGGTCACCGGCACTCCGGAGCGGTTGTCGCTGCCGGTGTTGGCCGCGCTCTGCGACCTCTTCGAGTGCACCCCGGCCGACCTGATCGCCACCAAGGCCGAGAACGCCGCCGCCCGCAAAGTCGCCACCGGCGATGCGGTCGTGGACCTGTCGGCGGTCCGTCCCAAGCGCGCCCGCATCCGGCCGGAAGGATGAGCCGCACCCGCGTCCGAGCCGAGGACTTGTTCTGCACACGATGTCGGCGAGGCGTCCGTCTCGGGGCGGCCCACTGGCCCGAGGGCTATCTCTGCGCGCGTTGCTACGACCACGCCCTGGAGACCTACGGGGCCTGCGTCGACTGCGGCACTGAGCGGCTGACTCCCGGCCTTGCGCCAGACGGCGGCAAGCTCTGCACCGACTGCGCCGGGGGCCTCGGCAACTTCATCTGCGAACGGTGCGGACGAGAGGCCAGGCGCTACCGACGCGGAGTCTGCGGTCAGTGCGTCCTGGCTGAGCGCCTTCGCGAGCTCCTCGACGACGGCACCGGCAGCATCCGGACCGAACTCCTCCCGCTTTTCGATGCCCTACGGCAGATGCGCCGCCCGAAAGGCGCCCTGACCTGGACGAGTAAGCTCCACGTCCAGCGGAACCTGCGGGCTCTGGCCCGCGGCGAAGTCCCGCTCACTCACGCGGGCTTGAGCCAGCTCACCCCCTGGCGATCGGTCACCTACCTGCGCGACCTGCTCGTCCAGGCTGGCGTCCTGCCCCCGGCCGACCGGCAGCTGTTGCTGTTCCAGCGATGGCTCGGAGAGAAGCTGCCCGCCGTCAGCGACGCCGAGCACCAAAGACTGTTGGAGCTCTTCGCCACCTGGCACGTCCAGCGCCGCCTGAACATCCTGGTCGGCCGCGGTCCGCTCACCGGCAAGCAAATGCAGCAGGCCCGCAACGAGATTCACCTGGCGACCGCTTTCCTCATTCACCTTGCCGAGCGCGGACGAACCCTCGCCGACTGCACCCAGGCCGATGTCGATACCTGGTACGCGGGCGGCTACACAGCCCGGCGCCTCACCCACGCCTTCCTGCGGTGGGCGATGCGGTCCAAACACATGCCGAAGGTCACTGTCCCGCACCGCTCCACAAGCAATCCGGCCCCGCTCGCCCAGCACCAGCGGCTCGCGCTGCTGCGACAGCTCGTGAACCGCGAGGACGTGCCGCTCCAGGACCGCGTCGCCGCAGTGCTCGTCCTTCTCTACGCGCAGCCGCTCACCCGGATCGCCCGGCTCGGCACCGACGACGTCCAGCACGGGAACGGCGAGGTCCTCGTCCGGCTCGGCGACCCGCCGTCGCCCGTCCCGGCCCCCTTCGCCGGGATGCTGCTGGACTACCTCCAGGGGCAGCGACCGAACACCATGACCGCGACCAATTCGGACACCCGCTGGCTCTTCCCCGGCCGCCGAGCCGGACAGCCCATGACCCCGGCCACTCTGGAACTCCGCCTCCGCCACCTGGGCTTCCCCACCCAGCGAGGACGCACGGCGGCGATCCGCCACCTCGTGCTCCAGGCCCCCGCTCCCGTGGTCGCCCGCATGCTCGGCTACCACGACGACACCACTGCCCAACTCGCCGCCGAGGCCGGAGGAACCTGGCGGCACTACGCCCCCGGAAACCACTCACGGTGACCGCAGCCCCTCGGCGGCTGGGGAGTACACGACTCCCGATTGCGCGAGCGCAAGGTCGCCAGCTCCGCTTACACGCGAGGCGGACCGGCGTCGACGACCGCCATCGACAGCTCCAGCGGGTCGAAGTGAATCAGCGACTCCAGCCACCAGGTCATGCCGGCCTCGGCGAGTCCCCTGAGGTCCACGTTCTTGTCTTCCTGCCACGCGGGACTCGCGTTGCCGCGCACGGCGATGTCGAACGCCCGGTCCTCAGGCAGGCCGGCGCGGAGCAACTCCTGACGGATGTCGGCGACTTCTTCGGCGGTCAGCTCGTGGTCGTCCGGGTTGGGAAAGATCCCGTCGCAGCCCGCGGCCCGGCCGATCACCCGCGGTTTGTTGGTGGAGCTGGCCATCCAGACCGGGATGCGGTGCGGCTCAGGTTCCGTGGCCGCCAGATTCACCTGATAGTGCGGGCCGCTGTGCTGGATGGCCATACCGGCCCACATCGCCCGCATCACCGCAAGCCCCTCGGTGAGCATCGCCGAGCGGGTCGCCAGGTCTGTGCGCTCCCCGAAGCTGCTGAAATCACCGGACTCGTCGACACCCACCCCGGTGCCGACGACGAGCCGTCCATGGGAGAGCCTGCTGACGGTGGACGCATGCCGGGCGACCATCCAGGGCCGGCGCCGGGCCAGCGGCGTGACCGTCGGACCGAGCAGCAGACTCTCGGTGGCGTGCGCGATCGCCGCCAACGTGGTCCAGGGATCGGCGATCGGCATCGCGTCGGTGACCACGTGATCCCACAGGAACACACCATCCCACCCGGCGGCCTCCGCTCGTACCGCCAGTTCGACAAGGACGTTGGGATCGCCGAACGGACCGAACGGCGGGAGGTAGACGCCGAAGCGCATGTTCTCGTTCATGGGGGACCTTCTCCAGGGCCGACTGCTGGGACGAGGGCGGATCAGGTGGCGATCCACCGTTCAGTCTGTCGGTCCATTTCGCGGCGTGTGAATTGGGTCACCGGTCACCACGGAACAGCGAGAGGTGCGGGTAGAACCTTGGCCGGACTCGATCGGCAATCACCCACAGTGACCAAAGGTCCACACTCGCCGGGGAATATGCGACGGTCGATTACGCGAGGTCGCCAGTTCGATTCCCCTAGGAAGATCGGCACAGCGCAAACTTCAACCACTGCGCCAATCCGATAGAACATCTGCGCCATGAGCGAGTGTTGCAGCGACCATGCTGAGAGGGCCGGTTGGCGATGAACGGCACTGGAGCGGAGGCCGACGGGCCCGCGCGGTGGTGCGCGGGCCCGCCGGGCGGGGCTGATGGGTCACAGGTTCACAGGCCGTCGGCGGCTGTGAGGGCTTCGAGTGCGCTGGCCTGGGTGCGCCAGTCCTTCTGGTTCGGGGTGGTGCCGGCCCAGCGCTGGCCGAGCCGGTTGATCGGGTCGCGGTCGGTGGCCCAGATCGAGTCGGCCTGCTTCTTGACGTACGCCTTGTAGGTAGCGGATCCGGTGGCGTCGGCGAGGTCGGCGAGGTGCCGTATGAAGATGCCCTTGAACTGTTTCTGGTTGTCGTCGCAGGAGCCGGTGCCGGTGTCGCAGGACTCGGTCAGGATGCCGTCACGGGTCAGCGAGGACGAGGACAGCGCGGCGTCGGCCAGCCTTTTGGCGGTGTCCAGGTAGCGGCTTTCGCCGGTGGAGCGCCACAGCTGGGTGAACGCGCCGATGGCCAGGCCCTGGTTGTAACTCCACACCGTCTGGCCGTTGTTGCCGCAGCCGGAGGTCAGGCCGTCGTTGACCAGACCGGAGGAATTGATCATCCCGCTGCCGAGATACCAGTTCGCGGCCGTGGTGGCGCGGGCGCCCCACACGCTGTCGCCGGCGATCCGCTGGTGGAGGGAGGTGGTCAGCCACAGGTACAGCCCATTGGTGACGGCGTTCTTGTAGGTGCGTTCCCGGTCCCACCACACACCGCCGCCGCAGGAGCTTGTGTCCCAGTACTGCTGCATGTAGGTGGTGATGGTGACGGCCTCGTCCAGATAGCGCCGCTCGCCCGTGTGGTCGTACGCCGCCAGCCAGGCCACCGCCCACCAGCCGGCGTCATCGATGGCACGGCTGATGAAGTGCCCCTCGACCGGATCCGAACCGCGCACGCCCGCCGCGAAGACGCCCTTGTTCTGCTCGAAGGTCCGGGCGATCGCCCAGTCGTAGTCCCGCCGCCCCGTCTGCTCGGCGAAATCGACCACCGAGGTGATCGCGACCGCCGAGTTCCACCAACTGCTGCGCCACCAGCCCTCGTTCGTCTGGTACGACGCCATCAGCGCATCCGCCGCCGCCCGTGCCCGGGTCGGCGCGGGCCTGACCCAGGCGGTGCAGCTGCCCTCCTGATGCGACGCCTCCCGGCCACACGCCCGCACCGCCCCGCCATACAGCAGACCGCGTGGGTCCCGGGTGGCGAACATCGCCGTCCGGGCCGAGGCCGCGCCGGCCGGCACGCTCGTACGGCCCAGGGAGGAGCCCTCCGGCCAGCTCGCGCCACCGTCCCAGGAACGGTCCAGCCAGATCTCGTCCCCCGAACCGCCGCCCGCGATGACACCCCAGGCCATACCGTTCTTCTGATCGACATGCAGGCTGATGGTGCGTCCGAAGAGCGTGGTCGACGGCACCGGGGTGTCGTCGCCCGCCGCGGTCGCCGGACTGGCGCCGTCGCAAGACGTGCCGTCGCACACCTTCGGATACACCCAGTCGGTACAGGTCACCCCGGCGGCGTCGCCGCAGGCACGGATCCAGCCACGCCGGTGCCCGACCGGGTCGGTGATGTTGTACATCAGCGTGCGGGTACCGGTCCACGTGGCGGGGATGCTCGCCTTGCCCAACTGCGGCTCCCAGGTCGCGCCCCGGTCCCAGGACCGGTCCAGCCAGACCCCGTCACCGGCCGTGCCGTTGTCGATACTCGCCCAGGCCATGCCGTCCGCATCGGAGACGTGCAGCTTGAGGATCCGGCCGTTAATGTCGCGGTTCGGCACCGGGAAGGTGTCCTGCTTCGCCTTCGACGGATCGAGGGCGTCACACGCCAGCGCACACACCTGGGTGGCGGCGTGGGAAGTGGTGGGGGCGGCCACCAGACCGGTCAGGGCGAGAGCCAGGGCCAGCAATCCGCCAAGGACGCGGGGTATCCGCCAAGACATGACGCGAACGCCTTTCCGTAACAGCCGTGCGCAAGTGGTGGAGGTGGGGTGTAAGGACACCGATGGACCACACCGTGGGAACCGAGATAGAAGCCACCGCTCAGTTAGCTCTTTCAGCGTTGCTGCTCCAGGGTGAGGACGGCGCACGGTTGACAGTCTGTTGGGTGGGGATGAGGCCACGGCCCCGGCGGACGTCTGAGGGCCGTCGTCACTCATGGGCCGGCTTCCATATGGGCACGGTCGGCGAGGACCGGAAGCCATCGCGCTCACAGATCCGGATGATCCGGTGGGCGCGGGCCTGCACCTGCCCTGCCCGCCCCGTGCGCGGAAACCCAACCGCCCCGGTACTGGCCGACCGCCCGGCTCGAAGAACCGGCACTCCGCCACCCGCTACGACGTGGGTAAAACGGTCAGGCGGCTCGAAAACATTGCCGGACGGGGCCAGACCAAAAGAACAGCTAAACGCTCTGAATATGCAAAGAGGGCCCGCCGATCGGGGCGGACCCTCTCACAGGGAGGATCGAGACTACTAGTGGATGATGATATGCAGCACCTTATGGGTGGGCACCGCATTGACACCGCCCTCCGAAAAAACCTCCCAAACCTGCCACTTTCCGAGCGTTCTCCAGGCCAGCTCGCCGCCTTGGGTCTTCTGATACAGATAGCTGATCTTGTTGTCTCCTGACCTGACGTGGGTTATGCCGTAGAGAGCCACATCCACATCTCCGCCGTTCGCAAAGCAAACATACGTCGGCGTTTGGCCAAAGCCGCCCGTACTGAATAGTGCGAAGTCATTTCTGCCCGCGCAATCGACCCTGTTGATGGCGCTCGCCGGAGGGGTAGCGAGCGAGAACGCTGCCAGTGTGATTGTGCCGACCGTAAGCAGCTTACGGAGTGCCGCCTTCATGATCCTCATTCCGTTTTCATGATCTTTGCCGTTTGCGCCACGACAAACCGGGAGTCAGACGACTACGCCGAAGCCTGGTCGCGGGTCTCGATGGTGCCAGGCGTGAGCAGACGTTTCGGTGTCCTTGGCCGTTCGGCGGCTAAGTACAGGGAAACCTGACGCGAACCGTCGCGTCCTCGTCGGGTCCGTCGGACGGCTGCCGGGGTGGGCGGCCGGGCGCTCGTGGGTCGAGGGATTCGGCCGTGTCAGAGGGAGCCGGTGAGTACGGCGGTGGCGAGTTCGGTGCGGGAGCGTTTTCCGGTGCGGGTGAACAGTCGGGACAGGCGCTGGGCCACCGCGTCCTCGTTGAGTCGCAGGATGGTGGCGATCTGGCGGTTGGTGAGTTGTTCGGCGATGAGGGTGGCGAGCAGGTGGTCGTTCTCGGCGGTGGCCTGCTTGCGGCCGGGGATGGTGAGTCCGGCCTCGCGCAGTGCGGTCCGTGTGTGGAAGCGCCACAGGGTGGCACCGGTGGAGCCGAACACGTCGTACGCTTCGTGCAGCAGTGTGGCCGGGACCGCGCCCGTTGTGGCGGCGGCCAGGAGGGTGGTCGCCGTTTCGAAGGGCAGGCCGCGGGTGCGGGCAAGGTCCACGGCCTCGCGCAGGTACTCGCGGGCAGTGTGGGGGGCGTCGTGCCGCAGGATTCGGGCCGAGGCCAGCAGGTACCGCAGCCGTGTCCGGTCGCTGCCCGTCCGGGAGGCGAGCTGCTCCAGGTGCTGCATGTGTTCCGCCGCCTCGGCGGTGCGTCCGGCTTCGGCCGTCACCTCGGCCAGCAGGGCACACAACTCGTCTGTGCCGTAGATCTGGCCGTGCTCCCGTGCAGCGGCGAGCCCGCGGCGCAGTGTTTTCTCGGCTGCATCCATGTCGCCGAGGGTCCGGAGAGCCTCGGCCTCGGAGGCGTGCATGGACCACCTCGGTGGGCTCTCCTCGGGGCTGCAGCTGCTGTCCACCATGTTCAGGGCGCTGGTGATGCGGCCACGGGCGAGGAGGATCGCGGCAGTTCGCGTGGGAAGCAGACAGCTGTCCGAGCCGGGAGTCTGGACTTCGTTGGTGGCCAGCAGGTGGCGGGCCGACTCCAGCGCCTGGTCCCACTGACCGGTGAGGTGGTGGTGGAGGAACTGGCTGAGCGGGGGCAGCAACTTCAGGGTCCACCCGCGGGAGTTCAGGAGTGTGGTGGCAGCGTTCAGGTCATAGCCGACGGCCAGCTCGTCGAACATGGCGACAGCGAGCCCGTAGACCTTGCCGGGGGGCAGCTCCGGCGCCTCCGGCATGGGCAGTTCGTGCCGGAAGGCCTCCGGCCGGCCCAGCGCGTTCTCCGCCACGGCCTTGAAGCACCTGGGTGCCGCGCGGGCGGAAGGAGTGGTGTTCCACACGGCTTGCGTGCGGGAGAGCAGGTCCGCTGCTTCCTGCCACCTGGCGAGTCGGCACAGAGCCAACGCCTGGCCGGTGACCTTGGCAGGGGTGGGCACCGGCAGTTCGTCCCACCAGCGCTTCGTCGCCAGGCGGGACAGTGCCCGCCAGTCCTGCTGATTGGCTGTCAACGCCACCAGCTGGCAGGCGACGTCCTGCAGCGCCAGCAAGGTGAGCGATTCCCCAGGGTTGCGCAGCAGCGCCTCCGTGACCCTGCGCCCGGTGGGGTAGTCGGACGCCAGGTAGGCAGCCGTGGCGTACCGCTGCAGCATCTGGACCCGGGTGCTGTGCTGCTCGGTCAGGTTGACGGCGGCCCCAAGCCACCGAAGCACCGCCTGGTCATCGGTGCCGGGCCGCATCTGCTGGGCGGCGGCCGTCAGTTCGGCCAGCGCGCGGTCCGGGTCGACCAGGCTGCCTGAGTCCGCGATCCGGTCCGCCCGATAGGTCCATGCCGCGTGCTCGTCGGGCAGGGCCCACGCCGAAGCTTTCACCTGTCCGGGGGGCCCGGAGTCCGCCTCGGCCCAGAGCACCTCTACCGCCGTGGCGGACAGCCGGCTGCGTTCCATCGGTCTCAGCCGCTCCCGGACGGTGTGCGCTGTCAGCGGAAGACGGAACGTCCAGCCCTCTGTCGTGGCTCCGTCCGATCCGGGCAACTCGTCGACGATGCCTGCCTCGACCAGGTCGCGGACACCGTCGTTGACAGCATCGGGGGACAAGCCGGTCCACGCCGCGGTCAGCTGAAGGGCCGTCCGGCCGAGCGGCCACAGGATGCTCAGCGCCGCGGCCACCGCGCGATACGGCTCGCCCAGCGCGTCCACTGCCGTGACGAACCGGTCGTCGTCGGGCAGCACCGGCACCGGCGTCCTCGGGCCAAGGAAGGCGTGGCCGTCGGCGACCCGGATCTCGCCCCGCCGAGTCCAGCCGGTGAGCAGGGCGTCGACCGCCCCCGGGATGCCACAGGTCAACTCCTCTATGTGCCGGGCGAGGACGGCGTCGGGTGTCGCTCGCAACCAGCGCGCCGCCAGCGCGGTGATGTCGTCCGGTCCCAGCGGCGACAGGGCCACCGTGCGGGCCCCCTTGATACCGGCCAGCTGGGCCAGGAGCCCGGCCCGACCGTCGCGGCCTGGTGCCCGGGCCTCCTCGGTCTTCCGCCCATGGCGTGAGGTGCCCTCGCCGACGGCATCAGGGGCGCTCTCTCTTCTGCCGCCTGGGCCTGGTGCGACGCGCCCCACTGCCGACACCACGAGCCGGACACCGGGCGCAAGCCGCGAGGAGTCGATCCGGCACAGCATGGCCAGGGAGTCGGGATCGGCATGCTGAGCGTCGTCGACCATGACGGCCGACGGCGCGGCCTGGGTGAGGGAAGCGCGAAGTAAAGTCTCCATCGCTGTCCGGTCGCGCTGGTCGACGGCGGACAGCGCCCGAGTAACCACATTTCCGGCCGGCCGCTGCCGTGGCGAGGCGGACCGGTGCTGTTCGAGTGCCATGACCAGCCGCAGTGCGAGCAGCAGAGGCCGTTCACCGTTGCCTGGAACACAGTCCAGCGCATGCAGGGCAGTCCCTTGTGCACGCAGCCGCTCGCCGACCTCCTTCAGGAACTTACTGCGGCCCACGCCGTGTTCGCCCCGCACGAGCACCAGGCGCGGGCCGTCAGGGTCGCTCAGGACGTCGTGGACCTGTTCCAACTCACGCTCGCGGCCGAGCAGACTGTTGTCGGTGCGGTCCAGGCGCGCTGCCGTACCCCAGCCGATCAGTTCGTTGGTGTCCGACCACGCAGCCACTATGCAGTACATCCCTTTTCAGAGGTATGCCCAGGCGGATGGTGAACACGGCAGTCTCGGCTGTGTGCCCGCGCCCGAGCCTTCGTCGGTGCGCTGACATTATGAGCGTCGTCGCCACGTCGTGAACCGTCAGGGCCTTTGCGTACCAACTCCCGCTGACAGAAGAGCTGTTCGTCTCCGTCTGGGTAATGGGAACGAAAAAGGGCCAGATGTCATCTCTCCTCGGGGGTGAGGAGAACGAGCGAGGTGGCACCGTGCGGCAACAGCGTGGAGCGATCATCGGCAGAGACGGCGCCGTCCGCGACGTAGTGGAGGCTCTGCGCGCCACCGGCGAAGCGGCCCGCGTTCTGCTGGTCACCGCGGAGGCCGGGATGGGCAAGACCGCTGTGCTGGAGCAGGCGCGGCGTGCGGCGGCCCAGGACGGCGCCGCGGTGCTGCGTCTGGGCTGGGAAGACACTGACGACACCGCCGGCGCAATCGTTGTCGACGTGGGCTGCGGTCTGGTCGTCGAGGATCCCGACGGCTGCCTGCTGCCGGTCACCGTCGCACGCCGGGCGCTGCTGCGTGCCGCTGCGCGGGAGGGCGAGGTGAGTGGGCTGTCTGCCTTCTCCGAGGTACTGATGGAGGCATCCCGCCAGAGCCCGTTCGCGCTGGTCGTTGACGGCGTCGAGCGGATGCCGCAGCGCAGCGCCGACACTTTGGCGCTGCTGCTGCAGGTATTCCGCCCACGAGGCGTACCCGTGGTGATGGCCGGCCGGCCGGGGCCTGCGGCGGACCCAGGCCGCGCCCAGCTGACGGCCGTGGCCGACCAGGTCCTTGCCTTGCCGCCACTGCAGCCTTGCGACATCGCCACGCTCGTCGACATCCACGTCACCCGGCGGTTCGGCCATCCAGCCGAACCCGCGCTGGCGGATGCTGTGTCGCGGGCTCTGGGCACGCTGGCGGGCAACCCGCGGGCCGTGCTGTCGGTGCTCGACGCGCTGGACGAACAGGACCTGGCGGAACTCGACGGCCGGTTATGCCTCACGCTTCCGCAAAAGCGGCTGCGCTTGACCACCGGGTCGGCCGAGCTGCTCCGGTTCGGCTGGCCCGACGCGCCTGCGGACCCCGAGATCGTCGAGGCTGCGATCGTCACCGCCCGGGTGCTGGACCACGCCGAAGTGCGCTTCGACGACGTGCTCAGGCTGCCGTCGGCCGAGGCCCAGGCTATCGAGCACAAGCTGGACCGGCTGGTCGCCGACCGGATACTGACCGCGGACCAGGACGGTCGTCTGTCGTTCACCGTCCCGGCGCTCGCGGCGGCCTTACGGACCCTGCCCACCCGGCGTGATGTGCAGGGGGTGTATGCGCGCTTCGTCACCCCGCTGACGGACCGGCTCGGAGCCGAGGCGACGGGCAGCGGCTACCCGAGGCTGGCCGATCACGTCGCAGCCGCCGGCCCGGGCCTGGACGACGCTCTCGCGGTGCCGCTGCTGCTGGCCGCGGCCCGCGAGGACGCCCGCACCAACTGGCCCCGATCGGCCCGCGCCTACGCTGCGGCGCTGCGCCGGCTCACGCCGCAGGATGGGCGCACCCCCGGCGTGCTCAGCGAGGCGAGCAGCCTGAGCCTGCGGCACGGTGACCACGGCGGGCTCCTGGCGCTCGGCGAGCCGCTGCTCGCCTGCCTGGACACGCCGCACGCCGAAAACACCGAGGACGGCGAGTTGGCTGCCGCCCCGGAGACCGTGGCCGGTGCAAGCGGGACATCGGCCGACCTGGAGACCGTCGCCGGTGCATGGGTGTGGGCGGCACTTCACGAACACCGCTCCCCCTGGACTGATGACACCGATAGCCGCTACCGCGAGGCGCTTCAACGCTTTCCCGCCGTGACCGGGCCGGCGGCACTCGGCGGCCTCTACGGCATCGGCCCGCTGACGCCCCGGCAGGCAACGGCCGCCCACCACGTTCCGGACGCCGTGGGCTGGTTCGCTCCCGGGAGCAGCCGTACGCCGCTGCCCTCGCCCGCCGAACTGCGCCTGGTGGCCGCCGCGGTGGGCAGCCACGCCGAGTTGCGCCGGGCACGGCGGAACATGTCTCCCGACGCGATCGATGACCGGGCCCTGGACCGGCTGCGCGACGCCGCCGCCTACGCGGACCTGGCGGGTGCTCTCGCCGCCGTCCTCGGCGACCGGAATGTCGCGGCACCCAAGGGCATCGCCGTCCAGTACCGGGGCATGGTGCGTGACTACCTGGCCGGGGACTGGGACGCCGCGCTGGCGGCAGCCCGCCGCATCGAGGTACGCAGCCGGACCCACGGCACGGCGGGCGGCCCCCACCTGGCGCGGGCGCTTGCCGCGGAGATCCACAGCACGCGCGGCGACGTCGCACACGCCACAGCGTGGCTCGACCTGGTCCCCGACACCCTCACCCATCCGCTGGTGGCCCGGGCGCGGCTGGCGGTCCGGTACTGGTCGGGCCGAGTAGAGGACGCGCTGGAGGAGGCCTGGCACGACGCTCGGCAGGCACGCAAGAACGGCCAGCTCGCCGGGGTGGAACGGCTGCTGCTGCGCATCCTGACGCTCGCCGCCCGCTCGGACCGGCCGCACACGGTCCAGCAGGCCCTGGAGGAACTGGAAGCCCTGCACGAGGAGGCAGCCACACCCATGACCCACGAGACCCTCCTCATCGCGCGAGGCATCGCCCACCACGACGCAGACAGTGCACTGACCGCTCACCGCTCGATCCAGCGCCGAGGCGACGTCCACCTGAGCGTCATCTCCAGCCTGTGCCTGACCCATATCGCCGACGACCCCCGGCGCTGGCTGACCGAGGCCGTACGCAACGCCCACACTCTGGGCCTGGGACGCCCCTTCCGCACCGCTGTCACTCGTGCCGCACAGCAGCGCAACATCCCCATCCCCAGACTCCGCCAAGGCCACCAGACGCTGACCGAACCCGACATCGCACTGGTGCGCATGGTCAGTGACGGTGCGACCAACCGGAAGATCGCCGCAGAACTCGCCTGCAGCCCCAAGACCGTGGAGCAGCGCCTGACACGACTGTTCCAGCGCACCGGCACCCGTTCCCGGAGGGAACTCACCGCCGCTTGGCTCAACGGAAGCCTCACCACCTCCGGCACCGTCGGCGATCCTCCCAACCCCCACAGCGCGGACGACCACTGACCCGGCGGACACCACCCCATGCTCCCCAGCAGGCCCACACTGACTCTGTTCAGAAAGCAATCCGCCGTACCGACGGTTTACGTGCCCCCGAACCCGAATCCCGAACGGCGGCGTCAGCCGGGGGCGTGTCTGAAAGATCGTGTAAGTCCTTGACGTGACAGGTTGGTCGGGGGCTCGTAGTGGGTCCCCTGGCCTCCGGATCGGACGGACATGAGTGAGAAGGAGAATCCGGCGGTCGAGCGGATGAGCTGGTGGACGAGGTCGTCGAGCGGTTGATGGACCGTGCCGATGCCTCAGGGACTGCCCTGCTGGGTGAGGGCGGGCTGTTGACCGAAGTGACCCGGGCCGTGCTGGAGCGGGCCCTCGAAGCCGAGATGACCGGCCACCTGGGTTACGAGAAACACGATCCTGCCGGCCGCGGGTCGGGCAACAGCCGCAACGGCACCTCGCCCAAGACGGTGCTGACCGACGCCGGAGCGGTGACGGTCGCCATTCCCCGCAACCGCAACGGAGCGTTCGATCCGAAGATCCTGCCGAAGGGTGCCCGGCGCCTGGCGGGCTTCAACGAGCGGATCCTGTCGTTGTACGCGCGTGGGAGAGTGTGCGGGACATCCGCTCGCACCTGGCGGCCATCTGCGGCGTCGAGGTCTCCACGGACCTGATCAGCACGGTGACCGACGCGGTCGTGGACGAGTTGGCCGCGTGGCAGAACCGGCCGCTGGACGTCGTGTGGCCGAAGGACCATCCCAAACTGGTACCGGCGCTCAAAGCGATCTACACGGCGCCGACCGAGCAGGCCCTGGACGCCTTCGCCGCCTCTGACCTGGGCAAGCGTTACCCGGCGATCGTGAAGACCTGGCAGGCAGCCTGGAGCGAGTTCACGCCCTACCTGGCCTTTCCCGCCGAGATAAGGAAGGTCGTCTACAGCACGAACATGGTCGAGTAGATCAACGCCCGGCTCCGCAAGACCACCCGCAACCGCGGTCATTTCCCTTCGGAGCAGGCCGCGTTGAAGGTGCTCTACCTCGCGGTGCGGGAACTGATCGAACCCAAAGCGCGTGACATCAACCAAGTCGCCGCACACTGGAAGAGCGCCCTCAACGCGTTCGCGCTGTTCTTCGAAGACCGCATCAGCGCCCAGTGAAAATCAAGGACTTACACAAGAACGCTTACACGCCCTCTGGATCGCGGCCCGTAGACGTCGAACAGCGCACGAGATCGCGGCTTGGCCGACCGGGGCGTCGGCGCAGAGGCCGGTCACCGCCGCGGTCCCGTCTTGGGGTGCGTGCCGTGCGACCAGGCCGGGACGGGGAAAGGGCAGCCCAGCACGGTGGTCGGTCTGCTTCCGCGCGCTCGGCACAACGACCGCCCCCTCATCGCCGCTCGGTGGCCGGCGGGCATGAGGGGGCGTGTGCTCGTTGGTGGGGCTAGGAGTCCTGCCCGCCGACGGGGATGAAGTTGGCGTACTCCTCGATGCGCTTGATCTGTCCGGCGTCGTCGAAGCCGAAGAAGACGGCGGCGTGGACCTCGCCGCGCATGCCGCCTGTGGTGGCGACGTGGACGACGTGCTGCTGGAGGACCTCGCCCGGTCGGGAGAACTGGCGCAGGATGTCGTAGCGCATCGACTCGATGGAATCGATCTGGGCTTCCATGCCCGCGATGTTCTCCTCGATGGACTGCTCGCCCTTGCCGTCGTTGTGCCAGACGGTCGTGGTGTCGGTGCACAGGGCGCGGGCGGCGTCCCAGTCGCGGGACTCCAGTGCGCGGAGGTAGGTGACGGCCTTGTCGTTGAGTTCCTGGCTCATGCGGCTTTGTCCTTCATTCTCGTAGGGGAGGTGGGAGGACCTGGGTCAGCCCTGGTCGGTGGCGTGGGTGAGGGCGCGCTCGCCGGCCTCGATGCGCAGGGGCAGGTCGTTGCCGGGCGGGGCGAGGGGACAGGTGAAGACGTCCTGGTTGAGGTGGTGGTAGGAGAGGGTGGCCTTGTTGAAGTCGATGCTCACCGGCGAGCCGGGTTCGAGCAGCGGCAGGACCAGCCAGCGGCCGATCGTCGGTGTGGAGTCGCCGCTGGTCTCGTCGGTGAAGATGACCAGGCGGCGGCCGGGCGACTCCTCCAGCACGGCGAGGACATATTCGGTGCCGTGGATGGTCACCACGACGTCGACGGGCGCCGAGATCAGGTCCAGGGAGCGGGGCGCGGTCAGCCGCTCGACCTCGATGTGGCGGCCTTCGCGGGCCTGGTAGCGGCCCTCGAACACCCAGGCGGGGTCGTAGGGGAAGCGGTCGATGCCGCTGAGACCGGTGCGCCGGACGCGGGTCTGGTCCATGACGACGACGCCGTAGGAGCCGTCGGCGCCTCCGGCGAACGCGGTGAGACCGCCGGGGAGTTCCACGGTGGCGCCGGAGGGGACGTCGGTGGTGCCGTCGACCGGTTCGCCGTTGACGCACACGCCGTCGGCGGCTCGTGCCGTCAGGCTCAGCGCGCCGGTCGCGGTGGTGGCCCACATGCCGGGCAGGTCATCGATGGCGCGCGGGGCCTGGCCGTTGATCACGGCCTTGGCGGCGACCGTGCCCTTGCCGTTGACGCCGGCGATCTCCTTCCAGCGCTCGTCGAGCCAGGCGTCGAAGTCCGCAGGACGCTGCGGTGCGGTCATGGGAGTGCTTCCTTTCTCTGCTCCGTCCCGGCCGCGGGCGCAACGGGGAGGATGTGCGCGCGGGCAGGGTCATGCCCGGCCGGCGCGGATGTTGCTCGGCGGGCCGTCGTGGATGCGTCGGGTGTCAGGGGCGGCGGGCGGCCCAGACGGTGCGCTCGGTCCGCACGGCGAGGTCGTCGCGGCGGGCGATGCTGTGCGGGCCGCTCTCGTGCAGGAGAGCGTCGAGGGCGGCAAGGTCTTCGGCGTCCAGCGCTGGGGCGGCGACGCCGCGGATGCGCTGCAGGCTCCGCAGGGCGTAGCGGCCGACCGCGTCGCTGCGGGTGCCGTCGATGTTGACGGTGATGGTGCGCTCGTCCTCGACGTCGAAGCCGGCGGCGGTCAGCATCGGACCCCAGTCGGCGCCGCGGTGCGGGACGTGTTCGGCGTGGAAGTGGTCGGTCGCGGCGTGGGCCCGCTCCTCGAGTCCGGGCCGGTCCTCGGGGGCGTGGGCGGGCAGGAAGCGGGGGAATCCGGCGAGCTCGACGACGGCGAACAGCCCGCCGGGGGTGAGGAGTTCGTGGACGGTGCGCAGGGCGCGGTCGGGGCGGGCCATGTGGTGCATCGAGGCCGAGGCCCACACCAGGTCCGGCCTGCCGAGGTCGGGCCAGGTGTCCGCGTCGAGGTCGGCCTGGACGGTGTGCACCCGGCCGTTGAGGCCGCGGGCGCACGCCTTCTCCTGCAGCAGCGCGAGGTGGCCGGCGGAGGAGTCGACGGCGGTGACCTGCGCGTCGGGGAAGCGGTCCAGGAGGGCGAAGGTGCCCGCTCCGGTTCCGGTGCCCAGGTCCACGATCCGGCGCGGTTCCGCGGTGAGCGGCAGCCGGGCGGTGATGTCCGCGATGTGCGCCGCGAGGACCTCCGCGTCCAGGTCGAGGATCTCCGCCTGCCCCGCGTCGTCGTGCTGCTCGCCGTGGTGGCCGTGCGGTCCGTCGTGGTGGGAGGCGTGCCCGTGTTCTGAGGTCATGCCCCTACCGTATGACCGCAATGCGCCAAGCGCACAACCTCTTGCGCATTGCGCATGAAGGGGGTGGGGTGGACTGCCCGAGGCGCAAGATCGGCGGTTCTTGCGGCGGCCTCGGACGGTCGCCGCTTACCGGCAGAGGCCCTCGGCGCTGTCGCGGTCGGCGCTCTCACCCGCGGTGTCGCGGTGACCACGGCGGGCGTCGCGGTCGAAGATCCCCATGATCTCGCACGGCCCGCCCTCGACCCCGATCGCGTGCGGCATCATGGTGGGGAACTCGGCGGCCTGGTTGGTCTCGATGCGGAAGCGGCGGTGGCCGAGCATCAGGACGGCGGTGCCGGAGAGCACGACGAGCCACTCGCGGCCCGGGTGCGCACGCATGCGGGCGGGATTGTCCGGCGGCGGTTCGGTCATCCGCTGCCGCATGACGCTCATGCCGGGGTCACCCTTTATCGGCCAGCGCATCAGGCCGTGGGTGCCGTCGATCATCGGACTGATGGCGACGTCGTCGGCGGCGTTCTCCACGAGCTGGTCGAGCGTGGTGTCCAGGGCGCGGGCGAGGGTGACGAGCTGGTCCAGCGCGAGGCGGCGCTGACCGTTCTCGATCCGGCTCAGCGAGGACTGGCTCAGGTTGGCCCGGGTGGCCAATTCCTCCAGCGACCAGCCCTGCGCGACGCGCAGGGCTCGGATGCGTTTGCGTACGAGGCTGTCCAGCGCTCCATCTTCTTGCGTCATAGGCAACAGTGTATGCCCTGGCTGCATAGCGGGCTTAGTGTCGGAGCCAGATGTTGCACCGGGGGCACGTACGAAAGGGGCGCGACATGTCTGCGCAGACTTCCCACTACAGCAGCGATTCCTGGCCCAGCCGCACGGTGGACGTCGTGGTGATCGGCGGCGGTGCGGCCGGCCTGAACGGCGCGCTCATGCTCGCACGCTCCCGGCGCTCTGTCCTCGTCGTCGACAGCGGCACTCCGCGCAACGCCCCGGCCGAGGCCATGCACGGCTTCATCGTCCTGGACGGCACCGCACCGTCGGAGATCCTCGCGCGCGGTCGGGAGCAGGTCCGCCACTACGGCGGGCGGGTCGTCTTCGGCCAGGTCGCCTCGGTCGAGCCCGCGGAACCGGTCGCCGGCGATCTGCGGTTCGCCCTCACTCTCGCCGACGGCCGCAGCGTGAGCGCGCGCCGGGTGCTGGTGGCGACCGGGCTGCGGGACGTACTGCCCGAGGTGCCGGGCCTTGCCGGGCACTGGGGGCGCGGCGTGGTGCACTGCCCCTACTGCCACGGCTGGGAGGTGCGCGACGAGCCGATCGGCATCCTCGCCACCGGCCCCGGCTTCCTCCACCACGCGCTGCTGTTCCGGCAACTCACCGACGACCTCGTCTACTTCTCCAACGGCACGCAGGTGGATCAGGACACCCGCGCCCGCTTCGCCGCCCGCAACATCCGCGTCATCGACACCGCGGTGACGGAGATCGTGGAGGACGACGGCGCGCTGGCCGGTGTGCGTCTGGCCGACGGCACGGTCGTCGCCCGGCGGGTGATCGCCGTCGCCACGCAGATGCAGGCCCGCACCGAGGGCCTTGACGGGCTGAAGCTGCCGATGGAGGACCTGCCCGACGACATGGGCCGCCGATTCGCCTCCGCCATGGCCGGCACCACCGACGTCCCCGGGGTGTGGGTGGCCGGCAACGCCACCGACCTGACCGCCCAGGTCGGCGCCGCCGCCGCGGCCGGCGCCCTGGCCGGTGCCCACATCAACGCCGTCCTCGCCGCCGCCGACACCGACGCGGCCCTTACCGCCACCCAGGCCGGGACCCCGGCCTGACCCCTCCCGCGCGGTCGCCGCGGCACCGCTCCCTGCGGTGACCGCGGTCAACGCCCCCCCCCGCTCCACCTCCCCTCATGCGACCGGACCTGTTCAACGCGCGATCCTGATCACCGTCTCGATCGCGCTGATGGCCGTCATCGCCTCGGTGTCGGGGCTGAACGTCGCCCAGACCCACATGGCCGTCGAGTGGGGCGCCTCCCAGACCACCGTCCTGTGGATCATCAACATCTACACCCTGGCCCTGGCCGCCCTGCTCCTGCCGCTCGGCGCGATCGGTGACCGGCTGGGCCGCAAACCCATGCTGATCACCGGCCTTGTCGTCTTCGGCGCGGCCAGCATCGTGTCCGGGGTCGCCCCGTCGGCCGCGGTAATGATCGGCGCCCGCGTGGCCGCCGGCGTCAGCGCGGCGATGATCATGCCGATCACGCTGTCCGTCATCACCTCGACCTTCCCCGAGGAGGAGCGCGGCAAGGCCATCGGCGTGTGGACCGGCGTCGCCGGCGGTGGCGGCATCCTGGGCATGTTCCTCTCCGCCCTGCTGGTGGACGTCGCCGACTGGCGGTGGCTATTCGTGCTGCCCGTCGTCCTGGTCGCCGTCGGCCTGGCGATGACGTTCAAGTCGGTGCCCGACTCCCGCGAGCACGCCACCCACCCCTTCGACACCGTCGGCGCGCTGGTCTCCGTCGTCGCCGTGATCGGGCTGATCTTCGTGCTGCAGGAGGGCCCCGAGCGCGGCTGGACCGACCCGGTCACCCTGGCCAGCCTCGCCGTCGGCGTGATCGCCTCAGCCGTGTTCGTCGCGTGGGAGCTGCGCCGGCGCGACGCCTCACTGCTGGACGTACGCCTCTTCCGCGAGCGCGGCCTGGCCGGAGGCTCCATCACCCTGCTCGTCGTCTTCGGCGTCCAGGCCGGCATCGCCGTCGTCCTCTTCCCCTTCTTCCAGGCCGTGCTCGGCTGGTCGGGGCTGCTGTCCACCGTGGCGATGATGCCCATGGCCGTCATGATGATGATCACCTCCGGCCTGGCCCCCAAGATGGCCGCCAAGTCCGGTGCCCGCTCCACCATGAGCGTCGGCATCACCTTGTCCACCCTCGGCCTCGCCCTGATGGCTCTGTTCGTCTCCGTCGATGGCGGCTACCTCTCCATCCTTCCCGGCATGCTCGCCATGGGCATCGGCATGGGCCTGGCGATGACCCCGTCCACCGAGGCCATCACCAGCTCCCTGCCCCGCGCCAAGCAGGGCGTCGCCTCCGCCCTCAACGACGTCACCCGCGAACTCGGCACCGCCCTGGGCGTCGCCCTGCTCGGCGCTCTCCTGGCCAGCGGCTACCGCAGCGCCATCGACGGCAAGCTCGCCGGCATCCCCCGAGGGGCGGCCGACACCGCCCGCGAAGGCATCGCCAACGCCGTCGAGGCCGCACCCGGCACCGGCAGCCACGCCCAGGACCTCATCGACGCCGCCCAGCAGTCCTTCGTCGACGGCTGGCAGCAGGCCATGTGGGCAGGCGTCGCCGTCATGGCCGCCCTGCTCGTCTACGTCGCCCTACGCGGCCCGAAGAACACCGCCCCCCTCCAGGCCGACGACGAGGCAGCCCCCGCATCGGCGACCGCCGGGAACGTCGCCGCCCGCTGACCCCACGAGCAAGCACCGTGCGAAGCCCGCACGGCGAACGGCTGTCGGGCCCGGCACCCACGTGCCGGGCCCGACCGCCCCACCCCGCCCCCAGCACCACCCCCCCCTCTCCGACCCCACACAGGAGTAGCCTCCATGAGCACCATCAACCTGACCGCGGACAACTTCGACGAGGTCATCACCGGCAACGACTTCGTGATCATCGACTTCTGGGCCGAATGGTGCGGCCCCTGCCGCAAGTTCGGACCTGTCTTCGAGCGGGTGTCCGACACGATCGAGTACGTCGTCTTCGCCAAAGTCGACACCGAGGCCCAGCACGAACTGGCCCAAGCCTTCGAGATCACGTCGATCCCCACCCTCATGATCGTGCGCGAGCAGATCGCCGTCTTCCGCCAGCCCGGCGCCCTGTCCGAGGCCGCCCTGACCGGACTCATCCAACGGGCCCTGGGCCTCGACATGAATGAGGTGCGCGCTCAGAGCAACGCCCCAAGGAACGAGCAGTAGGCGCCAACACCCCTACGAAGCTGACCACTTCAGGCGTCGGAAGCCCGCGTCCGCCAGCGCCCCGTCCGCCGCCGAGCCCTCCAGCAGAGGCGCAACATGGACGATGATCGCCGGTTAGGGAAACCGGCGATCATCGCGACACTGAAGTACCAGCCCACACACTGCGCTCCGACTTCAGTCAGCACGGCCTTGAGGTCGACACCCCGCAGGTAGAGCCAGGACGCGCAGAAGTTCCGCAACACGTGCGGCGTCAGCCTCCCCGACCAGGAGGGCAGGAAGCGGTCCACCGCGTTCTTCAGCCCCGATCTCAGGGCGTCGTCCCCGGCACGCCCGCAAAAACCCGCAGGGGGTCGCGGCGCTCGCTGGGGAACATCGGGGCGTCGGGGTGCGCGTAGTCGTCGCCGAACTGGTGCCGCACGTCGCCGAGCCACCAGTCCATCAGGACGTCCGCAGAGTTGATGGCGGGCACCAGGCGGGGCTTCGGCCCGCGTCCGCGGCTGCCCTTGCCGTTCCCGATATGCAGCTTGCCGAAGTCGCCCAGGTCCGGCCGCCAGTCGCGGATGTCCAGCTTGAGCGTCTCGGTCATCCGTGTACCGACGCGCCGCCACAACAAGGCAACCATGTAGTCCCGGGCGGCCGGCAGGAACTTTCTGGCCTCGGCTAACGACTCCCGCCATCCAGCGAACAGCTGGTCCACTTCCGCCTCGGCCGGCGGGATCCGCGGGGTACCGTACTCGCTCTTCGCTGGACGGTTGAACTCGTCGATCGGCTGCACGAGCACATGGCCGGTCAGCACGTGGACGTCGCCCTGGTAGCGGACGATCAGGAAGTCGAAGAACTGAGCGAGCGTCCACGCCTTGCGCTGGACCGTGCTGTGCCCCAGCTTCTTCACCCTGCGCTGGTCCGTGAGGAACCGGTCCGCGTCCTCCGGCCCAGCCGTCCACACCGGTCGGCCGAGGAACCGTACGAACTCGAAGACCGCCCGACGGTCGTCCTCGATCGAGCTGTCCGCGAGTCCGGCACCGAGCCCGGCGAGCAGGAACTGGTCGACCAGTTCCTGCTCGAAGTCCTCGTACTCCTGCGCTGTCTCCAGCCGCCGCGGTGCACCGATCGACCGGACGACCGCGAGCGTCATCGATGCCTCAGCTCACTGAAAACGACCATGCGTCATGGATAGCGGCAAAGTTTCAGGAGTCCCGACAAAATGGCCGCGGCACAGCGTTCACACCCCGCCCGCCCGGGCCCGGCGACCCCGTGCCCGGCCCGCCCGCCGGTACCGCCCTGGCCGCCGTCCCGGGCCAACTGGCCAGCGAGACGACGCCCGCGCGGGGATCACAGCCGTCCTGCTGAAGTGGCCCCCCAGCCCCTGCTTCGGGAAGTGGCCCCCGTGGTAACCGTTTCAGCTTCGCTGCCTTTCGGCACCAGCCCGGCGGCGCGATGCGCGGCCCGGACAGGAGCCCAAGAAGCGGTTCGGCCGAACCGCTTCCGGAAACGTGCCTTACGTGCCTGAAACTTCGATAACCCCGTCGACCTGCTGAAAACGTCGTGGAGCCCTAGATAAAGGCCGCGGCCGCTTCACACCCTCGATAAGGCGGTGCCAGGCGGCAGGAGTTGATTCGGTGCTAATGCATGGATGAGGGGAAGAAGCCCGCTCTGCCGCTTGCCGTTCCGGTGAAGTGGTAGGTGACGGCTTCAGAGAGCACCTTGGTGGGCGGGTCGCCGTTTTCGATGATGATGGCCTGGCCGGGGAAGGAGAGCATGTCCTTGTAGAACCGGTCCACGACGGTGGAGGTCAGTTCCACATCGTCGATGTCTTCGGGTTCCGGGTCGCGGTAGGTGACCACGGGCGAGTCCAGGACGACGAAGCCGAGATGATGCAGGTCCCGGTCCATGCAGAAGCGGGCCAGCGCCGTGGTGAACGCCGAGTGCAGGACCGCGCGCATCCCTTGGCCACATTCGATCCGCTTGCGGCCGCCCGCGCGGATCTCGGCGTAATACTGGTCGTATTCGGCGTGGTCGGCGGCCGGCACCTGCCAGGCGTTGAGGGTCTGTTGGAGGATGGAGTCGAAGTCGCCCACCGTGGCGGTCGGGATGTGCTGGGCCGGGCGCGCAGTGGCTACGGCCCCCTCACCGACCAGGCGGGATTTCTTGTCGTCGAGCTCCGCGATGCGGGCCTGCAGCTCCAGTTCACGCTCGACGACGGACCGCTCCTCGACCAGCTCTTCGAGGTCGGAGCGCAGTGCGGCAATGCCGCCTTCCAGGTCGGCGATGATCTGGTCCCACACGCCGATGTCGGACTGCGCCTCCACCCGGCGGCTGATCAGAGTTGTTTGTTCGCTTTCCAGGTCGGCGATGATGGGTAGCAGGTCGGCGAGCAGTGCGGTCGTCTTGGCGGCCTCTGCCTCGACGGCAGTGTGGAGCTGGGTGGTTTCCTCCACCCGGTGGTTGGGCTGCTGGTGCTCGCGTTCGGCGCCGCAGAACGGGCAGGTGCCGACCTTGAAGTAGCCGAGGATGCTGCCCGCTTCGTTGACCATGGCCAGCCGTTCCAGGTCCGAGCGGTACTGGGCCTCCAGTAACTTGAAGCGGCCCAGCAGGTCACTTACCTCGGTCAGCCGCTCATCAAGGGCGGCCAGTTCCCGGGCGGTTTCCATGCGGGAGTCGACCGCTTCGCGGTGGGATTCGTTGACCTGGCGCAGCGGTGCGGACTGCTCGTCCAGCGCGGTGCGGATCCGGATGAGCCGGTCGCGGAGCTGGCGCTCGTTCTCCTGCGTGACGAGTTTGGACGACAGGTCGAGGACGAGCTGGTCCAACAGCTGCATCTGTCCCTTGTGGACGCGGCGTTGCCCGGCATTGAGGCCGGTGTCCACGGCCGGATCGCCTTCCCCGGTGAGCAGGAATCGCATGACGGACAGCTCCGCGGTCCGCGTGGTGGCGGTCCCGGTACGCAGCACCGGCGGCACGTCACCGACCATGCGGTTCTCGGTGACCAGCGACAGGTGCAGTAAATCGCTCAGCGCAAGGGGACGGGTGCCGCCGGCCTCGTTCTTACGGATCAGGACCTCGTCCAGGCCGAGCGCGCGCAGCAGATGGATGGAGAGGCTGTTGCGGCTGCGGGCGTTGTGGACTGCGGTGACCGACGCGTCCGGCGTGCCCATCACAAAATCACGCAGATCCGCGTGGTAGAGGAAAATGCTGTTGCTGTCAGGAGCGCGCAGCAGCGTCAGCGGGCTGCCGTCCGGCATGAGCAGACCCAGAAGGATCTGTGTGTAGCCGTCGCCTTCGGGGACCATCGCCAGGTCGGCGCCGCCCAGCATGTATTCGATCGACTTCACGATGAACGACTTGCCGGTGTTGGAGGTCCCGTAGATGACGGTCAGCTCCGGGCCGAAGATGATCTGTGCCGGGGGGAGGTTGGCTCCGCAGTAGGTGAGATGGGTCAGCTGCAGTTCACTCACGGCGGCCCTCGAATGGCGTGGATGCGGACAGGGAGCCGCCCAGGAGTTCCGCGGTGGCCTGGCGTACGTCGGTGTCGGGGGCCCAGTGGTGCACGGCCCACTCGGCGCGCTCGCGCAGCCGCTCCACGTAGGGGGCCTCGAGGATGTCGACGAAAGCGGGCCCGCGTTCGGTGGCCCGGTAGACCAGTCCCGTCTCATCGGCCTCGACGCCGGCGAGCCCGGCACGGATGAGGACCAGCAGCGCTTGTTCCAGCACGGTGCGCTTCATGCCCAGTTCACCGGAGTGCCCGGGCAAGGAAGGGTGCAGGGAGGGAGGGCCGTCGAGGTCGCCGCTGTGGAGGACGGCGTGGTCGAGGACGGCCAGCTGTGCCAGGTCGAGGGGCTGGGGGTGGCTCTCGGCCAGCAGCACCAGTGCCCGCACACCGATCTCCAGCGGGCTGTTGAGCGGGTTCACGCGGCTCCCCCTTCCTCACACCATTTCAGTCGGCCCTCGTTCGCCAAGTGATGGCATACCCCCTTGCGGTCCAGGGGCCTCACGTACCGGGTGAGAACTGTCTCCGTCAGCGCCACGACACCGGCCGCTTCCAGGACCGCCTGCAGCCGGTCCCAGCCGAGTTCGAAGCGCTTGTCGCCCACCTCTACCGCATGGGCGTGGACGTCGTCCATGACCGCGTTGAAGTGTCCGTCGGGGTAGGCGTCCCGGGCGAAGCGTTTCAACGACTCGGCGCTGTAGAACGCCTCGCGCTGCCTGCGCATGTGAGCGCCAGCCGTGGGGTGCTGCGCGATCAGTTCGAGGTTGTCGGCGTCGGCCTTCCACCGCTCGGCATAGACCCGCACGAGCTGCTGGACGTATTGGGCCTCCTCGGGATTGTGCTGGTCCGGAGGCAGCATGACGGCCGGGCGCTCGCGTTGTTGGTCAGGGAACCGGGTGGCCCAATGCGGGGTGGTTTTGTGCTGTTCGAGCATCAGGTCCATGTCGACGGGCACGAACATCGAAAAGTCCGTCTGCTCGGCCAGCTGGGCCACTTCCTGCTGCTGATCGGCCGTCAGCCGAGTGATGACCTCATCACTCGTTTCAGCCAGCTCCTCAAGGAATTTCACACGGGTCTGAGCCGGTTTCGCCAGCGCCGTGCGCAGATTGCGGGCGAACGCCGGAGCGACGAAGACGTACTGGGTGGGCAGTACGTAATGCCCCAGCACCACCCCGACGAACATCTTGCGGATCTCACCTACGGCTGTACTCCAGTTCAAGGCGCTCTTGTAGCGCTTGCACTGGTAGTTGTCCCACGGGCCTTCCAGGCCCTGCGCACTGCGGTACGCGGCCACATCGATGCCGTGGTCTCCGCTGCCGCCTTGCCGCTCCACCCGCACATACTCCGATTGAAGGGCCGGAACCCACTCCTTGACGAACTCCTCGAACTCGTCCGGGTCGTACCCGAAGACGATCTTCTTGGGGCTCGGCATGTACGGAAACTGCATCGTCGGGCCCTTGAGCACCAGCGGCGGTTCGGCGGGATCGCCTTGTGGCACACGCGTCTGATCCGACACGTTCCCCCCTCGTACAGCCCGGTCGGTGGCCGTTACAACGGCTGTGCCTAGGGATATCACTGATCGATCGCTCACAAAAGAGCTACCTTCGAAACACCGACGGTGACGATGCAGCGTCCCAGCGCACGGCCAAAGCACAGAGCAGGTCGAGAGCCGGGCGATCAGGGGGACCCAGGCGCTGCCCTGCGCGCCAGCTAGCGGCCTCGGCCCGGTTCTCGTACCGCTACACCGCGGCTTGGGCCGGTGGCTGCCGAGGGGCCTTCGCCGGCCCCCGGACCCCCGCTTTCGACCGGACGACCGCGAGCGTCATCGATGCCTCAGCTCACTGGTAACGACCATGCGTCATGGATAGCGGCAGACCTTCGGGAATCCCGACGGAACGTCGAACTCTCCACGCGATCGAGTGAACCCCCGCTCACCAGCGCCGCAGGTCAGGAGATGATGCGCCGAGCAGAACGAACTCGCGGGAGTCCCGACAACGGCGGACGACGGTGAGGTGTAGCTGGGAAGGGTCAGTCGCGGTTGAGGACATGCCCACCCTCAACCGCGACTGTGCAGACACGGGCATCGGGGCGACCGGACCACTCAGTCGATCGACTGATGCACCGGCTCGATCACTCGGGCGGGCTGGTTACGATGTCGACACCGAGCTCAGCGGCCACAACGGGCCACGGCTCAGCGACCCCGAATTCGAACCGGCCGTCTGGGGTCTTACCGCCTTGGATAACGTGGCCGCGGATGATGGCGTTGCCGTTGTGGTCCTTGGTGTAGAATGGGCCGCCCGAGTCCCCTCCCCGCGGCAGGGAGGCGTTCTCCCCGGTGAAGACGAGGACGGGAGAGACGCATCCGTTCCCCTCTTCAGCGCATGACTGGCCTGCGGCAAGCTGGAACGGGGAGTCCTGAACCAGCCTGTGACCGCAAGACTCGCCGGTGGTGGCACCGCTATAGCAGTAGAACTCTTCCGAGCCGATAGGCCCGGCCCCGACCACCGGGACGGTAGTGTCGCTGAAGATCCCGCCGGTGAAGATTCGTCCGGTGTACTCCTGCCCACCGAGAAGCGCCATGTCCATGGGGTAACGGGGAGGGAGACGCACGTCGGAGACCTTGCCGTATGGGCGAAGCAACTTGGTGCGGGCTTCGGTACCGTCGGGACCGCAGTGGCCAGCAGTGACCATGTAGATGGCCCCGTTCGCCCGCTTCTTCACGGCGTAGCCCGAGGAGCAGTCTTTGATCCCAACGAAGATACCAGCACCACCCTTAAACGGTGGTCGATCGTCAAGGCGGGACAATTCGCGGACGGTCGCCCGGTTCACCTGCATGTCACGGATCGCCCGGACCTCGCTCTCCGGCGCACCGGGCAGGTCGGTTAGTTGGGACAGCACGTTGGCCGGAGCACTGGTGTTGAGGACGATGTTCCCCGTCGTGGCGCCCACGTAGCTGGTGAACGTGTACGTGGAACCGTTCTGTGCGACGTAGTCCCGGATGTTCTGCTGAAGCTTCGCCAGTGCGGCTCGCACGGCGACCGGCCCAGGCTCTCCCGGGCGGTCCCCAGGCTGTCCGGGGCGGTCCCCAGGCTGTCCGGGGCGACCCCCAGGCTGTCCCGGACGGTCCCCGTGCTCTCCCCGGTGGTCCCCGTGCTCTCCCCGGTGGTCCCCGTGCTCTCCCGGGCGGCTGGTCTCGTCATGGGCTTTCGGACGATTCGCCTTCTGGGGCAGCGTCAGAACGGTCCCGGGAAAGATCCAGTTGCCGTGGTCGCTGGACGCGTACTCGTGTCGGCGGGCCTCGTCTTCAATGGTTCGCTCGTTGTGGTCGTAGATCGTGGTCCACTGCAGGCCGTCGCCGAAGTGGCGCTCCGCGATGTCCCAGAGCGTGTCGCCAGTGACTACGGTGTGCGCTGTAGAGCGTGCTGGACGCCGCTTTGCGGGCCCATCGGCAGGTGCCAGACCGGGCGCACGGTCGCTGCCGTGTGCCGAAGAGCCGTTCGCTCCGGTGATGGGCTGACTGCGGCTGGCTTCTTCGCCCGGCGTACCTTGCGCCTGTCCTGCGATCAGGCCCGTGACGGTTACGAGACTTACTGCCGCCGCCGCGGCAGCAGCGGCATGGGCAGACGATCTCTTGCGCTTGGCCATGTCTTCCTTTCTAGATCCGCACGGCACAGCAGTACCTGACGCGGGATCAGACAGCTGAGGAGTAAGTCACGCACCACGCTGCGGGCGTCCTACGGGCACTGCACTCCGGACGCATCCGAATGGGCTCGCCGCGAAAGTCCTGCTCAGCCGGACGGGTGTGCCAGCCAGAGACGGCATGCGACAGCGTCCCGGCCAGGTCGAGTAGCCGGGACGCTGCTAACTGATGCTCGCTAATTGGGGTTCAGCGCGTACCGAAGTACTGGTGCACCTGCTCAAGCTGACGGGCACGGCCGGCGGCCTCTGCCCGCGCCTGGCGGTCTGCGAACACGGAAGCCTTCAGTTCGTCCTGGGCCGCGCTACGGATGAGATCCAGGTCGGGGCTCTGATCGGTCAGGACGGCGGCGGCACCGAGGACGTCCAGCGCCAGGCGGTACAGCAGCTCGTTCAATGCGGCGCTCCGCGCTGCTGGCGCCAGGCGTTCGGCAGCATCGGCGATACCGACGGTCATGGCCAGGAAGTTGACCCGGCTGGAGGTCGCGACCACGATCCTCTCTTCCAGCGGCCAGGTACTCAGGCTCAGCACCCCGCGGGCCGGGGCGAAGCGGTCGGCCGTCAGCGCCGGGCAGACGTAGTACGGGCGGGCGGAGTTCGTGGCGGTGTAGCTGCGCTCTTCGTCACGCCTCAGGCTGCCTAGCCTGGAGGCTGGCAGGTCACTGCCGAAGAACGCCTGGTGCACGGCCCGGATGTCCTTCACGGAAGCCGGCACGCCGATCAGGGAGAGAGTCTGATGGACCAGGTCCCGAATCGAACGCATCGGCGTCGCTCGGCTATCCGCAGCGAGAGCGGAAGCGGGGTTTCGGGACGGGCCACCCGGATTCACCAAGGCGTGCCAGGCTGCTTCGGCGCGCCGGAGCGCCGCGTGCTGGGCGTTCACGGCGTCCGGATCGTTGCCGACCAGCGCGACGCGGACTTCGCCCCGAAGCCGCGCCATCTCCGATTCGAGGGCATCAAACGCTGCATCCACGCGCCCAGTCCTTACAGTCGGGGGCCGGTGGGGCCGACCCGTCACGACCATTCTACATACGACCCGACGTGAAAACAAGTCTGTCAGCCGAACTAACGGTTCCGCCCTGAGAGGGCGGTATGTGACGTGATGCCCTGTTTGTTGTCGCTGGAATGTGTGGCACAGTCGTATCGGGGCTGATCGGGGAGTCCTGTCGTGCTGGAGTGTTCTTCGTGAGCGAGCGCCAGCCTTACAAGAGCGACTTGTCCGACGAGCGGTGGGCCCTGATCGAGCCAGTTGTCGCCTCCTGGAAGGCTCGGCATCCTTCCGTCAGTGGCCACCAGGGCGCCTACGAGATGGGGGAGATCGTCAACGCCCTGCTCTACCAGTCCCGTACCGGCTGTCAGTGGGACTACCTGCCCCACGACCTGCCCCCGGCCGGCGCGGTGAAGTACTACTTCTACAAGTGGCGCGACGACGGCATCGACCAAACCATCCACGACGTGCTGCGCTGGCAGGTCCGCGAGAGCCGGGGGCGTAAGGCCGACCCGAGCCTGGTGGTGCTCGACACCCAGAGCCTGCACGCGGCCGTCGGGGTGCCCGCCGACACCACCGGGAGGGGCGCGGCCAAAAAAAGTTCCGGGCCGCAAGCGCGGCCTGGCAGTTGATGTTCTCGGTCTGGTGATCGCGGTGGTGGTGCTGGCCGCGTCCGCGCACGACAACGCCGCGGGCATCGCGTTGCTGGACAAGGTCGCCGCCGACACCGACACGGTTCAGAAGGCCCTGGTGGACCAGGGGTTCAAGACCGCCGTCATCGACCACGGGCAGAAGGTGGGCATCGACGTCGAGGTCGTCGAGCGCAACCCGGCAGCCGGCGGGTTCGTCCCGCAGGCCAAGAGGTGGGTGGTGGAGCAGGTGAACGGGATCATGATGCTGCACCGCAGGCTGGTACGGGACTACGAGCACCGGCCCGCCTCCGCCGAGTCGAGGGTGTACTGGGCCATAAGCGACCGGATGGCCCGGATGCTGACCGTGACCTCCACCCCCACCTGGCGCGGCGCATGAGCGGCAGCGAGCTGACCTTGGGAGCGGTGCTGGCGCACCTGGAGGAGCAAGAGCGCGAGATCGCCGCGCAGGCCGAAGCCACCCGGGGACGCATCGCCGAACTCGCCGCGCAATTGGAGGAGTTCGACCGGGTCGCCGAGGAGGTCCGCATCACCCGCAAGACCCTGCTGGCGCTGCCTGATCCGTCCCCGCCGACGCCGCCGGCCGCGGAGCTGCCGGACCATCCGGCCTACCGGCAGATCATGGTGGTGTTCGCCGCGGCCGACGCCCCGCTGCGGGCACGGGCGGTCTGCGAGGCGATGGCTCTGGAGATTGCGCCTGGCAACGTCGACAACGTCCGGCTGAAGCTCAAGCGGCTGGTCGAACGCGGGATCCTGATCGAGCCCGAGCAGGGGTTGTTCACCCAGCCACGGCCATTGCCACCCGGAGAGGCCACCACCAGCCCGACAGCCCCAGCCGCAAGCGCGAAACGGGCAACACGTCACTTACCACCATCTCGCAACGAAGCAACGAATCAGGCGTCAAGTCTCATGCAGCCCTTTCAGCACGCCGCGCGGGGTGTGCTGGGTGACCGTCGTCGTCCTCGTGGCGGGCTCGCCGAACGAGCCACCATGACGGCACCGTTCGACAAAAGGCCTCTGCTCACGCCGCCGTCACTCGCCGCCAGGGCGGCACCGTAGCCAGGCTCCACAAACCGTCCAGATGCTGGTTCCAAGTGGCGACAGCGGCTCCGGTGGTGTCGGTGTCCTTCGCGGACCAGACATTCAGATCGGTACGGTGGCCCTTGGGGTCGTAGTACTCAGGGCCTGAGCTGCGCCGGATCGTGCGGGCGAGCACGTCGTAGAGGCCGTGCAGCACCAACTCCCGGTTGAGAATGCAGATCTTGTCTCTCGGTATGCCGGGGTAGAGGCGGAACTCGCTCTCCACCGTTACCCGTCCCAACCTGTTGAGCCGCTCCGCGAACACGGACAGCGCCTCGTCGTACCCCTGGCACCTCCGTTCCTGGCCTCGCCGTACTTCAGAGTCGTCCAGCGGCTCACCATTCGGCCCGACCCTGGACGGCACAGTCATGGGCTGCCCGAAATCCGGCACCAACACTCTGATGCACACGCGCCTGGTCGGTCCGGGATCGTCGAGAAGGTCCTCCAAGCGGCGGTAGAGCGGGCCGAAAATCGTCTCCCCGGTGTAGCCGAGAAAGGTGATCTCCACCGTCCGGGCGCGGAAGGCCTCGTCCACGAATCGGCCCAACTCACGCGACCCCACCTGAGATCGCTCGGGCAGCCGAAGCGACGTGGCCAGGTCCTGGACCGCGTCGTACAGCACGTACGCCACGAGGCTGAGGAGCGCGCCGCCGAGGAAGGTCTTGTCCTCCAGGGCGTCTCCGACCGGTTTGACGAACTGGGCAGTCAGTCCGACGGTGAAGATTCCGAGGAGAAAGAACCGCGTCACCGCAGGCTCGAAACGTGTCAGATAACGCCTCAGACGATGAGCAACGCCGGGCTCGGCCGACCCGTTCCCTGGCACAGACATGCGCAACCCCTCCCCGTACCGAGCCGCCCGCGTCGCCTCATGTGCCCGCGGGGCCGGCCCGTCTCATGCCGTCATGGTTTCCAATCCGGCACTGGCCGGGCAAGAGGGGGATTCGATGTCGCGCCGCACGTCGACCAGCGGATCCACCTTGCCGGGTCCGTGGTGTGGGATCACCACACCGGTTCGGGTGCTCGGGTGGTCACCATCTCCTCCTCAGCGAACGCCGCTGGCTGACGCCGGGGGAGCAGGCTCAGCGAGTACGACGACCTCCTGCAGCAGCTTGTCCGTATCCGCGACGACATCATCGCCAGCACCCACGAAGCCCGTCGGCTGCGAGCCGCTGCCACGTCCTCGGACAGCCTGGCGACGGAGGCTGCTGTCCGTCCATGTCCTTTGGCTGGAGTTGAGGGTGAGATATGGGGGGTGGGATGGGCGGCGCGGACCCTGCTCGGTCTTGTAGGGCTTGCGCTCGCTCACGACGACTAGCCCAGCACGCCCACGGCCGCCGACCGGCCGGGATACCGTCCTGCCACACGTTCAGGTGACGACAAAACACCTATGAACTCACATACCGCCCCCTGAGAACACGCGACTGGGAGCGTCGATGAATTAGTGGGTTGATTTGCCTTCGCGGTGTGCGGCTGTCGCGTGCATGGCGTAGTTGGCGAGGTTGCTGGGGTCGATCAGGCGGGCGGGGATCGGTTCCGGGTGGTGGCCCAGGTCTTCCAGGTGGGGTCGGACCTGCTTGATGAGGGCTCTCATCTGGTTCTCTCCGACGCGGAACAGGTAAGCGGTGCGGGACAGGCCGCGCTGGTCGAGGACGGCGGCCCAGATGACGTTCTCCGTGGTCATCTTGCGGTGCCGGGGCCGCTGCTCGGGCGGGAGAGTGTTGAGGCGTTCGCGGACGTTGGCGGTGAGCGTGTCCAGGTCGTGACGCTCGAGGCCGGTCAGGAGGGGGTGGGTGGCCAGGGTCGCGCCGAAGGTGTGCGCATGACGGGGGTGCGATCTGGGGCCGGGCGGATGGAGGGGAACGTCGGGGATGCCGGGCTGGGGCGGGATCGTGTATCCACTCCCCGTGGAAGTCGGCGGGGCGGATGGTGAGGGCGGCGGCGTGCTGTTCGCTGATCTCGATTCCGGTGGGGTAGCTGCCGGTGTCCAGGCGGGCGGTCACGGTCAGCCCGGTGCGGGTGGTAGTCGCCGAGATCAGGTTCAGGGCGGTCTCGTAGCTGGTCAGCGGGTGGGCCCGCCAGTTGAGGGAGATGAAGGAGAACAGGCGGTGCTCGACCCGGTTCCACTTCGATGTCCCCGGCCAATGCCGTTGTTTGAGGAGTCAAGCGGTGCCGTGACCGGTCGGTGTTCTGCTCGTTGGATGGGTCATGCATCCGTGGGTGGGGTTGTCTGATGATGTGCGGCTGGGGGTGCTCACCGAGTGGGTGA
>NZ_RPDJ01000060.1 GCF_004023625.1 Streptomyces cavernae | reverse complement strand
ACTCCGATTCTGTGGACATGGAACCCTAGGAAGTCCCATCATCCCAGCTCAGAGGGCATCCGCGTCTTCATGTCCAAGCCCTGGACCGGCTATTGCCCGGTGGATCGAGGCTTAGGGCTTGCCGGGAAATAACTTGCGTGCTCCGGGTCTTGACACCGCAGCTCAGGAGCGATGCTCGCCGACGAATTATTTATCGGCGAGCCCTTAGGAGCTGTCCGGCCCGTGATCACCGACAGGTGATCGACGGGACGCGGAAGTACTCGAGCTGCCGGACGTCCATGCGGCGATTCTCACTCGCCGCCTGGCCGCCCGGCGCGCGCAGGTCAGCGGTGCAGAAGGCGTCCGGCGGCGCGGCGCGGCTCCCGTCGTGGACGCCGTGCGGCAAGGATGACGGGTCATGACGATCGTGTTCCGGGTCCCTGCCGGCGGTGCGGAGCGGGTGGGGTTTGCCTATTCGCCGACGATGGAAGCCGTACTGAGTCTCCATGTGCTGGTGGAGCCCAAGCACCACCCCGTCCAGCACGGCTGGGTGCGTGCGATGCGCAAGCTGTCCCCGGCGCTGAAGCGGGAGATCGAGGCGTTCTCCTATGCGGTGCGCTCGTACTTCCCCGAGTTTCTCTTTCCGCAGCCGACCGGCCAACTGACGGACTTCGAGGACGAACTGGCCGGCTTGCGCGGGGCGGATCCGGAGCTGGTCCGCCTGGAGTTCGCCGTCCCCCTGCTCACGCCCTGGCCGGGCAGCGGCGAGGGCAGGGATCCGCACGTGCTGGACGAACCGGAGGTACGCCGCCTGTTGCGGGAGCGCCTCGCACGGGAAAGCGACGAAGCGATGGCCGCGATGCTCCTCGACGACCCCCGCGCGCTGCTCGAACGGTTCCTGAGCATGCTGGAGCGCTACTGGCGGGAGGCGTTCGAGGAGGAATGGGCACGGCTCGAACCCGAACTCGCCGCCGGCGTCAGCGAGGCCGGACACCAGATCGAGCAGCGCGGTCTGTACGGGATGCTCCGTGGCCTGTGGCCGGAGGTGCGCAGCGACCGGCAGGCCGAACGCTTCTGGCTGGAGCGACCGCACGACCACGAGGTCGCCATCGGCCCGGACGACACACTCGTGCTCGCCCCCAGCGCCTATGTGTGGCCGCACGTACGCGTCAACTGCGACGGTCCGTGGCCCCTCGGGCTCGTCTTCCCCGTCTCCTCGATCGTCCAGGAAGCCCGCCCGAGGATTCCACCGACCAGGCTCGTCGGCACACTCCGCGCGCTCGCCGACGACACCCGGCTGCGCGCCCTGCGACTGCTCGCCGAACGCCCGCGCAGCACCCAGGAGTTGGCCCCGCTCGTCGGCGTCAGCGAAGCCGCCCTGTCCAAGCACCTGCGGGTGCTGGCGGACGCGGGCCTGCTGGAGCGCCGCCGCGAGGGCTACTACGTCCTGTACCGGCTTGCGCCCGGACAGGTGGCGGGCCTGACCCCCAGCCTGGAAGGCTTCCTGCACGGCGACGGCGAGGCGACTGATTAGCCATCTGCCTAATAAGTGGATCAGACCCGCGCCGGGGCCGGACAGTGGCCGCATGTCACTGCTGAAGGACCGCAACTTCCTGCTTCTCTTCGCCGGCCAGGGCATCTCCCGCTTCGGCGACGGCCTGTACACCGCCGCGACCGCCTGGCTGGCCTGGTCACTGACGAAGGACCCTACGGCCGTTGCCCTGGTCAGCGTCTCCGCCTTCGCGCCCGCGTTCGTGGCCACCTTCGTCGCCGCCTCGTACGCCGACCGCCGCGACCGCCGGAAGCTGATGATCGCCACCGACCTGGCCCGGGTCGCCGTGGTGGCCGTGGCTTCGGTCCTGCTCTCCCTCAACCTGCTGAATCTGCCCCTGCTCGTGGCGACCACGGCGCTGCTAGCGCTGATTGGCGCCCCGTTCACCCCAGCCCGCAACGCCATCGTCACGCAGATCGTGCCGGACGACCGCCTCCAGCAGGCCAACGGGCTGCTGCAAGTCGCCTTCCGGGCCGCCTTCTTCGTCGGCCCGCTGATGCTCGTGCCGTTGCTGGCCTTCGGCTCGCTGCAGTCGGCGCTGGTGGTGAACGGACTCACCTTCCTTGGCTCGGCGGCCGCCGTGGCCGCCATCCGTGTGACCCGCCCCGCCCCGACCAGCGGTCAGATGGGGTTGTGGTCCGATCTCAGCGCCGGGCTCAGGGCAGTGCGGGCCGCTCCCGACGTACTCGTGGTCATCGTGACCTTCGTGCTCGCCCTCGCCCTGACCAACGGTTTCCTGACCGTCGGGCTTGTCGCGGTCGTGGGGCAGGGCGGCCAGTACGGTCTGTTGCTGGGCGTCGCCGGGGTCGCCGAAGTGGTGGGCGCCCTGCTCCTGGCCGGCCTGCGCATCCGCAGACTCGCACTGGCCGCCGTGCTGGCGTGGGCCCTGCTCGGGATCTTCCGGGCTCCACTGGGAACGGTCACCTCCCATGCTGTGGCGGCCGTTCTCCTGACCGCTACGGGGCTGGCCTCGGCCCTCACGGACATTCCCTTGATCGCGCTGGTGCAGCAGCGCATACCGAGCCATCATCTGGCGAAGGCGCTTGGCCTGTGGGAGGCCGGGGTGGCAGGAGCCCTGGCGATCTCCCCCTTTGTGGCCTCGACCGCCATCACCCTCGCCGGAGTCGAGAACGCATTCCTGCTCTCGGGGGCCGCCGTTGTCGTCCTGGCCGTGACCGCCACGCTCGCCCTCGCATGCGTCGGCGCACGGCAGCCCGGTCAGGAGCCCTTCGTCACGGCCGACGGCACGGCAAGCGTCGCGGCGCCGGAAGAGACAGCGGTGATCACGGTCAAACCGGAATGACTGCGCGGATCAGCTCAGGACGCTGAGTAGGTGGCACTGGCCAGTTCGAACGCGAGACAACCGATCACCGGACTGACCCCGGTGCGCAGGATACGGGCCGCGTCATCGGGCACGAATCCCGGCTTCCACCGCTTGCCGGATCCGCTCCCGAGTGGCCTCGGAGAGCTTGTGAGGCTTGTGGAAGTAGTTCGACACCGAAGACTGCGACACCCGGGCGAGCTCGGCGACATCCCTGATGGTGACCTTGTTCAGGAGTCCTCCCGGGCATGTCCCTCAACTCACGCCGCAGCTCAGCGGCATGACCATGGTAGTCCCGGCGACTTCGGCGACCGCATGCCAAGAGAGACCGTCTCGCTTGGGGGGCAGAGCCATCATCGGCGAAGGGAACTCCGGCCCGGGGTGCTGGGCAGCGGCGTCGAACTCGAGGGCATGTGCTGGCTCGCCGGTCGCGAATGCTGCCTCATCTCAGGAACACCGACCAGCCTCTCCACCTGCCGCCTGCGCAAGCCCGCCCATTCGTGACGGCCGCGAGGGCCGGGCGAGGCGGCTTCCGTCAGACGCAAGTGCCCGGCAGCGACTCCTTCGTCGCAGGGCGCAGTGGCCGGGGAACCAGCCGCACCCCGGCATCGGCCGCATGCGCCTCGAACGGCCATCGGGCACCGTCGGCGACCAGCCACAAGACCACCGGACCCCGTGCCGTGATGTCCAGGAGCGCCTTGTACTTGCGCCAATGGTTCCGTCCGGCCGCAGCCTGTCCGTCCTCGCTCAGTCTCAGCAGCGATGCCAGGAGCCCGAGAAGCCCGTCAGGTCCGTGGATCCTGGCCTTGGCCTCCATGACCAGCGTCGGCACGCCGTCGGCCTCGACCACGGCATCGAACTCTCCCTGCTCGAAGCAGATGTCCGGCCCGGCGACATGGTGGACCGAGATCAGTTCGGCCGCGGCGGCCAGCTGGATCAGATACTCCAGGTTGACCGCCACGCCGGCGCCGTTCCGGCTGAACAGCGCGTACCGGCCCCCGGAGGGCTTGCGCCGGAAGGCCTGCGGCCTCACGAACCCGGCGGAGTCCACGTGCAGTATCCCGGCGTCCAGAGCTGCCAGGAATCCCGCGGCCTCGTCCGCCCCGAGTCCCCGCCGGGACTCTGCGAGGCGCGGGGAGAGAACGTCGCCCCGCACCGCGGCGAAACCGATCGCCCACGCCCGCAGGAGCGCGTCAAGCCGCTCCAGCGCGCCGGGAGCCCGGGCTTCCGCCGTCCCGGCGAGGTCATCGGACTGCTTGAGCATCTCCTGCCACCAGGCGTCCCCCAGAGCCTCCGAAACTCTCTCGGCATCCCCCACAGTCACCCCTCCCGCCCGTGGCGCGGCGCCTCGCGGCCCCCCACGACAAGGCGCCTTGCGGCCCGCACGACAAGAAGAGTACGGCCGGCGGCCGACCCCGGAAGCCCTGTCGCACGCCGACCTCGGAACTGCTGTCGAACGTCGACGCCGAAAGCCCTCTCGAACGCCGACCCCGGAAGCCCTGCCGAACAGGGAGTGGCGCGCGTGCCCGGCAGGACCGGCCGCCCGGGTGCGGTCAGGGCGCGGAGCGGTGTGCCGCGCGGTCAGCGGGGCCGCAGTTCGCCCGAGCCGCGCGGGATCAGGCGGGTGGGGATCTCCGTGGAGCGGGCGCGGGACCGGTCGCCGTCCAGCCGGGCCAGTGCCGTCGTCGCCGCCGCGGCGCCCATCGCCGCCGGGTCCTGGGCGACCACGGTGAGGGCGGGTTCCAGGGCCTCGGCGAGCGGGATGTCGTCGAAACCGACGAGCGCGACGTCCCTGCGGCCGGTCCGGGCGAGGCCCAGCACGGCCCCCATCGACGAGAAGTTGTTCGCCGCGAGCAGTGCGGTCGGCGGATCCGCGAGGGCCAGCAGACGCTCGGTCGCGTCGGCGGCGTCCTGCACGTCCTGGCCGCCCACCACCAGCGCCTTGTCGTAGCGCAGACCGGCCTCCGCGAGGGCGTCACGGTAGCCCTGCAGACGCATCCGGCGGGTGTAGGGGGCGGCGGGGGCGGCTCCGACGAAGCCGATCCTGCGGTGGCCGTGCCGGATCAGGTGCGCGGTGCCCTCGCCCGCGCCCCTCCGGTTGGAACTGAGCACGCTGTCCGCGGTCAGGGCCGTTCCGGGGCGGTCCAGGAAGACCACCGGCAGCCCGGCTGAGCGTTCGGCCTTGAGGTAGCCGTGGTCGGCCTTCGGGGTCGGCGCCATCAGCAGGGCGCTGACGCGGCGGGCCAGGAACGTGCCGACCAGGGAGCGTTCCCGGTCGGCGTCCTGGGCCGACGAACCGACGAGCAGGGTGAGGCCCCGGCCGTGGGTGACCGACTCGATCCCGCTCACCACCGTGGCGAAGAACGGGTTGCTCATGTCCGGCACGATCAGCCCGATGGCCGTGTCGCTCATACCCAGCCGCATATGACGGGCCATCAGATTGGGGCGGAACCCGAGTCGCTTGACGGCCTCCAGCACCCGCTCACGGGTCTCGGCGGAGACCGGACCGTCCTCGTTGAGCACCCGCGACACCGTCTTGGCGCTGACGCCGACCTCCTGCGCCACATCGCTGAGCGTGGGACGGCGGGCCACAGGCATGGTCAATATCCCCTCGGTCGTCGTGGCGCGGGCGGGCTCCTCGAACCCACGTCACGCCACCCTCGGCATGTCAGCTGTCCACCGGTGCTGTCAGCTGTCCACGAGGCCGACCGCCTCCGCGGCCCCCTCGTCTGCGACGACAGTACCTGGGCCGCCGGCCTGCACCGGGAGTGCACCCTTGCGGGGTGGTGCGGCGGCCCGGGAGGACGGGCGGTCGTGCACGGGCTGAGCTCCGCCGTACTCATTTCGGTTCGTGTTTCGTGGCTGAGGTGTGGGTCGGCGGAGCGCAGGTCTGGCTGGGGATGTGGCACGTGCTGCATGGCCGAGGCGGAGGAGGCCGGCGGGGTGCGGGCGCGACGGGGATGGCGGCCCGTGCCCCTTCATGGCTGAGGCGGGGGCCGCCAGGCCAAGGGTGTGTTCCTGCGACGACGTGCCGATCGCGAGTCGCCGCGTCACTCCGCGCGCACGGGTGCGCTGCTCTCCCGCACCACAAGTTCCGTGGCCACCTCCACCCGGGTCGTCTCCGGCTGTTCCCCGGCCAGCAGCCGCAGCACCATCCGCGCCGCCAGCGCGGTCATGTCCGCCAGGGGGGTGCGGACCGTCGTCAGCCGCGGGGTCACCCAGTCCGCGAACGGCAGGTCGTCGAAGCCGACCACGCTGACGTCGGCCGGGATCCGCAGACCGAGTTCCGCCGCCGCCCGGTAGGTGCCCAGCGCCTGGTGGTCGCTGCCCGCGAAGACCGCCGTCGGGCGCTCGGGCAACGCCAGCAGTTCCAGGGCGTGCCGGTGCGCCAGGCCGTGGGTGAAGTCGCCGTAGCGGACGAGGGCCGGGTCGAAGGGGAGTCCGGCCTCGGCCAGCGCCGAGCGATAGCCGTCGACCCGCGCCCGTGAGGTGAGGCGGCGTTCCGGGCCGCTGATGATCGCGATCCGGCGGTGGCCCAGTTCGATGAGGTGGCGAGTGGCGGCGAGGCCGCCGGGCCAGTTGGTGGCCCCCACCCACGGCGTCCCCGGCGCGGGCTCGTCGATCGGCGCCACCAGCGCGTACGGGATACCGAGCCGGCCGAGCTCCTCGTGCTGCTCAGGCGTCAGTTCGGGCACGACGAGGATCGCACCGCGCGTGGAGCGGGTGGCCAGCGAGTCCAGCCACTGCCGGGCGCGCCGGGTCCGGCCGTGCGTGGCCGAGACCACCAGTCCCATGCCGGCCTCGTGCAGCACGTCCTCCGCGCCCCGGATCAGTTCCACCGCCCAGGGGCTGTCGAGTTCGTTGATGACGAAGTCGATCAGCCCGCCGGGCGGGGCCGCGGTGGCCGTCGGACGGTGCTTCGCAAGGTAGCCGTGCTGTTCCAGCAGGCGCTGCACCTTCGCCCGCGTTTCCGCCGATACATCGGATCTGTCGTGCAGCACCTTGGAGACGGTGGAGACAGAAACTCCAGCCTGCCCGGCAATTTCGGCAAGAGTGCGCCGCCTTCCCGAACCGGATCCTGTCCGAACCGTTGACGTCATCGGATGAATCTCCTACGTTTCCGGGGCGGTCGCAAGTTGCGAAATGTATCGCAAACCACTGTCGCAACCGACTATCGCAACCGAGCTCCCCGGGAGTAAAGGGTGGTCCCTCGATGAAGAGATGGCGCGCCGCTTACCTGGCCGCCGTCGCGGCGCTCGTGCTCTCCGGCTGCGGAGGCACCGGCGGCGGCAGCGGAAAGTCGGGCGACGGCAAGGGCGAGTTACTGGTCTGGGTGGACAACACCCGCACACCGGCGGCCCAGCAGTACAAGAAGGCACACCCCGATCAGAAGATCCGGGTCGTCACCATCCCGCCAGAGGCGGGCTACGTCCCCACCAAGGTCTCGCTCGCCAACCGCACCAAGAGCGGCTGGCCCGACGTCGTCTTCCTCACCAACCCCGCGGAGGCCGCCACGCTCGCGAGCGACAAGTTCGGCTACGCGGCCCCGCTCGACGACCTCGTACCGAAGTCCGTCCGTGACGGCTTCGCCCCCGGCTCCCTGGACACCTGCACCTTCGGCGGCAAGACGTACTGCCTGCGCAACGACATCGCCCCCACCGTGCTCTGGTACGACGCCTCGCTGATGAAGAAGTACGGCTACCAGGTCCCGAAGACCTGGGCCGAGTACCAGCAGACCGGGCTGAAGGCGGCCAAGGACCACCCCGGCACGATCGTGGGCGCGATCAACGGCAAGTACGGCGCCGGCACCTACTTCGGCAGCAGCGGCTGCCCCACCCGGGACACGCTCAGCCTCACAAAGGTCCACATCGACCTCACCCAGGCGAGCTGCACCCGGGTCGCCGGCCTGCTCCAGCCGATGGCCGAGGAGAAGGCCGTCACCACCGTCGTGCCCACCGACCCCGCCTTCGCCAAGCTCGGCGCGGACGACAAGATCCTGATGCTGCCGGGCCCCGCCTGGTTCGGCGACTTCATGTTCGGACCCGCCTTCAAGATCCCCAAGGGTCGGATCGCCGCCGCCCCCATGCCCACCTGGCCCGGCGAGACGAAGTCCTACGCGGGACAGGTCGGCGGCGGCGCCTTCCTCGTCTCGGCGCACGCCGGCGACCGCACCGAGGCGGCCGCGGACCTGGTGCGCTGGATGACCACCGACGTCAACCTCCAGGCGAAGCAACCCACTTACCCCGCCTTCACGGCAGCCGCGGAGAAATGGGGCGAGGCCAAGTCCGAGGACCCCTACTACGCCTCCGACCCGATGCCCGCGCTGAGCGAGGCCGCGAACGCGCTGCGCCCCGGCTTCGGCGCCGTCCGCTTCGAGGCCGACTGGCAGACCAGCTTCAACGACACCGTCGGCAAGGCGGCCGACTCCGGCGGAAACCTCGAGAAGGCACTGGCGAGTTGGCAGGAGAAGCTGGACGCGGCGGCCAAGACCGGCGAGTACACGGTCGAATGAGGACGCTGACCCCGACCCGCCCGCCCGCGGCCGAACCCGTGCCGCGGGCCCAGCCCCGCCGCCCCCGGCACAGGGGCCGCGGCGCCGCCGTCTGGTTCCTCGCCGGGCCGTACGCCGCCTTCCTCGCGGTCTTCGGGCTGGCACCCGCGGGATACGCCCTGTGGACGTCCTTCGTCCACGACGGCTCCTTCGCCGGCGGGCGCAACTGGACGGCCGTCCTCGACGACTACCGGCTCGGCGAGGCCGCCCAGAACGTCACCACCTACCTGCTGATCTGGCTGCCCGTCCTGCTGCTGACCGTCCTCTCGCTCGCGTTCACCCTGCATGCCCGCCCGGGCAGGGCGACGGGCGCGCTCCAGCTCGTCTACTACCTGCCGGGGGCGGTCACCGGCTCCGCGGCGGCCCTGCTGTGGCTGTTCATGGTCAGCCCGGACAGCAGCCCGTTCGGACCGCTGCTGAGGCTGCTGGACGTCGAGAACGCCACGGACGCGCTCTCCGGCGGCAGCCTGATCGCGGTCCTCGCCGTGATGGGCGTCGCCGTGCACGCGGGCGGCTGGATCGTCGTCCTGTACGGGGCGCTCAACGCGCTCCCCAAGGACGTCCTGGAGGCGGCCCAGGTCGACGGAGCCTCGGCCTGGCGGACCATGTGGCACATCAAACTGCCCATGGTCCGCACATACGTGGCCTTCGTGCTGATCTCCAGCTTCGCCTCCGGCAGCCAGGTCTTCGTCGAGCCGACCGTGCTGTCGACCGGCGCCCCCGGCCAGATCAGCCCCACCTGGTCCGTCAACCAGCTCGCCTACGTCTACGCCACCCAGGACGGCGACTTCGGCAAGGCCGCCGCGCTGTCGCTGGCCATGCTCGCGGTCGGACTGCTGGCCGCCTGGATCGTGATCGCCCGCACCCGTATGTACGCCACGGACCCGACGGAAGCCCGGTGAGCCAGGCCATGAACGCTGCCTCGCGCGGCGCCCGCGCCCTCTTCCTCCTCGGCGCCGCGCTCTTCTTCGGACTGCCGCTCCTCTGGCTGCTCCTCGCGCCCACCCGTACCGCCGGTGACCTGACCACCGGTTCACCCCTCGGCTTCGGTTCACTGGGCAACGCGGCTGACGCCTGGGCGCACCTGATGTCTTACAACGACGGCGAGATCACCCTGTGGATCGGCAACTCCGTCATCTACGCGGCCGCCAGTGTCGTCCTCGCCCTCCTGCTGTGCGTGCCCGCGGGCTACGCGCTCGCCAAACACGACTTCGCGGGCCGTCGCACCCTGCTCACCCTCTCGATCGTGACGATGATCCTCCCGCCGGCCGCGCTGGTGCTGCCCCTCTACCTCGAGATGTCGGCGGTGGGCCTCACGGGCACGGTGTGGGCGGTGATCCTGCCGCTGTCCTTCTACCCGTTCGGCGTCTACCTCGCGTTCCTGCACTTCCAGGCGAACCTGCCCGACAGCCTGCTGGACGCCGGACGTGTCGACGGGGCGAGCGAACTCAGGCTGTTCTGGTCGGTGGGCCTGCCACTGGCCCGTCCCGCGATCGCGCTGATCGCCTTCTTCGGGTTCGTGCGTTGCTGGACGGACTTCTTCCTGCCGTTCGTGATGCTCTCCGACGACCGCACGTTCACCCTCCAACTCGGGCTCATGTCCCTGCTGCAGTCCACCGGCGCCGTCAACAACTCCAGCGGCTTCGCCGACCTGGACATCCACCAGCCGGAGGCCGCGCTCGCCGGGCTGGTGGCCTGCGCGCCCCTGCTGATCGGTTTCGTACTGGCCCAGCGCTTCCTGCGCACCGGGCTGCTCGCCGGGTCGGAGAAGGGCTGACATGCGTTCACGTACGGAACTGGCCCGCCGGGTAGCGGAGTTGGTGGAGCCCTTGGTGCCCCGGTTCAGTGCCGGACGGGCCCGGGTGCGGCTGGGCGTGAACACCGCGATCCACGACGACACCGCAGCCGAACTGGAGTCCTTCGCCCGCCCGTTGTGGGGGCTCGCCCCGCTCGCCGCGGGCAAGGGGGCGGTACCGCACGCCGAGTTGTGGCTGCGAGGGCTCGCCCACGGCAGCGATCCCGCCCACCCCGAGTACTGGGGCGAACCCGGCGACCGTGACCAGCGCATCGTCGAGATGGCCGCGATCGGCTTCGCCCTGGCGCTCGCCCCCGAGCAGTGGTGGGACCCGCTGAGCGGACCCGAACGGGACCGGTTGGCACGGTGGCTGCTCAGTGCGCTGCCCCGTGAGACGGCCGACAACAACTGGCACTTCTTCCCGGTGCTGATCGGTCTCGGCCTGGACCGGGTGGGCGTGTCCCACGACCGTTCGCTGACCGCCGCGCGGCTGGCCCGGCTGGAGACCTTCCACCTCGGTGACGGCTGGTACGCGGACGGGCCCACCGAGCGGCGCGACTACTACGTGCCGTGGGCGATGCATTTCTACGGCCTGCTGTACGACACCCTCACCGGCGGGGACCGCTTCAGGGAGCGGGCGGCCCGGTTCGCCCTCGACTTCCGCCACTGGTTCGCCGACGACGGGGCCGCCGTCCCCTACGGCCGAAGCCTCACATACCGCTGGGCGCAGGCCGCCTTCTGGGGCGCCCTGCCCTTCGCGGGGGTGGGCGCCCTGCCCCTGGGCGTCGTCAAGGGCTTCCTGCTGCGGCATCTGCGCTGGTGGGAGGGGCGCCCGGTGACCGGCCCCGACGGGTTGCTGTCCCTCGGGTACGGCTACCCGCAGCCCGCGCTCGCCGAGCAGTACAACGCGCCCGGCTCGCCGTACTGGTCACTGAAGGCGTTCCTGCCGCTCGCCCTGCCGGAGGACCACGCGTTCTGGACCGCGCCCGAGGAACCGCCCCCTGCCGGGCTGCCCGCGGTCGCCGCGCAGCCGCACGCCGGGGCGGTACTGATGCGCGCGCACGGCGACGTCACCGTGCTCGCCGGGCGCCAGCACCACCCCTGGCTGCGGCACGGAGCCGAGAAGTACGCCAAGTTCGCCTACTCCACCCGCTTCGGCTTCAGCCTCCCGAGCGGCCCGCTGGGGCTCGCGCAGGGCGCGTACGACTCGATGCTGGCGCTGAGCGACGACGGCGGGGCCCACTACCGGGTGCGCGAGGAGCCGGCCGCCCCCGACACCGCGGCCGACACGGTCAGCAGCACCTGGCGGCCCTGGCCGGACGTCGAGATCACCACCTGGCTGACGGCCGCGCCCCCGTGGCACGTTCGCGTGCACCGCGTCCGGTCCGGGCGTGCGCTGCACACCGCCGAAGGCGCCTTCGCGGTCGACCGCGACGCGGGCGCGGCGGGCGCGGCCGGCACCGGGTACGCCCGGGCGTCGGCCCCGGCCGGCTTCACCGGCCTACGAGACCTCGACGGCCTGCGTGAGGGCGAGGTCATCGACTGCCTGCCCGGCACGAACGTCCTCGCACGGCGCACGGCCCTGCCCACGCTCATCGGTGAACTCCCACCAGGCGAGCACTGGTTGAGGTGCTCGGTACTGGGCGCCCCGGACGGCCCCGAAGCCGAGGCGGCTTGGCGGCAACCCCCCGACCCCCGGACATACCCCCCGGAACCCCCGATCACTGGAGACGGGACATGAGAACGAGAAGGCTCAGGTACCTATCCGTGCTGGCCGCCGTAACGGCGCTGCTGGCCCTCCCGGTGCCGGGACAGGCACAGGCGGCGGGCCCCGGCCGCACCTACCACGTCGCCACCTGGGGCGACGACGACGCCCGCGGCTCGGCGAACAGACCCCTGCGCACCATCGCCGACTGCCTCTCCCGCGTCCGCCCCGGCGACACCTGTCTCATCCGTCGCGGCACCTACCGTGAACAGCTCACCCCGCCCTCCGGAACCAAGGACGCCCCGATCACCATCGCGGCGTACGGGGACGGCCCGGTGACCGTCGACGGAACCGAGCGCGTGACCGGGTGGAAGGACGCGGGAGGCGGACTGGTCGCCGCCGACACCGAACTGCCCCCCGACCCCGACTTCAACGCCGTCTTCCTCGACAACGACCGTGCGCCGGAGGGGCGTTGGCCCAACTCCGGCCCGGATCCGCTGAACACCACCTGGGCCGAGGCCGACACCACCTCCACCGACCAGCACATCGACGACACCGACCTGCCCGACGCCGACTGGACCGGTGCCACCGTGCACCTGTGGGCGGGCTCCAACCCCTGGGCCCAGCAGACCGGAACGGTCACCGCGACCGCCTCCGGCAAGCTGGACTTCAAGGGCGGCAACTACCGCTGCCCCCCGCTGTGCATGGGCAACCAGAAGTACCGCAACTACTACCTGGTGGGCTCCAAGGCCGCGCTGGACCAGCCGGGGGAGTGGTACTACGACGAGTCCGCCTCCCGGCTGTACATGGTGCCCCCGAAGGGCGGCATGGGCGGACACACGGTGACCGCCAAGCACCGGCTGTGGGGCGTCGACCTCAGCAAGAGCTCGCACGTCACCGTGCGCGGACTGAACCTGTGGGGCACCTCCCTGCGAACCGGCAACGACAGCACGGGAGTCGTCGTCGACCGGCTGAGCGCACGGTACGTCTCGGAGTTCTCCACCCTCCCCATGCCGCCCGACAGCGATCTCGCGGTCCCGCCGTTCGAGGGCCACATCGTGGCCTCCCGGATCCTCGACTCCGGCGTGCAGATCCTCGGCACCGGCAACACCCTGCAGAACAGTGAGATCTCGCAGTCCGCCGGGAACGGGGTACTGCTGCGCGGCACCGGCAACACGGTCACCAACAACTACATCCACGACGTCGGCTGGATGGGCAGTTACACGCCCGGCATCGAGATCAACGGCAACGGTCACACCGTCACCCACAACACGATCCGGCGCACCGGCCGGGCGGCCATCGACACCGCGTGGCAGCTCAACGGCACCGAGTACCACGACAACCGCATCGCCCACAACGACATGTCCGAGGCGATGCGCACCTCCCGGGACGGCTCGCCCTTCTACGTCTGCTGCAGCCTGAACGGCTCCGGCAGCTCCATCGACCACAACACCTCGCACGACGCGGACGGCCAGGTCGGCTACTACGTCGACAACTACTCCGGCAACTTCCTGCTGCACCACAACGTCGCCTGGAACACCGGAGCCCGAGGCACTTTCTTCAATGGGCACACGGGCCCGAGCATCGCCAACCGGGACCACAACTCCAGCTACGGCGTGGGCATCGACGGGAACTCGGTGCGGCTGAGCGGCGCCACGGACGCCTCCGGCTCGTACATCAGCAACATCATCGGCCCGATGCCGATCAGCGTCAGCCAGACCGGCGACCCGCTGCCCGTGGTCCGCTCCAACCTGATCACCGACAAGCCCGGTTACACGGACGCCGTCAACGGCGAACTGTGGCTGACGCCCCGTTCGCCCGCCATCGACGCCGGCGAGTCCATCGACGGCATCACCACGGAGGTGCGGGGCAAGGCCCCCGACCAGGGCGCGTACGAGTACGGGGCGCCCATCTGGTCCAGCGGCTGCAATCTGCCGGGCTGTCAGCAGCGGGTGAGGCACGGCGACTGGACCGCCACCGCGAGCGATGGCACGGACGCCTCCGCCGTCACCGACGGGGACATCAACACCCGCTGGACGGCGGCCAGTGCACAGGCTCCCGGCCAGTACCTCACCGTCGACCTCGGGGAGGCCAAGACCTTCCGGCGGCTCTCCCTCGACGCCGGACGCGACACCAGCGGCCAGCCGTACGGCTTCTCGGTCTCGGTCAGCCGTGACGGCAAGAGCTTCGGCAAGCCGCTGGCGCGGGTCTCCGGCCGCTCCTTCACTCAGGACGCGGTTTTCGACCGGCAGACCACGGCCCGCTACATCAGGATCACGCTCACCGCGAGCGGACCCGTACCGTGGGTCGCCAACGACGTGCGCCTGTACGGTGACGGCCCCGACGCCGCGGCCACGCTCCAGGCCGAACTGGCCAATTCCGTCAAGGGAGTAGAGCGCGGCACGGCCGCCACCGGGCCCCTGGGCTCCGGTGACTGGGTGGCCTTCCGCGGGACGAACCTCGACGGCAACCGGCTCACCGTACGCACGTCCTCCGCCTGCGCCACGGGCTGCTCGCTGCAACTGCGCCTGGGCGCACCGGACGGACCCCTGGCGGGTGTGGTGTCCCTGCGGGGCGGGGACGACTGGCGGGAGCAGACGGTGACACTCGAACGCCGGGTCGCCGGAGTGCACGACCTCTATCTCGTGGCCCGCGGCGGACGTCAGGTCGCCGCACTGGACTGGCTGACGATCCGGTCCTGACCACGAGGCGCAGGGCACGGCCGGCCGGTCGGCGAGTGGAGACCGGCCGGTGAGCGGGCCGGACGGCGGGGCAGGGGATCCCGCCGCCCGGCCCGTCGTGCGCAACGCCCACCCCCGCCCGTCGTGCCGTAACCCTCGTCCGGGCCGTCTTGCAGCAACGCCCGCTCCGGGCCGTCGCGCCCTGACCGTCGTCCGGGCCGTCGTGCGGCAACGCCCGCTCCGCCCCCTCGTGCCGCAACGCCCGCCCCGGTCCTTCGTGTTCCCACTGCGTACCCCCGTCGGTCACACGGGCGCCACAAGGTCTTCCCCGGCATTCGGTGCGCTTGGAACACTCGTTTCGCGCAGGTACCACCCCGACCGGCACACCCCCGTCAGGACAAGAGGTCCACCACCGATGGCTGAAGTCAACCGGCGCCGCTTCCTCCAAGTAGCGGGCGCGACCACCGCGTTCAGCGCCCTGTCCGCCAGCATCCAGCGCGCCGCGGCGCTGCCCGCGAACCACCGATCGGGCACCATCGAGGACGTCGAGCACATCGTCGTCCTCATGCAGGAGAACCGCTCCTTCGACCACTACTTCGGCGCGCTCAGAGGCGTCCGCGGCTTCGGCGACCCCCACCCCGTCACCCTCGACAGCGGCAAGTCGGTGTGGCACCAGTCGGACGGCACCAAGGATCTGCTGCCCTTCCATCCGGACGCCGACGACCTCGGTATGCAGTTCCTGGAAGGTCTGCCGCACAGCTGGCCCGACGGGCAGGCCGCTTACAACGGCGGCAAGTACGACAAGTGGGTCCCGTCCAAGGGGACCACGACCATGGCCTACCTGACGCGCGAGGACATCCCGTTCCACTACGCGCTCGCCGACGCCTTCACCGTCTGCGACGCGTACTACTGCTCGTTCATCGGCTCCACCGACCCGAACCGCTACTACATGTGGACGGGGCACACCGGCAACGACGGTCAGGGCGGCGGGCCCGTCATGGGCAACGACGAACTGGGCTATGACTGGACCACCTACCCCGAGCGCCTCGAAAAGGCCGGGATCTCCTGGAAGATCTACCAGGACATCGGCGACGGCCTGGACGCGAAGGGCTCCTGGGGCTGGATCCAGGACGCCTACCGCGGCAACTACGGCGACAACTCGCTGCTGTACTTCAACAAGTACCGCAACGCGGTGCCGGGCGACCCGCTGTACGACAAGGCCCGCACCGGCACCGACGTCAAGAACGGCGACGGCTACTTCGACCGGCTGAAGGCGGACGTCAAGGCCGGGAAGCTGCCGCAGATCTCCTGGATCGCCTCCCCGGAGGCGTTCTCCGAGCACTCCAACTGGCCCACGAACTACGGCGCCTGGTACATCGCGCAGGTCCTGGACGCACTCACCTCCAACCCCGCCGTGTGGGCGAAGACCGCGTTGTTCATCACCTACGACGAGAACGACGGCTTCTTCGACCACCTCGTACCGCCGCTGCCGCCGCGATCACCCGCACACGGCAAGTCCACCGTGGACGTGAGCCTGGACCTCTTCCCCGGCAACTCGAAACTCGTCGCCGGCCCGTACGGCCTCGGCCCGCGGGTGCCGATGCTGGTCGTCTCGCCCTGGAGCAAGGGCGGTTACGTCTGCTCCGAGACCCTCGACCACACCTCGATCCTCCAGTTCATGGAGCGCCGCTTCGGGGTGCGCGAGCCCAACATCTCGCCGTGGCGGCGCACCGTCTGCGGCGACCTCACCGCCGCCTTCGACTTCTCCCGCAAGGACAGCCGGCCGGCCGCGCTGCCCGACACCGACGACTACGAGCCGCCGGACCGCGAACGCCACCCGGACTACCGCCCCACGGCGCCGGCCGACCCGAGCATGCCCCGGCAGGAGCGCGGTCTGCGCCCGGCGCGTCCGCTCAAGTACGCGCCGGTGGTGGACGGTTCACCGGCCACGGAGGCCGGCAGCTTCAAGCTCACCTTCGCCTCCGGCGCCAAGGCCGGCGCCTCCTTCCTCGTCACCGCCCGGGGCCGTACCGACGGTCCCTGGACGTACACCACCGGGGCCGGAAAGAGCCTCTCGGACACCTGGAACACCGCGAACTCGGGCGGCGTGTACGACCTGACCGTGCACGGCCCCAACGGCTTCCTGCGCGCCTTCAAGGGAAGGGGCAACAAGCCCGGTCCCGAGGTGACGCTGCGTCAGCGCGGCGACGACGTGGAGCTCACGTTCACCAACAAGGGCCGCGCGACGGTCAGGTTGAAGGTCGTCAGCGGCTACGACGCACGGACCCGCACGGTCACCGTGCGGCCGGGCGCGACCGTGCGGCAGACGGTGTCGCTGCACTCCAGCAGGCGCTGGTACGACCTGACCGTCACCTCCGAGACGGACACCGTGTTCCTGCGCCGGTTCGCCGGGCACGTCGAGAACGGCCGACCGGGGGTGAGTGACCCGGCGTTCGCCACCGGTTGACGTCACCCCGATTCGCGGGCCGGCGGTCTTACGTCCTGCAGATCCACTTCCAGCTGCCGGAGCCGCTGATCAGCATGATCGTGGCCACGGCGTCGGCCGTCGACACCGCACTCAAGCAGGACAACCGCGGGCTCGGACGAGGCGCTCCGGCGCGGCCCCTTCAGGCCGCGCCGGTCAACCCGCCCGCACAGAAGGCCCCAGGGCCTGTTCCGAGTTGGCCCGCGGCGTCGCGGCGTTCGGCACGCACACGCGCCGCACCGGCCAAACGCCCGAGTAGCTCCGCCACTAGGGCATTCGTCCGGCACGCCGATCGCACGCACCGAACGCCGCTCCTTCTCCCACGGGCCAACTCAGAACAGGCCCTAGACGAGCCCTAGACGTCCTGGCCGCTGCCGCCGCCCGAGGCCGCCTTGATGCCCTTGGTGATCTCGTCCATGACGGCCACCTTCGGGGCCTTGCTGTTGACGTCGATGCCGAAACGGACGACGACGAGCATGTCCTTCTTCAACGGCGACGGAAAGGCGAGCGACTCCACGTAGCCGTCGTCGCCCTTCTCCGTTATCACCTTCCAGCGGACCATGTACCCCTTCTGCCCGGCCACGGTGACCGCCTTGGAGGCCAGTTCCTCGTGCGAGGTGATCTTGCCGTAGGTGTCTCCGCCGTAGGACTGCTCGGCGTTGCTCGCGATGTCCTGCTTGGCGGCAGCCTCGGCCGTGGTCGCCTTCAGGCCCAGGGCCACGGCGGGCAGGGAGTTGGCGCCGCCCCGCACACAGGACTTCGAGGTGTCCCCCGGGCACTGGTACTCGCCCGTCGACACGCCCGCGCCGATTGTGTCGGAGATACCGCGCCAGCCGTCGAGCACCGGCATGCTGATGCCGCTCGCGGCGTCCGTGGCGACGCCGCCCTCGGTGGGCGTCGGCGCCGGGCTCGCGCTGCCGCCACCGTCGGGTCCGCCCCGACCGCCCCCGTCGCCCGGTCCGTCCTGGCCCCCGGGAGGTGAGAAACCGGGCCCGGGCTGCTGTGCGTTCGTACGTCCCGAACCGCCGGAGCCGTCGTCCGCGGTGAGGGCGTACACGCCGCCGCCGATGCCCGCGAGCACCAGGATCGTGGCGGTGACCGCGATGCCCGTGCGCAGGCCGCGGCGCGGCTGCGGCGCCGTTCCCACCGCCGGCGGGTAGCCCGGAGGGTAGGCCGGCGGGCCCCAGGCGGCGGCCCCCACCGGGCGGGTCTGCTGCGTCCATGCCTTGCCGTCCCACCAGCGCTCGGTGGGAGGGCCGTCACTCGTCTGCCCCGGGTCGGGGTACCAGCCCGGTGGAGTCTCCTGCGTCATGCCCTCCACCGTATGAGGTGTCCGTGAGATCCGGATGAGAGCTGCGCACCGCGTGCGACCCATCCAGGGGTTTTCGCCCCACTCCGCCCCTTCCATCCCGTAGCTCGGGGACTGCCGCCCCCGGACCCCGCATCGGCCCGGACGGCTCGGCCGGCGCACGCCGGACGGGCAGGAACGGTTCCCCGCGGCCACCCGCACTCACCAGGCCCGCGTCGACCCCGAGCCCCTACCATCACCCATCACGGCAACACCTGCGCAGACCCCCCTCCCCGAGTCCCCGGGACGGCTAGGCTCGAGCCTTGTACGTCGTTTTCAGGGCGACGCTGGGGAGGTAGCGGGATGACGGAGGCCGGGCCCGGGCGGGCCGCCTCGGGGCCGCCGCTGTGGGAGCGGGACGCGGAACTCGAGGCGGTCGAGACCGCCATCGGCACCTTACGCACGGACAACGCGTCGGCAGGCACGCTGCTGGTGTTCAGCGGCGAGGCGGGCATCGGGAAGACGGCCCTGCTGGCCGAGGCCCGCCGCATCGCGGAGGAACAGGGCTGCACCGTCTGGTCCGCCCGCGGCGGCGAGGTCGTCACCTCCGTCCCCTTCAACGTCGTACGCCAGCTGCTGCAGCCGGCCCTGGTCTCCCTGATGCCCGAAGAGGCCCGCGAATACCTGGGCGACTGGTACGAGATCGCCGGCCCCGCCCTCGGCATCACCGACCCGGGCGGAACCCGGCCCGACCCCCAAGGCGTGTGCGACGGACTGGTAGCCGCGGTACGGCGGCTGGCCAAGCGCGAGTGGCCCCTCGTCCTGATCGTCGACGACGCCCACTGGGCCGACCAGGAGACCCTGCACTGGCTCGCCGAGTTCGCCGAGCGCCTCGACGACCTGCCGGTGCTCGTCGTGGTCGCCCACCGCCCCGGCGGCTTCGCCGACGAGAGCGCGCCCCACCTGCAGCGGATCACCGCCGCCGCCGACGACCGGACCACCCTGCGGGCCCTCACCCCGGAGGCGACCGCCGGGATCACCCGCGACACACTCGGGGAGCGCGCGGACGCACCGTTCTGCCGCGAGGTGTGGGCGGTCACCGGGGGCAACCCGTACGACACCGTGGAACTCCTCGCCAAGGTCCAGGACGGCGAGCTGGAGCCGGTCGAGTCCTCGGCGGCCGAACTGCGCGGTCTGAACCGCACCGCGCGCGGCCACGGCCTCGTCGCCCGGCTCCAGGAACTCGGCACCGACGCAACCCACCTCGCCTGCGCCGCCGCCATCCTCGGCAGCCGCATCTCCCTCGAACTCGCCGCGAAACTCGCCGGGTTGAGCGAGGCCACCGCGGCCCGCTGCGCCGAACTGCTGTGCCACGCCCGCATCCTGACCGAGTCGGATCCCATGGGCCCCATGGACCCGCTGGACGGCCCGACCGGCGCCGTCGGCCTGACCGTGGCGGACCTGATGGACAACCAGGGCACCGTAACCACCCTGGAGTTCGTCCACCCACTGATCGCCGGCGCCGTCTACCGCTCCATCCCCGACGCCCTGCGCACCGCGATGCACGGGGTCGCCGCCACCCTCGTCACCGAATCAGGGCGGGGTGCCGCCGCGGCCTCCCGGCATCTGCTCCAGGTCATCCCGGACGACGACCCCGAACTCGTCGAGCAGTTGCGCGAGGCGGCCCGCGAGCACCTCGCCGTCGGCGCACCCGACGCGGCCCGGCGCTGTCTGGAGCGTGCCCTGCTGGAGCCGCCGCTGCCCGAGGTCCACGCGCGCGTGCTCTACGAACTGGGCTGCGCCACACTGCTCACCTCACCCGCGACCACCATTCGCCACCTCCAGGAGGCCCTGACCATCCACGGCCTGGAGAACGAACTGCGGGTGGACGCGGTCTGCCGGCTCTCCCAGGCCCTGGTCCACAACGACCAGATGGAGGAGGCCGTCCGCACGGTCGACGCGGAGGCCGCCCGGCAGCCTCCCGGGCCCGCGCGGATGCGGCTGCAGGCCATGCACTACATGTGGGAGGGCATCCACGAGGCGGAGGAGGACGCCCCCGGCCGCTCACGCGACCTCGCCGAACTGGTCAGGACGCTCACCGGGCGGGACAACGCCGAGCGCGTCCTGTTCATCCTGCGCGCCTTCGACGCCATGATGCGCGGTGAGAACGCGGAGGAGGTCGTCGAACTCTGCGACCGCGCACTGGTCAACGGCCGGCTCGCGCCCGGCCTCGGCTGGACCGACACCGAGTGGGGCTCGGACGTGCTGATGATGCTCGGCACGTCGTACGCGGTCGCGGACCGGCTCGACCGGGCCGAGAGCCTGTTCACCGAGGCCCTGCGCGTGTTCGAGTCCGCCGGCTGGAGCGGCGGCCACCTGGCGCTGGCCCGGATGTTCCTCGGCTATGTGCACCGCAGACGCGGGCGGCTCACGGAAGCCGAACAGTATCTGAGGGAGGCGTTGCGGCTCGCCGACCGTATCGGGCAGGGCCTGCCCCTTCAGTGGGACGCGGCCTGCATGCTCATCGACACCCTGCTGGCCCGCGGCCATGTCCACGCGGCCGAGGAGATCGCGGAACGATACAGCTTCGGGCCGCCCTACCCGGCCGCCATAGTGGTGCCGGAGGCCCACTCCGTACGCGGCCGGCTGCTGCTCGCCGCCGGCCGTGTCGAGGAGGGCGTCAACGAACTGGAGGCGGCCGAGAAGGCCACCGCCGCGCGGGGCCGCCACAACACCGTGATGGCGCCCTGGGCGGGTGACCTGGCCCGGATACTGGCGCACGAGGACCCCCGCCGCGCCGCCGAACTGGCCACCGAGGCCCGCGTCCAGGCCGAACGCTTCGGTACGGACACGGCCATAGGAGAAGCACTCCGCGTGGCCGCCGCACTGGCCACGGGTCAACGCGCGGTGTCTCTCGCCGCCCAGGCCGTCGCCTATCTCGAGGCGTCACCCTGCGCCTATGAACACGCGGCGGCCCGCGTCGAGTACGGCATCGCAGCCCGCTCGGCCGCCGAACTCCGCCGCGGCCTGACCCTCGCCCGTTCCTGCGGCGCGGACGCAGTGGCGGCCAAGGCGGAAGAGGCGCTGAAGACGATACGGGACTGACGGGGTGCCGGTGAGAGCCTGTGTCCGAACCCGGCCGGTGCATCAGACACGACAAGACACAGGCTCCACGTCCGCGACCGGCAGGTCACCCGGCCGCATCGTCCTCCTCCGCCAGCACCCGCTGCGCCACCGCGAACGCCGAGTTGGCCGCCGGCACCCCGCAGTACACCGCGGTCTGCAGCAGCACCGCGCCGATCTCCTCCGGGGTGAGCCCGTTGCGCCGGGCGGCGCGGATGTGCATCGCCAACTCGTCGTAGTGCCCGTGCGCCACCAGCGCCGTCAACGTGATCATGCTGCGTTCGCGGCGGGCCAGCGTCGGGTCCGTCCAGATCTCACCCCACGCATAGCGGGAGATGAAGTCCTGGAACCGGGCGGTGAAGGGAGTCTGACGGGCCTGGGCCCGGTCCACGTGCTCGTCGCCGAGCACCTGTCTGCGCACTTCCATGCCCCGCTTGGCGCCTGAGGAGAAGTGGCCGCGCAGAGCGGTCAGCACGGCCTCCGGGCATTCGGCGACGGCGAGGTGCGAGGCTCCCGGGATCTCGACCAGTGCCGCGGCCGGTACCGCGTCCGCTATTTCCCGCAGATGGGCCGGCGGTGTCGCGGGGTCCTCCCGGCCGGCGACGAGCAGCGTGGGGACGGCGATCTCGGACAGCCGGTCGCGTATGTCGAACGCGCCGAGGGCGTCGCAGCAGGCCGCGTACCCCTCCGGGTCGGCCTCCCGGTGGTCGGCCACCAGCTCCGGCACGGTGAACCCGGGAGTGAACCAGCGGGCGTTCGCGGTGCCGGCCACCTCGGCCAGCCCTGCCCCGCGGACCATTGCCGCACGCTCCTCCCACATCTTGGAGCCGTTGAAGTGGGACGACGAGCACAGGACCGCCAGGGACTCGACCCGCTCCGGATGGTCCACGGCCAGCTGCAGACCCACGGCGCCTCCGAGCGAGACACCCGCGTACGAGAAGCGCTCGAGGCCCAGCGAGTCCGCGAGCGCCAGCACGAGCCCGGCCAGGTCGGCGACGGTCGCGCCGGGCCCGATGAGCTCCGCGGGCGATTCGCCATGGCCGGGCAGGTCCCAGCGGACCACCCGGTGCGTGATGGACAGCTCGGGTGCGAGGGCGTCCCACAGCCGCAGGGAGGTGCCCAGCGAAGGGCCCAGGATCAGTGGGGGCGCGGTGACGGGGCCCTCGGCGCGGTGGTTCAGCAGCTTCTCGGTCAACGTCGCTCCAGGGCACGGTCGGTGAGGGCACCGGCGGAGCCGGTGTAGTGGGCGGGGTCGGTGAGCCCCTCGAGATCGACGTCCTTCAACTCGGGTTCTCCGGCCAGGAGTTCGGACAGGGGCAGACCCTCGTCGTAGGCGCGCCTGGCCAGGTCCGTCAGCAGTTCCTTGGCACGGGCCCGGCCGAGCAGCGGCGCCAGCTCGGCCGACAGCCGCTCGGAGACGATCAGCCCATGGGTCAGCCGGAGGTGACGAGCCATCACATCGGCGTGCACCCGAAGCCCCTCCACCAGCGCCGCGGCGTCACGGGCGGCACCGCCGGTCAGCCGGAGCAGGTCGCGCAGCGGCTCCCACTCGGCGTGCCAGGCCCCGGCCGGCCGCTCGTCCTCGGCGGCGGGCGAGGAGTACAGCGTGGCCGCGAGCTGCGGCGCGCGCCGGGCCGCGGCGGCGATCAGCGTGGAGCGCACCGGGTTGGCTTTGTGGGGCATCGCGGAGGAGCCGCCGCCGCTGCCCTCCGCCAGCTCGGCGATCTCCGTACGGGTCAGCACCAGCACGTCCGCGGCGATCTTGGCCAGCGCCCCGGTCGTGAAGGCCAGGCAGCCGGCGAGGTCGGCGATCGGCGTCCGCAGGGTGTGCCAGGGCAACAGCGGTTCCTGGAGCCCGAGTTCACGGGCGTACGCGGCCGGCAGCGCCAGCGGGTCGTCCGCACCGTACGCCGTGAACGCCGCCAACGTGCCTGCGGCGCCGCCGAGTTGGACGGGAAGAGCGTCCCGTACGGCCGTGACGCGGTCCCGTGCGTCCAGCACCAGTGACCGCCAGCCCGCCGCCTTCAGGCCGAAGGTCGTCGGCACCGCGTGCTGGGTGAGCGTCCGGCCGGGCATCACCGTGTCCCGGTGCCGCGCGGCCAGCCCGGCGAGCGCGTGCTGCGTACGCTCCAGGTCCGCCAGGACCAGGCCGAGCGTGCGCGCGGCGACCAGCATCGTCGCCGTGTCCATGATGTCCTGACTGGTGGCGCCCCGGTGCACATAGGGCCCGAACTCCGCGCCGACCGCCTTCGTCAGATCCGCGACCAGCGGGATCACCGGGTTCCCGCCACTTCGCGCCCGCACCGCGAGGTCCCGGACGTCGAAACGTTCGGGAACGGCCGCCGAGGTCACCGCCGTCGCCGCTTCGGCCGGTGCCAGTCCCAGCGCGGACTGCGCACGCGTCAGCGCGGCCTCCGCGTCGAGCAGCGCCCGCAGGAAGGCACCGTCACCGGTGGCGGACTCGGCGGGGGAGCCGGCCCGCCCGGGGGCGAGCAGACCGGCGTCCACACCGTCGGAAGCGGCAGAAGTCACTGGAACTCCAGGAAGACCGTCTCGCCTTCGCCCTGAAGGCGGATGTCGAAACGGTACGTCCGGCCCGGTCCCTCGGCCGCGATCAGCGTGGCCCGGCGTTCCGCGGGCAGCGCGTCGAGCAGCGTGTCCGCCCCGTCCGCCAGATAGGCCCGGGTGAACAGGTGGTGCAGCAGACCCCGGGCGAAGACGCACACGCTGAGGTACGGCAGTCCCGCGTTCCCCGGCGGCAGCGTGCGCAGGGCGTAGTGTCCGTCGGCGTCCGTGGGGACACGTCCGAAACCGGTGAAGTCGGTGCCGTTGCGGCCCAGATGGCCGCCGGTCACCGGGTCACGGCGGAGCGAGCCGGGAGCGCCCCGCAGGGAGCCGTCGGGGGCCGCCTGCCAGAACTCCAGGAGGGCGTCCGGGATCGGCTTGCCCTCGCCGTCGAGTACGTACCCGTGCAGGGTGATTGTGTCGGGATGGCCCGCGGGCGCTATCTGCTCGCCGTCGGGGAACGGGAGCGCGTACCCGTAGAAGGGGCCGACGGTGTGGGACGGGGTGGGGAGAAGCGTCTCGCTCATCAGGACTTAGCGGCCTTCCTCGATCCAGGTGGCGGAGGGACCGTCGAGGACGATGTCCCACTCGTAGCCGAGGGAGAACTCGGGCTGGGAGAGGTCGTGGTTGTAGGTGGCGACGAGGCGGTCCCGGGCGGCCTGGTCGGTCACCGAGCGCAGGATCGGGTCGTACGGGAACAGCGGGTCGCCCGGGAAGTACATCTGGGTGATCAGCCGCTGGGTGAACGCCGTGCCGAAGACGGAGAAGTGGATGTGCGCCGGGCGCCAGGCGTTGGTGTGGTTGCGCCACGGGTACGCGCCCGGCTTGATCGTGGTGAATATGTACCGGCCCTGATCGTCCGTAAGGGTCCGGCCGACGCCGGTGAAGTTGGGGTCGAGCGGTGCCGGGTGCTGGTCGCGCAGGTGCGCGTACCGGCCGGAGGCGTTGGCCTGCCAGATCTCGACGAGCTGGCCCCGCACGGGACGGCCGCCGCTGTCCAGCAGCCGGCCCCTGACGGTGATGCGCTCACCGAGCGGCTCGCCCTGGTGCTGGATGGTGAGGTTGTTGTCGATCTCGGTGATGTCGGTGACGCCGAAGACGGGACCGGACAGCTCGACCGTCTCCGGGTCGCCGCCGTTCACCGCGACCAGCGGCTGCTTGGGGTGCCGCAGCACGGAGCTGCGGTAGGGGGCGTAGTCGCGCGAGGGGTGGTTGAGTACCGGCGCACCACCGGCGACGGCCTTGTCGTAGGCGTTCTGGAGGTCGTTGATCTCCAGGTCGATGTCCGACTGCGTGAGAGCCATGAGGATTCCTGACCTTTAGCGTTCGAGGACGAGGGCGAGGCCCTGGCCCACACCGATGCAGAGGGTGGCGACGCCGACCCCGGAGCCGCGGCGCGCCAGCTGGTGGGCGACGGTGCCGGCCAGCCGGGCGCCCGAGGCGCCGAGCGGGTGGCCCAGCGCGATCGCGCCGCCCTGCGGGTTGAGGACCGCCGGGTCGAACTCGGGCCACTCGGCGACACAGCCCAGCACCTGGGCGGCGAAGGCCTCGTTCAGCTCCAGCGTGGTGAGGTCGGCGAAGGTCTTCCCGGCCCTGGCGAGGGCGCGGTTGGTCGCCTCCACCGGGGCGAGGCCGAAGTAGTGCGGTTCGATCGCGGACACGCCGGTGGCGGAGATCCGGGCGAGCGGTTCCCGGCCGGTGGCGCGCAGGCCCTCCTCGTCGACGAGCAGCAGCGCGGCGGCACCGTCGTTCAGGGGTGAGGCGTTGCCCGCGGTGACTGTACCGCCCTCCTTGCGGAAGGACGGCTTGAGCTTCGCCATCGCCTCCAGCGACGCGTCGGGCCGTACGCATTCGTCGGCGGCGAAGACGACGGGCTCGCCCTTGCGTTGCGGGATACTCACCGGCGCCAACTCCGCGTCGAACAGCCCGGCTTGCTGCGCGGCGGCCGCCTTCCGGTGCGAGGCGAGCGCGAACTCGTCCTGCTGCTCACGGCTGATCTTGTGCTTGTCGGCGATGAGTTCCGCGGACTCGCCGAGCGGGATCGTCCACTGCGGGTCCATCCTCGGGTTGACCATGCGCCAGCCCAGCGTGGTCGAGTACAGCTCGGTGTGCCCGGCCGGGAACGGCCTGTCGTTCTTGGGCAGCACATATGGCGCGCGGGTCATGGACTCGACGCCCCCGGCGAGCGCGACCGAGGCGTCGCCGACCGCGATCGCGCGGGCGGCCTGGATCACGGCCTCCAGACCGGATGCGCACAGCCGGTTGACGGTCACCCCGGGGACGGAGGTGGGCAGCCCGGCGAGCAGCGCCGCCATCCGGCCGACGTTGCGGTTCTCCTCACCGGCGCCGTTGGCGTTGCCGAAGTACACGTCCTCGATCCGCGCCGGGTCCAGCTCGGGTGTGCGAGCGAGGAGTTCGCGGATGGCGTGGGCGGCGAGGTCGTCCGGGCGGACGCCCGCGAGGCCACCGTTGTAGCGGCCGACCGGGGTGCGGACGGCGTCGACGACGTAGACGGTCTTCACTGCACACCCTCCGCGACGGTCACCTTGGCATCGGTCTTGTCCACGATCTCCTCCACGGTGATGCCCGGCGCGGTCTCCACCAGCACCAGTCCGTCGTCGGTGACGTCGAGTACGCCGAGGTCGGTGATGATCCGGTTCACACAATGCTTGCCGGTGAGGGGCAGCGCGCACTCCTCGAGGATCTTCGGACTGCCGTCCTTGGCGGTGTGGGTCATCACCACGATGACCGTGCGTGCGCCGTGAACGAGGTCCATCGCCCCGCCGATGCCGGTGATCAGCTTCCCGGGGATGGCCCAGTTGGCGAGGTCACCGCCGGCGGAGACCTGCATCGCGCCCAGCACGGCGACGTCGATGTGCCCGCCGCGGATCATCGAGAAGGACAGTGCGGAGTCGAAGAACGAGGCGCCCGGCAGGACGGTGACGGTCTCCTTGCCGGCGTTGATCAGGTCCGGGTCGACGGCGTCCTCGGTCGGGTAGGGGCCGGTGCCGAGGATGCCGTTCTCCGACTCCAGGATCACCTCCACGCCCTCCGGGAGATAGTTCGGGATCAGCGTCGGCAGACCGATGCCGAGGTTGACGTACTGGCCGTCCTGAAGCTCACGGGCCGCCCGGGCCGCCATCTGTTCACGCGTCCAGGCCATCAGCTGCTCACCGTCCGCTGCTCGATCTTCTTGTCGGCCGCCTGCTCGGGGGTCAGGGTCACCACTCGCTGGACGAAGATGCCCGGCAGATGCACCGCGTCCGGGTCCAGCTCGCCGGGCTCGACCAGCTCCTCCACCTCGGCGACGGTGATCCGCCCGGCCATCGCGGCCAGCGGGTTGAAGTTCCGCGAGGACTTGTTGAAGACCAGGTTGCCGTGCCGGTCGCCCTTCGCCGCCCGGACGAGGGCGAAGTCGGTGCGGATGCCGCGCTCCAGCACGTACTCGGTGCCGTCGAACTCCCGCACCTCCTTCGGCGGTGAGGCCAGCGCGACCCCGCCCTGGCCGTCGTAGCGCCAGGGCAGACCGCCGTCGGCGACCTGGGTGCCCACTCCGGCGGGGGTGTAGAAGGCGGGGATGCCGGCGCCGCCGGCCCGCAGCCGCTCGGCCAGCGTGCCCTGGGGGATCATCTCCACCTCCAGTTCCCCGGCCAGGTACTGCCGGGCGAATTCCTTGTTCGCCCCGATGTACGACCCGGTCACCCGCGCGATCCGCCCGGCGGCGAGCAGCACGGCGAGCCCGGAGTCCATCGCCCCGCAGTTGTTGGAGACCACGCTGAGCCCGGTCACTCCGCGCTCGTACAGCGCCTGGATCACCACATTCGGCACACCGCTCAACCCGAACCCGCCGACCGCCAGCGACGCGCCGTCGGGCACATCGGCGACCGCCTCAGCGGCTGTGGGCACCACCTTGTCCATCGGCCCAGCCCCATCTCTTCCAAACGCCCAGTGCCTCACTTAGTCAGGGCACTGATTAATCTCCCCGAGGTTTCCTCAAGCTGCCATTCCGGGACCCTCCCGTCAAGGCCCCCGATCAGCGCCTTCGGGAAGTCGACCAGGTCAGAGACGGATTGATATGCCTGGCGTTATTGTTCAGTACACAGAACGAATCAATCAAGGAACGCCCAGGCATGAGGAGCGCACATGGCCGCGGTGGATCTGACCACCCATCCCGGGCACCTGGCCCGGAGGCTCCAGCAGGCGCACTACCTGCTGTGGAACACGATGGTTTCCGAGGAGATCACCTCACCGCAGTTCGCGGTCCTGAACACGCTCGCCGACGAACCGGGCCTCGACCAGCGCACGGTGGGGGAGCGGGTGGGCCTCGACCGCTCCACCATCGCCGAGGTCATCAGCCGGCTCACCCGCCGCGGGCTGCTGGACAAGGTCCGCGACCCGCAGGACGGCCGCCGCTTCCTGCTGCGGCTCACGGACGACGGGGAACGCACGCACCGCAAGCTGACCGTGCGCACGGCCCGGATGAACCAGGTCTTCCTCGCCCCCCTCTCCGCCGACGAGCAGACCCTGTTCTTCGAACTGATCCAGCGCGTGGCGGACGCGGCGGAAGGGCTCCGCAACCCGGCGGAAGTGGTCGGCACCGAGCGCTGAGGCGCCGCCGGCCCGGCAGGCCGGAAGGCGTCAGGCCCCCTTCTTCCGCGGCTTGGGCTCCCGCGTCCCCTCCCGTGCTTCGTTCCCGTCCGCCCGAACCGGCACTTGCGTGCCCGATCCGGCGATCGGTGCCAGCCGGTCGGCCGCGCCCTCGACCAGTTCCAGGTCGGCCCTGGTGTGGGCGATGGCCGCGTCGATGAGGAGGGCCACCAGCGGATCGCCGGTGTGGGAGCGCCGCAGCCGGGTCAGGCCGGCCAGTTCCGAAAGGTAGGCCTGGCGCTGCGCCGTCACAAAGCTGCTCAGCGCGTCCGTGCCGAGGGCCGAGGCACCGAACAGCTTGAGGAACAACTCGTCGCGGAAACCGCCCGTGCGCACCCATGCGCTGGTGGCCCACTCCCGCAGTTCCTCCCGCCCGGCCGCGGTCAGCTCGTACAGGGTCTTGTCGGGGCGGTCCGACTGCGCCACCAGTGACTTTGTGACATAGCCGTCGCGGACCAGACGGTCCAGGATCTGGTAGAGGTGGCCGATGTTGAGGCCGCCCCACTGCGGGCCCACGGCCTCCTCGAAACGGCCCTTGAGCTCGTAACCATGATCGGGTCCCTCGGTCAGCAACGCCAGCACGGCGTGATGCAGCGGCATTTTGCACCTCCCCTGAATTGTGACAATGTACCGCTGCATTGTGGCAATGCAGGAAGGCGGAACGCACATGGGCGTGAGACTGCGGGGCGTGACCCGCCGGTATCCGGGGCTGACCGCCCTGGACGCCGTGAACCTGGAGATACGGGACGGTGAGGCCGTCGCGATCACCGGGCCGTCGGGCTCGGGGAAGTCCACCGTGCTGCACTTGATCGGTGGGATGGACCGGCCGGACGAGGGAGCCGTCGAGATCGACGGTGAGGAACTCACGCCTCGCCGGCTGGACGACCACCGTCGCCGGGTCGGGTTCGTCTTCCAGCGCTTCCATCTGCTGCCCGCGCTGACCGTGCTGGACAACGTGATGGCACCGGTGCTGCCCCGCCGGGTGGACTTCGACCGGCGGGCCCGCGCGATGGAGCTGCTGGAGGCGGTCGGTCTGGGCGAACGCGGCGACGCGCTGCCGTCCGAGCTCTCCGGTGGCCAGCAGCAGCGGGTGGCGATCTCCCGGGCGCTGATCAACCGGCCCGGGCTGCTGCTGGCGGACGAGCCGACCGGCAACCTCGACAGCGCGACCGGGCGGGAGATCATCGATCTGCTGCTGTCGCTGCGCGAGCGGTACGGGATGACGATGGTGCTCACCACCCATGACCCGGAGGTGGCCGTCGCCTGCGACCGGATCGTGCGGCTGCACGACGGCTGGATCGTCACCGACGAACGCGTGGCACCGGCCCCCGACGTGCTCGACCGGCTCGGGGGTCTGCGTCCGTGATCGCCATGATCCTCTCCCAGCTGCGCAGACGCCGTTCCCGCGCCCTCGCGCTGGCCTCGGGCATCCTGGTCGCCGCCACCAGCTTCACCCTGCTCACCTCGACGGTGACCACCAGCCAGGCACGGACCACCGGGATCGTCGAGGACAGTGCCCGCTCCGCGTACGACATCCTGGTCCGGCCGCCCGGCACCCAGACCGAGGTCGAACGGGAACGCGGCCTGGTCGAGCCCAACTTCCTGTCGGGGATCTTCGGCGGCATCAGCCTCGACCAGTACCGGCGCATCAAGTCCCTCTCCGGAGTCGAGACCGCCGCGCCCGTTGCCAACATCGGCTACCTGATGGTGGACGGCACGGTCAGGATCGATGTGTCGAAGTTCCGCGACAGCGAGGCACCGGCCCAACTGCTGCGCCTCACACCGAAGCTGCAGGCCGGCCTGGGCAGCTACCCGGTCGCCGACCAGTACGTCTACCTCACCCGCAACCCGATCGTCATGGACGACTATCTGGAGAACGAGAAGGCGGGCGGCAAGAAGTACGCGGTGTGCTGGTTCTACAACTATGACAAGAGCGGGGCGAAGACCGACTTCTTGGGCGAGAAGCTGCCCCAGCCCATGTTCGACTGGAACGACGACCCGGAGTCGGTGTTCTCCCTCGACGCCCGCTCGACCATGACCTGCGTACCGGGGAACGGGAAGGCCACGGCCCAGGTGCCGGTCTCCTTCCCGGTACTGCTGTCGGCGATCGACCCGGCCGCGGAGGACCAACTCGTGGGGCTGAGCGACACGGTCACCTCCGGCCGGATGCTCACCGCCAAGGACCGGCCCGTCTGGGCCGCCGCCGAATGGGATCAGGGTCCGGTCGAGGAAGAACGGCAGCACGACTACAACGTCCCGGTCATGCTCAGCAGCCGCGCCCTGACCGCAGGCACCCTGAGCGCCGGCGTCGAGCGGCTGGACGTCGGCGATCCGAAGGCCCTGCCCGGCAAGTTGAGCAGGCCGAGCGCCCACGATTTCGTCAACGGCCTGCGGGGCACCGCCGTCGGAACGGTCACCGCCGACCTCGCCACAGCCTTCCGGTCCATAACCGACGGCGGACGGGGCTTCGACGTGGTGAACTACTGGACGGTCGGACCGGTCGGCTACCGCAGCACCGAGGAGGGCCTGGTCGCGCAGACACGGCCCGCCCAGCCGCCCAGCATCTGGGAGGACAACTACTTCGAAAAAACGCAGAGGTACATCCCCGAGGAGAACGCGGGCACCCAGTTCCGTAAGGTCACCGGTCATGCCTCCACCGTGTGCGGGTCGTTCAAGACCTGCGACCGCGAAGACTCCGGACGCCGCCCGGATCCGGTGATCCGCGTCGTCGGCCGCTACGACCCCGCCAAGCTGCGCGGTTTCTCCGCACTGTCCCGGGTCCCGCTGGAGACCTACCAGCCCCCGCAGGTCACCGGCGCGGACGCGCGCTCCCGGAAGGCCCTGCGCAACCAGCCCCTGCGGCCCGACCGCAACCTCGGCGGCTACCTCAGCCCGCCGCCCACCCTGCTCACCACGATCGACTCGATCTCCGCCTTCACCCACAGCCGCAGAAAGTCCCCGGCGCACGAGAAGGAACCGGTCAGCGCCATCCGCATCCGCGTCGAGGGCGTCACCGGTGTCGACCCCACCTCGCGGGCCCGGGTCAACTCCGTGGCCGGTCAGATCCGCGCCGCCTACCCGAAGCTGCAGGTCGACGTCACCGTCGGCAGCTCACCCGCACCGCAGACCATCGTGCTGCCCTCGGACATCAAGGTCACCGAGCGCTGGGTCGCCAAGGGCGTGGCGCTGCGGATCCTGCAGGCCGTCGACACCAAGAGCGCGGTGCTCTTCGTCCTGGTCCTGGTGGTCTGCGGACTCTTCCTCGCCCAGGCCGCACTGGCCTCCGTACGGTCGCGCCGCACCGAGATCGGCACACTGCGCTGCGTCGGGTGGAGCACATCGGAGATCCTGCGCCTGATCCTCGGTGAGCTGGCGGTCATCGGCCTCGGCGCGGGTGCCCTGGGCGCAGTCCTCGCCTACGGACTGGGGACGCTGCTCGGCCTGCCCGGATCGGGGGTGAAGGCAGCCCTGGTGCTGCCCGTCGCGTTGCTGCTGGCGCTCGGCGCGGGCCTGCTGCCCGCCTGGCGGGCCACCCGGGTGCGGCCGCTGGACGCGGTCACACCCGCGGTGACCGCCACCCGCCGGGCGGTCGCCGTCCGCTCCGTCCCCGGCCTCGCCATCCGCAATCTGCTGCGCACCCGCGGCCGGACCGTGCTCGGCGCGGCCGGTCTGGCGCTCGGGGTGGCGGCCTTCACCGTGCTGCTGTGCCTCACCCTCGCCTTCCGCGGCGAGGTGGCCGGCTCGCTGCTCGGCAACGCCGTCGTCGCCCACGCCCGCACGGCCGACTATGTGAGCGTCGCCCTGTCGCTGCTGCTCGGCGCGGCCGGAGCGGTCGACGTGCTGGTCCTCTCCCAACGCGAGCGGGCCGCCGACCTGGCCGTCCTGCGCGCCACCGGATGGTCCAACCGCGAACTCGCGCGGCTCACCCTCTACGAGGGCGCCGGGCTCGCGCTGCTGGGCGGCCTCACCGGCGCCGCCGCCGGCCTCGCGACCGTACTGGCGCTCGGGCAGGGGGTACTGGCGGGGCGGTTGCCGATGGTGGCCGGCGCGGCACTGCTGGCGACGCTGGCCGCAGTCGGGCTGGTGTGTGGGGTCCTGTCCGTGCCCAACCGGGCCATGTCCCGTATCGCCCCGGCCCATCTGCTGGCGGCCGACTGAAGACTGGACCGAAGACCGACAAGGGCGGCTCGCCCGGCCGGACCACCGGCACTCAGCGGGCCGCCACCAGCAGCACCCACACCTGACCGCGCGCGAAGTTCACCGTCTTCCCGTCCGCGGTGGTGAACTCCGTGCCGTCCTGTGCCGCCCCGCGCTCCCACCGGACACGGTGGACCCGCCCGTCGCGCAGGACGTCCGCCTTCCCCGAGCCCACGGTCTCCGTGTACGGCGAGTTGTTGCCGCGCACATCGTGGAACCGGGACTCGCGCACCCGTACGTATTGGACGACTACGGTCGCCGGTGCCAGGGTCTTCCCGTCCGTCGTCCGGTCGGGTGTGCCGTCCATCGCCACCTGCCAGCTCTGCCGCTGCTCGGACCAGGTGAAGGTGAAGCGGGCCGCGGGGAAGCGCACGGTGCGGCTGTTCTGCGGGGTGCCGCCCTCGGGCGCCGCGCCGAAGCGGAAGCCGGTCTGCGCCAGGGCGGGCCCGCCGCCCACGGACTCCATCACCTTCGCCGGCCGCAGATAGAGGTTGTGCGGCGCGGGCCGGTCCTCGCCCCGGAAGTAGGCGCCCGACGCCTTGCCGGGCGGCACCGCGCGCAACGGCTCCCGGTCGATCAGCGGCAGCAGCTTGCCCTGCGCCCCGGAGAACGCCAGCGTCGGTTCGTCGAACTGGCGCAGCAGCTCCAGGTCCGTCTCACGGGCACTGCGCACCGGCCCGACCACCTCGGGGAGCCTGGTGGCGTACACCGCCATCAGCCGGCTCAGGCCGCCCTCCACCTGCTCCACATAGACGATGTCCGCCGCGCCGATGCCGGTCTGCGGCCGGGCCGCGGACACGTTGTCGATCTTCACGGCGAGGACGGGACCGGTGGGCTCCCCGGTGCTCTGCCGGGTCTCCTCGCGTCCGGTGTCCGTTCCCTCGCCGTCCCCCGTGGTGCAGCCCGCGACCAGAGCGGTCAGCAGTACCGCCGTGAGCGCGCCGTGTCGCAACCGCTTCACAACCATCGCGCCGCACCTCTCGATCGTCTGTTCGCGGACCCATCCGGGTGATACCCGCTCGGCACACGGAAACAGACAGGCCACCCGGGCCACCAGCCGTCCCTCAAGTGATTCGCCCGCCTACCCACGGGTACCCGGGCGCCGCACATGACCGGTCGAGACGGAGGGAGTGGCGCACGATGAAGGCCGTGACATGGCAGGGCAAGAGGGACGTCCGCGTGGAGAACGTGCCCGATCCGAAGATCCAGGAGCCCACCGACGCCGTCATCCGCGTCACCTCCAGCGGGCTGTGCGGCTCCGACCTGCATCTGTACGAGGTGCTCACACCGTTCATGACCCCCGGCGACATACTCGGCCACGAACCCATGGGCATCGTCGAGGAGGTCGGCTCCGAGGTGCCGAACCTCCGGCCCGGAGACCGGGTCGTGGTGCCGTTCCAGATCGCGTGCGGCCACTGCTGGATGTGCTCGGCCGGACTGCCCACGCAGTGCGAGACCACCCAGGTCACCGGCGAGGGCATGGGTGCGGCCCTGTTCGGCTACACCCGGCTGTATGGGGCCGTGCCGGGCGCCCAGGCCGAGTATCTGCGCGTCCCGCAGGCCCAGTTCGGACCGATCAAGGTGCCGGAGGGGCCGCCCGACGACCGGTTCGTCTATCTCTCCGACGTGCTGCCGACCGCCTGGCAGGCCGTCGAGTACGCGGCGATCCCTCCCGGCGGCACCGTCGCCGTCCTCGGGCTCGGTCCCATCGGCGACATGTCCTGCCGGATCGCCCGGGAACGCGGCGCAGAACGCGTCTTCGGCGTGGACCTCGTCCCGGAGCGGCTGCGCCGGGCGCGCGAGCGGGGCGTGGAGACGTACGACCTGCGGCACTTCGACAGCGAGAAGGAACTCGTCGCCGCCATCAAGGACGTGACCGACGGCCGCGGCCCCGACTCCGTCATCGACGCGGTCGGCACCGAGGCCCACGGCAGCCAGATCGCCCGGCTCGCGCAGACGGCGTCGTCGATGCTGCCCCGGGCCATCGGGGCGCGGCTCTCCGAACGCTTCAGCACCGACCGGCTCGCCGCGCTCCTCACAGCGATCGAGCTGGTACGGCGCGGCGGCACGATCTCGCTCTCCGGCGTGTACGGAGGCCAGGCGGACCCGCTGCCGATGCTCACCATGTTCGACAAGCAGATCCAGCTGCGCATGGGGCAGGCCAACGTCCGCCGCTGGAGCGCGGACATCCTGCCGCTGCTGACCGACGAGGACACCCTGGGCGTGGACGGCTTCGCCACCCACCGGTTGCCGCTCACCGAGGCACCGCAGGCGTACGAGATGTTCCAGCAGAAACGGGACGGCGCGGTGAAGATCCTGATGGAGCCGGGTGTGCGCTGATCGGCCACGCCGGGTTCCTCTGACCCCCGCCACATCACTGCCGGGGGCCCCGGGTCCCGCCACATCACTGCCGGGGGCCCCGGGTCCCGCCACATCACTGCCGGGGGCCCCGGGTCCCGCCACCTCACTGCCGGGGGCCCCGGGTCCCGCCACATCACTGCCGCGAGTCCCGGG
>NZ_RPDJ01000059.1 GCF_004023625.1 Streptomyces cavernae | reverse complement strand
GCAGGCCCTGGCCGTTTCTCGTCGGCCAGGCCCTCAAGCCGACCGGCCGCGAACCGCTTCCGCCACGTGGCCACCGTGGTCGGATGGATGCCGAGGTCGGCGCCGACCTGGGTGTTCGACAGCCCGTCGGCACACGCGAGGACGATCCGGCACCGCAGTGCCAAAGCTTGCGAGGACGTTGCCCGCCGCGACCAGCGCAGCAACGTCTCGCGCTCGTCATCCGTCAGGACTACCTCGACCGTCGGCCGACCCATGCGCGCCATGACCCCAGGATACTTCTATGGCTTTCCTAAGACTCACGACACTAGTAGGACTCCGTGAGGTCGCACTGACCTGCGACGATAGTGATCTCGCGGCAGGTGGCCCAGTGCCCCGCCGGACCAGTTCCCGCAGCTCGGTGCCGCGGGCCGGGCTGCCGGACCGTCGATCAGCCGAAATACGCCCCGCAACACATACAACTCCACCGTGCCACAAGAGGGTCATTCTGCAAGGACCCCTTACGAGACAGCCCTCAGCGCAGCGAGGAGATCGCCCGCCCGTTCCGCAGCTCGCCCTCGAGGTCCGCCCGCGCGCCGTCCTCCGCCGGGACCGCCAGCAGATGGCCCCGGGCAGTGGCCCGGACTCCGCCGGTGGTGGTGATGGACGCCGTGTCCCTGGCTCCGGCGGCGAGGAGGTACCACCTGCCCGTCTGCGCCTTCCACATCACACCCGCCAGCACATGGGCGTCCCGGGGGCCGCAGGCCGGGGAGTTCTCGGCCTTGGCCGCGATCGCCGCGTACGGCTTGCCGGGCGTGCGGAACTGGGCCAGGACACGGGAGTCCGTATCCCGCCAGGTGTCGGCTCGGGTGCACAGCCACTCCGCCGTGCCGGACGCGTCGGGGAGCGGCTGGCGCGCGTACTGCCAGGCGTTGACCGAGCGCACGCCTTGGCCGCGGACCGTGGCCAGCGAGCAGGCCAGCGGGGACCACCGGCTCGGGGTGGCCTCGCGCGGGGAGCCGGGGCGACCCCAGGTCAGACGGGCGGGGACCAGTTCGCCGAGGTCGGTGGTGAGCCGGGTACGGGAGCCCTCGTCCAACTGGAGCACATGCCACGACGTGCATGCGCCGGACTGCTGGGCGGGGCTGACGAACGGGTCGGTCACGCCGTCCGGTGAACGGCGCAGCACCACTGCCGTGTCGGACTTCAGCAGGTCGCGCACGGTCGTCCTGCGCACCCAGGGCGCCGTCAGATAGCGGACGTTGCCGTCGGCGCGGTGCAGCACCAGCGCGTTCGCCTCGGCGTCGTCCGCGCCGTCGACCCGGGCGAAGTCCAGCGCCGCGCCGCTCGTACCGTCCTGCGGTTCCGCGTAGCGGGCGATGCGCAGTCCGTCGTGGAGCAGCACCACCCGGGCCTGGCCGACCTCGCCCGCGTAGAGCAGCTGCGGCGGCCCGGGCGGCGCGCCCGACGGGGTGCCGGGCGTGGCGGAGACCTGCACCGACCCACCGGGGCGGGCCCACACCGCGAGGGCCCGGCGCAGCAGTGCCGTGTTGCCGACGAGGTTGCCGCGGGCGGGCCACGCGGAGAAGTCCAGGCGCGCCGCCGTCTTCCACGCCCCGGCCGGCACCTTCGTCAACTGCCCGGGTTCCAGGGCGGCCTGGGCGGCCGGGTTCCGTGCGTACGGGGGCGCCGCCGCGCCGTCCGGCCCCCAGCCCTCACCGGGCAGACCGAGCAGCGCGCCGGACACCGCCAGTGCCGCCGCCGCGGCCAGCGCCGCCTTGGTGTGCTGACGGCGGCGCACCAGATCGGTGGGCCTCGCCTGCAGCGTGCACGGGTCGAACTCGGGGGAGTCCAGCAGCGCGTGTCGCGCCCCGACCCCGTTCGCCTCCTCCAGCGCCGCGTCCGGCTCGGCGACGCCCGCCGCGGTGAGGAGCGCGCGCACATCGCCGTCGGACAGCCGCTCCGGCCCGCGCAGCGCACAGGCCGCGCGAGCCGCCGCGCTGAACGCCGAAAGCCGCTGGTCCAGGGCGAGTTCATCGGCACCGCCCGAACGCGGGAACAGCTTCAGCCCCCACACCTGGGGCAGCAGTGGCGGTAGTGCGGGGCGGGCGAGCCGGCCCGCCCGGACCCTGCGCCACAACGGCAACCCCGCCTCCAGCGCGGTGCGCACCACCTGCAGCCGGACGTACGCGTAGCCCGGGTCGCCGTCCCGTCCCCTGGACTGCGCCGGGATCACGGACGCCCGCCGGCGGCCCCGCGGCAGCGCCCGCTGGACCAGGGCATGCGCGGTGAGCACCCGCCGGGTGCGGCCGAGGCCCGGCGGCAGTACCAGATAGGCGAGCCGGACGAGCCGCGGATAGTGCTCGACGAGCGCGGCCTCCGCGCGTTCGACGTCGACGACTCCGGCGGCGTGGGCGGGGCGTGGGGCGACATGCTGTGGCTGCACGTTCAGCAGAACGAGCGAATCGGCGGATGGTCACCTCTCCGGACGCGGCCCAGGGCACCTGCCGCCCGGTGCCGCCCGGTGGCGCCCGGGGTGCCGCCCGAGTCAGCCGCCCACGGGAACGAAGACCACCCGGAACATCCTGGGCCACGACTTGCCGGTGATCAGGAACTGATCGGTCCCGGGGACGGCCGCGACACCGTTCAGGACGTTCGCCCGCCGCCTCTCCTCGGCGCCGAGCAGGGCCGGGACGGCGATGTCCCCGGTCACCCGCCCGGTTCCCGCGTCGATGCGGACGATCCGGTCGGCGGGCCAGACGTTGGCGTACACGAGGTCGCCGACGCACTCCAGTTCATTGAGGCGCGGCACCGGCCGGCCGCGGGCCGTGACGTGCACCTCCCCGGTCTTCGCGAGGGTCCGGGGGTCCCGGAAGGTGAGCCGGGCCGACCCGTCGCTCGTCACCAGCCGGTTGCGGTGCCGCTGGTGGCACACGCCCCACCCTTCGTCCCGGTAGGGGACCCGGCGCAGCTCGGCGAGCGTCCGCGCGTCGCGCTCGATGGCGACGCGGTTGCGCCAGGTCAGCTGCCACAGGGTCGGCCCCAGGACGGTGATGCCCTCGGCGAACAGCGGTGCCGGCAGATCGGCACGGACCTCGGCGGATCCGCCGGGCGGCCCGGCGCGGACCGAGGAGCGCCCGGCGATGCCCGTGCTCTCGTAGAGGGTGTCGCCGGCCATCTCCAGGCCCTGGGTGAACGCCTCGGGGTCGTGCGGCAGGGTCTCGACGACCTCGACCCGCAACCGCTCGACGCCCCCCGAGTCCCCTGCGGCCGAGGTGCTTGCGACACCCCCCGCGCCCGCCGTCTCCGCGGTGTTTCCGACACCCCCGGCGCCCGCCGTGTCCGCGGTGCTTCCCACGCCCCCTTCGCTTGCCGCAGTTCCGACGCCCCCCGGTGTCGGCGGGCTCTCGCCACCCCCCGGGGCAGGCGTGCCCCGGACGCCCGCCGTGGACCCCTCACGCGGCGCGTGGCCCTGGCCGCCGGCGGTGCCGCTCGTCCGGCAGGAGCCGACGAGCAGGGCACCGGCCAGGGCCAGGGCCACGACCGCCGCGGGGATGGGCGGCGCACCACGCATGACTCGCTCCCGGCGCTACGACCGCGTCTTGGCCGACACCAGCGTGCCGTTGGACTCGGAGCCGCGCCCCCGGTTCGGCACCACCGCCGCGAGGCGCGACGGCACGAGCGCGGTGAGCCGCGCCGCGCCCGTCGGCTCCTCGGCCCGGTAGTTGTAGCCGTAGCCGTAACCGTCGGCCTCACCACGGGCCGGAGCGGCGTTCAGGACGGCCCCCAGGACGGGGACGTTGACGCGTTCGAGGACGCGCAGCGCGTCCACGACCTGGCTCCGGCTGGTCCGGCCGGCGCGCACCACGAGCAGATAGCCGTCGATGGCGGGAGCCATCGCGGGAGTGTCGGCGAAGGGGAGCACCGGAGGGGTGTCCACCACGACATGGTCGAACTCCTCGGCGAGCGCCCGCACCAGGGAACCGAACTGGGTGCTGCCCAGCAGCCGGGTCGGGTCCGGCGGAATCATCCCGCTGGTGAGCACGGAGAACGCTCCCGCGGACTGCAGCAGGTCACGCGGTTCGGCGCGGCCCACCAGAGCCGTGGTCAGCCCCGCGTCCCGGACCAGGCCGAGCGCCTTGGCGACCGAGGGGCGGCGCAGATCGCAGTCGATCAGACACACCTTCGCCCCCTCCTCGGCCAGGGTCGCGGCCAGGTTCACCGACACGCTGCTCTTGCCCTCGCGCGGCAGCGGGCTGGTGACGGCGATCACCTTCGGCCGCTGGTCCACCTCCGCGAACTGCAGATTGACCCGGAGCTTGCGGAATCCCTCGGCGCGCGGACTGTGCGTGTCGTCGCGCAGGGAGACCGGGTGCCGGGACGCCCGCGGGTCGGTCACGATGGAGGACAGCACGGCGGGTCCGCCGGCCGAGGCCAGACACTCGGTGAGGGCCTTGGAGTCCCGCACCGACGTGTCCAGTGTCTCCAGCGCGACACCGAGCCCCATACCGAGCAGCAGGCTCACCGCCAGCGCGAGCGTGGCGTTGAGCATGGTGTTCGGGGACGCGGGCGCGGCGGGCACGGCGGCGGGTTCTGTGACGGTGAGCCGGACCGGCGAGGAGGGCTTCTCCTTCTCGGGCCGCTCCAGTTCCGTGATCACCTCGGCGAACTGGTCGGCGACCGCGTTGCTCATCAACGCCGCCTGATCGGCCCGGCTGTCGGTGACGGTCAGCCGCACCAGCACCGTGTTGAGCGGTGCCTCCGCCGAGATACGGCGGGCCAGCTCCGCCGGTGTGAGGTCGAGCCGGAGCGACTCCACCACCGGCCCGGTCACCTCCGGACTGGTCGCCACCTCGGCGTAGGACTGGACCCTGGCCTGGGTGAACGAGTTGCCCTGGTAGAGCTGTGAGGTGTCCTCGCCGTCCTGCAGAGAGACGAACAGCGTGGCCGTCGCCCGGTACTCGGGGGTGGCGAGAACACTGGCCAGGACGCCTGCTGCCGTCCCCAGCACGGTCACCAGCGCGATGACGAACCACCGGCGGGAAAGGACTCTTAGGTAGTCACGGAAATCCAAGGTCATCCCCGATCGGAACGAGTGGATGCGACAGTCGCCTTAGGGTTGGGCCGAGTTGTTTGTGTCGCATGGTCGGTATGGCAGGTACAGCCGGTACGGCGGTTGTGGCGGAAGGTCGGAGTGGACCGGGCCGCAGGGGCGCGCCCGGGGTCCGCGCCTTCAGAGGCGTTCGACGGACTCGGCGTGCGAGCAGCGGTTGCAGGCGTCGAAGACGTAGTCGGCGAACCGTTCCACCAGCGCGTAGTCGAAGACGTCGTGATCGGTGGTCACGACCACGGCATCGGCCGCCGTGAGCTGCTGCTCGGTGAGTTCGACGCACAGGATGTCCTGCGGCAGCCGCACCGGGTCGACGTGCGGTTCCACCGCGAGGACGTGCGCGCCCAGTTCCTTCAGACCACGGGCCACCGCGAGCGAGGGGGACTCCCGGATGTCGCCGGTGTTCTTCTTGTAGGCGAGTCCGAGGAGCAGCACCCGGCTGCCGTTGACCGCCTTGCGGCGGACGTTGAGACCTCTGGCGACGCGCAGCACCACGTGGTCGGGCATATGGGTGTTGATGTCGTTGGCGAGGGAGACGAACCGGAAGTCGTGCCGCAGCGTCTGCTTCACCTGCCACGAGAGATACGAGGGATCGATGGGCAGACAGTGTCCGCCGACCCCCGGCCCGGGCAGAAAACGCATGAATCCGAAGGGTTTTGTCGACGCCGCGTCGATCACTTCCCAGATGTCGATGCCAAGTGGCTTGCAGTACATGGCGAGTTCGTTGACCAGCGCGATATTGACGTGGCGGAACGTGTTTTCCAGGAGCTTGGTCAACTCGGCGGTCCGCGGCGAACTCACCGCAACCGTGCGCTCGACGATGTCGCCGTAGAACTCCTCGACATGCCGCAGGGATACGTCATTGACTCCGGAGACCACCTTCGGGGTGTTCTCGAGTCGCCAAGCCGAGTTTCCCGGGTCAATGCGCTCCGGGCTGTATCCGAGAAAGAAATCCTGCCCCGCGCGCAGCCCGCTGCCCGCTTCCAGGATCGGCCGGACCACATGCTCGGTCGTGCATGGATACGTGGTGGACTCGAGGATCACCGTGGCTTTCGGCTGAAGATGTCCCGCGATTTCCCGCGCGGCGTCCTCGACGAAACTCAGGTCGGGCGCGTTGTCCTTCAAAGGTGTCGGCACGGTGATGACGCAGACGTCGAATCCGGCGGCGTCCGCGTAGTCGGTGCTCGGAACGTAGCGGCCCGAGTGGAGGGCCGCCTTCAGGCGCAACGACGTGACGTCCTCCGCGAACGAATCGCCGGTGGCCAGCCGTTTGACGCGGAGCTCGTCCACATCGATCCCCACGACGTCGTGCCCGGCCTCCGCCGCTCGCACGGCGAGTGGCAGGCCGACATAGCCCTGCCCCACCACCGCAACCTTTCTTGTTGCCGTCGACACCGTCGGACTCCCCTCTGCTGGCCAAGCGGAATGTCTCGTCGAATATGCCCGGCGCCCGGACCGTGCGGCTTCCTTTCCGTCTCCCGAGTGACGCATCGGCGGCGAATGGCGGCACACTAGTCGTCCGTGGGTACGAACGGACTAATCGCGTATCAATTCATTGTATTTGCGCCACCCCCGGCTATTGTTGCCGTGCGTTGCCGGTGTGCATGCCTCCGGTGGCGCCCCACCCGAAGACATGGAGTGAGGGCGTGATGGAACGTCAGAAGTACCTGGTGACCGGAGGGGCCGGCTTCATCGGCTCCCATCTCGTGGACGCACTGCTTGCCCGCGGCGAGCCCGTTGTCGTACTCGACGACCTCAGTACCGGACGTCTGGAGAACCTCGCCGCGGCGCGCGAGCGGGGTGATTTCCGATTCGTACAGGGATCGGTACTGGACGCGTCGCTCGTCGATGAGTTGATGCGTGAATGCGGCAGCGTTGTGCATTTGGCGGCGGCCGTGGGTGTGAAACTGATTGTGGAACGGCCGCTGAATTCCTTCACGGTCAACACCAAAGGAACCGAAACCGTCATCGAGTCCGCTCACCGGCACGACCGGCGGGTGATCCTGGCCAGTACCTCGGAGATCTACGGCAAGAACTCGCGGGGACCGCTGACGGAGGCCTCCGACCGGATCCTGGGAAGCCCCTCCGTCCCCCGCTGGTCCTACAGCACCGCCAAGGCGGTCGACGAGATCCTCGCCGAGCTGTACCGCAGGGAGTACGGACTGCGCGCCACCGTCGTGCGGTTCTTCAACACGGTCGGTCCGCGGCAGAGCCCCGCCTACGGCATGGTCATCCCGAGGTTCGCCAGGCAGGCGGTCCGCGGCGAGCCCCTCACCGTCTACGGCACCGGCCGGCAGAGCCGTTGCTTCCTGCACGTCGCGGACGTCGTCGAGGCACTCCTGGCGCTGATCGACCTGCCGGGCGCGGTGGGGGAGACGTTCAACATCGGCAGCGACGAGGAGATCACCATTCTGGACCTGGCGGAGCGGATCATCGCCCGCGCCGGCAGCACGTCCTCGGTGCGACTGCTCACCTACAACGAGGCCTACGGGCCCGGTTTCGAGGACATGGAGCGCCGGGTCCCCGACACCGCCAAACTCAGGGCCTTCACCGGCTGGAGGCCGCGGCGCGACCTCGACGACGTACTGGCGGACGCGGTCGCGGACGCCGTCGCCGAGGCCCGTGCCGAACTGGGCCGGCAGGCGGGCGATCCGGTGGCCGAGGCGCCCGCACAGCAGGGGGCGACCGCGGTCCGGACCGTGCTGGCGGGGCCATGCTCGGTCTGAATCCATGGTTGGTGTCGGCGGTCGCGGGGCTCGGGGCTCTGCTGGCCGCCGCCACACTGACCGAGCCGCTACGACGACTGGCCCTGCGCCGCGGCTACACCGACCAGCCCGACGCGCGCAAGGCCCACGACCGTCCGACGCCCTACCTCGGAGGCATCGCGGTCGCCGTGGCCACACTGGGCTGCGCGGCCGCCGCGGCCCTCGCACTGCCCCAGGACGGAGCCACGGTGGGTGTCCTGCTCGCCTGCGCCGCGCTCGTCGCCGTCCTCGGGCTCGCCGACGACCTGCGATCGCTCAGCATTCGTGCCCGGCTCGGCGTCGAGGCGGCGGCCGCCGTGACGGTGGTGGTCTGGTGCGGTCACCCCGAGGTGTTCGGGGGCTGGCCCGACGCGGTGCTCGCCGTCGGCTGGATCCTCTTCACCACCAACGCGTTCAACCTGCTGGACAACATGGACGGGGTGGTGTCCACGGTCACCGCGGTCATCGCGGGGTTCCTCTGCGGTGCCGCACTCGCGGTGGGTCTGACCGGCATTGCCGCGGTCATGGCGGCGTTGGCCGGGGCCTGCGCGGGTTTCCTCTTCCACAACTGGCATCCCGCACGGATCTTCCTCGGTGACGCGGGCTCGCTCTTCGTGGGCTTCCTGGTGTCATCGGTCACGGTGGTCCTGCACCGGGGCGACACCGCCCATTCGGGATTCACCAGTCTGCTGCTGATCACCCTGGTGGTCACCGCGGACACCGGTCTGGTGATGGTCGCGCGGCGCAGGGCGGGCCGGCCGCTGCTGCAGGGCGGCCGGGACCACATCGCGCACCGGCTCCGGCAGCTCGGCCTGACGGTCCGTCAAGTCACCTTGGTGATCGGCGGCTTCGCGTTGATGACCTGCCTGGCGGCGACGCTCGTCATGCTGAGGGCCTTCCCGGGGACCGTCGCTCTGATCACGGCGCTCACGGTGACCGCCGTGTCCGGGTGGCTGCTGCTGAGGGTCCCCGTCTACACCGTTCCGGGCGCCGACCGGACGGGGTGAGGGGGCCGCGGCCCCCTCACCTGGTCAGCCGACTTCCACCGGCACCGCCCCGGCCGCGGTCACCGCCCCGTACTCGGGCAGGGTCCGGAACCAGCTCACCGTCTCCAACAGCCCGCGCTCCAGCGGAACTTGGGCGATGTCGGGGAAGAGACCGCGCAGCACACCGTCCGCGGCCTGGGAGTGGCGGACATCGCCCACCCGCGCCTCCTCGTGCCGGATGTCCGCGGGCACCCCGATGATGTCCGCGAGCCGCCGGCACACGTCGACGACCGGCACCCGCGTCCCGAACGCCAGGTTCACCGGGGTGGCGCAGGTGACCTTCCGCAGCACCGCGTCGGCCAGCACCTTCACCACGGTTCCGACGTATGTGAAGTCCCGCGTCTGCAGCCCGTCGCCGAAGACGCGCACCGGTCTGCCGCGCAGCATGGCGTCGATGAAGGCGGGGATCACGGCGGCGTAGGCGTGTCCGGCCGGCTGCAGGGGCCCGTACACGTTGAAGAACCTGAACGCCAGCACCGGCAGGTCGAACGAGGCGCCGTAGGCGAGGACATACGCCTCGGTGGCGAGCTTGCTCGCGGCGTAGGGGCTCAGCGGCCGGGTCGGCAGCTCCTCGTGCTTCGGCAGCGTGGGGACCGATCCGTAGACCGACGAGGACGACGCCGCGACCACCGGGACGCCCGCGCTCCGGCAGGCCTCGAGGACATTCACCGTCCCGGTGGCGTTGGCGTTGTGACTGGCGACGGGATCGGCCAGCGAGCGCGGTACGGACGGGCGCGCCGCGAGATGGACGACGGCGTCCGCCCCGGCCACGACCCCGTGGAGGAGGTCGGCGTCGAGGATGCTGCCCTGGACGAGTTCCGCGTCGACGCCCGCCAGGTTCTGAGCGTTCCCCGTACTCAGGTCGTCCAGGGCGACGACCTTGCCCACGGACGGCCGCGCTACGAGCTCCCGGCACAGGTTGGCCCCGATGAACCCGGCGCCTCCGGTAACGACAACGTTCAACGTGCTCACCTTTCGGATAGGGACGGGGGCCACCAGCCCCGGGCGACGGCGATCGAGGCGTAGAGGGCTTCGGTGTCGGCCACCAGACGGTCCGCGCCGAAGCGCCGGAGGGTCGTCTCACGCGCCCGGGCGCCCATCTCCCGGCGCAGGCGCTCGTCACGGAGCAGGCGTACGGTGTGCCGGGCGAGTTCCGTGACGGAGGGGCCCGCGAGGAGCCCGGTCTTCTCGTCCCGAACGACCTCGGCGACGCTGCCCACATCCGTCGCCACCGCCGGAACTCCCGCCAGTCCGGCCTCGATCAGACTGACCGGCATGCCTTCGTTGTCGGAGGTCAGCAACACCAGGTCGGCCGCCGCGTACACGGTCTCCACATCTGCTCGCCAGCCCAACAGGTGCAGCGCGTCCCCGAGTTCGGTGACCGCCGCCGGATCCGGCCGCAGATCGCCCTCCCCGCACATCACGAACCGGGCGCCGGGGACGGCACGGCGCACCTCGCGGGCCACGGCGAGGAAGCGGTCGGGCCGCTTGATCCCGGTGACCCGGCCCACGTACGCCACGACCGGCACCTCGGGCGGAAGCCCCAGCAGGCGCCGGGCCTCGGGGCGTTCGGGCGCCGCCGGGAGGGTGGTGCCGGGAGGTACCACGGCGTACTTCCCGGCCGTGCCGATCCCGGCGGCGACGAGGTCGTCCCGCACCCGGCCGCCGACGGCCACCAACCGGTCGCTGACGGCCGCCAGCGCACGCTCGGTCCGCACCACGACCCGCGTCCTCGCGGGAGAGAAGTACCCGTGCAGCAGATGACCGTGGAAGGTGTGCACCCGTGCGGGGACACGCGCCAGCACGGCCGCCGTCCGACCCAGAGCGCCCGCCTTCGCGGTGTGCGTGTGCACGATGTGCGGCCGGAACCGCCGCATGGCCGAGATGAGTTCGGCGAGCGCGCGGACGTCGTCCGTGGGCCGTACGGCCCGCCCCAGCCAGGTGAGCCGCCGCACCGCGACGTCCGGCGCGCGCTGCTCCACATGATCCGCCTCACCCGGCCCCACCTGCCCCGCGAACAGCCGGTGATCGAAGTACGCCGGATCCAGCCCCCGAACGAGGGCCGACACCTGAACGGCCGGACCGCCGATATTCATCCGGGTGACGACTCTCATGACACGCAAGCGGGGAATGCCGGAAACCGGGGGCCGGTTTGTGGGGGTCGACATGGGCCCGATATTAGGCCGCTTTCCGTTCGGTATCCGACAAGGGCACGGAAGTCCCGCGTGGCGGACTGCCGCACCCGCCACCGCCGGATATATAAACGGCTTCGGACAAGCCGTTCCCCCGCGCTGGGCCGGGGACGGTGAATGCGCCGCCCAATTGCGTCGGAAGCGGGAGTCAATGCCAACCACGGTGCGGGAAATGCTCGGGCTGATCGCGGACCATCCGGCCAACCGCGGGCGGCGCGTGCAAGCCTTCGCACGCATGGCGCTGTGGCAAGGGTACAAGCGTGCCGTCGGCAAGCCGTTCGACCTGAGGGTCTACGACGGCATGCGCTTCCGGGCCTACCCGGACAGCACTCAAGTGGGGCGCCTCGTCTATTTCGGCGGGCTGCCCGACTATCAGGCCATGACCTTCATGAAGCGGTATCTCCGTCCCGGCGACGGATTCATCGACGGCGGGGCGAACGAAGGAATCTTCACGCTGCTCGCCGCCCAACTCGTTTCCGCTACCGGTGAGGTACACGCTTTCGAGGCCCACCCCGTCTATGCGGCCAGGCTGCGCGAGAATGTCGAAAGAAACCGGCTGTGCTGTGTGTCGGTACACGAAATGGCAGTCGGGCAGAGCCCCGGTGCGGTTCCGTTCGTACTGCGCGGCACCGGCTCCCGGATCCGTACGGAACACGACGAGGGAAAGACCGTCTCCGCACAGGTCGTACGACTCGACGAGGTGTTGTCGGACCGTTCCTGGGCGATGGGCAAGCTCGACATCGAGGGCGCCGAACACTGCGCCCTGCGCGGTGCGGAGAAGCTCCTGTGCCGGGCCGAACCGCCGGTGTGGTTCCTCGAACTGGTCGATCCCTTCCTGGCCAGGTTCGGTTCGACGGTCGCTGAGGTGCGCGGCTGGCTCGGCGACCACGGATACGACCTCATGCACTACGAGCCCGCGCTGAACCGGTTCGTTCCCGCTCCGGCCGCACACGGGACGGACGTGTTCGCGGTCTCGCGGCAACGGGCGGACGAGATCGACGCCCGGCTGCGGGGCGCGGCACGTGCCTGACGCGAACCGCCTTTCTCCGACGAGGGAGAGCGTTCCGCCGCACGGGTTGCCGAAGCGCGAAGGGAGCGAACGATGGCCGAGGTCCGGGTCTGTGAAGTGATCAAGACGCTCGACGTCGGCGGGGCGGAAGTCCTTCTCGTGGAACGGCTGCGCCGGGCGCCCCGGACAGGCCGTGACTACACCGTCGTCTTCCTGCGGGCGAACACCGAGGAACTGATCGAAGCGCTCCTGGACGACGGCATCAAGGTCGTCGACCTGCGGCGAGGTCCGAAGTGGCTGCGCTACGCCAGGCTGGTGGGCGCGGTACGGCGGCTGTCCCCCGACGTGGTCAACGTCCACTCCCCGTTGCCGGCGGCCGTGCTGCGCCCGGCCCTCCGTATGATGCGTCCCCGGCCGTCACTGATCTCGACGGTCCACCAGGTCTGGTACCACCCGCTGACCAGGCTCCTCAACCGGCCGACCCGGCGGCTGGACGATCTGACGGTGGCCGTGTCACCGCAGGTGGCGAACTCCCGAACGGTCCGCGGCGCCCGGCTCGTCCGTACACGGGTCCACGGCGTCGATGTCGCCGCACAGCGCTTCTGGGCAACCCGGGCCGCGGAGGTGCGCGCCGAGTTCGGGATTCCCGGTGACGCCTTCGTACTGGCCTGTGTGGCCAATCTGCGGATGCAGAAGAACCACGCGCTCCTGGTCGAGGCGGCCTCGCTGGTGCTCGCCCGGCGACCTGATGCGCTGTTCGTGCTGGCGGGTGACGGTCCCTTGCGTGACCAGGTTCTCGCGGACATCGACAGGCGCGGACTGCGCGAGCGGGTTCGGTACCTGGGCCTGGTGCCGGGGGCCGGCCGACTCGTGGCGGCGGCGGACGTCCTGTTGCTGTCCTCCACATACGAAGGGCTGCCCGTGGTGGTCATGGAGGCGCTTGCCGCGGGAGTGCCGGTGGTATCCACGGCGGTCGGTGGTGTCCCCGAGCTGATCCGGGACAACCACAACGGAATCCTCACTCCGCCCGGATCCGCGGAAGCCTTCGCCGACGGGATCCTGCGGGCCATGCGTCCCGACGTCCATCCGGTACTGGCGGCCGGAGCGCTCGCGGACACGGCCACGGTGGACCTGTCGGAAACGGCCGACTGGTTCGACGAGATCTACCGCGAACTGGCGACCGGGGCGCGCTGAGACCGACGCCTGCCAACGGCTACGGGACGCGGGAGACGGGGAGCGGGCGGATACGCCGATGGAGTGCAACCGGCCCCCGCGGGCGGCTCGTCGGACCCGTCAGCCCTGCGCACGGTGTCAGTCTGGCGAGTGATCCACTACTCGACCCGGAGACCACAGATGCACGGCACAGCGGGGATGGTCTCGGCCGGTTCGCACGGGCCGCAGCTTCGGCGTCTGGCCGATGTGCCGGATGCGCTGCTCGGTTCGCTCGTCGACCTGGAACGGCGCGTCCACCGGGCGAGCACCCACTATGACGACGAGCCATGGGATCTGGAGAACTTCACCTGCCCCCTGCCCGGCAAACCGCAGTTGAGTCTTGTCGCAATGGCGGGGGAAGAACCGATCGGCTTCCTCATCGCCTCACGCCGGCCGGACGGGGCGCATGTGCACCGCCTGGCTGTGGATCCCGGTCATCGGGGCACAGGCGTGGCTTCCTCGCTCCTCGCCCGGCTGTTCGCTCAGTCGTCCGGCGTGCTGACGATCAACTGCGACCCGCGGAACCGCCCCGCACTCGCCCTCTACACCCGCGCCGGGTTCCGCGTCCGCGAGACCACCCGGGCCGGCAAGTTGCTGCTGTCGACCGAGCCGCTGGCACCCGTAGCAGACCTGCGCCTTTGGTACGTCTTCAACACATCGGGAATGCGAAGCGGGCATGCCGCGCATGTCCCGGGTCTCGTCGAAGCCCTGTCGCGCAGGAGCCGGGCCACGGTCGTGCGGTACGGCGACCCTGCGGACCTGCCGCCGCTGCAGCTGAGCCTCGGCTGGGTACGGGCCTTCGTTCGCCTCGTGGCACGGGCACGGCGGGAGCGGGTCGATGTCGTCTTCGTCCGGATCCACTGGAAGCTGGCTGCTCTCCTGTGGCTGGCAGGACGGTTCGGGGGCGGCTGGCGTGTGGTGCTGTGGTCCTCGGGTGGCGCCGGCGTCCTGCCGGGAGCCCGGCTGGGCCCGCGTGCCCGCGCGGGGCGGCTCATTCATCGCGTCGTGCTGCGCCACGGGGTCGACGCGGTCGTCACCGGCCCGCCACGACTCCTCCGGCAGTACGCCCGGCGCTACGGCCTCAGTCCGGACCGAATGCTGCTCGCGTGCAACGACGTGAACCTTCAAGCGCTGCGTGCCGCAACCGTCCTCCCACCGCCTCCGCAGCCGGAAATCCAAGGCTGGCTGACCTCTCCTCACCGATTCCTCTACGTGCACGGTCTCGATCCGCTGCGCGGCGCGGACCGACTGCCGCACCTGCTGACGGCGATCCGAAAGGAACTGCCCGACGCGGAACTGCTGGTACTGGGAGACGGTCCGCTGCGTCCGCTGCTCGCACCGGAGCCCTTGCTGATGGCAGGCCGGGTGCCGAACGACATCGCCCTGAGCACGATGGCCCAGGCCCACTGTCTGATCGTTCCGTCCCGTCAGGAGGGCTTCCCTCGTGTGCTTCTCGAAGCCATGGCCCTCGGGGTGCCCTGCGTGTCCTTCGACGTCGGCGGCTGCGCGGAAGTCATGGGGGAGCTGAAGGACCGTCATGTCGCGCCTGACGGCGATCTCGAGCGGATGACACGGCTGGCCGTCGCCGCCGCGCGCCTGCCCTCCACCGCTGAGGCGCGCACACAACTCGTCGAACGCGCCGCGATGTTCGACACGGAACCCGTCGCCGCGGCGCTCGCCGCAACCCTCCGCTGTCTGAAGGACCAGGGCGCCGGTCCGGCCGCCTGGCTCTCGCGGTCGCTCTGGCGGCCCGTGTTTCCCTGGAGGAGAACCTGATGCTGTGCAGCAATCCCATGTTCGAACGCAGCCTCTTCGTCGGGGCTCATCTCGATGACATCGAGCTCGCCGCCGGTGGCACCGCGGCCAGGCTGGTGCAGGCCGGAGCGCGGGTGCGCTTCCTGGTGATGAGCACCTCGGAGTACACGAGCTACAACGGAATCCACTTCCGGGACGCCGTCGTCGCGAAGGAGGAAGGCCAGGAGGCCGCCGCGACGCTCGGTGTGAAGGAGTTCGACGTCCTGCAGTTCCCCGCGAAGGACGTGGAGAACCACTCGACCGTGGTGGAAGCCATCAACGCCATCGTCGACGACTTCCGGCCCACCATGGTGTTCACCCACTGGCCGTTCGACACCCATCGCTCCCACGCGAACACCGCCCTCGCCACCATCGCGGCGAGCAGGTACTACAACTCCGTGCTCATGTACGAGCCGATCACACCGGCCGGGCGCAGCTATGTCGGATTCCGTCCGCAGCTCTACATGAACATCGACGACACCATCGACCTGAAGCTGCGAGCCCTGCGCTGCCACCGGTCGGAGCTCGAGAAGTACGGCGAGCAGTGGATCGAGGGCGTCGAGGCCCGATCACGGTACCGGGGTTACGAGATGCGGGCCCGGTACGGCGAGGCGTTCGAGGTGTCCCGGCTGGAAGCGGTTCTGGCGTGAGGGTCACCATCCATCAACCGGAACACCTGCCGTGGCTGGGCCTGTTGGCGAAGGTCGCGGCCTCGGACATGTGGATCGTCCTCGACTCGGTGCCCTTTCGGAAGAACTACTTCCAGAACCGCAACAGGGTTCTCCTGGACGGGAAGCCCATCTGGCTCACCGTCCCGGTGAACTCGCCGTTCGGCACCCCTATCCGCGATGTCCGGATCGCCGGCACACCGCATTGGCAGCGGAAATACCAGGGACGCCTGACCCAGGCGGCCTCCGGGACCCCGGGCGCCGACCGTCTCGAAGGGCTGCTCGCACTGATCGGCGAGGCGGCACCGGGCTCGCTGCTGGCCGACCTCAACCTGCGCATCGCGGACTGGTTGTTCGCGCAGTTCGACGTCAAGGTACCGCGCATCCATTCGGGGGACCTCGCCGTAGCCGGGAGCAAGAGCGAACTGATCCTCAACCTGTGCGCAGCGGTGGGTGCGGACGAGTACATCGCCGGTCCCTCCGGACGCGACTACCTTGATCTTGCCGCCTTCGCCGGGCGGGGCATCACGGTCCGGTTCTTCGACTTCGACCACCCTGAGTATCCCCAGGCCCGCCCCTTCGTGCCCTGCCTCTCCGCGGTGGACGCGTGGTCGCGGCTGGCACAGGCCGAACTACCACCGCTGCTGTCCGGCTACCACCTCAGTGACGTGTGATGAACGCGCCCACCTCTTCCCTGGACCCAGCCGTCGGCACTCGCCTCACCGTCGTGACGTTCTCGGGGCACCGTCAGGGGGCCGTGGAGAACTCAGCGGACTTCCGTTCATGGAGCGCGTTGGCCGACAGACTCGGCCACGTCCGGTGCGTCTGGGCGGGCCCGCCTCTCGAGTCCGACCGGGGCTCCATGTACGTCGTACGGCGTCCGCGCCGCTCCGGTGTGCGGTCCTTGCTCTGGACCGCCGGATCGATCCGGATCGGGGTGCGTGCCGCCCGAGCGGCCGTGCGCAGAGGCGAGGTCGTCCTGCTCAACGGGGCCGAGCCATGGGGGTGGCTGTCCGCCTGGATCGTGTCCCTGGTCGTCCGGCGCCCCTGGCTCATGGACATCCACGCCGACTATCTCGCGCTGCCGGTCGCCTCACTCGGCCGCTGGAGACGCGCCGTGCTCGCACGCGCCGTCGTGAGGTTCGCCCGCCGTGCCTCCGAACGCAGAGTCGTGGCCCAGTCCATGGTCGATGCGCTGGCGCGACGCGGGATTCCCTCCGTTCTGGTGCCCCCGCGGCTCCTTCCGGTCTGGGAGGAGTCACTCGAACGCCGGCGCCCGCTGCCGACGGAGCCGGGTCCGTCGCTCCTGGCGGTGGGCCGGCTCGTTCCGTCGAAGGGCTACGACATCCTGCTCACCGCGTTCGCCACGCTCGTCGAGACGGTGCCGTCGGCACGGCTGCGGATCGTGGGCGACGGCCCGGAGAAGGTCAGGCTGGTGCGGCAAGCCGATCGGTTGGGGCTGTCGGGCCGTGTGACGTTTCTGGGTTCCCGCGACGTTGAGGAGGTGCGCGGGGAACTGGCGTGTGCGGACCTCTTCGTCATCTCGTCACGAGACGAGGGGTTGCCGAGGACCCTGCTGGAAGCAGCCGCAGCGGAGGTCCCCGTCGTGGCGACCTCCGTCGGAGGTATTCCGGCCGCCGCTTCGGAGTGGGCCAGTGTGTCGCTCGTCTCGGCTGATGCCGTCTCGCTCGCGGCAGGATTGCGTCAGGCCGTGGCCGACCCACCGGCTCCCGCGGTGCTGACCGCGGTGCGCCGGCACGTCCTCGCGGTCTACGGCTTCTCCACCAACCTCGACCAGCTCGCTGACCTCTACCGCCGCATCATGGCCGAAGCCGGGGAGAAGCACCGGTAGCGGCGGCTGTCCGCCCGGGCGGCGATCCGCGATGGCGCACCACCCGGGCCGGGTTCCCCGCCACGATCGCGTACTCGGGGATGTCGCGCGTCACCACCGAACCCGCACCGACCACACTGCCCCGCCCGACGGCCACTCCGTCCAGCAGGATCGAGCGGGCCCCGATCCAGACGTCGGACTCGACGACGACGCCCCGAGCGGTGATCGGCTGGTTGCGGATCGGGCGCTTGACATCGTCGAACCCATGGTTGAAGGCGATGATGGTCACACCGGTCGCGATGCGGCACCCGTCGTGCACGGTGATTCCACCAGCTCCGTACATGACGACGTAATTGTTCAGTGAGCAGTCGCTGCCGATCGTGATCGAGCCACCTTGCGGAACCAACTCCACATGACGACCGACGAGGGTGCGCTCCCCGATGACGATGCGCGCGTGCTCCTGGAGTGCGGCACGCGGCGAGACGTACGATCCCGATCCGATGCGTGTCCCGCGCAGCCGGAGGGGTACGGCCCAAGCCCGCATCAGCCTCATCGCGCTCCCTGCCCGTCCGAAGGTGCCACAGCGTGTGACTTTCTCTACGAGGTCAGTGGCTGAATGTCGTGGTGCGTCTGCGCGCGTGCGCGCCAAGACGACGTGCGGCCCTCACATAGACAACCTCCGGCAGCGCCCTTCTGGCAGCAGAGGTCACCCAGACGTACGGCGGCCGGTGCAGACCGAGACGGTAACGCAACACCGCCGACCAGGCAGGCTGTGGCTGACTCACCATGGTGAGCCATTCCCTGACCGCCGCGCTCCCACTGGGGCTGGTCAGTACGTCAGGGGTGACGAACCGCAGATTCCGTTCGCGCAGTCGTTTCTCGACGCTTTCCTGACGGTGAGCCTGACTCGGAATCTTGCGCACGTCGAAGTCGACATAGATGCTCCGCAGCCGATCGATGACGCCACTGTCCAGCAGGTCTTCCAGGACGTCGCACTCGCTGCCTTCGCAGTTGAGCTTCATGTGAATCTCGTCGTTCTCCGACGTGTTCGCCGACAACCAGTCAGTGGCTCGCAGCAGGACAATCCTTTCCTGCCCGACACGGGTGTCCGACTGCTTCTTGTCCGCGTACACGCTGGCTCCCAACAGCCCGCCCCCGTATAGCATCGCCGATCCCTGTTTGTTCGAAAGTCCGGCCGGCACGATCGTCAGTCGTGGGTCCCGATAACCCCGGAGCAAACGATGGCAGGCCAGTGCGGGCTCGAAGGAGTAAACCTTTTCAAACCCCCATCGGGGGTCCAGGGCGATGTCCAGTGACTCGCCGTAATGCCCCCCGACATCGAGGAAGATCCGCATGATGGTTGCCTTCCGTCCTGGTCAGGCCAACGGCTCTCGATCTTCCGCCGTCCGAGGTCGTTTCCGCTCCCGGCGCGCCAAGTCGGTGACACTTTTCATCCTATGAGAGCCCCTGAAGGCAATCCCGGCTCAGTTCCCGCGCACGGAACGGGTCATCCGGCACTTGTGGTGTCGGGCGGTCTTCAACTCGAAATAGCGGGAGCCGGAGTGATACTGACGCCATGTCACTTCCATGCGACGCCCTTTCCGCCAATGGGCACCTGCCTAGATTCCGGGTACTCGTGGTGTGCACGGCCAACCTCTGTCGGTCTCCCCTCGCCGAGAGCCTGCTGAGGGAAAGGCTTGCCGCGGTGTGCGAGAGCATTCATGTGAGCAGCGCGGGCACCAGGGCCGTTCCCGGTACGCCACTTGCCGCGATTGCCACTCCCTTCGTCGTCCGCTGGGGCGGGGATCCGTCCGGGATGGTCGCCCGTCGGCTGACGGCCGGGCTGGTCGAGAGCGCGGACCTCGTGCTGGGGGCGGCCACGGAACACCGTGAGGCGGCCGTACGGCTGGCCCCCGTACGGGCACTGTCCCGAGCCTTCAGCCTGCGCGAGTTCGCCCGTCTGGTGAGGCCCGAGGACGCCGCCCGTGAAGAGGATCCCGCTGCCCGGCTGGCGGCGCTCGTTCACGGTGCGGCTTCCCGGCGCGGATGTGGTGCGGCCGACGCGCGCGACGACGATGTGACCGATCCGCTCGGTGCCGCGCCCGAGCGGGTACGGGAATGCGTCGAGCGGATCGAGGAGTCGGTGGAACGGATCCTCGCCGCGCTGCGGGCCGGGTGAGCCGCGGAGCCCGTCAGCCGCTGCACGCCGGGTAGGGCTCCACCTGGGTCCGCAGCGGTGTGACCAGTGGCTGACGCCACACGACCGGAGCGCGGTCGCTGACCGGCTCCATCAGCTGGAACGTCAGCGTACGGCTCTGCTGCGCGGGCAGTTCCACGTCCACCGTGTAGACGGCGTGACCGCGTTCGAAGCTGCTGCCGAGCCTCATCGGACGACCGTCGGCCGTCACCTGCTGCAACCGTGCTCCCATGCTGGCGTAGTAGGAGACCAGCAGCCGGTTGTCGCCCGGCCGGGTGGGATAGCGCGGCTTGTCGCCGCGCTGGGTGATGTAGGCGGGCAGCCCGGAGGTGGGCGCCCGGTTGGTGAGGGTGACCTGTACGGTGACGGGCCGGCCCTCCGGGGTGCAGCGGCCCGGGGTCCAGCGCAACTCCCGATCCAGGTAGTAGTCGAGCTTCCCGCCCGCGGCGTTGTTGACCACGAGGCCGGCGAACGGTCCGGGCCCCGTCGGCAGAGACCCGCTCAACGGGTGTTCTTCGAGGACGCGTTGCTCCTCGTTCCGCACGCTCCAGACTTTCAGGCGCTCTTCCTTCACGACGTCGTAGGTGGCTCTGAGCAGTCCGGGAAGTCGCCCGGGATCGTCGAGGGCGCGCAGGAGCGTGTTGGCCGCGGTGCGCGCAACGTCGAGGAGGAAGGACTTGCGCTGGACGTTGTCCGCGTACCGTACGTAGCCCGTGAGCTCGACGAGGTCCACGGCGTTGTCGGCGGTGAGCTGCGTGCCGTCGGGGAGCCGGCCGGGACCCGTCGCCCGCAGCAGACGGGCCAGTGCGTTGGGGTCGACCGCGATCGCGCCGTCCACCCGCTGTCCGCTGCGTTCGCGCCAGGCCTCCGCCCAGATGCGTGCGGCATACGGGAAATGCGGGCTGACATTGGAGTTGGCCCAGGTACCGGTGGGATCCATCACGGCGTACCGGGCCGTGTACTCGGCTCCCAGATCGACCGAGGGGGACACGTCGGCCATCATCGTGTCGATCCCGAACGTCTCGAAACGCAGTTGCCCCTCGTCCACGGAGAGCACGGCGAACGCGCCGGGCATACCGCCGGTGCCGCGTGCCTCGGCGGTGTTCTGGAAGACCACGAAATACCGTCGAGGATTCTCCGTGCCCAGCAGGGACGGCAGTACCCGCGCCGCCAGGGCGGCGTCGGACATCACCGGCGTGATCCGGTCGAGTTGGCGGGTCAGGCGGATCCGGGCCTGGTCGACGGTCGGCAACCAGGCCGTGGGCGGCAGTCCATGAGCCCTCTCCCGCATTGCGGCAGTCACCTGCGCCGCACGCCGGACGTCGGAAGCCGCGTCACCCAGTGCGGACAGCAGGAAGCCAAGGCCGTCCTGGCGCGCAGGCCCGGTGTGCTCCGCCGTGACGCGTTCCATCGGCGGGAGCATCTGCTGTGTCAACTCGCTGGTCATGTAGGCGACTTCACGGACGGTATGGATGGGATCACCGAAGTACGGCAACTGCGCGGCGAGATACCAGGCAGGCCCGGTCGTGAGGTCATGGGCCCGGGCGGTGTGCTCGGCCACCGAACGCATCGCCGTCCTGGCGTCCGTCATCAGCGCGTCCGCGTTCTTCGCGTCGCCTGTCCGCGCCTCCGCCGCCTGCGGTCCCGTCGCCCGAACACCCGCCGTGCTCCCGTTCGCTGTCTTGCCGGCCGCCGCCGGAGCGGGTTTTCCGGCCGCGCCCGCCGCCATATGCCGCAGTACCTCCAGTTCCCGCTGTGCGGACAGCAGTTCATCGCGTGCCAACAGGCCGGTCACGAGGATCCAGCTCGCACCGGCAAGGCACAGGAGAGCGGAGCCCACCAGCACATACGCTCCCCGGCGCCGCAAAGACGGGGCCGTGGGCCCTGCTCCGGCCGGCCGGAGGCAGCGCTGTGCCAGGCCACGCAGGCGGTCGACAAAGCCTGCGGTCCGCTCCGCCGAGGTGCACATACGACGGATCTTCACCAAACGCTCCTCGAGCGACGTCGGGTCATGGGCTGATGCGACCTATTCGGCCGATATGTTCATTCATAACCGATATGTGGCACCTCGCTGTGGCGCATTCCCGAATTCACCGGATGGCTCAACGGCATGGATGTACTGAAGAGACCGCGGTCCGGCGGCAACACGACGGGGCGATGGCGACGGCATCTCCGCACGTTCGGCTCACTCACCGTCGCCGGTCAGGTGGAGGCGGCACTCTCGTTCCTCACCACCGCCGCACTCGTCCGACTGGCGGGTGGTACGGAGGCGGGACAGGTGCTCTTCGTGCAATCGGTGGCATCGGTCTGGTTCCTGCTGTGGGACCCGCGCCTCGAGGACGCGCTACAGCGCTTCGTCCCACTCGAGCGGCTGCGCGGACCTGGCCGCGGGACCTGGTTCTACTACCGGCTCGTCCGGCTGGATCTGCTCGCCGGACTGCTGGCCACGTCCGTGGGCGTGGTGGCGGCTCTGTCGGCCGCCGCGGTTGGATGGGTCTCGACGGAACTGCTCTGGCTGCTGGTGCCGGCCGTGCTGGGTGCGGGGGTCGTCACCCCTTCGGGCAGCGGCTCGGCGGGCTTCGCCCTCACCGACCAGTTGGCCCGGCTCGGCACCATCCGTCTGGTGCTCGCCGTCTTCGGTTGTCTGGTGACCCTGACGGGCCTGCTGGTCGCGGGCCCCGTCGGATACCTGGCGTCGACCGTCGTCACCGGCGCGGTCACGACGGTGGTGCTGACCGTCGGAGCCTGCCGGCGGGTGCGCGCGGCATTCGGTCCGCCCACCCGTGGCCCTCTTGCCATGCCGCGGGGACTGGTGCCCTTCCTGGTGAAGACATCGGCGACCGGATCGGTCTCGGCCGGGTCGGACAGTGGACTCACCCTGCTCGCGGGACTGTGCGGCGGGCCCGCTCTGGTGACGAACCTGAAGGTGGCCACCGCGATGGCCCGTCTCCTGCTGAGCTTCGTCAGCCCGGTGGCGGCACAGCTCTATCCGCGGCTCGCACAGGCCGCGGCGCTCGGGCGGCGTACCGCGGTGATGCATGACGCGCTGCGCTCCAGCGCGTTGACCGGGGCGATCGGAGCCGTCGGGGTGGTGGTGGCGGCACCCCTCGCCGGTCCCCTCCTGGGAATGGTGTACGGCGCCGAGTACGCCGTGCTGTCGACAGCGGCGGTGGTACTGCTGGCCGGAGGCGCGCTGCGCGGCTCGGTGATCTGGGGGAAGGTGCTGCCCTCGGCGCTGGGATTCCCGGGGGTACGGCTCGCCTTCCTGACCGCCGAGGGCATCTGCCAGCTGGGGATCCTGGTGGCCGTCAGTCAGTTCTGGCCGGGCCCCGAGCGCACTGCGGCGGCGTTCGCGTGGGGCTCGCTGTGCCTGCTGGCGCTGAGCACGGCCTGCTGGTTCCTCGTGCTGAGGGTCTTGGTGAGAGCGGTGCCCTGTGCCGGTGCGCTGACGGCAGCGGTCCCGGAGCCCGCGGGAGCGGGAAGAACCTCCCCGTAGGTCCTGGGGCTCGTGCGATCCGTCGGCGCTTCAGGGCCCGAGCGCGGGGTGACCCGGCAGGAGGCCGCCGCGACCGCGAGACCGAGCATCCCCCAGCCCGCACACGGATAGGCCCCCGTGGTGTTGAACCACACCGCGGTCGCGCAGAGAACCGCCCGTGTGACCAGGTCACCGGGGCGCCAGATGTGCCACAGCAGCATGAGGAAGAGGACCGATCCGACCATCCCCAGGTACACGGCGATGTCCAGATAGACGTTGTGCAGACCGGCGATGTGCGTGATCCGGTAGGTGTCCATGAGCGCATCGGAGTCCATCTGCGACCACCCACTGCCGACCAGTGGGTTGGCGGCGCCGAAGGCGCCCCAGAAGGACTCGGCCTGCGAGGTGTGGACCCAGAGGGTGATATGCAGATCGGGGCGGATGCGAGGAATGAACAGAAAGGCGGATACGGCCGCGCCGACCAGGACCAGCAGACGGATGCCGCGTGTGGTCCTCATGGCCCGGAGCTGTTCCCTCCGGCCGATGGCGAGCACCGCCAGTCCGGCCAGCGCACCGGCTGAGGCGCCGATCCCTCGTGCACCGAACAGCCCGATCACTCCGCTCACCAGGAAGAGCGTCCTCGCCGCAGGGCTCGACTCGGCCGCACCGAGCACGACCAGTACCGCGGCGATCAGTGCGACCTCGTTGGGCCCGCCCGGCAATCCCGACCAGCGGTACGCGGTGTCGCCGAAGAGGGGGACGGTTGCCAACACTCCCAGCAGACTCCAACGAGCCCAGCGCCACAGGCCGAAGTCCCGGGGAAGAGACCGGCCCACCACGGCCCATACGATGACGGGTTCCATGACACGGAAGAAACTCGCCGTACTCTCCGAGCCGTTGCTCAGGGCATTCCGTGTCACACCGAAAAGCACCAACAACGCCAGCAGCAGAAGCACAGGTGTGCGATGGAGACGGGCGTATCGCAGCAGCACGGTCGCACAGACAACCAGGAGGCATACGTCGCCGAAATGGACGACGTATTCCGAAAACGTCCCCAACTGCGGCCAGACGGACGGATGGATCACCGTTACCGCCGTCGTGACCAGGACGATCAGTCCCGGACGCGCGGTGACGACGAACAGCGCGGCCGCGGCGATCAGCAGGATGCCGAGGGCGAGATCGGGCTCGGGGACGGCCAGAGCGCTCAGAAAAGCCGCGAAGGCCATGACACCAGCGATGGCCGGCGAAGCCCCCAAGGATGGGATCCGCATCAATTGGTCCCTCCGTGGTTCACAAGAATTGCCGTCGTCGGCGTCCGCCGTGAGAGGCCGATCGGTGGGGGCGCGAATCTCCCCTGGAGGTCGCGGCCCTGGACGGCAGGCCCGGCCGACGCTCCGGAGTCCTGGCCGCACGCCCTGTCCATATGTACTGATTTCGCCACTACGTGTGCGCGGGACACACCGACAAGCGCGACCTCGGGGCAGGAATATCTCCGTACCTTCGCACCTGACCGTCCTTCACCGTTGCCTCGAACGCGCGTGGACGGGTGATGCCGTGACACGGCTCAGAGCCGGGTGAGAGCGGATCCGAGTGCCGTCCGGTACCACTCCTCGACCCGCCCCGCGACCACAGGCCAGTCCAGCTCGGCGGCGGCGCGTCTGCCGAGAGCGCTCATCCTCTCCCGGAGCGCCGCGTCGTCGAGCAGCGTCGTCAGAGCGCCTGTCAGGTCCGTCTTCGACCCGGACCGAAAGATCCGGTACGCCTCCGGATCCCGGATCACCGGATGGAGCGTGGCCTCCGACGACACCACGACCGGGGTGCCCATGGCCAGTGCCTCCAACGCGGCCGTGGGCACGCCCTCGCCCTTGCCCGGCAGCCGACGCGACGCGAGGACGAACACCTCGGCACGGCCCACAAGCCGGTAGACCTCCTGCCGCGGCAGGGCGCCGACCAGTTCCACCCCCGGCCCGGCGGCCGCGAGCGTCCTGAGCCGGTCCAGCTCCGGGCCCTCGCCCGCGATGACGAGACGCAGTTCGGGGCGGTCGCGGGCCAAGTCGTGGAAGGCCTCGATGAGCAGGGCGTGGTTCTTCACCGGATCGAGCGCGCCCACGCTGACGATCAGACCGGATTCGCGGTCGCGGGGAGCGGTCGCGGACGGCATGCGGGACAGCTCCAGACCGCTGGACATCGTGAGGATGCGCCGCTCGGGCACCCCGCGTGCCACGAGGTCGGCCGCGGTCCCCGAGCCCAGTGCGATGAACGCGTCCACCTGCCGGAAAGCATGTCGGGCCAGGCGCTGCCACCGGGTGGCGAGTCGCCCGTGGACGGTCAGGCACAGCGGGATGCCCAGGTGCCGGCAGACGGGCCCCAGCCACATGGCCTCCGTGTGGTCCCCGTGCAGGTGCAGCATGTCGATGTCGTGCGCCCGCGAGCCACCGCACAGCTGCCGGGTCATCGCCGCGGCCTCCACCGCGAAGGCGGCCTTGTCGGACATCCGGGCCAGCGCTCGGGACATGGCGGTGGTACGCAGTGGCAGCCGTGCGGCTCCCGGGGGCAGTGCCGTGCCGTGCCGGAAGGCCATCGTCACCCGGTGTCCGCGGCGCACCTGCTCATGTGTCAGGCGTTCCACATGGCGTTCCAGTCCGCCGGGCATCGGGGGGACCCGGTAGCTCAGCCGCAGGATGTGCATGGGGTGTGCTCCATCCCGTATGCCTTTACTGCGCGCATCAACGGCACCGGCCTGGTGCGACGGTGGCTCCGTCGCACCAGGCCGGTCAGGCCGGACAGCACACGGCTGTCCGAGAGGTTGTGGGTCAACCAGGGCACTGACGAACCTCAGCCTCGCTGGGCGCCGGAACGCCTGCGCTTGGTGATCAGCAGGGTTCCGCCGCCGAGGAGCAGCAGGCCGCTCGTTCCGGCGAGCACAGCAACGGTGGTGTCCGAGGGGCCGGTCTTCGCGAGCTCGTCGGGGCCGTGGCCGGGCCGTCCCTCATTGTCGCCGCGTCCGTCGTGGTCGCCGCGACCGTGATCGTCGTGGTCGCCGCGCCCGTTGTGGTCGCCGCGTCCGTCGTGGTCGCCGCGCCCGTTTCCGTCACCGCGTCCGTCGCCGTCGCCGCGCCCGTTTCCGTCGCCGCGCCCGTCGCCGCGACCATCGCCGTCACCGCGACCGTCGCCTCCGGGGCGGCCGTTCTCGCCTCCGGGTCGGCCACCGTTGCCGCCGCCGTTGCCGCCGCCGTTGCCGCCGCCGTTGCCGCCGTCACCCTCGACGGTCAGCACCGCGCTCGCGATGGCTCCGGACTCCTGGCCGACCAGGTAGAACAGGTAGGTGCCGGACCGGGTGTTGTCGGGGATCTCAACCGTTCCCTCGACCTCGACGCCACCCTCGGGGTTGGCCGTGGCGGTGAAGGTGCCGAGCTGGACGGCACTGCCTCCGCCGCCTCCGCCACCGCCGCCTCCGCCGCTGCCCAGGCTTCCGACGGCCACGTCGCAGCCGTCTCCGCCTCCGTCGCCACCGCCGTTGCCGCCTCCGGGTCGGCCGCCACCGCCGCCGTTGCCGCCTCCGCCGTTGCCGCCCCAGTCACCGTTCCGGCCGTCGGGGGCGGGGGTCTCGGTCGCGGTCGGGGTCGGGGTGGGGGTCACGGTGGGGCCCGGAGTGGGGGCAACACATCCGTCACCGATGCGCACGAGCCAGGCGATGACCTCCTCGCCCTCTTCGAACGGGTAGCCGTAGGCCTCGAAGTCGATCGACTGACCAGCAGCCACCGAATTGTCGTCGAGCGTCACTCCCGGGGCGGGCGGGTACTGAGCGAAAGCCGGTTCGACGGCCACCAGGGGGGCGGCCGCCACCAGGCTCACGGTGGCGGCGGCCAGGGCGATACGCCATGTAGGACGTCTGAGCATGAAGATCGGGCTCCTTCAGAGGGTGCTTGATGGGTGATCGTGCGTTGTTGCCGAGTGGGTTGGACACGAGCGACCGGTGCCGGACAGTCCTCTGGGGGGTTCGTCGTCGGTATCACCTCTCCCGACATCGCGCTGATCGTCCTTGCCTCGATCGGTACTGCCGCAGGTCATCCGCCTGTGCAGGTGCCCTGCGCGGACGACTTCCGGGTAACGAGTCGTCAGACAAAAAGACCATCGGCCGCGTTCAGGCATGAAGATCCATAGACATGGGCGTGCCGACTCAAAACAGGCTCACACAGGCACTGCACATACGGCGGAGCACCGGCACTCGTTCGGCCCTTCAAGACTTGCGAATCCCGCTTGCGACCCCCGCACCCGGGAAGTCCGGGAACCCGTCGGCCGCTGTGGTCGCCGGGCGATTCGGTCCGCCGTTCGGGGAATTCCGACCACCGCCGACTGCCGGCCATCACCCGTCCGGCCCACCGGGGGGACGGGAGCGCGGGCGGCCGCGGTCGGCAGGGGCAGGGGCAGGGGCAGGGGCCGGGCGACGGGGTGACTACGGGGAGGCCGCAGCCGTGGGGCCGTCGGTCAGGAGGCCGCCGGGAGGGAGCCGGTGGGCTGAAGGTCGGCGGGTGGGAGGCCCTCGGGTCAGGAGGCTCGTCGGCGGGCAGGCTCCGCCACTGTCGGCACACCGACCAGGGAGACGGCGAGGCGCCCGGGACCCCGGGACGGCGCCCGCCACAGCGACGAAGGGCCGCGGGGACGGGCCCGACAGGACGGTCCGGCCGGGCGGGGCCGATAGTGCGGGTTCGGCTGGGCGGGGCCGGCAATGCGGGTTCGGCTGGGCGGGTCCGGCAGGCCGGGTCCGGACAGTACGGGCCCGGCAGGGCGGGTCCGAGAGCACGGGCCCGAGAGCACGGGCGCGGCAGGACGGGCGCGGCAGGACGGCGCCCGGTCGTGGGGCCGTCCCCTGCTGCGGATACCAGGAGTGTCAGTCGGTGCTGCCGCCCTCCACCAGCAACCGGGCATAGTTCGTCATCGACCGCTGGTACCGCGGGAGATGGCGTGCCAGTGCGCCGATCACCAGTGACAGCCCCTCGCGTTCACGGCCCAGTTCGGCCAGGCACAGCGCCAGCGTGGCCCGTACGGCGTCGTCCAATTCATCGGACGGTGCGTCCAGTTCGGGGGTGAGGAGGCGGACACCCTCCTCGGGGCGGCCGATGTTCCTGAGCGAACTGGAGAGCTGGATCGTCGTCCGGCGTCTGCGGTATCCGGTCAGTCCGCGCTCCAGTGCCTCCTGGTAGAGCGGGACCGCCTTGTCGGAGTGCCCGGTCGAGTCCCAGGCGCAGGCCCGTTCGAAGAGACCGATGGGGCTGTCGGCGGGCAGCTCGGCGACGAGCGTGTCGATAACCGCCCGGAAGCCGGCCGCGTCCGCCGCGTCATGGTCGTCGAACGTGGCCCAGGCGGCGGCGACCCGCTCATCCCAGTCGGAGTTCACAGAGCCGACGGGGTTCACGGCATCGGAAGAGTTCACAGGGTTCACGGCATCGAGGGCCTCCACGCGGTTCACGTGTTTCACGGCATCGAGCGGGTTCACGCGGTTCACGTGTTTCACGGCATCGAGCGGGTTCACGCGGTTCACGTGTTTCACGGCATCGAGCGGGTTCACGCGGTTCACGCGGTTCACGCGGTTCACGTGGTTCACGGGTTTCACGGGGTCAACGTCACTCACGGGCACACCCTCGCACGCGGTGTGCCCGTGGAGCCTCCGGGTTTACGCGAGGGTCCAGCCGCTGAACTCCACCGTCCCCCGGGCCCCGCCGCCCCCGTTGGTGGCGCTCATGAACAGCCCCACGTCCTGGGTGCCGGCCGCCCCGGGTACCGGCACGGTGGCGACCGTGCGCCACGTCGTCCCGTCGTCCGTGGAGCACTCACCGGTGTACGAGCCGTCGGCCCGGGTGAGCCGCAGAAGCACCGGTGCCTTGACACCGGTGATGCGGCGGTAGGTGTCGAGGGTGCCGTCGCCCGTCGTGTCGTACGACAGCACGACCCCGTTGGCCGGGGTGACCGCCAGGTTGAGGAAGCCGGGGGAGCCCGGTGTGGCCAGGCTGTTGCGGACGATGATGCCGGAGCGTGCCCAGTTGCCGGTCACCGCCTGGGCCTCGACCCGCAGCGTGACCGACACCCCGTCCCGCAGCGCGCCCTCCCGGTAGACGGTCCCGAACTCCGTGGTGCCACGCCACAGGTCCGCGCCCGCCCCGTCGATCGCGAACCGGTCGCCGAGCTGCCCGAAGACAGCGGCGTTGTTGGTGTACGTCCTCCAGCCGGCGTCGAGCGGGCCCGCCTCGAAGAGGGTGCCGTCGAACCGGCTGTCAACGCGGTCCTCGCCGCGCGGACCGTACCGCACCGTGATCGTGTACGGCAGCGGGCGCAGCGGACGGTCCAGCGGTGTGCCGGCCGCGTCGGCCCGCCAGCGGACCCTGCCGGTGCCGGCGGCGGGCACGCTCGCCAGCGAGGTCGGACCCTCCGGCGGGGCGTCGATGCCGCTGAGGGCGAAGTCGACGCGACCGGTGGGCCGTAGTCCGTTGACGTTGGTGAAGAGGGCCTCCAAGCGTGCCTGCCCGCCGGGCGGGAGGACCGGGGGCTCGGCGGTGACCGTCAGCGAACCCTGGTAGGGGGCACGCGCCAGGACGTCGTGGACCTTCGCGGCCGTCCGGTACGCGTCGCCCACCGGCCGCAGCGGATAGTCCTTGCGTTCCCGGGTCCACGGCTCCTCCACCGCGAACCAGTCCACGGCCGCCGGAGCCGTCCCCGTGGCGAGCGCGTCCTGCAGCGCGTCGAGCCACTTCTGCCAGCGCGGCACGTAGAAGTCGGCCATCAGACCGTGCCATTCGCGGTTGCCGTACTCGTGCAGACTGCCCGCGTCGGACGTGGCACGCCCGCCCCACACCGTGATCAGTACCTTCGCGGTCCGCTCGAACTCGGCACGCTCGGCGTCGTTCGTGGCCAGCAGCCGGGCGTCGTTGACCCACGGGCCGAGCAGGAAGGCGGGGTCGGTGCCCGTGACGTCGTCCGACAGCCGCATCAGCCGCAGCCACAGCGTCGACAGGGTCTTGAAGGTCTCCTGGTCCTTGGCCGCGTACGCCGCCTTCAGCTGTGGCAGCAACTGCCGGCTACGGTGGGCGAGCGCCTGCCGGGTCACGTCCACCAGATCGTGCCGGTACGCGGCGCTGCGCCGCAGGCCCACCGACACCCCGAGCAGCCCCGCGAGAGCCGCGTCGAAGCGTCCGGGATCGTAGGTGAGAGCCCGCGGCGCGTACTCCGCGGCACGGTTCGCCGAGAGGTCCGGGCGGGCGCAGAACAGCGAGTCGTGCGGATCGCTGCGCTCCACCGCGTGCTGCTGGTAGGCGGTGTCGTGCAGCGCCCGCCAGGCTCTTCGCGCCGAGGCGTCGCGGCCGCCGTAGCGGAACCTCGCGTACCCCGAGAACCACGCCTCCCGGTCGATCTCGCCTTCGCTCCAGGCCAGTTCGGAGAAGAGTTCGAAGGCGGCCGGGTCCCGGTCGGCGGCCTCCGGCATGTAGGCCGTACCCACCAGCGCGCTGTCCGCCTTGTCCCGCCAGGCGAAGAACTTCTCGTTCCAGATGTGCGCCCGGGCGCCGATGGTGGTGCGCCCGCCGAAGTTGGGGATCGTGCCGAAGGCGTACGGGGTGCCGCCCCAGTCCCGCTCGCGGTCGGTGACGCTCGTGTAGCGGTCGGAGACGCCGTCGACGATGAGCATCTTCGACTTGTCGATGGCGTCGATGAGTTCGGGCAGTGGGTTCTCCTGCCAGCCGAGGATCACCCAGGTGGCGCCGGGATGGGCGGACTGCAGTGCCCTCTCCACCCCGCGGGCCGCGTCCGGCACCGGCACGTCGCCTGCCGTGCCCCCCTCGTGCAGCAGGTCCATCTTGAAGTGGGCGGCCGTGCCGAAGACGTCACGCTGGTGCGCGTAGAACGACGAGGCCACCTTCGCGAAGGCGTTGGTGCGCGGATCCAGCCAGTCCGGCCGCTCGAAGCCGTGCCAGACGCCCTGCGGCACCACGTGCGCGTCCCCGCCGTTGCGCGCAACGAACTCCTTGGGCACATGGCCGTAGTAGCCGGGCAGGACGGGCGACATGCCGAGCTCGCGCAGGCGGTCGGCGATACGGCGGCCCAGCGCGGCCCGGCGCGCGATCAACTCCTCGGACAGCGGGCCGCCGTAGCCGGAGAGGTTCTGCAGCAGCCACCACGGCTGGTGCGAGGGTGCGGGCAGCCAGCCGCGGGACTCGGCGTCGCTGTAGCCGAAGTCCTTCAGGACCCGGTGGTAGACGGCCTCCATCCCGGCGATGACCAGGACCTCGTTGCAGCCGTGCAGTGCCAGGACGTCGATCATCCGCTCCCAGTAGGCCCAGTCGGCGTAGGGGGCGGTGTAGCCGTCGTTGGTGTCGTTGAGGGCGAAGCGGTGCGGTAACGAGGTGGCACGAGTCAGCGTACGGGCGGGCGCGGGCAGTCTGCGCGGGAGGTCGAGTTGGCTGCCGTTCCAGGTGATGTGCGCCCCGCACACGTACTTGAGGTACCAGTGCACTCCCGTCAGCAGGACGGCCGGAGTGGTCCCGGTCACGGAGATGCGGCCGGTTCTGCCCGTAACCTCGAACCGGTCACGGCTCCCGGGCGCGAGGGTCAGCCGGAACTGGTCCGCGTGTCCCGGCAGCAGTCGATTGAGCGCGGAGCGTACGGGAGCCGTATCGAAGGCAGGGCCCTCGTCGGGGCTCTCAGCGGCGTGGGCCGGAACAGCCACTCCCAGGGCGGTTCCGAGGCCGATGGCACCGGCCGTGCCCAGCACCGTACGTCGCGACGGATCGGTCATCTGTGTGCCCCCTGTGTAGACAGGATGCGCACGTTAACCGGAGGGCTGTCTGTGCTCAACGGTGCGGACGCAGCTGGCGAGTTCGTGTCGCCGACTAGGAACCGGAGGGAACGATGAAGTTGACGCGCGGAGGGCTGGTGGCCGCCGGTGCCGTGGCGATGCTGGTGCTGACGGGCTGTGGATCGGGCGACGACGGCAAGCAGGCCGCGGACGCGGTGCCGAAGACAGCCACGGGAAGCCTGGAGCAACTGGCCAGCGAGGTGAAGTGCAAGCCGAACATCCAGATCGACGCCGACACGATCCGCCAGGCCATCTGCAAGAACACGCAGGGCAAGTTCATCCTGGCGACCTTCTCCACCGACCGCGGCCAGCGCGAGTGGCTCAACGGTGCCAAGGACTACGGCGGTTACTACCTCACCGGCCGCAAGTGGGTGGCCGTCGGCGAGGAGAAGACGGTCACGGCGCTGCGTGGCACGCTCGGCGGGACCATGGAGGAGGGATCCGCTCACATGAATCCCGGTGGCAGCCACAACAAGAGCGGTCACAACGGCTGACCGCATACCCCGGGGCAAGCGAAAGCCGGCGGTGGGAAAATCCCACCGCCGGCTTCCTTGTGGATCAGTGCCGGTTCTCTACCGGGTCACTGGCAGTCCTGGCCGCTGTTGATGCACTGGACCACCTGGTTCATCGTCTCCTCGTTGAAGAAGTTGATGAAGTCGTTGTGGTCGGTGATCGCCTTGTGCAGCTGGTCCGGGAAGGAGTCGATCGCGTACGCGTTCTGGACCTGTCCGTTCTGGATCTGCGGCGCCGGAACGTCGTAGACCAGGCGGACCTGCAGCTGGGGGATGGCCTGGAAATTGTTCGAGCAGCTACCGTCCGCCTCGACGAAGTCCACGTGCGTGCGGTGGTTGGCGCTGTCGATGTTCTGGCCGTCCCAGCAGCTCTGGAAGAAGGACGTCCGCACCACGGAGCTGCCCTCGGGGCAGATCGGGTACTTGTCCGTCACCTGCCGGTCCTCGAAGCCGGTGCAGCTCCAGTTGGTGTTGGCGTTGCCGAGGCCGTTCACGAAGGACTTGGCGTCACCGGTGATGATGCGCAGGGCCTGCGGCATCGCGACGACGTCGCCCTTCTTGTTGCCCACGAACTTCAGCTCGGCCTGGGCGGGCTCGACGATCTGACCGACGTTGCCGTCCTGACCGCCACCGGGCTGGTTCGCGTCGATGTCGTTCTGGCCGTTCTGCAGACGGATCACGGGCCAGAAGTAGGACGACTTGTCGCCCTGGTTCTGGCAGGTCGTGTTGCCGTTCGCCAGGTCCTCGTCGCTCGCGAAGGCGTTGTTCGCCTGGTTGCCGACGTAGTCGTGCTGGTGCTGCGCACCGTTGCTGACACCGGGGGCGACGATCACGTTGTCCGAGTTGCGGTTCTCGTTCTCGTTGGTGCCGCAGTTCGTGGTGAAGGTGCCCGTCGAACCGCCGTTGCCGTTCGCCGCGAGCCCGTTTCCGTTCACGCCCTGCGGGCCGCCGGTCGGCTGGACATCCTCGATGTTGACGAAGTCGGCGGCCGCCGGACCGTTGCCGCCCTGACCGCCGTTGCCGCCCTGCTGGTCGCCGCCCTGCTGGTCGCCGCCCTGCTGCTGGTCGCCGCCCTGCTGCTGGTCGCCGCCCTGCTGCTGGTCGTCGCCCTGCTGCTGGTCGTCGCCCTGCTGCTGGTCACCCTCGCCGGCCGCCGGCTGTGCGACCGGCACACCCTTGCACTGGGCCATCTGCTGGAGGTTGCCCGGGGGCTGACCGCCCGCACGGCTGATGTTCTGCCCGATCCGGTCGAGCGACGCGGTGCGCTTGGCCCGCAGGGGGCTGAGGATCGAGTTGTCGACGAACGCCGAGTCACCCGCCTGTGCCTGTCGCGTGTCCGCAAGGCGCTTGTAGGCCTCCGTGACCTGCTGGTCGAGGGTCGCCAGCTCCTTGTCCACACCGGCGCGCGCACCCTGCGGCACGTCGTTCAACTGCTGGCCGACATCAGGGCAGTCGATGGTGGCCACCTGAGCAGCGACATTCTCAGCTTTGGTCGAGTTGTTCTCCTCGTGCGCCGAAGCATAGAAATTCGCCCAGACCAGCCCGCCCCCACCGAGCGCGAGAGCCGCGGAGGCGGCAATGGCTCGGTTGGCCAGGCTCGAACGGCGTTTCCGTGAATTGCGTCCCATGGAACTCCTCTGACTTCCTTGCGGGGGCTTCGAGGCGCCCGACAGGAGTGCTGCGTCTTCCGGGGGGAGGACCCCCGGCCCCCCGGCCGGACAGTCGGGCGGCCCGCGAGGGGGCTGCGAGCACCCCTGAGACCGACCTGAATGAACCGGCGCCATTCCATACGGAGGCGGCCTCGGTGATGTTCAGAAGCCTCGGAAAAACTTAGGAGTTTGCTGAGAGCAATTCCGGCGCTATGGGCCCAGAAGCCCCTGTATCCACGGTGTTTGAGCGCCGTTTCTTTGAATCATGTTCAGTTCCCCCTGCTCCACCCTCCGGTGCGCATAGGCAAGTACGGCTGAATACGTGGCGGTTGTCGTCGTCCGACACATCAGGACCGAGTTGACCGCAGATGTTGGAGGTGTGCCGAGCGACCCGTTCAGTCCGACAAGTCGGGCTATGACGACCGCCGTTCGACCGGCCCCTGCGTCGCACGCGGCACCTGCGGCACCACCGGCTCCCGGGAAGTGGGATTCCCCGCCGGACGCTCCGTCGAACATCTCGGCAGCAACCGCTCGATCGCTCGGGGGACTCGGATAGCGTTCGGCGCATGACAGAGCGGCGCGCGATCCTCAGCGGATCCACCTTCGAGGAGCAGATCGGCTACGCCCGGGCCGTCGTCGACGGCGACTGGGTGCACGTATCCGGCACCACCGGGTTCGATTACACAACCATGACGATCTCCGACGACGTGGTGGTCCAGGCCGAGCAGTGCCTGCGCAACATAGAGGCCGCGCTCACCGAGGCCGGGTGCACCTTCGCCGATGTGGTCCGCGTCCGCTATCTGCTCCCGGACCGGGCCGACTTCGAACCGTGCTGGCCGGTCCTGCGCCGCCGCTTCGGCGAGGTGCGGCCCGCCGCCACCATGATGGTGTGCGGGCTCTCCGACCCCCGGATGAAGATCGAGATCGAGGTGTACGCCCGGCGGGCCCGCTGAGCGTTCCCCTCACAGTCGCTTCAGGACGCGCGCCTCCACATCGGGATCCAGGCCCACCCCCGGCCGGTCCGGGCGCTGGGGTGCGGTCCCGCCGATGGACTTCAGCCACGCCCAGGTGTCCGCGACCGTCTTCTCGACGGGCCGACAGCGCAGTCCCGTCGCCAGAGCCCTGGACACGTCGGCTCGGTGCAGCGCGTCATGGCCCTCGCTGCCCGGCGGCATCCACACCGGGAGCTGCGTCCAGGGTTCGATGCCCGCGTCGAGGACCGTACGAGGATCCAGCCAGCGCAGCTCCGCCGAGGAACCGGTGACCCGGACACAGGCCTCCAGCAGGTCCCCCGTCGTCGTGTGCCCCTGGGGGCCGACGAGGTTGAACGGCCCGTGCGACTCCCGCTCCACCGCGCCGAGCAGCCACTCCGCGAGGTCCCGCACATCGACGTACTGGAGGGGCAGATCGCGCGGTCCGGGCGCCAGTACCGGGCCACCGCGGGAGATCCGGGTGAGCCACCACGGCAGCCGCCCGATGTTCTCGTACGGCCCCAGGATCAGCCCCGCGCGAACCAGCAGCGACCGCTCGGCGCCGAAGGCGTCCAGTACGGCCAGTTCGGCGCCCAGCTTGTCCCGCGCGTACTCGGTCTCCCCGGCGTCGGGCGCGGCGCCCTCCACCAGCGGCGCGGTCTCGTCGTGGTCGGGCGCGGGCGGCCACGCGTAGACCGAGCAGCTGGACACGTAGACGTACTGCCGGGCCCGCCCGGACAGCAGCCGTGCGGTGTCCCGTACCGCCCGCGGTGCCGCCGACCAGGTGTCGACGACGACGTCCCACTCCTCGGTCCCGGCGAGCTCCGCGAGCCCCTCCGCGGCGGTCCGGTCACCGCGCAACTGCCGTACTCCCGCCGGTGGTTCATGACCACCCCGGTTGAACACCGTCACGTCCCGGCCCCGGGCCACCGCGGCCTCCACCACGGCCCGTCCCACGAACTGCGTACCGCCCAGCATCAGAAGCCTCATGCAGGCGTCTCTGCCCGCGGAGCGCGGCCCGGGGAACACGAGTCTGCTGACAGGAGATTCGCATGACGGGGAGCCGCATCCGCGGGTCGAGTCAACTCCCGGTCGGTGGCGTGTACTTGTATCCCACGCGCCGCACGGTCTGGATCGCGGCCCGGTAGCGCGCGCCCAGTTTGCGTCGCAGTCGCGCGATGTGGACGTCCACGGTGCGTCCGTCGCCCACATGCCCGTAACCCCACACCGTGGTCACCAGCTGGTCCCGGGTGTGCACCCGGTTCGGATGCGCCACGAGGTGGGCGAGCAGCTCGAACTCCAGGTAGGTCAAGTCGAGTTGCTTGCCGTCCACCTCGGCGGTCCGCTGCGCGGTGTCGATCCGGACGGGACCCGTACCGCCGTCGGTGTCCGCGCCGGCCGACGACGGCCCGGCGGGATCAGGGACGGCGACCGGCAGGGCCTCCCGGTGCTGGTCGGCCGGGACGAGCACCAGATAGCCGATCATCGGTGGCCGGCCCGGCAGGGCGGGCAGGGAGTGCTGGGGCGCCGGCAGCCAGGTGGCGCCCGGCGGCAGGAAGTCCCGTACGTCCTTCCACAAGCTCTCGACTTCGTTCGAGCGGGGGAGACTCCGATCCTCGTCCTGGTCGACGGCACGCAGGCGGTGCCGGGGCGCGGCGGCCGGAGCGACGCCGGCTGCGGCGGGAGAGGGCGATGCGGAGGCGGGGGATACGGCGGTGGCGACGGAGGAGAAGGGGCGGGTGTTCGCCATGTCAGGTCAGCTCTTTCGCGCGAGAAAGTCCGTCGGGGAGATCGACGACCGCGAGTTCGTGGTCGGGTTCGTCGAGGACGTACGTCGTGCGCGCTGGCCGAAGGCCGGGGTGTACGGCTTTAGAGGGCCCGCGCGTTCCACGCGCGACAACACACCCGGTCGAAGTCGTGGTGCTGACGGGAGGGCCAGAAGGGCTCGAGGTCATGTCGACCCGTCGCGATGTACTTCTGGAAGCCGGCCATGGGCCTATTGAAGCAGACGCCGCGCCGCGGGAGGAGACTCCTCTCATCGCTCGGACGCCACCTCGACGTGAGGTGCGCGACAACCGGCGCAACGCGAAGGGGCGCCCACCTCAGCGGTGGACGCCCCTCGTCGCCGATGCGGGGATCAGACCTGGCCGGCCTTCTCCAGCGCGGTGCAGCAGGTGTCGACGAGCAGCCGGGTCACCACGTACGGGTCGACGTTGGCGTTGGGACGGCGGTCCTCGATGTAGCCCTTGCCGTCCTTCTCGACCTGCCAC
>NZ_RPDJ01000058.1 GCF_004023625.1 Streptomyces cavernae | reverse complement strand
CGCACGCCAGGACGGGGACTGATCTCGAACACTGATCAGGAACCACGCATCCGGTCTATAACCGGCCTCCGATCTGCGAGTTCACTCGAAGTGCGCGACTTCGTGTCGCACCGATCAACGACCACTGCTCGTCCGATAAGTCACTCGGATACGGCTTGCGTTCACTCACCCGATCACATCACCAGATCAACAACCGCGGACCGGCAGATTCCGACTCGCCACCACACCATCAGGGGACAGCAGATCCACTCAAAGACTCACGAACCGCCCACTAAGATCCGGACCGAATGCCGCAGGCTGACGTCCGTGGGCGAAGAGTCCAATTACCTGACCGAGACCCCCTTGCCATCTGGGATTAGGATCCGTGCACGGCGGCCATCCGGGCGGGCTTCGGCCACGGTGGTGGGTACCGCCACGGCCGCGATCGCCGCGACCGCGAGAGCGGGTCCGTCGATTCCGGGCGCCGCTTGTATCACCTCGGCGGCCCGGAACGGTATGGGTGACCCACTGTCAGTCGTCGCAGGAGACCTCTCTGTCTCCGGGGTCCCCGGCGCAGTTGTCCCTTCCGTCCCCGCCGTCGGTGAAGTCGTTGCCCGGCACGTCGTCCTGGGCGGTGATGAGGTCGTTGCCCGCACCGCCGATCATGGTGTCGTTGCCCCGGCCACCGGACATGGTGTCGCCGTCGTCTCCGCCCATCAGGGAGTCGTTGCCGTCGTCGCCGCTCAGGACCACGCGGACATCACTGGACAAGGCGTTGACGCTGTCGTTGCCGGCCCCGCCGTAAACATGGGTGCGCGTGGTGGTGGTCTCCAGAATCACCGCGTCGTCGCGGTCCTTCGTATCGATGAACATCGTCCGCGTACCGGCCGGGCAGGTCACGGAGTTGGCGGTGCGCTGGGTACAGCCCGTGCCGGCGGTGACCGTGTCGCGCTCGTCGAAGATGATGCGTGCCCGGCGGGCAGCAGTACCACCACACCCACCGACGCTGCCGTCGCTGCCGCCTGTAATCCCTGGCTGGTTGACATTCTCGTGCTGCTCCTGTCGTTGAATCCCTGCGCCAACCACTGGTCGAGGTCTCGGTGAACGGGTTCAGCATGTCCGTGAGCCCGCGACACTCCCGAGTCATCGCTGAGTGCGACACAGCGCGGCTGGCGGGAAGCCACCCGTCGAGTTCGAACGGATCATCCAGGAAGCGCGAGCTCGGACCGATCAGGAAGACCGGGCCGCATAACCAACGTCTCTACGCAACCAGGGGATTGACACACGCGCGGAGTCACCGCCCGTCCGCGTACCGGCGGGCCAGGGTGATCAGGGCGGCCCGGCCGCTCCGCCCGGTGCGGTTCCTGAGGCTCGCGAGGTGTTTCTCGACCGTGCGGGGCGACAGGAAGAGGTGCTCGGCGATCTCCTGGTTGCCGAGACCGCGGCCGAGCAGGCGCAGCACCTCGTACTCCCGCGCGGTCACCCCCGTCCGGCGCAGCTCCGGCGGGATCGTTTCGTGGCCCTGGCGGCGGCGGGGCACGGGAGAGCCCGCTTCCCGCAGCAGGGCGCGGCAGGCGGCCGACACCCTGGTCGTGCCCCGGTCGTGGAAGAACTGCTCGGCGGCGCGCAGCCATTCCACGGGCCGCCCCCAGCCGTCGGTGAGCGCCGCCTGAGCACCCAGGCGCAGACACAAGTGGCGCGCCAGGGGGATGGTGTCGGTCCCGGCCAGGGCTTCTTCGGCGGCCTTGGCGGCCTCGGCGGGCCTGCCTTCCCGGCCAAGGAGCACAGCCCGGGACCAGCCGACAAAGGGCTGGTCCCAGTGGACCTCGGTGAGCCGGTTCGCGACGGCCCCGTCCAGCTCCGCCCAGGCGGCTGCGCCCCGTACGGTACGCAAGAGCAGGTACGGGCCCAGGAAACCGGTGACCCCGCGGGTGCTGGGCAGCGCCCGCATGACCCGGTCCGCCTTGGTGAACTCGGCCATCGCCCGGTCGTGTTCCTCCCGCAGCAGGGAGCAGATGCCCTGGGCCCAGCCCCACACCGAGGTGTCGGCGTAACCCCAGACCGCTCCGGCGCTCCGTCCGGCCAGTGCGCTCTCCAGGACGTGCAGCGCGGCCTGGAGTTGCTCCCTCTCCCCACGGATGGTGGCGATGATGGCGTCCACTCCGGCGCCGAGCAGCTCCACCTCGTCCAGCCGCAGCCTGCGGGCCTTCGTCCGGAGCCGCCGGCCGGCCTCCGTGGCCCGGTCCAGGTCGTCACCCAGCACATGGGCCAGCGCCAGGTGCATGTCGGCCCAGGCCGTCATGAGTACCGCGCCTGTCTCCTCGGCCGCCTTCCGCGCGTCCTGCAGCCGCTCGGTCCCGGTGAACCGGATCCGGTCGAGCACGCCGAGTTCCAGCAGGCCGCGTATCCGCCAGACCGGCAGCGCATGGGTCTCGGCCGTGGCCACCAGGCGTTCGAACACCTTCTCCGCCTCGGCCAGGTCCAGGGGCCTCAGGCAGTACCCGAGCATGTTCAGCGCCTTGCAGCTCACCTCGGGCAGTCCGACCTCCTCGGCGGTCGCCACGGCCCCTTCGGCCAGGGCCGTGGCGGTCTCCCGCCGGTCCGGACGCTGGGAGTTGAGCACCAGGTGCGCGGCGACCGCGTCCAGGGCCGCGCGGGACGCCGGGTCGGGCTCGGCGCCGAGCAGTTCCCTCGCCCGCCGGACGGCGGTCAGGCCCTCCTCCCACCGCTGGACGGTGGCCGCGGCCCCGGCCTGCGTCAGAAAACCCGCGGCACGCCGGGCGGGCGGCGCTCCCCACGCGGTCAGGACGCGGTCCAGCCGGGCGCCGAGCTCCGGCACGCGCTGGACGTCGCCCGTGAGGACGAGTGCCGCCAGCAGTTCCTCCAGCAGCCCGGCCACGGCCTCGGGGGAGATGTCCGCGGCGTCGGCGGTCAATTCCAGGCCGCGATCGAGGAGTTCCACCGCGGTCAGCAGCGCGCCCCGCAGGACCGCCTGCCGGCCGGCCCGGGTGAGCAGCACGGCGGCCCGTGCCCGTTGCCCGCCGGCGACGCACAGCTCCGCGGTCAGGCGGTAGAGGTCGCCGCCCGGGTCACCCCCGTTCAGAGCGCTGGACTCCCCGGGCCGCCGGGCCCAATCGGCACCTCGCGGCTCCGGCCCCGCCGCGTGGGCGGACTCGATCGCGTCGGCAGCGGCGAGACAGAGCGCCGCCCGTTCCGCGGGCAGCAGCCGGTGGGCGATGGCGTCGGCGGTCAGGGCGTGGCGGAAGGTGTGCCAGCCGGGCTCCTCCGCGGTGGTGCCGTCGGTGACCAGGTGGGCATGTGCCGCGTGCCGCAGCTGGCGGAGCGCCGTGGTCCGGTCGAGCCCGGCGACGCGGGCGGCGATGTCCACGGGGAAGCGTCTGCCCAGGACAGCCGCGGCTTCCAGGAGCGCGACACCGGGCGGTGCGAGATGGTCCAAGCGCTGGAGGACAGCGGCGGCGACTGTCGCGGGCACACCGGAGCTCAGCGTGCCGGTCACCGTCCAGCCGGTGTCCCGCCGCTGGACGAGGTCGCCGCTGTCGACCATGGCTCGCAGCAGCTCCTCCACGACGAAGGGGACGCCTTCGGAGACGGCGTGCAGACGGTCCAGTACGGCTGCCGGTACCGCCCCCGCGTCGTCGTGGCCCAGACAGCGTGCGGCCAGTTCCGCGGTGTGGGCGGGCCCGAGGCGGGCGAGGCGCACGGTGCGGGCCGTACGGCGGGACGCCGAGGCCTCGGCGAGGTCGAGGGCCGGTCCGGGCCCACCGCGCAGGGTGGCCAGCAGGACGGCCCGCTGACCGGGGAGGTTGTCTGTGAGGTAGTCGACGATGGTGAGCGTGTCGGCGTCCGCGTCGTGCAGGTCCTCCAGCACCAGGACACAGCCGCCGGTGCGCCCGAGGACACCAAGGAGCCGCAGCACCGCCTCGGCGTATCCCACGAGCGGCGCGCCGTCCTGCGGCGCCAGCCCGCACAGCCGCGACAGCAGCGGCTCGTAGGGGCCCAAGTCCCCGTTCGTGGGCGCACCTTCACCGCGCAGTCCGGAGAGCACGGCCTCCGCCAGCGGGCGCAGCGGCACCGCGCGCCCGGCGGTCGCGGCCCGCCCGCGCAGCACCCGTAACCCGATACGTTCAGCGGCGGCTACGGCCTCCTCGACGAGGCGTGACTTGCCGATGCCCGGCTCGCCCAGCACGAACACCGTCGAGCCCCGCCCTTCGCCCGCCGACCGGACGGCCGTGGCCAGAAGGTCCCGTTCCGGCTCTCTGCCGACCAGCGCGGGTGACGACAACGACAACACTCAGGCCCCCTGCGCCCTGTTCCGGGATGTCCCGCCCGCCCCCGTCGAATACTCCTTCGATCCCGTACAGCCTAGTACCCACAAGTCACAGGGGCCGCACCACTCATGGGGGCTCTTCCCCCATGTACGCGGCGGCGGCGGACGACACGCTCTCCTCCAGCAGGCCAGGGGGGACAGGGCATGGCCCGGGGGACATGCCCTGCCTGCTGTTCTTCCTTCGACGGGGGTCATCCATGCCCTCACCGCAGCGTGCCCGCACAGGCTCACCGAAGTACGGCCCAAGGACTGCCGCCAGCGGCGGGCCGTTACCGGCGCCTTCATCCTCAACGGGCTGGTAATTGGGGGATCAGCCCCCATGTTCACGTTCCCCTCCGCGACCAGGATGGGTCACGGCAAGACGACTATGTATCTGTATGGGCTGGAGGAGCATTGGCAACCGCAAGGCGCAGAGCGTTACAGGCCACGTTGATGGCAGCGGCGGTGGGCGCTGCGACGGCGCTGTCGGCCGGTCAGGCCCACGCCGCGACCGGTGTGACTGCGAACTCGGCTGTCATCAACGTCACCGCCGCGGCGGGGAAGGCGAACCGCATCACCATCTCCGGGTCCGGCAGTGAGGTCACCATCGCCGACACCGGCGACACCGTGACGGCGGGATCCGGCTGCACGCAGGTCACCGTCAGGGTGGTCAGGTGCCCGGCCGGCACACGCACCGTCCTGGTCAGTGCCGGCGACGGAAACGACACCGTGACCCTGTCGGCCAACCTGCGGGCGAGCATCACCGGCGGCGACGGCAACGACACCCTGGCAGCGACCGCGGCCGTCACCCAACGCGTCGTCCTGGGCGGCGATGGCGGTAACGACACGCTCATCGGCGGTTCCGGGGACGACGACCTGGTCGGCGGCCCCGGCAGGGACACCGGTGAGGGCAACGCGGGCAACGACCGTCTGTTCTTCAATGACCAGGTGGGCGCCAACGACTCCACCAATGGTGGCCCCGGCACGGACAACTGCGTAGTGGACGTGGGCGACGTAGAGGTCAACTGCGAGGCCTGACTCCTCTAGGTGCTCGGCCAACGGCGGGAGCGGACCCTTTCGGTCCTCTCCCGCTCATGCCTGTGCCCGGGGGATCCCGCGAGCCGCGATGAGTCCTGCGGCGTCCGACGGTCGTACTGTGCTGTCGGCGGTGCAGGGCCGCGGCCACGCAGGTCTTCGTTCGTTTCACGAGACGCTTCAAGCCTGGCAGGTCCCCGGAGAGAACCCCGTCACCTACAACGCGACCAGTGCAGAAATTGCAGTCGACGGGCGGCCCAGAGGGAGCCGGGGCCAGGGCATGCCGATCTGTCCCGTCCACGTTGCGGGGCACGGTGAGGTGGACGGCGCGGGTGTGTGGAACTGCCGGGCCGCGGCCAGGTTGGTCCACGTCGTAGCCCGACTTGCTCCCGACACCTGCCCGTTGCCACCGGCGGAACAGGGGACTGGCTGGAGAGGCCAGTGGCCGAAGTTTGTTGTCCGCGGACAACAGTCGCTCGCTCTCCCCAGGGCGAAGGCCCGGCTCACCGCGACGTTCGCAGGAGCCGGGCCTTCGTCGTTTTCTGGATCGGCCACACGCGCTACGGCCTGCTGCGGCCGGGCTGGGTGGGTCGGCTGGAGGACCGGAATGTGGCCTTCGTGCGGCTGCTGACGTCGTCCGGGCTGCGGCGGGCGAGGGCGGGTCGCTGTTGACGTTCGAGCTGCCCGTGCGGCGGATCGACGGGGGCCGGTACTACCGGGGGAAGGTGGCCGCGGCGGTGACCCGGTCAAAGCGGCCGCGGAGGTTCTATGTCGCCGCCGACGCGCTCGGCGACATCGAGGCGTACGTCGATTCCTCGCGGGCGTGGGTGGTCCGCAAGGCCCAGCCGGAACCACGTCCTCGTCTACGACCTGCCGGTCACCTTCAGCCTCGAGGCCGTCCTGCGCGGCGCACCGGTTCCCTACGAGTGGAACGACGTGTACCAGGCCCGCATAGGGGTGATGCCGCGGGCGGGAACCGCGGCCGACGTGCGGTGGGTTGATGTGGATCCCGTATGGATCTTCCACACGCTGAACGCCTACGACGACGGGGAGCGCGTGGTTCTGGATGTGGTCACCCACCCGAGGATGATGGCCGACGCCACCGGCTCCATCGAAGGCCACGGCACGCCCGCCCTGGACCGCTATACCCTCGACCCGGCCGCGGGGAAGGCCACCGTGCAGCGCCTCGACGACCGGCCGCAGGAGTTCCCCCGGATCAACGACCGGCTGACCTCGCTGCCGTACCGCTACGGCTACACGGCGGCCACCACCGAGTTGATCGAGTCCTTCGCCGGCACCCGCGAACTCGACCAACTCGGTGACGACGCGTTCTCCAACCGGGTCATCAAACACGACCTGCACCGCGGCACCCAGGGGATCCGCACATTCGGCCGGGGGCAGGCCCTCGGCGAGCCGGTCTTCGTGCCTGCGGCAGGCGGCGTGGCCGAGGACGACGGTCATGTGCTGGCGTTCGCGCACAACCCCGAGCGCTCCGCCACGGAACTGGTCATCCTGTCCGCCCAGGACATCACCGCGGATCCCGTGGCCACCGTTCACCTGCCGGCCAGGGTCCCCCTCGGCTTCCACGGCAGCTGGATCCCCGACGCGGGCTGACAAGGAGCCCTGGGTCGGCGCCCGCTTCGGAGGGCCCGAAGCGGGCGCCGATCAGTCGTCCTGCGGGTAGATCGTGAAGTAGTGCTCCCTGGTCTGCGCGAGCCGGGTGCGCGCGACGGCGAAGTCCAGGACGGCGGGGCGGCCGGCCGCGTTCTCCGCGAGGGCGCGCTTCAGGGCGTCAGGTACGGCGGCCGGGTCGTCGACGCGTTCGCCGTACGCGCCGCATGCCTCGGCCAGGCGGGCGAAGTCGGGCTGGAAGGGGAACTCGGTGTCCTGGATGCGGTTGCCGTAGGTGTGTTCCTGGAGGTCCCGGATGGAGCCGAGGGCGTCGTCGTTGAGCACGCACCAGGTGACTGCGAGTCCGTACTGGGCGGCCATCGGCACGATGTTCATGACCATTTGGAAGGAGCCGTCGCCGACGAAGCACAGGGCGGGCCGCCGCGGGTGGACCAGGCGGGCGGCGGGCAGGGCGGCGGCCGCGAACCCCATGCCGTAGAAGCTGGACGGGGTGATGACGGATCGCGGTCGGTAGACGCGGAAGAAGGGGAACGCGCCGCCGATGTGCTGGGCGAGGGCGCCGACGTCGACGCCGAGGACGGTGTCGCGGGGGAAGACGGAGCGGGCGGTGCGGATGACGCGGGCGGGATGGATCGGGGCCCTGTCGTCGAGTGCCATGCGGTCGACGGCGGCGTCGAGGGCGGTGATGTCCTGGAGGAGGCGCTCCGTGCGGCCGGGGGAGGCGTGTGTGTCCTCGGGCAGGGCGGTGAGCAGTTGCTCCAGGACTCTCTTGATGTCGCCGTTGACGGGGACGTGGGCCGGGATGGCGCGGCCCAGTTCGGCCGGGTCGATGTCGACCTGGATGTAGGTGGCGTCGGGGGACGGGAGGGCGGTGGGCTGCCAGTTGGTCTCCATCTCCTCGAAGCGGGTGCCGAGGCCGAGGACCACGTCCGCCTCGGCGAGCAGCCGTTTGGCGACCGGGTTGCGGTGGGCGCCGAGGCCACCGGCCGCGAGGGGATGGTCGTCGGGGAGGCTGCCGCGTCCGGCGAGGCTGGCCAGTACGGGGGCCGACAGGCGTTCGGCCAGGGCGCGCAGTTCGTCGAAGGCGCCGGAGGAGGCGACTCCGCCACCCGCGACGAGGAGCGGGCTGCGGGCAGCGGCGAGGGCCGCTGCCGCGGCGTCGACGGCCGGTTGATCGGCGGCGAGCCGGGCGGGCGGGCCGACCGGCAGGTACGGCTTGTCGGGGACGTCGAGGGTCAGCAGGTCACGCGGGATGTCGATCAGGACGGGGCCCGGCCTGCCGCCGCGGGCGCGGGCGAAGCCCTGCCGCAGGACGTCGGTGAGGAGGTCGGCCCGGTCGACCCGGACCGACCACTTGGTGACGGGGGCGAACACCTGGTCGGTGGCGACCTCCTGGCTGGCGCCCCGGTGCGCGGTCGCTGTGGCGCCGCGGCCGCCGAGCACGATCATGGGCAGGGCCCCGACGTATGCCTCCGCGACCGCGGTGAGGGTGTTGGTGACGCCCGGTCCGGCGGTGACCAGGACCACGGCGGGCTCGCCGGTGAGCTGGGCGTACGCCGCCGCCATGGCCGCCGCGTGATGCTCATGGCGTACCAGGAAGCTGCTGATGCCGGGCGTGCGGTGGATGGCGTCGTAGAGGGGCAGAACATGACCGCCCGGCATGCCGAAGACATGGCTGACGCCCTCGGCCCGCAGGGCATTGACGATGGCCTGACCGGCGTTGATCTCGCCCATGGCGGCGCGACTCCTGTTCTGGGTGCTGGTTGAGGGTGTCCGGTCAGAACGGGTAGGGGGCGATCCGGGGGCGCGCGGTCAGCCACTGGGTCTCGGTGAAGGCCTCGATGTTGGCCTCGGGGCCGCCGAAGCGCGAACCGGTACCGGAGGCGCCGACGCCGCCGAAGGGGGCGTTGGCCTCGTCGGAGACGGTCTGCTCGTTGATGTGGACGATGCCGCTGGGAACCGCGTCCGCGATGGCCATGGCGTCGCCGACGTCACCGAGGATGCCGAGGGAGAGTCCGTACTCGCTCTCGGACGCGAGAGCGATGGCCTCCTCCGTCGTGGCGAAGGGCACGACGGGCGCCACGGGGCCGAACACCTCGTCCGTCCAGGCGGGCATCGCCGGGGTCACGGCCGCCAGCACGGTCGGGGCGTAGAAGAGGTCCTGGTAGGTGCCGCCGGCGGCGAGCCGGGCGCCGGCGGCCACGGTCCGCCGCACGAGGTCGTCGACGCGCCCGAGCTGCCGGTCGTCGATGAGCGGGCCGAGCGCGACCTGACCGGACGCCGGGTCGCCGACGGGCAGGTGGGTGGCCTTGGCGGACAGGGCTTCCACGTAGGCGTCGTGCAGGCTTTCGTGGACCAGGTGGCGACCGGTGGACATGCATATCTGGCCCTGGTGCATGAAGGAGCCGAAGGCGCCGGCGGAGGCGGCCAGTGCCAGGTCCGCGCCGGGCAGCACGATGAGGGCGTTGTTGCCGCCGAGTTCCAGGTGGGTGCGCTTGAGATGGCGGGCACCCAGCTCTCCGACCCGGCGGCCCGCCGCCGTGGATCCGGTGAAGGAGACGACGCGGACCTCGGGAGCGGTGACCACGGCCTCGCCCACGTCGGCGCCGCCGGGCAGTAGTTGGAGGAGGCCCTCCGGCAGACCGGCTTCCTGGAAGATCCGTACGAGGGCGACTCCGCCGCACACCGCCGTGCGCGGGTCGGGCTTGAGGAGTACCGCGTTGCCCAGCGCGAGGGCCGGGGCGACGGAGCGGATGGACAGGATGACCGGGAAGTTGAAGGGGGCGATGACGCTGACCACGCCCGCCGGGCGGCGCCGGGCGAAGCTCCAGCGTGCCTCGTCGGACGGCAGTACGGTGCCGTGCGGATGGCTGGGCAGCGCGGCGGCCTCGTAGCACTCCTGGGCGGCGATGTGGGTCTCCAGCGCCGCCTTGGGGCCGATGGCGCCGCTCTCGCGGACGATCCAGTCCTGGATCTCCTCGGCGTGAGCCTCCCACAGTGCGCCGGCCCTGCGCAGGACGGCGGCCCGCTCCCCGGGCGGCCGGGCCGCCCACTGGGCCTGCGCGGCCGCCGCTCGGGTGGCGGCCTTGCGCGCGTCCTCCGCGTCGGCCAGCCCGATGGCGCCGAGCCGGTCCCCGGTGGCGGGCTCGATGACCGGGGCGGTCCCGCCGGAACCGCCGGACCAGCCGTCGGCAAAGATCTTCGTAGTCCATGTGTCCGCGTCGAGAAGGCTCACGATGCACTCCCTGAAGTGATTAGACATCACACTATTGTCGAGTATCTGAATATCGCAAGACCTGTGCACAGGTGGTCCTTCCACCTGCAGAAGCCTTGTTGCTGACATGGTCAGACTGCTTAGATATCTCAGATTGTTGACTACTCCGCAGGAGGCAGCGATGTGCTCGATGCACCCCACGGCGGCAGCGCCGCCCCAAGCCTCGACCGCAACCACGACCCTCGACCACGTCGGACTGTCGGTCCGTGATCTCGACGCGGCCGTCGTCTTCTACACCAAGGCCCTCGGACTGACCGAGGAGTTCCGCTTCGAGGTCGAGGACCAGTGCATGCGTGCTGTGGTGCTGCGCGGCGCCGACGGCTACGCGGTGGAGCTCATGTCCCGCCCCGATTCGGTCCCTTCGCCCCCCGCGTCCGACCCGAACTCGGCCGTACTGCGCCAGGGTTACGGGCATTTCTGCCTTCGGGTGACCGACTTGGACGGCCTCTACGCCCGAGTGCTCGCCGCGGGCGCCTCGGTGATCGTGCCACCAGGCCCGGCCCCCCACCCCGATGTCCGCTTCGGCTATCTCGCCGATCCCGAAGGCAACCTGATCGAGCTGATCCAGATTCGCGAGGGAGCAACGCTGTGACCGGCACACCGTTCATGAAGGGGAAGTCCGGACTGGTCACGGGCGGCGCCGGCGGTATCGGCCGGGCCAGCGCGCTCGCCTTCGCACGCGCGGGTGCCGCGGTGGTCGTCAGCGACCTGGAGAGCTGCCGGGACGGCGGGGAGCAGACGGTCGAGCTGATCGGCAAGGAGGGCGGCCGTGCCGTCTTCGTTCCCGGCGACGTCACCCGCGAGGCGGACCAGGAACGGCTGGTCGCCGAAACCGTACGGGCTTACGGGCGGCTGGACTTCGCGCTGAACAACGCCGGCGTCGAGCACCAGGCGAGCCTCGTCGACATGGAGGCCGCCGACTTCGACCGGGTCATCGCCGTCAACCTCAAGGGCGTCTGGCTGGGGCTGAAGCACCAGATCCGGCAGATGCTCACCCAGGGCGGCACCGGCGCGATCGTCAACACGTCCTCCCTGGCCGGGCTGGTGTCGCCGCCGCTGCTCGGAGCGTACGTGGCGAGCAAGCACGGTGTGCTCGGCCTCACCAAGACGGCCGCCGTGGAGTACGCCGAGTCCGGGATCCGGGTGAACGCCGTGTGTCCTGCCTCCATTCGCACACCGCTGATGGAGGTGCTGACGGACGATCAGCTCGCCCAGTGGGTCAGCCGCATGGCCATCAAGCGGCTCGGCGAGCCGGAGGAGGTCGCGGCGGCGGTGGTGTGGCTCTGCTCGGACCAGGCGAGCTTTGTGACGGGGGTCGGTCTGCCGGTCGACGCGGGGGCATCGGCGATGTGAACCCTCCGGCAGAGGATGACGAGGCAAGTGCCGGGCGGGACCCACGAGTTCGGGTCCCGCCCGGCAGTGTGTCGTCCGAACGGCTTCGGTGCTCACACATGCACTGTCAGCGCAGCGCCCGCGCCCTGATCCCCTGCTTGCCGGGCGAGAAGATGCCCTGCGGGTCGAGGCAGTCCTTGACGGCTTCGTTGAAGCGGCGCTGGGCGTGGCCGCCGAAGTCGAAGGTGCCGGCGACGGCGTCCATGTGGCGCAGGTGTGTGCGGTAGACGCCGTAGCCGCGGCGGGCGCCTTCCGGGATGAGCCGGCCGATCACGTCGTAGGCGTGCCGGGTCTGCGCCGCGTCGGCCGTGTTGAACCACAACGAGGTGATGTTGACGAAGGCGCGCGGGGTGAGCATCAGGGAGGTGGCGTAGTCCAGGCCTTCGGCCGCGAGGGCGGAGCGCAGCCAGCGGCTCTGCTCCAGCGCCTCCTCACCGGTGAGCGGGGCGACGGGGGAGTAGTCGAGGTGGCCGCCCACGCCGTGTTCGTCCCAGCTGAGGTTGTCCAGCAGGTCGAGCGTGGGGATGCCGGCCTGGGTGGTGTCGGACTGGTGCCGGATGCGCGGCAGGGCGGCGGCCGGCCCGTCCGGGACCGGTTCGGCGGGCGCCGTGAGCCGGTCGACGGCGGTGGCGCCGTCGTATGCGCGAGCGGTGAGGCGGGCGCCGGGGATGGCCTCGAAGGCGCGGCGGCAGATCTCGTACTGCTGCTCCACGATCTCCGCGTGGCCGTACAGGGCGAAGCGCATGTACCAGCGGCCCGTGTCCGTCTCGCGGGCTATACGGTCGATGGCCTCCTCCGGAAGCGCGCCCTCTCCCCGGTACCAGTACTCGCGGTGGACGCCGCTGAGCGCGCCACCGACGAGCATCGTGTTGTACGCGATGGGGTAGTTGGGGATGGTGCGGTCCAGGAGCAGCGGGCGGACGGTGTCGACGAGGGCGACGATGTCCTCCTCGCGCTCGACCCGCACGTCGCAGGACATGTACACCTCGGGCTGCGGTACGAGCCAGCAGCCCATCTTGGTGACGATGCCGTAGTTGGACTGCATGAACATCCCGTCGGCCGACGGACCGAAGCCGGGCTTGCGGACGGGCCAGGACGTGTTGCCCTTCATGGCGCCCATGCCGGTACGCAGCAGGGTGCCGTCGGCGAGGACGACCTCCATGCCGCTCTGGCGGCCGGGGTGGTCGCCGAGCGGGGTGAAGCCGACGCCGTGGTCGAGGCAGTTGCCGATGACGCTGCCCCAGCCGAGGTCGGGGATGGAGGGCCACAGGGCGAGGCCGCGCCGCCGGATCTCCTCGAAGAGGTCGAAGAAGCGCACACCGGGCTCGACCACGCAGTACGCGAGGTCTTCGTCCAGTTCCAGGATGCGGTTCATGCGGCGCAGGCTGACCGAGACCGAGCCGGTGGTGGCCGGGGCCGGACCGCCGTATCCGTTGTTGCGGCCCTGGGAGAACGTCCACAGCGGCAGGCTGTGTTCGCCGGCGATCCGGACGACGGCCTGGACCTCCTCGACGGTCGCGGGCGAGACGACAGCGGAGGGGATGTGCTCCTGCCAGGAGGCGTGGGCGTAGGGATCGCGGTACGGCAGCAGGTCCTCGGGGCGGTGCAGGACATGCTCCGGGCCGAGGGCGGCGGAGAGAGCGGCCAGGGCGTCGGCGGAGAGGGGCGGTCGGGTCATGACGGGGAGTCCTCGGCGTTCGTGCGCTGCAGGTACGCGGCGCTCAGCTTGTCGGGGTTGTCCTTGAGCTCCTGTGCCGTGCCGCTGAAGCGGATGCGGCCGCCCTCCAGGATGTGGGCGGTGGTGGCCAGGGCGAGGGCGACGTGTGCGAACTGCTCGATGAGAAGGACGGCCGTGCCGGCGGCGGCGACGTCGGCCAGGACCGGCATCAGACGCTTCACCACGACCGGTGCCAGGCCCAGCGACAGCTCGTCCACGACCAGCACGGACGGCCGGGAGGCGAGTGCCTGGGCCAGGACGATCATCTGCTGCTGCCCGCCGGACAGGGCACGGGCGGGGGTGTGCCAGCGTTGCCTCAGCTCGGGGAAGAGCTCCAGCGCGTACTCGACTCCGGTCCGGCGGGCCTCTCGGCCGAGGGCGTAGACCGCGGCGTGCAGGTTGTCACGGACGGTCAGGCTGGGCAGCAGTCGCCGTCCTTCGGGTACGACTGCCACCCCGGCCGCCCGTACCTTCTCGGGCCGGCGTTCCGTCAGGTCGCGCTCGCCGAGCAGGAGGCGCCCGCCGGTGGGGCGCAGGACGCCGCCGAGCGCGAGGACCAGGGTGGACTTGCCCGCGCCGTTGGGACCGAGGAGAGCGGTGACCTCTCCGGCGGGGATGTCGAGACGTACGTCGTGCAGCACGGTCCGGGTTCCGCGTGCGACACGGAGCTCTTCGACGTGCAGCGCGGGCGCGGTGGTGACGGTCATACGATCTCCTCCGTACCGAGGTAGGCCCGCACGACATGCTCGTCGCGCAGGACCTCCTGGGTGGGACCGGCGGCGACGAGCCGGCCGAAGTCGAGCACGGCGGTGACGTCGCAGCAGGCAGACACCAGGCTCATGTCGTGGTCGACCAGTACGGTCATGGCGTCCAGCTCCGCCGGGATGCGGCGGATCACGGCACCGATCCGGCCCGTCTCCTCGTCCGGCAGCCCCGCGGCGGGCTCGTCGAGCAGGACCACGCGGGGATGGCCGACGACCGCACGGGCGAGCTCGACCAGCCGTCGTTCCCCCGCGCCCAGGGCGCCGACCGGGGCCGTGGGGCTGACGGAAAGGCCGACGAAGTCCAGGGCGGTGAGCACGTCGCGGTGGCGGTCGCGGCGGTGGCCCCCGGTGTGCTCGTGGACCATGGCCACGTTGTCGTACACCGACAGTTGCTCGATCGCCTGCTCGGTCTGGAAGGTGCGGCGCAGCCCCCAGCGGGCTCGGCGGTGGCCCGGCAGGGCCAGCAGGTCGTCACCGAACGCCAGGACGCGGCCGGTCGCCGGGGTGACGAAGCCGCTGAGTACGTTGAAGAAGGTGGTCTTGCCGGCGCCGTTGGGGCCGATCAGGCCGCAGGCGCCGCCGGGCAGCGTCAGATCCATGGCCTGGATGGGGGTGACGCCGCCGAAGCGTACGGTCAGCTCCTTGATCTCGATCATGACGTGGTCCTCCGCACCCGGATCCGGGCACCCAGCCGGGCCAGGTCCCGGCTCAGCTGGCCGGCGATGCCCTCCGGCGAGGTGACCAGTGTCTGCACGAGGCCCACCCCGAAGACGATCAGCAGGACGTTGCTGCTGACCCCCCAGGTGTCGAGCAGGGCGGGCATCGCCTTCAGCATCAGCCCTGCCACGACGGCTCCGGCGAAGTGGTACATGCCCGCCATCAGCAGGGCGGCCAGCAGAGTGATCGACTCCTGTGGGGGGAACTGGTAGACCGTCAGCCCGCCCGCGCTGGCCGCCAGCAGGGCCCCGGCCACACCGGTCATGAAGCACGCCAGGGCGAAGGCCCACAGCTTGTACAGGGTGACGTTGATCCCGGCGGCCACCGCCGCGTGCTCGCTCTGCCGGATCGCCGCCCAGGCCCTGCCCGGCCTGCCCCGGGTATGGGCGATGGCCAGCAGGAACATCAGGGCACAGACCACGACCGTGTAGCGGAAGTACGCGGTGTCGCCGGCGGCGACGGCGGGCCGGGCCAGCGGCACGGTGCCGGATTTCACGGGGTCGTAGCCGAGGAAGCCGGGCCCGCCGTTGGGGAAGTTGGTGTTGGTCAGCACGATGGTGACCGCAGCGGCCAGCATGAGGGTGATCAGGGCCAGGTACAGGCCGGACAGCCGCAGGGCCGGGAGCCCGATGACGATTCCGATCAGTCCGGTCACCACACCGGTGGCCAGCAGCACCAGCCAGAACGGCAACGCGCCGGTCTGGCCCAGCCGTTCCGCGGTCCAGCCACCGACTGCGAGCATCGCGATCTGGCCCAGTGAGATCAGCCCGACCCGCCCGTACAGCACGCTCAGACCCAGGGCCGCGACCGAGAACACCGCCGCGGCGGTGAGGACCTGGATCCAGTACGCGCTGGTGAACAGCGGCAGCAGGAGCGCGGCCGCCGCCGCCACACCGGCCGGCCAGACCGCCGCCGACAGGGGCTGCCGCAGCCTGTGCCCGATGGCCGCCGTCGGGTGCCGCGCATGGTCCGGTGCGGTGGCGCGGTGCGCGTCTTCGAGGACGTTCATTCGTCAGACCCTTGTCTGTGACGGGCGGCGGACGGCCATGACCAGCACGACCGCTATCGCCACCAGGAACGGCGTCATGGACCGGTAGGAGGACAGGCTCGCCACGGAAGTGAGCAGGGACTGGGCGACCCCGATGACCAGGCCGGCAGCCAGCGTGGTCCACAGCGACTCCAGCCGTCCGACGAGGGCGGCGGCCAGCCCGGAAATGATCAGGAACGTCAGCCCGGTGATGTCGAGGCCGACCAGGTTGGACAGCACGATCCCCGCCACGCCGAACACGACGCCGGAACCCAGCCAGGCGGCCGCCTCCACCCGGCGTACCGGTACGCCCAGCAGCGCGCTGCTCTCCCGGTCGTCGGCCAGCGCGCGCATCGCCGTGCCCAGCGCCGTGCGGTCCAGGAACAGCGCGGTGACGGCGGTGAGCAGCAGGCCGAGCGCCAGGCTGATCAGCTGGGTGCCGTTGACGTGGACGGTGCCGAGGACGATGCCCCAGGCGGTCGTGGGCAGGGAGAGGGAGTAGGTCTGCGCGCCCCAGATCCAGGACATGGTGCCCAGCAGGACGAGCGTCAGACCGAGCGTGGCCGCGGCCTTGACCAGCGGTTCACGCTGGGCGAGCCGGGGACCGAGGAGCAGGCCGTACAGCAGGGTGATCGCCGCCGACAGCGCCACGCCGAGTGCGGCCGCGGGCCAGACGGACAGGCCCGCGGTGGTGGCCAAGGAGCAGGCGGTGAAGGCACCGACGGCGCCGACCGCTCCGCCCGCCAGATAGAGCACTCCGGTGGTGCGGTACAGGACCACGATGCCGACGCCGGAGAGCGAGAACACACCACCGAGAGCCAGTCCGAGAACGAGGAAGGGCAGAAGGCTCGGCATAGGAGACATCCTGTTCCGATCAGCCGCCGGCGGTCAGCCGAGACCGATCTGCTTCTCGTATGCGCGGATCTCGGCGAATTTGTTGTTCGGGAGGGCGGGCATCTCCGAGCAGTCCTGGGTCTGCGCCCACTGACCGCTCTTCGGAGTGATGGTCCGGGTGGTGTTGTTGGCGGTGTGGAACGCCTGGGTGCCGAAGTACCAGGGCTTGCAGTACAGGTCGGACCGGTAGTCCTTGACACCCTTGAACGCCGCGCCCACGGTGGCGGTGGTGTAGTCGCCGGACTTGATGCTCAGCAGCGCCTGGACGGCGATCCGTGCGGCGGTGAAGCCGAGCTGGCCGAAGTTTCCGAGCTGGGTCTTCGGGGCGTACTTCTGGCGCAGCTGGAGATAGAGCTGGTTGTCCGGACCGGGTGAGCCGGCCAGGTTCACCTCGGCGTTGACACCGAGCTTGCCGTCCCAGGCGCTGCCCAGCTGCTGGAGCATGGACTGGTCGTTGCAGCCCGCCGGGCAGCCCCACAGGGCCTGGTCGATCAGGCCCTGCTGCTCGACGGCCTTGAACACCTTCAGCGCCTCACCCGCGTTGAGGTTCGCCACGACACCGCCGTCGGCGCCCGCGGCCTGGGCGGCCTTGAGCGCGAGCCCGTTTGCGTCGGCGATCGGGACGTTCTCCACCCAGGCGGTGACCGGGACGCCGGCCTTCTTGCCGAGCGCCTGGATGCTGGAGTTGACGGCGTTGGAGTCGGGTGTGTTACTGGTGAAGACGACCAGTTTCTTGGCGCCCTTGTCGAGCAGGTACTGGGCAGTGGCCAGCGCGCTGTAACTTGCGCCGACGTTGACCGGCGCGATGGCGGGGGAGTTGAAGCAGTCGAGGGACAGGCCCGCGTCGATGCCGTAGACGGCCTTCTTCTCGTAGGTCTTGGCGTTGACCGAGCAGTCCAGGACGCTGCTGCTGGCGGTGAAGCCGACGATCTTCTCGGTGTCGATCAGCTTGGTCGCCAGGGACGCGGTCAACTGCGGGTCGAGCGCGTCCTTTGCCACGACGAGCTTCACGGGGCGGCCGTTGATGCCGCCGTTGGCGTTGACGCAGGAGAAGTACGCGTTCGCCATGTCGGTGACGTCGGTGAAGCTCAGCCCGGGGGTGTCGGAGACGATGGCACCGAGCTTGATGGCCGGCCCGGTGGCCGTCTTGCCGTTGCCGAGGCCGCACTTGGAGGCCTTGGACGGCTTCGCGGAGGAGGCCGCGGTGGCGCCGGTGTCGGTGGAGGCGCAGCCGGTGGCAAGCAGGGCCAGGAGGGGGGCGCAGGCGGCGACGGTGAGCACGCGGGTGCTCGTGGATCTGTGCGGGCGATTGCCGTTGGTCTTCACAATGGGCTCCGTTGCTCATGGTGGTCGGCTGGGGCAAAGGGGAAGGGAGAGGGGGCGCGTGGGCGGAAGCGGGTCAGCGGCTGGGCGACACGTCGCGCAGGTGGCGCAGTCCGGACGGCCAGACGCCCTGCTTGCCGGGGGAGAGAATGCCGTGGGGGTCGAGCGCGTCCTTGAGTCGCTCGTTGAAGCGGCGCAGCGCGTGGTCGCCGAAGTCGAAGGTGTCGGCGACGGCGTCCATGAAGTCGACGTGCGTGCGGTAGACGCCGTAGCCGGCCCCGGCGAGGGCGCGGACCAGTTCGGGGTAGAGCCGGTAGGCGTCGCCGGTCTGCTTCTCGTCGAAGGGGTTGAAGTAGAGCTGGGCGACGTTGGTGATGTGCCGCTGGCCCAGGATCATGGCCGGGTCGTAGTCCAGCCCGCTGCCGCTCAGCTGGTCGTCCAGCAGGGCATGCACTCGTACGACGTCCTCCCCGCGCAGGGGTGAGACGGTGGAGAAGTCGAGGTGGCCGCCTCCCTCGCCGCTGTACCAGGACAGTGCCCGCATCAGGTCCAGGCTGGGGATGCCCGCCTGGACCTGGGCGTTCTGATCTCGGGCGGTGTCGTGTACGGCGTGTCCGGCGAACTTCTCGCCGACGACGTGGACGCCGGGGATGACCGACAGTGCCTTCCTGATCCGGGCGAGGCGGGCGTCGACGATGCCCTCGGTGCCGTACAGCGCGAAGCGCATGTTCCAGCGGCCGAGGCCCATCCGCCGGGCGAGCCGGAGAACCGCCTCCTCGGGTACGGGGCCGGGACCGTCGTACACCTCGGCACGGGTGGGTGCGCCGTCCATGACGGAGGCGATGAAGAGCGGATGGCCGATGGCGGGGGGGTTCTGGAGGGTGCGGTCCAGCAGGAGGGGGCGAAGCGCGTCGATGAGGACGGGCAGGTCCTCCTTGCGGGGCACCTGGACGCTGCCGGAGAGATAGCACTCCGGCTCGGGCATCAACCAGACTCCCGCCCGGGTGACGATGGAGAGTCCGGACTGCTTGAACAGACCGTCGGCCGTGGGACCGAAGCCACGGGGGTAGGTGTGCCAGGCACGGTTGCCGGACATCGCGCCCATGCCGGTGCGCAGCAGACTCCCGTCGGGCAGGACGACCTCCAGGCCGCACAGCCGGGCGGCGTGGTCGCCGTCGATGGTGTAGCCGATCCCGTGGTCGAGGGCGTTGCCGATGACGCTGCCCCAGCCGAGGTCGGGGGCGGAGGACCAGACCTTGTGACCGCCGGCACGCAGGTGGTCGTACAGGTCGAAGAAGCGCACACCGGGCTCGACGACCGCGTAGGCCAGTTCCTCGTTCACTTCGAGGACGCGGTTCATGCGGCGCAGGCTGACCTGCACCGATCCGGGGACGCGGGGGGCGGGTCCGCCGTAGGCGTTGTTGCGGCCCTGGGAGAAGGTCCACAGCGGGACGCGGTGCTCGCCGGCGATGCGGACGACCGCCTGGACTTCTTCGACGCTGGCCGGCATGACGACGGCGGCCGCGGTGTGGTCGCTCCAGCCCGGGTGGGAGAAGGGGTCCCGGAAGTCGTCGACGGTTTCGGGGGCGGTGAGGACCGCGTCCGTGCCGAGCGCCGCGACGAAGGCGTGGGCGGCGGCGTCGGGGAGCGGGCGGACGGTGGTGTGGGAAGGTGGCTGGAAAGGCACGTCGGGCCTCCCGGACATGCGGGCCGGCTCGGACCCGCGAGGTGCAGAAAAATACTGAGAGATCTAACCGATTTCTGGAAGCTACGCCGGGGTTACACCCACGTCAATAGGTGGGTCGAGCAACGGTGCCAGCAGGTCAGCGGCCTGCTGCGGCGTGACGACGTCCGCTGGATCCATGCGGTGGACCTCGCGTGAGGCGCGGTCGATGTAGACGTGTTCGCCGAGCAGCTTGACGTCCTCGTCGTAGGGCCAGATGTTGGCCACTTTGTGGGTGACGAGGTAGTGGGCGTCGAGGTCGTCGACGTCCTCGCCCATCGCGGGCTTCATCAGCGCACCCGGGACGATCTGCCCCAGTAGTGACTCGATGGCCAGTCCCCAGTCGGCGACCGCGATGCGCTCGGTGAGCGGGACGAGCACGTTCAGCCCGGCGTCGGTCATCGTGCGGTAGAAGCCGGCGACGGCGTCATGGCCGTCGAAGACGGCGGTGTTGTCACCTTCGGCGATGCGGTAGACGGGGTGGGGCACCGTCAGATCCGGGTCGAGGATCTCCGGCCAGCGGCCGGACACCTCCAGCATGGCGTGGCGGCGGAAGTTGGTCAGGATCGCCCGTTGGCGGGGATCGGTCGCGAGGCCGAGCTGGCGCTCTGCCTCGCGCGGGACGTTCAGCACGTCCAGTCGCGGCACGACGGCCGGAATGAGGCTCATGGTGCGCTCCTCTCACTCTGAAGCGGCCTCAACGTAGCAACCAATTAATTAGAGGTCTAGGTACTGGGCGGGTGTGAATTACTAAGACATCGAGCTAGTCTCGGAGGCATGGAGATCACCATGAAGGGCAAGGCCGGGCTGGTCACCGGCGCGGCAGGCGGCATCGGACGAGCCGCCGCCGTGGCATTCGGGCGCGCCGGGGCGGCGGTCGTCGTCGCCGACCTGGGCAGCCGCCGCGCCGCCGGACTGGAGACCGTGCGGCTGGTCGAGCAGGCCGGCGGACGGGCACTGTTCGTCGCGTGCGACGTCACCGAGGCCGACGAGTGCACCGCACTCGCGGCGACCGTGGCAGAGACGTACGGGCGGCTGGACTTCGCGCACAACAACGCGGGTATCGCCGTGCTGGGCAGCGTCACCGACACCGACGAGGCGGCCTTCGACCGTAGCCTCGCCGTGAACCTGAAAGGGGTCTGGCACGGGCTGCGGGCCCAGATCCCCCTCATGGCCGCGTCGGGTGGCGGTGCGATCGTCAACACCGCGTCGCTCGCCGGGCTCATCGGCCTTCCCCAGGGCGCCGCCTACTCCGCGAGCAAGCATGCCGTCATCGGTCTGACCAAGACCGCCGCCATCGAGTGCGCGGACCGGAACATCCGGGTCAACGCGGTCTGCCCGGCGGCGGTCCGCACCGACATGACCGCCGCTCTGCCGCCCGAACTCCAGGCGCAGGCCGTAGCCCCCCAGGCGATCAAGCGGTTCGCCGAACCGGAGGAGATCGCCGATGCCGTGCTCTGGCTCTGCTCCGACGCGTCCTCCTTCGTGACGGGGACCGCTCTGCCCGTGGACGCGGGGGCCACCGCGTCGTAGCCGGGCAGGATGTGCGGCGAGCCGGCGATATTCTGAGACCTCTCAGTAACTTCTCCTAGGGTGAGGACAGAGTCCCTTCATGCAGCCGAGCCAGTCCCAGCTCCCGATCCCCGGCGATCCGGCCGAGGCCGACGCCCAGGCCGCCGAGGCCATACGATCCTTCGCGCCGGACGCGGACATCGACGCCATGCTCATGATCTTCGGACTGGTCAGAGCGGCTGAACGGCTCCAGCAGGACTTCGAGGTCAGCGTCCAGCGCCCGGCCGGCCTCACCTGGGCGAGCTTTCGTGCCCTGTTCGCGGTCAAGACGATCGGCGAACTGACCCCGCTGCAGCTCGCCCGGCTGACCAACGTCTCCCAGGCCAGCGTTTCGGCGGTGCTCAACACCCTGGAACGCAAGGCACTCATCCAGCGCAGCAGGTCGGACAAGGACGGCCGGTCCGTCACCGTCCAGCTCACCGACTACGGACACGACGTGGTCGGTGAGCTCTTCGCACGCAACAACGCCCGCGAGGCCGAGTGGGCCCGAGCCCTGACCGCCCGCGAGCGCGGCACCCTGGTCCGGCTGCTGCGGAAGATCCGTCGGCATGAGGTCAGCACGATCACGGACGCCACCCGAGTGGTGAACGGTGACGTCGGCACGCCGTGAGCCTTCGCAACGAACCGGTGGGTGAGGCGGCGGCCCGCGCGGTGGCGGCTGACGGCGTCGCCAGCGCCTCGGTCGGAGCGATCCGGGCAGCACGGACTGCCGGGTTCAGGCCGGCAGCGGCCCCTCACAAGGGTCGAGGCGAGGCCGGCCGCGACCGCCCGGCGGGGGACGGTAGCCGGCCGACGACCGCCGCGGGGTCGAGTTCGGGAGCCGGTGCGGACGGGGCGAGGATCCCGACGACCGTGCACCGGTCCCGGCCGACACGTCAGACGTCCGTACTCGTCGACCCGTTCGGCGCGGGCCGTTGTCCCCTCATGCCGGACAGGGCGGCCTTGAGCCGACCGCCCATCGGGGTCTCCGGGCGGGGCTCGGCGAACGCGGCGCGGATCGGCGCCACCTCGACCGGGTCGGGCGCCCACCGGACCTGGACGGTGATGAGCGTGCGCAGTGTCCGCCGCAGGGTCCGGACCACGAGCGGTCGCGGACCCTTGAGCCCGTGGACGGCGAGCAGGTCCGGGGTGGCAAGGGACAGCACGAGGGCACGACCGAGCCCGTGCAACGGGCGGGGGAACCAGCGGTCGCAGAACTGCTGCAGCATCGCCTCGGCGACGACGTTGCTCTCCGGAGCGGTCGAGTAGTCGTTGCGCTCGAAGTCGGCGAGGAAGGCGAGCATCCCGTCGAAGTCCGCCGGCAACGGGACGCCCTGGTCCGAACCGATGCGGAACAGCCCGGCGATCTGCGACCAGTGCCGGTAGGCGGCCCGCTGCTCCTTGGCGCTGAAGCCGGGCAGACCGAGCCGCTGCATCACCCGGTGCGGCTCGGCGGCGAGGATGCAGATCGTGTACGTGTACTGGCGTACGTCCAGGATCGCGTCGGGGTACTTCCCCGCCCAGGCGTCGTGCTGCCGGTTGACCCGTTCGACGGACTCACGCACGCTCGGGTCGTGCGCACCCTCGCCGAGGTACCAGGTCCACACCGCGTGCATGGTGCCCTCTATACGACGCTGCTGGTGCAGGACGACCTTGCCCTTGCCGCCGCGGACGAGTGTGCGTGCGCCGCTGCCCGGCCCGACGAGCCGCAGGAAGCCCTGGCACACCGCCATGTTGAGGATCATCGGGCTGGTCCGGTAGGCGTTGCCGAGCTGCCAGATCCGGGCATGGTCGACGTCCGGGTCGAGCGCCTCGATCTCGGCGTTGATCCACTTGCGCGGCTTCTCCCTGGTAGTCACGTGTCCTCCTCGGGTTCATGATCGGGCGTGGTGATTTCGTCAAGCATCAGCGCTGGATCGCCTTGGTCTCCAGAAACTCCTCCAGTCCCTGAGCGCCGCCCTCGCGGCCGACGCCGGACTGCTTGTACCCGCCGAACGGCGCGCCCGGGTTGTACGCGCCCCCGTTCACCTCGATCTGACCGGCCCGCAGGCGCCGGGCCACCCGCAGCGCTCGTTCCGGATCGGCCGACCAAACCCCGCCGGCCAGGCCGTACTCGGTGTCGTTGGCGATCCGCACGGCGTCGTCCTCATCCTGGTACGGCATGATCGACAGGACCGGGCCGAAGATCTCCTCGCGGGCGATCGTCATCCCCGGGGTGACGCCGGAGAACACGGTGGCCGGCACGTAGTACCCCCGGCCCAGGTCGGCAGGGTCGCGCCCGCTCTCCACCCCGCCGGCGACCAGAGTTGCGCCCTCGTCGATACCCTTCTGGATGTACGACCGGACTCGCTCCAGCTGGACCGAGCTGACCAGCGGCCCCAGCCGGGTCCCCGGGTCGGACGGATCGCCGTGCCGGTACTCGCCGGCCACCCGGGCGGCGATCTGCTCCGCCTCGGCCAGCCGGTCGACCGGCACCAGCATCCGGGTCAGCGCCGAGCAGGTCTGACCGGAATTGACGTAACACTTGGCCAGGCCGTCGGCTACCGCCCGCTCGAAGTCGGCATCGTCGAGCAGCACGTTGGCCGACTTCCCGCCGAGCTCCAGAGCGACCCGCTTGACCGTCTCGGCCGCCACCACCGCGACCCGCTTCCCGGCCCGGGTGGAGCCGGTGAACGACACCATGTCGACCCCGGGATGCGCCGCCAGCGCCTCGCCGACCACCGGGCCGAATCCGCTGAGCAGGTTGAAAACCCCGGCCGGCAGGCCGATGTCGTCGAAGATCGAGGCCAGCGCATGACCCGCCAGCGGAGCCACCTCGGTCGGCTTGACCACCACCGTGCAGCCGGCCGCGAGCGCAGCCGCCACCTTCAGCACGATCTGGTGCAGCGGGAAGTTCCAGGGGGTGATGCAGCCGACCACACCGATCGGTTCCCGCACGATCAGGGAGTTGCCGACCTCGGGGCCGTCGAACGTGAAGTTCCGGGCCAGCCGGGCGAAGTTCGCCAGGTTGAAGGCAGGCAGGCCGACCTGTATGGATGCGGCGGCCTGCAGCGGCATCCCCATGTCTCGGGAGATCAGCGCCGCGATCTCGTCGGTCCGGGCCACCAGCGCCTCGTGGGCTTTCTCCAGGTAGTCCGCCCGCTCGCCCGGCGGCCGGGCCGACCAGGCCGGCAGCGCCCGGCGCGCAGCGGCCACCGCGCGATCCACGTCCGCCGGTGTCCCGGCCGTGACCTGGGCGATCACTTCCTCGGTGGCCGGGTTCAGTACCTCGATCCTGTCGGTCCCGGCCGAGGCCACCCACTCACCGTCGATGTACAGGGACGTCCGGTCCAGCACCTGGCCGCCTACGGGGGTGCCGATGTAGGCCGGGGCGCTCAACGGTCGGCGTCCGTGTGGATCATCATGCCGCGAATGTTCTTGGCTTCTTTCATGTCCTGGTACTCCTGATTGATGTCTTCGAGCCGGTACTTGGTGGTGATCAGCTCGTCCAGGTTCAACCGGCCGGCCTGGTAGAGGGAGAGCAGCGCGGGGATCTCGACTCGCGGGTGGCTCTTGACCCCAGAGATTCCGCGCGCGAGCACGACGATCGGTAGGGCCCCTCGATCGTCGGAAGCGGCGGGACGGAAGAGCGTTGCTTCACGCTCGCCATCACCTGATCTGAATCGCGCTTCAGTCCGGGGCCCTAGCACACGAGTCACCTGACTCTCCCATCGTCGTTCGCCTTTGTCCGATCGCGGGGCCGGCCGAGTGCACCGACGCACTCATGGTCGACCTGTGACAGGCGCCACTCAATGTTGGAGTGCACATCATTACCCGGGAGACCAGTGCATAGTGCACAGGCGCAAGGCACAGGGAGGAGGGGTAGTGTGGGCGCTATGCATGGCGCCGATTTGCGGGGCGACTCCGAAAAGTTGCTACGCACCATGTGCAAGGAATTCCTGGCCGATCCCTCCGTCTTGCGTCCGATCCAGGACGCACTTGTCAACGCGATCGATCCCCGCTTCGGATCGGACCCCTCCATTGCAGAGGCGATCGGTGAGGCGACCCGGGCCTATTCCCATCATTGGGCACGCTCGATGTACGAGGACCCGTGGCGGGACGTGGAGCCCCACCTGACAAGCCAGATCGTCAACATCTCGCGCGACGGGTATCGCTGGGGTGAGGAGGACACCTTCCGCGCTTCCAACCACGCCGCTCAACAGGCGATGTGGTCCATCTTGATGCGGATCGCATTTTCACTGTGCGATGAAACCGCCGTCCTGCAGCCCGCTCTTGACCGGGCCTCGCGCTCACTGTCGCTCTGGGTCGACCGCTCAGTCACTGCCGTGATCGACATTCTGGAGCAGGAGCGCGCAGCTCTGTCGGGCGACGAGCACGTAAGACGCCTTGAGCTGGTCAATCTCATCCTGGGTGGAGCACCGGTTCCTGTGACCGGTGTTGATCAGAGTCTCGGATACTCGCTTTCAGCCAGACATTTGGGGGTGATCCTCTGGGCGCCACCACAGATCGCCGATCGCGCGGCCCTCGTGCAGGTGGCGAGCGAACTCGGCCGGGCCGCGGAGTCCAGAAGCCGGCTGCTCGTTCATGCCAGCGCTTCGTCGCTGTGGCTGTGGCTGACGCCCGGAATCCCCGTTTCGGCCGAGGGGTTCGAGACTGCTCTGGCCCCGCACCGCGACGTCAGGCTTGCGATCGGTTCATTGGACGAGGGAGTGGACGGGTTCCGACGCACCCACGACCGCGCGGTGGAGACCCAACGGCTGGTGCAGAGCAACAACGCGCACCGGGTCGCCTTCTATGACGACGTGGCCGCCGTCCTCTTGCTGGCCCGAGATGAAGCCCGGCTACGCGAATTCATCTACGCGACTCTCGGCCCGTTGGCCTCGGGCCCACAAGACCTACGTGACACGCTGCGCATGTTTATCCACCAGCGGTACAACGCATCCCGGACAGCAGAGCTGCTGTTCACCCACCGAAACACCATCCTGCAACGCATTCGCCGCGCCGAAGACCGCCTGCCCGTCACTCTGGACCGGCACGGCACCAATGTCGGCATCGCCCTGGACGCGATGCACTGGCTGAACCTCCAGGACGAGTAGGTGCAGGTCGGAGAAGGCGTTGTCGGCTCCGGGGTGGTGGCGGATGACCGGGCGCCTAGTACTCCAGCAGCACTTTGACGTTTTCCCTGTTCAGGGGCGGTTTGGGTGAGTGTAGTGGGCTGATTGCCGGCCGGTGTCCTCTTTCCCGGGCCGCCCCTCGATCGTGTGCAGCCGCCGCTGATAGTGACGGCGGCGGGCAACGGCTTGGCGTCGTCTGCGCGAGTGTGACCATCTCAGTGCGCGTGCGCTGATGAGGGGCTGGTGAACGGCGAGGGGGTGAGTGGCCAGTTGCCAGGAGCCGCCGAACTTCTGGCACGGTGAGGGGTGCAAGGCAGGAATCGTTTCTGCTGCCCCTTTTGTCGCGGCGTCGGCGGCCATGACGGCCAGGAAGGCATGCGCCAGTATGGCCAGGGTGATGTGCCGCATCCAGCCGGTATAGCGGCGGACTTCGTACTGGTCGAGGCCGCACTCGTTCTTCGCGGCCTGGGTAGGGTCGGCCGCGCGGCGAGGTGCCAGGTGTGCTGGTCCTTTTCCGCGCGACCTCCCTCCGAACCGGACGGGCCCGCTTTCCAGGCATCCGGCTCTCCGGTGACTACTGCGTGAGCGGGAAGGATTCCCGGTGGTGGATGTGGTCGTGGCAGTCGGCGCAGACCACGAGGGTCTTGCGGCGCCGTTTGGCCATGACTCGTCTCCAACGGGCGGGTTCAGCTCGGTCGAGTTCCTTCAGGTTGCGGACGTGGTGGACTTCCACCTCGCCTATGTGCTGACAGAGCTCGCACTTACCCTGTTGTAGCCGGTCGATCAGTTGCCGGCGGGGGTAGGTGAGCCGACCCGGGTGGCGGTCGGTGATGACCGCGTTCTTTTGCCGTCGCAGTGGAATGCCGCCGAACCTGGCGACCAGTGGTCTGCTGCCTTTTCCGCGTTCAACGGTGGCTTCGAAGCACGTGCGCGGTCCGTGTGGTGTCTGGATTTTGGCCTTGTGCTTGGCCGCGATCCTACGGACCGACGTGTGGTGCTTGGAGGCCAGCGTTTTGAGCATGGAGGTCAGCATGACCCACCGCAGCCGGTGTAGTCGTCGGACATCACCGGCGAGCAGGTAGTACTGGACGACGCCTCGGTACTCGGCTCCGTAGATCCGCACGATGTCGTGGTCGCTGAAGTTGATCACTTGGGAGCGGCGCGCGGGTTTGCCGCGCTTGGAGTAGAGGGCGATCTTGGCCTTGATCATCGATGTCGGCACGTGCAAGCTGATCGCTCCGTTCACGGCGCGTTGGCCGCGTTTCGTGCGCTGCTTGTCGTCGTGCTGCACGCTGATCTCATAGCCGAGGAAACGCGCCCTATTGGTACGGGCGTGCGTGATCAGCGTCTTGTCCTGGGACAATTCCAGCTTGAGATCCTCGCGGCCGTTCCGGAGGATGCGAAGTTCCATCCCTGGAGATTGGGATTCAGGCAATGCAGCTTTCACCATGTCGCGCGGGTTCCCCAACGCACCGCCCCTGGCGTCTGGGCCCGGTCGCTGATTTCCTGGCATGCTCTTGTCCCTATAAGCCTTTCGGCATCAGGTAAGCCATCGAACCCAGGAACCTCCCTCCAGTTCCTCCCGGTTGAACCGGGGATACGGCAGAGCGCCTCGTGGCGCACAAGGCTTCCTCGATGGCCCAGCGCGTCCCGGCGACGCGGACCAGGTGCTCGACCGTGGTGCCAAGCGGTGCGTAACAGAGGTAGTAGGCGATCTCCTCGGGCTTGCTGATGCTACGGCGGGCCAGTGCCCACCGCTGGTGGGTGGGCATCTCGCCGTCGAAGTCCTCGATGGAGGTGATCTGCAGGGCGGCCCAGTGGTAGACGCGCGGGCCCTTGGCGCCGTCACCGCACGAACGTTGCTCCCACGCTTCATCGGGTGCCTGGGAGAGGGGGTGGTCGATGCGTCCGAAGTGGGGCACCTGCTGGGACTTGGGGACCGCGAGCACATAGCCCAGGCCGGTCTCCTCCAGCATGCGGCGCAGCCGCCATTCCTGACCGTAGGCGGCGTCCGCGGCCACCCAGGCGATCGGCAGCGGCGAGGCGATCGCCCGCAGCACCATGGCCTTGGCCAGGTCGGGTTTGGTGGCGAAGGTCCGCTCTTCCGGGATGTGCGCGGCGCGGCAGCGGTCGCGGTCGTCGGTCCAGGACTTGGGCAGGTACAACTCGCGGTCCACCAGGGCGCGTCCGCGTGTGGTGGCGTAGGCGGCGAACACGCCGATCTGGCAGTTCTCGGTGCGGCCGGCGGTGCCGGAGTATTGGCGCTGCACGCTGGCCGAGGTGGTGCCCTTCTTTGGGAAGCCGGTGTCGTCGAGGATGAGGATCCCGTCGGGCTCGCCGAGCCGTTCGGCTACGTAGTGCTGGAGGTCGTCGCGGAGTTCGTCTGCGTCCCAGCGGGCGCCGTTCAGGAGCCGCTGGAGACGGTCGGGTGTGCGGTGTCCGGCGTACTCGGCCAGCTGCCAGCCGTTTTTTCGGCCGACCGGGCCCAGTAGTCCACGGATGTAGTCACGCATCCTGCGACGCGGCTCGACGCGCCTGAAGCGGTGGCCGGTACGCAGGAACAGTTCCTCGAGTTCGTCGTTCCACATCTCAACTGCACGCTCGTCGATCACGTCAGGAGGCTGCCCGGACCGCTGTCACAATCAGCGGCGGCTGCACAAGATCGAGGGGCGGCCCGGGAAAGAGGACACCGGCCGGCAATCAGCCCGCTACACTCACCCAAACCGCCCCTGAACAGGGAAAACGTCAAAGTGCTGCTGGAGTACTAGCCTCCCTGTTTCGCTTCGAGCGGCTGAGTCGGTCTGCGTGGGTGTGCAGTGATGGTTTCGGTTGCTCGTTGTCGGCGGGCATGGTCGTGGGCCGACGCGCGGGTCGGGTGCTCCAGGGTTCCTCGGTCGTGGGCGGGCAGGGGCGGTGTCATGGTTTAGGTGGCTGGCCGGGGCAGGGCCGTGAGGCGTGCGAATGCGCTGGTCAGCTCGTTTCGCCAGGGTCGGGTTGCGGAGGTGCGCAGGTGGAGTCGGCGGCCGCCCCCGGTGATGCGGGCGGCTGCGTGCAGGAGCCGGTAGCGGAGCTTCTTTGGCTCGGCGGTGGCCAACTCGCTTTCCAGCAGCAGCGTTTGAGTCCAGGCGAGCAGGTCGATGGCGGTGAGGGCCAGCTCCAGCCAGGCAGCGTTGATGGGGAAGTGGTGGGAGGGGAAGCGGCCGAAGCCGGTGGATTTGCCGCAGCGGATGCGGTCCTGGACACGGGCGTGCGTGCGATGGCGGACTTCCAGGTGCTGCAAGGAGCCCTCGCCGTAGGGGGCGTCGGTGAGGAAGACCTGGTGGCGCATGCCTTCGTCCAGGTCGAAGAGCGACAGCTGGGCTCCGGGGTGCGGACGCTCTCGCCGCACGATGACTCGTGTCCCGTCCGGGTAGCCGGCCAGGTCGATCATGCGGGTCAGCTCGGCGACTTCCGCGCCCTGGCGCAGAAGGCTGAGAGTGCCGCTCGCCGGGTGATCGCAGTGGACGCCCGTAACACCTCCCGCACGTGTCCGCTCGCCGCCGGAGGCTGCGGGCACATCGCCAAGGAGAACCGCGTCACCCAAGCAAAGTTCGAGTGCGTCAAGTGCGGCCTGGTGGAGAACGCCGACACGGTGGGCGCGCTGAACGTTCTGCACAGGGCCGGGCTGGTCCTCTGCGCGGAGGCTTAGCCACCGACGCAGGAAACCCGCGCGTGTACGCGTGGGTGGAGTCACGTCCCACACGGCTAATGTCCGGTCTCGGGGTATGGCCCGACATCGGCGAACCGGCGGATCCGGTCCTGTTCGGCGGTCTCGTCGGAGGCGTCGAAGTGCCGTACCTGGTTCCACCAGCGATCATGGTCATAGCCCTCGCAGTGGTTGAACTCGTGGGCCGTACTGCGTAGCCGCTGCCACTCGCGCACGATTGCGGCCCGCTGCCACCTCTCGGGCTGCTCCACCGCGAGCAGTATGCACAGGAGCTCTGCCGAGTCGCAGACCAGGCGCAGAGACCGCATGGCGAAGGACGTCTCACCAGTCTCGCCGACCTCTTCGTACACCCGCCCCAGCTGGACGTTGAGGAACGTCTCCAGGGCGCGGACGTCTTCGGGCCTCAGGTCTTCGGCGTAGGTGAGGGTACGTTCGGACGGCGGGGTCGCCATGCGGGTGTTCGTCCCTTTCATGCGTTGCAACTGGATCAGCTCCCGTTGTGGACAACTCTACGGAGACGGAGCTGACACTGCCAGCCACACAAAAGGCCAGCTCAGCGCGGCTGATGAACCAGAAAGGTCCAGATAACGGCCTGCTCATCACTCAGAAACTCCACCGGCACGAGCCGGACCGTAGCCAGCCCCGGGCCGGGCCCGGAGGCGTTTCACTGAACCTCAGCGGCGAAGTGGATCACTGTGCTAGATGGCCATGATCGTTCTCACCGATAACCGCTGTATCGATGTTCCCCGAGGTCGGGATACTGACCGGCACCGCCAGGCGGCCGCGGCGCTGCGGCATCGTCGCCCAAGCGGATGACGTACGGCGGGTGGCCGATGGCGTACCGGCGAGCCCGGCCGGGGAGGAAGCCGGACGCCGGCGCCCGCGCGGACGCGCGGGCAGAGTCTCGCCCAACGAGGTACTTGGCAATCCCTCACACCAGGGCCCCGCGTCGGCCGAAGCCGGGCGGGGCTCTGGAATGTGGCAGGGGTCTGCTGGCCGCCGGTACGTGCTACTTGCCCAGAAGCTGGTGAAGCAGCGTGACGACAACGACACCGACACCGATGGCGATGCCCAGCTCGGGGTCGCGGAGGGTCACGTAGATAGTGAGCCCTCCTACCAGCAGAAGGAGGACCATTCGGACGCTGATCTGGTTGTCCACCTTGATCACCGCCCCGTCATCGCATGTACTGCGGTGTCGGAGTGCTGGGGCTGGTGTCCTCGTGTGCCCGGGGGTACGCGAAGAGTGATGCAACTCGACGCCAAGGCGTGCGGCCCCTTAGGCTCGCTTGTAGGCACGATGTCTCTACTCCTGTTCTCGATCTTCACGGTTCGGTTCGGGTGAGAGCTGTCGGACTACGCGGCGGTCCCCTGTTGGAGCAGGGGACCGCTTCTTTTGGGGCGCCTCCTCGGGTCGAGAGCTGACGGACTACGCGGTGACGACAACCCGTTGGAGCGGTCCGCACCCACCCCACCCGAGCCTTGTCGATCTCGGTCCGGATGTCCTTGCTGGGCGCGGTCGTTGTCCTCAAGGAGAAGCCTACGCACACGTGGCCGACATCCGGTTCCGGCGACCGCAAAGGCACTGGCTAGAACCAGCCGGTATCTGGCCGTAACAGGGGCTCTACCTGGGGTTTTGCCACTTTCGCTCGCAACTCGCACCACGGGCACCTCGCAACGTGATGAGTCGTTTTGCCAGGTCAAAGCGGGCCTGCTGCCGGGATGTTGAGACGTCTGAGCGTTCGGTGGCGTGTCAGCGAAGGATTTCAGCACAGAAGCCGTTCTCTGCAAATTCGTTCCGGCCACGCCAGCCGCCTACCTGCGGACTTGTGGCCCATCGGGGCCTTGTCACCCTTGCTGCGCTGAAGTCACACGAATAACCAGACCGCATTTGATGTGTAATTCGCGATGTAGGCCACGAATTCGAATTCAAGGCAATGATCGAAGCGCCGAACTTCGGCGTCCGTGTGCAAGACGGTCGCGGAAACGTCCCTGGTGACGCCGTTGGAGAGACGAGGACGCTGCGCTGAGGGCCTGCACGTCATTGGTGTGAATCCGCAGATCAGAGCCGCGACGCGAGTCGCCTTCGAAGTGGTGGAGCTTGTGGTTGGGCAGGAGTTGGATAGCCGGGTTCTCCGCGTCGACCTCGTCGGCCTTCATCCCGATCGCGAACCAGATGTTCTCCTCCTGGCACGTGATGACGAGCATCTACCGCTTGCTTCTGCTGTTGCCCTCGGCCTTCGCGTCCCGGGAGAGCTTCTCCTCGGTGAGGTTCTCCTCCTTGCTGCTCGCTGGTCGCCCCACCCGGACGTGCCGTGTCGGCGCGGGTGTGCGGTCACCGGACCGGGCACGGGAGGATCACCCCGTGACTCGTCGAGTGCTGGGCATGGGACCGACCGAACAGTCGACCGCCGCGGAGTGCGCCGGGTCCCGCCTGCTGCCCGTAGAGCGGCTGTTGGACCCGGAGGGCGGCCGGGAGGCTGCCGAGGGAGAGCAGCAGCCGCAGACGGAAGTACGGCGGCTACGGAGACGGCGGCCGAGCGTCCCGGGCGGCGCGTAGCTACTCGTGCTCCTGGTGCTCGTCGGCGGAGACGTACACGCGGACCGGGCCGGGCTGGCCCGCGGTCACGCTGTCGCGGTGCGCTGGCGCTCCGTTGCACCGCTGGCGTTCGTACTGTACGGTTCACCGAAAGTACGGCGTGGGGTTTCCCCAGCCTCCGACTCCAGCCCGCCCCGCCGGCGGCCACTGGGACAGCAGGCAAGGAGACCGTGATGGCCAACACCGTGGCACCAGACGCGCCCGATCTGCAGCGCCCGGACTTCCCCCAGATCCGCGAGACCGCTGCCGACGAGCTGAAGGCCGAACTCGAGTCCATCCGCTCCCCGCGGGAACGCCGCGCGCGGGCCACCAAGCTCTACCAACAGGTCCTCGACGAGATCGCCATCGCGCGCATCGAGCGCGACCGGCTCATGGTCTCCCTCGCCGTCTACCAGCGGCCCCGTGCCGTTGAAGAGGCGGCTGGCTGCAGCAAGGAAACAAAGCTCAAGGCCGTCCGGGCAGCCCTCGGTGTCCCCGACGGTGATCCGTCACCATCAGCCAAAGACTGGGCCGAGCTCGGCACGGCCGCCGGCGTGCCGTACATGGAGAACGCCGCCGCAAAGCTGCCCAAGGTCGCTATCCAGCACGCACGGCTGGCCGCCCGGCGCCGTGTCCTCCGCGACCTGTTGTTCCCCGCCGACCGCATCACCCTGCAACGCCAGGACTTCAAGGCGATCAAGGAAAAGGCCGCCCAGGACGTCGCCGAGGAACTGGAAGGGATCAAGGACCCAGCCGCGCGCCTGGCGGAGGCCTCCCGCACCGCCCGCGACGCCGATGCCGCCTACACCGTTACCGGCAAAGAGCGTGACCGGTGCGCCCTGTCGCTGGAGTTCTACACCAAAGCGCGCGCGGTCGATAAGGCCATGGGCGTGGCGCGCAACGCGTTCGACGAACTCCGCCGTGTCGCTCTGGGCCTGGACCGCAAGTCGGGCCGGCTGCCCGTCGAGGAGGACAAGAAGGCCGCGGCTGAGGCGGCCGACATCGAGTTCGTGGAGAACGCTGCCGAGCGCCTTCCCGACGCCGCCCGCCAGGCCGCGGCCGCGCGCGCCCGGCACCTGAAGGCCGCCGCCATCCGCAACGAGACGGCAGCCATCCTCGAGGGGACGCCCGGCTGGGACTTGCGCAAGATCGCCGACGTCACCGGCCTGCAGGCCGACACCATCCGCCCCAAGATCCGGGCCATCCAGAGCCGCCGATAGCCAGCGGGCTCATGGTGTAACCGGGGTTCCGGCCGGCGACGTCGGCGGTGCAACCGATGCCGACGGCACCGGTCGGTCCCCGTTCGACTGCGCCGGTTCGGGCGCACCGAGCAGCACGCCCAGCAGAGCCACGACGCCGACTCCGACGAGGATGGCCGCGCCGAGACGCTCGTTCCGGTAAGCGATGAAGACCGTGACCCCGCCCAGAGCGAGCAGGACAATAGCAGCGAGGCTGATCTGTCCGGTCATGCGACTGGCCTTTCGGGCTCAGGCCTGGCTGCGCCGATCCGCCCAGATTCCGCAGCCGGGCACACCAACACCGACTCACTGGCGTCGAGTCCGTGAGACAGGAGGGCTGCGGCCGGACAGCCCGCGAAGAAGTGCCGCATCGAAGCCCGACCCGCTTCGGATGCGCTCCCACCAGCGTGCCAGCAACTGGCCATCTGGCCACAATGCGCCTCATCGCAGTGGCGCGTCTACGTAGGGTACGGAGGCCCGTTCCACCCGCAGCTCCAGGCCAGATGGGGGTTGAGGGGGGGATGCAGGGGGGTGTTGCCCCTTCTGCCTAACTTGGCTGAAAAACAGCGAACGGCGCGCTGTTGAGGTCGCGCCTGACCAACTTCCCCTCGTCGCGTAACACTTCGCAGGGCTGTCACGTCTCCCAGAGGGGTCCAGCCAAGGTGAGCCCAAAAGCCGCCACGGGATGATCTTAAGGCCGTGATCCCCTGTCTATCACCGCGTCCCAGCGGGTGTCCTGGGTTCCGTGGTTCTGATCTTCTCGGCCTTGTCGCACCGGACATGATCACGCGGGTGCGTGTGGCGCCTCTGTATGGGTTGGGCTTGTCGAGTGGGGTGGGGATGACCTCGATCGAGCGGACCGCGTCTCCGCGGTTCAAGCGGCTGATCACCGCGCGTGAGCTGCATGTGTTCTTCACGCCCAGCGAGGAGGAGCGGGCCTGGGTCGAGGAGGTCACGGACTCCGACGAGCATCAGCTCGCGCTGCTGGTGGCGCTGAAGTCGTATCAGCGGATGGGCTGCTTCCCCAAGGCGCACGACGTGCCGGACCAGGTGGTGGAGTTCGTGCGCCGGGCGGTGGAGCTGCCGGAGAGCACGCTGCCGGTGTATGCCTCCGGCCGCACGGCGGAGCGGTACCGGTCGTGGGTGCGTGAGCGGTGCGGGGTGCGCTACGACGGCCAGGCCGCCCGCGGGCTCGCGGAGGAGACGATGCGGGTGGCTGCGGCGTCGAAGAACAGCCCGGCTGATCTGATCAACATCGCGCTGGAGAAGCTGGTCGAGGCCAACTTGGAGATACCGCGGTTCTCCACGCTGGACGCGATGGCCTCCACGGTGCGGGGCCAGGTGAACGAGGAGATCCTGGCCGGTATCCGGGGCCGGATGACCGAGCAGGAGCGGCGCCGGCTGCTGGGGCTGCCGGATGTGATCGGGCTGGACTGTAAGACGCTGTTCAACGCGCCCAAGCAGAACCCGGGCCGGGCGACCTGGTCGCACTTCAAGCGGCTCAAGGGCCACCTGGAGTGGGTGGACGGGCTCGGCGACACCGGGAAGTGGCTGGAGCAGGTCGCCTCGACGAAGGTCGCGGACTTCGCCGGCGAGGCGGAGGCCCAGGACGCGGCCACCTTGAAGGACTACACCGACGACAAGCGGGTGGCGCTGACGGCCTGCCTGGCAGCCAAGGCCCGCATGCGCGCCCGGGATGACCTGGCCACGATGTTGTGCAAGCGCATGGCGGCGAAGGCGAAGAAGGCCCGCGAGGAGCTTGCCGAGATCCATCGCCAGCAGCAGGAGATCGTGGAGGCGCTGATCGGCAACTACCGCACCCTGCTCCAGCACGTCGACGAGGAGGGACCGGCGCAGAGGGCGCGGGCGAGGGTGGCGGCGCTGACCAAGGAGGCCCTGGACGCGCTGGAGGGCCTGGATGAGGAGTCGAGTGCGGCCGAAGTCGCCGAGCGGCTGGACGGCAAGGTACCGCCCGCCTTCCTGCTGCTGGCCGAGGGGCTGATGGTGCAGTCCAACGGGCTGGGCTCGCTGCTGTCCGCGGTGGACAAGCTGGGCGGGTTCGAGGCCCAGTACGCGCAGATCGAGAAGGTCTCCGCCCACCACGGCGATAACTGGGAGGTGCTGCTGCACGGCCATTTGAAGGCCGACCGTCCGGTGATGTTCGACCTGACCGATGTCATCGAGCTGAAGGCCACCAGCGAGGACGCCAGCGTCCTGCACGCGCTCGCGCACGCAAAGGCCCACCGCACCCCGGCCCGCGACTACATCCCCGACCGCGACGCGGACGGAGCCAAGATCGACATCTCGTTCGCCACGCAGAACTGGCGGAAGGTCATCCGTGACCGCCGCCGGCCCGGGTACTTCGTGCGCCGCCACTTCGAGGCCATGGTCTTCTTCTACCTCGCCGAGGAGCTGCGCTGTGGCGACGTGGCGGTGATCGGCTCGGAGGAGTACGCCGACTGGTCCGAGCAACTGCTGCCGTGGGAGCAGGTGGAGGCCACGTTGCCGGAGTATCTGGTGGAGGTCGGCCTGTGCGAGGCGAGCGAGGCCACGCCGTTCGACGGGCGCGCTCTGGTGGCCCAGCTGCGCCGACGGCTGACGGAGGCGGCGGCGAAGGCGGACGGGGAATACCCGGACAACGACGAGCCGTTCATCGATCCGGAGACCGGGGTGCCCAAGCTCAAGCCGCGCCGCGCGGAGAAACCGAGGGCGAGCGCGGTACGGCTGGAGCAGGCGATCAAGGAACGGATGCCGGAGCGGTCACTGCTGGGCATCGTGGCGCGCACCGCGTACTGGGTCGAGTGGTGGCACCGGTTCGGTCCGGCCTCCGGCAACGACCCGAAGCTGAAGGACCCTTTCGGCCGGTATGTGATCACCACGTTCGTCAAGGGCACGAACATGACGTACGCCGAGGCCGCCCGGCACATCGCCGGAGTGAGCGCGCACGAGCTGTCGGTCGCGGCCCGCCGGCACACGACGGTGGCCAAGCTGAACGAGGCGCTCACGGACGTGGTGAACGCGCACGCCAACCTGGACATGTCCCGCGCCTGGGGCAACGGCACCACCGCGGCGGCCGACGGCACCCACATGGACACCTATCTGGACAACCTCCTCGCCGAGACGAGCGTTCGGTACAGGGCCGTGGGCGGCATCGCGTACCACCACATCTCGGACCTGTACATCGCGTTGTTCACGCACTTCGTGCCGTGCAGGGTGTGGGAGGCCGTCTACATCATCGAGGGCCTGCTGAAGAATGCCTCCGAGGTGCAGCCGGGCACGATCCACGCCGACACCCAGGGCCAGAGCTATCCGGTGTTCGCACTCGCCCACCTGCTCGGGATCGATCTGATGCCCAGGATCCGCAACTGGAAGGACTGCCTAACGACGCCCTGTTCGGTGAGCCGGGCCGCAACGTGATCGACTGGAAGCTGATCGCGACCCACTTCAAGGACCTGATGCGGGTGACCGTCTCGGTCCGCGAGGGCGCCATCTCCTCCACCCTGCTGCTCAAGCGGCTGCGCTCCGGCTCCCAGAAGAACGCCACCTACACCGCCTTCCGCGAGGTCGGGCGGGTGATCCGTACCGTCCAACTGCTCCGGTTCCTCTCGGACGCGCCGCTGCGCGGCAGGGTGACGGCCGCGACCAACAAGGTCGAGGCATTCAACGGCTTCAGCGACTGGGTGCGGTTCGGCCAGCGCGGCACCGTGACGCGCAACGACCCGGTCGAGCAGGAGAAGGACGTGAAATTCACCTCTCTGCTCGCCAACCTGCTGATCTTCCACAACACCCTGGACATCGCGGACGTGGTGCGGCAGTTGGAGGCCGAGGGCGAAGTGATCGACCCGCTGGACCTGGCCCAGATCTCGCCGTACCTGACGGAGCGCGTCAACCGGTTCGGCGTCTACTCGACCCACGAGATAGGCATCACCCCGGAGGACTACGACACCCGCCTCGATGTCGACTTCAGCGTGCTGGACGACGACCAAGTCCCGGCCGCGTGATCGTGCGGCGCCCCGGAGAACAGCCGACCTCGACGGCCCCTCTTCGACGTTGGGCCTTCCGGAGCACACCGACCGCGTGCGCACGCGGTAGCGGGGCCTGGCTCATCGCGTCCCCAACCTGACGGGTCAGTACACCTCGGGCGCTACCTGTTCAACATCAAGGCGAGAGGGCCCGGCCAGGGCCTGCGCCCGCTGCGCGACCCGAACGTGTCCGAGGACGGCGACGAGGGCGGTGAGTGAGCCGCCCCAGGCTTATCGCCAGGCCCGGGTCGGTGGCGCGCTCATTG
>NZ_RPDJ01000057.1 GCF_004023625.1 Streptomyces cavernae | reverse complement strand
GCTCCGCGACGGTTTGTAACGCCGCTCCGCAGCGTTACGGGCTAGCTAAAGGGAACGGGTACCGGCCCCCGCTGGCGTTACATAACTGTGGAGTGGCTGGCATCGTTCTGAGGATGTGTCGTCAGGTCGAGCTTTGGTGCTCCTTTATATCTCTGAGCTGCAGTTTTATCTCTTGGGGCGCTCAATTGCTGGTGGCGAGGGTGGAGCTTGACTTGCGTTCAAGCGCCCTCCGGGCGCCCCTCCTACCCCTAATGTGTACCCATTGTGTAACGCTCTCAAGGTCGGTACATAATTACGTAACGGCTACTCTACGTGATGGGAGTAGTGGTCTGGACCTTTTGAAAGATTCGATGCTTGAAAGAGGTGACAGGAAACCTCACAGAGGGATTCTGTAACTCGCCGAGAAGGCGGCGTACATTTCTGGTGCATTCATTCGCGTTACATTATCTGTTTTCTGGTGGGGTGTTGGGTATTCTGTACCGATTCTCTCCGGATGGTGTTCTCCAAAGGGAATCATTGTGTCGTGAAGTAGAATATCAGAACCTAATTCAAGGCTCGTTTTTCTTGTACTCGGGTTTCTTTGGTCGGTTCTCGTGAGGTGTGTGTGGTAGCTGGTGGGAGGCCCGTAGGGCCTTTGTGTCTTCCGCCGGTTTCGTCGCCGTGGTCCGCCCAACGGTGCTTTCGAGCAGTCTGGCGGTCGGCATGAGACGGAACCGTTTACACCATCGTCATCAGCCCCCCGCGCCTGACCGCGCTCGCGTCCCGGACGCGTTGCCGGCCCGCGTCGACAAGTTCGTCGCGGGCCACGCCCTCGGCGCGGCGCCGTACGACGCTCACCCCCGCCAGCCCGCGCCCGCTCGACGGCCTCCACGCCCGGCCGGTCACACGAAGACGATGGGGTAGAGATTCCGCCCGGAACAGCCCGTCAACAACCTTACGGGAAAGGCAGGTTGCTTCTGGACTGGCGGTCCGGGGCTGGTGGTCGGCGTGAGAATGGCATGGCTCTTCGTCGCTTATGCCAGCAACGAGTGAGCACCACCCGTCAGCGTCAATGACCAGGTCACCGCACTTGCGCCACCGACGCCCAGACGACGACGTTCAACCGCAGACCATCACAAGTTGCAACTAAGCGCAATGTGAGTGATCTTGTTGGTATGGCGGCCGAGCATCCTCGCTTCTCGTTGGTCGCCGCCTCGCAGCACGAGGGCCAAGCGCATCTTCCGTTTCTCGATGAGGCGGCACGGGATCTGGATGCTGTCCTGCGTGACCCGCTGCGGGGAGCCTGCGCGCCCGCTCTTACGGATGGCGGTCCCCTTCTGGTCAACGCGGGTAAGTCGAAGACGTACGACGCGGTCGCCGGCGCTGCCGAGCGGGCCTCAAATGGCGGCCTGCTCATCCTGGCCTGGATCGGGCACGGCTTGGCCAGCAACGGAAATTTTTACGTCCTACCGCATGGCTGCGCGCTGTCCCTCGGCCATTCACATGGCCCTTATGGCCTCACTTTTCACATCAAAGAACTTCTCACCAGCCACCCCCGACTCAGCCTCATCTTGCTAATCGACGCCTGCTTCTCCGGCCAAGGCGCTGCAGAGGCCGCGACCAGCTGGGTTGATCTGGACAACGATCTGCGCCGCCGGTTCCAGGTTCTAACCGCAGCGAACATCGAGGATCCTGCGTACGACTGCGCCTTCAGCCGTGCCATCGCCGCTCGGCTGCGCACCGGTCACATCGCCTGGGGCGAGACGCTGACGGGCACGGACCTGAAGCGAGAGGTCGAGCGAGTGGAGCGGAGGCAACAGCCCGCGCTGGTCACCCTTGACGGTAGTAAGGCTAGACCCGAGCTATGGGTGGCACACAACGCTGCTCTGGGGGCGAAGACTGGATCCCTTCCGGCGTTCTCGCCAGCGGATCTAGCGATACTGCGCCCGGCGCTGCGGTTCTTCCGTCCGACCCCGCCGCTGACGGCGGTTGTGGCCGCTTCTCGTGCGCATCGGTATGTGGTGGTACAAGGCCCTGCCGGCTCCGGCAAGACCACGACGATCGGCGCGCTGACCCGGCCCGAGGTCGCGCCGAACGCAGTTCCTGAAGGCTTCGTGAACGCCCTGCGGCTGTTGAAGTCGAACGAGGACGCCGGGCGCGTCGCCCGCCACCTGGCCAAGCAACTGGCCGGCACCGTAGACGGCTTCCGCCACGCTCAGACAGTCTTCCAGACGTCCGTGCCCAGAATCGAACTGGACCGGATGACCGGAACCGAGCGGTACCTGCTCGGCCCGCTGCGGCATCTGCCGGCGGGCACAGAGGTGCGCATTATCCTCGACGGTTTCGACCAGCTCTCCGATGTTTCTGCCGAGGATTTGCGAGATCTGCTGGGCCAGGTACACGTACTCTCGAGGGGCGGTCCAGACGTGCGATTGGTGGTCTCCTCGCGCCCTGATGTCACACCGCACCCATCGGCGTACAAAGTCTCAATGGATAAGGCTCCCGAGTCGGAATTGCGCGCCTACCTGTCCCAGCGGAAGGTACAGCAGCAACTGCATGATGCGGTTGTGGCGAGCAGCAGCGGTGGCTGGCTGGTTGCCTCGCTGCTGGCCGACTATGTCACTCGCGTTCCCGACCTGGAACCCAAAGACATCCCGTCCGGGCTGGCCGCCGTCTACGACGGCATCTTCGACCAGGCCCTGGAGGGAGGCGCGGCATGGGACGAGGAAGAATCGGCACTACGGGCTGCACTCACAGTTCTGGTCGCGGCTGGCCCGGGGGCAGTACTCCCTCTGCCCGCGCTCCTAGACGCCTGCCAGCGGCTGGGCGTCCCCAGCTTGGATGAAGCAGGGCTGGGAAAGTGCTTGGCCCCCCTCCGCCGCTACATCATGCGTGCAGCGGCAGGCCAGGGCACGTCATCCACAATGCTGTACGGCCTGTTCCACCAATCTCTGGTGGATTACCTTGCCGGTGCGCTGCCCACAGGTCCGGGCGCGTACGGGGTCGATGTGGTCGCTGGACACCGTGCCTTGGCCTCATCTCTTGCCACCTTGGCCGCGGGGGACAAACGCACCCCCGCCAACGCTCGAGAACCGCTTTACGACTATGCGGAACGCGCCGAACCCGACCACCTCTGGCGCTGCGGGGCATACAAGCAGATCATCCATAGTCTCAAGGCCCGCCTATCCGCCGTGCCGAGGGAGAACCTCCAGCGATGGCAACGTTGGCACCAGGAATTCACCCAATTTCTCGCCCCTGACGACCCAAACACCCTCACCGCCCGGCATGAGATTGCATACTGGACCGGCGAAGCCGGGAAGCCCGACGATGCCTTGAAGCTATATTCCAACGTCCTCGAGGACCGCATTCGCGTCCTGGGACCCGATGACCCCGATACCCTCGCCACCCGGCACGGCATCGCCCGCTGGACTGGGGAAGCGGGGAATCCTGACGAGGCTCTCAAGCTGTATACGGAACTCTTTGCTGATGCCAAACGGGCCTTGGGGTCTGACCCCCTCCTCTTCCTTGTTCGTCATGGCCTGGGCTTCTGGACCGGCGAAGCGGGGAAACCTGAGGAGGCCTTGAAGCTATATAAGGATCTCCTCAACGACCGCATTCGCATTCTGGGACCCGATGACCCCGATACTCTTGCCACCCGGCACAACCTTGCCCACTGGACTGGGGAAACCGGGAAGCCTGAGGAGGCCTTGAAGCTATATAAGGACCTCCTCAACGACCGCATTCGCGTCCTGGGGCCCGACCATCCCAGCACCCTCGCCACCCGGCACAACCTGGCTCGCAGGACTGGGGAAACCGGGAAGCCTGAGGAGGCCTTGAAGCTATATAAGGACCTCCTCAAGGACCGCATTCGCGTCCTGGGGCCTGACCATCCCAAGACCCTCGCCACCCGGCGGGCCATCGCCCATTGGACCCGGCAGACCAGGGGTCGAGAAGGAACCTGATCCTTCGGGAGCGAAGGCCCTGGTCGACCCACAGGGTCAGGGTGGCGGTGAGGCCGCCCCGGCGGGCGTTGTCGCAGCACAGCGCGTGGCGCGGGGAAGGGCGGGACACGGCGGGAGGGCGTTGACGGTGGCGTCGGTTGCGGTTAGGCGTCCCGCCTCCGACGTGGATGAAACAACCGCGAGCTTTGGGGTCGAACGAGTGAGGCCGTCGAGGCGAACAGCACCTTAGGCAGATGACGACGCTAGCCGCGGTTACGGTCATCGTGTGCCGCGCACTGCGGATGGCAGCTGAGAGAGGCGTGGATGAGCCGGATCGTGCTAGTGCATGGTATGGGGCAGGAGCAGGAGTCGGCGGACAGCCTCGAGGCAGCCTGGCTGCCGGCCCTTGCTGGCGGAGTACGTACCGCCGGTCAGCCGGACCTGGCGGACCGACTCTGGCGGCAGGGAAGGCCGGGGGACCTGGAATGCCGGATGGCCTTCTACGGCGATCTGTTCCTGGCCCAGGGGCGGATGGGCAGTGGGCAGACGGTAGACGATCTGACACCGCAACAGCAGGATCTGGCTGCGGCGTTGGCTGTGGAGTGGCTGCGGCAGGCCGAAGAACGCGCACCACTAGAGGAGGACCGGGACGAGGCGTACCGGCAGTTGCATGCCTTGGACACCGAGGCTCCAGGGCGGATGGGGGTACGCGCGTCAGGACGGCCAGTCCTCAACGCCCTCGCGCGGCTGCGCTGGTTCGCCCCAGCTGGCATGGCGTTCGCAGAACGCTTCGCCGACCGGTCACTGGCCCAGGTCACCCGCTACCTGACCGAGGAGGCGGTGCGCGAGGAAGTCCAGGAGCGTATCGCCGCCCACATCGGGCCGGAGACATTGGCAATTGTGGGTCACTCCCTCGGCTCGGTGGCGGTCTTCCAGGCCGCGCACCGGCTGGAGCGCAAGCTGCCGCTGCTGGTGACGCTCGGATCCCCACTGGGGCTGCGGACATTGGTATACGACCGGTTACCGGAGGACAAAACAGTGCCGGAGCGCGTGCAGCGCTGGGTGAATCTCTCAGACCGTGACGACTTGGTTGCCGCTGTCCTAGACCTTCGGAAACTGTTCGCCGACCCGCGCGGGGTCCTGAATTCGGACTGGACACTGAACACTGGCGCCCAGCCCCACCGGGCACAGTCCTACCTGACCAAGCCGCAGACCGGCGCCGCGATCGCGGATGCACTCGGATAGCAGCCACCACTATTCATGCGGAGGGCCGAAAGTCTCCCTGCGCTCGGCTTGACCGAGCCGCACGCGTCAGCAGCCAAAGCCATCCTCACCCTGGAGAGGCAACGCTGAAAACGCTCACTGCGCTTCCCGAGACGCTGCGGCAGCAAGACCGAATGGCTCACCGAGACGGACCTCGCCACCGCCTACCGCGCTCGCTTCACGACGGCCGCCGAACGCGACCAGCGCCTGGCCGACGTCGAGGAAGACCTCGTCGATGCACTCGCCGACCGCACCACGCCCCACCTCATCGTCACCCTGGCCCCGAGGCACCGATTCAGCGTACGGAGCTCTATCTCGGCCAGGGGCACCGACCTTCGGACGCCCTGCCGTCGGCCCGCGACGGCTCATCGTGCCGGAATCTGCCGGATACCGCACCGCCCGGGCCGAATTGCACGAGACGGTAGCGCTGTCATCGGGCTGGGCCTCCACACCCACCAATCACGCTTGCGCGGCAACGACGTAGACCTGCAGTTCGCCGAACCCAGCGATGTCGTCTACCAGCTGCTGTGTGGTCTCCCCTTCCTCGCCGGCCACGCACGCGACCGTGCCGGAGCGAGCGGGATCGCGCTCGTCAAAGCCGCCCTCGTAGCGGACATGGCGGAGCACCCCGTGCGGAGGATGACCATCGACCTCGACCGACCGGATGCGCTCCCGTTCCGCGTCGACCCATTGGACTCCGGCCTTGTTGGCGCTCCTTGAAATCGGCCACCCCTGCTCGTCCTCCTCACTTGGTTGCGGGCTCAACCAGGGGGCGGGTCCGCCTGATAGCTGCCAGATTCGGGAGCGTCGCGGACTGTCCAGGGTGGCCGTAGGCCATCGCGTCAGCGACGCTCGAAGAGCGCCCTTGACCGGCCGTGGCGCTCCCGCACACTCGAAGGCCGGGGACCCGCTTCATCGGCATCAGCTACCTCGCGGGGTGGGGAACAAGAGCAGGTCTGGGGAACGAGCCGAGCACAGGTGGGGAATTTCAGAGATCCTCATCAGGCTCCGGACAGCGCGCCCAACTCAGCACGCAGACCTGCCAGTACGCCGAGGCCCACGCTGCCGTGATTCTGGACGAGGTAGTCGATCAGGGTCGCGGCCTGCTGGAGGACACCGCGGCGCTGGCCGACGAGTTGCTCCAGGCCTTCGGTTATCCCGAAACCGGCCTCATCACCCGTGCCGGTGAACTCCGTCCCGACAGGTTCAGCGTCCGTAACGCTGGGGCCGTCGCCGTCTGGGCGCGGCAGCAGGGCCTGCTGGCCTGACGACCTGCAGGTACCCGAAAATTGGACACCACGCCCAACCATTCGGGATCTACGCTGCTCGGATGGCGCGTTCATGGACGCGGCTGCACGATTATCTCGGCTATCCGCTCGGACCGGTGACCTACGACATGGTCGCCGAGGCCGGTCAGGCCGGCCGCGGGCGGTCGTGTCAGGCGCCGATGCCGATGTAGGAGACGTAGGTGTAGGCGCCCCAGTCGGAGTCGAGTTCGGCGATGATGTCGTCCCAGAGGTCTTCCATGGTGTCGAGGTCGCTGGCTACGAGGGCGTCGACGGCGTCGTTCCAGATGTAGCGGACCTGCCGGTGCTGGATCCTCAGGTTGTCGCGGCGGCGTGGCTCGTCGACGGTGGTCTGGTTGACGGGGTGGATCTCGATGCGGGTGCCGCGGCCGTTGCGGTTGAGGTGTTGCTTGAGGGCGCCGGGGTTGGTGAGCACGTTGTGGGCTCGTAGGTTCCAGTAGGCGGTGTCGATCGCTTCGAGGTTGGCTGGGCGCGGGCGCTGGGTGCCGCGGGTCCAGGCGCGGATCGTGGCGGGGGTGGCGTGGATGCCGGCGTCGGCCAGGGCTTGGGGGCCGCTTTTGGTGGTGGTGAGGTAGCGCATGCGGGCTTTTAGGCCGCGGCGGGTGTCGACTGGGGATTTGATTCCGCCGTCGATGATCATGCGTTCGAGGGCGTCTTCGAGGGCGCGGGCGAGGGCGATTTTGCCGTGGACGTTTCCGGGGTCGCGGTCTGCGCCGTAGTTGCCGAAGTTTTTCCATCCGTCGGTCGACATCTATCGGGTGCTCTTCCTCGGCAGGGGGTATTGGTCTTTTTGTTTCATCTGGGTGGTGAGGCGGCCTTCGGTGAATACAGTGCGCCAGTCGCCGGCTACATGGAGTTCGTCGGTGCCGCGGACGCGGACGACGGTCAGGCCATTGCTGTGGGCTCGGTGGGATTTATACCAGAGGTTAGCGAATGCCTGGGAGCGGATGATGTGCATCCAGTCGGGTCGGCGGATGTCGCGATTGGCGCTTGATTCTCCGATGGTGGAGGTGAATTTTGAGTACATGGCTTTGATGTATTCGACGGTCACCGTGTCGTCGGCTTTGATGGCGTTTGTGCGGACCTCGGTCAGGACGCGGCGGAATTTTTCCAGGAGGCCTTCGCTGGTGCCGGAGGTCCAGCGCTCGGTGATGTGTGGGGCTTCGCACAGGCCGAGGCGGGCACAGCGGATGAGTAGGCGGATGGTGGCGTCGTCGAGGAGGACGGGGCCGTCTTCGCGGCGGTTGCCGATTGGGTCGGGCAGGTGGGGATGGTGCCAGGTGGGGCGGGTGGGGAGACGGTAGATGCCGGAGCGTTTGGGGTCGAAGCCGCCGTTGGGTTCATGGATCAGGGCGCCGATGGGCAGGTGGGTCTTGAAGGCGGACAGGAAGCTGGCGTTGGTGTCGAGGGCGTTGACGGTGATGGGGGGGTGGGTGCCGTTTTGGAGGGCGTCCATGAGGTGGGTGTTGGTCCAGTTGTGGCGGCCTTCCCAGATTTCGTCGGCGCCGTCCTTGGTTTTCTTTCGGAGGAATTCGAGGGTTTCCGGGTAGACGGTGTGCTCGTAATTTCCGCCGACGCGGGTTGCTTCGAACAAGGCCATTGCGTTCGGTACGGCCTTTTTCACCAGGGCTTCGGTTGCGGCGGTGATATCGCCGTCGTGGTCCTGGAGGGCTTCGTCGACGGCGCGGGTGATCATGCCGGTGAAGTAGCTGTAGTCCCGGTTTGCGTAGCCGCCTTCGGGCGGGGGTGGGGCGGGGCGGCGGGGCGATGGCCTGGGCGGGGCGGCGGTGTGGGCTGCCGGGGCGGGCTCGGTGGGCGTGGGGTCCGGGGGTGGGCTGGTGGGGGCTTGGACAGGCGCTTGCGAGGTCTGTGCGGGGGTGTGCGGGGTCGCGGCCGGGGGTGGGGGTGGTGTCTGTGGCGCTGGGGTGAGAGGGACGGGGCTGGCGTAGGGGTGGGTGGGGTCGGTGATGCGGGCGTGGGCGAGGTCGGCGTGGAGGGTGAGGGTGGCCTGCGGGCCGAGGTCGCGTTCGGTGATGGTGGCGTGGATCTGGTCGGCGTCGCGGGTCAGGGTGATGGTGAGGTCGAGGCTGAGCGCGGCAATCAGGTGGGGGTCGTCGGTGTCGACGGCGGCGAGGACGGGGAGCTCGTGGGTGCGGGCTAGGTGGGCGAGGGCCTGGGCGGCGTCGGTGATCTGGGCCGGGCCGGACAGCGGCAGTCGGGGGTCTTCGGTGGTCTGGAGGCGGTCGACCACGATGAGGGCCAGGCCGGGCAGGTCCGGGACGCTCTCGGCGATCGCGTCGGTGGTCAGGTCGGTGCCGTCGTCGATGTACAGCGGGGCTGAGGCCAGGTGGTGGTGGAGAGCTGCGGTGTCGTCCTGCTCGGTGGGGGTGAGGCGGCCGGCTCGCAGGCGGCGGTAGTCGACGGGCAGGTGCGCGGCGACGATGCGTGCGGCGATGTCGGCGCGGGTGAGTCCGGAGGCGGCGTACAGGACGGGTTGGTGCTGGTCGAGGGCGCTGGTGCGTGCGGCGGCGGTAGCGACCAGGCTGGATCCGGCGCCTGGTGCTGCTGCGACGAGATAGAAGCGGCCGGGCTGGAGGCCGCCGAGGGCGTCGTCCAGGGTGCGGATGCCGGTCGACAGGCCCATCAGGGGTGTGGGTGTGGTGGTTTCACCGGTGGAGACGGTGGTCGGGAGGACGGTGTCCAGGGCTTGCGCGAGTGCGGCCAGGCGTCGCGGGGTGCGCGGCGCAGTGAGGGCTGGTGTGCCGCTGGCAGGGACGGCGGTCTCGTGGCCGGTGCCGGGCGTCGCGGGAGTGAGGGGCGACGGGCCCGGCTCGGGCGGGGCCGAGGGGTGCGCGGGCAGGGCAGTCGGCGGTGTGACCGGGTGCTGGAGTGTCGGAGTGCTGGGTGTGGGGGTGGCGGGGGTGGGGGTGGCGGGGGTGGGAGCGGTAGCGGCTGGCGAGCCGGTGCGGGTGGTCGCCGGGGCTAGGGTGGTGCCGGGTGAGGCGGGGGGTGTATTGGCAGGTGCAGGCGTGTCTTGGGCTGCTGGCGCCGGTTCCGGCTGCGGTTCTGAGGGCGTGGTGGGTGCAGCGGCCGCTTCGGCAGGGGGAGTTGTCGGCGCGGGTGCGAGGTCTCTGGCGGCCTCGGCTTCGGCTGCTGCGGTCGGAAGGGGGTTCTGGACTGCTTGCTGGCCCTCAGGGGGTGTTGTGACGGAGTCCGGGGCTGCTGTTGCAGCCGGAGCTGCTGTGTCGGGTGCGGGCTTGGCTTGAGGTGCGGGCGAGGTGGGGGTGCCGTCCGCGGCTGCGGCGAGCAGTACGGCGACGGGGGTCTTGTGGCGGCACAGCACCTGGGGGTGGCCCTCAGCGCCGTACTGGATTAGATCTCCGAGCTTTTTGCGGGCGTCCGCGAAGCTGTGGGTTGGGGCTTGGGTGAGGTCCCAGCCCAGTTCGGTTGCGTGGGCGGGGGTGGTGAGCAGTGCATGGTGCGGGCCGCGCGTCAGGGGTGTGGGGTGCCCTTCGATGGCGGCGTTGATCAGCTGCCGGAGTGTGCTGCGGGCCTCGTGCAGCGTCGCCGGGCCGATGCGCGCCAGGGCGTGTGGTGTTTCCGCGTCAAGGGCAGTGGAGGTTGTTCCCAGCTCGTCCAACGGGCCCTCAACTGACTCGGGTTGGCTGTCCTCGCCGTGTCGGCGGCCTGCGTCTTCGGAGGCTGTCTTGGCTTCTGCGGATGGCGTGTGAGGTGTCGGGAAACTCAGGGGCCAGTTGCCCGCCCAGCGCGGAGTCTGGTCGGACGGCTCCGTCGGGGCTGCAGGCTGGGAAGTGTGGGCGGGGTTGTCCGGCACGGCAGCGCCGGAAGACGCCTCACCGGCGGTGTGGGACGAACGCGAGGAAGGCACCCGGGGACTCCAAGAGCAGAAGCGGCAAGCGAGTTACGAAGGGAAGGTCGGGCAGTCGGCTCGGCAGCGGCCGCCAGCAGATGCGGAACGACCGCGCCACCAAGAATGTAACGCTACCACCCAGCCTAGCTGACGTTACATAATATTGGGCGGAATTATGTAACGCCGAGGTGGGAGTCGCGGGTGCCGCGCCACGGGCCCGGTCCTGCTCCGGAGGGTGACGATGAGCGGAGGACGGCAGGCCGTCAGCTCGGGAGCCGTCAGGCGTGATCGACACCGCGCCCGGCGGGGGTGCGGAGGGCGGCCTGCTCGGCGGCCTCGTCTTCGGGCTCATCGTCCTCGTACGGGTCGTACAGCCAGTCGTCCGCGACCCGCTGAAACGCCCTCTCGCGCATCCGTTCCTCGTAGTCCTCGTACGTCTCGTCCGGATGGATCTGCCCGGTACGGCGCTTGATCTCCTCGTCGCGCTCGCGGCGTTCGAGGTACTCCTGCACGGTCGGGTCGGCGTCCGCGCGCACGTACCCTCCCCACCGCCGGGGAGGCTCGGGCGGTCGCCGACGGTCCTCGATACGGTCGAGGACCGCGTGCCGCTGGGCGGTGTCGGCGGCGCTCACGTTAAAGGCTTGCAGGAGCGCGGACAGTTGCTCGCGGCTGGGCAGGACCTTCCCGTTCAGGATCAGGTGGGCTGTCGAACGCGGCACACAGCTTCCGTCGGCCTTGGTCGCCTGCTCGATGGCGTTGTAAGAGGGCTGGCCTGCCCGCAGGCGCAGCCGGGTCGGTTCCTGGGCCAGAGATGCCTAGGCCCTGTCCGGCCGGGCACGTCGTGCCCGGCCGGACAGGGCCGGCTTTCTCGATCGCGGCTGCCTTCCACAGGCTCCGGGCTTTCGCTTCCCGCCACTGCGTGGAGTAGCTGCCGGGGTCACCGGTTGCACGGACGTAGGCGAGGACGGCTTGAGCGGGGGCAGGTGTGTGCCGCGGGCGGCCTGGCTGAGGGTGAAGGCTCCTAGGCGGCACGAACGAGGAGCAGATCGTTCGCCTCGCCGAGGCGGCCCAAGACCTTTGGGCTCTCTCCGAACCGTTGTGTGCATCGCTCCAGGTCGCGTCACGATGGGGAGCACCAGAATCGTTGACACCCTGGACGAACGGCATCCAGTCCTTCGTCGCGGCGGCGGTCAAACCGGAAAGCGGGAATTCCGCGCTCATTGGTCTTCGACACATCCCGGGCATGGTGAGCATCATGACCGCCGCGCTCGCCTGTACGTCGAGTGGCAACTGGGCCAACCTCAAGTCACTTGTCGTCGACCCCTCGGTCAGAGACCGCTACGAACAGAGGCCGGCGCCGGTCCTTGACATGACGGACCCGTACCAGCCGTTCGGCAGCACGGACTTGACCGCCAACGCCCTCGCACGCGCCACGACGGGGAGGGACTTGGGCGACTCATTGAAGGACTTCACGGAACGCAACAACGGCCGGTATCACACGCCGATTGCCGAGTGGCTCCACCACCTCCTTCGCCCGATCTTCTCGGATCAGTTGCCGGACGATGACACATACAGCCGGAGTTCGACCGGGCCAAGGCAGTGCTCGGGGTGCTCGCGCAAGACGTGACGAACGTACGTGCGGCCACAAACCCGAACGGACGGCCGTGGAGCCGTACCCACTAGAACGGGCGCTCGACGTGGCGGTCCGAGAGCCACAGCAACCCAGTCGCCGACCTTGTGTACGATTTCGAAACTCAAGGCACCCAGTGGGCCCCTCTCAAGGGCGGACTGTTCGGCGGCAACGAGGACCGCGCCCGCTCTGCGTTGGAGGCCTACCAGACGTCCTTCAACAAAGCCGCGGGTCGGTTCCTGTAAGGGGTGTGCCAGATTCTTCGCATCGGATTCAGGCCCTGATCCCCGAGATGGGGCGTGTGTCGATGGATGCCGAAGCGTGACAGTTGAGCAATGTGTCTCACGTGCGGAGCTTCAGGTACCGTCCTTGGCTCCTCACAAGGCAGGATGGTCTTCGCACAGTAAGGCCGGGGGAGGCTCGTGGTGGGGACGGCGAATCCGCAGCTCGTGTTCGTTCACGGGATCGGCGGCCTCCGCGACGCGGAGGCGGAACAACAGCAATGGCTTCGAGCGTTGGCCACCGGCGTGCGGGCCGCCGGACGGGCAGAGTTGGTCTCAGCCCTCACCCAAGGCTGGCTTGCGGACGTGCGTTTCGCCGACTACAGCGATCTGTTCAACCCCCGGGGAGCCCAGGGAGGCGCGCCGGGCGGTGAGTTGGACCCGTCCGACGAGCAGGTTCTCTCCGGCTTGTTGGAAGCGATGGTGGATGAGCTCGCCGAGCAGTATCCACCGGCTGCCGGTACGCCTGACGCCAGGGTCATCGAACAGGCCCGGCATCATATCGATGCGCTCTCTTCCGGCAGTAGAGCGCAGGGGGTGGGCGAGTTCGCGCGGCGACTGGTCTGGGTGACCACAACGCTGCTCCAGTTGCCCGGTCTTCGCCAAGGTGCGCAATGGGCAAACGGTCAGGCGTTCGCGCTGCATCTCTCCCAAGTCGCACGCTACTTGAACCGACGCGGTGACAGGGCCGCGCTGGGCTCGGCCATCCGCTCCCGGGTGCTGGAGGGACTGGATCCCGCTCGTCCTCTCGTCGTGGTCTCGCACTCCCTGGGCACCGTCGTGGCCTACGAAGCCCTGCACGAGTACGAGGGCGCGGTCGCGCTGTGGGTGACGCTTGGTTCCCCTCTCGCGCTCGGCGGCGTGGTCCTGCAGCGTTTGGTGCCGCGGCCGCCGTCCTGCCCGGGAGTGGTGGAGGCGTGGCACAACTTCTGGGACCGAAACGACGTCGTGGTCGGACGTCCACGGCTGGCGGACTGGATCGCGCCGAGCGGCAGAGGGGTGAAGGCGCAGACTGCGCCCGTGAAGTCCGGTGGGGTGTGGACCCATACAGCTACAAAGTACCTGGAACACGCGGAGGTGGCCGGGCCGATCGCTGAGGCTCTTCTGCCGTGACAGGCCTGGTCACATCAGCGGCACCCCGCCATGTGCTGGTGATCGGTGCCCAGTGCAGAGGTGCGGAGGAACTGCCGGGCCTGGAAGACGCGGCGCGCCGTCTCCACAGGGCGCTGGTGGACCCGGATCTCGGTGCCTGTCTGGACCGGGGTGAGGGCGAAACAGGGTCATTGCTCGTGGGCACTGCCCTGGGCAAAGAGGTTGTCGGAAAGGCGTTCGCGGCTGCAGCCGACCGGGCCAAGGAGGACCGCGGCCCGCTCGTCCTGGCGATGCTGGGCCATGGAATAGGTGGCTGCGGTGGCCCGCTGTACTTCGTCACCTCGGGCAGCGCGCAGGACGGAGCGATCCACCAACTGGATGTGGCGTCCACGATCGGTGCGGCGACGAACGAGAACGGACTCGATGGTCTTATAGCCATCGTCGACACCTGCCACGCGGCCGCTGCGCTTCCGAGCCCGCAGTCCGCGACGGCCGGGATCCAGCAGGGCAGTGTACGTGTGTCGGTTCTTTTCGCCGCTTCCGCTCATCTGCCGGCATGGGACATGAACCTGAGTGTCCAGCTTGCCGAGCTGCTGGAGAACGGAGTGGCGGATGCCCAGGAGTTCTTGGCTGTCGACGCCCACTTGATCAAGGAACTGCGCAGCCGTATCCGCACCCAGGAGCCCGGTGGCTTCGTGTTCGACGGCGCCCCTGGGTCCGGTGAATCGCTGTGGTTGGCCCACAACGTCCAGGTCCTGCGACGCTCGGCCAGCCCTCTCGGTTCCGTGGCATGCGAGAGGTTGCATAAGCTGCTGCGTCCACTGGAAGGCACGGAAGGCATCCACAGCAGGGAACGGCTGACGGACTGGCTCGACGGGCTGGGAAAGGAACATCTTGGCCACCCCGCCGTCCAACGCGTCCTGGAGTTCAATCGTGATCTGGGCACCTGCGCGTACGCCGTCGCTGTCCTGGAGGAGACCTTCGGGGATGCTCTGACCGACGACTTGCTCCGCAAGGCGGCGGCACGCGCCCGATTCCCCCTGGAGGTAGTGGTCCGGGTGCCCTGCCCTTCCCTGCGCGATCTGGTGGAGCACGCGGTCCTCGACCAGCCAGCCGTCGTCGCCCCCGCAGGACAACGCCTGACGCTGGTGCATTTCGCCGCCGCCCTTGCCCACCTGATCAGTCCAGAGGATGTTCTTCCGCAGCAACTGACCGCCTGGGCGGCCAAATCCGGTGCCGCCGCCGCTCTGAACAGTCGGCTGAAAGAACTGAGCGGGGCGACACCCCGCCTGGTCCTGGTGGCCGCCGACGACGGCGGTGAGGACGTCGTCCGTGTGGACGCATCGCTTCTCTACGGCTCGGCCGTGGTGCACACCGCAGAATTCCCGTGCGAGCCGGGGCCGGTTGGCCTGGTGTCTGCGCTGGAGGGTGCCCGGGGATGGGCACTGTCCTGGCTGGGAGCCGCGGGCGAGCGGCTGGTGCACGTCGATGTGTCCGTCCCAACCGTTCTGCTTCTGGATTCCTCGCCGGAGGAGTGGCGAGTGGTCCGCAAACGGCGGATGCTGGGCGTCGATTACGACGTCACCACCCGCTGGTCGGGGCTCCTGACACCTCCGTCCGGGGTCAGCCTCGACGACATGCTGCACGCCGGAAGCCAGTTGCTGTCCTCCTTGCAGACCAAGACTCAGGCCGGACCCTCGTGGCTCGACTCCGATGACCTCAGCAGCGTTGAAAAGTTGCAGGAGTTACTCGACCGTCGTCGTATGGGCGGCTGCGTGTGGGGAGTGAGCACCCTGCCGGAGACGGACTTCGACCTCATGCTGGAGGAACTCCTCGTCCACACCCCGGCCTTGATCTGGCCCCGGCGTGGGAGTGTCCCCGACGCGCAAGCGCTTCAGGATGCTGTCGCGGAGCACTGGGAGTCGCTGCCGGAGAAACTTGTCCGCGCCTTCCAGAAGCGGCCGGAGAACAGCCTGGGCGAGGGCGTTCTCGATCACCTGGCTGAGATCCGTACGACATGGCACGACGCGCACTGGCAGCACTTCTGCCAACGACGCGCCGGCCGGGCGGTCGTCGCCCCACAAGACGTGACGCCGAAGGAGCAAGCATGAACTGGACGCCGTACTACACGGGTACGGGGAGCATCCCCGAGCAGCCTCAGACGCTGCCTCCCCCGCCTCCGTGGCGCGCGCCAACGGGCAAGGCTGGCGCAGCAGACACAGTGCCGTCGCTTTCCCCGGCGAGCACCTACCAGGCGGACCCCGGACTGGTCGATGCGGTCAACGCCGCACTCCATCTGCGTCGGCCCCTGCTGCTGACCGGGTCGGCCGGCTCGGGTAAGTCCTCCGTCATCGAGCAGATCGCCGCCGAACTCGGGCTCGGGAGTGTGCTGCGCTGGCACATCACCTCCCGCAGCACCCTCGCCGACGCGCTCTACCGCTACGACGCCCTGGGCCGCATCCACGCCTACAACCTCCGAGCCGTCGACCGTCCCGCCGCCTCCAGGAACGGGCGGGCTGCGCGCCGCGCCACCCGCGCCGCGCACGACGACATCGGGGACTTCGTCCAACTCGGCCCTCTCGGGACCCCTTGGTGCCCGGCCGCCTGCCCCGCGCCCTGCTGATCGACGAGATCGACAAGAGCGATCTCGACCTGCCGAGCGACCTCCTCGACGTTCTGGAACGCGGCCGCTTCGAGATTCCCGAACTCGCCCGACACTCAAAGAGGCACGTCACCGTCCGCACCACAGATCCGGGCGCCCGGCATGAAATCAAGAACGGCCTGGTGGAGTGCGAGGAGTTTCCGGTCATCGTCCTCACCAGCAACGGCGAACGCGACTTTCCCGCCCCGTTTCTGCGGCGCTGCGTCCGGTTCGACATGCCCGTCCTCACGGTCCCGACCCTCACGAGCATCGTCGAGGCCCACTTGGGGAAGGTCGAGGAAGACACCACCCACACCCTGGTGAGCGCTTTCGTGGACAGGCTGAATCGCAGCGAGAACCTCGCTGTCGACCAGTTGCTGAGCGCCGTCCATCTCCTGCGCGGCGACCGCATCCAGGACGACGAGCAGCGGACGCGGCTGCAGGAGCTGCTGCTGCAAGGGCTCGGGCGTGGCTGAGAACCGGGCCGCACGGCTGCTGGCCGCCCTGGCCCATACCGGCCTGGGCGACCTCAGCGACGGCGCGGAGGGCGACATCCGGGATGCCCTCGACGCTCTTCTTCTCGCCGCGGCCAGATCCGGCATCAGCCGGACCAGTAACGTCGCCACCGATCCGGCTCCGGCCGACGAAGAGGCACCCGCCGAGGCGTCCCTTCAGTCCGAACCGGGAAGGGGCGACTCCTGCGACGATCCGCCCGCCCCTGAATCAGATTCGGAGGCAAGCGCTCCTGGGACCGCCTCGGTCTGGCTGAAGAACGACAGCAGCACCCACTCGATCCCCGGCCGACCCCTGAGCATTGGCCGCGCCCCGGCCCTGCCGAATGCTCTCGACATCGGCCGCGCCCTGCGCCCCCTGCGCCGCTTCCGGCCGTCCCGGGTTCACCAGCGTCTCGACCTGGGCGCCACCGTCGATCACTACACCCGCACCGGTGTGCTCATCCCCCAGCTCGCGCCTGCCGCAGAACCCTGGCTAGAGGTCGTCGTAGTCGTGGACCGCGGCACCTCCATGGCCGTCTGGGACGAGACCTCACGCGCACTGACCAAGATGCTGCGCACCCTGTCCGCCTTCCGCAGCGTCCACGTATGGCGCCTCGAACACCCGCCGCAGGCCCCGCCTGTACTCCACAACCATCACGGCCAGCCGCTCCCCATAGACTCGTCCGACCCCCGGCATGTCCAGCCGGACCACCGGCTCCTGCTTGTCGTTTCCGACTGCGCGGCTCCCGCCTGGCGCCAGAACGACCTGTGGCAGACGCTCCACACCTGGGGCCGCACCGCCCCCGTGGCCTTGATCAACCCGCTGCCCAAACGCCTCTGGCAACGCTCCGGCCTCGACCTGCCACGGACCACCGCAACCGCCTCCGTCCCGGCATCCCCCGGACGACTACTCGCCTACCGCCGTCCCCGCCTCTTTCGCGACGACGTCCCAGGGACACAGCCCTGGCAGGCATTGCCCGTATTGCAGATGGATGCCCACCAGATCCTCGCCTGGGCACGCGCCACGATGCGCACCGACCCGAGCGGCTGCGAGGCCGTCCTTGTACCGGCCTCAGGACGCGTCCCCTCCAGGAACCGCAGTCCGCGACCGAATGCCGCCTCGTCCGGTGCGCCGACAATCGACGCACACGTCACAGCCGCGGCCGGGGCCTTCACGGACAACCTGCGCTCCCCCGCCGTCCGCCTGGCGATCGCCGCCTCGTCACTCGAGGCGTTCACTCTCCCCGTTCTCGACGTGATCCGTGAGCGCATCGTCCCCGAAGCCGCCCTGGCCGACACCGCGGAGTTCCTCACCGCCGGCCTGCTCACGGCGACCCGGCACGAGGAAGCGGACATCGTGTACCGGTTCCACCCGGCCGCGGCGAACCATCTGCGCGGACTGCTCAGCCGCGACCAGGCATGGGACGCCCACTTCGCCCTCACCGACCATCTCGCAGCCCACCCTCAGGCCCCGCACGGAATCGTCGCCGCACTGCACTCCCCCACCAGCCAGGAAATGCTGCCCACAGGGCTGCAGCCCGTCGCCCAAGCGGCTGCGGCAACGGCACGTCTCCTCGGGATCGAGTCCACCGAGCCGCGCTCCGGCCCGGACGAACAGGCCAGCCCCGCGATCGAGTCACCCGATGAAGAGGAGACTGACGCCCGGCAGACTCCTGCCCCGGCTATCCCAGACGATCTCCCAGGGCCGGAACCAGACGTGGCAGTCGCCCCGGACGGCCCCGGGGCCAACGCGGCAGCCCTGTTGCTGCACGTCCACCAGCACGACATGCTTGATCGTCTGAAAGCCCAGCGCGAGATCCACGGCCGGCACCGTAACCTCGTCGTGGCTCCCCCCGGCACCGGCAAAACTGTCATGGCCGCCTTCGACTATAAGCACCTGTGCGAGCAGCACCAGCGGGACCTGCGACTTCTCTTCATCGGGGGCACCGTGGTAGCAGTGCACCAGGCGCACCAGGTCTACCGAAGCGTCCTCATGAGCTCAGAGTTCGGAGAATCTCTGTACGGCGGAGAGTTCCCCAAACGTTGGAATCATGTGTTCGCCACTTGGCAATCCCTCGACCGGTTCACGAACGAACTGCCACCCGATCACTTTGATGTGATCGTCATCGACGAGTCCCACGGGGCAGGATTGCCGGCTTTCGCCAACGTCCTGGAGCGCTTCGCGCCGATGGAGTTGCTCGGCCTCTCGGCGGATCCCGAGCGGACGGACGGCTCGAGCATCCACGACGTGCTCTTCGAAGGGCGTATCGCTGCAGAGATGCATCTTCGGGACGCTCTGGCCAGTGGCCTCCTATCTCCCCTCCACTACTTCGGCATTGCGGACGGTACCGACCTTCAGACACTGGACTGGAAGCAGGGAGCGTACGACGCGGCTTCGCTGAAATCCGTTCTGGACAGCAACGGCGCACGAGCGCGGCTGGTTATCAAGGCCATCCGGGACACGATTCCTGATGTGAAGGCCATGCGAGCCGTGGGCTTCTGCGTGTCCGTGACACACGCCGAATTCATGGCTCAGTTCTTCCGCTCCGCCGGTCTCCGTTCCATGGCACTCACGTCGGCGGCTCCCCCAGCAGAGCGTGAGCAAGTAGTTTCCTCTCTCAAAAACGGCGACTTGCAGGCCATCTTCTGCGTCGAAATGCTCAGTCACGGCTCCAGCATCCCTGAGGTGGACACACTGCTCCTGCTGCGCCCGACGTGGAGCGGTGTGCGGTTCTTGCAGCAGCTGAGTGTCGGCCTTGCTCGCTCCCCGGGCAAGCGCGTACTCACCGTGCTCGACTTCATCGGACACCACCGTAAGGAGTTCCGCCTCGACAACCAGTTCCGGGTCATGACGAATCTGACGCATATTCAGCTGCTCGACCATATCGAGCACGGCTTCCCCCGACTCCCCAGCGGCTTGGTGATCACCCTTGACGAAGTGGCCAAGGCTCTCGTCGTCGACAGCCTCAGGGAGCAGATGCGGGGCGACGTCACCGACGCGGCGGACGGCAGCCGCCGAGTAGATGAGGGACAACAGTCCTTCGGGGAGCAGCTGGCGATGCCGGCTGCGGATCTATTGGCGGACACCGAGCCGACTTCCGGCCCACCGGCAACGGATCAGGCTTTCGATCCGTCCCCGCGTGTCGTCATGCTGAGAGGGACGCGCGGTGTGGACACAGACACTTACGCCGGCATCATGCTGACCCCCCGTCTCGTGCTGACGCGCACTCACCTGTCGGATGAAGAGGGACTGCGGATCGTACGCACGGACGGCACGGAGATCGCTTGCCGAACCGTGTGGAAGAAGACCGGAGCCTTGGACGCCGCCCTGGTACTCACGGGCGAGAACATCCTCGACAGCGAGGATTGGGCGCGGCTCCTTCCGTCCAAACTGAAGTGGGGGCGCATGCCCGCAGGGCTTGTGTCACCCGTGGCCATCACCGGCTTCGGGCGATCGGGCTATCGGACTGAGCTACATGGGCAGGCACGGCCCGACGCTGGGATGCTCAGGATCGAAGTCACCGAGCGCGCCACCGCAGGAATGTTGGCAGGAACGTCGGGTGCACTGGTGTCCTGCGACGACTTTTTCGTGGGAATGGTCGTCCGGCGGCACCTAGAACGCGCCGAGCTCATAGCAGTGTCTGCGGCTTTCCTCCTCCAGGACGAGGGGTTTCGCCAGACACTGGCAGCATTCATGACGACGCCGTATGAGCTGGAGGGCATAGGAAGCGAGCCGCCCGCCGACTCCTCAATGAGACCCTCTGCCGTATGCCTTGCCGTCGAAGCGCACACTGTCAGAGGCCGACGGGACAGAGACACTCGCCGCCGGGAACTGGAGTTGACGCACGCCATCAGGGATTCCCTGACCGAAAGCCTGCGCCGCGCAGGTATCGACGGTGTAGTCGCCGAGGAAGCCACAGCTGATGCGAGAGCAGACCTGCTGGTGATATTGAACGGATCGACGGCCGTGCGGGACATGGGTCGAGTGCTGGCCGAAATGCAGACAGCCGCCGCCACGCATTATGTAATGCTCGGCGTCGGGGCCTCCATTGGCGAGGTGACGGACACGCGTCTGGGTCTTTCCGGCGAAGCCGTATCGGAGGCCGCCCGGCTTGCGAGCAACAGGTTCTTCCGGGAGGAGTCCAACCGAGCAGCGCGCTTCCCCGACTCACCCTTGTACTTTGCCGTGTCAGACACCCTGCGCATCCTGATCGCGGAGATGCTCGAGCCGGACTGGGAGAGCCGGTTTATGCCGCTCGGACCACATGTCCGAGCGGACCCCGAAGCCGGCTGGCGGTACGAGGGTTCCGTCGAGCAGCTGGGAAGGGTGCTCGCCGCTGATTCGGCACCGAAGAGTACGCCCGTAACGGCCAGTTACTACCGGAGCCGGCTGGACACGAAGAACAAGGCCCGGGCCGACGCAGATAGGAAGGCCAGCGAATTCCGCAGGAGGGAAGCCGACCGGCGGGCAATGGCCGTAAGAGAGCGGGCGGCCGCGGACAGGACGAAGAACGCCAACAGCCAGTCGGCCAGGCTTCGCAACGCGCAGCGGTATGACGACCAAGCGGACATGGCACTCCGTGATGCGCAGATTTGGAGCGCAAAGGCAGCCCAGTACGGCAAAGAGGCGGCGGACCTGGGGGCTAAGCTCAGCAAGGCGGAGCGGGCCTCGCGCCGCGCTGCTACCGGTGAGGGTGCGATCGAGAACGATCAGTCGACGGCGGAGGGACACGTACACACCGTGCTGAAGGAGCTTCGCGCCCCGAAACCGGAGAAACTGCGAGTGCTGCTGCTGGGCTCCGCCGCTGACGGCGACCTGCGAGTGGGACGGGAACAGGAGAGGATCCGTGTGGCCGTGCAAAGCGCCACCCATCGTGACCTGGTCGAGCTCGATGCCCACCCGGCTGCGACCGCCGACGTGTTCCTGAAGGCACTGACCCGGTTCCGCCCGCACGTTGTGCACTTCACCGGCCAGCGCACACAGGACCTGATCGCCTTCGAGCAGGAGGAACGCGGTTTCCACAACCAAGCCATCGTCAGCGTCGATGCCTTCGCACAGGCCATCGCGGCGGTCAGCGACAAGCCGCTGATCGTGCTGCTCAACTCCTCCTACTCCCCGGCCCAGATCACTCGCCTTGTCGACACCGTCCCGTTCGCCATCGGCATGTCCGACTCCATCGGTGATGTCGACGCCATCACCTACGCCGCCCGGTTCTACGCCGCTATCGCCGACGGCCAGTCCGTCCGGGCCGCTCACCTCGTCAGTCAGGCTGCCGTCGAAATGAAAGGCCTGCCCGAACACGATCTGCCGGTCCTGACCTGCGCAGCGGACGTCGACCCCGATGCTACGAAGCTGGTGACACCTCCTCCGGTGTGATGCTTCGGGAAAAAGCGAGTCTCGAGCGGCACGCGTTGGGCTCATCACGGCGGAAGTGAAGCGAGGTGAGAGCGGACGCGTCGGCTGAGCTGAGCTGCGCAACGGGTATCGCGCACAATGTTGGCCAAGTTGCGCCACATGGTCTGGCGGATGCCCTCGAGTGTCGTCCGGTGGTGGCGTGCGAGTGCCTGCTCCACGAAGGCGACGTTGCCGGGCAATGGTTGGTCGGAGCTGCGGTCACCGAAGGGGTGGTCGGTCTCGGTCAGGACGCGGTCAAGTGGGATGGCTTCCAGCAGTGCGGTCTTGCGTACGGCGGAAGCGTTGAGGGAGAAGTAGCAGCCGAGGCTGACGGCACGGGCAGTCAAAGTGGGGTCGCCGAGCCACCAGTGGAGGACCCTGCCGGGGGTCGGGGCCTGTTCCAGTTCGTCGAGGACCTGCTCACAGGCGGCGTAGCTGTGGATGCTGGCGATGCGAGGGGTGTGGGCGAGGACGTCGAGGACCCGACGGAGGGTGGCCTGTTGGCGGTCCATCGGGACGCGGCTCTTGCCGTCGAGCCCGATCTCGCTGACCAGGGGGGTGTGGTCGATCAGCTGGGTGAAGGTGTCGAGGGCGAAGCCGGTGTGGCTGCGGGCGAGACCGGGGTGGATACCGACTCCCCAGATGATCCGCTCGTCGTGCCGCTGGACGGCTCGGGCAGCCTCGGTCAGGGAGCGGGTGGCGGCGAAGACGACTGCGCCCAGGCCGGCGAGGTCGTCGGCCGGAATGCTGGTGTTGATGTGCGCGTGCAGGTCCAGCGGCGGCAGTGCGCTCGTCCTCATGGGTACAGCAGCTCCAGTTCCGCGATGCCCCGCCTGCACAGCTCGTAGGCCTGGCGGGTGGGGTAGTCGGCGGGCAGGTTCAGGGTGGTGATGTCGGCTGGGCGCAGGCCGCGGGTGAGAAAGGTGCGCAGTGATGGTTCGACCGACTTGCTGTGCAGGTAGGTGCTCAGTTTCTCGTCGTGGCGGGTGTGGAGGTAGTCGGTCGAGTCCTCAAGCTGTGCCGCGCGGAAGGAGGCCCGGCGCAGCAGGCAGCCGAAGCACACTCCGCAGTGGGTCCCCACGGGGATGCGGTGGCTGCGATGTCCGGTGTGGGCGCAGGAGTGGGTGCGGCTGAGCAGCCGGGCGGCCGGGGCGGTGCCGACCAGTTCGGCGGCCTGGGTGAACATCTCGCCTTTGGTGTGGGTGGCAAAGGGGTTGTGGATGACGGCGTGGGCGCCGGCGTCGCTGACGATGGCAGCCAGGGTCTGCAGGAAGAAGGGGTGGGTGGTGCGGGTGGATAGGGCACCGCGCTGGTTGGCGGTGAGCGGCACGTTGAGGGAGGCGAAGCCGTTCTCCGGGATCCACAGCGGTACCTTCTCCACCGCTGCGGCAGCAAGGCCCAGGGCGAGGAAGAGCAGCGAACGGGTGCGAGTGGAGTACTCGTTGGGCAGTTTCGCCCCGGTGGGCTGACGGCTTTTGCGAGAGAACCGCAGGGCCTGATGGAACTGCGGGGGTCCGTCGATGAGGCGGGCGATGTCGGCGGCGATGTTCCGCTGGATCGGCGCGAGGGTGGTGGCGCCGACGTGGGAGAGCAGCAGATGCTGGCCCGGGCCGACGTCGTGGCGGGAAAGCAGGGCGCCGATCGCCGAGTCGGCGCCGCCACTGAGCAGGACCACGCGCCGCACCCCGGGATACGGTGTGTCGCGGACCGTTTCTTGCGGGGCGTCGGCGCGGCGGAAGCGGATCGACCACCGGTCGCCGGACAGGAATCCCAGGAGGGCTTCGAGCCGTTCGCCAAGCGCGTCCCAGCGGGCCGGGGCGTAGACGGGTACGTCCAGTTCGAAGGTGCGTTGTGTCCAGTTGGAGCGGGCTGCGCGGCGGGGTGTGGTGCGGTCAGCGGCATAGACCAGGGCGGCCAGGCGGACCAGTTCGATGTTGGGCTCGGGGACGGGGCCCAGTACTCCCAGGCGTGGTCCGAGGGTGGAGACGAAGGAGCCGCCCGGGCCGGGGGGCCACCAGAACGGGGTGAGGCCGGCGGGCTCGGGTCGTGAGGGGTCCGCGGCGTCCAGGTGCAGGGTGTAGGCGGGCATCAGGGCTCCATCCAGATGGACCGCATCGCGCCGATGCCCTCTTCGACGGCTCGGGTGATCTCAGGGGTGCTGGGGCCGGTGATCGTGAGGGAGGCCCGGTCGGCCAGGGCGCGTGCGGTCTCGCGCAGTTGGCGTTCGCCGTCGGCGGTGGCCCAGGCGGGGCGGGAGCCGTCGTTCATCCCCGCTGCGGTCTCACCGATGACCGCCTCGAAGATGATCAGTGCCAGGGTTTCCCGGACGACCTCCTCGGGGCTGGGGGGTGTGCTGTCGGTGCCGGCTTCCAGGACCCACTGGGCCACCTCGCTGGCGACAAAGCGGCGTTCCTGGTCCTCGATGGTGCCGTCGGCGAGCGGTCCGCATGCCGCGTCCACGATCCGGCGGGTCCAGTCGATCGGGTCGCCGGCTGCGGCCTGCAGTTCCGCGTAGTTGAGGCCGAATTCCTGCAGCGCCTGCACGTTGCCGGTGCGGTAGGCGTAGGCCGCGGCCGCCGCACGGCCCGCCGTACGGGAGGACTGGGCGATGGTGCGCTGTGCTCCTCCCCCGGCGCGGCCCCCACCGCCGGCCCCTCCGCCGCCTATTCCGCCGCCGGGGCCGTCTGCGTGCCCGCCGGAGGGCCTGAACAGACCGAGGGCAGGCAGCAGTTGATCCGGGCTGAGGTGTTGTGGGGGCGCGCCGGGGCCGGAGCCAGCCAGGGCGTCGAGCCACTGCGTGACGTTGGTCTGCAGTTGCTTGCTGGCCGGTGTGCCGTTTCCTGTGTAGGAGCCTTTGGTGCCCATCAGGGACGGCTTCCTGGGCCCAGGGCCATTCCCAGGGTGCGCCTGATCCGGTCCGGGTCGGCCGGGGCGTGACTCTTCCAGTGCTCCAGCACGCTGCGGAAGGCGGGGGCGGTGGCCGGGAGGGCCAGGATGGTGGCCGGTTCCAGTTCACCGGCCGGGATGGACTGCAGGAGGCGGGCGGCCCGATCGGTGGTGGCCGGGTAGGCGGTGGCGATGCGGACCAGGCTGCGCACGGCTGCGGTCTGTTCGGCCGGACGGTCCCGGCCTGCCCGGCCGAGGTACTCGACCAGGCTCAGGGCGTCGTCCTCACCGAGCGCGGTGATGTCGGCGTCGGTCACCCGGCGTTGGTCAAAGCGCACCGTGGACAGCAGATTGGCCGCGATGTCTCGCAACCTGCCCGGCAGCCCGGCGTCGAGGAGTTGCTCGCCCGAGAACGCTGCCGCCAGGTAGAGATAGGGGGCCAGGTCCAAGGTGTCGAGGCCTGGGGGGAGTTTGGCCCATCGGATCAGTTCATCCTCGAAGGCCACCGGCTCGGTCTCGCCCGCATCCGGCGCCGGGTTCTGCTCTTCCTCCGGGGATCCGGCGTCATCGGGTGTGGAGGGCTGCGGCGTGGGCCGGCCGGCGGCTGCCTCCAGCTTGGTCATACGGGAACGCAGTTCGCCGCGGGCCAGCCAGCCCAGGACGGTGGTGAAGGCGTCGGGCAGAAGCTTCTCCAGCACCATGAGCTTGGCCACGATGTCCGGTTCGAGAACGATGCCGCGATGACCGGCGACGGACTGGCGTACCCGCAGGTCGTTGAGGAAGCGTTTGATGCGGCGGGGGCTGCCCTGGAGCTTCTCGTAGAGGATCGGCGTCATCCGTGAGGCAAAGGCCAGTTCGGCGGAGATGTCACTGCCGTCCACGGCCGCGGCCAGGTCGTCCAGCAGGCCCTTCTGTCTGCGCAGGTGTACGCAGGCGTCGATGTAGGGGGTGAGCTCCTCGACGAGCAGGCGCTGGGAGAGTTGCAGCAGGACGAGGAATGCCTCGGTGTCGAAGCGGCTCAGGGTGGGCAGCGGCACCGTGGTCTGCACGATCTTGTGCAGGTAGAGGCTGGCGGGTTCCTCGAAGTACCGCTCGCCTGCACCTTGTTGTCCGTTGCCGGGATCGGGGAAGCGGACCCGCAGAGCATCGGCCACCCGGCGCTCGTCGGCGGCGACGACGAACGCCATCTTCGGCACCGCCAGAAACAGCCGGATGGTCTCCAGCGTGTCCACGACCGTTTCGGGCAGGCAGCGATCGAGATCGTCGACGAGCACGACCACCCGCCTGAGATGGCTGAGCTCCGCAGACTCCATCAGTGTGCGGAACTCGCTGCGGAACTCCTCAAGCCCTCGTGAAGGAGGGTCTGTTGCGTCGGCGTCCTGGTTGTCCGGCTCCGTGTTGATCAGGTTGGTGAGATCGTCGACGGACGGCAGCTGCAGGGTCAGCGACGTCTTCGCCGCCAGTTGGAGCGCTTTGGCCCAGTCGACCCGCTTCCTCAGCTTGGCCAGTAGCACCCTGGTGCGGCTCGGGGGCTGGTCCGGTTCTTCTCTTCTGGCGAGTTCGGCAGCAACGGCTGTGAGCACCTCGCTGATCAGGGTTTCCTTGGCGCCGACCCCAGGGTCGTAGCGCCACGGGTCCGTACTGATCACGAGAACGGTCGCGTCCGTCTCGGGGGGCTGCGGGGCAAGCGCATCCTCGATCAGGCGGAGCACCGTGGTCTTGCCGCTCCCCCAGGCGCCCGACACCCCCACGGTCACCGGATCAAGGGCGTCGTCGAGGGCGGCCTGGACCACAGTCTTGGCCACCGCGTCGAAGGACAGCAGATCCAGGCGTGTCGGCTCGTCCGACCACAGCCGTGAAGACACATCGTTCACGCCGTCCCCCAGCCTGCGACCTCTTCGTCGCAGTCAGCCATCGTGCCAAATCACCACGCACCCGACTGTTCCCGAATGTGCAGCGAACGCACACGATAACCCTCGAATCCCTCTCAACAACAGCCACAGAGGCACTCGTTACCGGCACCCCGCCGGGGCACCAAGACCTTCGGCCCCATCCTCACGTGCATCCCAGCGCCTGCCCCGGCGGCACTCCCCCGGCATGGAAACGGCACGCGCCATCACACGCCCTGTCGCGGCGGTGCGGCGTGCTCCCTGGAGGACCTCACGGGCCGCCCTCGAGGCGACCGACAGCACACGCCCGCGGCGTTGGAGGACAGCACCAGCTTCTCGGAGGGGCGGGGGCGGTGCGCCGTACCTGCGCACACGCACTGGCCGGTCAGATCGTGTGGTCCTGCGCGGCCGGCCAGCCGAACGGGTCCGTGTGCTCGATGTCGTCCGTCCAGTAGCCGTACCGGTCGCCGAGCACCGACAGCAGTGCCTGAGGGTCGAGCCGGCCGGGGCGGATGGCGAGGCCGAGGCCGCGCGCGGTGCTCACCGCAGCCACGGACAGGTGTGAGCGCAGGGCATGTTCGGTGAATGCCTGGGCAGGAACAGGCGGGTCGTCGGGGTGCTCGGGGGCCTGCATCGCGGCGAGGATGCGAGCTCGGTGTTCCGGGGAATCGCCCGGAGAGGGGCGCAGGCCCTGCTGCTGGGCGCGATGGTTTCCGGCGGCGTTGGCGATGGCGGTCAGCAGGTGCCAGTCACGCCACCCTTCCTTCCTCAACTGCGTGGCTGTACGCCGGAAGCCGGGGTCCTCGACCAGGCGGGGAAGGGTGTAGCGCACGATGGGGAGCATGACCGCATAGCGGTTGCGGACGGTGTCGAGGGCTGTCTCGTGCTCGTAGCCGGGCCCAGGCCCGGTGCGGGCCGGCAGGGCAGCCGGTTTCGCCTGGCCGCGCGGCGTGCCTGCTCCGACGGCCGGGGCGGCGAGCGCAGCCATCGTCTGGTAGTCGTCGGCTCTCAGGAAGTCGGCCAGTTCGTCGTAGGGGCGGCCGACGAAGAGCTTGTGCCAGAGGCCGTCGGCGAGCGCCTGCTCGACGAGGTGCATGAATGCCTCGTCGGAGAGCAGCGACTGGGAGAGCACCACCTTGACCAGGGCGGTGAGCAGACGGGACGGTTCTGTTTCCAGGTCCGCGGGGGCGGTTGTGGGCAGGCGCAGCCTCCACCGGTTGGTGTCCCGGTCGGTGCTCTGGTCGCAGACGGCGGGCTGGTCGTGGGGCAGGGTGGCGTCTGCGCGGATCTCGACGCTCAGGCTGCCGGGCAGGAACAGCGGATCTCCTACGGCGAGTTCACCGAGGAACACCTGGAGTGCTGCGGTGTAGCGTTCCGCGGCCAGCACCGACAGCCGGTCGTTCGGGCAGGTGATCTCCCAGTCGACGCCGAGCGCGCTCCAGGCATAGCGGCGTGTGGGGCCGACGTCGCTGAAGGGCCGTCCCACACCGTGGGTGTCGGCCTCCTCGGCGTACGTCTCTTCGGTTGTGGTGGGGACGTCGGCGGTCGGGGCGAGTATCTCGTCGATGACGGTGTCGATGCCCACCGAGGCGGTGATCGTGCGGAGCAGGGGGACGAAGCCGGGCCGCACCGCGCCGGCCACGCGAAGGGTGAGCGCCTAGTCGGTCATCATGTCCCAGACGTAGGGGTAGCGTTCGTGGTTGTACGGCTCGTCGCAGTAGGCGTTCTGTGCCATGAGGCCGATGCAGAACAGGCGGGTGGCGGAGATCCAGTTTCCGGCCTGGCGGTCGTAGCGGGCGGCGTGGATGATGCCGCGGGGGACGAAGCGGCTGAGTTCGGGGGCGGGCGCGGACTTTGCGGCGGTGGCGGCTGCGAGCGCGTACTGCTTGGCGGCGATGGGCAGGCCGAGTTCGCTGTAGAGGCGCGCGCACAGCAGCAGCATGATCAGGCCGCCCTCGAGGCTGTCGCCGCGCAGCCAGTTGGCCTTGGCTTCGTGGATCTCCTGGAGTGCTTGCGGGATGCGGCCGCTCTTGATCAGGGCGTGGCCCCGGGACTGGGCGCGTTCGCCGCGTGCGGTCTGGCCGGTGACCCGGTCGGTTGCCTGATCGAGCAGGTCACGGACCTCCCGGTAGAGCGGGTGGTCCACCAGTACGGGGGTGAGGTAGTCGAAGAGGTCGGCGGTGTGCTCGATGGGGAACAGCGGCGCGTTGTCCAGGTGGTGGCCCAGTCGGAGCAGGATGTTCATGGCGGTGTCGAGGTCCGTGAGCGGCGGCCGCGTCTGGAGAGCAGGTACTGGTTCACCGGCTTCCACCGCTTCGAGGACGGCTGCAGTGACCTCCGCGACGGTCGGCAGGTCCTCGGGCACGGATTCGAGGTCGGCGGTTATGTCGGTGTGCAGGGCCAGGCGGGCCCGCATGGCCAGCAGATGGGCCATGGCGTTGGCGGGCGGGCCTGCGTCCAGCAGGCGGTCGGTCTTGTCGGCCAACAGGCGCTGCCAGCCGCACAGGTCGTCTGCGGTCAGCACGGTGAGATTGCGCAACAGCGCCCCGAATCCGTATCCGAGGAGCACGACGGCGTCCTCGAGGATTCCTGGGTCGGTGAGGGTGTCGTCGGCGGTGACGGTGTCGAAGAAGTCGCGGGCCAGCTGGTCCGCCGGGCGCATGTCGCCGAGGCCGCGCAGGGTTGCCACGACGATCTCGTAGCGGGCCCGCAGAGCGATGTGCTCCCCCGCCGCGGCGGCCAGCAGGGCACGTGCGTGGCCGATCCATTCCGGCAGGTCGGTTCTCGCCTCGTCGTGGAAGGTGGCGTGGCGCAGCGGGCCCCGCAGGTCCACCAGGTCGCCCAGGGTGCGGGCCGGCTCGTCGTTGGCCTGCCATCGCCGACGGGCTTCGACGTACCAGTCGGGCAGTTCGCCGGCTCCGTCCGGGCGCAGTGGAGCGAGGTCGGAGGGCAGGTGGAGGTATTGGACGGCGAGGTAGAACAGGTCGTAGTCGGCGAGGTGGAGGGCGAGGGCGGCCGCGTCCCAGATCTCCAGGTCGACCTGATGGGTCCGGGCGGCTTCGTCGATCAGGTCGTGCCGCTTCCCGGTGGGCACGGCGGTCACCGTGAAGTAGATGACGCGGTCAACGGGGGTGCCCTGCCCGCAGATCGATGCCAGGTCCTTTCGGATCTTGCCGGGGATGTCGGTGCTTTGGATGGTGCAGGCCATCACCACCCGCTGGGTGGAGGCCAGCGACGCGAACAGGGACGTGCCGGGCAGCTCCCGGGGGATGTCGCTCCAGTGGCTTTCGGCGTCCCGGCCCTGATCCCCGCCACTGCTGACGGGGCCGGTCGCCGGCAGCAGATTGCTGGTGATCCTGCGGCGGGCCAGGCCCAGGCACAGGGCCTCGAACTCGTGGTGGCTGTTGCTCTCGCCGAGGGTGCCCAAGGCGAAGCGGATACGCTTCTCGAGCTGGACGGCATCGTCACTCACGTCGTTCCCCCCGGTCTCCCTGCCGCAGTTACGCACGACCAGTGTCCGGTACCCCACTGACATCCCGGGGCCGTGCACGCGTCTGCGGTGCTGAGTGCTCATGCGCGTCATGTACTGGCACCCCTCGTGGGCTGAGCCTCGGCAACGCGCGGTGCGCGAGGATGGTGCCATGGCTGACGACCCCGCTGCCCCTGATGCGCGCCCAGTACAGATCCCCGCGCGGATCCACGCAGTGGGGCCGGGCTGGCGACATTTGCTGGAGCGTCTGCATGAACAGATCCGCGCGGCCTTTCCCGGCTACCGTCTCCTCGATCTCAAGGAGAAACTCGGCGGTCTGCGCGTCTACGTGGAAGGGCCGCCGGGCAGCGGCGACACCCTAAGGAGCCTGATCGCCCCGGCCGAGGAGGAGGCGGAGCGCACCTGTGAGTTCTGCGGCACACCCGGTTGTATCCGCACCCGCGACGACTGGCCAGGGGGATGGCGCAAGACCGTATGCGGCACCTGCCATAGCGCGTGGTCGGCACATCGCATCATGATCGTTTGTGGTGTGGTGCGCGACCGCGGGTGAGGGCAGGCCGATGCGCGCGTTGCAGGGGCGGGCCACGAGCCGCTCATCCGCGTCGGCGGCCGGGCCGTGCCCGGGCGTGGACGGTGTGCTCGGCCAGGTGGGCGAGGACTGCGTGGTTGGCCTCCCAGCCGTCGGCAACCTTGGAGGCGGCTCCGGGGTATGCGGGGTCGTTGGAGGGGTGGGCGTCGAGGAGTTCGGCGATGCCGGCGCGTGCCACGACGATGCAGGCGTGGCGGTGGCGTGAGGTGAGGACGCACAGGCGGCCGGCTTCCAGGTGGAAGGCGGAGGCGTCGCCGCGGCCGGAGAGGGGGTGCAGGACGATGGTGACGCGGAATTCGCAGCCTTGGAGTCGGTTGGCGGTGTCGACGGTGATGCCGTGGAGTCGGGGGTAGTGACAGGTCAGGAGCGCGCGGATGTCGTGGACCTGGCTGCGGTGGGCAGTGCCGATGGCGATGTCCCCCGGCATCAGGACGTGGCCTTCGGGGTCTTCCTCGCAGGCAGTGACGGCCTGACGGGCCAGCAGCCGCTCGGCGATGCCGAGGACGGCCTGGACGGCTTCGGCGTCGCGCTGGCCGGTGATACGGGCTGGTAGTTCGAACAGTGCCCATCCGGTTCGGGCGGCGTGTTCGATGACCTCGTCGGTGGGGGTGCGGATGTCGAGAGGGGAGAACGTGAGGGCGCGGTCGGCTTCACGGCTTCCGGCGTGGAAGGGCGTGGAGGGGTAGAAGGCGTTGCTGATCGGGGGGACGGCTGAGGGCGGCAGGCGCCAGGACACGGGCAGGGAGTGGACGGGCAGGTCGCGGTTGTTGGCGAGCAGGACGGCGACCGCGCTGTTCATGGGGTCGTGGGACAGGCCTCGGAAGCGGTCGGTTTTGGCCTCGGAGAAGGGGTCGAGTTGGCCGGGGTCTCCGACGAAGAGGACCCGGTCGAAGAGGCCGGCGGTCCACAAAAGCGTGTCGGAGCGCATCTGGTAGGCCTCGTCGATGATCGCCCATGGCCATCGGCGGTCGGTGACCGTGGCCCATTTCCTGGCGGTTCCCACGATGACGTCGGCCCTCTTTTCGAGGGCTTCGATGCGGGTGCCGATCCGGAGGCCGGGATGTGCCTGCAGGTCGTGCGGGACTGTGTAATCCGTCGCGGTGAGCCGGGCGGTTTTCAGGTGCGGGTGGCGCCGGGCGAATCGCCGCACGAGGTGGTCGACCTGGCTGTTGGTCTGGGCGATGACGGCGCAGGGAGTGCTGGATCGGGCGAGGGCATCGGCGGCTCGGGCGACCAGGGTGGATTTTCCGGCGCCGGGCGGGGAGTCCACGACGAGTCCACGGTGGGTGAGCGTGGGCAGTTGCTCCAGGATGGCGCGGGCGGCCTGGTCCATCTGCTGCTGCGGCGATGGCCGGTGGGGCGGTGTCACTGTTCTTCCTCGCCCTCGTCCTCGTCGCTGTGGTACGGCTGGCCGGCAGGAGGCCCGCCGTGGGTCCAGGGTGTCTGGTCTCGTGCGGGGAATTCCGGCATCCGGTAGGGGGCGGGTGCGATGGTGAACACGAGGAAGGCTCCGGCGTCGGGCAGGACGGCGTGGTTGGGGCGGTCCATGGTGCCCATGCCGGCGGTGATCTCGAGTCCGACGAGGGTGTCGCCGTCGCCCGGAGTGACCTCGCAGATCTTGTATCGGGCGCTGGGGTGGGTATGGCAGGCCAGGAGCTGGCCGGGTTCCATGAGCACGGGGTCCGAAGTGAACACGGTGAGCCGGGGCCGCCATTGGGTTCGCCCGCTGGGTCCGTGCAGGGTGTGCTCCGGGTCGATGGTGGTGACAGGGCCGCCGAAGGCTTTGCCGGTGGTACGCAGTTCTGCCCGTACGAAGGGGTCGCCGGCGGTGCGTCCGGCGGCGAAGGCGGCGGCTGCGTGTTCCATGCAGGCCAGGCGGACGGCGGCGGCGACGGCGTTGTCGCGGGCCGGCCGGGGGCGTCCGTCCTGGGTCAGGTAGGTGCATTCGTCGGTGAATGCGGTGCGTTCGTGGTCCCAGCGGCGTGCGGTGCCCTTGGCTTCGGGGAGGGCTTGCAGGAGCGTGTAGGCCTGCCACATCAAATCCCAGGTGGGCTGCAGGTAGGTGGCCAGCAGGCGGTCGAGTTCTTGCAGGGTGCGGGTCTGCTCCAGACCCAGGGCCCGGCGCCGGGCGCGGGCGTAGGCGTCGAACAGGGGCGCCAGGTGGTCGTTGTCGAAGGCGGCGTCGGTGGCTGGTCCCGCCGGGCGGTGGGTGGCCGGGTCTTCTGCCGTGTGTGCGGCGTCGCGTCCCGAGGCTGCGTGGCGGGGCGGGTCGATCCAGGCCAGCAGGGTGGCCAGGTCCTCGTCCTCCTGGGGGCTTTGGCCGCTGACCCAGTGCATGCCGAGGAAGCTGGTCATGGGGATGAGGGCGGCTGAGCCGGGGAGATCGGCGCGGTCGGTGAGATAGGTGAGCCAGTGTCCCAGGCGCTGGACGGCCCGGGAGCCGGGACTCTCGTCGACGCTGCGGAACCTCAGGTCGTCTCCGAGGTCTTTCAGGTGCTGCACGGTCTGGGGGTTGGGCACGAGGATCTGGGGGGCGTCGGTGTAGCGCCAGCGTGCCGGCTTGTTGGAGGTGGCGGGCAGGTGCTCGCGGTGCCGCTGGCAGGCGTCGATGTAGGCGGTGACGGCGTCTGCCAGGGCGGAGAGCATGGGGGCGGTGCTGCCTGACGGCGGCGCGAGCAGGAGTCGGGGGCGGTGCGGGTCGGTGCCCAGCATGACGGCCAGCGGTCGTGCGGCGGGGCCGGTTTGCTTCAGCGCCAGCAGCATCAGCGGCTGGTCGCTGAGGTGGAGGTGGCGCAGCTGGCTGGCACGTTGGACGTTGCCGGTGTGGGCGGCGCGCATCCGCAGGAGTGAGGTGAGCTGGATCATGCGGTGTCCTGCTGGAGGTCTGCGTGGATGCGCTGTGCGTGGCGCAGGGCCTGGGTGATGTCTTGCTTGTCCCGTGAGGGGTGCATGCGTCCGTCGGTGAGGTCCAGGGCTGTGGCGATGGTGTCGATTCCCGCGAGGTCGTCGCGGACTGCGGTGCCCAGGGCGGCGGTCCTGCCCTGGTTGCGGGCCTCGGTGCGGCAGTGGAAGGCCAGGTCGCAGTGGTGGCGGCAGCCGGGGGTGTAGTGCGGCCGCACGGTGGCGAGTGCGGCAACGAGTTCATTGCGGGGCCGGGTCGGTTTCTGGTCGGGGCCGGGCGCCAGGTCGAAGGTGGTGGCTGGGGGAAGCTTGTCCAGCAGTTCGGGCAGGCGCCTGAGTCTGCCGAGGTGGCGGCTCAGGTTCTTGATCTGCTTGTGGGCGCTGAAGGGCGTGGCGGTGGGGTGGCGGGTGAAGTTGCGCGGGTTGACCAGGATCACGGTGTCGGAGACGCGGTCTGGTGGGAGGCCGTCGTCGGCGAGGAGTTCCCGCAGGGCCAGGACGTAGGCGGCGGCCTGGGTCAGCGCTGCGGTGGCCTTGATGGGGTCGGGCTGTCCGTGGATGACGGGGAAGGATTTGATCTCGACGACGTGGAAGACGCCGTCGCGCTGGAAGGCGAGGACGTCGGGCTCGAGGTAGGCCTGGTGGCCGGCGACGGTCAGACGCAGTACGGGGTGGTCGAGCAGGGTGCGAGGGTCCGACCTGCGGTGTGCTGCGCTGAGGATGAGGGAGCGGGTGCGGGCGTGGCGTAGCTGCGGGGAAGACTTGTCGTCATCGCTGCCGACGCTGTTGACGTCCTCGTAGGACACCTCGGGCAGGGTCAGGCCCAGGGCTTGGCGGAGCAGCGGCACCAGGGGGGCTCCGGCCTGGGCGGTGACCTTGCGTTCGAAGGCGATGCCGTAGTCGAGGGCGAGCTGGGATTTTCTCAGCGGCCGCGGGAGGTCCAGATGGGCGGCGAGGGCGTCTTTGTCGATGCCGGCCGCGTCCAGCAGGGAGCGGCGGTCGCAGCTCGGGTTGGCGGTCAGTGCGGCCAGGGTGCGTGCGTTGTGCGGGATGGGCGGGGTGGTTCCGCGTAATACGCCCAGTCGTGCGTCGAGCGAGCTCACTGTTTTCCTTGGCGGGACAGGGCACAGCCGTGCTGGTTGCAGGGGTGGGTTTACGAAGTACGGTGCATGCGGGCGGTGTTGCGCAGGATATTGCCGAAGATCTGCTCCGCGTCGCCGAGTTGCTGACGTGCGCGCTGGGCCGCTTCGGCGCGGGTGTCGGCGTCGTTGTCGGCGTGGATCTCCAGTTCCGCTGCGGCGGCCCGGCGCAGCGCGTCCAGGTCGAGCGGGCCCCGGGGGGTGTCGCCGTGGATGTTGCGGCTGTAGTGCAGCAGGAGTTGCTGGACGGGCTGCGGCATCCCGGCCTCGCCGGCGAGGTGTTCGGCGGCGTCCGCGAGACGCAGGGCCGAGGTGAGGAAGTGGACGCGCTGGGTGAGCGGTCCCACCAGGCGCTGCTCCAGTGGCCAGGTGCTCAGGGCGAGCAGCGCGCGGGCCGGTGAGAGCAGGTCGGAGGTCAGCGCGGGGCAGATGTAGTAGGCGCGGCCATAGGGGGCGGAGCGGAAGGAGCGTTCCTCGTCGCGGCGCAGGGTGGTCATGCGTGCCGTGTTCAGCGGGCTGGAGAAGAACGCCTCGTGGACCTGGCTGAGCAGTTTGGGCGAGGCGGGGACGGTGAGGAGGGCGAGCGCCTGGTGGACCTGGTCGCGTACGGGCACGCCCTGGTTCGGCTCGACGACTGCCAGCGCGGGCTCCGGCCGGGCCTCTGGCTGGACCTCCGGCTGGGCCGTGTCCGGGACATCGCTGAGCCCGCACAGCACGTTCCAGGCGTGCCGGGTGCGTGTCAGCTCCTCGCCCAGGACGTTCACTTGGGCGCTGTCGTGTTGTGTGAGCGCCTGCCGGAGCGCCTCTTGCAGCTGTTGCATGCGCTTCTCGAGTGCGACCAGATGCTCGTCCATGCCCGCATGCTAGCAGTCACTCGGGGTTTCCAGTTTTACTCCAGGTATTTGCGAAGAGCAGCACGTGGGCGAGCCGGTCACGTAGGGTGCGTCCCGGTGGGGTTCGGTGACCGTCGGCGCGGGCTCCGGCCGGACCGCGTCCGGGGCGCCACTGAGCCCGCACAGAACATCCCAGGCATGTTGAGTGCGTGTCAATTCCGCACCTAGAAGGCGTACTTGGAAAGTGTCGTGTTGCGTGAGCGCCTGCCGGACCGCCTCCTGCAGCTGTTGCATGCGCTTCTCGAGAGCGATCAGATGCTCGTCCATGCCCGGATGCTAGCAGTCACTCGGGACGCCCAGTTTTGCTCCAGTTATTTTGGTGTACAGTCCCGGGCTCATAAGGCACCACCGGTGCCCCCCTACGCCTCGCTTCCAGAAGGGCGCATGAAGGCATGAGCAGACTGCTCCACACCTCCGACTGGCATTTAGGCCACATCCTGCACGGGCATCCACGCGACGAGGACTTCGACGCCGTCCTGGCCGAGATCGTGGCCATCGCCCAGGAGAGCAAGCCGGACCTGATCGTCCACAGCGGTGATCTGTTCCACTCCTCCCGTCCCACCGTCCGGGACATGTTCCGCGCCATGCGCGCCCTGCGCGAACTCGCCGCCATCGCCCCCACCGTGGTCGTGGCCGGCAACCACGACTCCCCCGACTACTTGGAGTTCTTCCACTTCATGAGCGGTCCCTCCTGCGGCCGGGGCCTGTTCTTCGTCGACCGGCTCCGCCCGGCACACGACGGGGGCGTGATGACCTTCGAGGCCTGCGGCGGTGAGCAGCGCATCCGGCTGGCTGTCCTGCCCTTTGTGCACCCGAACCGGTTCTGGCGGCGCGATTCCACCTCCGGCACGTCGTATGCCGACTACGCCGAGGCGATGCGCGGCCTGCAGAGGGAACTGACGGAGGCCTTGCACGAGGGGGACGACCCCGACCGGGACATCCTGCTGTTCACGGCCCACGTGTTCGTCAAAGGCGCCAGGACCTCCCCGAGCGAACGGGCCGTGGACGAGGCCTTCGAGACCCCTCCCGAAGATCTCCCGGTGGTGTCGTACGCCGCTCTCGGACACATCCACCGTCCGCAGGCCATCGAGGGCCTGAAGTTCGCCGCCCGCTACGCGGGCAGTCCGCTTGCCATGGACTTCGGTGAAGCCGACGAGACCAAGAGCGTCGTGATCGTCGACGCCGACCCGGGGCGGCCGGTGCGGGTGCTGCCGCGCCGGCTCTCCAGCGGCCGGCGGCTGACCCACTTCACCGGAACCCTCGAGGAGCTGAAGGCCGCGGCCGACCAGTACGACGGGACCTTCCTCAAACCGGTGATCACCGGCGAGGAGCCCGACGGGCTCCTCAGCCAGAAGATCGCCGCGATCGTCCCGAACGCGATCCTCATCAACGCGGCCCCGGCGCGGGAAGCGGCCGCCGGCGCTGTCCTGGACGGTGACCTGGGCGATGAGCCGGAACTCCCCGACGCGTTCCGGGCCTACCTGGCAAGTGAGGGAGTGGACGCAGATGCCGCGGAGTCGACCGTCACCGCATTCCTCCACCTGCTCAACGAACTCGACGACGAGACGCTGACCCCGGTCCCGGCCGAGGAACAGCTGCGCGCCGCGCTGGAAAATCCCTGGAAGGAGGCGTCGTGAAGCCCTTGCGGCTCACCCTCACGGGCGTGCGCAGCTACGCCGGCACCTGCAGCATCGACTTCACCGGCAAGCGCCTGCTCGCCATCCTGGGCAACACCGGCGTGGGCAAGTCCACCATCCTCGAGGCGATCATCTTCGCCCTGTACGGGACGTGTTCGTGGTCCAAGGACCCCAAGGCCGCCTACGAGCTGATCGGCAAGGGATGCCCCAGCATGGACGTGGCGTTCGAGTTCTCGGCGAACGGCCGCGAGTGGAGTGTGCGCCGCACCCTGCATGCGGAAGGCAAGAAGGGGCCGCAGGCCGTGCTCGAGTCCCTGGCCGAAGACAGCGCCGACTTGCGGGTCGACGGCAAGGCCGCGGTGACGCAGGCGGTGACCCGGATCATCGGGCTGGACTGGGAGGGCTTTGTCAGCACGGTCCTGCTGCGCCAGGGGAAGTTCGACGCCCTCCTCAAGGCCCCCAGGGCCATGCGTGCTGACATCCTGCGGCACATCTTCGGCATCAACGAGCTCGAGCGTGTACGCAAGCGGGCCGGCGTGCGACTGGAGCGCCTGAATACGCAGATCACCGAGGGAACCAGGGCCCGCGCGATTCTCCTGCCGGATCCTCATGCTGCCGCTTCCCAGGCGCTGCTGGACCGGGAACGCACCCGGGGTATCGCGGCCCGCCGGCGCGAGCGACTGGATGCGCTGCGCGCGGCCCAGAGCCGGGCCGTCGGGCACAAGCACCGCAAGACTGGCTTGGACAAAGCGGCGCGGCTGCTGCGTGAGCGCGCTGTTGCGGATGCGAGCATCACGATGGCCGCGCTGGCGCGGAAGAAGAGGGAACTCGATGCCGAGGCAGTAGAACAGGAGACCACCGGACGCGACCTGACGGCGAAACTGGAGGCGGCGCAGGGCGCCCTGGATACGGCCGCACAGGCCGGTAACACGCTCCGATCCCTGTCCAGCGCGTTCGCTGTCCTGTCCCGCCTGCCGGAGCGTGCAGCCGGCCTGGACGCCGTCGAACAGCGGCTGAAGCAGGAGCAGCTTCAGCACGACGAGCACGAACAGGAGCACACGCAGGCACGACAGGAACTGGAAGAGCACGAGCAGCGCACCGCGGCCCTCGTCGAGGCCGCCGGCCAGGCCGAGCGCATGGTGAGCGAGGCACGCACGCACACCGACCAGATCCAGGAGGCCGTCCGGGCAGCGCTGCAGGAGGCCAACGCCGCGGCCGGGCATCTGCAGACACAGCGCACGACGCTCGAGACGGTGGAGGAACAGCGCGGCCACAGCGCCGACCTGGAGAGCGAGCTGAAGAAACTGCGCGGCGCTCTGGAAGCAGCCCAGGACGACCTCGCAGCACTGCAGCGCAGGGAGGCGGCCCATGCGGCGGGTGCCGGTCTGGCGCCCGGGGACGCCTGCACGGTGTGCACCCAGCCCGTCCCCAGCGACTTCACTCCCCCGCCGCTGTTGGACGGCAAGGCGCTTGCTCAGTAGCTGTTGTCGTTCCGAATCTGAGGGCGGTGTTTTCGCTGGTCAGGCATAGGTCCGGTGAATCGGTGGGAGTGGTGGCGTGTTGTGTCGTCGCTCCCCGGGAGGTTGCGGATGCCGTCGGTCGTCGGACTGCTGGAAGAGCACGAGCTCGCTGCTCGTCGTCGGGTCGACGGGTTGCGTGAGGAAGCCGATCGCATCCAGGCCGAGTTGGCCGCGGCCGAGCTGGTATGGCAGGAGTGGGTGATCGCTCGAAGGCGAGTGGGCACGGTCTTGGCTCCGGACGGCGGCGGCATCACTGATGAGAAGGCCGCCCCCGGGCCGCGGGACGCGGACGTGCGCTCGGCGCCCGGACAGGCGGCGCAACCGAAGTC
>NZ_RPDJ01000056.1 GCF_004023625.1 Streptomyces cavernae | reverse complement strand
GAACAACCATCTGAAGGGCCGCACACAGGCGACGATCTTCGAGTACCTGCGGATGATCGCGATCGCCCGGCTGTTCATGGACAACGTCGCCCACATCCAGGGCTCCTGGCTGACCACCGGCAAGGAGGCCGGACAGCTGACCCTGCACTACGGCGCCGACGACCTCGGCTCCGTGATGCTGGAGGAGAACGTGGTCTCCTCGGCGGGCGCCAAGCACCGCTCCAACCTGATGGAGCTGATCACGCTGATCCGCGGTGCGGGCCGGGTGCCGGCGCAGCGGTCGACGACGTACGAGCACATCGTCGTCAACGACGACCCGGCGAACGACCCCGTCGACGAGCGGGTCGTCTCCCACATCTCGTCCACCGCCATCGCGGGCGGTACCGCCCACCCCGAGCTCAAGCTCATCTCGGCGAACTGAAGCGGCCCACCACCGGACGCATAGACAGGACGGAGAAGCCATGCCGGGCGCCATCCACGCCGAGGGCCTCGTCAAGACCTATGGACAGCTGAGGGCCCTCGACGGAATCGACCTCACGGTCCCGGAAGGCAGCGTGCTGGGGCTGCTGGGCCCCAACGGAGCGGGCAAGACCACCACCGTCCGGGTGCTCACCACCCTGGTGCGCCCCGACGCGGGCACCGCGACGGTGGCGGGCCATGACGTGGTCCGCGCACCGGACCGGGTACGCCGGTCGATCGGGCTCTCCGGTCAGTTCGCCGCCGTCGACGACAGGCTGACGGGCCGTGAGAACCTGCGCATGATAGGAGAGTTGTACGGTCTGCGGGCCCGCCCGGCCCGGCAGCGGGCGGACGAACTGCTCACCCAGTTCGACCTGACCTCTTCCGCCGACCGCTCGTCCGGCACGTACTCCGGCGGCATGCGCCGACGCCTCGACCTGGCCTGCGCGCTGGTGGTCCGGCCGTCGGTGATGTTCCTCGACGAGCCGTCGGTCGGACTGGACCCCACCAGCCGCCTGATGCTGTGGGACGCCATCGACCGGCTGGTCGGGGCGGGCACCACCCTGCTGCTGACCACGCAGTACCTGGAGGAGGCGGACCGGCTCGCCCAGGACATCGCCGTCGTCGACCACGGCCGGATCATCGCGCAGGGCACGCCGCACGAACTCAAGACACAGACCAGCCGGCAGCAGGTCGAGGTGATCGTGGAGCGCGGCGAGCAGATCGACGGCACCGCGTCGCTGCTGAGCCGCTTCAGCCTCAGGCCACCGGAGGTGGACCGGACCAGATCGCTCGTCTCCGCACCGGTGGACGGCGGGGTGAGCCTGCTGACGGAGGTCATCGGCGCACTGGCCGGCGCCGGCATCGAGATCAGCGACATCAGTCTGCGCCGGCCGACCCTCGACGAGGTGTTCGTGGCCCTCACGGATCCGGCCCTCGCCGGCCGGTCCGAGCACGCGATGGTTTCCGCCGGTGCGTCGAGCGAGAAGGGGTGATGACCGTGGCATGGGCGGTTCAGTCCGGGAGCGCCGTGGACACGCTGCGCCCCCCGTCCGCGGGGAAGGCGGTCCGCGACGTGGTCGTGGTCACGCGGCGCAACCTGATCAGGATGGTCCGCATTCCCGAGGTGCTGATTCTCAGCCTCGTGCAGCCGATCGTGTTCGTGCTGCTCTTCGCCTACCTCTTCGCGGGCTCCTTCAGCCTGCCCGGCGCGGGCGGCCCGGAGGCGTACCGGGAGTACATGATGGCGGGCTTCTTCGCCCAGACCATCGCCTTCGCGACCGCCAGCAACAGCAGCGTGGGCATGGCCAACGACCTGCGCAGCGGCATGGTCGACCGGTTCCGCTCGCTGCCGATGACCCGTGGTGCGCTGCTGACCGGCCGCACGGTGGCCGACCTGGCGCAGAACGTCGTCCTGGTCGCGGTGATGGTCGGCTGCGCGCTGATCGTGGGCTGGCGCATCCACAACGGACTCCCGCGCGCCGCCGCGGCATTCGCGCTGCTGCTGCTCATGGGCTACGCCCTGTCGTGGGTGGGCGTGCTCATCGGTCTGTCGGTGCGGGCGCCGGAAGCCGCCGCGACCGGCAATTTCCTGTGGCTGTTCCCGCTGACGTTCCTGTCGAACGCGTTCGTCGCACCGTCCACGCTCCCGGCCCCGCTGCGGTGGGCCGCGGAGTGGAACCCGCTCAGCGCCACCGTGCAGGCGGCCCGGGAACTGTTCGGCAACCCCGGAGTGCACGCGTCGAACGCCTGGCCCGCGCAGCACGCGGCGACCGTGTCCCTCGTCTGGTCGATCGTCATCGCCCTGGTGTGCCGGACGCTGGCGGTGCGCCGCTACCGCTCGGCCGCCTGAACGTCGGGAACTTCAGGAGCGTGAGTGAGATGTTCCGTGCCGATCTCGTCCGGCCGCTGCACGAACTGCTCGCCCGGCACGCCGCGCAGCGGCCGCGGCAGACCGCGTTCCGCGACGCGCGGCGCTCGGTGACGTACGCCGAACTCGACCGGCGCACCGCCCGGGTGGCCGGCCACCTCGCGGAGCTGGGCCTGGAACGCGGCGCGAGCGCCGTGATCTATCTGCCCAACCGCGTGGAGACGGTGGAGAGTTACCTCGCCATCACCCGGGCGAGCGCGGTCGGTGTCCCGCTCAATCCGCAGTCGACCGACGCGGAACTGGCGTATCTGCTGGACGACTCCGCGGCCCGGATGGTGATCGCCGGGACCGCGCAACTGCCGCAGGTGCGCCGGGTGTTGGCGGACCGCCCGGGCATCGGCGTCGTGGTCGTCTCCGACTCCTCCGGGCCCGAGGAGGCCGGCTCCCCGGGGTCCGGGGAGGCCGGCTTCCCGGGGTTCGGGGAGGCCGACTCCCCCGGCCCGGAGGGGGCGGACGACGGCCTGCCGCGGTACGAGACCCTGGCGACGACCTGGTCGATAAGGCATCCGCCGCGCGACGACCTGGACCTGGACGAGCCCGCCTGGATGCTCTACACCTCCGGCACCACCGGCAGCCCCAAGGGCGTGCTCTCCACCCAGCGGTCGTCGCTGTGGGCGACCGGCGCGTGCACCGCCCCGGTCCTCGGGCTGTCGCCGCAGGACCGGGTGCTGTGGCCGATGCCGCTGTTCCACGCCGTCGCGCACAACGTGTGCGTGCTCGGGGTGGTGGCGGTCGGCGCGACGGCCCGGATCACCGACGGGCTGGCGGCCGAGGAGATCCTGCGTACCGCCCGCGAGGAGCGGTCCACGTTCCTCGTCGGGGTGCCGACGATGTACCGCCATATGGTGGAGCAGGCCCGCTCCGGCGGTTTGGACACCCCGCAGGACCTGCGGTTGTGCATGGTCGCGGGGTCCTCGTGCCCGGTGCCGCTGCACGAGGCGTTCCGGGCCGTGTTCGGCCGCGCCCTGCTGGACAGCTACGGCAGTACCGAGACCGGCGGTGCCATCACCACCAACCTGCCCGAGGGCCCGTACGTACCGGGCTCCTGCGGGCTGCCCGTGCCGGGGCTGACGCTCCGGCTGACGGATCCGCGGACCGGCATCGAGGTGCCCCGGGGTGCGGAGGGTGAGGTGTGGGTCTCCAGTCCGGCGCTCATGCTCGGCTACCACCGGCAGGAGGAGGCGACCGCGGGGGTGCTGTCGGACGGCTGGTACCGCACCGGGGACATCGCGTGGCAGGACGACGCCGGGTATCTCACCATCACCGGCCGGGTGAAGGAGCTCATCATCCGCGGCGGCGAGAACATCCACCCCGGTGAGATCGAGAAGGTCCTGGCCCGGGTGCCGGGAGTCGCGGACGCGGCCGTGGGCGCGAAGCCGCACGAGGCACTCGGCGAGGTGCCGGTGGCGTATCTGGTGCCCGGTCCCGGCGGCATCGACGCGCATGCGGTCCTGGCCGCGTGCCGCACGGAGCTGTCGGCCTTCAAGCGGCCCGAGGAGTTGTACGAGGTCCAGGAGATCCCGCGCAACCCCGCCGGGAAGATCGTCCGCAAGCGCCTGGGCGGCCTGCGGGGGCGGCTGCTGTGGCACGGGGCCCGGACGGCGGCGCGGAATGCGCGCGCCTTCGAAGAGGTCCTGGAACTGGGCCTGGTGGACGGCGCGCACCCCCTGCTGCAGGCCACGGTCGAGCTGCCCGGCGACGACGGCGTGCTGTTCTCGGGCCGGCTGCCGGGCGACGGATGTGATCCGCTGTTGTCGCGCGAGGTCGCCGGCACTGCCGTAGTGGCGCCCGCGGTCCTCACCGAACTGGCCCGGCACGCCGGGGACCACGTCGGCTGCGGCCGGCTGGTGGAGCTGAGCACCGGCGAGCCGCTGGTGCTGCCGGAACGGGACGGGGTCCAGGTGCGGGTGACCGTCGGGGCGGCCGACGACGACGGCGTACGCCCCGTGACGGTGCACGCGCGCCGGGACGGCCAGGGCGCGGCCGGACGGCCGTGGCGCTGCCATGCGTCCGGCACGCTCGCGCCCGGGGCGGTTTCCCCGCCCCCAGAGGAGTTGGCCGTGTGGCCTCCGGTGGGCGCCCGGTATGTCCCGCTGGAGGAGCTCCCGGAACTTCCGGAGCTCCCGGATCTTCCGGACCTTCCGGCCGACGCGGGTGCCGCCCCAGCCGGGTACGGCGCCGGTCCTGCCCGGCTGCTGCGCTCCGTCTGGCGGCGCGACGGCGAGCTGTTCGCCGAAGTCGCCCTGCCCGACGAGAGCCGCGAGCGGGGTGCCCGGTTCGGGCTGCACCCCGCCCTGCTGGACGCGGTGCTGCGGCCCGCGCTCCTGAACACCCCGGTGGACCCTGACCTCCGGGTGCCCGCGCCGGACGGCGACGGCGTGTGGTGGCCGGCCTCCTGGCACGGGGTGACGCTGCATGCCTCGGGGGCGTCCGTGCTGCGTGTGCGGGTGCGGCCGCGCCCCGACGGCGGGTTCGGCGTCGAGGCCGCCGACGCGGCCGGAGACCCGGTGCTCAGCGTGGAGTGCGTGGCCTCCGGCCGGCTGACCCGGTCGGCACTGGTCAAGGCGTCGGCCGCCCAGCAGGACGGACTTTTCGCGCAGGTGTGGGACGACGTGCGACTCGCGGCGGCCCCGGAGCGGGGCGAGCGGTGGGCGGTCGTCGGTGACGATCCGCTGCGCGCGCGGGCCGGTCTGATGGCCGCCGGGCGCTACTCGGAGACGCATCCGGACCTCGACGCCCTGGCGAAGGCCGTCGAGAACGGTGCCGCGGCCCCCGACGTGGTGGTCGTCTCCCGTACCACCGCCGCGGCCGAGGCCGCGGCGGACACAGCGGGCGCGGTGCGCCGTGCCGTTCGTGACGGCCTGGAGTGGGCGCGCCGGTGGGCCGACCCGCTGTTCGCCGGGTCCCGTCTGGTCGTGCTGACCGACAATGCCGTACCCGCCTGGGGTGCGTCCTCGGCGCTGGATCTGCCGGCCGCCTCCGTGTGGGGGCTGGTCGGTGCGGCGCAGGAGCGGGCACCTGGGCGCTTCGTCCTGGTGGACACCGATGGCTCCAAGCGGGCCTGGCGGGTCCTGCCGGACGCCGTGGCCTCGGGCGAGCCCCGGCTTGCCCTGCGCGGCCGTTCTGTGCGGGTGCCGCGCATCGAACGCGTGGAGCCTGGCGACGGCATGGCGGAATCGGCGTGGGACGGCTCCGGTCCGCTGGTGGTCGCGGGTGCCGGGGGCGTGGATCTGGCCCGGTACATGGTGGCCGAGCACGGCGTTCGTGACGTGCTGGTGGCGGGCGGGGCCGCGGCGGACGGCGCGGCGGAACCGGGTGGGCCGGAAGGTTCCGTGTCCGTGGCTTCTTGGAATGCCGCGGATCCGGCGGCGTCCGCTCGCGCGCTCCGGGCGGCCGGGCCGTCCGCCGTGCTGTTCACCGCGGCCGTGGACACCGCGGCCGTGGACAGCGCGTCCGAAGGGGCGGAGGGTGACGTCGACGCGGTGCTGCGGCCCGTCGTCGACCCCGCGCTCGCCCTCGGCTACGGGCTCGCGCCCGGGGATGTGTCGGCGTTCGTGCTCCACTCCCCCGTCAGCGCCCCGAAGGCTCCCGGGCTCCTCGCCGAGGCGGTCGGCGCGTTCCTCGACGCGTGGGCGACACGCCTGCGCGCCGGGGGCGTGCCCGCCGTGTCGGTGCGCGGGGCCGACCTGCGGTCGCGGGAGGCACGGGACCTGTTCGACGTGGCGCGCTCACTGGGGCGGGCCGCGGTCGTCGCCGCGCGCTCCGAGTTGGGCGGCGCCGTCTCCCCCGGCCCGCTCACCGGCTCCGCCGCGCTGCGGCGCGGACTGGTGCGCGGCCCGGCCCGCCGGGCGGCGCGGGACGCGGTCGCGGATCCGTCCGGGCTGCGGCACCGGCTGGCGGCGCTGTCGGACGCGGAGCAGGAGGACGCCGTCGTGGACCTGGTGTGCGGTCACTTCGCCGCGTCCCTCGGGCTCCCGGGCGGCGGTGCGGTGCCGCCGGACGGCGAGACGCGGGAACTCGGCTTCGATTCCCTGACGGCGCTGACCGCGCGCGACGCGCTGGTCGAGGCGACCGGGCTGCCCCTGTCGGCGACCGTGGTGTTCGACTTCGCCACGCCCGCCGGACTCGCCCGCCATCTGAAGAAGGAGTTGCTCGCCCGTTGAACGCGACCGCCGCGGCGGCTCGTTGAACGCGCCCGTTGCGGCTGCCCGGTGAACCGGTCTGCCGCAGCGGTCGGATGAACGGTATTCCGGCCGGGGGGCGCGGCCCCCGACGGTGGGTGCCCCCCGCCCCGCGCGGGATTGACTCTGATGGGGGGTCGGCGGGGGGGGGGGCGGGGGGGGGGGGGGGGCCCCCCCCCCCCCCGGCGCTGTCATGACTCTGATGGGAGAGGTAGATGAAGGTCGAAAACGTGTACATCGAGTCGCTGGGCGTCGTGTTGCACGAGTGGGCCGACGCCGAGCAGGCGGTGGCCGAGGGAAAACTGGACGCCGAGACCCAGGCGGCGAACGGGCTGACGGGCACACATGTCTCCGGTGACGTGCCGGCCATGGACCTGGCCGTGCAGGCCGCGCGGACCGCGCTGGAGCGTTCGAAGATCGACCCTGAGGACCTCGGGGCGCACATCCACAGCGCCGTCCACTATCAGGGCCCGGACGGTTGCTATCCGCCCGGCTACATCCTGCGGGAGCTCGGTCTGGGCACGATTCCCGCGCTGTATCTGCAGCAGGGCTGCGACGGCATGCTCAGCGCCCTGGAAGTGGCGATCGGCAAGCTCACAGGGGCCGCCGAGGCGGGTTCCGTCCTGCTCACGGCGGGCGAGAACTTCTCCTCGCCGTCCATGGACCGCTGGAAGGGGCTGGGCCAGGCCTACATCCTCGGCGACGGCGCGGCCGCGGCCCTGGTGAGCGACGAGGAGGGCTTCGCCGAGGTGCGCTCCCTCAACTCGGGAGTGCTGCACGAGCTGGAGTCGTGGCACCGCGGGGACGGTCCGCTGCTGCTGCGCGAGGACGCCGGGCCGACGTCCGACATGGTCGAGCGGGCCGAGCAGTTCGCCGAGCGGATGCCCCTGTCGGAGACGATGGAGAAGCTGACCCTGTTCGACCTCGACATCATCCACCGGTCGCTGGTGGACGCCGGCCTCAACGCGTCCGACCTCGCCAGGGTGGTGCCGATCAACATGGACGGCAGGATGATCGAGTACTCGGTCATGATGCCGCTGGGCCTGCCGATGTCGCGGTGCAGTTGGGAGTTCGGCAAGGGGGTGGGACACGTGGGCGGCGCCGATGTGTTCATCACCCTCGAGCACCTGGTGCGCACCCGCGAGGTGTCCCCGGGCGACCATGTGCTGCTGGTCTCCCAGGGACCGGGCTGGCTGTGCAGCGCGGCCGTGGTCACCGTCACCGACACCCCGCACTGGGCGGACTGAGCGCCGGAGCGCGATCGGCGCCCCTCGGCGGATGCCGGGGGGCGCCACTGTCTTTGCGCTTCACGGGCGCCGGAGAATCAGCTCAGGCGCTCGCACACCCGGCCGCCCGTGAGCACCACCTCGCTCGGCCGGTACCAGTCGGGGCACCGCCAGGTCTGTGTGCCGTCGGTGATGGTGCGGGTGATCCTCACATCCTGCCCTACTTCGGGCAGGGAGCCCGTGCAGTTGGTGCCCCACACGAGCAACATCTCGGGGCCTACGGGATGGTGATGCTCCTGGCTTCCAAGCTGCCGTCGTCGCAGACGTAATCCGCCGCGGTCGCAGTGGTAACGGTGGCGGCCCGCGCGGCAGGGGCAACCGCGAGCGCACCCGCGATCGCCGCGGCTGCACAGGCGGTGACGCGTAAGAACCGCTTCATGTTCATCTCCGTTCATCAGCTCCGGGGCCGTTTCGCCCCCGGTGAGGCATGCGGGGCTCAGGCCAGGCGCCGGAGCCAGTCGTCGGTGACGGCAGCCGTGGAACGGGCGTGGGCCTCCATCATCGTGAAGTGGTTGCCGGGGACGTCGATGACGGTGTGTGCCCTCTCCCACGCCGCCTGCCACTCGTGCGGCTCGAGCGGACCGGTCGTCCCGGCCGGTACCGGGGGCTCGCTGGAGCGCACCAGGAGGACCGGGCTGTCCAGCGGGCCGGGTTCCCATTCGCCGATCATGCTGACGTACCAGCTCATCGCGGTCAGCCGGTCGGTGTCCATGTGCGCGAACATCGACTCGCGGTCGAACATGCCGCCCAGCATCTGCTGGGAGAACCGCAGGAACGGCGAGTCGGCGCGCGGCATGTAGGTGTCGAGCAGGACCACGGCCGTCGGCGGCCTGCCCTGCTCCTGGAGGTGCCGGGCGGCGGCCAGGGCGAGGACACCGCCCGACGATGAGCCGACGAGGACGACGGGGCCGTCTCCGGCCGCCCGGTCGACCGCCTCCGCCTGGAGCGCGGCGACGGCGTCGAACGACGCGGGCAGCGCCTCACCGGTACCGAAGCCTTGGGTGGGCAGGGCCCATACGTCGCGCTCGCCGCGGAACACCGACGCGAACCGGGCGTACTGGTGCACGCCCGCCAGCGCCACGTAGGAGCTGAAGCAGACGAACGGCACGCCCGCCTCGCCCTTCGAGAGCCGGATCGGCTCGGGCGCCGCGGCCAGTTCCCGCGGCGAGGCGAAGGTCGGCCGCAGTGCGGCGGCGGCCTGCAGCAGGGCGAACCCCTCGTCGACCCGGCCGCTCTCGCAGGCCTGCTTGAACAGGCCGCTGAGCGTGTCCCCGGCGTGCGGGGCGGGCCCGTCGGCCGGTGCCCTGCCTCCGTCGGACGGGGCGGTCGCCGGTGCGTCCAACAGCCGCTGGTCGAGGTGGGCGGCGAGTTGCTCAGGGGTGGCGTGGTCGAACAGCAGGGTCGGTGGCAGGGGCAGCGCGGTCGCGGTGGCAAGGTGGTTGCGCAGTTCGACGGCGGTCAGCGAGTCGAAGCCCTGCTCCGTGAAGAGGCGGTCGCCCTCCACCGCGTCGGCGGAGGTGTGTCCGAGGACCGTCGAGGCCAGCTCGCGGATCAGGTCGACCAGCGCGGTGCGGCGCTCGGCCGGGGCGAGTCCCGCCAGGCGCGCCGACACGGTCGGCGCCGCCGGAGTGCTCGCCGCGCTGCGCCGGGCGGCCGGCCGGCCGCCGGGCCGGAGGAGGGCCTTAAGGGCACCGTGGCCCGCGGTGGTGTCCATGGCGACCAGGGCGGGATGGTCCGTGGTCAACGCGGCGTCGAGCAGGCGTAGTCCGGCCTCGGCGGTCAGCGGTCGCATACCGCCGCGGGCCATACGGCGGCGGTCGGTCTCGGACAGACCGGCCGTCAGGGCGCTGTCGTTCTCCCACAGCCCCCAGGCGAGGGAGGACGCGGGCAGTCCGAGCGAGCGGCGGTGGGAGGCGAGTGCGTCGAGGAAGGCGTTGGCGGCGGCGTAGTTGGCCTGGCCCGGGGAGCCGAAGGTGCCCGCGGCGGAGGAGAACAGGACGAACGCGGACAGCTCGTGGCCTTGGGTGAGTTGATGCAGCAGCCAACCGCCGTCGGCCTTCGGGCGCAGGACCCGCTCGAAGCGCTCGGAGTCGAGGGCGGTGACCGGCTTGTCGTCCACGACACCCGCGGCGTGTACGACACCGGTCAGCGGCCGGTCGGCGGGGACGGCGGCGAGGAGCCGTTCGACGTCGGCGCGTTCGGCGGTGTCGCAGGCGACGAGGGTGACGTCCGCGCCGAGCGCGGTGAGTTCGTCGCACAGCGCGCTCGCGCCGGGGGCGTCGGCGCCGCGGCGGCCGGCCAGCAGCAGGCTGCGCACTCCGTGGGAGGTGACGAGGTGCCGGGCGACCGTGCTGCCGAGGGCGCCGGTGGCGCCGGTGACCAGGACGGTGCCGGACGCCAGGGCGGGTGCGTCGGTGGGGCCGGGTGCGATCTGCGCGAGGTCGGGCAGGAGGACCCGGCCGCCGCGGATCGCGCTCTGCGGGTGGTCGGCGGTGACGGCGGCGAGGAGGCCGACGTCGTCGGGCCCGTCCAGCTGTTCCGGCTCGTCCAGCTGGCCCGCCTCGCCCGCCTCGCCCGGCTCGCCCGGCTGGCTCGGCCGGCTCGGCCGGCTCGGCCGGCTCGGCTGGTTCGGCTGGTTCGGCTGGTTCGGCTCGTCCGGTTCCTCGTGGCCGGCATGCCCGCCGGACAGATCCACGAGCTGGAATCGGCCGGGGTGTTCGGCCTGCGCGGAGCGGACCATCCCCCACAGGGCGGCGCCGGCCACGTCGTGGACGGCGTCGTCGTCCGTGGCGACGCAGGACCGGGTGACGAACACGAGACGGGAGGCGGCGAACCGCTCGTCGTCGAGCCAGCCGCGGATCAGGTCGTGGGCGGGTGCGAGCACCGAGCGGACGGCGCCGGGGACGTCGGCGTCCGCCCCGGGGCGGTGGCGGCCCACGGCCACGAGCACGACGTCCGGCATGGTCATTCCGGTGTCCACGGCCTTGCCGAGCGCTTCGAGGTCGGCGTAGGTCTCCAGGTGGACGCCCCCGGTGTCGACACCCCGGGCCACGGTGTCGTCGCCGTCGCCGAGGATGATCCAGCGGAGCGACTCCGGACGGGGCGCGGCGGGGGCGGGCAGCGCGGGGCTCCAGGCGAGGCGCAGCAGTCCGGGCGCGCGGTCGCCGGGTTCCGGGAGCCGGTCGGCGGGGACGGCGCGCAGGGTGACGGAGTCGGCGGAGGCGACGGGGCGGCCGCCGCCGTCGGCGACGAGCACGGAGAAGCCGTGGTCGTGACCGGCCGGCGCCAACCGCACCCGGAGGGCGGTGGCGCCTTCGGCGTGCAGTGTCAGACCGCTCCACGCGAACGGCAGCATCGGTTCCCCGGCCCCGGACTCGCCCGCCCCGCCTGGGAGTTCGACGAGGAGTGCCTGTACGGCCGCGTCCAGCAGGGCGGGGTGCAGGCCGAAGTCCGCCGCGTCGGCGCGGTACTCCTCGGGCAGCGCGACCTCGGCGAACACCTCGTCGCCGCGCCGCCACACGGTACCGAGGCCCTGGAAGCTCGGCCCGTAGGCGAAACCGGCGGCGGCGAACCGTTCGTAGTGGTCTCCCGAGGCCACGGTGCGGGCGCCCGGCGGGGGCCAGGCGGTCAGGTCCGCGGCCGGGGTGGCAGGCGCCTCGGGGGCGAGGATGCCCTGCGCGTGCCGCTCCCACGGGGTGTCGGTGTCGGCGGGGCGTGCGTACACGCCGAACGCGCGCCGGCCCCGCTCGTCGGGCGCCTCGACGGCGACCTGGAGCTGCATGGCGCCCTCGCGGGGGATCACGAGCGGGCTGTGCAGGGTGAGTTCGGCGAGGTGGCCGCAGCCGGTGCGGTCGCCCGCGTGGACGGCGAGGTCGAGATAGCCGGTCGCGGGCAGGATGACCCGGCCGAGTACGGCGTGGTCGGCGAGCCAGGGGTGGGTGCGCAGCGACAGCCGTCCGGTGAGGAGGACGGTGTCGGAGCCGGCGGGGCTGACCGCGGCGCCGAGGAAGGGGTGTGCCGCCGTCTCCAGGCCGGCGCCCTCGAGGTCACCGGTCCACGGCGCGGCGGGCAGCCAGTAGCGGTCCCGCTGGAACGCGTAGGTCGGCAGGGGGACGGGCCGGGCGCCGGTGAACAGGGGCCGCCAGTCGGGTTCGAGGCCACCCGCGAACAGCCGGCCGAGTGCAGTGAGGACGCCGCGGACCTCGGGGACGTCCTTGCGGACGGCCGGTACGAGCAGGGGCTCGGCGCGGTCTGGGTCGCTCAGGGCGGATGTGGCCAGGGCGGTCAGGGTGGCGTCGGGGCCGACCTCCAGGAAGCGGGTGGCGCCGAGGTCGCGCAGACGGCGGACGGCGTCGTGGAAGCGGACGGGTTCGCGGACGTGGCGCACCCAGTACTCGGGGTCGGTGAGCTGCTGTGCGCCGGCCGGTTCACCGGTCATGCCGGAGACGACGGTCAGGCGCGGCGTCCGGTAGGTCAGCCCGGCGGCGACGGCCCGGAAGTCGTCGAGGACGGGATCCAGCAGCGGCGAGTGGAAGGCGTGGCTGACGCGCAGCCGCGAGGTTTTGCGGCCCATCGCCGCCACCTGCTGGGCGACGGCGGTGACGGCGTCCTCGGTGCCGGAGACGACCGTGGCCGAGGGCCCGTTGAGGGCTGCGATGCCGATCTCCTGCTCACGCCCGGCGAGCAGGGGCAGTACCTCTGCCTCGGTGGCCTGCAGGGAGACCATCGCCCCGCCCGCGGGCAGTCGCTGCATGAGCCGGCCGCGGGCGGCGACGAGCGTGCACGCGTCCTCGATGGAGAGCACGCCGGCGATGTGCGCCGCCGCGAGTTCTCCGACGGAGTGGCCGGTGACCTGGTCCGGCACGATTCCCCAGGACTCCAGCAGGTGGTGGAGAGCGACCTCGAAGGCGAACAGGGCCGGCTGGGTGTGTTCCGTGCGGTTCAGGGCCTCGGCGGCGGCGTCGGGATCGGCGGTGTCGTCACCGAGGACGACCTCGCGCAGCCCTGGGATGTGGGCGCAGACCGCGTCGAAGGCCTCGGCGAAGACGGGGAACGCCTGGTGGAGTTCCCGTCCCATGCCGGGGCGCTGGGCGCCCTGGCCGGTGAAGAGGAACGCGGTCCGGCCGCCGCTGCGCGCGACGCCGGCCGGAGTCTGCGGTCCGCTGCGGCCGTCGGCAAGTGCCCTGAGACCTTCGGTGAGTTCGGCGTGGCCGGCGCCGAGGACGACGGCCCGGTGTTCGAAGGCGGTACGGGTGGTGGCGAGGGACAGGCCCACGTCGCGGGGGTCGGTCCCCGGCCGGGCGGCGAGGTGTTCGAGCAGTCGGCTCGCCTGGTCGCGCAGGGCGGTGGCGCTGCGGGCGGTGAGCACCCAGGGGATGACGGACGGGCCGCGACCGGCATCGCCGTGTGCCTCGCCTACCTCGCTTTCCGCCCTTTCCTCGGTCTCCTTGCCTTCCTCGCTTTCCTCGCCTTCCTCGCTCTCGCCGGGCGGGGCGGCTTCGAGGACGACGTGGGCGTTGGTGCCGCTGATACCGAAGGAGGAGACGCCGGCGCGGCGCGGCCGGCCGGTGTCGGGCCAGTCGACGGCCTCGGTGACCAGGCGGACGTCGCCCGCCTCCCAGTCGACGTGCGTCGAGGGCCGGTCGATGTGGAGGGTGGCGGGCAGCACGCCGTGCCGCATCGCCTCCACCATCTTGATGACGCCCGCGACACCCGCTCCGGCCTGGGTGTGGCCGATGTTCGACTTCACCGAGCCGAGCCACAGCGGGCGGTCCGCCGCCCGGTCCTGGCCGTAGGTGGCGAGGACGGCCTGGGCCTCGATGGGGTCGCCCAGAGTGGTGCCGGTGCCGTGCGCCTCGACGGCGTCGATGTCGTTGGCCGTCAGGCCCGCGTCGGTGAGGGCGGCGCGGATGACGCGCTGCTGCGAGGGGCCGTTGGGCGCGGTGAGGCCGTTGGACGCGCCGTCCTGGTTGACGGCGGAGCCCCGGACGACCGCGAGGACGGGGTGGCCGTGGCGGCGGGCGTCGGAGAGCCGTTCCACCAGCAGCATGCCGCCGCCCTCGGAGAAGCCGGTGCCGTCGGCGGCGTCGGCGAAGGACTTGCAGCGGCCGTCGGCGGCCAGACCGCGCTGCCGGCTGAAGTCGAGGAACAGCCCGGGGGTCGACATGACGGTGACACCGCCGGCGAGCGCGAGGTCCGACTCGCCGGAGCGCAGCGACCGCACGGCGAGGTGCAGGGCCACGAGGGAGGACGAGCAGGCGGTGTCGACGGTGACCGCGGGGCCCTCCAGGCCGAAGGTGTAGGAGAGCCGGCCGGACATCACACTCGCGGAGTTGCCGGTGCCGAAATACCCGCCGGCGTCCTCGTCGAGGGCCAGCGGCCGGGAGGAGTAGTCCTGGTAGTTGGTGCCGGCGAACACACCGGTACGGCTGCCGCGCAGGGTCCTGGGGTCGATGCCGGCCCGTTCGAACGTCTCCCACGACATCTCCAGCAGCAGCCGCTGCTGCGGGTCCATCGCGGCAGCCTCGCGCGGCGAGATGTTGAAGAACCCCGGGTCGAAGTCGGCGAAGGAGGACAGGAAGCCGCCGCCGCGGCTCGAGACCTTGCCGGGCTTTCCGGGTTCGGGGTCGTACAGCGCGTCGAGGTCCCAGTCCCGGTCCTCGGGGAAGGCGGTGATGGCGTCCGTGCCGTCGGCGAGGAGTCGCCAGAACTCCTCGGGGGTGCCGGCGTCCCCCGGGAACCGGCACGCCATGGCGACGATGGCGATCGGGTCGTCCTCGGCGTCCGCGTTCCGTGCCGCGACGGCCACGGGCGTGGCGGCGGGTGGGGTGTCCGCGGGCGCCAACTCGGCGCTGAGGTGTTCCGCGAGGGCGGCCGGCGTCGGGTAGTCGTAGACGAGGGTGGTCGGCAGCCGCAGGCCGGTGGCCTCGCCCAGGGTGTTGCGCAGTTCGACGGCCGTGAGGGAGTCGAAGCCGAGTTCCCGGAAGGCCCGGGTGGGTTCGACGTCCTCGGGCCCCAAGTGGTTGAGCACGTACGCGATGTGCGCCCGGACCAGGGAGAGCAGTGCCTGCCTGCGGTCGCGCTCGCCGAGCGGGGCGAGCTGCTCGGCGAGGCGCCCGCCCGTGTGCTCCTGCTGTGGTGCGGTCCTGCGGGTTTCGGTCAGGAGGTGCCGTAGCTCGGGCAGCGCGGCGTAGAGCCGGCGGGGGCGGCCCTTGGCGAGTTCGGCGCCCAACACCTCCCAGTCGGTGTCGGTCACGACGAGCGAGGTGTCGTCGTGGTCGAGGGCGTGCTGCAGTGCGGTGACGGCGATGTCGGGGTCCATGAGGCGTACGCCGTGGCGCTCGAGGCGTTCGCCGACGGCGCCGGAGGCCATGCCGCCGGAGGCCCAGCCGCTCCAGGCGACGGCGGTGGCGGGCAGGCCGCGGGCGCGGCGGTCCTCGGCGAGGGCGTCGAGGAAGGCGTTGCCGGGGGCGTAGTTGCCGTGGCCGGGGCTGCCGAAGACGCCGGAGGACGACGAGAACAGGACGAAGGCCGACAGGTCGAGGCCGGCGGTGGCGGCGTCGAGGTTGAGGGCGCCGCCCACCTTGACGCGGAGGACCGCGGAGAGGCGTTCGGGGGTGAGGGAGCCGATGACGCCGTCGTCGAGGACGGCGGCCGTGTGGAACACGGCCGTCAGGGGCCGTTCGGCGGGTACGGCGGCGAGCAGGCGCGCGAGGTCGTCCGCGTCGGCGATGTCGCAGCGGGCGAGCTCCGCGCGGGCGCCGAGCGCGGCGAGTTCGTCGGTGAACTCGCGGGCGCCGGGGGCGTCGGGGCCGGAGCGGCTCACGAGCAGCAGGTCGCGGGCGCCGGAGCGGGCGAGCCAGCGTGCGACGTGGCGTCCGAGGGCGCCGGTGCCGCCGGTGACGAGGACGGTGCCCTGCGGGGTCCAGCGGCCGCTGCCGGGCAGTGCCCCGGTGGCGGCGTGCAGCAGCCGGCGGCCGAGCACTCCGGTGCCGCGGATCGCGATCTGGTCCTCGTGGTCGCGGCGGACCAGCACGCCGGTGAACCGGTCGGCCGCCAAGTCGTCCAGGGTGGTCGGCAGATCGGCGAGGCCGCCCCACTTGTCGGCCTGTTCGAGGGCGACGACGCGGCCGAATCCCCAGACCAGCGACTGGACGGGGGCGTCGGGTCGGCTGTCCGTGCCGGTGGCGACGGCGCCGCGGGTGGTGAACCACACGGGGACGTGTGCGTGGAGGTCGTCCAGCGCCTGGACGAGGGTGACGGTCCCGGCGAATCCCCTGGGCACCGCGGGGAGCCCGGGCAGGGGGTCCTCGTCGAGGGCGAGCAGCGAGAGGATTCCGGTTGCTTCGGTGACGGCGTCGGTGAGCGCGGCGGCGAAGGAGGCGCGATCGGCCGCGCAGTCCACGGCGACGGTCACCGGGTTCGCGCCGGCGCGGAGCAGAGCGGCGCGCAGGGCGGTGGCCTCGGGTCCGTCCTCGCCGCCTTGTGGGACGACGACGGGCCAGGTGCCGGTGAGGGCGGGTGCGGGAGTGTCCTCGACGGGCTGCCAGGCGATGCGGTAGCGCCAGGAGTCGGCGACGGCCGTCTCGGTGCTGTGCCGGCGGTAGTGCGCGAGGGCCGGTACGACGTGGGCGACGGCGTCCTCGTCGAGGTGGAGGGCGGCGGTGAGGGCCGCGATGTCGCCCTGTTCGACGGCTTCCCAGAACGGCGCGTCGGTGGTGCGCCGGGTGAGGTCTGTGCTGTCCGCGTTGCCGGTCCGGGTGAACTCGGGCCAGTGGCGGCGGCGTTGGAAGGCGTAGACCGGCAGATCGACGCGCTGTCCGGGGCCGCCTTCGAGGGCGGCGCCGAGGTCGACCGGGCAGCCGCGGACGTGGAGTTCGGCGAGGGAGAGCAGGAAACGTCCGGGGCCGCCGTCGCCCCGGCGGAGAGTGCCCACGACCGCGGTTTCGGTGTCGCCGCGGTTGTCCAGGACGTCGCTGACGGCGCTGGTGAGCACCGGGTGGGGGGCCACCTCGACGAAGACGCGGTGTCCGGCGGCGGCCAGCGCTTCGACGGTGTCCTCGAAGCGGACGGCCTGCCGGGCGTTGCGGTACCAGTGGTCCGCGTCCAGTGCGGTGGTGTCCTCGATCCGGTCGCCGGTGACGGTGGAGTACAGCGGCAGGTCGGCCGGGCGCGGGGTGACCGGCGCGAACCCGGCGAGGAGGGCGTCGCGTGCCTCTTCGACCTGGGCGGAGTGCGAGGCGTAGCGGATGGGGACGCGGCGGGCCCGTACGCCCTCGCCGGTGAGTTCGGCGAGGAGCGCGGTGAGTGCGTCCTCCTCGCCGGAGACGACGACCGCGCGGGGGCCGTTGACCGCTCCGACGACGAGGCGGCCGTCCCAGCGGGCCAGTCGGCGTTCCACGTCGGCGAGCGGCAGGAGTACGGAGACCATGCCGCCGCGGCCGGAGAGCGGGGCGAGTTCGCGGGCGCGGGTGACGACGAGGCGGGCGGCGTCCTCGAGGGTGAGGGCGCCTGCGACATGCGCGGCGGCGATCTCGCCCTGGCTGTGGCCGGCGACGGCGGCGGGCCGGACGCCGCAGGACTGCCACAGGCGGGCGAGCGCGACGCACACCACGAACAGGGCGGGCTGGACGACGTCGACGCGTTCCAGGGGCGGGGCCCCGTCAGCCCCACGCAGGACGTCGAGGACCTTCCATTCGGTGAACTGCTCGACGGCCGCGGCGACTTCGGTGAAGTGGGTGCGGAACCGCTCGTCGCCCTCGAGGAGTTCGGTGGCCATTCCCATCCACTGGGGGCCGTGGCCGGGGAAGACGAAGACGGGTCCGCCCTCGGTGTCGGCGGTGCCGCGGACGACCAGGGGTGCGGGAGTACCCCGCGTCACGGCGTCCAGGCCGGCCAGGAGTTCGTCGTGGTCGTGGGCGACGACGACGGCGCGGTGCTCCAGGGCGGGCCGGGTGGCGGCCAGCGACCAGGCGAGGTCGGCGGGGTGCGGGGCGGGGCGGTCGTCAGCGGTCAGGTGGTCGCGCAGACGGCGGGCCTGGGCGCGCAGTGCGGTGGCGGTGCGTCCGGACACCGGGAAGGCGAAGGGTCCGCCGGCTCGGGCGGCCGGCCCGGGCCCGTCGGTGTCGGGCCGTGCCGGGTCGTCGGGCGTCGGGGGCTGTTCGAGGATGACGTGGGCGTTGGTACCGCTGACGCCGAACGACGAGACGCCGCAGCGCAGCGGCCGGTCGACGGCCGGCCAGGGCCGGGCGCCGGTGAGCAGTTCGACGTGGCCGGCGGACCAGTCGACGTGGGTGGACGGCCGGTCCACGTGCAGGGTGGCCGGCAGGTGCCGGTTGCGCAGTGCGAGGACCATCTTGATGACCCCTGCGACGCCGGCGGCGGCCTGTGTGTGGCCGATGTTGGACTTCACCGAGCCGAGCAGCAACGGCCGGTCGGCGGGCCGGTCCTGGCCGTAGGTGCCGAGCAGGGCCTGGGCTTCGATGGGGTCGCCGAGGGTGGTGCCGGTGCCGTGCGCCTCGACGGCGTCCACGTCCGCCGGGGCGAGGCCCGCGGAGGCGAGCGCCTGCCAGATGACGCGCTCCTGGGAGGGGCCGTTGGGTGCGGTGAGGCCGTTGGAGGCGCCGTCCTGGTTGACGGCCGAGCCGCGGACGACGGCGAGCACGGGGTGGCCGTTGCGGCGTGCGTCGGCCAGGCGTTCGACGACGAGGACGCCGGCGCCCTCGCCCCAGGCAGTGCCGTCGGCGGCGTCGGCGAAGGCGCGGCAGCGCCCGTCGCGGGAGAGCCCGCGTTGGCGGCTGAACTCCAGGAAGACCGTGGGCGTCGACATGACGGTGACACCGCCGGCGAGCGCGAGGTCGCACTCTCCGGAGCGCAGCGACTGCACGGCCAGGTGCAGGGCGACGAGCGAGGAGGAGCACGCGGTGTCGAGGGACACCGCGGGGCCCTCCAGGCCGAGGGTGTAGGAGACGCGGCCGGAGACGACGCTGGAGGAGTTGCCGACCCCGTCGTCGCCCGCGTTGTCCGACAGGCTCAGCAGGGTGGTGTAGTCCTGCAAGTTGGTGCCGGCGAACACTCCGGTGCGGCTGCCGCGCAGCGTCGTGGGGTCGATGCCGGCGCGTTCCAGGGACTCCCAGCAGATCTCCAGCAGGAGCCGCTGCTGGGGGTCGGTGCCGACGGCGTCGCGGGGCGAGATGCCGAAGAAGCCGGCGTCGAAGTCGGCCACGCGGTCGACGAATCCGCCGACGCGCGTGTAGCTCTTCCCCGGGGTCCCGGGCTCGGGGTCGTACAGCGCGTCGGTGTCCCAGCCGCGGTCCTGCGGCCATTCGGTCATGGCGTCGGTGCCCGATCCGAGCAGCTGCCACAGGCCCTCGGGGTCGGTCACGCCACCCGGGAAGCGGCAGCCCATGGCGACGATCGCGACGGGTTCCCGGTTGCGTGCCTCGGCCTCGTTCAGTCGCTGCCGCGTCTGGTGCAGATCGGCCGTGACCTTCCTCAGGTAGCCGAGGATCTTCTCCTCATCGCTCATGCGTCATTCACCCGTTCCCCGGTCCCGTATGCGTGCGCCCGTTGCCGTGCGGCGTGTTCAGGAGATTCCAAGATCGTTTTCGATGAAGTCGAAGATCTCGTCCGCGGCGGCGGAGTTGATCCGGTCGCTGATGTCGTCCGTCGCCACCGCCGTGGCCGCGGGGACCGCCGTCCCGTCCGTGCCGTCCCAGCGGGCGAGCAGGGAGCGCAGCCGTACGCCGATCCGGTCCCGTTTGCCGTCGTCATCCGGCAGGTCCTCCAACGCGGCTTCGAGACGGTCGAGTTCGGCGAGCACCCGGCCCGCGCCGTCCGCGCCGGCGGTGAGCCTGCCGCGCAGGTATCCGGCGAGGGCCGCCGCGTTGGGCTGGTCGAAGAGCAGCGTGGCGGGCAGTGAGAGGCCGGTGACGGTGCCGAGCCGGTTGCGCAGTTCCACGGCTGTCAGCGAGTCGAAGCCCAGGGCGTTGAAGGCTCGGGTGGCGCCGACCTTGTCGGTGGAGGCATGGCCGAGGACGCCGGCGACCTGGGTGCGTACCAGGGTGAGGAGCGTGCGCTCCTGTTCGGCGGCGGACTGCCCGGCCAGTCGGGAGCGCAGGCCCTGGCCGGCGTCGTCCTGGCCCGGGTCCGCCGGGTGGGCGGCCGCCAGGGCGCGTACCTCGGGGAGGTCGGACAGCAGCGGGCTCGGCCGGGCGGAGGCGAAACCGGGCGCGAAGCGTGCCCAGTCGACGTCGGCGACGGCCACGGCCGCGTCCTGGCGGGCCACCGCCCTGCCGAGGGCCTGCGGGGCACGCTCCGGGTCCAGCGGGTTCATACCGCTGCGCCGCATGCGCTGTTCGGTCGCGGTGTTCTGTGCGGCCATGCCCGCTCCGGCCCAGGGCCCCCAGGCCAGCGAGGTGGCGGGCAGCCCGGCGGCGCGGCGCGCCTGCGCCAGGGCGTCCAGGCAGGCGTTGGCGGCGGCGTAGTTGGCCTGGCCGATAGTGCCGAGGGTGCCGGACACCGAGGAGAACAGGACGAAGGCGGACAGGTCGCGGTCGTGGGTGAGGTCGTGGAGGTTGCGGGCGGCGGCCAGTTTGGGGCGCAGCACCGGCTCCAGGCTCTCGGGGGTCAGCGTGTCGATCAGCCGGTCGTCGAGCACGCCCGCCGTGTGCACCACGGCGTCCACCGGATGTTCGGCGAGGACGGCGGCCAACTGGTCACGGTCGGCGACATCGCAGGCGACGAGCACGAGTTCGGTGCCGGATCCGTCCAGCGCGGCCTTCAGCCGGGCCGCGCCCTCCGCGCCGGGGCCGGAGCGGCTGACGGCCAGCACCCGGTCGGCACCCTGCTCGGCGAGCCAGGCGGCGGTGCGTATGCCGAGGGCGCCGGTGGCGCCGGTCAGCAGGACGGTGCCGCTCCAGTCGGGCCCGGCCGCGGGACGGCCCGAGCCCTCGACCCGTACGAGGCGCCGCACGAAGGTGCCGGTGCCGCGCACCGCGACCTGGTCCTCGCCGTCGCGTCCGGCGACCACCGCGCACAGCCGGCGGGCGACATCGTCGGCGACCGGTGTGCCGGTGCCGGCAGGGAGGTCGACCAGTCCGCCCCAGGCGCGCGGGTACTCCAGTGCCGCGGTGCGGCCGAGGCCCCAGACGGCGGCCTGTTCGGGCGCCCCGGGCGCCTCCTGGGCGTGCACCCCGACGGCGCCCGCGGTGACGCACCACAGGGGCGCCGTGGTGGCGGGCCCGGCCACGCCCTCCGGGGCGTCTGCGAGCGCCTGCACGAGGGCCGCGGTGGCGGCGAGACCGCTCGGGGTGGACGCGGTGCCGGGCAACGGCCGCGTGTCGGCGGCCAGCAGGGACAGGACACCGGACACTTCCGCCCCGTCCGCCGCGGCGGCCCCGGCCAGTTGCCCGGCCAGGGTGACGCGGTCGGCCGACGCGCAGTCGACGGGGACGCTCACCACGCGGGCGCCGTGCGCCCCGAGTGCCGCGGCGATCGAGGCGGCCCAGGCTCCGTCGGCGAGGTCCGCGGGGACGGGCAGCAGCCAGGTGCCGGTGAGCGCGGCGGTGTCGTCGGCCGCGGCCTTCCAGACGATGTGGTGTTCCCAGCCCCGAGTCTCGGATGCCTGCCGGTGGTCACGGCGCCAGGACGCGAGCGCGGGCAGGACGGCGCTGAGCGGCGCGGTCGCGTCGAGGCCGAAACTGTCCGCGAGTTCCCGCGGGTCGGCCTGCTCGACGAGGTCCCACAGCCGCGCGTCCTCGGCGGACGACGCGGTGGGCTGCGCCGAGGACTCCAGCCAGAAGCGCTCGCGCTGGAAGGCGTACGTGGGAAGTTCGGTGCGGCGGGCGTCGGGCGAGTGCAGCCGGGTGAGGTCCGCCTCGGCACCGCGGACGTGGAGCAGGCCGGCGGCGAGCAGGGCGGAGCGGCGCTCGTCGCCCTCCCGCCGCATCAGCGCTGCGGCGGCGGCCTCCGCGGGGTCGACGACGCTGTCGAGGATCATCGCCGTCAGCGTGGCGTCGGGGCCCAGTTCGAGATACGTGGTGACGCCGAGGGCCTCCAGGGTGCGCACGCCGTCGCCGAAGCGGACCGCGTCCCTGATGTGCCGCGTCCAGTAGGCCGCCGAGCGCAGCTCGTCGCCTTCGGCGAGGCGGCCGGTCACGTTGGAGACGACGGGCAGGGTCGGCGGGGCGTAGGTGATCCGTGCCGCGACCTGTTCGAACTCGGTGAGCATCGCGTCCATGCGGGCCGAGTGGAAGGCGTGGCTGACCCGCAGGCGCCTGGTCCTGCGGCCCCGGCCCTCGAAGACGGCGGCGATCCGCTCCACTTCGTCGGTGTCCCCGGAGAGCACCACCGACGCGGGCCCGTTGAGGGCCGCGATTCCGGCGCGGTCCCCGCGGCCGTCGAGGAGCGGACGCACCTCCTCCTCGGTCGCTTCCACGGCGATCATCGCCCCGCCCTCGGGCAGGGCCTGCATCAGACGGCCGCGGGCGGCCACGAGGGCGCAGGCGTCCTCGAGCGTGAGGATTCCCGCGACGTGCGCGGCCGTCAGTTCGCCGATGGAGTGGCCCATGAGGGCGTCGGGGCGGGCGCCCCACGAATGGACGAGGGCGTGCGCGGCGGTGCCGACGGCGAACAGCGCCGCCTGGGTGCAGGCGGTCCGGTCGAGGAGGGCGGCTTCGGGCGAACCCTCCGCGCAGAAGACCACGGAGCGCAGCGGCGGGCCGTCGAGGTGCCGGTCGAGTGCGGCGCAGACCGCGTCGAACGTCTCGGCGTACACGGGATACGTGTCGTACAGGCCGCGCCCCATGCCGGGACGCTGGGCGCCCTGGCCGCTGAACAGGAACGCGGTCCGGCCGCCGGTGCCTGCGACACCGGTGACGAGGTCCGGGGCGCTCGCGCCGCGCGCGGCGTCGGCGAGCGCGGTGAGCAGGTGCGCGTGGTCGTCGGCGACGACGACGGCGCGGTGGTCGAGGGCGTGCCGGGACACGGACAGGGAGTGCGCGAGGTCGCGCGGATCGGTGTCGGGCCGGGCGAGGAGATGCGTGCGCAGCCGGGCGGCCTGGGCGCGCAGAGCGTCCGGGGTGTGCCCGGAGACCGTGAACACGCGCGGCCCGTCGGCCGGTTCGGTGCGATCCGGGGCGGCTCGGGGCGCGGGCGGCTCCTCCAGGACGACGTGCGCGTTGCTGCCGCTGATACCGAAGGAGGACACGCCGGCCCGGCGGGGCCGTGCGGGGTCGGCGGGCCAGGCGCGGGGCTCGGTGAGCAGTTCGATGGCGCCGCTGGACCAGTCGATGTGCCCGGAGGGCTCGTCGACGTGGAGGGTCCGGGGCAGTTCCCCGTGGCGCATGGCCATGACCATCTTGATGACTCCGGCGGCGCCGGCCGCGGCCTGGGTGTGGCCGAAGTTGGACTTGGCCGAGCCGAGCAGCAGCGGCCGCCCGTCGGGCCGGTCCTGACCGTAGGTGGCGAACAGGGCCCGGGCCTCGATGGGGTCGCCGAGGCTGGTGCCGGTGCCGTGCGCCTCGACGGCATCCACCTCGGCCGGGGTGAGGCCCGCGGAGGCGAGCGCCTGGCGGATGACCCGCTCCTGGGAGGGGCCGTTGGGGGCGGTGAGGCCGTTGGAGGCACCGTCCTGGTTGGTCGCCGAGCCCCGTAGCACGGCGAGGACGGGGTGGCCGTTGCGCTCGGCGTCCGAGAGGCGTTCGAGGAGCAGGACGCCGACGCCCTCGGAGAAGCTGGTGCCGTCGGCGGAGGCGGCGAAGGCCTTGCAGCGGCCGTCGGCGGCGAGACCGTTCTGCGCGGTGAACTCGGTGTACGTGCCGGGGGTGGCCATCACGGTGACGCCGCCGGCGAGCGCCATGCCGCACTCGCCGGAGCGCAGCGCGTGCGCGGCGAGGTGAAGGGCGACCAGCGCCGAGGAGCAGGCGGTGTCGACGGTCATGGTGGGGCCTTCGAGGCCGAAGGTGTAGGCGACGCGGCCGGAGATGACGCTGCCGGAGACACCGAGACCGATGTAGCCCTCCATGCCTTCGGGGATGTCGGCGAGTCCGGAGGCGTATCCGGAGCCCATGGCGCCGACGAACACGCCGGTGCGGCTGCCGCGCAGGGACAGCGGGTCGATGCCGGCCCGTTCGAAGACCTCCCAGGAGGACTCGAGCAGCAGCCGCTGCTGCGGGTCCATCGCGAGGGCCTCACGGGGCGAGATGCCGAACAGGGAGGCGTCGAAGTGTGTGGCGCCGTAGAGGAATCCGGCCTGGAGCCCGGGCAGGCGTGTGAGGTCCCAGCCGCGGTCGGTGGGGAACGCGGAGATGGCGTCGCCGCCCTCGGCGACGAACCGCCACAGGTCCTCCGGTGAGGTGACACCGCCGGGGTACTGGCAGGCCATGCCGATGACGACGACGGGGTCGTCGTCGGCGGCGGTCACGGCGGTGGTGTCCGTCCGCGCGCTGGTTCCGCCGAGTTCCTCGCGCAGGTGCCGGGCCAGGGCGACGGGCCTGGGGTGGTCGAAGACGAGCGTGGCGGGCAGGCGCAGGCCGGTCTCGGCGTTCAGGCGGTTGCGCAGTTCGACCGAGGAGAGCGAGTCGAAGCCGAGGTCGCGGAAGGACTGGTCGGCTCCGACCGCGCCGGCCGAGGCGTGGCCGAGGGCGGTGGCCGCGTGCCGGCGGACCAGGTCGAGGAGCAGCCGCTCCTGTTCGGCCGGTGCGAGGCCCGCCAGCCGTGCGGCGAGCCGGGGCGCGCCGCCGGTGCCCGCCTCGACGGTGCGCCGGGCCGGGGCCCGGACGAGGCCGCGCAGCAGCACGGGCAGCCGGCCGGAGGTGGCGGCGGCGCGCAGGGCGGCGGTGTCCAGCCGGAGCGGGGCGAGGAGGGCCTCGTCGGTGGTGAGCGCCGCGTCGAGGAGGTCGAGGCCCTCCTGTGCGCCGATGGCGGGGAGGCCGGAGGCGGCGATGCGCCGCAGGTCGTCCTCGCGCAGTGCCCCGGTCATGCCCTCGGCACCGGACCACAGGGTCCAGGCGAGGGAGGTCGCGGGCAGCCCCTGGGCCCGTCGGTGCTGGGCGAGGGCGTCGAGCACGGTGTTGGCGGCCGCGTAGTTGGCCTGTCCGGCGCCGCCGAGCAGGCCGGCGGCGGAGGAGAACAGGACGAACGCCGTCAGGTCGGCGTCCCGGGTCGCGTGGTGCAGGGCGAGGGCGGAGGCGGCCTTGGCCCGCAGGACGGCGTCGAGCCGCTCGGGAGTGAGGGAGGCGAGGACGCCGTCGTCCAGGAGGCCGGCGGTGTGCACGACGCCGCGCAGGGGCCGGTCGGCGGGGATCCGGGTGAGGAGGGCGGCGAGGGCGGCGGGGTCGGCGATGTCGCAGGACTCGACGGTCACCTGCGCGCCCTGTTCGGTGAGTTCGGCCGCGAGGCGGTCGGCGCCCGGGGCGTCGGTGCCCCGCCGGGAGGCGAGGACGAGGGAGCGCACGCCGTGGCGGGCGACGAGGTGGCGGGCGACGAGGGCTCCCAAGAAGCCGGTGCCGCCGGTGATCAGGACGGTCCCTTCGGGGTCCCAGGGTGACGGGGTGCGGCCCTCGGTGTCGGACGCCGTGTGGGCCTCGGTGTCGGACGCCTCGTCGGACGCGGTGTCGGCCTCGGTATCGGCCGCTGTGTCGGACGCGGGGCCGGCGGTGGGTGCCGGCACGAGCCGCGGGGCAAGCAGTTGCCCTTCGCGCAGGGCGAGTTGGGGTTCGCCGGTGGCAAGGGCGGCGGCGAGCGCGGCGGCGGGTATCTCGTCGGTGCCGGTGCCGGTGTCGAGCAGGACGAGACGGCCCGGGTTCTCCGTCTGGGCGGACCGGACCAGACCCCAGGCAGCGGCGGCGGCCAGGGCCGGCACGTCCTCGCCGTCGCGGGCGGCGACGGCCCCGCGGGTGAGGACGACCAGGCGGGTGTCGGTCGGGCGGCCGTCGGCGAGCCAGGCCTGCACGGTCGTCAGGACGTGCGCGGCGACGGCGCCGATGTCGTCACCGCCGTTGTCGGCGAGGGCGCCGCTGTCGTAACCGCCGGCGGCCGGGCACGGCAGCAGCACCGCGTCGGCGTCTTCGGGGACGTCGCCGGGACCGGTCACGCGGGGCCAGGAGGCGTCGATGCCCGTGTCGTCGGCGGCCCCGGGGCCGAGGACGTACCAGCGTTCGCCGGGGAGCGCGGGCGGCGCCTGCCGAGCGTTCTCGATGGCGCTCCACCGGACTCGGTGCAGGGCCCCCGCGGCCGGGGTCGCGGCTCCCCGCAGGCCGGCCGCGGACACGGGCCGGGAGACGAGGGTGTCCACGGCGGCGACGGGGCGTCCCTCGGCGTCGGCGATGCGCAGGGCGACACCGCTCGCGCCCACCGCTTCGATGCGCACCCTGAGGCTCGCGGCACCGACCGCGTGCAGGCGGACCCCACGCCACGAGAACGGCAGCGCCACCTGGGCGGGGCCGCCGTCTCCCGCGGGAGCGGCGAGCTGGGCGTGCAGAGCGGCGTCCAGCAGCGCGGGGTGCAGCCCGTAACGGGCCGCCTCCTTGTGCTGGTCCTCGGCCAGGGCCACCTCGGCGTACCAGGTGCCGCCTTCGCGCCAGACGGCCTTGAGGCCCTGGAAGACGGGACCGTACTGGTAGCCGGTGTCCGCGAGGGCGGCGTAGAAGCCGTCGAGGGAGACGGGTCGGGCGGCGGGCGGTGGCCAGGCGGCCAGGTCGAAGGACGGCTCGGCGGCCCCGGTGGCCAGGGTGGCGGAGGCGTGGCGGGTCCACTCGGTGTCGGTGTCGTCGCCGGCCTCGGGGCGTGCGTGCACGGTCAGCGTGCGGCGGCCGGAGTCGTCGGGGGCGCCGATGACGAGCTGGAGCTGCACCGCGCCGTTCCCCGTCAGGACGAGCGGGGCCTCGAGCGTCAGCTCCTCCACCAGGTCACAGCCGACCTCGTCGCCCGCGCGCAGGGCGAGTTCGGTGAAAGCGGTGCCCGGCAGCAGGACCGTGCCGGAGACGGTGTGGTCGGCGAGCCAGGGCTGATCGCGCACCGAGAGCAGACCGGTGAGCAGGACCCGGCCGTCGTCGGCGACGCGGACGACGGCGCTCAGCAGCGGGTGCCCGGCGGTGCCGAGTCCCGCGCCCGCGAGGTCGCCGGCCCGTCGCGGGCTCATGGGCAGCCAGTAGTCGTCGCGTTGGAAGGCGTATGTGGGCAGGTCGACGCGGGCGGTGCCGGGGGCGCCCAGGAGGCGCTCGACGTCCACGGCGGCGCCGTGCGCGAACAGTCCGGCCACGGCCGCCAGCAGCGCGGGTGCCTCGGGCCGGTCCTTGCGGAGGGAGGCGAAGCAGACCCGCTCGGTGGTGTCGTCGGGCAGGCAGGTCCGGGCGAGCGCGGTCAGTGTGGCGTCGGGCCCGAGTTCGACGAACCGGCTGACGCCGTGCTCGGCGAGCCAGGTGATGCCGTCGGCGAAGCGCACGGGCTGCCGCAGGTGGCGTACCCAGTAGTCGGGCGAGCGCAGTTCGTCGGCGGTGGCCCGACTGCCGGTCAGGTTGGAGACCAGCGTGATCCGCGGTTCGTGGTACGTGACGCTCTCGGCGACGACGCGGAACTCGTCGAGGGCGGCGTCCATGCGGGCGCTGTGGAAGGCGTTGCCGACGCGCAGGCGCCGGGTTCGCCGGTTCAGCGCACGCAGCCGGCCGGCGACCTCCTCGACGGCGCTCTCGTCGCCGGACAGCACGATGGAGCTGGGGCCGTTGACGGCGGCGATGCTCACGGCGTCGCCGTGTACGGCGAGCAGCGGTGCGACCTCGTCCTCCGTCGCCTCGACGGAGATCATGGCGCCGCCTGCCGGGAGCGCCCGCATGATGCGGCCGCGGGCCGCGACCAGCCGGCAGGCGTCGGCGAGCGACCAGACACCCGCGACGTGCGCGGCGGACAGTTCGCCCAGGGAGTGCCCGACGAGGTACTTGGGCTTGACCCCCAAGGACTCCAGCAGCCGGAACAGCGCGACTTCGACGGCGAACAGCGCGGGCTGTGCGAGGTCGGTGCCGTCCAGCGCATCGGGGCCCTCCGCGCCGTCGAACACGATGTCCTTCAGGGACCGGCCGAGGGCTGTGTCGAGGTGGCCGCAGACCGCGTCGAAGGCCGCGGCGAACGCGGGGAACGCCGCGTACAGTTCACGGCCCATGCCGATGCGCTGGGAGCCCTGTCCGGAGAACAGGAAGGCGGTGGCGCCCCGCAGGACGCGGCCGGTGACGACGTGCGGCGCGGCGGGCGCGGAGCCGTCTGCGCCGGCTTCACCGGCTTCGGCTTCACCGTCCGCGCCGGCGAGCCGGCCCAGGCCGCTCAGCGCGGCGGCGCGGTCCTCGGCGAGGACGACCGCGCGGTGCTCGAACAACTGGCGGGTGGAGAGCAGGGCGTGGGCGACGTCGGTGGCGTCGGCCTGTGAGTGCTCCGAGTGTTCCTCGACGTGGGTGAGGAGCCGTGCCGCCTGGCCGCGCAGGGCCGCGGCGCTGCGCGCGGAGAGAATCCACGGGACGACCGGGGACGCGGTCGCGGTGATGGATGGGGCGGCGGGCGCGGGCCGTCCGGCGGGGGTCTCGGCCGAGGACTCGGCGGGGGGTTCGGCCGGGGGCTCCGTGGAGGATTCGGCAGGTGTCTGGGCAGGGGGCTCGGCCGAAGTGCCGGCAGAGCCCTCGGCGGGTGTCCCGGCGGGTGTCTCGGCGGGTGTCTCGGCGGGCGCGGCCTCCAGGATGGTGTGGGCGTTGGTGCCGCTGATCCCGAAGGACGACACGGCGGCGCGGCGCGGCCGGTCCCCGGTGTCCGGCCACTCGGTGGGCTCGGTCAGCAGGCGGACGCTGCCCGCGGACCAGTCGACGTGGGTCGAGGGCTCCGTGATGTGCAGTGTGCGCGGGAGGCGGCCGTGGCGCAGCGCCATGACCATCTTGATGACGCTGGCCACGCCCGCGGCGGCCTGGGTGTGGCCGAGGTTGGACTTGAGCGAACCGAGCAGCAGCGGGGACGCCGTGTCCTTGGCCCGGCCGTACGTGGCCAGCAGCGCCTGGGCCTCGATCGGGTCGCCCAGCGTGGTTCCGGTGCCGTGGGCGTCCACGGCGTCGATGTCGGCGGCGGTCAGCCGGGCGTTGGCGAGCGCCTGCTCGATGACGCGTTGCTGGGAGGGGCCGTTGGGCGCGGTCAGGCCGTTGGAGGCGCCGTCGGAGTTGACGGCGCTGCCGCGGACGACGGCGAGCACCGGGTGACCCTTGCGGCGGGCGTCGGACAGGCGCTCCACGAGGAGCAGGCCGACGCCTTCGGACCAGCCGGTGCCGTCGGCGTCGTCGGAGAACGCCTTGCAGCGGCCGTCGGGGGCGAGGCCGCGCTGCCGGCTGAATTCGAAGAGCAGTCCGGGAGTCGCCATGACGGCGACGCCGCCGGCCAGCGCGAGGTCGCACTCCCCCGACCTCAGTGCCTGCACCGCCCAGTGGAGCGCCACCAGGGAGGAGGAGCAGGCGGTGTCGACGGTGACGGTCGGGCCCTGGAGTCCCAGGACGTAGGAGATGCGTCCGGAGGCGACGGAGGTGGCGTTGCCCGCGAGCATCAGTCCGTGGACGTCCTCGGGCACCTCCACGGGGCCCTGGCCGTAACCGGAGGTGGCGGCGCCGACGAAGACGCCGGTGGCGCTCGCGCGGAGGGTGGCGGGAGGGATTCCGGCCCGTTCGAGCAGTTCCCAGGACGCCTCCAGGAGCAGCCGTTGCTGGGGGTCGGTGGCGAGGGCCTCGCGGGGGCTCATGCCGAAGAAGGCGGCGTCGAACGCGGCGGCGTCGCTGAGGAAGCCGCCCTCGCGGGTGGAGAAGGTGCCCGGCTTGCCGGGGTCCGGGTCGAATCGGTCCTCGATGTCCCAGCCGCGGTCGGTGGGCAGCGGTCCGATGGCGTCGCCGCCCTCGTCGACGAGCCGCCACAGGTCCTCCGGGGTGGCGATGCCGCCGGGGAAGCGGCAGCTCATCGCCACGATGGCGATGGGCTCGTGGTGCCTGTCCTCCGTCTCCTGGAGCTGCCGGCGGGTCTGCCGCAGCTCTGCCGTCACCCGCTTGAGGTATTCGACGTACTTGCCGTCGTCAGCCACGTGTGTCACTTCCTTGACCCGAGCCGGGCAGTGTCCGTTGTGCGCGATCGAGTGCCTTGGTGGGGGTATCCGCGGCGGCGGGTGCCGCCGTGGGGTGGGCGTCCGCTGCCGTTGTCACGTCGTGCCCAGCTCCCTGTCGATGAGGTCGAACAAGTCGTCGGCGGTCTCGACCGCTTCGAGTTCGCCGTCCTCGGTGGCCTCCGGCCCCGCGGTCCCGTTGACCGCCACCGGCGCGCCCGACCAGCGGGACAGCATCTCCCGCAGCCGGTCGGTGACCCGGGAGCGGACCTGGGTGTCGTCGGCGGCATCGGCGTTGATGCGGTTCAGTGCGGCGTCCAGGCGGTCCAGCTCGCCCAGCAGGGCCTCGGCGCCGCCGGGCGGGTCGGGCAGGTCCAGCTCGGTCAGCAGGTGACGGACCTGCGCGGCGGGTGTCGGGTAGTCGAAGACGAGGGTCGCCGGCAGCCGCAGGCCGGTGACGGCGCCCAGGCGGTTGCGCAGTTCGACCGCGGTGAGCGAGTCGAAGCCGAGTTCCTTGAAGGACTGCTCGGGTTCGATCCCGTCGGCCGAGGAGTGGCCGAGGACGGCCGCGGCCTGCTCGGCGACCACATCGAGCAGCAGCTGTTCCCGGTCGGCGGCGGACAGCGGGGCCAGCCGCTCCGCGAGGGTCCGCGGGCTCCCGGTGCCGCCCGCGGCGGCCGCCTCGACCCGGCGGCGGGCGGGCGCCTTGACCAGCGTGCGCAGCAGCGGCGGCAGGACGTCGGCGTGTTCGCGCAGGAGCCCGTGGTCGAGGTTCATCGGCAGCAGGACCGCGCGGTCGGTGGCCGGGCCGGCGTCGAGGAGCCGCGTGCCCAGGTCGGCGTCGAGCGGCACCATGCCGGTCCTGGCGTGCCGGTCGCGGTCGGCCTGGGTGAGTTCGCCGGTCATGCCGGCGTCGGGCAGCCAGGTGCCCCAGGCGAGGGATGTCGCGGGCAGGCCCAGTTCGTGCCGGTGGTGGGCCAGGGCGTCCAGGAAGGCGTTGGCGGCCGAGTAGTTGGCCTGTCCGGCGCCGCCGAACGTACCGGCCACGGAGGAGAACACCACGAAGCGCGCGAGGTCCAGGTCGCGGGTCAGCTCGTGCAGGTTGGCGACGGCGTCGGCCTTCGGCCGAAGGGATCGGTCGATGCGCTCCGGGGTCATCGAGGAGATCACCCCGTCCGCCAGGACGCCAGCGGTGTGGATCACCGCGGTCAGCGGACGGTCCTCGGGCAGGGATGCGAGGAGTGCGGCCAGGGCGGTGCGGTCGGCGGTGTCGCAGGCGACGACGGAGACGTCGGCTCCGAGTGCGGTCAGTTCCTCGCGGAGTTCGGTCGCGCCGGGCGCGTCGGGTCCCTTCCGGCTCGCCAGGACGAGGTGGCGTACGCCGTGGTGGGTGACCAGGTGGCGGGCGGTGATCCGGCCGAGTCCGCCGGTGCCGCCGGTGAGCAGTACCGTGCCGTCCGGGTCGGGGGCCGTGGGCAGGGTCAGGACGACCTTGCCGATGTGGCGTGCCTGGCTGAGGAAGCGGAACGCGTCGGGGGCCCGGCGTACGTCGAACGTGGTCATCGGCAGCGGCGGCAGCACTCCCTCCTCGAAGAGGGTCAGCAACTCGCGCAGTATCTCGCCGATGCGGTCGGGCCCGGCTTCCACGAGGTCGAAGGCCCGGTAGGCGACGCCCGGAAGGTCCTCGGCGATCCGCCGCGGGTCGCGGACGTCGGTCTTGCCCATCTCCAGGAAGTGTCCGCCGCGCGGCAGCAGCCGCAGCGAGGCGTCCACGAACTCCCCCGCCAGCGAGTCAAGGACGATGTCCACGCCCCGGCCTTCGGTGGTCTGCAGGAACAGTTTCTCGAAGCCGAGGTCGCGGGACGAGGCGAGGTGGTCGTCGTCGAGGCCCGCGGCGCGCAACGCGTCCCACTTGGCGGGGCTCGCGGTGCCGAACACCTCGGCGCCCAGGTGGCGGGCGAGCCGGACGGCGGCCGTGCCGACTCCGCCGGCCGCGGCGTGCACGAGCACGGACTGGCCGGGGCGCAGTCCGCCGAGGTCGACGAGACCGTAGTAGGCGGTCAGGTAGACGATGGGCGCGGTCGCGGCCTGCGCGAACGTCCAGCCGCGGGGGATGCGGACGACCATCCGTTCGTCGGCGACGGCGACGGGGCCGAACGCTCCGGCGAACATGCCCATCACCCGGTCGCCGGGGGCGAGTGAGGTGACGTCGGAGCCGGTCTCGGTCACCACGCCGGCGCCTTCCAGCCCGATGGCCGTGGCGTCGCCGGGATACATGCCGAGCGCGGTGAGGACGTCACGGAAGTTGACACCGGCGGCGCGCATGGAGATGCGGATCTCACGCGGTGCGAGGGGTCCGGTCACCTCCGGGCACTCGGTGAGCCGCAGGCTCTCCAGGGTTCCCCGCTCCTCGACCGCGAGCCGCCAGGCGACGCTGTCCGCGGGCTCGGCGAGGGCACGTCCCGTCGCGAGCGGGATGATCCGCGGTGTGCTCACCGCCCCGTCCCTGACGGCCAGTTCGAGGTGGCCGGAGGCGAGAGCGGCGGGCAGCGCGGCCGCGGAGGCGGGGACCGTGTCGATGTCGGCGAGGAGGAAGCGGCCGGGGTTCTCGGTGCGGGCCGAGCGGACCAGACCCCAGGCCGTGGCCCCGGCGGGTGCGGCGGGCCGGGGGCCGACGCGTACGGCGTCGCGGGTGACGACGGCGAGCCGGGCGTGGGCGAAGCGGGGTTCGTCGAGCCACTGCTGGACGAGGCGGAGCGTCGTGTGCGCCGTGGCGCGCGCGGCGGCGGCCAGGCCGTCGGCGCCGGGGTCGGAGTCGGGTTCAGGGTCAGGGTCGGCGTATGTGTCGGCGTGCGGCAGCGCCAGCAGGACCGTCTGAGGTACCGGGGTGTCCGACGCGGCGAGCGCGGCCAGATCGGCGAAGACCCGCACGCGCGAGCCCGCTCGCTCCAACTCCGCTGCCAGGGACCGTGCTTCGGCTCCGCCGACCAGGCTCACGTCCGGGTCCGGCGCTACCGTGCCCGTAGGCGTGCCCGTGCCCAGGGGGACGGGCTCCCAGTCCAGTTCGTAGAGGCCTTCGGGGCGTGGTGCTCCGATGGTGGCGCCGCCGAGGTCTCCGGTGAGTTCGCGGAGGGTGAGCGAGCCGACCGTGGCGACCGTCCGCCCCGCCGTGTCGGCGAGCGTGAGGCTGACCGACTCCGGGCCCTCCTGCACCATGCGCACCCGCAGGGCGTCGGCACCGGCGGCGGCCAGGTGGACGCCGTTCCAGGAGAACGGCAGCCGGCCCGCGTCCTTCATGGGCACGAACATCACGGCGTGCAGGGCGGCGTCGAGGAGCGCCGGGTGCAGGTCGAACGCCCCGGCGGCCGGGTCGGCGGCGTCCGGCAGCGCGACCTCGGCGAACACCTCGTCACCGCGTGTCCACACCGACTTCAGGCCCTGGAAGAGCGGCCCGTACAGGTGGCCCCGCTCGGCGAACCGTTCGTAGAAGCCGTCGAGCGGCACCTCGTCGGCGTGCTGCGGCGGCCATACGGCGAAGTCGTACGGCGCTTGCGGCACGGTCGCTCCGCCGGCCGTGAGCAGACCGGAGGCGTGCTGCGTCCACGGCTGCTCGGGGCCCGCGTCCTCCGCCCGGGAGTGCACGGTGAGGGCGCGCGCACCGGTCGCGTCGGGCGCCTCCACCCGCAGTTGCACTTGCAGGGCTCGGCTCTCGGGCAGGACGAGCGGGGTGAGGATCGTCAGCTCCTCCACCCGGTCGCAGCCGACGTGTTCGGCGGCGTGCAGCGCCAGGTCGAGGAAGCCGGTGGCCGGGAACAGGGCCGTGGTGGTGAGTGCGTGGTCGGCGAGCCACGGGTGGCTGCGCAGCGACAGGCGCCCGGTGAACAGGTGGGCGTCGCCTCCGGCCAGTTCGACCGCCGCGCCGAGCAGCGGGTGCGCCGCCGAGCCGAGCCCCGCCGAACCGACGTCGCTCGGCAGGACGGGCGGCCCGGGCCAGAACCGCTGCCGCTGGAAGGCGTACGTCGGCAGGTCCACCGCCCGTGCGCCGGTGCCGTCGAAGACGTGGGCCCAGGCGACCTCGACGCCCTTGACGAACACCTGGGCCAGGCCGGAGAGCAGTGCCTCGTGCTCGGCGCGGTCCTTGCGCAGGACGGGGACGAAGACCAGTTCGTCGCCGCCGAGGACGCAAGCCTGGGCAAGGGCGGTGAGCGTGCCGTCCGGGCCGATCTCCAGGAACCGGCGGACCCCGTGCTCTTCCAGCGTGCGTATCCCGTCGGCGAACCGCACAGCTTCCCGGACGTGCCGCACCCAGTACTCGGGCGACTCCAACTCCCCTGCCGCGGCGACCTGGCCGGTCACGTTCGACACGACCGCCATCCGGGGCGGCGCGTAGGTCACGCTCTGCGCGACCGCACGGAAGTCGTCGAGCATCGGCTCCATCAACGGCGAGTGGAAGGCGTGCGAGACGCGCAGGCGGGACGTACGGCGGCCCCGGGCCGACACTTCGTCAGCGACCGCGGACACCACGGACTCGGTACCCGAGACCACCACCGACCGCGGTCCGTTCACCGCCGCGACGGACACCTCCGACTCCCGCCCCTCCAGCAGCGGGACAATCTCCTCCTCGGCCGCCTCCAGCGCGAACATCGCCCCACCGGGCGGCAGTTGCTGCATCAGCCGGCCCCGCGCCGACACCAGACGGCACGCGTCCTCCAGGGACAACACCCCGGCCACATGCGCGGCGGCCAGCTCGCCGACCGAGTGGCCGACCAGGAAGTCTGGACGTACACCCCACGACTCGACCAGCCGGAACAGCGCCACCTCGACGGCGAACAGGGCGGGCTGTGTCCAGGCGGTCCGGTTCAACAGCTCGGGATCCGTGCCGAAGACCACCTCCCGCAGTTCGTCGTCCAGGTGGGCGCAGACCGCGTCGAAGGCGTCCGCGAACACCGGGAAGGCGTCGTGGAGTTCGCGCCCCATGCCCAGCCGCTGCGCGCCCTGGCCGGAGAACAGGAAGGCGGTCTTGCCCTCGCCGCGGGCGGAGCCCGTCACCGTGAGAGGCGGATGCGTCTCGTCGTCGGCCAGTGATCGCAGGCCGTGGACGAGGGCGTCGCGGTCCTCGCCGAGGACGACCGCGCGGTGCTCGAAGACCGAGCGGTGCGCCGCGAGGGTGCGGCCCACGTCGGCGAGGTCCTGCTCCGGCCGCTGCTGGAGGTGGGTGAGGAGCCGGGCCGCCTGTGCCCGCAGGGCGGTGCGGCTGCGTGCGGTCACCACCCACGGCAGGACGCCGTCCGCGACGGCGGGTTCAGTGCCGGCCGACTCGGTACGGGCCGACTCGGTGTGCGCCGACTCGGTGTGCGCCGACTCGGTGGTGGCGGACTTGGTGTCGGCCGGTGCGGCATCGGCAGAGGCGGCGTCAGCCGGGGTGGGCTCCATCTCCGTGGCGGCCTCGGTCGCGGCTTCGGTGGCGGCCTCGAGGATCACGTGCGCGTTGGTGCCGCTGATGCCGAAGGACGACACACCGGCGCGCCGCGGTCGTCCCGTCCTCTCAGGCCAGTCGACCGCCTCGGTCAGCAGCCGGACGTCACCCGCGTCCCAGTCGACGTGGGTGGAGGGCCGGTCGACGTGCAGCGTGGCCGGCAGCACACCACCTCGCAGGGCCAGCACCATCTTGATGACGCCCGCGACACCCGCGCCCGCCTGTGTGTGACCGATGTTGGACTTGACCGATCCCAGCCACAACGGCCGGTCCTCCGGCCGGTCCTGGCCGTAGGTGGCGATCACCGCCTGGGCCTCGATGGGGTCGCCCAGCGTGGTCCCGGTACCGTGCGCCTCGACCACGTCGACGTCCGTGGCCGCCACGCCCGCGTCGGTCAGCGCCGCACGGATCACCCGCTGCTGCGCCGGACCGTTCGGAGCGCTCAGGCCGTTGGAGGCACCGTCCTGATTGACCGCCGAACCCCGGACGACCGCGAGGACGGGGTGGCCGTTGCGGCGGGCGTCGGAGAGCCGCTCCACCAAGAGCATGCCGCCGCCCTCGGAGAACCCGGTGCCGTCGGCCGCGTCCGCGAACGCCTTGCACCGGCCGTCCGCGGACAGCCCGCGCTGCCGGCTGAAGTCCACGAACAGTCCGGGCGAGGCCATCACGGTGACACCGCCGGCCAGCGCGAGGTCGCACTCGCCGGAGCGCAGCGACCGCACGGCCAGGTGCAGGGCCACCAGGGACGCCGAGCAGGCGGTGTCCACGGTGACCGCCGGTCCCTCCAGACCGAAGGTGTAGGAGAGCCGGCCGGAGACGACGCTGGCGGCGTTGCCCGTCAGCATGTAGCCCTCGAAGTCCTCCCGGGAGGCGGCCAGCATGCCGGTGTAGTCCTGGCCGTTGGTGCCCGCGAAGACTCCGGTGCGGCTGCCGCGCAGGGTCCTGGGGTCGATGCCGGCCCGTTCGAACGTCTCCCACGACATCTCCAGCAGCAGCCGCTGCTGCGGGTCCATGGCGACCGCTTCGCGTGGCGAGATGTTGAAGAACGCGGGGTCGAAGCCGCTGGCATCGGTGAGGAATCCGCCGGTGCGGGTGTAGACGCTGCCGGGCTTTCCGGGCTCGGGGTCGTACAGCGCCTCGAGGTCCCAGCCCCGGTCCTCGGGGAACGGCACGAGCCCTTCCCCGCCGTCGAGCAGCATGCGCCACAACTGTTCGGGCGTGTGCACGTCGCCAGGGAAGCGGCAGCCCATGGCGACGATCGCGATCGGTTCGTCGTCCCGCGGCGCTGCGGGGGGCTCGGCGGTCGGGGTGGCGGGCTGCTCCTGTCCGGCGAGTTCCGCGAGGAGGTGGGCGGCGAGCGCGTCGCAGGTGGGGTGGTCGAAGACGAGGGTGGCGGGCAGGCGCAGGCCGCTGACGCGGTTCATGGCGTTGCGCAGTTCGACGGCGCTCAGGGAGTCGATGCCGAGGTCGGTGAAGGGGCGGCCCGGTTGGACCGAGTCGGCGGACGGGTGGCCGAGGACGGCCGCGACGTGGGAGCGGACGACGTCGAGGACGGCGTCGGCCCGTTCGTAGCCGGGCAGTTCGGCCAGGCGGGCACGCAGGGAGGACGGGTCGGCCGCCGGGGCGTCCGGCTGCTGCGCACGGGCCGCGTTCAGGGCGCGTCGGGCCTCGGGCAGTTCGTCGAGGAGGTGGCTCGGGCGGGGCCCGGTGAAGGCGAGCGCGTAGGTGTCCCAGCGCAGGTCGGTGACGACGACCGTGGTGTCGTCGGCTTCGAGGGCCCGGCCCAGCGCGTCGCAGGCGGGCCCGGTGTCCATGGGGTGGACGCCGTAGCGGCGCATACGGTCGCCCGCGGCGTCGCCGACCATGCCGCCGTCGGCCCACAGGCCCCAGGCGACGGCGGTGGCGGGCAGGCCCTGGGAGCGCCGGTGCTCGGCGAGGGCGTCGAGGAAGGCGTTGCCGGGGGCGTAGTTGCCGAGGCCGGCGCCGCCCAGGACTCCGGCCGTGGAGGAGAACAGGACGAACACGGACAGGTCCAGTTCGCGGGTCAGTTCGTGGAGGTTGAGCGCGGCGGTGGCCTTGCCCCGCAGGACGGGGTCCATGCGGTCGGGCGTCAGGGAGTCGACGACGCCGTCGTCGAGGGAGCCGGCGGCGTGGAACACCGCGTCCAGCGGGCGGTCTGCGGGGATCGAGCCGAGGAGGGCCGCCAGGGCGTCCCGGTCGGCGGCGTCGCAGGCGGCGAGGGTTACGTGCGCGCCGAGCGCGGTGAGTTCGTCGCGGAGTTCGGCCGCGCCGGGCGCGTCGGCGCCGCGGCGGCCGGCCAGGACCAGGTGCTGTGCGCCGCGTCCGACCAGCCAGCGGGCGATGTGGCCGCCGAGGGCGCCGGTGCCGCCGGTGATGAGGACGGTGCCGCGCGGGCGCCAGGTGCCGGTGACGCCGTCGTCGAGGGAGCCGGCGGCGTGGACGAGGCGGCGGGCGTAGGCACCGGAGGGCCGGATCGCGATCTGGTCCTCGTCGTCGGGGGCGGCGAGGACGGCGCACAGTCGGCTGCCGGCCCGGTGGTCGAGTACGGCGGGCAGGTCGACGAGGCCGCCCCAGCGTTCGGAGTGTTCCAGTGCGGCCACCCTGCCGAGGCCCCAGACGAGCGCCTGGGCGGGGCGGGTGACGGTCTCGGAGGCGCCGGCGGCGACGGCGCCGCGCGTGGCGCACCACAGGGGGGCGCCGGTGTCGGTGTCGCCGAGGGCCTGGATGATCGCGAGGGTGCCGGCGAGACCCTGTGGGACCGCCGGGTGGTCGGGGTGCGGGCGTTCGTCGAGGGCGAGGAGGGACAGTACGCCCGCGGGAGCAGGAGTGGCGGGCGTCTCGTCGTCGGGACGGTCGGTGCCGAGGGCGGCCGTGAGGAGCGCGGCGAGTCCGGCGCGGTCGGTGCCGCCGTCGGGGACGGTGACGACGCGGGTTTCGTGGGCGCCGCCGTCGGTCAGGGCGCGGCGGGCGGCGTCGACGAGTTCGTCGTGGCCGCCCGTGTGGGCGGGGGCGACGACGAGCCAGGTGCCGGACAGGGTGCCCGCGGCGTTCTCGGTCAGGGGGGACCAACGGACGCCGTAGCGCCAGGATTCGGTGGTGGAGCGTTCGCGGCTGGTGCGGCGCCAGTCGGACAGCGCGGGCAGGAAGGTGCTCAGCGGCGCGTCGGCGGGAACACCGGGGAGGCCGAGGACGTCGGCGAGTGCTTGTGGATTGCCCTGTTCGACGGTCTCCCAGAAGCGGGCCTCGACCGGGTCCGCGGTGTGGGAGCCGGACGGGTCGGGGGTGGCGGTGTCGCGCACGTTGGGCCAGTACCGCTGCTGCTGGAAGGGGTAGGTCGGCACGTCCACGCGGTGTGCGCCGGTGCCGGCGAAGACGGCTGCCCAGTCGACGGTGACGCCGTGGACGTGGGCCTCGGCGACCGAGGTGAGGAACTGCTGGAGTCCGCCCTTGTCGCGGCGCAGGGAGCCGAGCACCGCGCCTTCGACGCCGGCGTCCTCCAGGGTCTCGCGCAGGCCGACGGCGAGCACGGGGTGCGGGCCGACCTCCAGGAAGGTGCGGTGGCCTTCGGCGATCAGGCCGCGCACGGCCTCCTCGAACCGGACGGTCTCGCGGAGGTTGGTGTACCAGTACTCGGGGTCGAGGGTGGTGGTGTCGTGCCACCGGCCGGTCAGGGACGAGCGGAACAGGATCTCCGCCTCCCCCGGCTCGATGCCCGCGAGGGCGTCGAGCACCGCCTGGCGGATGGGTTCGACCTGCGGAGAGTGGGAGCCGTAGTCGACGGCGATCCTGCGGGCGCGGACACCGTCCTCGGTGAGGGCCGTCAACAGTTCGTCGAGCGCGGTGGCTTCGCCGGACACCACGACGGAGGCCGGTCCGTTGACGGCGGCGACGGCGAGACGGTCGGCCCACGGGCTCATGCGTGCGCGGGTTTCGTCGGCGGTCAGCGGTACGGACATCATGCCGCCGGTGCCGGCGATGTCGGCGATGGCGCGGCTGCGCAGGGCGACGATGCGGGCGCCGTCGTCGAGAGACAGGGCCCCTGCGACGCAGGCGGCGGCGATCTCGCCCTGCGAGTGGCCGACTACGGCGGCGGGGGTGACTCCGAGGGAGCGCCACAACCCGGCGAGGCAGACCATGACGGCCCACAGGGCGGGCTGTACGACGTCGACCCGGCCGAGGTCGGCCGCGTCCTTCTCGCCGCGCAGGACCGCGGTCAGGGACCAGTCGACATAGGGGGCGAGGGCGCGTTCGCAGTCGGCGACGAGCGCGGCGAACACGGGCGAGTCGGCGAGGAGTTCGCGTGCCATGCCGGTCCACTGAGCGCCCTGACCCGGGAACACCAGGACGGGATCGGCGCCGCTGGGGGCGGTGCCGGAGACGACGCCGGGCCCGGTGACGGGTCCGCCCGCGGCGAGGGTGTCGAGTGCGTCGTCGAGTCGGTCGCGGTCGGTGGCGAGGACGACCGCCCGGTGTTCGAAGGCCGGGCGGGTCTCGGCCTGTGAGCGGGCGACGTCGGCGAGGCCGGTGCCGGGGTGGGCGAGCAGGTGGGTGCGCAGCCGCGCGGCCTGGTCGCGCAGTGCGGCCTCGGTGCGGCCGCTCAGCAGGGTCGGTACGACGGGCAGGGCGGAGGCGAGGACGCCGGGGTCCGGTGTCGCGGGGGCGGGCGGGGTGGTGACCGTTTCGGCGTCGGGGGCCTGTTCGACGATGACGTGGGCGTTGGTGCCGCTCATGCCGAAGGAGGAGACGCCGGCGCGGCGCGGATGTCCGGTGTCGGGCCAGTCCCGCTGGTCGGTCAGCAGCCGTACGTCGCCCGCGGTCCAGTCGACGTGCGGTGTGGGCGTGTCGGCGTACAGGGTGCGCGGGAGGACGCCCTCGCGGATCGCCATGACCATCTTGATGACACCGCCGACGCCCGCGGCGGCCTGGCTGTGGCCGATGTTCGACTTCAGCGAACCCAGCCACAGCGGCCGGTCCTCGGGCCGGTCCTGGCCGTAGACCGCGATGAGGGCCTGGGCCTCGATCGGGTCGCCGAGGGTGGTGCCGGTGCCGTGCGCCTCGACCGCGTCGACCTCCTGCGGAGCGAGGCCGGCGGTGGCGAGCGCCTGGCGGATCACCCGTTGCTGCGCGGGTCCGCTGGGCGCGGTCAGGCCGTTGGAGGCGCCGTCCTGGTTGAGGGCGCTGCCGCGGAGCACGGCCAGCACCGGGTGGCCGCCGCGGCGCGCGTCGGAGAGCCGTTCGAGGACGATCATGCCGGCGCCCTCGGCCCAGCTCGCGCCGTCGGCGTCCGCGGAGAACGGCTTGCAGCGGCCGTCCGGGGCGAGCGCGCGCTGGCGGCTGAACTCGATGAGGGAGCCGGGCGTGGACATCACGGTGACACCGCCGGCGAGCGCGAGAGAGCACTCGCCCTGGCGCAGCGACTGGGCGGCGAGGTGGAGGGCGACGAGGCTGGAGGAGCACGCGGTGTCGACGGACACCGCCGGGCCTTCCAGGCCGAGGGTGTAGGCGATGCGGCCGGACAGCACGCTGGGCGAGTTGCCGGTGCCGACATAGCCCTCCACGTTGTCCTCGGCGGCGGCCAGGATCGTGACGTAGTCCTGGTAGGTGACGCCCGCGAAGACGCCGGTGCGGCTGCCGCGCGCGGTGGTCGGGTCGATGCCGGCGCGTTCCAGCGCCTCCCAGGACGTCTCCAGCAGCAGGCGCTGCTGCGGGTCCATGGCGAGTGCCTCGCGAGGGCTGATGCCGAAGAACGACGGGTCGAACCGGCTTGCGTCGTGGAGGAATCCGCCCTCGCGGGTGTAGACGGTGCCCGCGTGGTCGGGGTCCGGGTGGTACAGGGTCTCCGGGTTCCAGTCGCGGTCGGTGGGCAGCGGCGAGATGCCGTCCGCGCCGGCCACGACGAGGTCCCACAGGTCCTCGGGGCTGCGGACGCCGCCGGGGTAGCGGCAGGCCATACCGACGACGGCGATCGGATCGTCGTCGAGGAGCACCGGGGCGCCGGGGGTGGCGCCGCCCTCGGCGGTCTCGGCGGATCCGAACAGGTCGGCGCACAGGTGCCGGGCGAGCGCGTTCGGGGTCGGGTGGTCGAAGACCAGGGTGGCCGGGAGGGCCACGCCGAGCGCGGTGCTGAGCCGGTCCCGCAGTTCGACGGAGGTGAGCGAGGTGAAACCGAGGTCGGAGAAGGAGAGGGCCGCCTCGACGTCGGCGGGGCCGTCGTAGCCGAGGATGTCGGCGACCTGGCCGCGTACGGTGGCGAGCAGGGTGCGGGCGCGCTCCGCCTCGGACCGGCCCGACAGCCGCTCCAGCAGGCTCCCGGGTTGCTGGGCGCGTGCCGCGGCGCGGCGGGCGGGCACCCGGGTGGGCGTCGCGGCCGGCCGCTGTGCGGTGGCGGCCGGGGCCGTCGTGCTGTGCGGGTCGACGTTGCGCATCACCAGGGAGTCGACGCTGAGGACGGGCTCGCCGATCGCGTCTGCGGCCTGCAGGGAGAGGGTGTCGGGACCGCGGCGGGAGAGACGGACGCGCAGGGTGGTGGCGCCGGTGGCCCGGAGCGAGGCGTCACCGAGGGAGAACAGAACGCGGCCGTCGCCGAAGCCGTCGAAGGTGCCGAGGCCGAGCGGGTGCAGGGCCGCGTCCAGCAGCGCCGGGTGCAGGTCGAAGCGCCCGGCCTCGTTGTCGGTGCTTTCGGGGAGGGCGACTTCGGCGTACACGTCGTCCTCGTGGCGCCAGGCGGCCCGCAGGCCCCGGAAGACGGGCCCGTAGTCGAGTCCGGCCTCGGCGAGCCGGTCGTAGACGCCGTCGACGTCGAGGGCTTCGGCGCCTTCGGGCGGCCAGACGGCGAAGTCGAACACCGGTGCCGCGTCGGCCGGTTCCGGTGCCGGCGCGCTCAGTACGCCCACCGCGTGCCGGGTCCAGGGACCGGCGGGGTCCGTCTCCTCGGGCCGGCCGTACACGGTGAAGGCACGGGAACCGTGCGCGTCGGGCTCCGCCACGTGGACCTGGATGTGGACGTGGCCCTGCTCGGGCAGGGTGAGCGGGGTGGCCAGGACGACTTCGCGGACGTGCCCGCAGCCGGTGTGGGCACCGGCGCGCAGGGCGAGTTCGAGGAAGGCGGTGCTCGGCAGCACGAGGGAGCCGCTGACGCGGTGGGCGGCGAGCCAGGGCTGGGCCTGCGCCGACAGGCGTCCGGTGAGGACGACGGGGCCGCCCGCGGCGGGCGGGACGACAGCCGCGAGGAGCGGGTGGTCGGCGTCGAGGAGTCCCGCCGCCGAGGGGTCACCGGTCTTCGAGGGTGCGTCGAGCCAGAACGTGCGGTGCTGGAAGGCGTAGGTGGGCAGGGGCACGGGCCGGCCGCCGGGGGCGACCGCGTCCAGGCAGCGTTGCCAGTCGACGGGGACGCCGCGGGTGAACAGGGCGCCCACGGCGGCGATGAGGGCGGCGGGTTCGGGGCGGTCCGGGCGCAGCGCGGGGACGGCGAGGTGGCCGTACGACTCCCAGGAGCCCTGGGCGAGGACGGTCAGGGTGGCATCGGGACCGAGCTCGAGGTAGTGCTCCACGCCGTTTCGCTCGAGCCGGCCGATCCCGTCGGCGAAGCGGACGGTCTCGCGGACGTGACGCACCCAGTACTCGGGGGAGGCGAGTTCGCCTGCGTAGGCCGGCCTGCCGGTGAGGTCGGAGACGACCGGGATGCGCGGCTCGCCGTAGCGGACGCTTTCGGCGACGGCCCGGAAGTCGGCCAGCATCGGTTCCATGCGGGGCGAGTGGAAGGCGTGGCTGACGCGCAGCCGGGTGGTCTTGCGTCCCTCGCCCGCGAAGTGCGCGGCCACGGCGAGCACGGCGTCCTCGTCGCCCGCGATCACCACGGAGCGGGGGCCGTTGACGGCGGCGAGGCCGACCTCGTCCTCCCGGCCCGCCAGCAGGGGCAGCACCTCCTCCTCGGCGGCCTGGAGCGCGACCATGGCGCCGCCCTCGGGGAGGGCCTGCATGAGCCGGCCCCGGGCGGCGACCAGCCGGCACGCGTCGGGCAGGGAGAGGACGCCCGCGACGTGCGCGGCGGCCAGTTCGCCGACGGAGTGGCCGAGGAGGTGGTGGGGTCGTACGCCCCAGGACTCGACGAGGCGGTAGAGCGCGACCTCGACGGCGAACAGTGCGGGCTGCGCGTACTCGGTGCGGTCGAGGAGGGCGGCGTCGGAACCGAAGACGACCTCGCGCAGCGGCAGGTCCAACTGGCCGTCGAAATGGGCGCAGACGGCGTCGAAGGCGTCCGCGTAGACGGGGAAGGCGTCGTGGAGGCCGCGGCCCATGCCGAGCCGCTGGGTGCCCTGTCCGGCGAACAGGAAGGCGGTGGTGCCCTCGGTCAGGATGTCGCCGGTCACGGCGTCCGGGGACGGCTCGCCCGCGGCGACGGCCGCGAGACCGCCCAGGAGCTGCGCCCGCCCGGTGCCGTGGACCACGGCCCGGTGTTCGAAGCTCGGCCGGGTCGTCACCAGTGCGCGGGCCACGTCGGCGGTGTCGAGTGCGGGGTGTTCCTCGATGTGGGTGAGGAGTCGTGCGGCCTGGCCGCGCAGGGCGGTGGCGCTGCGGGCCGACAGGATCCACGGCGTCGCCGCTTCGGCGGCGGACCGGCGGACGGGAGCCGCTGGGGCGGCCGGCGCCGGCGGGGCCTGCTCGATCACCACATGGGCGTTGGTGCCGGACACGCCGAAGGCGGAGATGCCGGCGCGGCGCGGGCGGCCGGTCTCGGGCCAGTCCCGTTGCTCGGTCAGCAGGCGGACGCCGCCGGCGGTCCAGTCGACGCGCGACGAGGGCGCGTCGGCGTGCAGGGTCCGCGGGAGTACGCCCTTGTCGAGGGCGAGGACCATCTTGATGATTCCGGCGGCACCGGCGGCGGCCTGCGTGTGGCCGATGTTCGACTTGACGGAGCCCAGCCACAGCGGCCGGTCCCCGGGCCGGTCCTGCCCGTAGGCGGCCAGCAGCGCCTGCGCCTCGATGGGGTCGCCGAGGACGGTGCCGGTGCCGTGCGCCTCGACGGCGTCCACGTCGGCCGGGGTGAGCCCGCCGGAGGCGAGGGCGGCGCGGATGACACGCTGCTGCGCCGGACCGTTCGGCGCGGTCAGTCCGTTGGAGGCACCGTCCTGGTTGACGGCGGTGCCGCGGACGACGGCGAGGACCGGGTGGCCGTTGCGGTGGGCGTCGGACAGCCGCTCGACGACGAGTACGCCGACACCTTCCGACCAGCCCGTTCCGTCGGCGCCGTCGGCGAACGCCTTGCAGCGGCCGTCGGGGGCGAGGCCCCCTTGGAGGCTGAACTCGACGAACGCGCCGGGGTTCGCCATGACGGTGACGCCGCCCGCCAGCGCCAGATCGCACTCACCGGACCGCAGGGACTGCACGGCGAGGTGCAGGGCCACGAGCGAGGAGGAGCAGGCGGTGTCGACGGTGACGGCGGGGCCTTCGAGACCGAGCGTGTACGCGACGCGACCGGAGACGACGCTTCCCGCGCCACCGGTCAGCAGGTGTCCGCCGAGCCCTTCGGGGACCTCCGTCAGCCCCGAGCCGTAGCCGGAGCTTCCGGCGCCGACGAAGACGCCGGTGCGGCTGCCCTTGAGGCTGGTCGGGTCGATGCCGCCGCGCTCCAGCGCCTCCCAGGACGATTCCAGGATCAGGCGCTGCTGCGGGTCGATGGCGAGGGCCTCGCGGGGGCTGATGCCGAAGAACGGCGCGTCGAAGCCGGATGCCTCGTGCAGGAAGCCGCCCGAGCGGGTGTCGCTGGCCGCGAGCAGGGTCTCGAGGTCCCAGCCGCGGTCCTCGGGGAACCCGGAGACGGTGTCGAGGCCTTCGGAGACGATCCGCCACAGATCCTCGGGGCCGCCGACGCCGCCCGGCAGTCGGCAGCCCATGCCCACGATGACGACCGGATCGGTGTCGGAGGCCGCGTCCGCCGTGGGCTGTGCGGTGCCGGTGCTGTCCGTGTCGGTGTCCGCGCCGAATAGTTCGTCGCGTAGCCGGGCCGCGACGGCCAGCGGGGTCGGATGGTCGAAGACGAGCGTGGACGGCAGCGGCACTCCGGTGGCGCCGGTGAGTTCGTCGCGCAGTTCGACGGCGGTCAGGGAGTCGAAGCCCAGTTTGCGGAAGGTCCACTCGGGGGCGACGGCGGTGGTTTCGGTGTGCGCGAGCACGGCCGCAGCGTGTCGGCGGACCAGGTGGAGGAGTTCCGCGTCGCGGTCCTCGGCCGGCAGCCCGGCGAGCCGTTCACGCAGGGCGGCGCGCACGCTCGTGGCTGCTGCCGCGGCCGAGCCGGAGCCGCCCAGCGCGTCGGCGGCCTCCGGCAGACCCGACAGCAGCGGGCTGGGGCGGCCGGTCGTGAACGCGGGTGCGAAGCGGTCCCAGTCCACGTCGGCCACGACCACCGTGCTGTCGCCGAGTTCGAGGGCGCGGGACAGCGCGCGCAGCGCGGCTCCGGGTTCGAGCGGGCGCAGCCCACGGCGGCGCAGCACGTCCTGCGTCGCGGCGTCGGCGGCCATGCCTCCGCCGTCCCAGGGGCCCCAGGCGACGGCGGTTCCGGCCAGGCCACGTGCCCGGCGGCGCTCGACGAGGGCGTCGAGGTGGGCGTTGGCCGCGGCATAGGCCGACTGGCCCCCGCTGCC
>NZ_RPDJ01000055.1 GCF_004023625.1 Streptomyces cavernae | reverse complement strand
AGCCGAACGAGGCATCCAACGCGTCTGCTCCAGCGAGCAACTCCCGTGGTCCTTCCTCACCAACACCGGCCTCACCATCCACCATCAGCCCCCACAGAACTAACGAAAAACTCAGTAGTCAAGGGCAACAGGGAGAAGGACCACACGGCATTCACCGAGCCGACGCTGGGCGAGTACCTGGATTCCCTGACTGGGGGTTGTCTGACCGGGGAATCCCCGGACGGTGACGATCGGACCTACCTGAAGGAGTTCGACCTGCTCAAGCGGTTCCCCGGGCTTTGGGGCGATCTGAGACACGAGCAGATGTTTCCGCGTGGCTCCGTCACGTCCTGCAGCACCTGGATCGGACCCGCCCTGGCACGCACGGGCCTGCACCACGACCTGCTCGACAACCTCGCCGTCCAGATCACGGGAAGGAAGCGCTTCTACCTGGCACGCCCCGGCACCGTCGAACGTGCCGGGGCGCTCTCCGCCAAGTACGACGCCTGGGCACGGCTGTCACGTGTGGGCATCGCCGAGCTGGCCGCCGCTGCCCCGGCGACCAGCGACGACTTCTTCGCCGTGGATCTCGAACCAGGCGATGTGCTCTACGTTCCGGCACGCTGGTGGCGCGAGGTCATCAACCTCAGCGCAGGCATCCTTCTCAGCGGATTCTTCGGCTCCACGATGCGTGTGACCTCCCTCTGGGCACGCGTCCGACTCCGCGACACCCTCCATCGCGCAGGGCTGCTCAGCCCGGGCAACTGCACGTGCCATGCGGATCGCCGAGGCGCTCAGCACCGGTCAGGCGGGACGCCATGAGGAGCGCCGCCGAGCGGATCGCCCCGGCTCCATGGCTGTCCTTCCCCTCGGAGGCGCATGTCGCACTGATCTGCTGGAAGACGCCTGAACTCATTTCCGACAGGAGTTCCAAGTGCGCGCAGGCACCTCCTCCCACAGGTCATCCAGTCTGATGAAAGGGGTGACCGTAGGCGGAGAGTTGCTCCGTCGTGGCCAGAACACTGCCGATGAGGATGAGCACGACCGGTTTGCGGCTCAGCACCCGGTCCCACACGGTCTGCAGGGTGCCCGCTCGCCGCAGGACGGCGTACGGGACGTGCGCGCGCTCGCAGAAGAGATCCACGAGACGTGACTTTCCGACCCGGCGTCGGCCACGGAGCAGCAGGGCCCTGCCGCGCTGGTCGCCCCGGCCGTCCCGCACCCGGGTGAGGTGGCGCTGGAGGTCGGCCAGCTCGGATTTGCGGCCCTCGATAAGGGTGGCTGAGAGCGCGGTGAAGGCGGGCGGCGTGGTGGGGGGCAGGGCGCCAGTTGCAAGCCCTCGTCGGTCAGGCCGCGTTCGCCCTGCCTGCTCCCTCGGTAGCCTGCGAAGAAGGCCGCGTCGGCCAACCAGCCGGTTGGGTGGTGTGCGGTGGGGAGACTGGGCCGGCATACCTGCTGGCCAGTGCCCCGCGAAGCCGTGCGCATGGTCAGGCGGTGCCGGACGGCATCCGTCCGCGGATCGCGAACCCTGTGGCAGTGGCCTCGGCCAGGTACATGCTCTGCCGCAGCCGGCCGTCGGCTCCCACCGAGACCCTGCCGCGCGGTCCGTCCAGAGTGAGACCGTGCAGGGCCCGGGAGACCTCACCGCCCTGCGGCGACCCCGCCTTCCGCGCGGCCCGGGCGAACAGTTGCAGGCCCTCGTACGCCGACTCCGTCAGCGCCGACGGTGACGGCGCCCAGGGGCCGAACGCGGCCCGGTAGCGTCGCAGGAAGTCGGCGTTCTCCGCTGTGTCCAGGGCGGAGAAATACGGCAGGCAGGACCAGACCCCGCTGCCCGCGGCGCCCAGATGCTCTCGGGTGCTCTCCTCGAGCAGGGGTGCGAGCGTACGGATACGACGGCGCAGTCCCGCGGCGTGGAACCGTCGCTCGAAGTCGATCGAACTCCACCCCACCAGGCTGGAGAGCACCAGGTCGGCGCCGGACGCCTCGATGTCCTCCAGCACGTCGTCGAAGGACGACTCGCCGAGCCGGACGAAGCGCTCGCCGACGACATGCCCGCCGTGGCGCTCCGCGATGCGGCGGCCTCGCGTGCAGACGGCCCGGGGCCAGGAGTAGTCGTTGCCGATCAGGTACCAGGAGCGACCGCCGCTCTCGCGCATCAGCGACGGAACCGCCTGCGCCAGTTGGTCCGCCACCGACTCACCGAGCCGGAACAGCGTTCCGTCCTGCACGCGGCTGCCCTCGTTCGCGGCGGTGTAGAGATACAGCAGGCCCGACGCCCGCGCGTAGCGGCTCACTGCGTTGAAGGTCGCCGAGCTGTGTACGCCCACCACGGCCGCCAGGCCGCGCCGCTGGTCGAGTTCCCGCAACCGGGCCAGCCCCGTGGCGGCGTGGGTGCGATCGTCGATCACCTCGACCCGCACCGGCCGGCCGCCGATCCCGCCCTCGGCGTTGATCTCCTCGGCCGCCAGCGCCGCGCAGTTGGCGGCGGCCCGGCCGAACAGGCCGGCGCTTCCCGACATGCTGGTCAGCAAGGCGACACACGTCTCGTCGGCCGGGCTCTCGCCGTCCGGCACCGCGCGGCCCAGGCTGCCCGTCATCCAGCCGAGAGCCCCCTGATCGAGTTCGGTGACCGTGCGCACCCGTGTGCCCCCGGGCTCACGGGCGAAGGTGATGGTGATCCTCCCGGTCCACGGCGTCTCGTGCTGCAGCACGATCCGCCGGTACGGCCGCATCTCCACGATGCGTGCCGTGCCCCGTACGGTCGTCTCGCCCCCTGGGGCCGCGAACGGCAGGGGTATGTCGATGCCGGCCGCCGCGCCGGGCTCCGCGCGCTCGAACCGCGCGGAGAACAACCAGCCCGGGCCGCCGGTTCGTCCGAACATGCCGAACGCCTCGTGCGGGGGCACACCGAGGTGCGTCTCGTTGACGAGGACGATCTCGTGCATGGGCTCTCCTCAGCAGGCCGTGACAAGGCCCGGCTGACGGGCACGCCAGGAGACGTGCCCGCGGCCGTCATCCGCTCTTCGCTTCACGCAGCCCGCCCTCCGGCCGGTCCGCGGCCACCCCCTGGTCCGTGGGCAGCGACTGCTCATAGATCTGGCGCAGGAACGCGATCGCCGCGTCCGCGCGGTTGGGACCCAGACGGTACCGCCGGTGCTTGCCGTCTCGGATCTCGGAGACCAGCTGCGCGTCCCGCAGGACCCTCAGGTGCGCCGAGACCGCGGTCCGGCCGATCGCCGGGAACGCGGCCGCGATGTCTCCGGCCGTGGGTTCGTGTTCCGATGCCAGCAGGGCCAGAATGGCCCGACGGGTCGCGTCGTTGAGGGCACGGAATACCAGGTCGCTCTCGTGGCTGTGGTCGATCACTTCCTGGGACCTTTCATCCTTTTTCGGAATGCGGCGGCACCGTGATTCGGCGACAACATGCCAATGTATGTGTACCCGTTGACTTTACCGTTCACGTGCCCGCCGGGCCAGACAGGGGCGGGTGCTCAGGGCACCATCCGGCCCGCCACATGCTCAACGATTCCCTCGTGGACGTGCCCTTCCACGGCGATCTGACCCTTCTCCATCAGGTACCACCGGTCCGCCACGCCCAGCGCCATGTCCAGGTGCTGCTCTGCGAGGAGTACGGCGACCCCGGCGGCAGCGAGCCGTCCCACCGCGTCGGCGAACCGGTCCACATTGGCGGGCTGGAGGCCCTCCGTCGGCTCGTCGAAGACGCACACCGCGCCCGGAGCCGCGACCGTCCTGGCGATCGCCAGCATCTTCTGCTCCCCGCCGGAGAGGGTTCCCGCACGCTGGCGTTCCCGGCCCCGGAGGAAGGGGAAGAGCTCCGCCGGCTCCGACAGGTCGCGGATACCGGCCAGCCGCAGGTTCTCCGCCACGGTCAGTTCGCCGAGCACCGGCTGGTCCTGGGCGACTACCCGCAGCCCGCCCCGTCTGCGCCGGGAGCCGGGCCAGGCGGTGACATCCCGGCCCGCCAGGAGCGTCACCCCGGCGTCGGCACCCAGGGTGCCCGACACCGCGGACACCAGCGTGGTCTTCCCGACGCCGTTGCGGCCCAGCAGCGCCACGACCTCGCCGGGCGCGACCGACAGATCGACGCCACGCACCACGGTGGTTCCCGCGTAGCCCGCGGTGAGCCCACGGATCTCCAGCGCCTTGCCGCCGAGGGTACTCGAAGCATCCTGGACACTGGAAAGAAAGGTGCTCATGACCGGCCTCCCGCCGCCCGGCCGACGTAGACCGCCGACACTTCGGAATTCGACTCGATCTCCGCCACCGTTCCGGAGGCCATGACCTCACCGCCGCGCAGCACGGTGACCCGGTCGGCGACGCTGCGGATGAAGGCCATGTCGTGCTCGACGACCAGGACCGGCAGTCCGTGGTCGTGAACGAGTCCGCGGAGCACCTCGGCGACCTGCTCGGTCTCGCTCCGGGTCATGCCCGCGGTGGGTTCGTCGAGCAGCAGCACGTCGCAGCCCGCGGTCAGCGTCATGGCGAGCTCCAGCAGCTGCTGCTCGCCGTGCGAGAGGCTGCCTGCAGGGGTGTCCATACGGTCCGCGAACCCGGCGGCGTCGAGGACGAACCACGCCTCCGGCGGCAGGTCGGCCGTCCACCGCTGCCGCACCAGCGCGAGCGCACCATGCGTCCTGCCCCACCGGGCCAGGGCGAGGTTCTCCGCCAGGGTCAGTGAACCGGCGACGCTCGGTGCCTGGAACTTGCGGCCCAGTCCGGAGCGGGTCAGTTCCCATGGAGGCCGACCGGTGACGTCCTGCCCGTCCAGCCGCCAGGCTCCGTCGGTCGCCGGCGTGAACCCGGTCAGCACGTCCAGCAGCGTCGACTTGCCCGCCCCGTTGGGACCGATGAGGCAGTGCACTCCCGGTTCGGTGAGGTCCAGGTCCACCCCCCGCAGCGCGGTGAAGGGACCGAAGCGGCAGCCGATCGACCGCACGACCAGTCCGCCGCCGGCCCGGCCCCCGGTCGACGGGGCCGCCGCGCCGAGCTTCACCTGCCGGGGTGGGAACCATCGTGCGGGCAGGCGGCGGCGGACCACGACCGCCACCCCGTCGGGGACGAGGACCACGGCGGCGACGAACGCCGCACCCGTCACCAGCAGCCAGGAGTCGAGCGCCGTGTCGGCCAGCAGGTTCGCACCGGCGCTGACCACCAGCGTGGCGAGAACCGGTCCCCAGATGGTCCGCCGCGAGCCCAGCATCGCCCAGACCACGAAGTTCGTGCCCATGACGAGCCCGATGAGGCTCGGGGAGACGAACTGGACCTGAAGCACGTACACGGCGCCCATCAGCCCTGCCACGACCCCGGTGAGGGTGAACACGCCGGTCTTCGCCGCTCCCACGTCGTAACCGAGGGCGGCCATCCGGCGTTCGTTGTTCCGTACGGCGGCCAGGGCGACACCGTACGGGCGCCGCGCGAGGCTCGCCAGCAGCACGATCACCAGCACCGCCAGACCCGCCGTCACACCCCGCGCCGCGGTCGGGGTGAAGGAGAGCGCGCCGATGTGGAAGCGCGGGATGTCGGTCAGGCCGTTGAAGCCGCCGGTCACCCCGGTCCAGCGGCCTGCGACCTGTTCCGCCGCGAGAGCCACGACGAAGGTGACGAGGGCGAAGCTGACCGCGTCCAGCCTGCGCCGCAGGCCCACCGCCGCGATCAGCCGCGCCATGACCCCGCCGAGCAGCGCCCCGGCACCCAGCCCGGCGAGCGATCCGTACGCCCCCGCGTGCAGACCGAACCAGGCACCCGCGTACGCCCCCACGCCGAAGGTCACGCTGTGACCGAGATTGAGGATTCCCGCGATGCCCCAGGTCAGGGCCAGCGCGGCGGTCACCGTGCCGAGGACCAGGAACTGGGCCAGCAGTCCTCCGGCCCAGGGCCCGGCGAGGACGGCTGCCGCGGCTGCCAGCGGTACGGGTAGCAGTTTTCGAACGAAGGGGTTCATGAGGCCACCCGGAGACTCGCGGAGGGACGGACCTGCACCGCCAGGAACGCCAGCAGAAGTACTGCCAGGCGGGCCAGCAGCGGGTCGGTCCAGAAGGTCGTCAGGTTCTGCACCGCCGCCAGACCCAGCGCGGCGATGAGCACCGGCGCCACGCGCCGCCCCGCCACGATGACCACGAGGAAGGCGGTGAACACGTAGTCCAGGCCCATGTCGGGCTGGACGTTGGTGACCGGTGCGACCAGTGCCCCGGCGATCGCGGCCAGGCCCGCGCTCGTCGCGAACACCACGAGGTTCACCCGCGTGCAACGCACCCCCAGGGTCTCCGACAGCGCGGCGTCGCCGGCGACCGCGCGGACCCGCAGTCCGAGGGAGGTGAACCGCAGTACGGCGAGGACCGACACCACGATCGCCAGTGCGAACCCCGTGAGCAGCAGCTGGTAGGTGGGGAAGGGGACACCGAGCACCTTCGTGGCACCGGGCAGCGGATTGGCCACCATCCGGTAGTCCTTGCCGAACCCCAGTTGGATCAGCTGGCGGACGACGATCGACAGGCCGAAGGTCGCCAGGATGGAGAGTTCCGGTGACCGGTACAGCCGACGTATCAGCAGTACCTCGGTCAGGGCGCCCACCCCGAGTCCGACGGCGGCGGCCGCCGCCAGGCCCACTGCCCAGGGGAGGCCGTGGTCGGCGGTGACGACGGAGCCGTACGCCCCGATGGTGAGGAACTCCCCGTGCGCCAGGTTGATGATCCGCATCAACCCGAAGGACAGCGACAGCCCTACGGCCGTCAGTGCCAGGACCGCGGCGGAGGAGAGTACGCCCAGGGTCAGGGCGATGGTCTGGTCCATGCGTCCGTCACCCCGTGCACTTGCTGTCGGCGGCGACGTCCGTGAAGGTCTTCTCGATCTTGACGGCCCCGTCGGTCACCTGCCCGACGTAGACGGGCTGGGTGGCGGTCCTGTTCTTCTCGAACGTGACCTTGCCCGCGGGCGCGTCGAGGGAGAGCCCGCTGAGCTTGGCGGCCACGTCCTTCGCCTCGGTGCTCCCGGCCGCGTTGGCCGCCTGAGCCCATGCCTTGATGGCGACGTAGGTCTGCTCCGAAAGGGAGGTGACGGTCGGGGCCTCGGCGCCGAACTTCTTCCGGTACGCCGTCAGGAAGGCGGAGTTGGCGGGGGTGTTCAGGGACTGGAAGTACCCGAGCGAGGTGTACATCCCCTCCGTGACCTTCGGGCCCATGCCGGCCAGCGTGTTCTCCTCGTAGAGGATTCCCAGCCGCTGCGCCTGGCTGTTGCCCAGCGCGGCGTCGTACGCCTGCTTCTCGAAAGCGATCGCGTCACCTCCGACGAGGGCGGGGAGCAGCAGTCCGGGGTTCGCCTGCTGGATCTTCTGGATCACGGCCTGGAAGTCGGTGGTCCCGAGCGGCACGAACGCCGTCCCGACGACCTCCCCGCCCGAGGCGGTGATGTACTGCTTGGCCGCATCGAGGCTCGCGCGCCCCCAGGCGTAGTCGTTGCCGAGCAGGAACCACTTCTTGCGGCCCGTGGCGCTCTGCGTCCAGGGGATGGTCTGCTTCAGTTGCTGGCTGGGGACTTCGCCGTTGGTGAAGAGGTCCGGGTCGCAGGTGCCGCCCTCGAAGACGGGTGTGTACATGTAGAGCGTGCCGGCGGATCTCGCCTTGGGCAGCACCGCCTCCCTGGTGGCGGAGGTGTGCATGCCCACGAGCACCGAGACCTCGTCGGAGTTCAGCAGGCGGGTGGCCGTCTGTCTGCCGATGTCGGGGTTGGTCGCGTCGTCGCCGACGACCACGCTGACCTTGCGGCCGAGCACCCCGCCGGAGGCGTTGACCTCCTGGGCCGCGAGTTCCGCGACGTTCCTCGTCGCCGGCCCGAAGAGCCCGGCGGGCCCGGACATGCTGGTCAGCAGGCCGATCTTCAGTGCGCCGCCGGAGTCGGACTGCTGCTTCTCGGCGCTCGACTTCCCGCTGTCGGTGGCGCAGCCCGTCAGGGCGAGCGCGGAGGCCGCCGTGACGGCGAGCCAGGTCTTGTTCAGGTGGTTGGACTTGATGGTGGACACTTTTTCCTCCAACATGTCATCGCGTGAGCGAACGATGACATGAGCGCCAGGGGTGGTCAACCCTCGAAGAAGCCGCAACAAAGCCGGCGTCGTACGGGCGGCGGCGCAGTGATCGTCCGTGAGCTGTCGAAGCGGATCCGCACGAAGGAGCAGGCCATGAGCGAACCCACCACGAAGGAACCCGGCACGCAGACCGGCCGGGCGGCGCCCGCGGGCGCGCGCAGCCGCCACGAGGCCGTGCAGACGTCCTTGGAGCGCGCCGAGGAGGCGGCCCACCTGGGCGGCTTCATCACTCTCGACCGTGATGCCGCCGCCAAGACTCCCGACGAGCCGGGCCCGCTGTCCGGCATGACCCTCGCGATCAAGGACAACATCCACGTCGCCGGGCTGCCCAACACGGCCGGTACCCCCGCCCTGCGGGACTTCGTCCCCCCGTGCGACGCGCCCGCGGTACGGCGGCTGCGCGACGCCGGTGCCGTCATCCTCGGCAAGGCCAACATGCACGAGTTGGCGTTTGGCATCACCAGCAACAACCAGGCGTTCGGCCCGGTCCGCAACCCGTGCGACCCCAGCCGTTTCGCCGGTGGCAGCAGTGGTGGGGTCGCCGCACTCGTCGCGGCCGGGGTGGTACGGGCGGGCCTGGGTACCGACACGGGCGGCTCGGTGCGTGTTCCCGCGGCCGTCACCGGCACCTGCGGGCTGCGGCCCACGGTCGGGCGCTACCCCGGGGAGGGTGTGACGCCCCTGTCGAGTACCCGGGACACCATCGGGCCCATGGGGCGCCGGGTGGCGGATCTGGTTCTGCTGGACGGTGTCCTCAGCGGTGACGACGCCCCGGCCGCCGCCCGGTCGCCGCGGTCGATCCGGCTGGGGGTGCCGACCGGTCACTTCACCGAGCCGCTGCAGGACGAGGTCGCCGTCCAGTGGGAGACGGCCCTGCGCAACCTGGAGGCGGCGGGCGTGGACCTGGTCCCGGTCGATGTCACCTCGTTCACCGCGGGCGAGTTCGAGACCGGTATGGCCATCGTGCTGTACGAGGCCCGGTTGGAGTTGTCCGCCTACCTGGCGAAGTACCGGCCGCAGATGGATCTCGCCGCGCTCGCCGCCCTCATCGCGGGCCCCGACGTACGCGGCGTCTTCGAGGGCTGCATCCTCGACGGGGCCCCGGGCCTGGTCTCCGAGGACGTCTACCGCGAGTGCCTGGCCCGGCGGCAGCGCCTGCGCGCGGCCTACGCGGACACGTTCGCCGCACACGGCCTGGACGGCCTGGCCTTCCCGACCACCCCGGCTACCGCTCTTGACCTGGCCACCTGTGACCAGGGCATGATTCTGTGCGGAGAAGACGCCGACACCTTCGCCACCTTCATCCGCAACACCGGCCCGGCCAGCGTCATCGGAGCCCCCGGCCTGAGCATCCCCATGGGCGTGGCGACCAACGGCCTGCCGACGGGCCTCGAGATCGACGCTCCCATTGGAGCCGACCGCGAACTGCTCGCCCTCGGGCTGACCGTTGAGGAGATCTGCGGCTGAAGTTCCCTTGGGTCGGGGTGGGCGATGCGCTTCTCCTGCAGTCCGCCAAGGGTGCCGCGCTCGTCCGCTGTGAGCACCGGGCCCCGTCCTGCTCCCGCATCTTCTGACGCCATGCGGCAGGAGCAGTCCGCGGGGGACGGACCGTCCACCGCTGTCGTGGTGGCCCGACAGCGTCCGCAGCATCGACGCCCACGGCATCCACGCCCTGTTGGTCGTCCCCCTGCGCGCCCGCGGCATCACACTCGGCCTGGCAATCCTCGGCCGGCATCGAACACCTGAGCCTTTCGACGACGATTTGCTGCTCGCCAAGGAACTCGCGGCGCGCGCGGCGGTCTGCGTTGACAACGCCCGCCGCTACACGCAGGAACGCGAGACGGCACTCGCCCTCCGGCATCGATCTCGGCCTCGCACACTTCGCCGACCTGTCCGACGGCACGAAGATCGACTCTCCGCGCTTTCTGCGGCGCGCGGAGAAGAAACTGAAGAAGAACCAGCGCGAGCTGTCCCGCAAGCAGAAGGGATCAAAAAACCGGGCCAAGGCCCGCCTGAAGGTCGCCCGCGCCCACGCCGAAGTTGCTGACGCACGCCGCGAGTTTTGCCACCAGCTGTCCACGAAGCTGATCTCCGAGAGCCAAGGGATCGCCGTGGAGGACCTGTCGGTGGCGGGACTGGCGCGCACGAAGCCGGCCAAGTCCGTGCACGACGCCGGATGGTCACAGCTCATCAGCATGCTGGAGTACAAAGCGGAACGGTACGACCGCACCCTGGTCGAGATCGGCCGGTTCACACCGACCTCCCGGACCTGCTCCATTGACTGCCTCCCCTCCGCACCCCCGCCACTCGCGAGGTCAGCTGTCACGCCCGCCGGAGATCCTTGACGCGTCGGAGCTTGCCGAGGGACCGCTCCAGGGTCTCGGGGTCGACGATCGCCACCTCGACGGTGACGCCCACGCCGTCCTTGATGCCCCGGCCGATCGTCCTGGCGGCGGCCTCGCGCTGTTCGGGGCCGGTGTCAGGGCGGGCCTCGACCCGCACGACCATGTGATCCATGCGGCCGCGCTCGGTGAGCTGGATCTGGAAATGCGGGGCGACTGCGGGCGTACGCAGCACGATCTCCTCGATCTGGCTGGGGAAGACGTTCACTCCACGCAGGATGATCATGTCGTCGCAGCGGCCGGTGATCTTCTGGATCCGGCGGAAGGCGGGCCGGGCCGTGCCGGGCAGCAGCCGGGTCAGGTCGCGGGTGCGGTAGCGGATGATCGGCAGGGCCTCCTTGGTGAGCGAGGTGAAGACCGCCTCGCCCTCCGCGAGCACGGTGTCCGTGACCGGGTCGACCACCTCGGGGTAGAAGTGGTCCTCCCACACGTGCAGGCCGTCCTTGGTCTCCACGCACTCCTGGGCGACGCCGGGGCCGATCACCTCGGACAGGCCGTAGATGTCGACGGCGTGGATGTCCATGCGCTCCTCGATCTCGCGGCGCATCTCCTCCGTCCACGGCTCGGCGCCGAAGATGCCCACCTTCAGGGAGCTGGTGCGCGGGTCGATGCCCTGCCGTTCGAACTCGTCGAGCAGGGTGAGCATGTAGGACGGGGTGACCATGATGATCTCGGGCTCGAAGACCTGGATGATCTGCACCTGGCGGGCGGTCATGCCGCCGGAGGCCGGGATCACCGTACAGCCGGCTCGCTCGGCGCCGTAGTGTGCGCCGAGGCCGCCGGTGAAGAGCCCGTAGCCGTAGGAGATGTGCACCTTGTGGCCGGGGCGGCCGCCGGCGGCGCGGATCGAGCGGGCGACCATGTCCGCCCACATGGAGAGGTCGTTGTCGGTGTAGCCGACGACCGTGGGGCGGCCGGTGGTGCCGCTGGAGGCGTGGATGCGCCGTACGTCCGCCATCGGGACGGCGAACATGCCGAAGGGGTAGGTGTCCCGCAGGTCGGCCTTGGTGGTGAAGGGGAACCGGGCGAGGTCCTCCAGCGACCGGCAGTCGTCGGGTTTCACACCGGCCTCGTCGAACTTCCTGCGGTACAGCTCCACGTTGTCGTACGCGTGCCTCTCGCGTCAGGCGCTCGCCGTCGTCCAGCAGTTCGTGGGGGAGTGGTTCTCCCAGGCGGGATGCGGGGGCCGCCATGGCCGTCGTCTCGTTGCTCATCGCGACTCCTTCGTGGTGGTGCCCGGTGTCCTGTGCGCCGCCGTCGTGTCCCTGGTCGATTCCGGTGGCGTGCCGGTGATGCTGCGGCTGCGTCCACGGAACTCCGCGATCACGTCTTCGCCGCGCCGGACGCTCACGTCGTAGATGCCGCTGCGGCCGAACCGGGTGCGCTCCTCGGCGGTCGCCACGAGCACGTCGCCCTCGTACGCCGGGGCGACGAAGGTGATGTCGGCGCCCGCCGCGACGGTCACGGGACCGTGGCTGTTGCAGGCGCAGGCGCAGGCGAATGCGGTGTCGGCGAGCAGGAACACATATCCGCCGTGGGTGATCTTGTGTCCGTTCACCATCGCCGGGGTCACCTTCATGCGGAGCACGGCGGTCCCTGCGCCGTGTTCGAGCAGCTCGATCCCCAGTCCTCGGGACGCCTCGTCCGCGGAGAACATCGCCTCCGTAGGAGTCGCCTCAGTGGTTTGTATCACTATTTATACCACCTTGTCTCCCGACCGAACATTCGGTTAGCGTGCGGCACGGCTAAGTAATCCAACCGGACCCATGCCTGTCAAGAGGTGGACCACATGCCGCACAAGAGGCCGAACGGCCCTGATTTCTTCGCACGCCATCGCACGCTGCTGGAACGGTCGGTCGCCGCCACCGCGAGCCGGGACCACTGGACGCCGTATCCGGAGTCGCCGAGCAAGTCGGTGTACGGCGAGGCCGCTGCGAAGAACGGAGAAGCCGCCTTCCGGGACCGGCTCGGGGGCCACTTCGAACTCCCCGGCCATCCGGGCAACGGAGCGGTACCGGCGACCGAGACATCTCCGTACGGGTTCCCGCTGGATGTGACCTACCCCCGCGTCGCTCCGGACGAGGCGGTGGCCGCCGCGAAGGCCGCCATCGGCCCGTGGCGTGACGCGGGGCCGGACACCCGCGCCGGCGTGGCCGCGGAGATCCTCGCCCGTCTGAACGCGGCGAGCTTCGAGATCGCGTACGCCGTGCAACACACGACCGGCCAGGCCTTCGTGATGGCCTTTCAGGCCGGCGGCCCGCACGCCCAGGACCGCGGCCTCGAGGCGGTCGCCTACGCCTGGGCGGAGCAGAAGAGGCACCCGGCTGTGGCTCGCTGGAGCAAGCCGCAGCGCAAGGGCGGGCCGCTGGTGATGGACAAGAAGTTCACGCCCGTCGGGCGCGGAGTGGCGCTGTTGATCGCCTGCAACACCTTCCCCACCTGGAACGGCTATCCGGGCCTCTTCGCCTCCCTGGCCACCGGCAATCCGGTCGTCGTCAAGCCGCACCCGGGTGCCGTCCTGCCGCTCGCGATCACCGTGCGCATCGCCCGCGAGGTGCTGGCGGAGGCGGGCTTCGACCCGAACGTGGTGATCCTGGCCGCAGAGAGCCCCGAGGACCGTACGGCGTCGGTGTACGCCCTCCACCCGGACGTGCGGATCATCGACTTCACCGGCTCCACCGAGTTCGGCGACTGGCTGGAGACACACGTCCGCCAGGCCGCCGTGTACACCGAGAAGGCCGGTTTGAATACGGTGGTGCTGGACTCCACCGACGACTACCGTGGTCTGCTGGGCAACCTGGCCTTCTCGCTGTCCCTCTACAGCGGTCAGATGTGCACCACCCCGCAGAACCTGCTGATCTCGCGCGACGGCATGGCCACGGACCAGGGCGTCAAGAGCGCCGACGAGTTCGCCGCCGACCTCGGCGCCGCGCTGGATCGGCTGCTCGGCGACCCGGCCCGCGCGGCCGGCACCCTGGGCGCCCTCGTCAACGACGGTGTGCGTGAGCGCCTGGAGCGGGCCGCCGGGCTCGGCCGTACGGTGCGCGCGTCGGCACCGGTCGAGCATCCGGAGTACCCGGAGGCGGTCGTCCGTACGCCGCTGGTGGCGCGGCTGGATGCGTCTGCCGACCGCGAGGCCTACACCAGTGAGTGGTTCGGGCCCGTCTCCTTCGTCATTGGCACCGACTCCACCGAGCACAGCCTCTCGGTCTTCCGGGAAACCGTGCGGGAACACGGCGCGCTGACCGCCGCCATCCACTCAACGAGCGAAGGCGTGCTGGCCGCCGCCGAGTCGGCCGCCCTGGATGCCGGTGTGCACCTGTCGGAGAACCTCACCGGCGGCGTCTTCGTCAACCAGTCCGCCGCCTTCAGCGACTTCCACGGCAGTGCCGCCAATCCGGCGGCCAGCGCCACCCTGTCCGACCCCGCCTTCGTCACCGGCCGCTTCGCGACGCTGCAGTCGCGCCGGCCCGTTCCCATCGAGGAGTCCGCCCATGTCTGACGACGTCTTCCTGATCGACGGCGCGCGCACCCCGCAGGGCCGCTACGGCGGCGTACTGGCCTCCGTGCGTCCCGACGACCTGGCCGCCCTGGTGGTGGGTGAGGCCGTGCGCCGCGCGGGGATCCCGGCCGAGGCCGTGGACGAGGTCGTCCTGGGGGCCGCCAACCAGGCCGGTGAGGACAACCGGGATGTGGCGCGCATGGCCGTGCTGCTGGCGGGGCTGCCGCACACCGTCCCCGGCTACACGGTCAACCGGCTCTGCGCCTCCGGCCTGACCGCGGTCGCGAGTGCCGCCCAGGCGATCCGGTCCGGGGAAGCGGACCTGGTGGTCGCGGGCGGGGTGGAGTCCATGACCCGCGCCCCCTGGGTGATGGCCAAGCCCGGCACCCCCTGGGCCAAGCCGGGGGAGGTGCACGACACCTCACTGGGCTGGCGCTTCACCAACCCGCGCTTCACCGCCGCCGACCGGGCCGTGCCCGCGGGGGCCGGTCCCGAGACGGTCAAGGCGACCCTCGCGATGGGGGAGACGGCCGAGGAGGTCGCGGCCCTGGACGGCATCACACGTGCCGAGTCCGACGCGTTCGCGCTGCGCAGTCACCAGCGGGCCGTGGCGGCGCGGGACGCGGGGAGCTTCGACCGCGAGATCGTGCCGGTCCCGGTGAAGGACGGTGAGGTCACCCGCGACGAGGGGCCGCGTCCCGGCACGACGCTGGAGAAGCTCGGTGCTCTGCGGACCATCTTCCGCGAGGACGGCATCGTCACCGCCGGTTCCTCCTCGCCGCTGTCGGACGGCGCCGCCGCGCTGGTGGTCGCGAGCGCCGAGGCGGTGGAGCGGTACGGGCTCACCCCGCGGGCACGGATCGTCACCTCCGCGTCGGCCGGCGTCCAGCCCAACATCATGGGCCTCGGCCCGGTTCCCGCCACACAGAAGGCCCTGGCCCGCGCCGGATGGCAGGCCGGGGACGTGGACGCGGTCGAGCTGAACGAGGCGTTCGCCGCCCAGGCGCTGGCCGTCATACGCCGTCTCAAGCTCGACGAGGAGAGGGTCAACGCCGACGGCGGCGCCATCGCGCTCGGCCACCCCCTCGGCTGCTCCGGTGCCCGCATCCTGCTGACGCTGCTCGGCCGGCTGGAGCGCGAGGACGCCCGCCGGGGCCTGGCGACGCTGTGCGTGGGAGTCGGCCAGGGCGTCGCCATGCTCGTGGAGCGCGTGTGAGTACCGACTACGAGACGCTGCTCGTCGAGGAGCGAGAAGACCGGGTCGTCGTCACCCTGCACCGGCCCGAGGCTCGCAACGCCATCAGCGGCCGCATGATCGCCGAGCTGCACGAGGTGTGCGGGCTGCTGGAAGCCGATCCGAAGCTGCTGCTGCTCACCGGCCACGGCCGGGTCTTCGCGGGCGGTGCCGACATCGCCGAACTGCTGCGACGGGGCCGCGACGAAGCCCTCCAGGGCATCAACAGCCGTCTGTTCGAGCGGGTGCGCAGGCTCCCCATGCCCACGCTCGCCGCCGTCGACGGCTGGGCGCTGGGCGGCGGCGCCGAACTGGCATACGCCTGCGACCTGCGCATCGCCGGACCGGACGCCGTCTTCGGCAACCCCGAGCCGGGGCTCGGCATCCTCGCCGCGGCGGGGGCCTGCTGGCGGCTGCCCGAGCTGGTCGGCGAGTCGATCGCCAAGCAGGTGCTGCTCGCCGGGCGGAACCTCGACGCGGCCGCGGCACTGGCGGCCGGGCTGGTCATCGACGTCGTATCGGCAAAGAAGCTGCTGGAGGAGGCGCACGCCCTGCTCGACCGCATGGGCCGCTCCTCCGCCACCGCCCTGCGGCTGACGAAACTCGTCGTCGACGCACCCGGCGCCCACCCGGTCGCCGACGACCTGGCCCAGGCCGTGCTGTTCGAGGGACAGGACAAGAAGGACCGCATGACACGCTTCCTGGAGAAGAGGAGCCGGGCATGACCTCAGCACCCGCAGTCGTCGGGGTGATCGGCGGCGGCCGCATGGGCGCCGGTATCGCACAGTCCTTCGCGACGGCCGGTTCGGCCGTGACCGTCGTGGAGAGCGGCGAGCAGGCCGCGGCCGCGGCACTGGACCGCGTCGCCGCCGGACTGAAGAGAGCAGCTGAACGTGGCGCACTCGCGGAGCCCGCGGAGGAGGTGCTGGCCCGGGTGACGACGGTTCCGTCCGTCGACGCCCTGCCCTCGTACGCCGACCTGGTCGTCGAGGCCGTCCCCGAGGACGCCGCGCTCAAGGCCCAACTTCTCGCCGCCGCCGAGCGGGCGGTGGGCCCGGGCACGGTACTGGCCAGCAACACCAGCTCCCTGTCGGTCACCGATCTCGCCGCCGCCCTCACCCGGCCCGACCGCTTCGTGGGCATGCACTTCTTCAACCCCGTGCCTGCCTCCGAACTGGTCGAGATCGTCGTCGCACCCGGCACCGGGGCCGACACCGTGGAGGCGGCCCTCGGCTGGACCCGCTGCCTCGGCAAGAAGGACGTCGTCGTCCAGGACTCGCCCGGCTTCGCCAGCAGCCGCCTGGGCCTGGCCCTGGGCCTGGAGGCGATCCGCATGGTCGAGGAGGGCGTCGCGGAACCGGACGCGATCGACGACGCCATGCGGCTCGGCTACAAGCACCCCATGGGGCCGCTGCGCCTGACCGACCTGGTCGGACTCGACGTACGCCTCGCCATCGCGGAGCACCTGCACGCCACGCTCGGCGAGCGCTTCGCCCCGCCCCGGCTGCTGCGCGAGAAGGTCGCCCGCGGCGAGCTCGGGCGCAAGACCGGAAAGGGGTTCTACACGTGGGAATGAGCGCTACGAGCCGGCCTCCGGCCGACGAGACGCAGCACGGCGTCGGCTACACCCTGGACGGCGGCGTAGCCGTCATCGAACTGCGAAGGCCCTCCGCGGGAAACGCCCTGGACGTGTCGTTGCGCGCCGGACTGATCTCCGCGGTACGCCGGGTGCGCGGCGACGGCGACCTCGTCCGGGCGGTGCTGCTCACCGCCGAGGGTCGGCACTTCTGCGTCGGACAGGATCTCAAGGAGCATGCGAGGGCCCGCGAGAGCGCACCCGCCTCCGCCTTCGCCATCGTCCGGGACGAGTACAACCCGCTCGTCGAGGAACTGTGCGCGCTGCCGCAGCCTGTGGTCGCGGCCATCGAGGGCGCCTGCGTCGGAGCGGGGCTGGGGCTCGCGCTCTGTGCCGACCTGCGGGTCGCGGGAGCCGGTGCCCGCTTCTCGACCGCGTTCACCGGGATCGGCCTGGCCGCCGACAGCGGTCTGAGCGGGGCTCTGGCACAGGCGGTCGGTCTGTCGCGAGCCGCCACCCTGATGCTGCTCGGCGACCGCTTCGACGCGGAGGCGGCGCAGCAGTGGGGCCTCGTCCACGGCGTCGTGCCGGACGGCGGCGCCGCTACGGAGGGCCTGACTCTCGCCCAGCGTCTCGCTGCCGGCCCCACGGCCGCGTATGCCGAGGTCAAGGCGCTGCTCCGGGCCGGCAGGGCGCCTTTGCCCGTGGTGCTGGAGCGCGAGGCGGCGGCCCAGGAGCGGCTGGGCTCGACCGAGGACCACCGGGCTGCTGTGCGGGCCTTTCTCGAAGGCCGGCAGCCGTCCTTCTCCGGACACTGACCCGGCTGCCGCACTTGCCGGAACGCGAACGCTCAGCCATGTTGTCGACCGAACGAACGGTCGGGCGGGAAAGTAGGGCAGATGACCGCGTCACACGTCGACGTGTCGGCGGTGGGCTGCGCAGGGTCGGAGCTGCAGGAACACTTCGAGACGACGATCGCCCGGGACCGGCGGATCGAGCCGCGCGACTGGATGCCGGACGGCTACCGCAGGACGCTGATCCGCCAGATCGCACAGCACGCCCACTCGGAGATCATCGGCATGCAGCCCGAGGGCGAGTGGATCACCCGGGCGCCCTCGCTGCGCCGCAAGGCGATCCTCTTCGCCAAGGTGCAGGACGAGGCCGGGCACGGGCTGTATCTGTACTCGGCGGCGGAGACGCTGGATGCCGATCGCGCGGACTTGACGAACCGGCTCATCGAGGGCCGCCAGAAGTACTCGTCGATCTTCAACTACCCGACCCTGAGCTTCGCCGACGTCGGCGTGATCGGCTGGTTCGTGGACGGCGCCGCGATCTGCAATCAGGTGCCGCTGTGCCGGTCGTCCTACGGTCCGTACGCCCGTGCCCTGGTGCGGATCTGCAAGGAGGAGTCCTTCCACCAACGGCAGGGCTACGAGCTGCTGATGACGATGATGCGCGGCACCGACGACCAGCGCGAGATGGTGCAGGACGCCGTCAACCGCTGGTGGTGGCCGTCACTGATGATGTTCGGACCGCCCGACGACAACTCGCCCAACTCCGCTCAGTCGATGGCCTGGAAGATCAAGCGGCACAGCAACGACGAGCTGCGCCAGCGCTTCGCCGACATGACCGTCCCGCAGGCCGAGAAGCTCGGCGTCACGCTGCCCGACCCCGAACTGCGCTGGAACGCCGAGCGTGGCCACCACGACTTCGGCACCCCCGACTGGGCCGAGTTGACCAGGGTGATCTCCGGCGACGGGCCCTGCAACGCCGAGCGCGTCGCCCGGCGCCGGGCCGCCCACGAGGAGGGCGCCTGGGTCAGGGAGGCGGCCACCGCCCACGCCGCCAAGCAGGCGGCCCGTACGCAGAAGGGAGCGGTGGCATGACCACCGAGAGGAACGACTGGCCGCTGTACGAGGTGTTCGTGCGCGGCAAGCGCGGGCTCAACCATGTCCACGTGGGCTCGCTGCACGCGGCCGACGACCGGATGGCCCTCACTCACGCCCGCGACCTGTACACCCGGCGCAACGAAGGCGTGTCGATCTGGCTGGTGCGCAGCGAGCACATCGCCGCCTCCACCCGCGACGAGAAGGACCCCTTCTTCGCGCCCGGCGCCGACAAGGTGTACCGCCACCCCACCTTCTACGACATCCCCGACGACGTCCCGCACATCTGAGGAGCAGGGCATGAGTGACGACCACGTTCACCTGATCCTGGCCGAGGGACACGAGGAGGACACCCGCTGGGCGTACGGCACCGGCTTCGAGGACCCGCTGCACGGCGTGGACAGTGCGGTACCCGACGGCATCGACACCGGTGAACTGGCCGCCGTCTGTGTCGCGCTGGCCGACGACGCCCTCGTCCTGGCGCAACGGCCGGCCGAATGGACAACCCGCGCCCCCGAGCTGGAGCAGGAGGTGGCTCTGGCGAACATCGGACTCGACCTGCTCGGCCAGGCCCGCCTGCTCTACTCCCGCGCCGGCCAGGTCGACGGCACCGACCGCGACGAGGACGCCTACGCCTATTTCCGGGACGCCCACGACTTCCGCAACGTACGCCTCGCCGAACTCCCGGGCGGCGACTTCGCGTTCTGCGTCGCACGCCTGCTGGTGCTCTCCGCATGGAAGCTCGCCCACTTCGAGCGGCTCACCGCCTCCGACGATCCGGTGCTCGCCGCGATTGCCGCCAAGGGCCTCAAGGAGCTGAGCTATCACCGGCAGTACGCCGCCGAGTGGGTCGTCCGCCTCGGCGACGGCACCGCCGAGTCGCATCATCGGATGCAGGACGCGCTGGAGCAGGTCGCGCCGTACCTGGACGAGCTGTTCAGCGTGTACGACGTCCAGGACGAGGTCCGGGCGGTGCTGAAGCAGGTCACGGAGACGGCCGGACTGCCCCTTCCGGTGTGCCGGCCGCTGCCCGGATCCGGCCGCGACGGCGAGCACACCGAGCACCTCGCCCCACTGCTGGCCGAGCTGCAGAGCGTGGCCCGCGCCCACCCGGACGCGACATGGTGACCGTACTGACGGACGTGCGCCGCGCTCGGCACATCGCCGCGTCCGTGCCGGATCCCGAGCTTCCCATGCTCACCCTGGCCGACCTCTGCGTGCCGCGGGGCGTCGAGGTCGGTGAGGACGGGACGGCCGTCGTCAGCCTCACCCCGACCTACCCCGGCTGCCCGGCCATGGCCGAGATGCGCGCCGAAGTGGCCGCGCGCCTCACGGCCTCCGGATACGCACATGTCCAGCTGCGCACGGTGCTCGATCCGCCCTGGACCACGGACTGGATCACACCCAGCGGCCGCCGCACCCTCGCCGAGCACGGCATCGCGCCCCCCGGACCGGCGCCGCGCCCCGGCCCGGTGCCGCTGACACTGTCCCCCACCCGCCCCGCGGTGCCGTGCCCCCGGTGCGGCTCGGCGGACACGGAGGAGACCTCCGGCTTCGGTGCCACCTCCTGCAAGGCGCTGTGGCGCTGCCGCACCTGCCGCGAACCCCTTCGAGTACGTCAAGGAGATCTGATGGAGGACCTGCTGCCACCCGGCACCTCCGCCCCCACGCCCGTGCGGCGACGCCGCCCGGCCTTCCACCACCTGCGCGTGGCCGCCGTGCAGCGGCTGTGCGAGGACGCGGTCGCGGTCGGCTTCGACATCCCGGACAACCTGGCCGAGGAGTTCGCCTTCACCCCCGGCCAGTCGCTCACCCTGCGCCGCGAGGTCGACGGGCGGGACGAGCGGCGCTCCTACTCGATCTGCTCCCCGGTGGGCGCACGGCCGCGCATCGGGGAGCGCGAAGTGCCCGGCGGGCTGTTCCCCTCCTGGCTGGTCCACGACGTACGGCCCGGCGACACCCTGGAGGTGATGGCCCCGACCGGCGCCTTCACCCCCGACCTCACCGCACCCGGCCACCACATCCTCATCGCCGCGGGGTCCGGCATCACACCCATGCTCTCCATCGCCGAGTCCGTCCTCGCCGCCGACGACCGCTCGCGGGTCACGCTGTTCTACGGCAACCGCCGCACCGGCTCGGTCATGTTCGCCGACGAACTCGCCGACCTGAAGGACCTCCATCCGGCGCGCTTCCAGCTCGCCCACGTCCTCTCCCGCGAGCCCCGCGAGGCCGAGGTGCTCTCCGGCCGCCTGGACGCCGACCGCCTCTCCGCCCTCATCGGCGGGCTGGTCGACGTCACCACCGCGGACCACTGGTGGCTGTGCGGGCCCCACGGCATGGTCCGCGACGCCCAGCGGGTCCTGGTCGGCCTGGGGGTGCCCGACACCCTGGCGGCCCAGGTGGCGGCCTCGTTGCAGGCATGCAGGGTCGCCTCAAGTGCCGTCGCCTGCACGGGCGTCGGCAGGAGTTTGACCCGCACCACCAGCTTCATGACCATGAACGTACACACTCGTACGAGCGGCCTCGACGAGTTCGCAAACATTCACAACCTCAAGGTCTGAAGCTACGGGTCAACCCGCCAACGAGGTGGGCGAATTCGGTGCGTTGCCGGTCGGTCAGTGTGGCGTAGAGCGGCGCCTGCTGTTCGTCGGTGAGTTGCTCGGCCCGCCTCCATCGGGGGATCAGGGTTGCGGCGACGGGATCTGGCTTCGGCCAGCCGTAGTGGCCCGCCTGCTCGACGCCGAGGTTGATGGTCATTGCTTCTCGGGCACTCAGTCCGCTCAGGCGCACCGCCGCCAGATGGCAGGCGCCACGGTGTTCCCGCAGGACGTGTATGCGCTGCATGGCCGCTCCGACCGGGTCTTCGGCGGGGCAGGGCTGCGCGCGCCAGCCGGCGAACAGGGGCAGCGCGTCGGCGTCGGCGGCATCGATCAGCTGCTGTGCCAAGCGGTTGAAGTGCTCGACGTCGACGTCGCAGGGGATGTGGACGCGCCCCCACTTCCGGACGGCCGAGGCATAGCATGCGGCGGCTTCCTCCGCCGGCATCACGGGTCGTCCCGCCAGCCAGCCGGGGGTGACCAGGTCGGGTCCGAGGAAGCCCTGTACCGCTTGGACCACCTCGACCGATGCCTCGCCGAGCACCCCGAACCGGCCGCGGCAGTAGAAGCCGCGGCCTGGGGGAAAACCGGCGCCCAGACCCACGGCGGCGGTCGCCTCGTCAGACATGAACTCGTCACCGAAGTCGTGGAGGGGCCGGGCAACCACGGCGATGCAGTCGAAGATTTCCATGCGCCGAAGGTCGCCCATCAAGACTCAATAGGTCAAGGGGATGTTTTCTGACGGAACCCTTTAGCTAATCTATCGCATCATGCTGGATATCCGCCGTCTGCACATGCTCAAGACCGTCGCCGCCCGCGGCTCCATCGCGGCGGCCGCCCAGTCGCTGGCGCTGTCCGCCGGCGCTGTCTCCCAGCAGCTGGCCGCGCTGCGGCGCGAGGTGGGAGTGGATCTGCTGCGCCCCGACGGGCGAACCGTGGCCCTGACGGAAGCGGGCCGGGTGCTCCTGCAGCACGCCGACCGGATCCTCGCCGCCGTACACGAGGCCGAGAGCGCCGTCGCGGCGGTCAAGGGTGCGGTCGGATCCACTGCCACCCTCGCCGCGTTGCCGTCGACCGTCGCCCGGATCGTGGCCCCCGCGCTGACCGCGCTGGGATCGGACCACCCGCAGCTCACCGTGACCTGTCTCATCACCGACCAGGCGCAACTGAGGGAACTCACACTCGGCACCGTCGATGTGGTGCTGGGACAGCGCTATCACCACCTGCCCGATGTCACACCCCGCGGCATCGAGTTCTCCCCGCTGCTCGACGATCCGCTGCTCGTCGTCACCGCCACCGACCGATCCGACGGGCGGCCCCTCCCCCTGCGGGAACTGGCGACGCACAGCCTCGCCGTGCCGCCGCCAACCACGGAGTGCGGACAGGCCATCCTGCAGGCCTGCCACCAGGCCGGCTTCACACCCATGGCGCGCTACGTCACCGCCGACATCGCCGCCCAACTCACCCTCGCACGGGCCGGCCTCGCCACCGCGCTCGTCCCCCGGACCGCCATCGACCCGGTCGCCCCCGGAATCCGCACGGCGCCCATCGAGGATCGCCCGATCCTGCGCCTGCTGTTCGCCGCGACGCGTCACTCCGAGACCGCGAACCCGACGACCACGGCCGTCATCGCAGCGCTGCGCACAGCCACTCGGCAGGACCGCACCCCGCGCCTTCGGCCGGCCTAGGACACGCCGTCGAGCGGTCGCAGGAAGCGGCGCTCGTACCGCTTGATGCAGCGGGTCTCACGGGCCAGTTCGAACGCTTCCCGACACTCCGGGTCTGACATGCTGTCCGTGCGGTACTGCTCGTACGCGGCCAGGCTGGGAAACGAGAACAGGGCGTAGGCGATGTCGCTGTCGCCCTCACTCGGCAGGAAGTAGCCGTGGTGCGTCCCGCCGAAGCGGTCGACGAGCCGGACCCAGCGGCGACCGTATTCCTCGAAGTCCTCGAGCTTGTCGGGGTCGATCTCGTACTTGAGATGAACAGTGATCATGCCTGCAATCCTGCCGGATGACGGTGTGATTCCCGAGGTTCGCCGTTGGTGTGGTAGAGGCGCTTTGAGCTGGTGTGTTGAGAGTGTTCTGAGAAGGAGTTCAGGCCGTGGCGTCCCGGTAGTCGCCGAGGCAGCGAAAGGCGCCCCCCGTCGCCTTGAACAGGTACATCGCCTCCGTGTAGCGGTAGGTGGAAGCGTCGTAGTGGAGCCGTTTGGTGATCCCCTGGTAGTCGGTCTCGCGCAACTGGCCCGCGATCGCGCCCCGTTCGGCGCGAGAGACACCCAGGGCCGTCATGGCACGGGCCACGAAGAGCGTCGCGTCGTAGGCCTCGGCCGCATACCAGGGCGGGGCGGTGCCGAAGCGCGCACCGTAGGCGGTGACGAACGACTTCGCGGCCGTCTCCCGGGTTGCGTCGCAGAAGGCGGTGGCGAACACCCAGCCCTCGGCGGCCTCGCCCGCCGAGCCGAGGAAACGGGCGTCGAGGGCGCGCTGGGTGGCCAGCCGCGCACCGGAGTAGCCGGCGGAGCGCAGCGCGCGGGCCAGCCCTGCGGCCCGCGCGTACCCGCCGCCGAAGACCACAGCGTCCGCCCCCGCGTCCACCACCGACTCGGCGAGGGAACGGAAGGCCCCGTCGGAGTCGGCCCCGGCGGCGAGGGTGCGCCGGACGGTGCTGCGCTGTCCGGAACGCACGGCCTCGTCGACGCCCTCGCACAGCCGCCAGCTGACCTCGCCCTCGGCCGCGTCGTCGATCAGGACCGTCTTGCGCGCACGGGCGGTCCGCACGAGGTGGGCGACGACCGGCGCCGCCAGGACCGAGTCACCGGGGCGGGTGGCCGTGTACACCCGGTAGGAAGTGGGGGACACGTCGTCGAGCCCGACCGACACGGTGACCATCGCAAGGCGCGCCTGCTGGTAGATCCCGAGTGTGGCCTTCGCACAGGCGTCGGTGGTCGGCCCGAGCACCGCGCGGACCCGCTCGTCGGCGGCCAGCCGCTCGGCGACCTGCCGAGCGCCGGTCGTGGTGCCCCGGTCGTCGTGCACCTGCAACGCGAGGTCGAAACCACGTCCGGTACGGGAGTTGAAGCGGTCCACAGCGAGCCGTACACCGTTCTCCTGAGCCCGTCCTGTCGTACGACCGCTGCCGCTCAGGTCGGCGTGCAGGGCGACGACGAGCCGCGGACGCTCCTGGACCGAGGCCCTGCCGCCGCGACCAGACCACCAGGAGGCCAACGTTCCGCCGGCCGCCAGCACACCGCCGACTGAGCCCAGGACCAGCAGACGGCGGCGCGTGGAACCCTGGCCGGTCTTGGGACCCGTGTCGACCGTCGTCGTGGCCCCGGACACCTCGGTGGCCTCGACGGCCGGCAGGGCCAGTACGGCGGCCGAACGGCGGGCGATGAGCCGGGTCGCGGGTTCCGGCAGCCAGCCCTTGCCCCCACCGGCCAGGGCCTGCTGTATCTCGGCCACGGCCGGCCGGGAGCCGGGCTCCTTCGCCAGGCACGCGCGCAGCAGCGGCAGCAACGGCCCCGGTACGGTGCCCAGATCCGGCTCGTCGTGGACCGTACGCACCAGCATCTCGGCCGCGGAGCCCCACCCGAAGGGACGCTCGCCCGTCACGGCGTACCCCAGCAGGCAACCGAGGGAGAAGACGTCACTGGCCGGCCCGATCTCCCGGCCGCGGCCCTGTGCCTGCTCGGGGGAGAGGAACCCGGGGGAGCCGACCACCATCCCGCTCGCGGTGAGCGCGGTGTCCTCCGGCATCCGGGCGATACCGAAGTCGATCATCCGGGGCCCGTCGACGGCGAGCAGGACATTGCCGGGCTTGACGTCCCGGTGCACCAGCCCCGCCCCGTGCACCGCGTCCAGCGCCTCGGCGAGCCGCGCCCCCAGGACCCGGACGCTCCCGTACGGCAGCGGCCCGCACTCCTCGACCGCCTCCGCGAGGGACGGCCCCGGCACGAACGCCGTGGCGAGCCACGGGAATTCCGCGTCCGGGTCCGCGTCGAGCAGTGGCACCACCCAGGGACTCGCGACCCGGCCCGCCGTCTCCACCTCCCGGCGGAACCGGGCCCGGAACCCCGCGTCGTCCGCGTGCGCCGCCCGGATCACCTTCACCGCGGCGAGCGCGCCACCTGGGGAGCGAGCCAGGTACACCACGCCCATGCCGCCCGCGCCCAGCCGCCGCAGCAGCCGGTGGCCCGCGATCCAGACCGGATCGGTGCCGCGCAACGGCTCCATCAGGCGGACACCTGATAGGGCGCCAGACCCTGGTACGCGAACCGGCCGCCGTCGACCTTCCACAGATGGACGCCGCTGCCGTCGACGACGAGCGCTCCGGTCTCCTTGTCGAACGCGAGGCTCCGGGCGATTCCCTTGTACGTCCCCGAGCGCAGCGCCGTCGTCAGGTTCTGCCGGCTGCGGCGCCCCGCACCCAGTCCACCGAGCGTCTTCGCGGCGAACTGCGCCACGTCGTACGTCTCGACGGCGTACCGCTCCGGCTCCGCACCGTAACGCTTGCGGTACGCGGCCCGGAACGCCTTCGCCTCGGGCGCCACGGATGCGTCCATCACCGGGGCGACGATCGCCCACCCCTCGGCCGCATCCCCGGCGGCGGACAGGAACCGGGCGTCCAGCACCCCGTGGGCGGCGGCCCGGGCTCCCGGGAAGTCACGGCTGGTCAACTCACGGGCCAGCAGCGCGGCCCGGTCGTGATGGCCGGCGAAGACCACTGAGTCCGCGCCCCCGTCCAGCAGGGCGTCCAGGGTCGGCCCGAAGTCGGTGCGCAGGGCGCTGACCACCTTCGGCACGGCCGGCTGCCGGACGTCCCGCAGGATGTTGACGAGGGTGCTGCTGATCTCCCAGGCGTACGCGTCCGCCGCCCGGTCGTCCACGATCCCGACCGTGCGCGACTTCGCAGTGCCCCGCAGATACGCGTCGAGATAGAACGGCAGGATCGTGTCCGTCACCCGGGCGTGCAGGAGGGACCGGCTGCCCATCACCGTCAGCGTGGTCGCGCCGGGCGACACCGCGAGCAGGGGCAGCGAGACGGCGTCGTACGCCGCCAGCGAGGCGAGGGCGGTCGCGTCCGTGGTGGGGCCGATCACGGCCAGCACGGAACGGTCGGCGACCAGCTGATTCGCCGCCTGAGGCGCACGGGCCGGATCGCCGCCGTCGTCCACCGTCTTCACGGCGAGCGTGAAGGGTTTGTCCGCACGGGAGTTGAACTCGTCGACCGCGAGCCGCAGCCCGCGCTCCTGAGCCCGGCCGACCGCCTTCTGATCGCCGGTCAGATCGGCGTGCAGGCCCAGGGTGTACACGGGGCCCGTGGCCGCTTGGGCCGGGCCGCCGTCCTCCCCGTCACGGCCCAGCACTGCCCAGGAGCCCAGTCCGCCCGCGGCCGCGACGACCGCCGCGCCTGCGGAGAGGAGAAGGACACGGCGCCTGCCCACGGCAGCGGCGGGAGACTGTGCGGCCGTGGTGTCCCCGGTCGCGGCGTTCACCTCGGTGTCCTCGACGGCGGGCAGCGCGAGCCCGGCCGCCGACCGCTCCGCGATCAATCGGACCAACGGCTCGGGCAGCCATGCCTCGTCGTCAGCGGCGGGCTCGTCACCCTCGCGCGCCGGAGGACGTACGGCCATCAGGGCCTGCCGCGGATCGGGAGGCGAGGCGGGCGCGGCGGCCGTGAGGACCCCGGCCAGCGCCTCGGCGGTGGGGCGCGGCTCCGGATCCTTCCCCAGACAGCCGCCGACCACCTCGGCCAGCTCCGCCGGAACCCCCTCCAGGTCCGGCGCGTCGTGCACCGTCCGGTACAGCAGCGCGTCGAGCGACCCGGTACCGAACGGAGGGCGGCCGGTCGCCGCGAAGGCCAGCACACAGCCCAACGAGAAGACGTCACCGGCCGGGCGGGGAACTCCCGCACCCCGCGCCTGCTCCGGGGGCAGGAACCCGGGCGTGCCGACCACGACACCGGTCGAGGTCAGCACCGTGTCCTCGCGGTCGCGGGCGATACCGAAGTCGATCAGCCGCGGACCGTCGAGCGCCAGCAGCACATTGCCGGGCTTGACGTCCCGGTGCACGAGCCCGGCGGCATGGATCTCCCGCAGCGCCTCGGCGAGCCGTGCCCCCAGCACCCGCAGGCTCCGCACCGGCAGTGGCCCGTACTCGGCGATGGCCTCGCCGAGCGAGGGACCGGGAACGAACGCGGTGGCCAGCCACGGCTGCGCCGCCTCGGGATCAGCGTCCACCAGGGGCGCCACCCAAGGGCTGGTCACCCGTCGGGCGGCATCTGCCTCCCGCCGGAACCGTTCCCGGAAAGCGGAGTCCTCGGCCAACTCGGCCTGGATCACCTTCAGCGCGACCAGCTGCCCGCCGGCCGAGCGGGCCAGATACACCACACCCATGCCGCCCGCGCCGAGCCGTCCGAGCAGCCGGTGGCCCGCAAGCTTGGCGGGATCGGCGATACGCAGCGGTTCCATCACTTCCCCTTCAGCCGCTGCTCGACGCGCGTCAGCATCTGAGCCAGGGCCTTGCCGCCCAGCTGCTGGAGTTCCTCCTGGGTGTGGCCGGCGCCGCCCGTCACGGAGACGGCCACGACCACGGTGCCCAGCCGGGCGACCATCCAGAGGTACTGCTGTGCGGCACCCCCGTCCTGGACGGACTTTCCCGCTTCGAGCACGGAGTCGTCGGCGTACTCCTGATCACGGGCGCCGAACGCGGTGCCCAGTGACATCAGACCCGTGATCCGCTCGTTCGACCGGGGCCGCTGCTCCGGGCAGCGCAGCACCTCCTCGAGCGTCGTGCTCAGCTGCTCGTCGGCGCCGAGGACCGAGGCGTGCACGGTGGCCACGGCGGTCACCCTGACCTCGCTCCTGCCAGAGCCTGCCGGCAGCCGGCTGTACCGCGACGTGCTCGCCAGCACGCCACGCGGGAGCTTCTCACGCTGCCAACGGCAGCTCTCGTCCAGCACGGCCCAGGTTCTCGGGGCGCTCACGGCCGGAGACCGGGCGACGAAGCCCCGGCCCCAGTCGCCCGGCCCGAGCACGACGGACTCGGCCAGACGGGCCCCGTCCGTCGAGGACTCGGGGACGAGGGAGGCGTCGGGTGTGAGGACGGACGAAGCGGCGGACGAGTCGCTCGACGGTGTCGCTGCACCGCTCGCGCTCGCAGAAGCGCCGGCCGAGGGCGAACTGCTCTGCCGGGAAGGCCCGGCGCCCGCCCCCTGCGCCGAACACCCGGTCAGCAAGGCCCCCGCAGCCAGCAGGATCACCCAACTACCCCGTATTCCCTGGGTATTGTCTGTCACTCGGTCCCCTCGACACCGTTCGATCCGTCCAACTCGTCGAACCTAGACGGCCGAGACGAAGCGGACCTCAGTGGAAACACGCATCCGGACACGTATTCGGCGGCCCGGAGCACGACCATGGCGGCCGGCATCAGCGGTGCCCGCGAACACGCGCAAGGTTCAGTCGCCCAGCGCTCTGCGGCCGTTGTATCGTCAATGGCAATCACGGCAGCGGCGTGAGACGGAAAGGTGCGAAGGTCTTCGCGTGTGCCGGGGTGAGTGACGGGCCTCAGCCGATCCCGGACGGACCGCAGGTCTGAGCCGCATGGAGCGGCACGGCCAGGGTCAGCACGACGGCGGCGGCGACCGTGGCGAGCCACACTATGTACAGCACTACGGGCCCCGCCCGGCGATGCGAGATCACCCACGCGATCCACCCGGCCAACGATCCGGCGGCCAGCGCCGCCACGAGGCACAGGACCACCACAGTCCCCGAGACCGGATCCACGGCCACATTCGCTGTGCAGTAGTCATCGTCGTTCGTCACCGAGGTGGCCAGCAGCACCAAGAGGAGCGTGGGTGCCGACATCGTCCAGGCCAAGGCGGCCAGTACCCAATACGGCCCCCTGGGCCAGGACCGCAGGGCGCCCACCAGAACAGCGCACATCAGCAGAAGCGGCACCGCCATCAGCACAAACGGCTCGCCCATCGCCTGCACCACCCCCAACAGGCCCGGGCGGTACTGGTTGACCTGGGGGTCGTCAGCCCAGTAGAAGCCTTTGAACGCCGCACACACCGAGGTGACGACTAGCAGTGCGGCCAGCGCATGCGCATGGACACGGGCCCGGGGCGCCTCCGGGAAGGACGCGGGCCAGACGATGTCCCGGAACCGGCCTTCCGCCCCAGGGCCAACGGCAGCCCTGCAGCGATCTGCGATCACCAGTCTCACGTCCCACTCTCTTTTCGTATGCTGTCTGCTCCCGACGAGCACACACCGCGAAGGTTGGGAACCCGTACGAGCCTGGCATATCGCAAGCCCGCACCGTATCCGTGAAACTACGTAGTGACGCGGCGCGGTCGTGGCCGGGCAGGCGCCTGTCGGGACCGTCACCGGGCGTCGCCCGGCAGGAGATCGTTACAGTGACCCACGTGCCCATACCTCGTCAGCGCCTCCACAGGACGGTCTTCCTCGCCGCAGCCGTCTACAACATCGCCTGGGGTTGCTATGCGCTCCTCGACCCGCAGTGGGTGTTCCGCGTCGCGGACATGGCAGCTCAGAACCACCCGCAGATCTTCATGACCCTAGGCATGGTCCTCGGGTTGTACGGGGTCCTCTACCTGGACGTGGCGCTGCGACCTGCCAGCGGCTTCCTGATAGCAGCCGTAGGCCTGGCCGGGAAGATCCTGGGGCCCCTCGGCTGGTTGTGGCTGTGGTCCACGGACCAATGGCCCTTCGAGTCCGGCGTCATCCTCGTGACGAACGACGTGATCTGGTGGTTCCCCTTCACGCTGTATCTGCGTGACGCCTGGCCCCTTTGGCTCGCGGAGATGCGAGGAATGCGCAACGCCACTGGTACCGCCGATGCCACTGAACCAGGGTCCTGACGAATCGGGCTGACACCCACCCCCACCTGGCCGACCAATTCCGTTGGCCCACGCCCCATCCGATGCCGCTCGTTCCGTCCGGTCGTCAGCGGCCGTGAGGCTTCCAGTCGTCATCTGCCCTGCTCCACAACCGAATGTCGCGCTCGACCAATGCGGCGTACAACTCGGCGGGCGACAGCCAGGAGTGGAGCGGCACGACGCCGGGTGCGGCAAGAGTTCCGGCCAGGACGCGTTCCACCGCGATGCCCGCCAGCAAGGACGGTATGCGACCGCCGTGCTTCAGGGCGGTCATGCCCAGACTCCGCGTCAAGGTGCGCCCGTTGCGTCTTCCCGTCACGGACATCATGAAGGCGCCCGCCTCGTCTCCGGCCCGCCCGGCGAGCCACGATGCCGCGCGTACCACGGGAGTCCAGCGATGAGGGCGGCGTGGCAGGCCGGTACGTGCCCGGACCGAGGCGAACGCTCCGAGCGCCCGATTCAGCGTCGTGAACTCGCTCCCCGCCTTGAAGCTCACCGTGCCGGCCCCCAGCAGTTCCGGCAGCACGTCCAGATCGGCCATCTCGTAGACCTGGTGTACCAGGCGCCGTCCGATCGGAGGGGGGAACGCCGTCCACTCCGGCTCGGACCAGCCGTGCACCACGGTCGGTGTGCCGTCACGCGGCGCTGTGAACCGCAGGCCCGCGCCGTGCAACATCGCCTCGAACATCGCTGGCCCACGGTGTCGGCGGGTGTCCGGGGCTGCGGCCGAACGGACGGTGTCGACCCGGTCCATGTCACGCGAGAGGTCCACGGCCAGCAGGGCCTGGATCCCCGGCACTACGGACGCCCCCGTGAGCACGGGCGCGCTGGCAGATTCGGCCATCACGACGGCGCCACGCCGAAACGCGCGGTCCTCGGATATGTCGACGTAGGGCACACCGGCCAGGATCGCGGCGCGCAGCGGGCCGTAGGGGTGTGCGTCTTCCCCATCGATCGACTGGAAGGGTCCGGCACAGTGGACGACGGCCGCTGCGCCTTTCAGGGACTCCGACAGGCGACCGACGTCCCGGAGGTCGGCGGGCACCCAGTCGACCCGCTCCGAGGCGAACCGTCTTTGCGGCGCTCGGCGGGCGACAACGGTCACCCGAACCGTAGGCTGCCGCAGCAGATCTTCCACAAGATACCGGCCGTAGAAGCCCGTTCCTCCGACAACCATTACATGGTGCTCCCCCATGGGGGGACGTTAGCACGAGGGCTTCGGCGCCCAGTGCGTGAAGGCAAGGAGGTCCGTTTCAATGACCAACCAGGTCAGCAGCCTGACCACCGGCAACGCCGGCTCGGCGGTGCTCGGTGAGCTGCCGACCCGACGGACTCCCGGCTGGTCAGCAAGCCGACGTCCAGTACGGCGCCGGGCGAAGGCACGGCGGTAGGCGGGCCTTTCATGCACCGTCTCCACCCGCGCGTTGATCATCCGAGAGCCGATCTTCGGGTCCTTCGCCCAGGAGGGCACCAGGCCCCACCGCAGCGGCCGTAGTTCCCTGCGCACGGAGCCTTCGTCAACGTCCTCGCGTGGAGCGCGCTCGAGTACGGCATACACGTCGTCGGTCGGGGCGACGTTCCAGTTCGGTGCCAGTGTCTCCTCGGCGCGCCAGTCGGCGACGTCGAAGAGCCGGGTCAGGTCCTGCGGACTGCGGGTGGAGACATAGCGGCCGCACATAGCGCCACTGTGCCACGGCAGCCGTCCTGAGTGGCGGACCCGGGCGAGAGAGCGAGAGGGTGCGGCCCGGCCGCCTGCATCGGCTCCAGGGCCTGGACCGCACCGGATCCGGAACCGCGCCGGGGGGCGTGCTTGACGGCCTGTCGTGCCTCGACGGCCTTCTCCTTCGGACAGCGCTCCCAGTGCAAGCCGCCCACCTGCAAAGGCAAACCGGCCTACCACCGTGACGGCCGCATGGTCGGCTACGCCCTCCTCGGTCCAGCAATGACCTGGAAACCGTTCTGTGGGTCGTGGGTGACTCTTGCGGCGGATGAGGTTTCGCGAAAATCCCCACGGCCGATCTTCGCCTCGGTTCGTCCGCTGGTAAATCGAGTGGGGAGAGTGGGGAGCGAAGATCGCGCCCTGCCGGTGCCGGTGCCGGTGCGAAAAAATCCGTTGCTCTGGGACCTGTTGGGGCTGATAGACAGGGGTATGGACGACAAGGTGATGCTCTCGGTCGAGCGGATGCTCGCGGAACGCGCCTGCGAGCGCCTCATCGTGGACTTCATCCACCGCCTTGACCTCGGTGACCCGGGTTCGGTGGCCGAGCTGTTCACGCCCGATGGTCTCTGGCACTGGCCTTTCGGGGACCGGCGCATCGAGGGGCGCGAGGCTCTGCGCGCCTACTTCGCCTCTCGCCCCGCGGACAGGCTGTCGCGCCGTCTGATGACGAACATCCTGGTCACGGTGGAGTCCGAGGCGACAGCGCGGGCCGTCTCGTATCTGACGACATACCGGGTCGACGGCTACTCAGGTGGAATGATCGAGCCCAGGCTCCCGGCGAACGTCGGCCACTACGAGGACATCTTCCGGAAGATCGACGGCGCCTGGTTCCTCGCCAGCCGCACTGTCTTCCTCCCCTTCGGCGGCGGGACGGAACAGCTCCCCGTCGCGGATGCATCACCCGCCTGACGACACCGCTTTGCGGCCCGGCGACCGCCAGGTCGCCGGGCCCTGATGATCGGTGAGGGCCAGCCGAAGCAGGCGCGAAGCACATGCCGGCGATGCGGGATGACGCTGGTTCAACAGATCGAGCTCGCGGTGGGCCGCCGAATCCGGAGCCATGGGGACGTCGATGTCCTGCTGCTGCGGCGTGACCAGCTCGTGGCCCAGCAGGCCCTGTCGGGCTGGCAATGGTGGGCCGCGGACCCGCCGGGAAGCCTGCGTCCGTGGGCGTCGGACGAGGTTCTGTCCCTGGGAGTTCACGACATCTGGTGCCGGCCCGGGCCCGACGATCGCTGGCGCATCCAGATCATGATTGCACGGCTGGTCCTTTCAGCACGGGTCGATTGTCACCGGCCTGGGCTTGCTGTTGGGGCTCCGTGAAAAAACGCCAGTCCGGCTTGGTGTGGATGTGGCGCATACGGTTCGGCGGCGCCTGCAGCAGTGGCACGGCGCCTTCCAGGAACTTGCGCAACTGCCGCTCCTGCGCGTCATTGTCGTCAGCGTTGTGCACCGTGCTCCCCATCCTCCACATGAGTGTGCAGGGTCGGCACGCCCCGCAACGCGCGCAGCGCCTTGATGGCCTGGCTCTTGACCGTGCTCGGTCTGCAACCGAGCACCTCGGCGGTCTCCTCGACACTCAGGTCCTCGCAGTAGCGCAGGACCACAACGGCGCGCTGCCGGGTCGGCAGGGCACGCACCGCGGCTGCGAGCGAATGCTGCAGATCGATCCCCGCGTACACGTCCGCCGTGGCGGAGTCGGGCAGCTGACCGCGTGGAACCTCACCGTGCCAGCGTCGCTGCCACCACGACGAGAACGTGTTGACCAGGGTCCTGCGGGCGTTGCCTCCGGGTTCTCCCAGCGATCCGGTGCCATTTGGGCCACATTTCGCCAGCACCGTCTGGACAAAGCCCTCCGCCAGGTGGGCATCGCCCGTCAGCAGTCACGCCGCGCGGAGCAGCCGCGGACCACGAGCGTGGACGAAACCCTCGAAGTCCCGACGACGTGCCCTTCACCGACACCTCTTCCCCCTCACCCGCAAGTCCGATGCACCGTTGCTGCCGGTATAGCCGCGCCTGGTTGTGGCCGGCCGGGGAGAGAGGTGATCCAGGCACCTCGGGACGGGATAACCCCTTGCGCGCCCTGTGCCGGCCACCTCGCGACTCGCCCCGATCCGCATGTGCCGAGCACCTCCGGTCTGCAGACGGTCGCTATGCCGGTCAGCGCACCGCTCACGCCGACACCCCCGCCTCGGTGCGGGCGATCAGCGGCCGCAACGTCGCCATGCCCTGTGAGACGAGTGACGAGGCGGTCCCCAGGGGCGCAGTTCAGGCATTCGGTGATCTGACCTTCCGGCAGATCGAAGTAGGAGGGCACAGCAGGACAGCCGTAACGCTGCCGTACCGGCAGATGGACCCCCACCCAACCGAACGCGGTCTTCCGCCGAACCGGTCGCCTCAGCCAAGGCCGGGGGTTCCGGGAGCCCTTTCCCTGGGCCGCTCGCCTCGCCAGCATCGCCTGGCCGCTCGTGCGGCCGAACGGGCCAGAATGTCGCCGGGCGTAGGCCTCCGGTGCTCCGTCCGCGATCCGGGACCAGGTCGGCGACAGCTTGACGAGCGCTTCCTGCAGCAGGTCCTCGGCCGTGTGGGGATCCCCGCCCGCGAGAGCGGCGTGCCCCAGGAGCGCCGACCGACGGACCGCCACGAAATCGTCAGCCCCTCGTTCCGTCGCACTTCTCGACTGCATGCGCTGCGCCCCTCGCCTGCCGTGCTTCATGGACCGGATGTGCGGCCTCCGCCGTATGACTCCGGCCTTGTAACTGGGTGAGGGGCGCAGTACGACAGTCGCGACCACATGAAATGTGGTGCGCGTCACATGTGGAACGTGCAGGAAACCACCAGGGCCAGGGCCTTCTCCAAGGCGCGGTGGCGTTACGGCGCCGACGGCACACGCCCATCGCGGCGAACCTTCCAGGCTGCCTGGAAGCGGGCGGCGACAGTCGCGCGCGGCCTGTGTGCATCGCACCCGATACCCGACCCGGGCGGCGCCCCTCTGAACGGACGAGTGATCACCTTGTGTTTGCCCAGTATGTGGATGGTGCTCGCTGCAGCGAGCACGCTGCCCCTGCCGGCCTGCCGGCCCAGAGCAACTCTGGCAAGGTCCCTCCGTCGCGAGCCACGAACGAGGTACCCGGCCACGGTGCGCCGGTCGTCGGCGCAGTGGTCGGGCTACCGGCAGGGATGTGCCCGTCGCTGCGCGCCGGACCTGGGCTGATCGCCAGATCACGGTGCCCTCCGGCACCCGCCACTGAACCCGCGAACGCAGATGGCCACAACCCGTGTCCGTGCGCTCGTCCTTTCCTGCCGGTCCGGGGCTTCCGGCCCGGTCGTCAACACAAGGAGGAATACATCTATGACAACCTCGACACGACCCCGCCTGGTGAGAAGGGCACGACTCGCGGCCGCCGCGGCCGCCGCGTACCTTTTCGCCTTTGCCCCCTCACCGGCGCAGGCACAGGTGGATCCTGAGGCGACACCCTGGAAGCTCGCGGCGCCCCTGAACCCGGAACAGGCAGCAGAGTTCCTCGCTGTGGACGCGTCCAGTCCGACCAACATCTGGGCGGTCGGCACGGCCCAGGACGCCTTGGGGACGATTAATCCGCTGGTCAGACGCTGGGACGGCGCGCGCTGGAGCGAGGTGCCCTTCGGCGGCACGGACGGACGGGAGGTGCGGCTGCACGACGTGGAGGCCCTCGGTCCCAAGGACGTCTGGGCGGCGGGAACTTATATCGACAGGTCTCGAACCGCGTCGCTTCCCGACGAGGTCAAAGCCCACACGGCGAACCGTCTCCCCCAACAAGCCGTCGATGCCGGTGACCCGGTGGTGCTGCGGCACTGGAACGGCGACGGCTGGACCCAGACCGAGCGTCCGGCACCCGCTGAGGGCTGGACCCGGTTTGTTATGGATCTCACCGCTTTGGGGCGCAACTCGGTCTGGCTGTCCACTTTTGACTGGAACGAGTCCACCGGGCAGTACGCAGGGGGAAGCATTGAGCGCTGGGACGGAAGGACGTGGCGGACGGAGAAGCTCCCGGCCGCACCCGGCGGGGGTACGGTCGAGCCTCAGTCTGTCACCGGCACCGGCCCTGACGATGTTTGGGTCAGTGTGCTGAGCGACAACGGTGGTGTGCACACCCCACTGCTCTACCACTTCGACGGCCGCCGATGGACCGTAAAGAGCGTTCCCGTACCGTTCACTCACGAGGCGGGATGGCAGCTGTCAGGTGCCGCCACCACGCCGAACGGAGACCTGCACGTCATCGTCCAGACCAACGAGGCGGTGCCGACGAGGAGCGCCGCCCGCTGGGACGGTCAGACGTGGCGTCAGCTGCCTGCCCCGGAGTACGGAGAATTCATTAACGACGTGATCGCGGACAATTCCGGAACGCTGTGGGCAGTGGGCTGGCTGGTGGGCGAACCTGATCACCCGGTGTTCTCCCGGTGGAATGGTGCCTCGTGGGTTCAGGAGGCACCTCCCACCGAACTGACCTCGACCAGTTACGCCAGCACGGTCGCCGACATGAGCGCCGTCCCCGGAACGCGTGCCGTCGTGGCGGTGGGCAGCGCCGCGTGCGAGAGCATGAATGGAAGCTGCGACATGATCGCCTCTCGAGGAATGCGCTGACCTCGGCCTGACAAGGGCCGTCGGCGGGTCTTCGAAAGCCGGGCTCACGGCTTTCTCGGAAGGTCCGGCATGAACCGGTTCGTTTGCCAGGCGCCGTCACGACGTGCGGCCGTGGCCCTGCCTGATGCACCGGCCGGGCCTGCGGGGAAACCGGCCCGCTGGCGGCGGGCGTGGGGTTCGCGGCCTCCCGGCCGGCGGCCTCCTAGGAGAGAAGAACGCGGACGACCTCGGCAGGTCCCAGTGTTGGGCCTTCGCGGTGGGGATCAGGTCGGTCAACATTCGCCGGATGGGCGGGAGTTCAGCCACCGGGTGAGCTCGATGGTGCCGGTTCGCAGAGTGCCCGGACCCCACCGCGGCGTGCGCTGACCCCCGCTGCAAGCCTGGCACAGCTCAGCGAGTCCGGACGTGGCCTGTACATCATCGAAGCACTGAGCTCATCATGTGGCTGCTCGCAGGCCAGAACTCCGGAAAGATGGTCTGGGCCAGACTCTCAACACCACCACAGATCTAACGAAGTAACATCCGCGGTCGTGATGGCGCGCACGCGGCGGGGCTGACCGAGCCCCGCCGCGTCAGCAGACACTGACGACGGCCAGCCAGGCAGGCGGCCCGCCAGCCGGGGCGAGGTTCGGCCACGGAACTGGCCGCAGTGGTTGAGCCGAACCGGTTGCCGGAGTGTTGGGGAACCCCTCAAGGAGGCCTCAGGCTGACAGCACAGGATTCATCGTCCAGGCTCCGGTTGTGAGGATTCAAGTAGATCTTCTGGTGAGAGTGCCGAGCAGCGGTTAGCGTGCTTCCTTCATGTGCATCAAGGGGGAAAGCACTTCATGCCAAGAACTGGAATCCGCGGCGTTCTGGCTCGGTTCGGTGTCGCGTTACTCGCCACGACGGGGCTCGTCCTGACCGGACCGAACGCCGCCCACGCGAGCACCGTCGTCGAGATCCCGGCGCCCACCGCGGGCGGGGTCTCCATGACCATGAACTTCCATGGGGCCCGCGTGCCCCAGCCGTACACCCCGGACCCGGACGCCATCTACAGCGAACCGAACACCTGCCAGCTCTATGCCCGGCAGTTCGACCCGTCGCCCGGCTGCGGGGGATTCAAGCTGGGGACGGTACTGCACAACGTCCGCGAGCAGCCGGGCTACAAGGCAGGACTCGTGCCCTCGGGGGACTTCTACGCGTACGCCGACACGGACCGCACCTTCGGCTGTCTGCGTCCTGACGGCAGCTTCGACCACTCCACGTCCTTCGTCGTCCACCAGGAACAGCGTCGGCTCTCCTCGGTCTATATCGAGGGCGGCGCCAGCGGTGTCGTCTACCGGAACCGGCAGTATTCCGGCGACTTCGGACCCAACTGGTTCGTCAACTTCACTCCCATCGTGGACGTCGACTGCCCGACCGGAATGACCCCGACCCAGTACGGACTCAAGCTCAGCAATGTGCGCGTCACGATCGACGATCCTGAGATCTTCGGCACGACGACCTGGTCCTATCCGGGACCGTTCTACGCCTGAGCCCAGCTGTCGGTAGCCGTGGAACACCGCGACCGTGGAACACCGGCCCGGGCAGAGCTTCCCGAAGGTCTGCCCGGGCCGGCCCTCAGGCGCCTCAAGACCATTTGATCCCAGAACGATGCGATGGCCAGTCCGTTCAGCTGCCCGAAACGGTCCCTGCTGTACTGCGGGCCGGTTCGTCATGGTTACGGTCACGGCGTCGTTTGTGCGTTGGCGGCCTGCGAGGGACGGGACGTGGATGCCTAATCCCAGGGCGAGTTCGGCGTGCACGCGGCGGAAGCCGTAGGTGCCACGGGAAGCGGTATGGATGCCGATGATGGCCTCGGTGAGCCAGGCGTGCCGCTCCGCTGGGAATGAAGGACACCGCCTTCCATGTGCCCGCCGACAAGATCGACCGACTGCCGCCCCTGTACGGACCCGATCCGCAGACCGGAAAGTCCTCGTGTGGGACGAGGCGGAAGGCGGAAGGACCATCCGGCCTCCGACATTTCAGGGCGCCGGCGGCGGACTGGTATCCACCGTCGACGAATACCACGCCTGTTTCCGGATGCTGCTGAACCACGGCATGCACGGCAGCGAACGGATCTTGTCCCGGCCTGCCGTCGAGCTGATGACCACCAACCGCCTCTCGCCCGAGCAGCAAGCTGCCCGGGACACCATGTACAGGAACATCGCCCCCATCTCGGTCGGCCAAGGGCAGCAGGGCGGCTGGGGCTTCGGGATGGCAGCGCGTACCCATCGTGGCGACCACGCGCCCATCGGCCAGTTCGGCTGGGACGGCGGGACCGGCATCACGGCCTACGCCGACCCGGACAACCAGCTCACCGGAATCCTGTTCACCCACGTCGAGATGTCCACCCTGGACTCGGCGCGGCTCATCCACGACTTCTGGACCACGCTCTACCAGGCCATCGACGACTGACACCGAGCTCACTGAGCACGGTGTGGCCGGTCCACGTACGCACACGGACGGATCGGCCAAGGTCGCGGTCCCGACTCGCCACCGGCAAGGCGCTCACTTCCGCTCCCAATACGGTTCATGAACACCCCCAACCCTGGCGGTGGGCCCCGTGTCCTTGAAATTCCCCATCCGCACTCGGGCCGTCCCCAGACCTGCTCTTGTTTCCCGCTCGGACAGGCAGTGCTGTTCGGGGCAATCGGCGTCACCTCGCTGTCTCCCGGTGACCGGGCGCCAGCCCCCGGTCCGGTGGAGGTGGCGCAGCCCTTTTTCAGTGCCGTGGGCGGTGCAAAATCCATTTGCTGCGCCGGGGGGCGCGGTGTAGCGTCGTGCTGGCGGTTTCCCGGCCGCCTCTGGGTCCGCGGGAAGAGCTGCAAGCTCACCGGTTGCACATGAAGATCACTGGCAGATCTTCCAGCCCGATGTCGCGGACCCGCGGGCGCCGAGGAAGGACTGCCTTGTCCGATCAACCGCGCCATTTCCCCGACAGGCCCAGCCTCCGGTACCTGAAGACCGAGGCGAAGCGTCGCCTCTCCGCAGGGGAGTTCGCAGCACTTCACGAAGCTCAGCTGGCCATCGCCCGGGAGCACGGGCTGCCGAGCTGGGCCGCACTCAAGGAACGCGTCGAGGCCGAAAACCCGGCGAGCCACGCCCTGACGCATGTGCGGTGGGTGATATCGCGCTTCGCGGCGGCCGGCACCCCGGGATGGACACCCCCCGACGAGGAGGAACTGCGACGACACTTCGATGATCGTTACCTGAGCCTCGTGCCCCTGGACTGGGTCACCCACCTTTTCAGTACGGTGGCCGAGCGACTGCGCGAGGGCCTCACTGAAGTGCAGGCCGAACCGCAGTATCTTCACGCGCGCCTCGCCGACCTGCGCATCGAGGCGGCGACCGAGGAGGAGCCGCCACACCGGCTGAGCAGGCTGCAGATGTATCCGGCGCGCGACATCGGTACCGACAACCCCGGGCCGCCCGCCTCTGGTTGAACCTGCAGTCACGTGAGGACCTTGAGCGTGACTGGCTGATTCCAAGGAGCCCCATCACCCGCACCAGATGCCGGGGCCCACGGGGCTCTGTTGCCTTACCGAGCGAAGGAGTTCCTGCGCCGGGGCGCCGATAAGGGATCCAGACCCGGCCCACCGGGCCCCTGTACCGGCGGGCAACCACCAGCCCAGCCGCATGTTCTGGAGCGGCAGCGGTGTTGAACACCGACCAGGGCGCGGCGGTTCAGCCGACCTGGACCCCGACCCCGACACGGCGCGAGACCGAGGAGCCGACGGATGAGCCGACGACGGCCAGCCCGACGGACGGCGTGACCCTGGACCCCGGCAGAGCAGGAAACGACCAGTAGGACGACGAAGGGGGGCCCGGTGCCGGGGCCCCCTTCGTCGTCCGCGCCGTCAGCGGCACGCATGCTTCATCGACTGGCAGCGCAAGGGGTCAGTCGTACCACTTGACCCAGAGAGCTTCGTTGTCGTAGGTACCGATGTAGAACTCCGCGCGCTTGTTGTCGCCGTCGACGTACTTGCCGATGTCTCGCCAGATCCAGCATCCGGCGTTGTCCACCGCGCCAACGAACTCGTCGTCGTTGTTGGGGTCGTACTCCCAGAGGTCGTAGGCGCGTGCCCTGGTGCTGCCGCTGGTGATGCAGGCCTGTATGTCGCCGCCAGTCGACAGCGCATTGCCTATGGTGCGTATGTAGTCAGCAGTGCTGACGGGGAAGTCCGTGGTGCCTATGTAGTCCCAGCCCGAGCTCGCCTGGGCGGGCGTCGCGAAAAGCAAGAAAGTGGCCCCTGCGGTGGCCGCGACCGCGGACTTGGTGACGAAGCTGCGCAGCGTCATCTGCTCCCCCTCCCGTTCCGTCAGTTCATCGCACGGGACATCACCGTGCGATGAGCATGACAATGATGGCGGTGATCATAAGTCACCCCGCCCTTCGTCGCCAGGAATTATCGGCGGGTGACGCATACACCCACGCAACCCGAGTCAGTGGTTCCGGCTCGGTGATCAGCCATGGCGCAGTGCGAACCAGACGACCTTCCCCGTACTCAACCCAGTGGCCTCCTGGGTGGCTGCCGGCGGCGCGCACCAAGCCGTGGGCCTCACCCGGGGCCAGCTACCCGGCCGCCCCGCCCTCCTCACCCACACCGATCGGCTGCTGCGCACCGGCGCCGCGGCGCCGTGCATGTCCTGCTGCTGGACGCCAACGGCTTCAAGGCCGTCAACGACACCTACGGACACGCCACCGGCGACGCCGTCATCCGTACCCTCGGCCGGCGCCTGGCCCGCTGGACTGGACGTGTGGGGGCCATCGGATTGTGGGACGGAGGGGTGTGGTGGCCGGCCGCCCACCGCGCAGCGGTTCCTCGATCAGGGACAAGATCCGTTTTTTGGGGGGTGTGGACCGTCGGTCGGTCGCGCTGGAGTGTCGTCGTGTGGTTGCCAAGCGTGGGTACCGTTTTGGAGGCCGGCTGCTGGTGCCGGGGTTGGCGAGGCGTGCGGTTCCGTTCGCGTCGCACCGGGGCATGCCTCCTGGTCCCGCGTGTGTCATGGCGTTGGGCTGTCGGGTTGCCGGGTGAGGGGGAGCCGGATGGTGAACACCGCTCCGGCACCGGGTGTGCTGTGGGCCGTGACGGTGCCGCCGTGTGCCTCGACGAACTGGCGCACGATGGACAGGCCGAGGCCGCTGCCTCCGGTGCGTCTGCTGCGGGATTTCTCGGCCCGCCAGAATCGTTCGAAGACGTGGGGGAGGTCGTCGGGGGCGATTCCGTCGCCGGTGTCCTCCACGGTGAGGACGGCCAGTTCGCCGGAGTGCCGGGCGGTGAGGGTGACTGTGCCGTGGGCGGGTGTGTGGCGTAGCGCGTTGGAGACGAGATTGGCCAGAGTCTGGCGCATCCGTACCGGGTCGGCGTTGATCCATAGCCCGGTGTCGGTGTGGGTCAGCAGGCGGACGTGGGCGGCCTCGGCGCGGCTGCGGTGGGCGGACACGGTCTGGGCGACGAGCTCGTCCGCGCGCAGGGGTTCGCGGTGCAGCCGCAGTGTGCCCGCGTCGACCGCGGCGAGGTCTTGCAGATCGTCGATGATGTGCTGCAGTTGCAGTGCCTCGTCGTGCAGGGAGGCGATGAGATCTGGATCCGGGTCGAGCAGGCCGTCGCGGGTGACCTCCAGCCAGCCGCGGATGTTGGTCAGCGGGGTGCGCAGCTCGTGGGCGATGTCGCTGACCATGGCCTTGCGTTGAGCCTCCAGTTGTTCGCGGCGCGCGGTGAGTTCGTTGAAGGCGGCGGCCAGGAAGCCCGTCTCGTCCTTGGTGGTGACGGCGACGCGGGCATGGCGCTCCGGGGGCTGCTGGGCCGCAGCAATCAGGGCCCGCAGGGGCCGGACCAGGCGGACCGCGACGACTGCGGTCAGGGTGATGGTGATGGCGAGGACGAGTCCGCAAACGCCGATGATTTTGGTTTTGTTGGCGGGGGAGAGGTCGAAGCCTGCTTCCTGCTGGCCCCGGCTGCCCAGATAGAGGGCGGCTCGCGGAGCGACGTGCGGGTCGAGCTGGGTACGCCGCGCGTTGGCGATGCAGGTCTGGGTCTGCTCGTAGTCGGCGGGAAGAGGGGAGTAGTCGGCCATCGCCAGGGGGGGAGCTCCGGGGATGAGATCGAGCTGGGGGCTGGGGAACGGGCGATGTGTGGGCGGCTGTTTGTCCAAGCACGGGGACATCAGGACCTTGAGTTTCGACAGCGCCTTGCTCTCGGTGGGCGTGGGCGTGTTGAGCCGTCCGTCGGCGCACTCCAGCGGCACGTCGGCGTTGTCGCCATCGGCCGTGACCAACGTGCGTCCGCTGGGAATCTGCCGGGTGCTGCCGTCGCTTCCGTTCTTGCGCATGCACAGCAGGCGGACGTTCGCCAGCTTCCTCACCTGGGCACGTTCGTCGGGCGGGAGCAGATAGGGGCCCACCGCACGTGGGTCTATGCCGGAGAGCTGGGCGCCCGGTTCGGTGTAGGTGTCGATGCGCAACGGGTCGACGGTGGCCGAGGCGCGGGCGGGCAGCGCGGTGCCGGCGGTGGCCGAGTCGGCGATGAGACGTCCGCCGGCGGTTGTCAGGGCGATGCGCCGGTCCATGGTGCGCGAGAGGGTACGCACCGTGGACCGGACTCGGTTCCAGTCGGCGTGGGTGGCCGCGTAGCCGCTGAGCCGGCGCAGGATTTCGGAGTCGTCGGACAGGACCTGGCCGCGCTCCTCCTGGATGGCACGGGTGGTGAGCTGCACCGCCAGCCAGGCGGTGGCGCCCACGGACAGCAAGGCGATGGCCACGGAGGTCAGCAGCAGCCGTACCAGCAGGCTCCTGCGCCATGGAATCTGGGAGTCAGCAGCCATGCCGGCTGTCAACGAGCTTGTAGCCGACGCCGAACACCGTCAACAGCCGTGCAGGGGTGCGCGGGCTGGGCTCGATCTTCTTGCGCAGGTTCATGATGTGCACGTCGATGGCGCGCTCGGTGGAGGCGCGGTCGTGACCGCGGGTGTGCTGCAGCAGTTGACGGCGCGTGAAGACCCGGTCGGGCTCGGCCGCCATGGCGCGGAGGATGGCGAACTCACCGGGGGTGCAGACGATCGGTGCCCCGTCGCAGACGACCTCGTGCCGTACGGGATCGACGCTGATCCCGCCCACGCGCAGTGCGGGAGAGCGCTCGGCCGGGCCAAGGGCGCGGCGCAGAACGGTACGTATCCGAGCCAGCAACTCCCGTGGGCTGTAAGGCTTGGTCATGTAGTCGTCCGCTCCGAGGTCGAGGCCCAGGAGTACATCCTCCTCGGCGGTGCGGGCGGTCAGCATCAGGACCGGCACGTCCCGGTCGCGGCGCAGCACACGGCAGACCCCGAAACCGTCGATGCCCGGCAGCATCAGGTCCAGCACGACCAGATCGGGCCGTTGGCTGCTGGCCTCGTCGATCGCGGCCCGGCCGTCGGAGACGACCACCGCGGTGTGACCTTCCTTGAGCAACAGTCGCCTGATGAGTTCGGCCTGCATGTGGTCGTCTTCCGCGACCAGAATATGTGCGCACACGGCAGCGACTGTAAGTCTGTTGAACGGTGCCGAGGCGGTACCGGCCGGGTCTGCGGTTCTTCCCACACCCTGACAACTTCCTGATAACCGCACCTCACCCTGTGCGCCTGCTCGGCAAAGAATCCGCCCGTCGCACGCGCCGCCCCCGCCATCGCCGCCCTGTCCGTGTGTGCCTTCTGGCCGGCTGCAGTACCAGCTCATAAGACGGGAAGAACCCCGCGGGGAACGCCGCGCAGACGTCCTCAGCCGCGGCCAAGGCACGGCCGGGGCTGCGCGTACAACTGAACGCCGCCGACGGGCAGGAGCATTCTGCGTGGGCCGCGGCGGCCGAGTGACAGCCAAGGCAGGCCGGATCACCAAGGGCACTGACCACCGCGGACGGCAAGGCCGCGCCCGGCGATCTGTCCACCAACCACGCAGCCTGGGCGCCCGGTGCCGTTCTCGACCACGGTATGACCTACCGCCCGACGGCGACGGCAGCCGACGACGGCGGACTTACGGCGACGAAGAAGGTGACGTTCACAACCCTCACCGAGCCGACCGCTTCACCGGCACCTACAGCCCGTTGCACCGCTTCACGGTCGGGGCGGGCATGCCGGCCTCGTTCACCTTCGACAAGCCCATCACCGACAAGAAGGCCCCCTTCGACAGCACCCTCCCGCAGCGGCCAGCCCGTCGTGGGGCACTGGTTCGGCGGCCGACGCCGCGACTTCCGTCCGCAGCAGTAGGGGATGCCGCACTCGACCGTTATCGCCAGGATCCGTCTCGACGGAGTCAAAGGTGCCACAAGCGCCTACGGGGAGCAGAACAAGATCCTCCGGTTCACTGTCGGCCGTAGTCATATCTCTCCACCGTGGACGCGTCGACGCACCGGATGAAGGTCGTCCGCGACGGCCGGACAGTGCAGACGATACCGATCACGGCAGGCGCGCAGAGCTCGCCCATGTGCAACGGCCGGATGGTCTCTCGCAGAAGCTGCTCTGCACCCGGATGAACGGAGCCAGGGTGGGTTTCGCCGGCGAGTACGACATCCCCGACGTCCCGCACGCCATGCGCCTGTCCACCTCCGGCACGTGCATCCACGGCAACTACTGGGGCGGACTCGGTGTTCGGGCGGTCCGACATCAGCCACGGCTGTTTGGGGCTGAACGAAGCGCGGGGGCGGTGGCGACCCGGCCCAGGACGGCGCCTGGCTCTACGACCACTCCCTCGACGGCGATGTGGTCGTAGTGAAGAACTCCGACGACAAGACCATCGCCCCCGACAACGGCATCAACGGCTGGAACATGCCCTGGGGGGAGTGGACTGCGGGCCCGGCCCGCTGTCGTTCCACCTCACTGCCAAATTCATGCGTCGAAGCTGACGAGTTCCTCAAAAGTCCTGGCGAGGCTGACATCATGGCTTCATCAACACGTCGCCCCCACCGAGGGCGTCACGTCGCCCTCCTGGCCCTGGCCGCGACGCTCACCGCATGCGGGGGCGCGCAGGACGCACCCACGGCCGCCAGGGGAGCACAGGACACCCGGTTTCCCGCGCCGGTCACCACACAGGCGAGACCCGGTTCGACAGCGGCGGGAGCAAAGGCATCCGCGTCCACCTCCCATCCCGTGTCCGCTCAGCTACCGGGCCTGGGTCCCCGGACGCTGGCGGAGATCCCCGAGAACGCCCGGCAGGTCGTCGTCGTCACCGGCGAAGGCAGAAACTCGCCCCGGTCGCACGTGGTGTTGTACCGACGCACCCCTACGGGCTGGGAGCCGGGCGCGACCTGGCCCGCCCACAACGCCCTCAAGGGATGGACAGACAACCACCAACTCGACGATCTCCGTTCGCCCATCGGCGTGTTCGCCCTCACGGACGCCGGCGGACGACTGGCCGACCCCGGCACCGAGCTGCCGTACGACCAGTCGCAGAGCTTCACCATCGCAGGCACGGGCTTCGAGGGCGAGCCCCTCGCCGGCTCCTTCGACTACGTCGTGGCCATCAACTACAACCGCAAGGCCGGGACTTCCCCACTCGACTGGACACGCCCGCTCGGCGCCGACAAGGGCGGCGGCATCTGGCTTCACGTCGACCACGGAGGCCCCACCCACGGCTGTGTGAGCCTGGTCCGGAACCACATGAGAGAACTGCTGCGCGCGCTGGACCCCGATCAGCATCCGGTGATCGTCATGGGCGACGCGCAGTCGCTCGGTCGGTGAGGTGCGTTGCAGGGACAACGCCGCCGCACCAGCGGGTCGCGGCTCGGCCGGGATCGACACCTGGTCCACGAGGCCCCCCGCTCAGCGCCTCCGTAACCGTCAACGCGACGCTGGGAGGGCGAGATACGTTGCGGCAGATCTCATGAAAGGGCAGAGCTCCAGATCGAGTCCGCGATCTGGTCTGCCGGACGTGAGCCCCGCAGCAGGGCGGACATCACCCCGACGAGATCAGGGACATCCGCCAGGCGTGACGGGCCCCTCTCGTGAGGCTTGCGGGACTCATGCCGCGCAGCATGACAGGGCCACCAAGGCAGCGGCGGGCCCGCCTACGCCCTAAGGGGTCCTTGTCACTATGCCCGCCCGGGTCGCGCGGCCTGGCACCGCTCCCCCAAGCTCTCGGCTGCGCTCGAGCAGGGGGCACCCCCATCGCCGCGTTGCCGAAAAGCCCAGGTAGCTCCTCCCCCAAGCTCTCGGCTCCGCTCGAGCAGGGGGCACCCCCATCCAGGGCTCTCCGGCGCCTTGCGATGCACGGCACCAGACCACGCGACCTCATCGGACGCTCATAGTGCAAGGACCCCTAAGGGCTTGCCGGGAAATAACTTGCGTGCTCCGGGTCTTGACACCGCAGCTCAGGAGCGATGCTCGCCGACGAATTATTTATCGGCGAGCCCTAAACCTCGATCCACCGATGGGGCCGAGAGTGATCTTCTGATGGGCTTGTGAGCCGGATGTGGAGCGGTTGCCGTGGACTGGGCAGGCGTTGTCTGCTGGTCTGCCCAGCTCTTCCACGTAGGCTCTCCGGTCGGGCCCTGACGGGCGAGGCGGTCGGGGACGTCAGGCTGCTTCGG
>NZ_RPDJ01000054.1 GCF_004023625.1 Streptomyces cavernae | reverse complement strand
GGGCGCGCCGCCCGGACGGGGCGCCTGCGGGCGCGCCATACCGGTGGAGCCACCAGAGGTGAACGGGTTGTTGCCCGGACGCGGGCCTGCGGGACGGGCACCGGGACGCGAGCCCTGGCCACCCGGACGCGGAGCGCCCGGACGGTCGCCACGGCCCTGGCCACCCTGACCGCCCTGCCCGGGGGCCGGACGGCCGCCCGGCTTCGGGGCGCCGGGACGGGCGCCCGGACGCGGGCCGGAGGACGGTGCGGCGGGAGCCGACGGCGGTGCCGTGAACTCGGGCGCGGCCGGAGCCGGAGCCGCGGGGCGCGGCGCGGGCTTCGGGCCGGGCGTGGGACGCGGACCCGGAGTCGGGGCCTGCGGTGCCTGCGGGGCCGACGGACGCTCGGCCACGGGGGGCTTGGGTGCCGCCGGGCGTGGCGCGGCCGGACGCGCGGCCTGCGCCGGGGAGGGCGCGGCCGGACGGGCCGGCGTCGCCTTGCGGGGGGCGGCGGGCTTGGCGCCACCGCCGTTGCCCTGCTGGAGGGCGTCAGTCAGTTTGCGTACTACGGGCGCCTCGATCGTCGAAGACGCCGAACGGACGAATTCACCGAGTTCCTGGAGCTTGGCCATGACGACCTTGCTCTCCACACCGAACTCCTTGGCGAGTTCGTATACCCGGACCTTAGCCACTTCGCTCCTTTTAGGTCCGGGTTGCGGCCGGACCGTCGCTACTTCATGGGCGTACTCATCGCGTACTCATCGAGTGCTCATCGCAATCTCGACCTGCTTTCGACTCGCGAGGTACCAGGACCGCACGGGGGGTTCCGCACGACCACGTTCTTACGGTGTTGCCCGATCAGCCTGCTCGGCCTGATCGGCAACGGTCTTTTCGACGGCCTGACGCAACGCCGCTGTGTCGAGCGCTCCTGGGGCACGCAACGCCCGAGTGAACGCCCGGCGGCGGACCGCCAGATCGAGACAGACCAGTGCGGGGTGTACGTACGCACCCCGGCCGGGCAGCGTACCGCGATGATCGGGGACGCAGACGCCCTCGACCGCCACGGTGCGCAGCAGATCGCTCTGGGCCGCTCGCTCCCGGCATCCCACACAGGTGCGCTCAGGGCATGCTCGGGTACGCGTCCGGCCAGACACTCTTAAGTCTACCTCCCCGCACCGACCTCACCCCTTTGGGGCAAGAATCGAACGGTTGTTGTCGAGATCTCGGCCACGTAAGGCCAGGATCTTGCTCTTGACCGCGACGGTGCAGGCCTTTCAGCTCAGCGCGGCGCGGCTCCGGTCTATTCCGCGATCACTCCCGGACTTCACGGAGTGTTCTATTCCGGCTTCTCGGCGGGCTGCGCGGCCTGCTCGGTGTCGGGCCGGATGTCGATGCGCCAACCGGTCAACCGCGCGGCCAGTCGGGCGTTCTGGCCCTCCTTGCCGATGGCGAGCGACAGCTGGTAGTCCGGGACCGTCACCCGCGCGGAGCGGGCAGACATGTCGACCACCTCGACCTTGGACACCCGGGCCGGGGAGAGCGCGTTGGCGACCATCTCGGCCGGGTCGTCGGACCAGTCGACGATGTCGATCTTCTCACCGTTCAGCTCGCCCATGACATTGCGCACACGGCCGCCCATCGGGCCGATGCAGGCGCCCTTGGCGTTCAGACCGCTGCGGGTGGACCTCACGGCGATCTTCGTACGGTGACCGGCCTCACGTGCGATCGCGGCGATCTCCACCGATCCGTCGGCGATCTCCGGGACCTCCAGGGCGAAGAGTTTCTTCACCAGGTTCGGATGGGTGCGTGAGAGCGTGACGGAGGGCCCGCGCACGCCCTTCGCAACCCTGACGACGTAGGAGCGCAGCCGCATGCCGTGCTGGTACGTCTCGCCGGGGACCTGCTCCTGCACCGGGAGGATCGCCTCGAGCTTGCCGATGTCGACGAGCACGTTCTTGGGATCGCGGCCCTGTTGGACAACACCGGTGACGATGTCACCCTCACGGCCCGCGTACTCACCGAGCGTGGCGTCGTCCTCGGCGTCGCGCAGACGCTGCAGGATCACCTGTTTGGCGGTCGTGGCGGCGATGCGGCCGAAGCCGGACGGCGTGTCGTCGAACTCGCGGGGCTCCTGGCCCTCTTCGAGGTCCTCGGGGTCCTCCTTCGCCCACACGGTCACATGGCCGGTCTCCCGGTCGAGCTCCACGCGCGCGTGGCGGCGGCTTCCCTCGGTGCGGTGGTAGGCGATGAGGAGGGCGGCTTCGATCGCTTCCACCAGCAGGTCGAAGGAGATCTCCTTCTCCCGTACCAAGCCCCGCAGGGCACTCATGTCGATGTCCACGGCTACGCCTCCTCCTCTTCCTTCATGTCCTTCTTGTCCTTGCGGTTGAACTCGACCTGGACGCGGGCCTTCACGACGTCGGCGAAGGCGAGCCTCCTGGCGGTGGGCTTGCGCCCCTTGACCCCGGGGACCTCGACGTCGACGCCTTCGTCGTCGACCTTCAGGATCCGGGCGGTCAGCTCACTCCCGGCGCCCTCGGTCAGCTGGAACCTGACCAGGCGGTCGGTCGCGCGTACGTAGTGCCGGTGCTCCTTGAGCTCGCGCTCCGCTCCGGGGGTGCCGACCTCCAGGGTGTACTCGCCCTGGCCCATCGCGTCGCTGTCGTCCAGCTTCGCCGAGAGCGCTCGGCTCACATCGGCGATCCGGTCCAGGTCGGCGCCTTCGTCGGAATCGACGACGACCCTCAGCACACGCTTGCGTCCGATCGCGTCCACCGCGATCTCCTCGAGATCGAGTCCCTGGGAGCGTACGAGCGGTTCCAGCAGTTCTCGCAGCCTCTCGCTCTGGGTGGTGCTCATCCGGGTGACTCCTCGGCCGCGTGTGCTGTTGTGGGTAGGTCGTGTGTCAGGTCAAAGGGTATCCGGTCGGCGGGGGTGTTGCCGTCCATCGGGTGCGGGGCGGGTTCCCAGGCGGGAGCGCGCGATGCCGTCCCTTCCCGGGCGGGTTCTCGCGGGCACCGGCCTGTTGCGGCCGCGTGTTGCTCCCGGGCGGAGGTTGGCGTCGGCGGGAGGTTGCGCCGGGCGCGGGGTTCGTCCCGGGCGCGGGTTCGTCCCCGGACGCGGGTTCGTCTCGGGCGTGGCTTCTCGCGCGCGGGTTCTCCCCGCTGCCGTGATCCACCACGCACGAAGGGGGCGAAACGTACCGGGTCGGCTCAGCGGCGTGCGCCCGCGTGTGCTCCGGGCGTGTGCCCGGGAGGGCCGCTGGTGGGTGTGCGGGTGGGGCGCGGGTACGGTGATCACGGGCCCGGGGGCTCCCCGAGCGGGCCAGCCCCGGCCCTTCCCTTTCGTACGAGCCTGTCGAGGACGTCTGCCGTGCCGTTGCCTCCGCCGTCGCGCACCCGCTCGGGCCCGCCCCGCAGGAGCCTGCTCGTGGGTGCGTTCGCTCTCGCGGGCTGCAGCGCCCCCGAGTCCGCCACCGAGGAGCGCGCGAACAGCGAGCGGTCGGCCGCCGAGACGGTACGCGCGCGTGCCGCACGGGACAGCGAGGAGCTCGGAGCGCGGTACGACGCGGTGATCGCGGCACATCCGGGGCTCGCCGACCGACTGGCGCCGTTGCGGGCGGACGTCACGCGTCATGTGTCGGCGTTCGCCGGGCCCGCCTCGCCCAAGTCCGCGCGCTCGCCCTCCCCCACTGCCGGCTCCGGGTCGCCGAGCGCGTCCGGCTCCCCCGTACCGTCCGACGGGAAGGCCGCCCTGCTGGCGCTGGCGGAACAGGAGCGCCGGCTCGCGGATCGGCGCACGAAGGCGTTGCCGAAGGTACCGGGGGAACTGGCCCGGCTGCTGGCCTCGGTTGCCGCGGCCGGCGCCGCGCATGTGTATCTGCTGTCGGAAAGCGCGAAGGCCGTGGAGGGCGATACGTGAGCGGGACCGCTGACCGGGCGGAGGTACTGAAGGCCCTGCAGGCGGCGCTCGCCGCGGAGCATGCCGCCGTCTACGGGTACGGGGTGGTCGGTGGCCGGATCGGTACCGAGCGGCAGGCCGAGGCGCGGGCCGCCTACGATGCCCATCGCGCCCGGCGCGACGAGTTGGAGCGCACGGTGCTGGACCTCGGTGGCAAGCCCGTCGCCGCCGGCGCCGCGTACTCCCTGCCCTTCGCCGTCTCGGGCTCCGCCGACGCCCTGCGGCTGGCGGCCGAGCTTGAGGAGCGGATCGCAGGGGTCTACTCCGATCTCGTCAGGGCCGCGGCCGGCGCCCGGCGGGCCGCGGCGGCCGAGGCGTTGCGGGACGCGGCGGTGCGGGCCGTGCGCTGGCGCGGGAGCAGCGTAGCCTTCCCTGGGCTCGCCGAGCGGGCCGCGGCGGCCGACCCGCCGACGACACCGACGACACCGCAGACGTGACGCGTACCCCGCGTACCGGGAAGGGAACGACTCGCGCATGGCTTTCGAACCGCCGCGCCGTCTCGTGAGGGCGCTCGCCGAGACGCGGCAGCAGGAAGCCCGCGACTGGCTGGAGAAACTGCCCGACATAACGCAACAGGCCGTGTCCCTGCGCGAGTTGACGGTGGAGAGGGTGCAGGTTCCCGGTGGGCGCAGCAGCCTGGTGGTGTTGGTGCGGCTGCCGGACGACACTCCCGCCGTGCTGAAGCTCGCCCCGCCGCGCGCCCGCCCCGAGGCCGAGCGGGCAGCGCTCGCCCACTGGGAGGGGCGGGGCGCCGTACGGCTGCTCGGGGGCGAGGCGGGTGTGATGCTCCTGGAGCGGCTGCATCCCGAGGTCTCCGTGCGGTCGCTGCCGGAGGCGAAGTCGATGCTGGAGGCGGCCGGGGCGCTGCGCCGGCTGTGGGTCGAGCCACCCGCCGGGCATCCCTTCGAGACGGTGGCCGAGCGGACCGGGCGGCAGGCCGAGGCGATGCGGGCGAGTGCGGGGACCGACACCGAGGTGGCGCCGCTCGTCGACGCGGCCCTCGCGGTCCGTACGGAGTTGGTGGCCGCGCCGCCGGAGGAGCGGCTGCTGCACGGCACCTTCCGGCAGAGCAAGGTGCTGGCCGGTGAGCGCATGCCCTGGCTGGTGGTCGGTCCCGATCCGCTGGTCGGCGAGTGCGCCTTCGACCTGGCGCGGCTGGTGCGCGACCGGGTGGAGGACGTGATCGCCTCCCCGTCCGGCGCTGCCGTCACCCGCCGTCGTATCAAGCGGCTGGCGGAGTCACTGGACGTCGACCAGGAGCGGCTGCGGGGGTGGACCCTGTTCCGCGCGGTGGAGTCGGGTGTGCGCGCGCGCCGGGTGGGCCGCGGTCAGGACGCGGAACTGCTGCTGGAGTTCGCGGGGTGGCTGTAGGCGTGGTGGGCGGGTCCCTGCCCCCGCCGCCCGTCGGTGGCGGAACCGTCTGACCTGAGGGCGTGTCCTCAGGGGCGTGCCCTCAGGATTCCTGCCGCGGACGCGCGGAGCATGCGCATCTTCACAGAGCAGCGGGCCTGTCCCGGGCCTCACAGAGCAGCGGGCCCGTCCCTGGCCTCACAGAGCAGCGGGCCCGTCCCTGGCCTCACAGAGCAGCGGGCCTGTCCCTGGCCGAGTTGGCGCGGCGGCCGGGTTGAAGTCGAGCCCGTCCGCCTCGGCCAGGTAGATGCGCCGTCTCGCCGGGTCCGCCGCGCCGGCAGTCCGAGCGCGGCGGTCGGCCGCCGACTTTCCGCGTATGCGTCCCCGATGAGGGCAGAGGGCCGGGTGCCCGCGGACCTGGCGTCGGCGCAGGTCCCGGCGGCCACCGTCACGGTGTGCCACCGGGTCCGCACCGGCGGGCCGGTCTGCGGGCTGCCGCGTGGGCGGGTGGAGGTGGCTAGTGCCGCGGCAGGCAACGTTTGCCCGTCAAGGAGCGGCGTCATGGGGGTCCCCCTGCTCATGGGGGTCCCCCCGCTCGAGCGCAGCCGAGAGTGGGGAGAAGTCGAGAGCTTGGGGGAGCGTGCTCTGGGGGTACCCCCTGCTCGAAGAGCTTGGGGAGTGCCGGCCGGAAGCCCTCGTACCGGACGTACTTGGGCTTTCGGCCGGTGCGGCGAGTGGGAGTGGGGGTCCCCCTGCTCGAAGAGCTCGGGGGAGTGCCGGGCGTCGCGACGGGGCGAACGTTGCCTGTCGGGGCACTAGGCCGAAAGGCGGGCGATCGCCTCGTCGACGGTCAGCTCCTCACGCTCACCGGTCCTGCGGTCCTTCAGCTCAACGACGCCCTCGGCGGAGCGCCGGCCGGCCACGAGGATCTGTGGGACGCCGATGAGTTCGGCGTCGGTGAACTTGACGCCCGGGGAGACACCGGCCCGGTCGTCCACCAGGACCCGGACGCCGGCCGCGGCCAGCTTCTCGGAGACGTCGAGCGCCAGCTCCGTCTGCAGGGCCTTGCCCGCGGCGACGACGTGGACGTCGGCGGGGGCGACCTCCTTGGGCCAGCACAGGCCCTGCTCGTCGGCGCTCTGCTCGGCCAGGGCCGCCACCGCACGGGAGACGCCGATTCCGTAGGAGCCCATGGTCACCCGGACCGGCTTGCCGTTCTGGCCGAGGACGTCGAGCTGGAAGGTGTCGGCGTACTTGCGGCCCAGCTGGAAGATGTGGCCGATCTCGATGGCGCGGTCCAGCTTGAGGCCGGTGCCGCACTTCGGGCAGGGGTCGCCCTCCTCGACGACGACCACGTCGAGGTAGTCGTCGACCTCGAAGTCACGGCCCGCGACGACGTTCTTCGCGTGCTTGCCGTCCTTGTTGGCGCCGGTGATCCAGGCCGTGCCGGGGGCGACGCGGGGGTCGGCGATGTAGCGGACCTTGTCGAGCCCCTGGGGGCCGACGTAGCCGCGTACCAGGTCTACCCGGCCCTCGAAGTCCTCGGCGGTGACGAGTTCGACGACGGCGGGCGCGAGGTGCTCGCCCAGCTTGCCCAGGTCCACCTCGCGGTCGCCCGGGACGCCGACGGCCACGATCTCGCCGTCGACCTTCACCAGGAGGTTCTTGAGGGTGGCCGAGGCGGGAACGCCCAGGTACTCGGCGAGGGTCTCGATGGTCGGGGTGTCGGGGGTGTCCAGCTCCTCGACCGCGCCGTGCTCGGCGCCCTCGACGGGCTGCAGGGCGAAGGTGACGGCCTCGCTGTTCGCCGCGTAGTCGCAGTTCGGGCAGTCCACGAAGGTGTCCTCGCCGGCGGGGGCCGGGGCCAGGAACTCCTCGGAGGCCGAGCCGCCCATCGCGCCGGAGACGGCGGAGACGATGCGGTAGTCCAGGCCCAAGCGCTCGAAGATCTTCTGGTACGCCACGCGGTGCAGTCGGTAGGACTCGGCGAGGCCCTCGTCGCTGGTGTCGAAGGAGTACGAGTCCTTCATCTGGAACTCGCGGCCGCGCAGTACCCCGGAGCGGGGACGGGCCTCGTCGCGGTACTTCGTCTGGATTTGGTACAGCATGACCGGCAGGTCCTTGTACGAGGCCACCTGGTCCTTCACCACGAGGGTGAAGATCTCCTCGTGGGTCGGACCGAGGAGGTACTCGGCGCCCTTGCGGTCCTTGAGGCGGAACAGCAGGTCGCCGTACTCCTCCCAGCGGGCCGAGGCCTCGTAGGGCTCCTTGGGCAGCAGGGCAGGGAGGAGGACCTCCTGGGCGCCGATGGCGTCCATCTCCTCGCGGACCACGCGCGAGATGTTGTCGAGGACCTTCTTGCCGAGGGGCAGCCAGGTCCAGATCCCCGCGGAGTTGCGCCGTACGTAGGCGGCACGGACGAGCAGCTTGTGGCTGAGCGTCTCGGCGTCCGCCGGGTCGTCACGCAGTGTCTTGACCATCAAACGGGACATGCGCTGGACCTGGGCCATGATTCTCGACTCCTGCTGCGTAAGGGTGATGGCAAGGAGGTTAGCCGGGTGGGAGGGGGCGGCGGAAATCGCTTTTGATCCGACGAGGTCGACGCCGCGGGTCCCACGCCCCCACCGCCACCACCCGCCCCCCACTCTCGGGGCCTCCGCACCGGGCCTGCTCTCCGCGCCGGAGTCGGCCGGGGCCGGGGCCCGCTGTAGGGCCGGGGGGCGGCTGTAGGGCCGGGGGGCGGCTGTAGGGCCGGGGGGCGGGGCCGGCCGTAGGCCCGGGGCCGGAGCCATAGCCCAGGGCCAAGGGCCGGGGGCCAGCGGCCGGGGCAGGCGGCAGGCGGCAGGCGGCAGGCGGCAGGCGGCAGGCGGCAGGCGGCAGGCGGCAGGCGGCAGGCGGCAGGCGGCAACGACCAGCGGGCGGGGGCCGAGGGCCGGGGGCACGACGCCCGCGACACGCCCCGCGCCCGCAGGGCGATGCAACGCGCCATCGCCCTGCACGACGGCAGGCCGCCCGCGGCTCCACCGTCGGCTCCCGCCGCGCCGTCCACGCCGTACCCGGGCGGCCGCCCGGCGCTCCGAAGCCGGGCGGCCATCCGGCCCCCGGGCAGGGCGGTCAGGGTGGCCAGGGCCGTCGCAACCGTCCGGACGCGGAGCGCACCGGGCCCGGGGCCCGGGGGCCCGCTGGCCAGAGGGGCGGGGGCCAGAGGGGCGGGGGCCGGAGGGGCGGCCGCGGCCAGCAACCAGCGGCCGGGGCCGGGGGGCAGCGACCAGCGGGCCAACCGGGGACCGGAGGGGCGGCCGCGGCCCTGGACAGGCGGCCAGCGGCCAACGGCCAGGGTCCGGGGCCCGGTGCCGGCGGCCAAGGACCGACTGCCAACGGCCAGCACCAGGCGGCGAACCACCAGCGGCCAGGGGCCCGGGCCGACGACCAGAGGTCAGGGCCCAGGGTCAGCGGCCGGGGCCAGCAACCAGCGGCCACGGTCCAACGACCAACGACCAACGGCCACGGGCCACGGGCCACGGGCCACAGGCCACAGGCCACAGGCCACGCCAACGACCAGGGTCCGGGACCCGGTGTGGGCGGCCAAGGACCAACTGCCAACGGCCAGCGACCAGCACCAACACCAGCACCCGGCGGCGAACCACCAGCGGCCAGGGGGCACGGGCCGACGACCAGGGGCCAGCGCCCAGGGGCAGCGGTCGGGTCAGCGGACAGCGGACAGCGGACAGCCGTTAGTGGGTGCGTAGTGGCAGGGGTGCTCCCATTACCGCGTACGGCTTCGGGGCGCTGGGGAACAGGACCTGGCGGGCCAGGTCCTCGTAGCCGAGTGAGCGGTACAGGCCCCGCGCCGGGCTCTCGATGTCGATCGCCGAGAGGATCGAGCGGCGCATACCGCTGGCGGCGGTGAGACCGGTGATGAGGCGGCGGCCGATGCCCCGGTTCTGGTAGTCCGGGTGAACGTGCAGCTCGGTGATGACGAAGGAGTCGTCGAGCCAGTGGTCGTTGCCACGGGCCCGCAGATACGGTTCGACGACCGTGGACCACCAGTGCGCGCGGTCGTTCGGCATGCCGTAGACGAAGCCGACCAGCCGGTCGGCCGCGGTGGTGGCGCCCAGCGCGGCCGCGCCCGGATAGGCGAGGTGACGCAAGACGATCTGGCGCCGTACGGCGATCTCGTCGGGGCCGAGTCCGAAGGCGACGGCCTGCACGGCGAGCGCCTCGTCGACGCGGGCGGCGAGATCCAGCGGACCGATCACGACATCGTCGGGCGTGCGGTGGCCCTGACCGGGAAAACGCAGCATGTCGGCGAGACTACAGGCCGCCCGGAAGTGTCAGTACGGTGCAGTCCGAGTACGGTGCGCCCTTCGGACAGCGGCTAGAACAGCACGCTCATGAAAGCCCCGACCTCCTGGAAGCCAACCTTGCGGTAGGTGGCGCGGGCCGGGGCGTTGAAGTCGTTGACGTAGAGGCTGACGATCGGTGCCACGTCGGCGAGGGCGTAGCGCAGGACCGCCGCCATGCCGGGGGCGGCGAGGCCCTGCCCGCGGTATTCGGGGGCCACCCAGACGCCCTGGATCTGGCAGGCCTGCGGGGTCGCGGCGCCGATCTCGGCCTTGAAGACGACCCGGCCGGCCTGGTCTATGCGGGCGAACGACCGCCCGGAACCGACGAGTTCGGCGACCCGGGCCTGGTAGAGCAGCCCGCCGTCCCCGGCGAGCGGGGAGACACCGACCTCCTCGGTGAACATCGCCACGCACGCGGGCATGATCGTTTCCATCTCGTCCTTGCGGATGCGCCGGACGTAGGGATCCGGGGCGACATCGACGGGGAGCCGGTCGGTGACCATGAGCGGCTGGTGGGCGCGGATCTCCCGGGCAGGGCCCCAGTTGCCCTCCAGCAGCCGCCACAACTGGGCGGTGGGTTCGGCGGGACCGACGATGGAGGAACAGCGGCGGCCGGCCCGGCGGGCGCGGTCGGCGAAGGCGCGGACGGCGCGCGGGGTGGCGCAGACCGGGACGAGGTTGGCGCCCGCGTAGCACAGGGACGTGAGCATTCCGTCCTCGTACCAACCCCACATCTCACCGCCGAGCCGCCAGGGATCGAGCCCGGCGATCTGCACGCGCGAGGTGACGAACGCGTTCGCCACCGGCTCGCGGTCGAGGACGGCGAGAGCGGCGTCGAGGTCACTCGGTTCGAGGACCCTGGTGGTGGTCTGGGTCAACACGTGCGGAGGCCTCACCATACGGTCTGCTGATCTCCGCACTGTACCTGGCGAGAATGTGCCGCGCCGCCCGGCGGTGGGGGCCTCCGGGCGGCGCGGGGGGCTCCAGGGGTCAGCCCTGGCCCCGAGGGTGGCCGAAACCTGTCTGTATCTCGTCGATTCTGAGTTTTTGGTAGTAGTTCGGCACGGTGGCCGCCGCCCAGGTCGTCTTGACGTCGAGCCTGATGAAGCGGGCGCGCAGGCCGTCGCCGAGATCGATGAAGCGGGTCCCGCGGGCGCTTTCCAGGACACCGGCCTTCACTTCGCGCCAAGTGTTGCCGTTGTCACTCACCGAGACCGTGTAGTCCTTGATCCGCGCGGAGTCCTCGAGCCTGCCGAAGGTCTCGCGGTTGTACGTGGGCGACCACTCGCGCTGGTTGATCCCCAGGTGGTCCGCCGTGCGGCGCTTGCCGAGGTCGAGGGTGTAACTCACGGGGAGGACGCCCTTGTTGTCGGAGTAGGTCGTGAAGTCACCGTCGGTGAGGGAGGGTTCACTGGCCTTGACGGTGCCGGTGGGGTACACGCCCACGCGCTGCGGCGCCGTTCTGATCTTGAACACCGTGTCATACGGGTCCCAGTCGGTGATGCCCTTGATGGTCAGGGTGCCGTCGCGTTGGTCGAACCGGAGGCGTTTGCCGGTGCGCAGGTCGGTGACGCGCTCGACCCGGTGGCCGTTGTCGCGGATGCGGACGCTGTCGCCGGTGGTGGGTTTGGTGGTGACGTGCACGTACTGGGATGGGGTCTGGGCGCGGCTGACGGTGACGTAGCCGTACGCGCCGTCGTTCCAGGCGCCCGGTTGCAGTCCGCCGTACATGTAGCCGCCGCCGTCGACACCGTTCAGTGACTCCCAGATGGGCGGCAGGTAGTTCGCCATGAGGTCGGTGAACTTCTCCTGCTGGGGCGGGAATCTGCCGTTGACCATGGCCGTGAGGTTCATCAGCGACTTGATCGAGGTGCCGGCGTTGGCGATGTAGCGGCCGACGTTGAGTCCCGTGGAGACGGGCCGGTCCTGGCCGTCGTACCACCAACTGCCCGTGTCGGGGACCTTGTAGCAGGACTCGGTCAGGCGCGGCATGGGGGTCCAGATCGCGGCGGGCTGGTCGTACGGCGGGGTCATCCCGGTCTTCTGCTCATGGGACACCATGTCCATGATCGGGGTGTCCTCGTTGTTGTTGCTCAGTGTCATGTCCGGGCGCAGCTCGCGGATCTGCTCGTAGAGCTTGTTCTGTTCCCAGTACTCGTTGTCGTTGTCGATCCAGAACCCGGCGAGCTTCGGGTAGTTGGCCATGACCTCGAAGAAGTTCTCGTAGCTGAACTCGCCGAAGCCGGGGCGGGTGGTGAGGTCGACGTCACGGCCCTTGTAGGCGGAGTAGGCGGCCGAGTCGAGGCTCTCGACGCCCTGTTCGTTGTGCCACTTGGGGTCGTCGGTCATATAGAGGATGACCTTGAGGCCCTTCTTCCCTGCGGCCTTGATCAGTTCGCCGAGGATGTCGCGCTCGGTGGAGCAGGTGCCCGGGATCTTGGAAGGCCAGGGGCGGGCGTAGCCGAGGCGGGAGTGGAAGGTGGCGAGCACGATGTAGCTCGCGCGGAGTTTGCGGGCCTGGTCGACCCAGTAGTCCGGGGTCCAGCCGCCGTCGGTGACGGCCTTCTCCCACTCGGCACAGTCATAGTGCTTGGGCGCGGTGTACATGCCCCAGTGGAGGAAGAGGCCGGCGGTGGCGTTCTGGAGCATGGCCTGGCGGGGAGGGTACGGCCGGGCGCCTGGCGTGCCGGCCCGGGCCTGGGCGCTCGCGGCCGGCGTGCCGGTGCCGGCCGTTCCCGCGCTGTCTGCCGTTTGTGCGCTGTCTGCCGTTCGCGCGCTGCCCGCCGTGCCCGCCTGGGCGGCCGGGGCGGTGAACAGTCCGCAGAGCAGGGCGAGTACGGCCGTCCAGAGGAATAAGGCGACGGGCGTTGTACGTCTCATGGATAGGTGACCTCCGTGCCGTTGACGGTGACCCGGTGGAAGGTGAGGCCGTCGGTGTGCGCGACGCTGTCGGGTCCGCGCACCCCGGTGAAGTCGGAGCGCGACAGACGCACCCCGGTGATGTGGTCGGACGGCAGGCCCTCGAGGTTCAGCACCGCCCGCGCGCCGTCGAGCCGGGTGCGGTCCACTGTGATGTCACTGACGGCGACGGGCAGTGTGCCGCCCTCGCCGCCGTTGTAGTTCAGCGTGACGAACACGGCCTCGCGTTCGACGCCACCACCTGTGAAGTCACGGATGTGCACTCCCTCGATCCGGCCTCCGCGCTTTTTGCTGGCCTTGACGTAGAGCGGGTACTTGACCGGGTAACGTCCGGGGAACGCGGGCGAGTTGATGACACACCGCTCGGCGAAGACGTCGCGCACCCCGCCCGACATCTCGCTGCCGACCGTGAGCCCGCCCCACCGGCCGGAGAACCGGCAGTCCTGGACGACGATGTTCTCGCTGGGCACTCCGACCCGGTGCCCGTCCTCGTCACGGCCGGACTTCACGGCGACGCAGTCGTCGTTGGTGTTGAAGTCGCACCCGGTGATGTGCACGTCCCGGCAGGCCTCCGGGTCACAGCCGTCGGTGTTGTAGAGGGTGCTGTCGACCGTGATGCCACGGACGGTGACGTTGGTGGACAGTACGGGGTGCACCGTCCACATCGGTGGGTCGACGATGGTGACGTCGCTGACGAGGACGTCGCGGCAGCGGTTGAACTGGATGAGCTGGGGGCGCAGCCAGTGGCCGGCGCCGAAGCGGCGCTCCGCCACCGGGACGCCGGAACTCCCCATCTGCCGCAGCAGTTTCTGGTCGGGGCCCTGGAGTCCGTCGGTGCGGTACCAGCTCTCCCAGGGTCCAAGTCGCGCCTGGCCGTCGAGTACGCCCTCACCGGTGACGGCCACGTTCCGGGCTCGGTGGGCGTAGACGAAGGGTGAGTAGTTCCAGCATTCGGTGCCCTCCCAGCGGGTGAGCACGGCGGGCAGGTAGTCGGCCGGATCGGGGCTGAAGGCGATGACCGCGTCCCCGGTCACATGCAGCTCGACATTGCTGCGCAGATGAATGGCTCCTGTCAGGTACCTGCCATCCGATACGACGACACGGCCGCCGCCCGCCCGATGAGCCGCCGCGATGGCCCGGCGGAAGGCCTCCGTGCACGGCACGGCCGCGCCCGCGACCGCGCCGAAGTCCCTGATGTCGAACCGGCGCCGGGGGAAGACGGGCGGACGGATCCGGGCCAGGACGCGGGGCACCCGGGCCCACGGATCGCCCCGGCCGCCGGCCGCCGCGGGGGGCGGGCGCAACAGCGGGCCGACCACGGCCAGACCGCCCGCGGCCAGCGCCCTGCGTCGGGACATGCGTACGCGCACAGTGGACCACTCCTCAGTCACAGTTTCCTGTTCATCGGATGAATCCTTGCCAAAGACCTACAGCAGCAGGTCCTTTGGTCGCAGCCTCGAACAAGATCCTGCGATACATCGGAGCTGTCAAGAGATCGCGCAGACGTGGACGTCGTACGGAACGCGCCGTGGGGGTGGGCGAAACGCCCACCCCCACGGGTGAAGTGTCACTCTCAGGTCACTCGGTGACGGTGGTCACTCGCTGACGGACACCGAAGGCTCGCCGGAGGCGGCGCCCGCCGCCTCCATCTCCTCCGCGATCTTCATCGCCTCTTCGATCAGCGTCTCCACGATCTTCGACTCGGGCACCGTCTTGATGACCTCGCCCTTGACGAAGATCTGCCCCTTGCCGTTGCCGGAGGCGACGCCGAGGTCGGCCTCCCGGGCCTCGCCCGGGCCGTTGACGACGCAGCCCATGACGGCGACGCGCAGCGGGACCTCCATACCGGTCAGCCCCGCGGTGACCTCCTCGGCCAGCTTGTAGACGTCGACCTGGGCCCGGCCGCAGGACGGGCAGGAGACGATCTCCAGGCCGCGCTGCTTCAGGTTCAGCGACTCCAGGATCTGGTTGCCGACCTTGACCTCCTCCACCGGAGGCGCCGACAGCGAGACCCGGATGGTGTCGCCGATGCCCTGGGAGAGGAGCGCGCCGAAGGCGACGGCCGACTTGATCGTGCCCTGGAAGGCGGGTCCGGCCTCCGTGACGCCGAGGTGGAGGGGGTAGTCGCACTGCGCCGCCAGCTGCCGGTACGCCTCGATCATCACGACCGGGTCGTTGTGCTTGACGGAGATCTTGATGTCGCGGAAGTCGTGCTCCTCGAAGAGCGAGGCCTCCCACAGCGCGGACTCGACCAGCGCCTCGGGCGTCGCCTTGCCGTACTTCTGGAGCAGTCGCCGGTCCAGCGAGCCCGCGTTGACGCCGATGCGGATGGGCGTGCCGTGGTCCTTCGCCGCCTTGGCGATCTCCTTGACCTTGTCGTCGAACTGCTTGATGTTGCCGGGGTTCACCCGGACCGCGGCGCAGCCCGCCTCGATCGCGGCGAAGACGTACTTCGGCTGGAAATGGATGTCCGCGATGACCGGGATCTGGGACTTCCGGGCGATGGTCGCGAGCGCATCGGCGTCGTCCTGCGTGGGGCAGGCGACCCGGACGATCTGACAGCCCGACGCCGTCAGTTCGGCGATCTGCTGGAGGGTCGCGCCGATGTCCGAGGTCCGTGTCGTCGTCATCGACTGCACCGAGACGGGTGCGTCGCCGCCCACGGCCACGGTTCCCACCTGGATCTGCCGGCTCTTCCGGCGCTCGGCGAGCTTGGTCGGAACGGACGGCATGCCGAGAGAAATGGCAGTCATCTGCTGTGCAACCCCAAGGTATGGATCGAGGTCCCGTTTTCAGCGGGCTCCACCCTGAGATTACGGCACCCGCGCAGCACGATTCACATCCCGTACGGGTGATCGGCGCCGGTCACCGTCGTGCGGCGGGCGGCCGGGCCGCCGGTGTGTCCGGCGGCCGCGAACCGCGTGCGACTTCCCGGTGAACCGGGGTCGGCCGGGGCCGACCAGGAACGATCCGGTGTCGTCGGGTGGCTCAGGAGATCGTCACCGGGTTCACCAGGTCCGCGATCAGGACCAGGATCGTGAAGCAGATGAAGATGCTCGCGACGACGTACGCGACCGGCATGAGCTTCGCGACATCGAACGGGCCGGGGTCCGGGCGGCGCAGTACCCGGGCCGCGTTCCGGCGCAGCGACTCCCACAGGGCGCCCGCGATGTGCCCGCCGTCGAGCGGGAGCAGCGGGAGCATGTTGAACAGGAAGAGGGAGAGGTTGAAGCCCGCGACCAGTAGCAGCATCATCGCGACCTGCTGGGACGGCGGGATGTCGAGCGTGAAGACCTCGCCGCCGACCCGGGCCGCGCCGACCACACCCATCGGGGAGTCCGCCTCGCGCGGGCCGTCGCCGAAGGCCGCGTCCCACAGGGCGGGAACCTTGCTGGGCAGCGCGATCAGCGACTCGACGCCGTTGACCATCATGTCGCCCATACGGTCCACGGACTGTCCGAAGGACTGCTGCACGATGCCGGAGGCCGGAGTGAAGCCGAGGAAGCCGGCGTAGACGTACTTGCCCTCGACGTATCCGCCGCTGCCGTCGCTCTGGCTGACCTGGTTGCGGATGAGGTGGGCCTTGAGGTCGACCGTCTCGCCCTTGCGCTCGACGGTGAGCGTGACGTCCTTGCCGGGGTTGGCGCGGATGTCCTCCTGCAGCGTGGACCAGTCGCGGACCTTCTCGCCGTTGAACGCGACGATCTTGTCGCCCGCCTTGAGGCCCGCAGCCTTGGCGGGTGCCTCCGGGTCGGAGGCCGCGCACTTCGAGCGGCTCTCGCTCTGCTGGATGACGCAGTCCGAGACCTTGCCCACGGTGGTGGTCTGCGTGTTGACGCCGAAGGTCATCATCACGCCGACGAACACCACGACGGCCAGGATGAGGTTCATGAACGGGCCGGCGAACATCACGATCACGCGCTTCCAGGGCGCGCGCGTGTAGAACAGCCGGTTCTCGTCGCCGGGCTTGAGTTCCTCGAACGCGGCCGCGCGCGCGTCCTCGATCATGCCGCGGAAGGGCGAGGTGGAGCGGGCCTCGATCCGGCCGTCCGGGCCGGGCGGGAACATACCGATCATGCGGATGTAGCCGCCGAGCGGGATCGCCTTGATCCCGTACTCGGTCTCACCCTTCTTGCGTGACCAGATGGTCGGCCCGAAGCCCACCATGTACTGCGGCACGCGGATGCCGAAGAGCTTGGCGGTCGACAGATGTCCCAGCTCGTGCCAGGCGATCGACACAAGCAGGCCGACCACGAACACGACTATGCCGAGGATCATCATCAGTGTCGTCATGCACGAGCCTCCGCCGTCTGCTCGGTCGTCATTTGTTTTTCGGTCGTCATGTGTTCGGTCAGCTCCCGGGCCCGGGCCCGTGCCCAGGCCTCCGCTTCGAGGACGTCTTCGACGGTCAGTGAAGTTCCCGTACGGGGCGTTCCGTGCTCGGCGACGACCCGTGTCACGGTCTCCATGATCCCGTTGAAGGGCAGTGCGCCGTTCAGGAAGGCGTCCACGCACTCCTCGTTCGCGGCATTGAACACTGCCGGTGCGGTTCCCGCGAGCTCCCCCACGTGCCGGGCGAGGCCGACCGAGGGGAACGCGTCATTGTCGAGGGGGAAGAACTCCCAGGTGGAGGCCTTGGTCCAGTCGAAGGCGGGCGCCGCGTCGGGGACGCGCTGCGGCCAGCCCAGACCGATGGCGATCGGCCCCCGCATGTCGGGGGGCGTCGCCTGCGCCAGCGTCGATCCGTCCGTGAACTCCACCATCGAGTGGACATACGACTGCGGATGCACGACCACCTCAATCCGATCGAAGGGAATGTCGTAGAGGAGGTGCGCCTCGATGACTTCCAGTCCCTTGTTGACCAGCGTCGCCGAATTGATCGTGATCACCGGGCCCATGGCCCAGGTGGGGTGCGCGAGGGCGTCGGCCGGGGTGACGTCCGCCAGCTCCGCCTTCGTCCGGCCCCGGAACGGTCCACCGGAGGCGGTCACGACGAGCTTGCGCACTTCAGGGCGCGTGCCCGCGGCGAGCGCCTGGAACAGCGCCGCGTGCTCCGAGTCGACGGGGATGATCTGCCCCGGCTTGGCCAGCGCCTTCACCAGCGGGCCGCCGACGATGAGCGATTCCTTGTTGGCGAGCGCGAGGGTGCGGCCCGCCTCCAGGGCGGCGAGGGTGGGGGCGAGGCCGATGGAGCCGGTGATGCCGTTCAGTACGGTGTGGCAGTCCCCCGCCGCGGCGAGCTCGGTGGCCGCCTGCGCGCCGGCGAGGATCTCGGGGAGCGGTTCCCCAGGTCCGTAGAGCCGGCTGAGTGCTTCCCTGAGCGCTGGCACGGCGTCCTCGCGGGCGACGGCGACGGTCCGCACCCGCAGCCGGTGGGCCTGCTCCGCGAGCAGCGACACCCGGCCGCCGGCCGCGGAGAGCCCGGTGACGGCGAACCGGTCGGGGTTGCGCAGTACCAGGTCGATGGCCTGTGTGCCGATCGAGCCGGTGGATCCGAGGACGACGATCTCTCTCGGTCCGTCACCGACGCCGGGGTCGTAGACGAGATGCGGGTCGGCGAGGGGGGCTGGGCTGTCGCTCATGGCCCCCATTGTCGCCGGTCCGCGGGCGGGCCAGGACAGGGTGTCCCACTCCTCGGCGGGAGTTCTCCCGTAGGAGTGGCTCGACCGGACGGCACGGGGTTCACCGCCACGCCTCGGGTCCCCGCCCCGGTCACCGGTCAGGCTGCCCGGCGCCTCGCTCACCGGTCAGGCTGCCCGGCGCACCTGTGCGTCGGGCAACCTGCGTCCTCGGTCGGTGAGCCTGCGTGCTCGGTCAGCCTCCGTCCCCTGTCAGCCTGCGGGCTGGGTCAGCCGATGGTCCGGCGGGCGGACTCCGGTCAGCGGATCGGTCGGTGGACGTTCTTTCGCTGGGACGGGCCGGGTGTGGCGTCCGCGATCCACGGACCCTGCCCCGAGGGGTCGACGACGCCCTCCTCCAGCCACTCGTACATGCCGGAGAGCACTCCCTTGACCACCCGGCGGTCGAGGTCGTCGGTGTTGCGCCACAGCCGGTCGAAGAGTTCCTCGACTCGGATGCGGGACTGGCGGCAGAACGCGTCGGCCAGTTGGTAGGCCTCGCGGCCGTGGTCGCCGTTCCTGCGCAGGAGCTCGGCCCGGACGCAGGTGGCGCTCATGGCGAAGAGTTCCGCGCCGATGTCCACGATCCGCCCGAGGAATCCCTGCTTGGTCTCCATGCGGCCCTGCCAGCGGGACATCGCGTAGAAGGTGGAGCGGGCCAGCTTGCGGGAGGTGCGCTCGACGTAGCGCAGGTGCGTGGAGAGATCCACGTGACCTGCGGGGTGGAACTCCCCGTACGAGCGCGGCAGCTGCCCCGGCCCGGCGACCAGCTTGGGCAGCCAGCGGGCGTAGAAGGCTCCGGCGTTCGCGCCCGCCCTCGCCTTGTCGGAGAGCGACTTCTCGGGATCGATCAGATCGCCCGCCACCGACAGGTGGGCGTCGACCGCCTCCCGGGCGATCAGCAGGTGCATGATCTCGGTCGAGCCCTCGAAGATGCGGTTGATGCGCAGGTCGCGCAGCATCTGCTCGGCCGGCACCGCCCGCTCGCCGCGGGCCGCCAGCGACTCGGCTGTCTCGAATCCGCGTCCGCCCCGGATCTGCACCAGCTCGTCCGCCATCAGACAGGCCATCTCCGAGCCGTAGAGCTTGGCGAGGGCTGCTTCGATGCGGATGTCGTTGCGGTTCTCGTCGGCCATCTGCGACGACAGGTCGACGACCGCTTCCAGCGCGAACGTCGTCGCGGCGATGAAGGAGATCTTCGAGCCGACCGCCTCGTGCAGCGCGACCGGCTTGCCCCACTGCTCACGGGCGGCCGACCACTCGCGCGCGATCTTCAGACACCACTTGCCTGCGCCGGCGCACATCGCGGGCAGGGAGAGCCGCCCGGTGTTCAGGGTGGTCAGCGCGATCTTCAGGCCGGCGCCCTCGGGGCCGATCCGGTGGGCGGCGGGGACCCGGACCCGGTGGAAGCGGGTGACGCCGTTCTCCAGACCGCGCAGGCCCATGAAGGCGTTGCGGTTCTCGACGGTGATGCCCTCGGACGAGGCCTCCACGACGAAGGCCGTGATGCCGCCCTTGTGGCCCTCGGACTTCGGTACGCGGGCCATCACCACGAGCAGGTCGGCGACGACGCCGTTGGTCGTCCACAGTTTGACGCCGTCGAGGATGTAGTCGTCCCCGTCCGGAACGGCCGTCGTGGCCAGCCGCGCCGGGTCCGAACCGACGTCCGGCTCGGTCAGCAGGAAGGCCGAGATGTCCGTGCGGGCGCACCGCGGCAGGAACAGCTCCTGCTGTTCCTTGGTGCCGAAGAGCTTCAGCGGCTGCGGTACGCCGATCGACTGGTGCGCCGAGAGCAGCGCGCCGATCGCGGGAGAGGCCGAGCCGACCAGGGCGAGGGCCTTGTTGTAGTAGACCTGCGTCAGCCCCAGACCGCCGTACTTGGTGTCGATCTTCATGCCGAGGGCGCCGATCTCCTTGAGGCCGTTGACGACCTCGTCGGGGATCCGGGCTTCGCGTTCGATGCGGGCCGAGTCGATCTTCGTCTCGCAGAAGTCACGCAGCTTGGCGAGAAACTCCTCGCCTCGCTGGGCGTCCTCGTCTGCCGGGAGCGGGTGCGGGTGGATCAGGTCCAGCCGGAAGCGGCCGAGGAAGAGTTCCTTGGCGAAACTGGGCTTGCGCCAGTCCTGCTCCCGGGCGGCCTCGGCCACTTCGCGCGCCTCGCGCTCGGTGACGGTCGGCTTCGTGGGTGCTGCGGTCATGAGGGGCTCACCTCGCCGCGATCGGGGGTCTGGGCGGGTCGGCCGGTGATCCCGGTTACCGACCGGTGCTACTCGGTCGTATGTACCCGATTTCGGGCACCCTCACCAGTCCTCGCGCACCTCCCACGGGCCCGGGGCCACCGTTTCGGCCGAGGGCGTCCGGGTGCCGCGGACAGGCAATCGAGTGATTGTCAGGTCAGTGGGAAGCCCCGGAGCCGGGAGCCGCGCAGCACGTACAGCCGCTGCGAATCGGCGAGCAACTGCAGGTCGGCGGCCTCCGCGTCGACGGACTTCAGCGTCCATGCGGTCTTGTGCGTGCGCAGGTCCACCGCGCAGGCGTCCTCGGTGCTTGCGGCCACCCGGGGGAAGACATAGCCGCCCGCGAGCAGCGGCGGAGCCACCGGTCCGAACCAGAAGTACGAGTGGGACCAGGACCACCGCCGCTTGCGCCGGTCCCGTTCGACGACGAGCAGGTCGGGGCCGTCGCTGCTCAGACAGACCGTCCTGCCGTCGATGGTCGCACCGCCGTACAGGGCCCTGCCCTTCCGGTCCGCGCCCGTGTCCTCGGGGTCGACGCTCCACAGGGTGCGGCCGGTGCGCAGTTCGAGGCAGAGGACACCACGGCCGGTGACCACCACGGTGTCGTCGGCGGCGGCGAGGGTCCGGTCGGGCATCCCGGCCCCCTCGGGCACCTCGAGCGCCGTGGTGGACAGCTCGCGGCGCCACGCCGGAGCGCCGGATCCGCTCCGGTACGCCGTGACCGAGTCCTCCTACAGGAACAGCAGCATGCCGTCGGCGACCGCCCCGACGACGGCACTGGCACCGCTCCGCCGGAGCGGCCGCCGCCAGCGCTCGCGCCGGTCCCGCATGTCGTACGCGACGAGGAACCTCTCGCGCCGCACGGGATCGTCCCTGTAGTCCGCGGCCGGCTCGTGTCCCACCAGGTAGACCGTCCGGCCGTCGGACGCGCACACGGGCTGCAGCAGCAGCGCGAAGCTGAGTCCGAGCGGATCCGTGTACCGGACGCGGCCGTCGAACGCCTCCACGGCGGCCAGCCGTCCGCCGCTGTCCACCGTGGAGGTGACGGCCAGCGGCCCGCACGCGGTCAGGTGGGGGATCACGCCCTGGGCCGTCCAGCGCAACGTGCCGCGGCGGGCGTCGATGCCGTACAGCTCCCGCCCGCCCGCGGGAACGAGGAGCGTGTCGTCGACGAGCAGGGCCCGTCGGTCGAGTTCCCAGTCGGTGTAGAAGTCCGCGCGGTACTCCCACAGCGCCCGCGGCGGTCCGTCCGGGTCCTGGGGGGCGGGCGCGGGCGCGGTGCGCGATGCCGTGGTCGCGGCCTCCTCCGGGGCGGAGGCGGCCAGCCACCAGGCGGTACCGGCGGCGCCGGCCGCGGCCAGGGCCGCGCCGCCGGTCAGCAGCCGACGGCGGGTGAGGCGCCGCGCGGCAGGCGTGGCGGCGGCGGTGGGACGGCCCCGACGCCGGCGGAGCGGGCGGCGATGTCGGCGCGCACGGCCGATGGCAGCCGGTCGCCGAACCAGCCCGAGCCCCCCGACCACTCGCCCGAGCCGCCCAGCCGGTTATCCGGGCCGACCATCTGCTCGCCCGAACCGCCCAGCCGGTCGTCCAAGCCGCCCATCTGCTCGCCCGAAAGCAGCTCCTCCATGCCGATCCCCCCGCCGCTCCCCCTGAGTGCTCCTGCCGGAGGGAACACGCCCGGGGCCCAGGCCCGCCCACCCCGGCGCGGGCCCGGACCGGGGCGCGCCCCGGCGTGCGGTCACAGCGTGGGCATCGCGCGCAGGCTGGTGAGGCGGGCGACGAAGACCCGCCCGGCCGCGCCCGCGAGGCGCCAGCCTCCTTGTTCGGCCTGGTCGTCGAAGGTCCACACGAGGGTGCCGGTGCGGATGTCGACGGTGAAGACGCCGTCGTCGTCGCTCCCATCGCCCCCGGAATCGGCCGGATTGCCGAGTGCCCCGTACAGCGCGTGTCCGACGACGACATCATCGCGCAGCGGTAGACCGCTGTAGTTCACCGAGGCGGGTCACCGTGGGGCGCCCGAATCGGCCTCCACGCACGAGAGTTCGGCGGGACGGCCCGCGTGCACCCGGCCGCCCGCGACGGTCGGCGCTCCCCAGAAGGTGTCCTCGGAGTCCTGTTCCCAGCGTTCCCGTCCGGTGCGGGCGTCGAGTACGGCGAGCAGCCGGCCGCCCACGCAGAAGCCGCCGTCCGTCACGGCGGGGGCGAGCGCGCCCGCCCGGCCTCCGCCGAGCAGCTCCGGCGTGCCCAGGTCGAGCGCCGGCTCGGCGAACCGTCGGCGGTGTCGAGGACCGCGGTGCCGTCGTCGGCGGTGACCATCAGCCGCCCGTCGGTCACGGCCGCGCGGGCGGTGCCGCTGCCGGTGACCGCGCGGGCGGAGGTCCATCGGAGGGAGCGGTCGGCCAGTGCCACGGCGCGCACCCGGCGTTCGCGGTCCAGGAGGTACGCGGTGGTGTCGTCGACGGCGAGCGCCCGGGCGGCGCCGACGTCCCGGGTCGCCCAGCGCTCCCCGCCCGTGGCGGCGTCGAGCGCGGTGACACCATCCTGAGCCGGGGCGATGTCCTCGGCCCGCGCCGCCACCGCCTCGGGAGTGGGACGGTTCGCCGGGCTCCCGCTCAGGCAGTCCCGGGCCAGCCCGAGCAGCCCGTCGGGCATCCCGTCGAGTGACGGTTCCTCGTGGACGACGCGGTAGTTGACCGCCGCCGGGTGCCCGGCGCCGAAGGGTCCCTGGCCGTGCACGCGAAGACCAGCACCGCGCCCAGGGCGAAGACGTCCGCGGGCGGGCCCGCACGGCGGCCGGTCACCTGTTCCGGCGGGGCGTAGCCGGGGGTCGCGGGGATCACGCCGGGTTCCGTGAGGGTGAGCCCGTACTCGGGGCGGGCGATGCCGAAGTCGATGATGCGCGGGCCGTCACGGGTCAGCACGACGTTGGACGGCCTGAGGTCGCGGTGGACCAGCCCGGCGCCGTGGATCACCGCGACGGCACGGGCCAGTTCCGCAACGAGCGCCCGGGCCCCGCCTCGTCGAAGACCCCGCACGCCGCGACGGCCTGTCGCAGGGTGGGCCCGGCCAGGTAGGCCGAGGCGATCCACGGCACGGGACCGTCGAGGTCGTGGCCCAGCACCGGAGCCACGCCCGGCCCGCGCACCGCCGCGGCCGCGTCGGCCTCGCGACGGAAGCGGCGCACCATGGCCTCGTCCCCCGCCAGTTCGCCGCGCAGCACCTTCACGGCCGCCAGCCGTCCTCGCGCGTCGCGTCCGAGGTGGCCGGTGCCCATACCGCCCTCGCCGAGCACGGCGAGGACCCGGTACGGGCCGATCCACCGGCCGGACCCGTCGACCCCTCCGACCTCATGGCCCCCCACGACCGGGCATGGTAGGGATGAACCCGCACTCCGGAAAGGGTGATCCAGGGACGAAGCGGCACGGCTGTGCGAACGCACCGCAGTCGAAGCGCTTCGACAACCTATGGACACCCGCATCGACGTCAAGCTACTGTCGTGCCACCCTCACTGATCTCTTGTCCGCAGCGCCCCCTGTCGAAGCGCTTCACACCAAGCTTGGAGAGAGCCGGATGGTCACTCTCGCCGAGGTCGCCCAGCACGCCGGAGTCTCGGCGAGCACGGTGAGCTATGTCCTCAGCGGTAAGCGGTCCATCTCCGCGGGCACCCGGCAGCGGGTCGAGCGGAGCATCCGGGAGCTCGGCTACCACCCCAACGCGGGCGCCCGGGCCCTGGCGAGCAGCAGGTCGAACATCATCGCGCTGATGGTCCCGCTGCGGACCGACATGTACGTCCCCGTGATGATGGAGATAGCGATCGCGGTCGCCACCACGGCCCGCCCCCACGGCTACGACGTCGTCCTCCTCACCGGCGAGGAGGGGCCCGACGCGGTGCGCCGGGTCACCGGCAGCGGGCTCGCCGACGCGATGATCCTGATGGACGTGGAGCTCGAGGACGAGCGGCTGCCGCTGCTCCGCCACACGGACCAGCCCTCGGTGCTCATCGGGCTGCCGGCCGAAACCACCGGTCTGACCTGCGTCGATCTGGACTTCACCGCGACGGGCACGCTCTGCGTCCAGCATCTGGCCGGGCTCGGACACCGCGACATCGCGGTCATAGGCGAGGCGCCCGCGGTTTACGAGCGGCACACCGGCTTCGCCGAGCGGACCCTCGACGGACTGCGGTCGACGGCACGGGAGTTGGGGCTCCGGCTGTTGCACCGGCCCTGCGAGGGCGGGTACGACGCGATGGCCCTGACCCTCTCCCGGATCTTCGACGAACGCCCCGGCACCAGCGGTTTCGTCGTCCAGAACGAGTCCGCGATCGAGCCGCTGCTGGCGCTGCTGCGCCAGTGGGGGCGGGCGGTGCCCGAGGACGTGTCCGTCGTGGCGATCTGCCCGGACCAGGTCGCGGCTCAGGCCTCCGTGCGGCTGACGTCCGTCGCCATTCCCGCGCAGGAAATGGGACGGCGGGCCGTGGAGCATCTGGTCGCGAAGCTGGACGGACGCGGGAAGGACGAGGTCGTGCTGCTCGGCCCGGAACTGACGGTGCGTGCGAGTACGGGGCCGGCGCCCGCGGCGTGACCCGGGGGCCGCCCGCCCCGCCCCGCCCCGCCGGCCTTCCGTCACCTCCGATCTCCCACCCCCCACCCCCCACCTCCCACCTCCCACCTCCCTCGACACCTCGCCCCCAGGCCGGACCGGCATGCCCGCGGTGGCCCGGAACTTGACGTCCTGTCACCGCTGGCGGGCGTCCGGCACCCCCTACCTCCTTACTCCTGGAGCACTCGTCGTGAATCAGTCCGCCGAGAAGCAGCCACAGGAGCACCGCACGCCCCACCCCGAGGGCACTTCCCCGCAGCAGGGTGTGGTCAGCCTCGCCCAGTCGTCGCCCACCGTCGGAACGTTCCGTGAGCGCGACGGCGCTCTGGAGTGGAGCGGGCGGCAGGAGACCGTGCGTGTCGAGCCGTGGGGCCCGGACGCCGTCCGGGTCCGGGCCCGGCTCGGCGGTCCGGTCCTCGAAGGGGTGCCCGGCGCCCTGCTCGACGACCCGCCGAGCACCGAAAGCACCGTGAAGGTCGAAGGGGGCACGGTCAGTTGACCGTCGGTTCGCTGACCGTGGAGGTCAACGCCGAAGGGCTCATCCGTTTCGTGCGGACCACCGACGGCGGTGAGTTGCTCGCCGAGGAACGCGCCCACTTCTGGTGGCCGGGTTCCCGCCTCCACACCGCCGTCGGTCACGGCCACCACCGCCTGGAGCAGCGTTTCGCCGCGTACGAGGGCGAGAAGCTGTACGGACTCGGCCAGCACCAGCACGGGCGGCTCGACCAGAAGGGCGTCGTCCTGGACCTGGTGCAGCGCAACGCCGAGGTGTCCGTCCCGGTCCTCACCTCCAGCCGCGGCTACACCCTGCTGTGGAACAACCCGGCGATCGGCCGCGTCGAGCTGGCGGAGAACGGTACGCGCTGGGTCGCCGACTCCGCCCGGCAGATCGACTACTGGATCGCCGCGGGCACCCCGGCCGACGCCCAGCGGCGCTACAGCGCGGTGACAGTGCCCGAGGTGGAGTCGGAGGTCCGCAGGAACGAGAAGACGTCGTGGTACGAGCCGTCCTGGTTGTTGACCCGGCCCTTGTACACGCCCCAGTTGTGCCCGCCGAGGGTGGCGTTGCCCTGGTAGTCGCCGAGCGCGCCTACGGCGCCGTTGTGGTTGACCCAGAGCATGATCTCGTAGTCGTGGTCCGTGTCCCAGATGTCCACACACGGCCGACGGCGGCTCGAGCCGGGTGCGTACGACGTGCTCGTCGGCGCGTCGAGCGAGGACATCAGGCTCCGTTCGACGCTCCACCTGGACGGAACTCCCGCCGCCCCGCGCCCCGTTGCCGAACTCGGCCTGAACGGCGTGGACTTCGACGAGCAGCGGAACACGGAGATCGTCGACCGCACGAAGGTGTCGGGGGACGCGGTGGCGCCACTGGTCGGCGGCAGGGGTGAACTGCTGTTCAAGAACTGTGACTTCGGGGACGGGGGCCCGTGGGAGGGCGGCCTCGCGGACCACGACCTCGGGGACGGCGGCCTTGGGGACGCGGGCCTCGGGGACGGGGTCCTCGGTGGCGGTGCGACGGTGGTCGCGGTGGAGGCGGCGGGCGAGGGTTCGGTCGAGCTGTCCCTGGCCGGCGGTGAGGTTCTGGCGACCATCGACGTCCCCGCGACGGCGGGTCCGTACGACTACGTGATCGTCGGGGCCGCCGCCGCCCGGGTCTCCGGCGTCCACGATCTGCGCCTGCGGCTGCGCGGCCCGTTGCGGCTGGCGCGGGTCGGCTTCTCCGGTTGAGGGTCCGGAGCAGGCCGGCACCGAGGGGGAAGGGGCCCGGCACTGCATCGCTCCGGTGCCGGGCCCCTTCGCACGTTCCCCGGTGCGGGTGCTCAGAGGGCGGTCACAGGTCGAGCCCGGTCAGCACCATCACCCGCTCGTAGGTGTAGTCCTCCATCGCGAACCTGACGCCCTCCCGGCCGACACCGGACTGCTTCACACCGCCGTACGGCATCTGGTCCGCGCGGTACGAGGGCACGTCGCCGATGACGACGCCGCCGACCTCCAGGGCGCGGTGGGCACGGAAGGCGGTCTGCAGGTCATGGGTGAACACCCCTGCCTGCAGGCCGTACTTGGAGTCGTTGACGGCGGCGAAGGCGGCGGCCTCACCGTCGACCCGCTGCATCGTGAGGACGGGTCCGAAGACCTCCTCGCAGGAGATGGTCACATCGGCGGGCACGTCGGCGAGGACGGTCGGCGCGTACGAGGCGCCGTCGCGCTTGCCGCCGGTGAGGACCCGGGCACCGGCCTTCGCGGCCTCCTCCACCCAGGCCTCGACCCGCTTGGCCGCGTCCTCGCTGACCAGTGGCCCGACGTCGGTGGCGTCGTCCGAGGGGTCACCGGTGACCTGTGCCTCCACGGCGGCGACCACACGGGGCAGCAGCCGCTCGTAGACGGACGCGTCCGCGATGACCCGCTGCACGGAGATGCAGGACTGGCCGCCCTGGTAGTTGGAGAAGGTGGCGATACGGGTGGCCGCCCAGTCGAGGTCCTCGTCGCTGGCGTAGTCGGCGAGCACGACCGCCGCGCCGTTGCCGCCCAGCTCCAGGGTGAGGTGCTTGCGCGGCACCGAGTCCATGATCGCGTAGCCGACCTTGTCGGAGCCGGTGAAGGAGATCACGGGGAGGCGCTCGTCCTGCACCAGGGCGGGCATCCTGTCGTTGGCGACCGGCAGCACCGACCAGGAGCCCGCCGGAAGGTCGGTCCCGGCGAGCAGTTCACCGAGGATCAGACCGCTCAGCGGGGTCGCGGGGGCGGGTTTGAGGATGATCGGCGTGCCCACCGCGATGGCCGGTGCGACCTTGTGGGCGCACAGGTTGAGCGGGAAGTTGAAAGGCGCGATACCGAGGACGACTCCCTTGGGGAAGCGGCGGGTGAACGCGAGCCTGCCCTGGCCGCCGGGGTCGGTGTCGAGCCGCTGGGCCTCGCCGCCGTTGAAGCGGCGGGCCTCCTCCGCGGCGAGCCGGAACACGGAGACGGCGCGGCCGACCTCGCCGCGGGCCCACTTCACCGGCTTGCCGTTCTCGGCGGAGATCAGCTGCGCGATCTCCTCGGTCCGCTCGGCGAGACGGCGGCTGACGTGGTCGAGGGCGGCGGCGCGGACGTGGGCCGGGGTGGCGGCGAACTCGTCGCGCACGGCGTGCGCGGCGGCGACGGCCTCTTCGACCTGGGCGTCGGTGGGGACGCTGACCTTGCCTACGAGACGCCCGTCCCACGGGGAGGTGACGTCGAAGGCGGCCTCGCCGGTGGCCTGGCGGCCGGCGAGCCAGAAGGCGTGGGTGGAAGTCATGTCGGGTTCCGGCCCTTCCGCGGTGGGGTGCGCTTGTTTTCCCTGGTCTGCTTTTCTCGGTCCACGGTAGGGCGGGAGGGGCGGCGGGTCGTTTGTCCGGGGTGGAGTAGTGGGGGCGGGGCGCTGGCCGGATTGGCGTGGTGGTTGCGGGTCACTCGGAGCCGGGGCAAGGTGTTCGCCCCCGCCGCCCCTACCCGTCCCCGTCCCGTCCCCTCCCGTCCCAAGGGGGCCTACCCCGGCCCCACCGCGGCCGTCGCCTTCAACGCCAGCCACAGCTCCATCCGCGCATCCGGATCCTCCAACGACCGCCCGAGGATCTCCTCGACCCTCCGCATCCGGTACCGCAACGTGTGGCGATGCACCCCCAGGTCCGCCGCCGCCGCGTCCCACTGACCGTGCCGCGCCAGCCACGCCCGCAGCGAGGCGACCAGATCACCCCGCCCCGTCGCGTCGTGCTCGTGCAGGGGGCGCAGCAACCCGTCCGCGAAGGCCCGGACCGCGTCGTCGGCGAGCAGCGGCACCACCGATCCCGCGGCGACCTGCTCGTGCTCCACCAGGAACCGCCCCCGCCGCCGGGCGACCGACAGCGCCTGCTCGGCCTGCTTGTAAGCGGCCGCCGCCGCGATCGGCCCCGCGGGCGCGGACATCCCCACCACCAGCGCTCCACCATGGCCGGAAACACGGAAAGCATCGGAAACAGCGGAAACAGCGGAAACGGTGGAAGCGCCGGAAGCCGCAGCGGCGGCGGAACCGCCAGCAGCCCCGGAAGCGGCAGCGGCCCCGGACGCGGCAGCAGCGGCGGTCTGCTCGGCGGGGGCGGACCGCGCCGCCGTCTCCAGCCCTCGCGCGTACTGCGTGCACGCCGCCACCGCCGCGCCGCCGTCCATGGCGAGGACCACCAGCCGCTCCCCCTTCGCCCCTTCGGGCACCACCAGCACGGCCTCCCCGGCGCGCGCCGCGGCCGACTCGACGACGTCGGCCAGGTCGGCCGGCGCGCCGAGCGGATCCCGCCCGGTGTCCTCCCCCGCGAGGGCCGGCGCGGGTTCGGCGATCAGCAGCCGGAACGGCGCGTCGAGCAGGTCCCCGTACAGGTCGCCGGCCACCGCCCGCGCGTGGTCGGGCTCCCCGGCCAGCAGCATCCGCAGTACCGCGGCGCCGATCCGCTGTTCCGCGGCCTGCAGCGATCCGGAGCGTTCGGTCGTGAGGGTGAGCAGGGCGATCGCGGAGTGCAGGGCGTAGCGCTCGGCCGTGCCCGGTGCGGCGGCCGTGCCCACGGCGAGCGCGGCCCGGGGCCGTCGTCCGGTGCCCAGTGAGTGCAGTTCCACCCGGTCACGGTCCTCGCCCGCGACCACGGCGCTGGCGGGTGCGGGCCGCTCCCGCAGCCGCTCCACGTCGGCGGTGAGTTCCGCGGCCCGCCGGGCGGCCCACTCGGGCGCGGTCGCGACGACGGCGCCAGAGGCGTCGTAGAGCGCGGCCCAGCCGTCGACCTGTGCGGCGAGCGCGGACAGCAGCCCCTCGGGCCCGCCGCCCAGCGCCTGCCTGGTCAGTTCGCGCTGGGCCGCGAACCCGGCCGTCACGGCGCGGTACTGGTCCGCGGCGATCGCCGCGGAGACGGCCTTGGTGATGGCGAGGAAGGGTGTGCGCCGGGGCACTTCGAGCAGCGGCAGCCCCTCCTGCTCGGCCGCGTCGAGGAGCGCTTTCGGGGTCTCGTCGTAGTTGACCCCGACGGCGAAGCCGAGCCCCACGACCCCGGCTCCCACCAGCCGCTTCACATACCGCCGCATGGCCTCGGGATCCTCTGCGTCCAGCTGGAGCGCGGTGATCAGCAGCAGCTCCCCGCCCTCCATGTAGGGCACGGGGTCGGCGAGTTCGCTGACGTGCGCCCAGCGGACGGGCACGTCCAGGCGGTCCTCGCCCGCCCGCACGGTGAGCTTGAGCGCGGAGTGGTGCACGAGCGAGGCGAGCGTGGGCGCCATGGAACCTTCGATCTTTTGTCCGCCGTGTATGAGCAACCCTTACCGATTCTGCCTCACTGTAAGGGGCGGCGGAGCATGTCGGGCTTTAGCGCCTGAGGTCCACCAGGAGTGGTGGGGCGAGTTCCCCGCGCACGGTCGTCAGCGAGAGGACCGCGTGGCCGGGTGGCACGGCATGCGCGAGCTCGGACGCCGACCAGCGTTCACGTTCGACCTGCCGCACGGTCACCGCGCGGGCGGTCGGGGCCTTGCCGGTGATCACTCGGCGCAGGACGTGCACTGCCTTGCCGGCCGGGGTCTCGGCGATGATCTGCCGGTCGGTGACGTCCCGTGCCTCGGTCCACTCCTTGCCCCACACCTCGGCGAAGTCCTGCCCGTCCCACGGGGTGAGCCCGGACAGCGCCATCCGGCAGCCGGTGGCTCCGAGGAGCGGTCCGCGCAGCGGCCGGGGCACGTCGTCGAGGGTCCGCAGGGTCAGTACGGTCCCGGCGTTGGCGGACCGCAGCCGCTGGATGCCGCGCACCGCTTCCGGGGTGACGACACCGGAGGCGTCGTCGAGCACCAGGCAGGCGAAGAGGGAGCGGTCCTCGCGTACCGCCGCGCTCGCCGTGAACTGGGCGAGCACCAGACGCGCCAGGATCCGTGAGGCGTCGGCGTGGCCGCGTTCGGGCAGGTCGATGCGGACGCGGACGGGGTGGTCGAGGGCGCGCAGGGAGAAGGGCCGGGACTGCCCGGAGGTGTCGAAGAAGGAGGCGAAGGCGGGCCGGTCGAGGAGGGCGACCCGGTCGGCGAGCGTGCCGCCCACGTCTCCGGGATGCCCCGACTGCCGTACGCGGGCGTCGAGTTCACGCAGCAGCGACTCCTGCCCGGTCTCCTCCAGTGCCTCCCGCAGGGCGCCGAGCGGGCCCGGGTCGCCGTCGAGGAGCCGGCGCAGCTCCGGAACGGAGGGGAAGCGTCCGTGGACGGCCCGGAAGGGTCCGAGGACCTGGGCGAGGACGGTGGTGGAGCGGCGGCTGTCGCTGCCCGGGTGCGGGTCGGCGAGATCGCCGACGAGCGCCTCGGCGAGGACGGCGGCGGCCTCGTCGGGGTCGGTGGTCCCGCCGTAGAGGTCGAGGTCGTAGACGGAGTCCGGGTGGCCGATCCGAACGACGACGTCGTACGCGTCCGACGGGCCGAGACCCGCGCCCGCCGCGCCGACCACGACCACGGCTGCGCGTCCGGCGAGCGCCTGCAGACAGAGCGACTCGGCGAGCGGCCAGACCACGTTCCCGGTCTTGCCTGACCCCGGGGGGCCGACGGCGACCAGGGAGGTGCCGAGCAGATCGGGGCCGAGAGCGAGACCGGCGCCGCGGTAGGCATAGGGGTTGCGCCGGTCGTCGGCGGTGGTACCGATGCGTACCTGGCCGGTGACCAGGTCGTGCTGGGCGAGCCGGCCGGGCAGGTCACGGGCTCCGGAGGGGTGCAGACAAGCAGCGGCACCATCCTTGAGCACGGCCCCGACGAACTGGGCGAGGGAGTGCCGGCCGTTGCGCACGCCCTGCCAGGCGCGGTTGATCCGGGCGAGGTCGACATCGCGCATCCGCCCCGCGCGGGCTTCAGCGGCGAGCTTCTCGGCGGCGTCCGTGGCACCGGCGGCCCGCAACTGGGGCCACTGCGCCGGGTCCTCCTCGGGCGCGGGCGGCGGCCCTTGCGTTGGTGTCGTCGTCCTGCGCCAGGCGGGCGGCCCGTACCGCCGCCAGATCTCACTCCAGCGGCCCAGCCGCCCGACCGCGACCATGATGACGAGCGCGACGAGGACGTAGTACGCGTAGACGACGACCACCGCGGTGAAGGAGTGGGGCTGCGCCCAGGAGTCCGGGATCATCGCGTAGAGCGGCACCAGCCACCAGCCACCGAGGTAGCCGTTCCACAGCAACGACCAGACGAGCCACCCGACAAGAAAGGCGATGAGCGCCCCGCTGAGCAACTGCCGCGCCGGAACGGTCTCGGGCTCCTCGGCGGGCCGCGGCCGATACCGGAACCGCCAGACACCGGGCGCGGCCTCGGGCCGGGGGGCGCGCAGCCAGGAGAGGAAGTCGGAGCCGTCGGGCCCGCCTTGGGCGCTCGGGGCCCGGCTGGGACGCGGGGGCGCGGCGGGTGGCGCGGACGGTACGGGGACCCGGGCGGACTCCGACGCGGGACCGGGCACGCCCGGGGACGCGGACGGACGGTCGGGCAGGTCCCGCGCCCCCGAGGACATACGAGCGAACGGGTCCGGCGCCCCGGACGGACGGCCGGGCATACCCGCCCCCTCCACCGAACTCCCAGGGGCGGGCCCCGCCGCGGACTCCGGCCCCGAGACCCACGGCGAACCGGCAGAGGCATTCGGCCTCCCCCACCCCGGCGCGGGCGCCCACGTCGGTACCGCCGGGTGGGACAGCGGATTCGGCCCGGTGTCCCGCGCGTCCGGCATGCGGTCCCTGTCCATGGCCCTGGCCCCCTGAGCGTCGCTCCCTACCCGATACCCGTGTCAATGTAATGCCCCGTCGGATGCCGTCCATCGCTCGCCGGGCCGGAGTGCGCGGCGACACGGCGCACCGGGGCTCGGCGCGTCTCGCGTCGTGCCGCGCGTCGGCTTCGTCAATCGGCACAAGATCACTTCGTGGTCCTATGGCCGCCACGGACAAGGACACACCCCGACCACTCCCAAACGGTGCATGCCCGGCCGCCCTCGCCGGGCCTAGCCTGCGAAAGGAGGCGTCCGAAACCGGCCCGTCCGCGAGACCCCCCACACAGACCCAGACCCCAGGGAGCCCCTCATGAGTGCACTGCCGCAGGAGCGCCGTGTCGTCACCGCCATCCCCGGCCCCAAGTCGCAGGAGCTGCAGGCTCGCCGCACCGCCGCGGTCGCGCAGGGCGTGGGCTCCGTGCTGCCGGTCTTCACCGCGCGGGCCGGCGGCGGGATCATCGAGGACGTCGACGGCAACCGGCTGATCGACTTCGGCTCCGGCATCGCGGTGACGTCCGTGGGCGCCTCCGCCGAGGCCGTCGTACGCCGGGCCTCCGCGCAGCTCGCCGACTTCACCCACACCTGCTTCATGGTCACGCCGTACGAAGGCTACGTGGAGGTCTGCGAGGCGCTGGCCGAGCTCACACCGGGCGACCACGCCAAGAAGTCGGCGCTGTTCAACTCCGGCGCCGAGGCCGTCGAGAACGCCGTGAAGATCGCCCGCGCGTACACCAAGCGGCAGGCCGTCGTCGTCTTCGACCACGGCTACCACGGCCGCACCAACCTCACCATGGCGCTGACAGCGAAGAACATGCCGTACAAGCACGGCTTCGGCCCGTTCGCGCCCGAGGTGTACCGCATGCCGATGGCGTACGCCTACCGCTGGCCGACCGGCCCGGACAACTGCGGCCCCGAGGCCGCCGCGCAGGCCGTCGACCAGATCACCAAGCAGGTCGGCCCGGACAACGTGGCCGCGATCATCGTCGAGCCGGTGCTCGGCGAGGGCGGCTTCATCGAGCCCGCGAAGGGCTTCCTGCCGGCGCTCGCCAAGTTCGCCAAGGACAACGGCATCGTCTTCGTAGCCGACGAGATCCAGTCCGGGTTCTGCCGCACGGGCCAGTGGTTCGCCTGCGAGGACGAGGGCGTCGTGCCCGACCTGATCACCACCGCCAAGGGCATCGCCGGCGGTCTGCCGCTCGCCGCGGTGACCGGCCGCGCCGAGATCATGGACGCCGCGCACGCGGGCGGCCTGGGCGGCACCTACGGCGGAAACCCGGTGGCCTGCGCCGGTGCGCTCGGCTCGATCGAGACCATGAAGGAACTCGACCTCAACGCCCGCGCCAAGGCGATCGAGTCGACGATGAAGCCGCGGCTGGCCGCCATGCAGGAGAAGTACGACGTCATCGGCGACGTCCGCGGCCGTGGCGCGATGATCGCCATCGAACTGGTCAAGGACCGTACGACCAAGGAGCCCAACCCCGGAGCCACGGCGGCGCTGGCCAAGGCCTGCCACCAGGAGGGGCTGCTGGTCCTGACCTGCGGCACCTACGGCAACGTGCTGCGCTTCCTGCCGCCGCTGGTCATCGGCGACGACCTGCTGAACGAGGGCCTGGACATCATCGAGCAGGCGCTCGCGCGCATCTGAGCGCGCCGGGCGCTCGTGAGCGCGCGAAGAGCCGTCTCGCGGGCGCCCCGGCGGATTCCGTATGTGCTCTGACATGTGTGAACGTCATCCGGTACCGGTGCCGTGACCTGGGGTGACCGGCAGAGCGTGTGAAGAAGGTGTGCGAGGTGGATGGCGGGGCCCCATTCCGGGTGTCGCGGGCCGACTCGCTGCCGTAGGTTCTACACCAGATGAGAGAAACACCCCGCCCACAGGGGACTGTGGGCGACACCAGGACGGGGCCTCCCCAGCTTCGCCCTGGTCGTGCCCTCGCGCACACCACCGGAGCTTCCAGTTCCGGATCTCCTCACCGATCGGATCGCCGAGCGCCCCAAACCCCCCGGGGCGCGCGGCCGACCGATCTGGACGGCCGCCTCGGAACTACCCCCCCTGTTCCGGGGCGGCCGACCTTCCTCCTTCTCCCACCCCGCGGGCTCCGCGGGGTTCTTCCGTTGCTCGGCCTGTGCGCAGTGGTCTTCGCTCTGGTCACCTGGCAGGTCGCCGCCGGTGGGCCGGTGCGCCGGGCCGACGAACGGTTCAGCACGGCACTCGCGGACCCCGACGGGTTCTCCGGATTCCTCTCCGACCTGGGCAACTTCACCGTCGCCGTACCCGTCCTCGCAGTCGCCGTGCTGTACACGTCCTGGCGTGCCCGGCGGTCCGGTGCGGACCGCTGGTGGCTGTCGGCGCTCGCCGGCACGGTGGTGATGTGTGCGGTTCCGGCCGTGGTCGCCCCGTTGAAGGCCCTGGTCGACCGTCCGGCGCCGCCCGGCATGGACGGCAGCGGCTTCTACCCCTCCGGCCACACCGCCACGGCCGCGATCGCGTACGGCGCCGCGGCCCTGCTCCTGCTCCCCTGGTGCGACGGCCGCCGCGTCCGGCGCGTACTGACCGCCGGTTGTGGGGTGCTGAACGCGGGTGTCGGCTTCGGGCTGGTGCGGCACGGCTATCACTGGGCTCTGGACGTCGTGGGCAGCTGGCTGCTGAGCGCGATGCTGCTGACCGCGCTCGCCATGGTGGTCGCGGGGTTCGGCCGAAGCCGCGGGCCGAAGCCCGTGCAGCCCGCTCGACAGCGGTAGCCATGCCCTGGCCCAGGGCCATTGGCCGGTGACCATTAACCGTTAGCCGCCCTCAGGTTGCGGCTCTCAGGTTGCGGCCCTCAGCCCTCATCCCCACAGTCTCAGCTGTCGAACCCCATCCCCAGCCGGTCCATAGTCCGCAGCCACAGGTTCCGGCGCCCCCCATGGGCATCGGCGTGGGCCAGCGACCACTTGGTGAGCGCGATACCGGTCCAGGCGAACGGCTCGGGCGGGAACGGCACCGGCTTCGTGCGGACCATCCGCAACGCCGTGCGTTCCGTACGCTCGCCCGACAACAGGTCGAGCATCACGGCGGCACCGAAGCGGGTCGCGCCGACGCCGAGCCCCGTGTAGCCGGCCGCGTACGCGACCCGTCCCTTGTGCGCGGTCCCGAAGAACGCCGAGAAGCGTGAGCAGGTGTCGATCGCGCCGCCCCAGGCGTGGGTGAAGCGCAGGCCCTCCAGTTGCGGGAAGCAGCGGAAGAAGTGCCCGGCGAGCTTGGCGTAGGTCTCCGGCCGGTTGTCGTACTCGGCGCGCACTCGTCCGCCGTACGGATAGACGGCGTCGTAGCCGCCCCACAGGATCCGGTTGTCGGCGGACAGCCTGAAGTAGTGGAACTGGTTGGCCGAGTCGCCGAGGCCCTGGCGGTTCTTCCAGCCGATCGACGCCAGTTGGCCGTCGGTGAGCGGTTCGGTCATCAGCGCGTAGTCGTAGACGGGGACGGTGTACGGACGCACACGCCGTACGAGGCTGGGAAAGACGTTGGTGCCGAGGGCCACGCGGCGGGCGCGGACCCGGCCGTACGGGGTGCGGACGGCCATGCCGGCGCCGTACGGCTTCAGGTCGAGCGCCGGCGTGTGCTCGTGGATGCGGACGCCGAGCCGCAGACAGGCCCGCTTCAGGCCCCAGGCGAGCCGGGCCGGGTTGAGGATCGCGACGCCTCGCCGGTCGTGCAGTCCGGCGAGGAACGTCGGTGAGTCGACCTGCTCCCTCACCGCGTCGGTGTCCAGGTACTCCAGGCCGTCGGCGAGGCCCCGGCGGGCGGTCTCCTCGTACCACTGCCGCAGTTCGGCCGCCTGGTAAGGCTCGGTGGCGACGTCGATCTCGCCGGTGCGTTCGAAGTCGCAGTCGATGCCGTGGCGGGCGACAGCGGCCTCGATCCCGTCGAGGTTCTCGTCGCCGAGCCGCTGGAGGCGCTCGATCTCGTCGGGCCAGCGGGCCAGGCCGTTGGCCAGGCCGTGGGTGAGGGACGCGGCGCAGAAGCCGCCGTTGCGGCCGGAGGCGGCCCAGCCCGCCTCGCGGCCCTCCAGGAGCACCACCTCGCGCCGTGGGTCGCGCTCCTTCGCGAGGAGCGCGGTCCACAGTCCGCTGTAGCCGCCGCCGACGACCAGCAGGTCGCAGGTGTCGGTGGCGGTGAGGGCGGGTTCGGGGCGGGGCTTTTCCGGGTCGTCCAGCCAGTACGGGACCGGCTGGGCGTCGGAGAGTGATCTCGTCCAACGGTTCATGGCGCTGGGGGCCATGATGTCAACTCCCTACAGAGGCTCAGAGGCTTCGGGGCCGGTGTCACCCGGCCACGGGTTCACGCCTTCTGCCGTTTGCGGCGGTTGCCGATCAGCATTCCCGCCAGGACGAACAGAACGGCGACGACGAACATGGCGGTGCCGATGACATTGATCTGGACGGGCGTTCCGCGCTGGGCCGAGCCCCAGACGAACATGGGGAAGGTGACGAGCGAGCCCGCGTTGAAATTGGTGATGATGAAATCGTCGAAGGAGAGAGCGAAGGCGAGCAGCGCGCCCGCCGCGATTCCGGGCGCGGCGAGGGGCAGCGTGACCCTGAGGAAGGTCTGCGCGGGCCCGGCGTAGAGATCCTGCGCGGCCTGTTCCAGGCTCGGGTCCATCGACATCACCCTTGCCTTGACGGCGACGACGACGAAGCTGAGGCAGAACATGATGTGGGCGATCAGGACCGTCCAGAAGCCGAGTTGAGCTCCCAGGTTGAGGAAGAGCGTCAGCAGGGAGGCCGCCATCACGACCTCGGGCATCGCCATCGGCAGGAAGATGAGTGAGTTGACCGCCCCTCGCGCGCGGAAGCGGTAGCGGACCAGCGCGAAGGCGATCATCGTGCCGAGGACGGTGGCGCCGAGCGTCGCCCAGAACGCGATCTGCAGGCTGACGGAGAGCGAGCCGCACAGGTCGGAGACCCCGCAGGGGTCCTTCCAGGCGTCCGCGGAGAACCGCTGCCACTCGTAATTGAATCGGCCCTTCGGTTTGTTGAAGGAGAACACCGTGACGACGACGTTCGGAAGGAGGAGGTATCCGAGCGTCAGCAGTCCCGCGATGACGACGAGATGGCGTCTGAGCCAGTTGACGAAGGTCATTTAAACCAGATCCTCCGTGCCGGACCTGCGGATGTAGAGCGTGACCATGATGAGGATCGCGGCCATCAGGATGAACGAGAGGGCGGCGGCCGTCGGGTAGTCCAGGACCCGCAGGAACTGCGTTTGGATGACGTTGCCGACCATGCGGGTGTCCGTGGAACCGAGGAGTTCGGCGTTGACGTAGTCGCCGCTCGCCGGGATGAAGGTGAGCAGGGTGCCGGAGACGACTCCCGGCATGGAGAGCGGGAAGGTCACCTTGCGGAAGGTTGTGGAGGGCCTCGCGTACAGGTCGCCGGCGGCCTCGTGCAGCCGTGGGTCGATGCGCTCCAGTGAGGTGTAGAGCGGCAGGATCATGAAGGGCAGGAAGTTGTACGTGAGGCCGCACACCACCGCGAGGGGGGTGGCGAGGACGCGGTCGCCGGCCGTGATGCCGAGCCAGTTGGTGACGTCCAGGACGTGCAGTGTGTTGAGGGCGCCGACGACCGGGCCGCCGTCCGAGAGGATCGTCTTCCAGGCGAGCGTACGGATCAGGAAGCTGGTGAAGAACGGCGCGATGACGAGGATCAGCACGACGTTGCGCCAGCGGCCCGCGCGGAAGGCGATCAGATAGGCGAGCGGATAGCCGAGCAGCAGGCACAGGACGGTCGCGGTGCCGGCGTAGAGCACCGAGCGCAGGAACTGCGGCCAGTACTCGGCGAGCGCGTCCCAGTAGGTCGCGAAGTGCCAGGTGACCTTGTAGCCCTCCTCCAGGGAGCCCGTCTGCACGGACGTGGAGGCCTGGTAGACCATCGGCATCAGGAAGAAGACCAGCAGCCACAGGATGCCGGGCAGCAGCAGCCAGTAGGGGACGAGCCGGCCGCGCCCGCGCGGCGGCTTCTGCTCGGGCGCGGGGGGCGCGAGAGGCGGTGGCGCCTCGGTCAGGGTCGACATCAGGCCGCCTCTTCCCCTACCGCCTGGGTGTCCGCCGCGCCGGTTGTGCCGGCCAGCGGGGACTGGGACGCGTCCAGGCCGAAGCTGTGCGCGGGATTCCAGTGCAGGACGACCTCGGTGCCGGGCACCAGCCTCGTGTCCCGGTCGATGTTCTGCACGTACACCTCGAACTCGGGGCACACGGGGCTGTCGATCACGTACTGGGTGGAGACGCCGATGAAACTGCTGTCGGCGATCTTCCCGGTGATGCGGTTGCGGCCGGGTGGTATCCCGCCCGCGTCGTCGGCGTGGGCCAGGGAGATCTTCTCGGGTCGTACGCCGACGAGAAGCTCGCCGCCGGTCGTGGTGGGCGCCGAGCAGCGGGACTCGGGGAGGGTGAGCTTGCAGTCGCCGGCCTTGACGACGATGTCGTCGCCCTTCCTGGTGTCGACCTCGGCCTCGATGAGGTTGGAGGTGCCGAGGAAGTTGGCGACGAACGTTGACCGCGGGTTCTCGTAGAGGTCGGCGGGCGAGCCGAGTTGCTCGACGCGGCCCGCGTTCATCACGGCGACCGTGTCGGCCATCGTCATGGCCTCCTCCTGGTCGTGCGTGACGTGGATGAAGGTGATGCCGACCTCGGTCTGGATCCGCTTGAGCTCCAGCTGCATCTGGCGGCGCAGCTTCAGGTCGAGGGCGCCGAGCGGCTCGTCGAGGAGGAGCACCTTGGGGTGGTTGATCAGGGCGCGGGCGACGGCGACGCGCTGCTGCTGGCCGCCGGAGAGCTGGTGCGGCTTCTTGCGTGCCTGCTCGCCGAGCTGGACCAGTTCGAGCATCTCCCCGACCTGCTTCTTCACCGACTTGATACCGCGTCTGCGCAGGCCGAAGGCGACGTTCTCGTAGATGTCGAGGTGCGGGAAGAGGGCGTACGACTGGAAGACGGTGTTGACCGGCCGCTTGTACGGGGGCAGCGCCGTCACGTCCTGCTCGCCCAACCGGACGGTTCCGGAGGAGGGTTCCTCCAGGCCTGCGATCATGCGCAGGGTGGTGGTCTTGCCGCAGCCCGACGCCCCGAGGAGCGCGAAGAACGAGCCCTGCGGCACGGTCAGGTCGAGGGGGTGCACGGCGGTGAAGGAGCCGTACGTCTTGCTGATCCCGGAGAGGCGGACGTCGCCGCCGGCTTCTGTCGTCATCATCGTCACGCCCCTGTGAGCTTCGCGAACTTGGCTTCGTAGGCCGTCTCTTCCTTCTGGCTCAGCGAGCGGAAGGCACGGGACTTCGCGGCCATGGACTGGTCGGGAATGATCAGCGGGTTGTCGGCCGCGCTCTGGTCGATCTTCGCGAGGTAGGGCCTCACCTTCGTCGCCTCGACCGGGGTCACGTAGTTGATGTACGCGGCGAGTTCGGCGGCCGGTCCGGGCTCGTAGTAGTAGTCCATGAGCCGCTCGGCGTTGGTCTTGTGACGTGCCTTGTTGGGGATCAGCATGTTGTCGCTCGACGTCAGATAGCCGCTGTCGGGGATCATGAAGTCGACGTCCGGGCTGTCGGCCTTGAGCTGCACGACGTCACCGGCCCAGGCGATGCAGGCCGCGAAGTCGCCCTTGGTGAGGTCGGAGGTGTAGTCGTTGCCGGTGAAGCGGCGTATCTGCTGCGAGTCGACGGCCTTCTGGAGGCGGGCGATGGCGGCGTCGTAGTCGTCGTCGGTGAACTTCGCCGGGTCCTTGCCCATGTCGAGCAGGGTCATCCCGATCGTGTCGCGCATTTCGGTGAGGAAGCCGACGCGCCCCTTGAGTTTGGGGTTGTCGAGCATGTCGGAGACCGACTTCACCTCGGCGCCGTCGAGCGCCTTCTTGTTGTACGCGATGACCGTCGAGATGCCCTGCCAGGGGTACGAGTAGGCGCGGCCCGGGTCCCAGTCGGGGCTGCGGAACTGGTCGGAGAGGTTGGCGAAGGCGTGCGGCAGGTTGGACGGGTCCAGTTTCTGCGCCCAGCCCAGGCGGATCAGCCGGCCGGCGAGCCAGTCGGTGAGGACGATGATGTCGCGGCCGGTGTCCTGGCCTGCGGCGAGCTGCGGTTTGATCTTGGCGAAGAACTCGTTGTTGTCGTTGATGTCCTCGGTGTACTTGACCGTGATGCCGGTGCGTTTGGTGAAGGCCTCAAGCGTGGGGTGACGCTTTCCGCTGTCGTCGATGTCGATGTACTCGGTCCAGTTGGAGAAGTTGACCGTCTTCTCCTTGGCCGAGTGGTCCTCGGCGGAAACACCGCCCTGGGTCTTGCCGGCGGCGGGGATGCCACAGCCGGTGAGCGCCCCGAGCCCGCCGGCGACCAGTGCGCCGCCTGCGGACGCCCGCAGCAGCGACCGACGGGTGAGGGCGGCCCTCCCGCTGGTGAGACTGCGCCGCATGGCGGCCAGTTGGGCCGGGGATAGGCGTTCGGGCTCGTTCTGCTCCATGCGCGTGGTGGCCTTTCGTCAGGGGGGCCTGGTCAGCGCCCGAGGTGGCGGTCGTTCCCCCGGTGTGTGCGGCGGTCCGTCGGCGGCGCGCCGCCGACGGCGGCGGCGGCGGGCTATCGGTCCCCGAAGACCGTGCGGTGCCAGTCCTTGCGGGCCACCGCGGTGTTGTCGAACATGACGTGCTTCACCTGGGTGTACTCCTCGAAGGAATAGGCGGACATGTCCTTGCCGAAGCCGGACGCCCGGTATCCGCCGTGCGGCATCTCGCTGATGATCGGGATGTGGTCGTTGATCCAGACGCAGCCCGCCCGGATCTCCCGGGTCGCACGGCCCGCCCGGTACACATCGCGGCTCCAGGCGGAGGCGGCGAGCCCGTACGGGGTGTCGTTGGCGAGCGCGATGCCGTCATCGTCGTCGTCGAAGGGCAGCACGACGAGCACGGGGCCGAAGATCTCCGACTGGACGATCTCACTGTCCTGCGCGGCGTCGGTGATCAGCGTGGGCAGGTAGTAGGCGCCCTTCAGGTGCTGTGGGGCGGCGCCGCCGGTGACCACGCGTGCGTGCGTGCGCGCCCGGTCGACGAAACCGGCCACGCGGTCGCGCTGCGCGTACGAGATCAACGGGCCCAGGTCGGTGCCGGGCTCGAACGGGTCGCCGAGCCGGACGGTCGCCATGAGGTCGGCGGTCGCGGAGACGAACTCCTCGTAGAGGGGCCTTTGCACGTACGCGCGCGTGGCCGCCGTGCAGTCCTGGCCGGTGTTGATCAGCGCGCCCGCCACCGCGCCGTGCACGGCGGCCTCGATGTCGGCGTCGTCGAAGACCACGAAGGGGGCCTTGCCGCCGAGTTCGAGGTGGAGGCGCTTGACGGTACCGGTGGCGATCTCGGCGACCCGCTTGCCGACGGGGGTGGAGCCGGTGAAGGAGATCATGGCGACGTCCGGGTGCGCGACCAGGCGCTCACCGGCCTGTCCGCCGGTGCCCGTGACGATGTTGATCACACCGTCGGGGATGCCCGCCTCGGTCGCGGACGCGGCGAAGAGGAGCGAGGTCAGGGGGGTCAGTTCGGCGGGCTTGAGGACGATCGTGTTGCCCGCGGCGACGGCCGGGAGGATCTTCCAGGCGGCCATCTGCAACGGGTAGTTCCACGGCGCGATCGAGCCGATGACGCCGATGGGTTCGCGGCGCACGTAGGAGGTGTGGTCGCCGGAGTACTCGCCCGCGGACTGGCCCTGGAGATGCCGGGCGGCCCCCGCGAAGAAGGCGGTGTTGTCGATCGTGCCGGGGACGTCGAACTCCCGGCTGAGCTTGAGCGGCTTGCCGCACTGGAGGGACTCGGCCAGGGCGAACTCCCCGGCGCGGTCGGCGAGGACGGCGGCGAAACGGTGCAGGGCGTCGGAACGCTCGCCGGGGGTGGCGGCGGACCACAGGGGGAAGGCGTCTCGGGCGGCGGCGACGGCGGAGTCGACGTCGTCCGCTCCGGCGAGTTCGTAGGTGTGGATCTCGTCGCCGGTGGCCGGATCCACCACCGTGTGAGTACGGCCGGAAGTCCCCTTGGCCGGGCGGCCCGCGATGTACTGGGCACCGTCGGCGAAGTGTTCGCGTACGTGTCGCAGCGCCTGGTCCCGGGTGCCTCGGGCGCTGTCGCCACGGTTTTCCATGTCGCTCTCCTCCACCGCGTCCACGCAGACCATGACGTAGCTTCAGCTCGATTTGAGTGCCGATCCTGACAGAATCAGGCCACTCCAACAAGTGATTCCGTTGTTGCCTTTTGATTACGCGACGGAATCTGTCGGCTGAGTGTCGAGTCGGGGCCGAAAACGCGGGACGGACTGTCAGTGGCGGCTGCCACACTGACGGGCATGGGGAAGATCGAGTCGGTGGAGTCGCTGGTCAACGCGGTCCGTTCGGGGACTCGCGTCAAGTATCTGCACTTCTGGGGGCACCGGCCCCGGCCGGACGGGCGGCTGGGACCGAGCTGTCTCAGCCAGTGGTGGCCGTCGCCGTTCACGGTGGACGGGGTGTCGTACGCGACGGCGGAGCACTGGATGATGGCGTCGAAGGCGCGCCTGTTCCAGGACGCGGAGGCGGAGCGCCGCGCTCTACAGGCGCCGAACCCCGCCCTGGCGAAGAAGGCCGGCCGCCTGGTGCGCGGCTTCGACGACACGGTGTGGGAGCGCGAGCGCTACGGCATCGTGGTCGAGGGCAGCGTCCACAAGTTCGCGTCGGACCCCGAGTTGGGGGCTTTCTTGCGCGGCACGGGTGAGCGGGTGCTGGTGGAGGCCAGCCCCATGGACCGCGTCTGGGGGATAGGCCTGGCGGCGGACGACGAACGAGCCGGGGATCCGGAGCGGTGGCGGGGGCTGAACCTGCTGGGGTTCGCGCTGATGGCGGCCCGGGAGCGGTTGCCGAGCGAGGTCGGCCGACAGTTGCCGAGCGAGGTCGGCTGAACCGCCTTGCGGGAGGGCCCGGTCTACGACCGGGCCGCCGAGTAGCCCTCTTCCGTCGGCGGCTCATCGGGCTCGTCACCCCACGTCGCGTACATGAGGCCGATCATCATGACGCCCAGCAGGATGCCGATGACCCCGCAGATGATGCCGGTCATGGCCTGACCGGCGTTGGTCGCCTCGCCCCGGCGGACCCTTCTGCTGCCGATCACACCGAAGACGACCGCGAGGACGCCGAGGACGATCGCCACCGGCCAGAGGCAGAAGCCCACGGCCGCGATGATGCCGAGCACCATGGCGGTGGTGCCCAGGCCGTTGTTCGGAGCCACCGGCATGGCGGGCCAGCCGTAGGCCGGGGTGCCGGGGGCGCCCTGGTAGTGGGCGGGGCCGCCTTGATGGTGGCCGGGGGGACCTGGGTGGTGGCCGGGGGGACCTGGGTGGTAGCCGGGCTGTCCGCCGGGGGCCGGGTACGCGGGGTAGCCGTATCCCGGGTAGCCGTACGCGGGGTAGCCGTAGGGGACCTGCCCGGGCCCGTCCGGGGAGATCGGCGGCGGGGGAACGGGTTCGCCGGGCGGGACGGCGCCCGGCCGGGCGAAGGGCGGGCCGGCGTGCGAGGTGCCGCTGGGCGGCGCGAAGGGGTCCGCGGGCGGCGTGCCGCCCGGTGGCGCGAAGGAGTGCGGGGCCGGGGTGGCGCTTGAGGGAGGTCCGGCCGGAGGCGCGAAGGGGTTGTCCGCCTTGCCGGGAGCACCGGAGGGAGCGTTTCCCGGTCCGGTCGGAGACGCGAAGGGGTTGTCCGCCGAGCCGGAAACCCCGGAGGCACCGGAGGCACCGGAGGCACCGGAGGCACCGGAGGCACCGTTTCCAGGTCCGGTCGGCGCCGCGAAGGGGTTGTCCGATGTGTTCGGCGTACCGGAACTGCCCCGCTGTGGGGGGCCGCTCGGGGGTGCGGAGTGGCGGCTGGGAGGCGCGGAGGAGTCGCTGGAGGGTGCGGAGGTGGCCGCCCAGGGCTGAGGGGTGGAGCCGCCGGCGGGTCCGGCGGGGGCAGCCCAGGGCCGGGGGGTGGAGCCGGCCGCCGGGGCGGGGTCCGGCACGATCCGATCGGTCTCCCAGGCGGTCTCCGAAACGCCCGCCACATCCTCCCCGTACTGGGTCGTCTCCTGCGGCGCGTCCGCGTCCGTCCCCGTCTCCGCCTCCGGCCAGGACCCCCGGGGTGGGGTGGCATCCGGCACGGCGGACCCGTCGAGGGAAGCCTTCGGTGCGGGCGTGCGCGGGTCCGGAGTGGCGCGCTGCTCGGGTGGGGCCCAGGGGTCGCCGGTGCGTTCCTGCGCGTCGTCGGACATACGCGGGTCCCCTCCCGTTGCAGACCAGGCAATGGTACGGCCCGGTCTGATCATCAACGAGCGCGCCCTACGATGTCTCCGCACCACCGATCAGCCGATCACCCGCGCCGCACCGGCCCGCAGACCGGACCGCGCGGCGCCCTTTCCGGGGAGGACCCCTTGACCGACCACCGCACCGAGCACACCCCCCGCGCCCCACGGGACCTGCAGGCCTTCATCGCAGGGCTCCCCAAGGCCGAACTCCATGTGCACCACGTCGGCTCCGCCTCCCCGCGCATCGTCTCCGCCCTCGCCGCCCGCCACCCCGACTCCCGGGTCCCCGTAGACCCCGAGGCCCTCGCCGCCTACTTCACCTTCACGGACTTCGCCCACTTCATCGAGGTGTACCTGTCGGTCGTCGACCTCGTCCGCACCCCCGAGGACGTACGGCTGCTCACCTACGAGGTCGCCCGCGAGCTCGGCCGGCAGCAGGTCCGCTACGCGGAGCTGACGATCACCCCGTACTCGTCGACCCGCCGCGGCATCGAGGCGCGCGCGTTCATGGACGCCATAGAGGACGCCCGCAAGGCGGCCGAGGCCGAGCTGGGCGTCGTACTGCGCTGGTGCTTCGACATCCCCGGCGAGGCCGGTCTCGAAGCGGCCGAGGAGACCACGCGGCTGGCCACCGACGACAGGCTGCGCCCGGAGGGGCTGGTGTCGTTCGGGCTCGGCGGGCCCGAAGTAGGCGTGCCGCGGCCGCAGTTCAAGCCGTACTTCGACCGGGCCATCGCTGCCGGGCTGCGCTCCGTCCCGCACGCCGGCGAGACCACCGGGCCGGAGACGGTCTGGGACGCGCTGACCGAACTGCGCGCCGAGCGCATCGGCCACGGCACCAGCTCGGCGCAGGACCCGAAACTGCTGGCGCACCTCGCCGAGCGGCGGATCCCGCTGGAGGTCTGCCCGACCTCGAACATCGCCACGCGCGCGGTGCGCACCCTCGACGAACACCCGATCAAGGAGTTCGTGCGGGCCGGTGTCCTGGTGACCGTGAACTCCGACGACCCGCCAATGTTCGGCACGGACCTCAACAACGAGTACACGGTCGCCGCCCGCCTCCTCGACCTCGACGAACGCGGCCTCGCGGACCTCGCCCGGAACGCCGTGGATGCGTCGTTCCTCGACGCCGCTGGCAAGGCGAGGCTGGTGTCCGAGATCGAGGACCACACCTCGGCGTGGCTCGCCCGCTGACACCGAGCACAATGGGGGCCATGCCCCAGCGCACCATCACGGCCGTGGCCCACCGCGGCGATCCCTATCGCTTCCGTGAGAACACCATCGCGTCGCTGCGGTCCGCGCTCGACCGAGGCGCGGACGCGGTGGAGTTCGACGTCCGGTCGACCCGGGACGGCGTCCCCGTTCTGCTGCACGACGCGACGCTGAAGCGGCTGTGGGGGCACGACCGGCCGCTGGCCGCCCTGTCCTTCGCCGAGGCGAACGGCCTGACCGGCGGCGGAGTGCCGACGCTCGCCGAGGCACTGGAGGCCACCAAGGAGAACCGGGTGCTGGTGGACCTCCCGGGGCCGGTCGACGCGGCGGCGATCCGTACGATCGTCGGCGTCGTCGGCGACTGCGGGGCGGCGGACCGGGTGTACTACTGCGCGGGGCCGTCCACGATGCTCGCGGTCCGCGCCGCCGATCCGCGGGCCGAGATAGCACTGACCTGGACGAGCCTCGCGCCCCCGCGCCCCGCGCTGCTCGACACGGTGCGCCCGCGCTGGCTCAACTACCGCTTCGGTCTGGTGGACCGCGCCCTCACGGACCGCGTCCACCGCGACGGCCACCTGCTCTCCGTCTGGACCCCGGACACCCGCCGCTCGATGCGCCGCCTCCTGGACGCCGGCGTCGACTCAATCACGACGAACCGCGTGGACGTCCTGCACGGCCTGCGTGCGGGGGCTCCTGCGGCGGCTCGTGCGGGAGCTGACTCGACCGGAGGCTGACCCGTCCGGGAGCTCCGGGGGACAAGGAGACTAAGGGCTTGCCGGGAAATAAATCGTCGGCGAGCATCTGTCCTGAGCTGCAGTGTCAAGACCCGGAGCACGCAAGTTGCATCCCGGCAAGCCCTAAGCCTCGATCCACCGGGCAATAGCCGGTCCAGGGCTTGGACATGAAGACGCGGATGCCCTCTGAGCTGGGATGATGGGACTTCCTAGGGTTCCATGTCCACAGAATCGGAGTGCATCCGCGAGATGC